>NZ_BAFT02000038.1 GCF_000308475.2 Nocardia brasiliensis NBRC 14402 | reverse complement strand
CCGGATCGCGATGCTGCTCGCCCTCGGCGTAGTCGCGTTGCAGCTCCTGCAGATCCAAACCATCAAGGCCCCGGGCCTTTCCGCGCAGGCGTCGAATCAGCGCGTCATGCACGAACTCGATTACGCGGTGCGCGGCCCGATCACCGATCGCAACGGCAAATCGCTCGCCTTCACCGTCGCGGCGAAACAGCTGAGCTTCCGGCCGGTTCCGGTGCGCAAGCAGCTGGCCGACGCGAAAGCCAAGAGCGACAAGGCTCCTGACCCGGACGAGCGGTTGAAGGCGATCGCCAAGACGGTGCACGAGAAGCTCGGCAAGGCCGGGCCATCGGAGGCGGATCTGCTGGCCAAGCTGCGCAGTGACGAGAATTTCGTCTACCTGGCGCGCGGGGTGGACCCGCGGATCGCCGCGGATATCCGCACCCAATTCCCCGAGGTGGGCGCGGACGCGCAGTATCCGCGCGAGTATCCCGGTGGGTCGTTGGCGGCCAACGTGATCGGCGCCACCGGCTGGGACGGACACGGTCAAATCGGCCTCGAATCGTCGCTGGACTCGGTGCTCGCGGGCACCGACGGTTCGCACACCTACGACCGCGGTTCCGACGGCGCGGTCATTCCGGGCAGCTGGCGTGACGAGCAGAATGCCGTGAACGGCAACGGCGTCGAGCTGACCATCGACTCGGATCTGCAGTACTACGTGCAGCAGCAGGTGCAGCAGGCCAGGGACATGTCCGGCGCGCAGGGCGCCTCCGCGGTGGTGCTCGACGCCAAGACGGGTCAGGTGCTCGCCATGGCCAACGACAACACCTTCAATCCGCAATTGCCGGCCTCCACCTGGGATTCGGCCGGGATGAGCAATCCCTCGGTCACCGCCCCGTTCGAGCCCGGCTCGGTGAACAAGATCGTCACCGCGTCCGCCGCGATCGAGTACGGGTTGACCACTCCCGATGAGGTGCACCAGGTTCCGGGCAGCATCCGGATGGCCGGTGTCACCGTCAACGACGCGTGGGAGCACGGGGTCGCGCCGTACACCACCACCGGCATCTTCGGCCGCTCGTCCAACGTGGGCACGCTGATGCTGGCCCAGCGGGTCGGCGAGGACCGGTACGCGGACATGCTCAGCCGCTTCGGCCTCGGCCAGCGCACCGGTGTCGGCCTGCCCGGCGAGAGCAGCGGGCGGGTGCCCGCCCGGGACCAGTGGTCCGGCGGCACCTTCGCGAACCTGCCCATCGGGCAGGGACTTTCGATGACCACGCTGCAGATGACCGGCATGTACCAGACCATCGCGAACGACGGCGTGCGGATTCCGCCGCGCATCGTCAAGGCCAAGATCGGGCCGGACGGCAAACGCAGCGACGAGCCGCAGCCCGACGGCGTCCGGGTGGTGAGCCCGCAGACCGCGGCGACGCTGCGCACCATGTTCCAGGCCGTGACCCAGCGTGACCCGATGAACGCCAACCAGAACGGCACCGGCGCGTCGGCGGCGGTCGAGGGCTACCAGATCGCGGGCAAGACCGGCACGGCGCAGAAGACGGACCCGCGCTGCCACTGCTATTCCAGCGACAGCTACTACATCACCTTCGCGGGCATCGCCCCGGCGGACAATCCGCGCTACGTCGTCGGCCTCATGCTCGACGACCCGGTGCGCAGTTCGGACGGCAGCGGCGGGCAGTCGGCGGCGCCGCTGTTCCACAGCATCGCCTCCTGGGCGTTGCAGCGCGACCGCATTCCGCCGTCGCCGGAACCGTCCAAGAAGTTTGTCCTGCAAGCCGGGTAATGCCTCCGGTAAAGACCGTGCTTGTCGCGCTGTGATCGGTCGCCGGTAACCTGACACGTCGATCGTCGCCGCCGAGAGGAGCCTGATTTCTGTGCAGTCCGGTGAACCGCGTACGTTGCGGCCCGCCCAGCCCCCTGTGACGCCGCTGGCCGCGTTGGCATCCGCCGCCGGGGCACAGCCGAGCGGCGCGGGGCCGGTGGACGCGGTGTCTGTGACCGGCATCGAACAGCGCTCCGGGGCGGTGCTGCCCGGTGACCTGTTCGTCGCGTTACCGGGAGCACGGGCGCACGGCGCCCGGTTCGCCCGCGACGCGGTCGAGCGGGGCGCGGTGGCGGTGTTCACCGACGCGGCAGGCGCCGAGCTGGCCGGGGCGCTGGAGGTGCCCGTGCTGGTGCGCGAGAACCCGCGCGCGGTGCTCGGCGAGTTGTCCGCGGCCGTCTACGGCAATCCGTGCGAGCGGCTGCGCATCGTCGGCATCACCGGTACCTCGGGCAAGACGACCACCTCGTATCTGGTGGAGGCGGGCTTGGCCGCCGCGGGCTGGTCCACCGCGCTGATCGGTACCATCGAGACCCGGATCGGCGGCCGGCGCGTGCCGAGCGCGTTGACCACGCCCGAGGCGCCGCAGCTGCACGCGATGTTCGCGCTGATGGTGGAGCAGGGCGTGGACGCGGTGGTGATGGAGGTGTCCAGCCACGCGCTCGCGCTGGGCCGGGTGGACGGCGTGCGGTTCGCCGTGGGCGCGTTCACCAATCTGTCCCAGGATCATCTGGACTTCCACGCCGATTTCGAGGACTACTTCGCGGCCAAGCGCAGGCTGTTCGAGCCGAGTTCGCCGATCGCCGCGCGCACCGCGGTGGTCTGCGTCGACGACCAGTGGGGGCGCCGGCTCGCGGACGGACTCGACGCGCCGATCACGGTGTCCACCATCGAGCTGCGCGCGTCCGGTCCGGACGCGCCCGCCGAGCCGGAGCACGTCGCGGCCAGCGATTGGTCGCTCGACGGTGCGATCAACGCGCACGGCGGCGAGCAGGAGTTCACCGCGGCCGGGCCGGACGGCACCGTCGATGTGCGGCTGCGCCTGCCCGGCCGCTACAACGTGGCCAACGGCCTGCTCGCGGTGGCGATCTGCGCGGCGGCGGGTGTGGACGCCGCGGTGGCCGCGCCCGCGCTGGCGACCGTCGACGTGCCGGGCCGGATGCAGCGGGTGGAGCGCGGCCAGGACTTCCTCGCGATCGTCGACTACGCGCACAAGCCCGCCGCGCTGGAATCGGTGATCGCCACGCTGCGTGGTTATCTCGCGGACGACGCGCCCGACGCGCCGGGGCGGCTCGCCGTGGTGGTCGGCGCCGGCGGCGACCGCGACGCGGGCAAGCGCGCGATGATGGGCGCGGTGGGCGCACACGCCGACCTGCTGATCATCACCGACGACAACCCGCGCAGCGAGGACCCGGCGAGCATCCGCGCGGCGCTGCGGGCGGGTGCGCTGGAACTGCCCGAAGCCGCGCGCGGTACCGTGCTCGAGCTCGGTGATCGCGCCGAAGCCATTGCGGCGGCAGTGAATTGGGCGCAGCCCGGCGACGTGGTGCTGGTCGCGGGCAAGGGTCACGAGACAGGGCAGGAGATCCAGGGCGTGAAGTACCCCTTCGACGATCGCGACGTGCTCGCGGCCGCACTGGACAGGCGAAGTCCGCAGCACGCGGACGCGGAGGACTTGACGGTTTCATGATCGAGATGACACTGCGGGAGATCGCGGAGGTCGTGGGCGGCACGCTGCACGACGTACCCGACCCGGAGGTGCGGGTGACCGGTTCGGTCGAATTCGATTCGCGCCGAATCGGTTCCGGCGATCTGTTCCTGGCCCTGCCGGGGGAGCACGTGGACGGGCACGACTACGCGGCCGTGGCGATCGCCGCGGGCGCGACCGCCGTGCTCGCCGCGCGCCCGGTGGGGGTGCCCGCCATCGTGGTCGCGCCGAACCCCGGCTCGGTGCCGTCGAGTTCGGTTGCGCTGAGCGGTGATTCCGACGGATCGGGCGCCGCGGTGCTGGCCGCGCTGGCCGACCTGGCGCGCGCGAGCGTGCAACGCCTCACCGCGGCAGGCAGTCTCACGGTGATCGGGGTGACCGGGTCGTCCGGCAAGACCTCCACCAAGGATCTGCTCGCGGCGGTGCTCGCGCCGCTCGGCCCCGTGGTCGCCCCGCCCGGATCGTTCAACAACGAGCTGGGGCATCCGTGGACGGCGTTGCGCGCCAACGCCGAGACCCGGTTCCTGGTGCTCGAGCTGTCGGCCCGCGGACCGGGGCATATCGCCGCGCTCGCCGAGGTCGCGCCGCCGCAGATCGGCGTCGTGCTCAACGTCGGCACCGCCCATCTCGGGGAATTCGGCAGCCGCGAGGCCATCGCCAAGACCAAAGGCGAACTGGTGCAGGCGCTTCCGCCGACCGGCCTGGCCGTGCTCAACGCCGACGACCCGCAGGTCGCCGCCATGGCCACGCGCACGACCGCGCGTGTGGTGACGGTCGGGCTCTCCGAGGGGGCCGATATCCGGGCCACCGACGTTCGCCTCGACGACGAAGCGCGCGCCGGTTTCACCCTGCACACCGCCGCGGGCAGCGCGGCGGTCCGATTGGCGGTGCACGGCGAACATCAGGTCGGCAACGCGCTTTCCGCGACCGCGGTCGCGCTGGAATGCGGTGCGGAGCTGGATGCGATCGCCGCCGCCCTGTCCGGTGCGCACGCCGCGTCGGCCCGGCGCATGGACGTGCGCACCACCACCGACGGGGTCACCGTCGTCAACGACTCCTACAACGCCAACCCCGACTCGGTGCGTGCCGCGCTCAAGGCGCTGGTCACCATGTCGCGGTCCGGCGAAACCCCGCGGCGCAGCTGGGCGGTGCTCGGCGAAATGGGTGAGCTGGGCGAGGAATCCGTGCTCGAGCACGACCGGATCGGGCGGCTCGCGGTGCGCCTGGACGTGGACCGGCTCGTCGTCGTCGGGTCCGGAAGGCCGTCCCGCGCGATGCACCAGGGAGCCGTGATGGAAGGCTCATGGGGTGAGGAGTCGATCCTGGTGCCCGACATCGGTGCCGCCATCGCGTTGCTCGACGACGAAATCGAGCCCGGCGACGTGGTGCTCGTGAAAGCGTCGAAGTCGGTGGGCCTCTGGGAGGTCGCCGAACACCTGATCAACACCGAGCGCGACCACAATAAGGCGGAGGCGTTGGAGTGAGGGAGCGTAGCGAGCGAACCATGGGCGCAGCGACCCTTTGTCTGACGACGGAGCCGAGCGTCAGCGAGGCACAGTCGTGAGACAGATATTGTTCGCGGCGGCGATCGCGCTCGCCGTCTCGATTCTGCTGACCCCACTGCTGATCAAGATGTTCGCCAAGCAGGGTTTCGGCCAGGAGATCCGGGTCGACGGCCCGGCCAGTCATCAGGCGAAGCGGGGCACGCCCACGATGGGCGGTGTCGCGATCATCGTCGGCATGTGGGCCGGTTATCTGGGCTCGCACCTGATCGGTATCGGCTACAACGCCGACGGCCCGTCGGCGTCCGGTCTGCTGGTGCTCGGCTTGGCCACCGCGCTGGGCGGCGTCGGCTTCGTCGACGATTTCATCAAGATTCGTAAGCAGCGCAATCTCGGTCTCACCGCCGCGGGCAAGTATCTCGGTCAGTTGACCTCCGCCGTCGTCTTCGGCGTGCTGGCGTTGCAGTTCCGCGGGGCGAGCGGGCTCACCCCGGCCAGCAGGCACCTGTCCTATGTGCGCGACATCAGCACGGTGACCATGGGTGTCGTCGTGTTCCTGGTGTTCGTCTGCCTGGTCGTGGTCGCCTGGTCCAACGCGGTGAATCTCACCGACGGACTGGACGGCCTCGCGGCCGGCTCGATGAGCCTGGTACTCGGCGGCTACGTGGTGATCACGTTCTGGCAGTACTACCACGCGTGCGAGACCAAGCCCGAGACCGGTTGCTACAACGTGCGCGACCCGCTCGATCTGGCGCTGGTGTGCGCCGCGGGCGCCGCGGCCTGCGTCGGCTTCCTGTGGTGGAATGCCGCGCCCGCCAAGATCTTCATGGGCGACACCGGTTCGCTGGCGCTCGGCGGCCTGCTGGCCGGGCTGTCCATCACCACCCGCACCGAACTGCTGATGATCGTGATCGGCGCGCTGTTCGTCGCCGAGACGCTGTCGGTGGTGCTGCAGGTGGCGGTGTACCGCACCACGCGCAACCGGTTGTTCAAGATGGCGCCGTTCCATCATCACTTCGAACTCAGTAAATGGGCCGAGACTACGGTGATCATCAGGTTCTGGCTATTGGCCGCGATAGCTTCCGCGGTCGGACTCGGTTTGTTCTACAGCGAATATCTCTCTGCGGTCGGGTGAACTAGCGATGGTCGAACATTCTCCTCGGGCCCTGCGTACACCAGGGCCCATGCTCGAATTCCTGCGTGGCCGGGACGTTCTCGTCGCGGGCTGGGGTGTGTCGGGGCGCTCGCTGGTCGAGCCGCTGCGCGATATCGGCGCGCGCCCGGTGGTCACCGACGGCGGCGCCGCGGCGCTGGCCGAGGCGGCCGGACTCGGCCTGGACATCGCCACCTGCGTCGAACTCGAATCCACCGACTGGAGCCGGTTCGCGCTGGTGATCACCAGTCCGGGCTGGCGGCCCGATTCGCCGGTGCTGGCCGCGGCGGTCGCCGAGGGCACGCCGGTCTGGGGTGACGTCGAATTCGCCTGGTGGGTAGATCAAGCCAGGATCTACGGGCCGGTGCGCAAGTGGCTGGTGATCACCGGGACCAACGGCAAGACCACCACCACGCAGATGACGCACGCCATCCTGCGCGCCGCGGGCATCCCCAGCGTCGCGTGCGGGAATATCGGCCTGCCGATCCTGGATGCCTTGCGGCGCAACCCTGGTCCGCAGGTGCTCGCCGTCGAGCTGTCCTCGTTCCAGCTGCACTGGGCGCCCTCGGTGCGCCCGGAGGCGGGCGTGGTGCTCAATGTGGCCGAGGATCATCTGGATTGGCACGGCGGCCTCGACGCCTACGCCGCGGCCAAGGCACGCGCGCTGTTCGGCCGGGTCGGCGTGGTCGGGCTCGACGACCCGGTGGCAGCCTCGCTGGCCCGGCGCAGCAAGGCACGCCGGACCGTCGGCTTCCGCATCGGCGTACCCGCGGACGGTGAGCTCGGCGTGGTCGACGGCAAGCTGCTGGACCGCGCGTTCACCAAGGCCGCGATCCTGGCCGAGGTCGGCGACATCAGCCCGCCGGGACCGGCGGGCGTCGCGGACGCGCTCGCGGCCGCCGCGCTCACCCGTGCCATCGATGTTGCCCCGCAGTTCATCCGGGAAGGTCTGATCGAGCACAAGGTCGGCCCGCATCGCTCGGCGTTCGTCGCCGAGGTGGGCGGCGTCGACTTCATCGATGACTCCAAGGCCACCAACCCGCATGCCGCGCGCACCGCGATCCTGGCGCACCCGCAGGTGGTCTGGCTCGCGGGCGGGCAGCTCAAGGGCGCCCAGATCGAGGATCTCGTGGAGGAGGTCGCCGATCGGCTGGTCGCCGTGGTGCTGATCGGGGCCGACGCGCCGGTTTTCGCCGCCGCATTGGCGCGACACGCGCCCGAGGTCCCGGTCGTCGAGCTGATCGCGGGAGACGATGCAGGGATGGGTGCGGACGCGTCGAGAACCGATAAGGCCGACGCCGTGATGGCGCGGGCGGTACGGGCCGCGGCCGGGTACGCCCGTCGCGGGGACACCGTGCTGCTCGCCCCCGCCGCGGCGTCGTTGGACATGTTCACCGACTACACGCATCGGGGCCGCAGTTTCGCGGCGTCGGTGCACGCACTGGAAGACGGTGACGTCGGGCGGCAACTATGACCTCGCGCCGTGCGCTCCGGCCCCGGAGACGGCAGGGCGGCGAAACCGTGGAGGGCTCGTGAGCGGCGCAGATCAGACGCACACCGCACGGCGGGTCGACCCGCGGGCCGGTGCCCGGTTCGTGGCCTGGCTCGCGCGGCCGCTCGCGTCCTTCCATCTGGTGGTCACCATCGCCACGCTGCTCACGGTGCTGGGCCTAGTGATGGTGCTCTCGGCGTCGAGCGTCGAGGCGTATGTCGATGGGGGCTCGGCGTATTCGCTGTTCATCCAGCAGGCGATGTTCGCGGCGATCGGTGCCGTGCTGTTCTATCTGGCGCTGCGGATTCCGTTGCGCAGGCTGCGCCAGTGGTCGTTCCCGCTGTTCGTGGTGTCGGTGCTCGGACTGGTGCTGGTACTGGTCCCCGGCATCGGTTCCAAGGTGCAGGGCGCCCGGCGCTGGATCGACCTCGGCTTCTTCTCGGTGCAGCCGTCGGAGATCGTGAAGGTCACGCTGGTCGTCTGGGGTGCGCACCTGCTGGCGTCGCGGCGTTCGGAGCACGCGTCGCTCAAGGACATCCTGATGCCGCTGGTGCCCGCGGGCCTGCTGGTGTGCCTGCTCGTCGTGGTGGAACCGAACCTGTCCACCACGATCGCGCTCGGCATCGTGCTGGCGGCGCTGCTCTGGTTCGGCGGGCTGCCGCTGCGCTTGTTCGTCACGATCGCGGTGTCCGGCATGATCGCCGCCGCGGTGCTCGCGCTCTCGGCCGGCTACCGCTCCGATCGGATGCGCGCGTTCTTCAATCCCGGTGACGACCCGCAGGGCATCAATTACCAAGCGCGCCAAGCGCTGTACTCGCTGGCCGACGGCGGTATCTGGGGCAGGGGCCTCGGGCAGAGCCGGGCCAAGTGGAGCTATCTGCCCAACTCGCACAACGACTTCATCTTCGCCATCATCGGCGAGGAACTCGGCTTCTTCGGCTGTGCCCTGGTGCTCGGACTGTTCGCGCTGTTCGTCTACACCGGGCTGCGCATCGCGAGCCGCTCGGTGGATCCGTTCCTGCGACTGCTCACCGCGACCGCGACGACCTGGATCACCGGCCAGGCCCTGATCAACATCGGTTACGTGGTCGGGCTGCTGCCGGTGACCGGTCTGCAGCTGCCGCTGGTGTCGGCGGGCGGTTCGTCGCTGGCGATCACCCTGTTCATGTTCGGCATCATCGCCAACGCGGCCCGGCACGAGCCCGAGGCGGTTTCGGCGCTGCACGCCGGGCAGGACGGTAGATTCAGCAGGCTGCTACGTCTGCCCAAACCCGAGGTGTACTCGCCGGCCCGGGCCAGTGCCGCCAGAGCGAAGTCGGCACAGCGGGGCAAGGCGCCGCGGTCGGGCAGACAGGCGGCGTTGCCGCCCGGTCGTCGCGGCCAGAGCGAACTGGGCAGGCGCCGCTCGCCGGAGAGCCGCGGCACCAGCTCGCTGCGGGCCACCAGGGCATGGGAACCCAGCTATCCGGTCAACCACGCAAGAGAACGGGGAAGATCTAGGTGATCTCGGTAATCGTCGCCGGCGGCGGCACGGCGGGCCACATCGAGCCGGCGCTGGCGGTGGCGGACGCGCTGCGACGGCTCGACGATTCGATCCGGGTGACGGCGCTCGGTACCGAACGCGGCCTGGAAACCCGCCTGATCCCCGAACGCGGTTATCCGCTCGAGCTGATCCCGCCGGTTCCGTTGCCCCGCAAGCCGACCACCGATCTGCTGCGGTTGCCCGGCCGGGTGCGCGCCTCGGTGGCGCAGGCCCGAGCGGTGATCGATCGGGTCGAGGCGGATGTGATCGTCGGGTTCGGCGGCTACGTCGCGCTGCCCGCGTACCTGGCCGCCGGACCGGGGCTGTTGCGCCGCCGGCGTGCGGTGCCGGTGGTGGTGCACGAGGCCAACGCCAAGGCCGGTATCGCGAACAAGGTCGGCGCGCGGCGCGCGCGCCGCGTGCTCGCGGCCGTGCCGGATTCCGGGCTGGCCGGGGCACAGGTCGTCGGCATCCCGGTGCGCGCGGCCATCACCACGCTGGATCGCGCCGCGTTGCGCGCCGAGGCCCGGGCGCATTTCGGGCTGCCCGCCGAGGGACCGGTGCTGCTGGTGTTCGGCGGCTCGCAGGGCGCGGTGAGCCTGAACGACGCGGTGTCCGGCGCCGCGACGCAACTGGCCGCGGCCGGTATCTCGGTACTGCACGCGCACGGCCCCAAGAACACGCTCGAGGTCGCGGCCGGCGACGGTGCGGCGCGCTATGTCGCGGTGCCGTATCTTTCCCGGATGGACCTCGCCTACGCCGCCGCCGACGCGGTGGTCTGCCGGTCGGGCGCGATGACCGTCGCCGAGGTGTCGGCGGTCGGGCTGCCCGCGTTCTATGTGCCACTGCCGCACGGCAACGGTGAGCAGGAGCTCAACGCCGGACCGGTGGTCCGGCAGGGCGGTGGCAGAGTTGTCCCCGATTCGGAGCTGACGCCGAAATACGTGATCGACGAGGTGATTCCGCTGCTCATGGACCCCGCACGGCTGATCGAGATGGGCCGTGCCGCCGCCGGTGCCGGGCACCGCGACGCCGCCGACGAGGTGGCGCGCATCGTGCTGGGGGTCGCCGGATGACCGACGAGGACCTTTCGGCCTTGCCGCCCGCGCTCGAACGGGTGCACATGGTCGGCATCGGCGGTGCCGGGATGTCCGGTATCGCGCGGATCCTGTTGTCCCGCGGCGGCGCGGTGTCCGGGTCGGACGCCAAGGAGAGCCGCGGGGTGCTCGCGCTGCGGGCACGCGGCGCGCAGGTGCGCATCGGGCACGACGCCAGCGCGCTGGACCTGCTGCCCGGCGGCCCGACCGTGGTGGTCACCACCTATGCGGCCATCCCGAAGACCAATCCCGAATTGGTGGAAGCCAATCGGCGCGAGATCCCGGTGCTGCTGCGCCCGGCCGTGCTCGCCTCGCTGATGCAGGGGCATCGCACGCTGCTGGTGTCGGGTACCCACGGCAAGACCTCCACCACCTCGATGCTCATCGTGTCGCTGCAGCACTGCGGCTTCGATCCGTCCTTCGCGGTGGGCGGGGAGTTGAACGAGGCGGGCACCAACGCCCACCACGGCACCGGGGACATCTTCGTCGCCGAGGCCGACGAGAGCGACGGGTCGCTGCTGCAATACGAGCCGGACGTCGCGGTGGTCACCAACATCGAATCCGATCACCTGGACTTCTTCGGCACCGACGAGGCCTACGTACAGGTCTTCGACGACTTCGCCGACCGGCTGAGCGCGGGCGGGTTGCTCGTCGTCTGCCTGGACGATCCCGGTTCGTTCGCGCTGGCCGAGCGGGTCGGCGCGCGCCTGGCCGAGAAGAACGTGCAGGTACTCGGTTACGGCTCCGGCGAACTCGCCGACGCGCCGGTGCCGGTCGGGGTGCGGCTGCACAGCTGGGAGCCGCGCGACGTCGGCGGTATCGCCCAGTTCCAGCTCGCCGACGAGGCCGCGCCGCGCACCCTGCGGTTGTCGGTGCCGGGCAGGCATATGGCCTTGAACGCGCTCGCCGCGCTGCTCGCGGCCCGCGCCGCGGGGGCCGACGTGGACGAGATCGTCCAGGGCCTGGAGGGTTTCGGCGGTGTGCACCGGCGATTCCAGTTCGCGGGCCGGGAGAACGGCGTGCGCGTCTTCGACGATTACGCCCACCACCCGACCGAGGTGCGCGCGGTGCTCGGCGCCGCCGCCGAACTGGTCCAGCAGGAGGCCCGCGACGGCGCCCGGTCGCGGCAGGGGCGCGTCATCGTGGTGTTCCAGCCGCATCTGTACAGCCGCACCGCGACGTTCGCCGCGGAGTTCGGCACCGCGCTCAGCCTCGCCGACGAGGTGGTCGTGCTCGATGTGTACGGCGCGCGCGAGAAACCGCTGCCCGGGGTGAACGGCGCGCTGGTGGCCCAGTCGGTCACCAAACCCGTGCACTACCAACCCGATATGTCGCGGGTGGGCAGGCAGGTCGCCCGGCTCGCGCTGCCCGGCGACGTGGTGATCACCATGGGCGCGGGTGATGTGACGATGCTCGGCAGTCAGATCCTGGACGGTTTACGGGCGCGGCCCCAGTACGGGCGATGAGCGCCGAGACGAAGCGGCCGCGCACGCACCGGCGGCCCGGCGGAGCGGAGTCGTGATGGCCAGGCGTGGTAGCAGGCGCGACGGCGAGCCCCGGCGCGGATTCGCCGCGGCGCGTTCGGCCGGTGCGCTGTTCGGTGCGGACGGGGTCCGGCGCTTGTGGTGGTGGGGATTGCTGGGCGTGTGCGTCCTTGCGATCGTCGCGGCCGTCGCGTGGTTCACCCCGGTGCTCTCGGTGCGCACCGTCAAGATCGACGGCGCGGTCGCGGTGCCCGAACAACAGGTGCGCGAACTTCTCGAAATTCCGTCGGGGCGCTCGATGTTGCGCATCGATACCACCGAGATCGCGCGGCGGGTGGCCGGTATTCCCAAGGTGCGCACGGCCCGGGTGCAGCGGGTTTTTCCGTCGACGGTGAAAGTGACCGTCGTCGAGCGGGTTCCGGTGTTGTTTTTCGAGAGTCCGCAGGGCGCGCACCTGTTGGACGCGGAGAGCGTGGAATTCGCGATCGAACCGGCGCCGATCGGGGTGCCCGAGTTGATCACCGATCATCCCGCGAGCGACGACCCGGTCACCGAGGCCGCGGTCGCGGTACTCACCGTGTTGCCGCCTGCGCTGGGCATTCAGGTGGACCAGGTTGTGGCACGGTCCATTTCAGATATTTCCCTGAATCTGAAGGATGGGCGCACGGTACTCTGGGGCGGGATGAACGACGCCGAGCGCAAGTCGGCGGTCGTACTGCCGCTGCTGACCCGCCCCGGAACGGTGTTCGATGTTTCGAGTCCTAATCTGGTCACGGTAAAGTGATCGATACCCATTGCGCCCGCGTCGAATTGCCGTATTCGACGGGCGGCGCTCGCGGTCCCCTGGTGGATCTGCGAGCTGCTGCCTCCGGGCCGGGCGCTCACGCCGCCGCGCTTGTACAGGCCGGCGGGCGGGGCGCCGGGGGGCAACCGTTCACCATACTTCGTGTGGGTCGGCGAAACGAGAGGGATCACACAAGATTCTGTGTCTCGTTTCGGCGCGCCTGCGCGCGGTTTGCGGCGGCGGCGAATAGCGTTCCGCAGCAGTCGGATACTTGACATAACGCTAACCCTATGGTTCAGCTTTAGGGTTTGCCCGAGCGGCGGTTCGCGGAGTACAGCCGCTCAGGCGAAACCGGCGGAGTGTCTCGAATCCGAAAACGACAGGCTTTAGATCGAAGGAAGGCGAGAGCCCATGACGCCCCCGCACAACTACCTTGCCGTGATCAAGGTCGTCGGTATCGGCGGCGGCGGTGTGAATGCCGTCAACCGGATGATCGAACAGGGTCTCAAAGGTGTCGAGTTCATCGCGGTCAATACCGACGCGCAGGCTCTGCTGATGAGTGATGCCGACGTCAAGCTCGACGTCGGCCGGGAACTCACCCGCGGTCTCGGGGCAGGCGCCGACCCCGAGGTCGGTCGCAAGGCGGCCGAGGACCACAAGGACGAGATCGAAGAGGTGCTCAAGGGCGCCGACATGGTCTTCGTGACGGCGGGTGAGGGCGGTGGCACCGGCACCGGCGGTGCGCCGGTCGTCGCCCAGATCGCCCGCAAGCTCGGCGCGCTGACCATCGGCGTGGTCACCCGCCCGTTCTCGTTCGAGGGCAAGCGGCGCGGCAACCAGGCCGAGGTCGGCATCAACCAGCTGCGCGAATCCTGCGACACGCTCATCGTGATCCCGAACGACCGGCTGCTCCAGCTCGGCGACGCCGCGGTCAGCCTGATGGACGCGTTCCGCTCGGCCGACGAGGTGCTGCTCAACGGTGTGCAGGGCATCACCGACCTGATCACCACGCCGGGCCTGATCAACGTCGACTTCGCCGACGTCAAGAGCGTGATGTCGGGGGCGGGCAGCGCACTGATGGGCATCGGCTCCGCCCGCGGTGAGGGCCGTTCGGTGAAAGCGGCCGAGTCCGCGATCAATTCGCCGCTGCTCGAGGCGTCGATGGACGGCGCGCACGGCGTGCTGCTGTCGATCGCGGGCGGCTCGGACCTCGGCCTGTTCGAGATCAACGAGGCGGCCTCGCTGGTGCAGGAAGCCGCGCACATCGAGGCCAACATCATCTTCGGCACGGTGATCGACGATTCGCTCGGCGACGAGGTGCGCGTCACCGTGATCGCCGCGGGCTTCGACGGCGGCGGACCGGCCCGGCGGACCTTCGACACCACCGGACGCAGCACCATCGGCTCGGCCCGCTCCGGCGAGATCGGCCAGAACCGCAGCACCGAGGTCGCCGCCCGCAGCACCGACACCGCGGCCGCCGGCGCGAGCGCCTCGACCCGCGGCGCCGTGCCGAGCTACCGCGACTCCGAACGCGCCCGGCTGGCCGAACCCACGGTCGCCAACAACCCGCGCGCGCACATCGAGCCCCCCGACGATGACGACGACGATGTCGACGTCCCGTCCTTCATGCGCCGCTAGCCCAACCGCTTACGCCACCGCGCGGCACAGAGCGTCCGCACATCGCATAACAGACACCCTGTGCGATGTGCGGACGCTCTGTGGTTCGCGCGACCGCAGCCTGATCGGCGCGCGCGTGTTCGCGCGATGCGCGCGTGTTCGCGGGATGCGCGCCTTTTCGCGGGCCGCGCGCCTTCTCTTGTGATGCGCGCGTGTTCGTCGGCGATTTCGCGCGCGGCGTGGCGGTCTGCGCGCGGCGTGCGGGTTCGGGCGTGACAGTGGGCCTGCTCCCTTAGAAAGCATTCGGGAGTCGTTAAGGGGTGACGACTAGGCTCGAGTGCATGACTTCTGCGCCGACACTGACTGTTCGACGGGTGACCACGACTCGGGCCGGTGGCTTTTCCGCGCCGCCGTACGAGTCGTTCAATCTCGGCGATCACGTCGGGGACGATCCGGCGACGGTGCGGCGGAACCGGGATCGGCTCGCCGCGGGCATCGGGCTCACGCCGGATCGGCTGGTCTGGATGGAGCAGATCCACAGCCGCAATGTCGAAATCATCGATGGCCCACGGGCCGAGCCGGTGCCCGCGACCGACGCGCTCGTGACGAACGTGCCCGGGCTCGCCCTGGTGGTGCTCACCGCCGACTGCGTGCCCATCCTGCTGTCCGACGACGAGGCCGGTGTGCTCGCTGCCGTGCACGCGGGGCGGATCGGCGCGCGGATCGGCATCGTGCCGAGGGTGCTCGACGCAATGCTGTCACTGGGTGCGCAGGTGGAGCGGATCGGCGCGTTCCTGGGGCCGGCGGCCTCGGGGCGGCAGTACGAGGTGCCCGCCGCGATGCGCGCCGATGTCGAGGCGCATCTGCCCGGCAGCGCCACCACCACGGTGCGCGGCACGCCGGCGCTCGACCTGCGCGCCGGAATCCGCAGGCAGCTCACCGAAGCCGGGGTCGGCGCGGTCGCGGTCGACCCGCGCTGCACCATCGAGGACCACACCCTGTTCAGCCACCGGCGCGGCGCCCCCACCGGGCGGCTGGGCAGCGTGATCTGGTCGGAGGTGCACTGATGTCCGCGGAATCCGTTGCGGCGCAAGTGGACGAGCGCACCGCGGAACTGGCGACGAACCTGGCCGGGCTGCTGCAGCGCATCGACGCCGCCTGTCTCGCGACGGGGCGCGCGCCGGACTCGGTGCGTCTACTCCCCGTGACGAAATTCTTTCCGGTCGCCGATATCGCGATCCTGCACCGGCTCGGCCGCCGCGAGTTCGGCGAGTCGCGCGAACAGGAGGCCACCGCCAAGGTTTCGGCACTCCGCGAGCACATAGGTGACGAAGACCTCTCGGATGTGCAGTGGCACATGATAGGACGCCTGCAACGCAACAAGGCGCGGGTCGTGGCGCGCTGGGCACATACCGTGCACTCGGTGGACAGCGAACGCCTGGCAACCGCTCTGGATACCGGCGCGCGGGCCGCGCTGGACGCGGGGGAGCGCAGCGCGCCGGTACGCGTCCTACTGCAGGTGAGCCTGGACGAAGACCCGTCGCGCGGTGGTGTCGCGCCGGCGGAATTGACCCGCCTGGCCGCGCACATCGCGGCCTCTCCCGGATTACGACTGTCCGGTCTGATGGCCATTCCGCCATTGGGGGCGGAGTCTGATGCGGCATTTGCACGCCTTGCGACTTTGCACACCCTGCTACTCGCCGAGCATCCCGGCGCGACAGAACTTTCCGCCGGAATGTCCGGCGATCTGGAATCCGCTATCGAACACGGCTCGACGGTTGTGCGTGTCGGTACCGCCTTGATGGGCGCTCGACCGATAACCTCGGCGTAGCAAAGAAACCTCATCAGTCACATTCGACACATATGCTGGGACCGACGAGGGCTGAGCAAGACTTCAACACCCGGCCGCCACCGGGGCCGAAGGAAGGTCGACCAAAATGAGCGAGCGCAGCGAGCGAGTAATCGACGCAGCCATCGTGGTCACGACGCCGCCGCGCCTGCGCGGGGACGTCCTGCGGGAGCGCAGCGAGCGCTCGATGACCGCAGCCACGAGCGTGCTCGTGACGGAGCCGAGCGTCAGCGAGGCGCAGTCATGAGCACGCTGCACAAGTTCAAGGCTTACTTCGGCATGGTTCCACTCGAGGATTACGAAGACGACTATGTCGACGATCGTGCTCCCCGGGTCGCCGACGACCGCGGTGCGCGCAGGCCCCGGCCCCGTGACTACGCCGACCGCGGTGCCTACGGCGCTGATCGCTATGCCGAAGACCGTTACGGCGCAGAGCATTACGGTGCCGACGGATTCGATCGGGACGAGCCCGGCTATCCGGAGCCCGCCTACAAGTCGCCGTACAAGGCCGGATACCCGGTATCCCGGCGCGACGACTACGCCGACGAGCCCTACGGCGAGGACCGTTACGAGGCGCCGCGGCGTCCCACCCGGATCGAGACCGCGCCGTCGTCCGGCCGGTTCCGCGCGGGCGGTAGCGCGCCGTCGCTGCGCGGTGCCACCCGTGGTGCGCTCGCCGTCGATCCCGAGGCCGAAGAGCGGCGGCTGGAGGAGCGCGTGCGCCCCGAGCCGGCTCCCGCGCGCAGGCCGGGGATCTTCGAGGACGGAGGTCCCTTGTCCAAGATCACGACGCTGCGCCCGCGCGACTACAGCGAGGCCCGCATCATCGGTGAGCGCTTCCGTGAGGGCAACCCGGTGATCATGGACCTGGTGGACCTCAGCAACGCCGACGCCAAGCGACTGGTGGACTTCGCCGCCGGACTCGCGTTCGCGCTGCGTGGCTCATTCGACAAGGTCGCGACCAAGGTGTTCCTCCTCTCACCGGCGGACGTGGACGTATCAGCCGAAGAACGCCGTCGCATCGCCGAAACCGGCTTCTACAACCAGAAATAAGGTCGTGATCTGGGGGGTGATGCAGACCGGTCGCATGCGGTGCGGCGCGGTCATTTTGCGCAAAGCGGATTTTGCGGCAGAGTGAAGTCGTGGCCTTGTTCGCGGTGCTGTACTTCGTACTGTTCATCTTCTGGCTGTTGCTGATCAGCCGGGTGATCGTGGAGTTCATCCGTAGCTTCGCTCGGGACTGGCGTCCGACCGGTGTCGTGGTCATCATCCTCGAGGTGATCTTCACGATCACCGACCCTCCGGTGAAACTCCTGAGGCGGTTGATACCACCGGTGTCACTGGGAGGAATTCGCCTGGATCTGTCGATTATGGTCCTGCTTTTCATCGTCTTCATCTTGATGTCGATCGTGGGCAGGCTCGGGCAACCGGTAGCCCCGGTGTGACAGAATGGGCCGTGAAGTAGCTTGCTAGATCTGCTAGATCTCCAAAAGACGCGTGAAGGGATCCTTCCATGCCGCTGACTCCAGCCGATGTGCACAACGTCGCGTTCAGCAAACCGCCGATCGGGAAGCGCGGCTACAACGAGGATGAGGTCGACGCCTTCCTGGATCTCGTCGAGCAGGAACTCTCGCGTCTGATCGAGGAGAACGCCGATCTGCGCCAGCGGGTCGCCGAACTCGACGCAGAACTGGCTGATGCCAAGAAGAATCGCGGCCCCGCGGTTCCGGCCAACGTGAAAGCGCCTGTGCAGCAGGCCCCGCCGCCGCCCGAGCCGATCAAACCGCCGGTGCAGGTGGCGCCGCCCGCGCCGATGCCCGCGCCCGCCCCGCCGAAGGACGCGCCCGGTGCGGACGCGAACCTGCAGGCCGCCAAGGTGCTCAGCCTCGCGCAGGAAATGGCCGACCGGCTCACCAGTGACGCCAAGGTGGAGGCGGAGAACCTCCTGTCGAACGCCCGGGCAAACTCCGAGCGTCTCGTCGGTGACGCCCGCACCCGCTCCGAGGGCATGATCGCCGATGCCCGCCAGAAGGCCGACGCGATGCTGTCGGACGCGCAGTCGCGCTCGGACAACCAGCTGCGCCAGGCCAAGGAGAAGGCCGACGCCCTGCAGGCCGACGCCGAGCGCAAGCACACCGAGATCATGGCGACCATCACCCAGCAGCGCAGCGTGCTGGAGAGCCGGATCGAACAGCTCAAGACCTTCGAGCGGGAGTACCGGGTGCGGCTGAAGTCCTACCTGGAATCGCAGCTCGAGGAGCTGGAGAACCGCGGTTCGGCGGTGCCGGTCGACGGTGGTGAGGCGTTCGCGGACGCCAACACCGCCAACAACCTGCAGCCGGCCACGTTTGCCAAGGGTGGCAAGTAAGCCGCTCATACTGAGCACGCGCCACCCGGCATGCCTTGGGGGTCACCATGCTCGTCTTGACGCTTGTCCTTGCCGCTGTCGGATTCGCACTACTGGTCACCGCGCTGACCACCGGATCGGTGATCTGGGCGTGGGGCTGCATCCTGGTGTGTGTACTCGGCGCGGTGCTGCTGCTGGTCAGTGCCCTGTCTATGCGGCGGCCGGACGGAGATTCGCCTCCGCCTCCCGGGCGCCACGCCAAACGGTGAGGGAGCGCCGTCCAAGGGTTTGACCGTACTGGCTAGAATCAAACATGAATATGGTGTGGATCCGGTCATCACCGGGGAGCCTTCGGAAGAACAGCGCACGCCGCCGCGGCAGCCGCGCTCAGTAGAACCGAACGGGTGAGCCCGTCACAGCTCACAACGAGAGGTCCGGCAGTTCGCCGCCGGGCAAGCGGGGTGGTACCGCGGTATCGACGCACCTGGCGTCGGCATCGTCCCCGTGCCAACGACAAGGCACGAGGAGACGTATCCGCGATGGCGGACCAAACTTCCAGCAACAGTGCGTACCCCCGCGTCGACCTCGGTGTCGCCGGGTCTTCGTTCCCCGAGATGGAACGCCGCGTGCTAGACGCATGGGCGGCCGCCGACACCTTCCGCGCGAGCATCGAAAACCGTTCCGGGGCAGCGACTTCGGGTTCCGCGCCGGCCGCGGAGTTCGTCTTCTACGATGGCCCGCCCTTTGCCAACGGTCTGCCACATTACGGGCATTTGCTCACCGGATACGTCAAAGACTTGATCCCGCGTTTCCAGACGATGCGCGGCAAGCGCGTCGATCGCCGTTTCGGCTGGGACTGTCACGGATTGCCCGCGGAAATCGAGGCGGAAAAGCAGCTCGGTATCACGGACAAATCACAGATCGACGCAATGAGTCTGGCCGAATTCAACGCCGCCTGCAAATCGTCGGTGCTGCGCTACACCGGTGAATGGCGCGACTACGTCACCCGCCAGGCGCGCTGGGTCGACTTCGACAACGACTACAAGACCCTCGATCTCGACTTCATGGAGTCGGTCATGTGGGCGTTCCGGTCATTGCACGAGAAGGGCCTGATCTACCAGGGCTTCCGGGTGCTGCCCTACAGCTGGTACGAGCAGACGCCGCTGTCGAATCAGGAGACCCGCCTCGACGACGCGTACAAGATGCGCCAGGATCCGGCGGTCACCGTCGACATGGTGCTGCGCGTGCCCGCCGACCATCCGCTGCACGCGCTCGACGGCGTGAACGCGTTGATCTGGACCACGACGCCGTGGACGCTGCCGTCGAACCTCGCGATCGCGGTGCACCCCGACGTCCGCTACGTGCACCTGCGCGCCGCCGACGGCAAGCGCTATCTGCTGGCGGCCGAACGCGTGTCGCACTACAGCCGCGAATTCGGCGATGCGCCCGAGGTACTCGGCGAGTACGACGGCGCCGCGCTGGTCGGCCTGTCCTACGCGCCGCCGTTCGACTTCTTCCTCGGCCACCCGCACGCGCACCGGGTGCTCAGCGCGGACTACGTGACCACCGACTCCGGCACCGGAATCGTGCACCTCGCACCGGCTTTCGGTGAGGAGGACATGGATGTCGCCACCGCCAACGGCATCGAGATCGTGCAACCGCTCGACCCGGGCGGCAAGTTCACCTCGATGGTGCCGCCGTACGAGGGCCTGATGGTGTTCGACGCCAACCCGGTGATCATCAAGGACCTCAAGGCCGCCGGAAAGCTGTTGCGGCACGAGACCATCGAGCACTCCTACCCGCACAGCTGGCGCTCCGGGCAGCCGCTGATCTACATGGCGGTGCCGTCCTGGTTCGTCGCGGTCACCAAGTTCCGTGACCGGATGGTCGAGCTGAACAAGCAGATCACCTGGGTGCCCGAGCACATCAGGGACGGCCAGTTCGGTAAGTGGCTCGAGGGCGCGCGGGACTGGAACATCAGCCGCAATCGCTACTGGGGCAGCCCGATTCCGGTCTGGATGTCCGACGACCCGGCCTATCCGCGGATGGACGTCTACGGCTCGCTGGACGAGCTGGAGCGCGACTTCGGCGTGCGCCCGGCCGACCTGCACCGGCCGATGATCGACGAGCTCACCCGGCCGAATCCCGATGACCCGACCGGTAAGTCGACCATGCGCCGGGTGCCGGAGGTACTCGACTGCTGGTTCGAGTCGGGCTCGATGCCGTTCGCCCAGGTGCACTATCCGTTCGAGAACAAGGAGTGGTTCGACAGCCACTTCCCGGGTGACTTCATCGTCGAGTACAACGGGCAGACCCGCGGCTGGTTCTACACGCTGCACGTGCTCGCCACCGCGCTCTTCGACAGCCACGCCTTCAAAACCGTTGCCGCGCACGGCATCGTGCTCGGTGACGACGGCTTGAAGATGAGCAAGTCGAAGGGCAACTACCCGAACGTCAACGAGGTGTTCGACCGCGACGGCTCGGACGCGATGCGCTGGTTCCTGATGAGCTCGCCGATCCTGCGCGGCGGCAACCTCATCGTCACCGAACGCGGCATCCGCGAGGGCGTCAGCCATGCGCTGCGGCCGCTGTGGAACGCGTGGACCTTCCTGCAGCTCTACGCCTCGAAGCCGGGCATGTGGCGCACCGATTCCCCGCATGTGCTGGATCGCTACATCCTGGCGAAGCTGGCACAGACCCGCGACGTGATGACCGAGGCGCTCGAGGCCTACGACATCGCGGGCGCCTGCGAGGAGTTGCGCGGCTTTGCCGACGCGCTCACCAATTGGTATGTGCGCCGGTCGCGTTCGCGGTTCTGGAGCGAGGACGCGGATGCGGTGGACACCCTGCACACGGTGCTGGAGGTGGTCACCCGGCTGGCCGCGCCGCTGCTGCCGCTGATCAGCGAGGTGATCTGGCGTGGGCTCACCGGCGGCGAGTCGGTGCACCTGGCGGACTGGCCGAAGGAAGGCGAGCTGGCGAGCGACCCCGAGCTGGTCGCCGCGATGGACGAGGTGCGGGTGGTGTGCTCCACCGTGCTGAGTCTGCGCAAGGCGCAGAACCTGCGGGTGCGGCTGCCGCTGGCCGAGGTGACCATCGCGGCCGCCGACGCCGAGCGGCTGACGCCGTACGCGGACATCATCGCCGACGAGGTCAACGTGAAGAAGGTGGATCTGACCACCGACGTCGCTGTGCACGGTCGCTTCGAACTGGTCGTGAACGCCCGGGCCGCGGGCCCGCGGCTGGGCAAGGACGTGCAGACGGTGATCAAGGCGGTGAAGGCGGGCGAATGGTCCGAGTCCGCCGACGGTGTCGTCACCGCCGCCGGAATCGCGCTGCTCCCGGAGGAATACACGCAACGACTGGTCGCCGCCGAGCCCGAGTCCACCGCCGCGCTGCCCGGCAACGCGGGCCTGGTGGTGCTGAACTCGGTGGTCACCGAGGAGCTGGAGGCCGAGGGCTGGGCCCGCGACCTCATCCGCGACCTGCAGGAGACCAGGAAGTCGGCCGGCCTGGACGTGTACGACCGGATCACGGTGGTGCTCGAGGTCCCGGCCGAGCGCAAGGCCTGGGCGCAAACCCATCGCGACCTGATCGCCGGTGAAATCCTTGCCACCACACTGGCTTTCGGTGACGCGGGCGCCACGGCCGCCGACCTCGTCGGCGGCGTACGCGCTCAGGTCGCCAAGGCCTGAGCCGGTCATCGCGGCAGGACAGGACCGGCACCGTCCTGTCCTGCCGTGCAGTCAGCTCGTCCGGTGCTGTCCGGCGCGGCCCTTCGCGCCGCGGCCCGGGCGGCGCAGTGGCACGGGGGCGTGGTTGTCGAGCGGGGAGACCGGGTAGGTCTGCTCGTCGTGGCGCTCGTCGCGACGTTCGTAGTGGGTCGTGACCGCCTTGTACGCGCCCATCAGGCGGGCGCCATCAGCTGCTGCATGATCGCGGCCATGTCCAGCCAGACGTTCTCCCGGCTGATCTTGTCGCCGCGGATCTCGCAGACGTGCAGGATCCGGAAATCGATGGCCCGGTTGCCGCCGGGGATGCCCATGAACTCACCGGTGGCCCTGCCGTACCAATGGGATTCGTCGACGAAGAAGTCCTCGCCGTAGTAGCGGTGGACGCTTTCCATCTTGTCTTCCTTGATCGCGGCGAACAGCGCCCGGTAGCGCTCGGCGATCGCCGCCGGTTCGCGCAGGATGCCCTGCGGATCGCCGACCGCGTCGTGCTCGACGTCCGCGGCGAGCGTGTCCATGATCGCGTCGACGTCGTTCGCGGCCTCGGCCGCGCAATGCCGCTCGAACAGCTCATCCATCTCTTCACGTGTCATGCCCGTGCCCTCCAGAAAGTGAGAATCTGCTATCGTAGTGAGATGACTTTCTCACGGCGAGATGAGATTCTCAAGAGCGACCGCGCGAAGAATCAGAAGATGCGCACCCGCGAGGCGCTGCTCGAGGCCGCGCTGGAACTCGCGCGCAACGGCCACTCGCCCTCGATCGCCGAGGTCGCCGAGGCGGCGAAGGTATCGACCGCGACTGCGTATCGGTATTTCCCGAATCCGCAGTCGCTGTGGTCGGACATGGCCACCCGGCAGGCCGGCTTCCTCGGGCGCTACCCGGACTTCTTCGAGGAGCTGCCCGACGACGCCGAGGCCCGCATCGAGCGGGTGGTGCGCGAGGTCAGCGGGTTCCAGTTCGAGAACGAGGTGGTGTGGCGCGGGGTGCTGCGCGCGACCCTGGATCGCTGGTTCAACCAGGTGGATGTGCCTGAGGCGGAACGGGTTCCGGTCCGCGGCGTGACCCGGCTGGAGATGGCGCGCACGGCATTGGCCCCGCTGTCGGACCGGCTCTCGCCCGAGCGGATGGAGCGGCTGGTGCACGCGGTGACGCTGGTGTTCGGTGTCGAGGCGCTCGTCTCCACCCGCGACACCTGTGGCCTGGATCCGGCAGCGGCCACCGAGACGATGTGCTGGGCGGCGACGGGGTTGGTGCGGGCGGCTCTGGCCGAGTCGGAGGACCGGTAAGGCGTGTCGCTACAGCGTGATGTAGATCACATACTGTAGATTTGCTGAACTGTCATCGCAGGTCCAGGCCTCGCGGCAGAATCGATGATGGTGCTGCTGTTGCGGAGAGCTACTTCTGGGACGGCAGTGAGTTCGTGGATTGTCCTACCTGAAACGCGCTGCGCCGGGGTCCGGTGCGGCGGCTGCGGCTCCTGCTGGATGGCGCTGCTCGACCTGGCGTCGACCGGGACCGCCGGATGGTGGCCCGCCCGCCGGGTCGCCGGAAGGGACGAGCACGTGAACAGAAAACCCTTGCGCCGCATCGCTGTCGGATTTCTCCTGGCGACCGCCGCGACCCTGATCCTGGCCGGCCCCGGCTGGTCGGACACCGGTAGCGCCACCGGTAGCGCCGAATCCCTCTCGGCTTCCGGCTCCGCGGCGATCCCGCTGCCCAGCTCGCACGGGGTAGGTGCGCTGGCCGCCGCGGTCTCGCAGACCGGCAAGCCCTACGAATGGGGTGGCACCGGCCCGTTCACCTGGGACTGCTCCGGCCTCGTGCAGTGGGCGTTCCGCCAGGTCGGCGTCAACATCCCCCGGACCACCTGGGAGCAGGCCCGAGCCGGCGCACCCGTCCCGTTCTTCGCCCTCTCGCCGGGCGACGTGGTCGTCCTCAACACCGACGGCTCCCACGTCGGCATCTACGCCGGCTTCGGCCAGATCTTCAACGCCTACGACTGGGGCGTGCCCGTAGGCCTCAGCCCGCTGCGCCAATTCGACATCTACGCCATCCGCCGCTTCTGACCCGGCTCGGCGCTGCCCGGTGTGCGCATCCGCGAACCGCGGATGCGCACGGCCGCGGGGACTAGCTCGCGGTGTCCTCGGCGAGGGTGCGCAGTAGGGGTCCGTACTGGGGGTTGGCCAGTGCGGAGGCGAACTGGGCGACGAGATAGTCGGCCGGGTTGCCGGTGTCGTACCAGCGGCCGCGGATGACCTGGCCGTAGACGGGGTTGTCGGCGGCGTGCACGTTGATCGCGTCGGTGAGATAGACCTCGCCGGTGCGGTGTTCGTACCAGGCGCGGGTCTGGGTGCGCAGTTCCTCGATGACGCCGGGGGTCACCACGTAGCCGCCGATCGCGGCGTAGTTGGACGGCGCGTCCTCGGGCTTGGGCTTCTCGCGCAGGCCGGTGATGCGCAGCAACCCGTGACCCTGGTCGTCGGCGACCACCGGGACGCCGTAGCGCTGCGATTCGGTCGGGTCCATCGGCATCAGGGCGAGCACCGGCGCGCCGGTCTGCTCGTAGGCGTTGATCAGCTGCTGGGCGCGCGGCACATCGGCGACGAACACGTCGTCCGGCCACAGCACCAGCATCGGCTCGTCGCCGAGATTGCGGGCCGCGTTGAGCACCGGGGTGCCGTTGCCGTACGGACCGTGCTGATCCAGGTAGGTGATATGGCCGAGCCGGGACAGCTCGCCGACCTCTTCGACCGCGTCCGCGTAGGCGGTCTTGCCGTCCGCGCGTAGCTGCGCCACCAGGGCCGGGTTCGGCCGGAAGTGGTCCTGGATCAGCGACTTTCCGCTGCTGACCACGATGGTGATGTCGGTGATGCCGGAGGAGACCAGCTCGCGGACCGTGTGCTCGATGACCGGCTTGTCGCCGACCGGCAGCATCTCCTTCGGGATGGCCTTGGTCAGCGGGAGGAGCCGGGAACCGATACCGGCGGCCGGGATGACGGCCTTGCGGATCTTCATGGGTCCGATCATCACACATCACGCGGTGTGGCAACGGCGGTCCCCGCGCTTCGCCGAATGTTCACCGAGACCGTGTAGTGCCCCGAACTCGGCGGCATATGTGCAGGTCACAGGCTCGAGAATCGGTTGCCGCGCGTCCGGGAGCGGTCCGGGTCCGCACACGGATCTCTACAGGAAACTAATGGCTAGCGCACAGTGACCCCACAGCGTCGGCGCCTGCCCGGAGTTGTCGGTGGGCGCGCGTAGATTCCGAGTCGTGAGTACGGACAAGGCGACGGCCACACAGATTCCCGAGCAACTCGAGCCGCTGGCCCTGCGCGCCAGGGCGATGTGCGCGGCGGTGCTGGCCGCCGGGATACCCGAGGCGAGGAAACCTTCGGCGAAACCCCGGTGAGCGCACAGCATCCGCCCGAGCGCGCCGACGCGCTCAGTACCGCTCGGCGGTGGGTGCTGCACATCGATATGGACGCGTTCTTCGCCTCGGTCGAGCAGCTGACCCGTCCCACGTTGCGCGGCAGGCCGGTGCTCGTCGGCGGCACGGGCGGGCGCGGCGTGGTCGCGGGCGCCAGCTACGAGGCACGGGTCTACGGCGCGCGCTCCGCGATGCCGATGCATCAGGCGCGCAGGCTGGTCGGCGTCACCGCGGTGGTGGTGCCGCCGCGCGGCGCGGTGTACGGCGTGCTGAGCGGGCAGGTGTTCGACACCCTGCGCAGTCGCATCCCGGTGCTGGAGACGCTCTCGTTCGACGAGGCCTTCGGGGAGCCCGCCGAACTGACCGGCGCCACGGTGGCGCAGGTGCACGAGTTCTGCGAGCAGTTGCGCGCGGCGGTGCGCGAACGCACCGGGCTCACCGCGTCGGTGGGCGCGGGCACCGGCAAACAGCTCGCCAAGATCGCCTCCGGCCTCGCCAAACCCGATGGGATCCGGGTGGTTTCGCCGGACGAGCAGCAGCAGATGCTGGCCGCGCTGCCGGTCCGCAAACTGTGGGGGATCGGCCCGGTCGCCGAGCACAAGCTGCGTTCGCTCGGTATCGAGACGGTCGGCGCGTTCGCCGCGCTGCCGGAATCGGAGGCGGTGTCGATCCTCGGCGGCAGCGTCGGCGCGGCGCTGCACCGGCTGGCCCGCGGGGTCGACGACCGGCCGGTCGCGGAGCGGGCCGAGGCCAAACAGATCAGCGCCGAGACCACCTACGAGACCGATATCGTCACGCTCGCCCAGCTGCGCCCCGCGATCGAGGCGATGGCGGCGGCCGCGCACCGCAGGCTGGGCAAGGACGGGCGGGCGGCCCGCACCGTGGTGCTCAAGCTGAAGAAGTCCGATATGAGCATCGTGACCCGCTCGTTCACCCTGCCGTATGCCACCGAGGATCTCACCACGCTGTCCACCGCGGCACAGCGCTCGGCGATCGATCCGGCCGAACTCGGCCCGATCCGGCTGGTCGGGGTGGGCTACGGCGGGCTGTCCACGGTGCGGCAGGAATCGTTGTTCCCCGAACTGGATCAGGCGCCCATCGCCGAGCACAGCACGGCCGCCGAGGACGAGGGCTGGACCGCGGACGGCCCGGCGCCCGCGGCGACCGGACTCGTCCCGGCGCAGCTGCTGCCCGATATCGCGACCGCCGAGCCCACGCTGTCGGTGCCGATCTGGCATCGCGGCATGGACGTCGAGCATCCCGAGTACGGTCACGGCTGGGTGCAGGGCGGCGGCTACGGCGTGGTGACCGTGCGGTTCGAGACCCGGTCCACCGGTCCCGGTCCGGCCCGCACCTTCGCCGCGGATGACGCGGATCTGACCAGAGCCGATCCGTTGCGCAGTCTGCAGTGAGATCGGCGGTGAACGGCTCGACATCGCCGAGCGTGACGCGTACGTTCGCTGCCGACGACATCAGTCCGTCCCGTGTGGATCCACGCGGTGCTCCGCGGTGCCGGTAGCCTGGGAGCTCGTGCAGCGCCGCCGGTTCGGGTGGAGGCTGCCATCGGTGGAACATGACACGGACCTACTCGAACGCAAAGGACGAGCAGTTGAAGCTTCGTAAGACTGGACGCATCGCGATCGCCGGTTTGGCTGTCGTCGCGGCGCTCGGCATGACCGCGTGCAGCGACGACAAGGACAGCAAGCCGGCCGCCAAGACCTCGACCAGCGCCAAGGCGTCGGCGACGGCGAGCGCGAACCTGCCGCCGGTCCCGACGCCAGTCGAGTTGAACGCCCAGTTGCAGCGGGCGCTCGACCCGTCGGTGCCGAACGCGGAGAAGCTGGACGGCGTGCAGGGCGCGGAGGCCGACCCGGAACTGCCGAACCGTCTCGCCGAGGCGGCCAAGGGCGCCAATGTCAATGTCGAGGTAACCGATGTGACAGCCTTCGGCGACAGCGTCAACGCCAAGGCCAAGGTCGTCCTCAATGGCCAGGAGAATATTGTCGACGTGCCATTTGTCGCGGAGAACGGCAAGTGGAAAATCCAGAAGGCGTGGGCCTGCGCCATGCTGACCAACCTCGGTCAGCAGTCCGTGGCCTGCAGCTAGTACCGCGGCCGTCGCGGTCGGCTCCGCATGGCCGGCCGCGGCGCGGTGGGATGCCAACCGCCGCGCACGCGATTCGGACGCATGTACCTGGCACTCTGTGTCGTCCGATGTTTTCGCGCTAGCATGCACCGTCGTGACTGTCTCTGACGCTGTGCGCGAATCTCCTCGACCCCCGGCACAGCATGGAGACCAGCAAGAACCGCGCAGCACGAACGGCGCCCGGCGCCTGCGGTTGCTCGCGATCGTCAGCGGTCTCATCGCGGTGCTCGCCGCGGTGTCGCTGCCTTTTCTTCCGGTGCAACAGGATCAGGCGAGTGTGTCGTGGCCGCAGGCCGCGGCGGTGACCTCGGTGACCGCGCCGCTGATCACCTACGCGCCGATGGACCTGTCCGCCGAGATCCCGTGCGCCGCCTTCGACGCGCTCGCCGACACGGGCGGCGTTGTGCTGTCGACGATTCCGCGGCAGTCCCCGGATCTGGAACGCTACGGCTTCGTCGTCAAGGTCGTCGCGGACACCGCGGACCGGCCGGGCCGGGTGGACGTGGTCTCGCGCAACATGCTGCTGTGGTCGTCGTCGCTGAGCGCGGTCCGCAACGGGTCCTGTGCGCTCGCGATCGAGATGAACACGCAGCGGACCACCGTGTCGGTGCAGGGCCTCGCCGATGCGGGCAAGGAGTTCGGCGGCGATATCCGCCCGCAGGTGGTGGGCGTGTTCAGCGAGCTGACCGGTGCGGCGCCGGCCGGCCTGCACGTGAATGTCCAAGTGGATTCCCGGTTTTCGTCCTCGCCGACCGTCGTGAAGCGCATCGCGATCGGGCTGGCGGCGTTGGCCACGGTGGTTGCCCTGATCGCGCTGTACCGCTTGGACAGCAACGACGGCCGCGCGTCGCGACGCTTCCTGCCCACCCGGTGGTGGCGGCTGCGGCCGCCGGACTACCTGGTGTTCGCCACGCTGCTGGTGTGGCACTTCATCGGCGCCAACACTTCCGACGACGGCTACATCCTCGGCATGGCCCGCGCCTCGCAGAGTTCGGGCTTCATGTCGAACTACTACCGCTGGTTCAGCGTCGACGAGGGGCCGTTCTATACGCCCTACACCGACATGATCTCGCTGCTGGCCCGGGTGTCGTCGGTGAGTCCCTGGGTTCGGTTGCCCACCTTGCTCGTCGGTGTCCTCGCCTGGTGGGTGATCAGCCGCGAGATCCTGCCGCGCCTGGGCGTCGCGCTGCGCGACAACCGAATCGTGGTCTGGACCAGCGCGCTGGTGTTCCTCGCGTTCTGGATGCCCTACAACAACGGCTTGCGCGCGGAACCCTTTGTGGCCCTTGGCGTGATCCTCACCTGGGCGTCGGTCGAGCGGGCCGTCGCGACCCGCAGGCTGCTGCCGTACGCCCTGGCGATCATCGTCGCGGCGTTCACCCTGACCGCCGCGCCGTCCGGATTGATCTGCCTCGGCGCGCTCGCGGCCGGCGCGCGCACGATGACCGCGGTGCTGGTGCAGCGGGCGAAGAAGTCCGGTTATCTCGCGCTGCTGCTGCCCGGGCTGGCGGCCGGCGTGGTGGTGCTGACCGTCGTCTTCGCGGACCGGACACTGGCCGGTGCCCGCGAGATGTTCTACGTGCACGGCCGGATCGGCCCCGGCGAGTCCTGGTTCTTCGAGTTCCTGCGCTACCAGTACCTGCTGCAGATCAATGCCGACGGCTGGCTGACCCGGCGGTTCGGCATGTTCGTGCTGCTGCTCGGTCTGGTCGCGTGCGTGGTCACGATGCTGCGCCGGGGCGGGCACATCCCGGGCACCGCGGTCGGTCCGTCGCGCAGGCTCATCGGCATCACCTTCGCGGCGATGGTGTTCCTGATGTTCTCGCCGACGAAGTGGACCCACCAGTTCGGCGTCTTCGCCGGCCTGGCCGCCTGCGTCGCGGCGCTCACCGCGGTCGCGATCAGCCCGCGGGTCATGCGTCCGCTACGGAACCGGGCGCTGTTCGCCGCCGCGATCTTCTTCGCGCTGGCGCTGACTTTCGTCGGTGCGAACGGCTATTGGTATGTCTCGGCGTGGGGCATCCCGTGGTGGGACAAGCCGCCGACTCTCGCGGGCTTCGGCCTGTCGAGCTTTGCCGCGGGGCTTTCGGTGCTCGCGCTGGTGCTCGCGGCGTGGTTCCACATTCGCCCGGAAACCGCGCCGCGCCCGGGCTCGCTGCCCGGGCGGATCGCACGCGTGCCCCTGCTCGCCGTGATCGCGGCGGCCATGGTGCTGTTCGAGGTGCTGTCGTTCGCGAAAGCCGCTGTTGCGCAATATCCGTCGTATTCGCTCGCGCAATCGAACCTGTCCTCGGCGGTTTCCGGCGGCTGCGGCCTGGCCGATCAGGTGCTGATCGAGACCGATCCCAACGCATCGGTGCTCAGCCCGCTGACCGGTTCGGCCGCGACGGCGCTGGCCAGCCCGCAGACCACCGGTTTCACCCCGAACGGGGTGGCGACCGACCTCACCTCCGACGAGGTCGAATCCACCACGGGCAAAGCGAATTCCGTCACCAGCGCCGATTCCGGCGATACCGCCGATCCGAAGGCGGGGTCGAAATCGCCGGGCTCGGAGACCGGTACCTCGGGCGCCGGGATCAACGGCAGCAATGTCCCGCTGCCGTTCGGTCTGGATCCGGCGGCCATTCCGGTGCTGGGCAGCTACCGCGACGGCGCGCAGGTGCCCGCCGAGCTGACCAGCGGCTGGTATCGACTTCCGCAGGACAGCAGCGGAAGTCGCGGTCCGATCATCGCGATCTCGGTGGCGGGCCGGATCCGGCACGTGGACAGCGACGGCATCGTGCACCCCGGTCAGGAGCTGCGCGTCGAGTACGGGCGGTCCGCGGCCGACGGCACGGCGGTCACCCTGGGCAGTGTCGATCCGATCGATATCGGGCCGTCCCCGTCGTGGCGCAATGTGCGGGTCCCGTTCGACCGGCTGCCCGCGGACGCCGACGTCGTCCGGATCGTCGCCAGTGACAAGGATCTCGGCAAGGACCAGTGGCTGGCGGTGACCCCGCCGCGGGTGCCGCAGCTGAAAACCATGACGGCCGTGGTGGGTTCGCAGACGCCGGTCCTGCTGGACTGGGAGGTCGGCATGAACTTCCCCTGCCAGAACCTGGCGCCCACCTATGCGGGCGTCGCCGAACTCCCGGTGTATCGGATCCTGCCGGACCGCAACGGCGCCACCATCACCAACCTCTGGCAGGCGCACGACGGTGGCGGTCCGCTCGGCTGGACCCAGCTCCTCTTCTCCGCCCGCGCCCTGCCCACCTACCTGAACAACGACTGGGATCGTGACTGGGGCTCGATCGAGCAGTACCTCCCCTTGGACGCCAACGCCCAGCCCGCGAAGGTGACGGTCGACGAGACCCGCCGCTGGGGCACCTGGACCCCAGGCCACATCAACACCGCCTGGTAACCGGCGGTCAGGACGTCTTCGTCACCCACCGGGACGTGGATTCACGCCTCAGGCTTCGGAGTCGGCCTTGCTGCTGGGGGCAGGGTCGTCTCGGCGGGCGGCGTGCCGGGTGCGGCGGGCGCGGAGCAGGGCGTGGGTGGTGAAGACGGCCAGGGCGGTCCAGATGAGGGCGAAACCGGCCCAGCGGGAGGCGGGCATCGGCTCGTGCGCGACGGCGACGCCCCAGGCCATCTGCAGGGCGGGCGTGAGGTATTGGAGCAGGCCCATGGTGGACAGCGGAACTCGCTGCGCGGCAACCGAAAACAGCAGTAGCGGCACCAGGGTGACCGGTCCGGTGGCCAGCATCAGTGCGGTATGCCCGGGGCCGGAGGCGAATTCGCTGCGGCCGAGCATCGCGAGCACGATCACGAAGGCCAGCGCGAACGGCGCGGCCACCACCCCCTCGGCGGCGATCCCGCGTAGCGCGTCCAACGGGATCACCTTCTTGACCAGACCGTACGTCGCGAACGAACAGGCCAGGATGAGCGCGATCACCGGCGGCCTGCCGTAGTCGACGGTCAGCACGGCCACCGCTGTGGCCCCGAGCCCGAGCGCGACCCACTGTGCGGGCGCCAGCCGCTCGCGGAAGATCACCACGCCGAACGCGACGGTGACCAGAGGGTTGATGAAGTAGCCCAGCGCGCACTCCACGACGTGCCCGGAGATCACCCCGTAGACGTACACGCCCCAGTTCACCGCGATCGCCGCCGAGGCCAGGGCGGCCAGCCGCCAGGTCCGCCCGTCGATCCCGCGCAGCTGCCCGAGCCGCCCGGTCGCCGCCAGTACCGCGAGCACCACCACCAGCGTCCACAGAATGCGCTGCGCGACCACCTCCGCGGCACCGGCGAACGCCAGCAACCCGAAGAACGCGGGGAACAGACCCCAGAGGAAAAAGGCGCTCGTACCGAACGCAACACCAGGGATAGACCGGTTCCGCTGCACGCTTGCGACGCTACTTCTCACGTAGCCTTGCGGTCATGTCGACTACCGTGCAGGCATCGCGTGCCACCGGACTGACCGCGGCGGAGGTCGAGCAACGTCGCCGCGACGGGCTCACCAACGACGTGCCCGATCGGGCCAGTCGTTCGGTGCGCGACATCATCCGGGCCAATGTCTTCACCCGGATCAACGCCATCCTCGGCGTGCTGTTCATTCTGGTGCTGTCCACCGGCTCGATCATCGACGGCATGTTCGGCCTGTTGATCGTCGCGAACAGCGCGGTCGGCATCATCCAGGAGGTCCGCGCCAAGCGCACCCTGGATCAGTTGGCCATCGTCAGCCAGGCCAAGCCGACCGTGCGCCGCGACGGCAAGGCGGTCGAGGTGGCCCCGCGCGAGGTGGTGCTCGACGATCTGATCGAGCTGGGTCCCGGCGACCAGATCGTGGTGGACGGCGAGGTGGCCGAGACCTCGCTGCTGGAGGTCGATGAATCGCTGCTCACCGGCGAGGCGGACCCGATCGACAAGCAGATCGGCGACCAGGTGATGTCCGGCAGCTACGTGGTGTCCGGCTCCGGCTGCTACCGCGCGACGAAGGTCGGCAAGGACGCGTACGCGGCGAAGCTGGCCGACGAGGCCAGCAAGTTCACCCTGGTGAAGTCGGAGCTGCGCAGCGGTATCGACACGATCCTCAAGGTGATCACCTACCTGCTGATCCCGGCGGGCGCGCTCAGCATCTACAACCAGCTGGTCTCCAGCAAGGAATCGTGGCGGCCCGCGGTGACCGGCATGGTCGCGGCGCTGGTGCCGATGGTGCCCGAGGGGCTGGTGCTGATGACCTCGGTCGCGTTCGCGGTCGGCGTGGTGCGGCTGGGCCGGCGCAAATGCCTGGTGCAGGAGCTGCCCGCGATCGAGGGTCTGGCCCGGGTGGACGTGGTGTGCGCGGACAAGACCGGCACACTGACCGAGAACGGCATGCGCCTGTCGGAGATCAAGACGCTGGACTCGTTCGCGGACAACGACGTCCGGCAGGCGCTGGCCGCGCTGGCGGCCGACGATCCGCGCCCGAACGCGAGCGTGCAGGCCATCGCGGAGGCGCTGCCGGACGGGCCGGGTTGGCAGCGCACCGCCGTCGCCCCGTTCTCCTCGGCCAAGAAGTGGAGCGGCTGCTCCTACGGCGAACACGGCGACTGGCTGCTCGGCGCGCCCGACGTACTGCTCGACCCGGCCTCCGAAGACGCCAGGGTGGCAGAGGAACTCGGGTCTTCGGGGTTGCGCATCCTGCTGCTCGCGCGCAGCGACCGTCCGGTGGACGCCCCGGACGCGCCGGGCACCGTGCGGCCCGCGGCGCTGGTCGTGCTGGAGCAGCGGGTCCGGCCCGACGCCAAGGAAACGCTCGAATACTTCGCCGACCAGAACGTGTCGATCAAGGTGATCTCCGGCGACAACGCCGTCTCGGTCGGCGCGGTCGCCTCCTCGCTCGATCTGCCCGGCGGCGATCACGCCGTGGACGCGCGCGAATTGCCCGACGACCGTGACCAACTCGCCGACGTGCTGGAGGACAAGACCACCTTCGGCCGGGTCCGCCCGGACCAGAAGCGCGCCATGGTGGCTGCGTTGCAGTCGCGCGGGCACACCGTCGCGATGACCGGCGACGGCGTGAACGATGTGCTCGCGCTGAAGGATTCCGATATCGGCGTGGCGATGGGCGCGGGCAGCCCGGCCACCCGTGCGGTGGCGCAGATCGTCTTGCTGGACAACAAGTTCGCCACCCTGCCGTACGTGGTGGGCGAGGGCCGCCGGGTGATCGGCAATATCGAGCGGGTCTCGAACCTGTTCCTCACCAAGACCGTCTACTCGGTGCTGCTCGCGTTCCTGATCGGCCTCGCGGGCGTCGGTTCGCAGATCTTCGGTTACGACCCGATCGGCTATCCGTTCCTGCCACGCCACGTCACCATCGCGGCCTGGTTCACCATCGGCATCCCGGCCTTCATCCTCTCGCTGGCACCGAACAACGAGCGCGCCCGCAGCGGATTCGTCCGGCGCGTCATGCGATTGGCCATCCCGTCGGGCGTGGTGATCGGTGTGGCCACCTTCGTGGCCTACCTGATCGCCTATGCGGGCCCGGAGGCCACCGAGCAGCAGAAGGAGCAGGCGGGTACCACCGCGTTGATCACGCTGATCATGATCGCGGTGTGGGTGCTGGCCATTGTGGCCCGGCCGTACGTGTGGTGGAAGGTGGTGCTGATCGGCGCCTCGATCGCGGCGTATGTGTTCTTGTTCACGGTGCCGTTCACCCGGGACTTCTTCAAGCTCGACCCGTCGAACGTCGCGCTCACCACGGCCGCATTCATTTGCGGCGCCGTCGGAATCGTGCTCGTCGAGGTGGCCTGGTGGGTGAGCGCGGCGCTGCTCGGCGACAAACGGGAACTGTTTCCGACCGCAAATAGTGCAGGAGCCTGACAAACTGGACATCTGACCCGGCGCGCCGCGAGAAGCCTTGTGCGAGGCGCGTATTCAGTGTTGGAGTACCTTCTCCCATTATGGAGGTACTGCTGCACCAGATCGACGCGTTCGCGGACGCACCGTTCTCGGGCAACCCAGCCGCGGTGATGCCGCTCCCGTCATGGCTCCCGGACACGTTGCTGCAACACCTGGCCGAGGAGAACAACCTCGCCGAAACCGCCTTCTACACCGCGGAATTACCGCCCGACGCGGGCGGCCCGCCGGGGGAGTGGCCCGCGTTCCACCTGCGCTGGTTCACCCCGGCGGTGGAGGTGGACATGTGCGGGCACGCCACGGTGGCCAGTGCCGCACAGATTTTGGAGGATATGCATCCGGGCGCCGATCGGGTGAGCTTCTTCACCCGCAGCGGCTGGCTGCATGTAGACCGCACCGACGACGACGAATTCGTGCTCGATCTGCCCGCCGTGCCCGCGGCCGAGGTGCAACCCGACGTCGTGCTCGTCGCCGCGCTCGGCGTGCGCCCGGTGCGCGCGTTCACCGGCGCGGACGAGGTGATCGTGGTGGCCACCGAACAGGAAGTCCGCGACGCCGAACCGATTTTCACCGCGTTCCCGCCGTTGGCGCGCGGCGCGATCGTCACCGCGCGCGGCGCGGACACCGACTTCGTCTCGCGTTTCTTCGCACCCGGTGTCGGCGTGTCCGAGGACCCGGTCACCGGATCGGCGCACGCGCAACTGGTTCCGCTGTGGGCGACCGAACTCGGCCGCACCGAGCTCACCGCCCGCCAGCTGTCCCGGCGCGGCGGCAGCCTGCGCTGCGAGCTCGTCGGCGACCGCGTGCTGCTGACCGGCCGCTGCCGCCGTTACCTGGACGGCGTTGTGCGCCTACCGGACTGACCGAATCCGCGCGACTCCGGCCCGCGCCGGAGTCGCACCGAGCCACCGCGGTGCCCCATGGCCGCACCGCGGTGAAATCAGGCCTCTGCCGGGATGACACGGGGTTGACTCATCCCGGCAGAGGCCTGCCCGAGTGTCGGCGGCACGCGCCGATCGAGTCACTCCCGCGGCGGCTCCTCGACGGGGAAGAGGATGGGGCTCAAGAGATATCGCGCACGCTGCGGGGAGGGCTCGTTGCCCAGGACCGGCACGATGGCGGTGCGCAGCGCACCGATGAGGTCTCGGACTTCGTTGTCGCTCAACCAGATCGCGTGCTGGCGGTAGCCCACGAGGTCGCCGGCGGGATCGGCGTCGTCGCGGTCGAGATAGGCGTTGAACTCGGCGAGCAGGGTGGTCATGGCGATCGCGAAGACACGGCGGTGGTCCGCGGTGGACAGGGCCGCGGCGGCGTCTTCGTCGATCACCGCGCGATCGCCGCGCAGCCGGTAGTGCCGCTCGAGCACGCCCCGAATCCGTTGCGTCTCGGCGACTTCCAGGATTCCGCCACCGGCGAGTAGATCGACGTGCCGGTACACCGTCGCCTTGGAGACATCGGGCAGCCGCTCGCACAACTGTGCGGTCGTCAGCACCCGCTCGCCGCGCAGGGCGTGCACGATACGCAGACGGACGGGGTGAGCCAGCAGTTCGGCGGAATCCATGGACTCGATGTTCTCATATCTGATAACGTTCTCAAACATGAGAACGGAAGAAGAAGTCGTCTGGTCCGCACCCGAATACGCCGACCCCGGCCGGTTCGATGAGCACGACATCACGGTCGGCGGGGGTGAGTACGCGGTGCCCGGCACGATGACCGTGCCCTCGGGTCCAGGACCGTGCGCCGGGGTCGTGCTGCTCGGCGGTGGTGGTCCGTTCGATCGTGACTGCACATTCGGGCCGAACAAGCCGCTCAAGGATCTCGCCTGGGGGTTGGCGAGCCGCGGCGTCGCGGTGGCGCGGTTCGACAAGGTCACCCACACCCACCCGGAGGTGACCTCGGACCCCGGTTTCACCGCGGCCGACGAGTACGTGCCACACGCCGTGGCCGCGATGGATCTGTTGCGTGCGACGGCGAAGGTCGACCCCTCGCGGGTTTTCGTGGTCGGGCACAGCATGGGCGGCAAGCTCGCACCGCGCGTCGCGGCCGCCGCGCCCGCCGTCGCGGGCCTGGTGCTACTCGCGGCCGATGCCGAACCGATGCATCGTGCTTCGGTGCGGGTGGTTCGGCATCTGGCCGCTGCCGCGCCGAGTGCGGCGGCCGAGGCGCTGGTCGAAACCTTCACGCGCGCTGCCGCAGTGGTGGACGGACCCGACCTGTCCCCGGCGACACCTGCCGCGACGCTGCCGTTCGGTATGGGCGGGGCCTACTGGCTGGACATGCGCGAGTACGACCAGGTCGGCGCGGCGGCCGCGCTGTCCCTGCCGATGCTCCTCCTGCAGGGCGAACGCGACTATCAGGTCACGATCGACGACGATCTGGCCCGCTGGCGCGCGGGTCTCGGTGCGCGCACCGACGTCACGATTCGTACCTACCCTGCCGACAACCACATGTTCTTCCCCGGCGTGGGACCTTCCACGCCCGCCGACTACGAACCGCCCCAGCATGTCGACCCCACCGTCATCGCGGATATCGCCGACTGGCTCTCTCGGCACTGAAAGGCAGTGCGACTAGCGGTCCGGCACCGGGCCGTCGTCGGGGCCGGGGAGGGCGGTGTCGAGTTGGTCGGGGAGCAGGGGGACGACGGCGAAGCGGCCGGCCACGGCGTCGGCGGGGAGGGCTTGCACGGCGCGGATGCCGTTCTGGACGGCCAGGTTTCGAAGGCGGTCGAGGGGGCCGCGGAGTATCAGGCCGACGGTGCAGGGGCAGCCGGCGCGGAGGCGGGCGGCCGAGAGGGCGATGATCCGAGTGGATCGTTCATCGGGTCCGGGGCGCGGGAGCAGCCAGGCCGCGGCCTCGGCGGAAGTGACCGCCGCCGCGTCGCCCGCGGGCACCGGGACGGCCACGAGCGGGGTCTGCACGCGTGGTATCTGCACCTGGTACAGCACCTGGGCGATGCGGAGGCCGCCGCTGTGCGGCGGGATCTGCTCGGGGGCAATGGCTTCGGTGAACGACACCAGGGCCCAGTGCTCGCCGTCGTCCGTGCCGTGCAGTGAATCCCGCGCCCGGGCAAGGTAATCGGCGACCTGTTCGCCACGCTCTGGTCCGAGCCGATCGGTGAAGACGCCCGCCTCGCGTGGCGGGTTCAGCACACCCAGCAGCACGACGAGACCGACGACGACAACGACCACGGCACCGAAGAGCAGGCCCCGGCGCAGCGAGCCGCGCCGCGTACCGGTTCGCGCCGCCGGAGCGGAATCGGCTTGCGCCCCACTGGAGTCCGACGGCTGTGAGTCCGGCGACCGCCGGTCACGCATTGCGCAGGACGTCCACGGCGTTCTTCAGATCGTCGGGGTATTCGCTGGTGATCTCCAGCCAGCGGCCGTCGGCCGGATGGTGGAAGCCGAGCGAACGGGCATGCAGCCATTGCCGTTCCAGGCCGAGCCGTTCGGCCAGGCGCGGGTCCGCCCCGTAGGTGAGGTCACCGCAGCAGGGGTGCCGGATCGCCGAGAAATGCACCCGGATCTGGTGGGTGCGACCGGTTTCCAGATGGATGTCGAGCAGGCTGGCGGCCTGGAAGGCCTCGATGGTGTCGTAGTGCGTGATGCTGGGGCGGCCGTCGGCGGTGACCGCGAACTTCCAGTCGTTGCCCCGGGCGCGGCCGATCGGCGCGTCGATGGTGCCGCTGCTCGGGTCCGGATGTCCCTGCACCAGTGCGTGATACCGCTTCTCGATGGTGCGCTGCTTGAACGCCCGCTTGAGCACCGTGTACGCGTGCTCGGACTGCGCGACCACCATCACCCCGGAGGTGCCGACGTCGAGCCGGTGCACGATGCCCTGCCGTTCGTGCGCGCCGGAGGTGGAGATGCGATAGCCCGCCGCGGCGAGGCCGCCGATCACGGTCGGCCCGGTCCAGCCGACGCCGGTGTGCGCCGCGACGCCGACCGGCTTGTCCACCGCGACGATGTCGTCGTCCGCGTAGAGGATGCGCATGCCTTCGACCGGCGCGGCCTCGATCTTCAGTTCCCGCTTGGGTTCCGGGAACACCACCTCGAGCCAGGCGCCCGCGGCGAGCCGATCGGACTTGCCGGCCGCGATCCCGTCGAGCTGCACGCTGCCTTCTTCGGCGAGCGCGGCGACCGCGGTGCGGGACAGGCCGAGCAGCCGGGACAGTCCCGCGTCGACCCGCATCCCGTCGAGCCCGTCGGGCACGGGCATGGTGCGTGTTTCCCTCATGCCGTGTTCCCTTCGGTGCCGGTCTTGCTCGGTGCCGCGGGCTCGACGGCACTGTCCTCGGTGGTGTCGCGTCCGGTCCGGGTGCCGTTCGGCTCGAATCCGAACACGGTCAGCACCACCAGCAGGATCGCGCCGCACACGATCGAGGAGTCCGCCACGTTGAACACCGGCCACCAGCCGATCGCGATGAAGTCGACCACGTGTCCCTGCAACGGTCCCGGCGCCCGGAACAACCGGTCCACCAGGTTGCCGAGCGCGCCGCCCAGCACCATGCCGAGACCGATGGCCCACCACAGCGAGCGCAGTGTGCGCCCGATCCGGATCACGCCGATCACCACGGCCGTCGCGACCAGGGTGAGCAGCCAGGTCATGCCCGTCGCCATGGAGAACGCCGCGCCGGGATTGCGGACCAGGCTGAACCTGGCGAAATCGCCGATGATCGAGACCGGCTCGCCCGGCTTCAGGTTCGCCACCACGATGCTCTTGGTGAGCAGATCCAGGGCGAGCAGTACCGCGGCGATGATCAGCAGAGTGCGTAACCGCTGCGGTGGGCGCGCCGGTGTGTCCGGTGGTGTTCCGCCCGGGCCAGGGGGTGTCGTGGACGGTGCGGATGGCGTGGCAGCCGCCGCTCCCTCAGCGGTCGGTGCGGGGTTCTCCTCGGGCGGCCGGTCATCACTCACACCCACCATCATCGCTCGAGCGACGCGACACCTTGTGCGGTGGTCACCCGCAAGTCCCAGCTGACACTCAGGAAGCGGTCGTACCCTGATGCTCGTGACGGTGTTGTCTTCCCCCCACATTCCCAGGCGTGCGCGCTCGGGTGTGCTGCTCATAGTGCTCGCGGTCGGCCTGACCACGTTCGGAACCGGCTGCAGCGACGGGGCTCAGTCGCGCTCGGAGGCCGACAGCACCGAGCCGCTCGGCTACGGAAAAGAAGTGACCGTGCCCATTCCGGCCGCGATCACCACCGTCGTGTCGCCCGGCGCGGAGCCGCGCTCGCTGCTGCGTCCCGACTATCCGGCGGGCACCGTGCAGCAGGTGACACTGCATACCTCGCACCGGATCGAGCAACAGATCAACGATCAGGACGCGCGGGACTTCTCCACGCCCGCGTTGTCGATCCCGATGACCGCGAAAACCGACGCGGACGGCATCGATCTCACGCTCGGCGCCGTCACCACCCCCGATCCGACGCTGGCCAAGGCGTTGACGAAGACCGACGGGTCGCACGCCGGTTTCGATCTGAGCGATCTCGGCGCGATCACCGCGCTGCGGCTCGAGCCCGCGCCGGAAACCTCGAACCCGGCCAGGGCCGCGCTGGAACAGGCCTTCTATCAAGCGGTCTACCGTTCGATCGCGTTCCCCGATCAGCCGGTCGGTGAGGGTGCGGTGTGGACGGTGCGCCAAGAGGTGACCGGTGGGGTCATCCTCGAACAGATCACCACCGCCACGCTGACCAAACGCGAAGGCGACCGGCTGACCATCGAATTGGACGTCACCCAGCAGCCGAAGTCGAAGGTGTGGAACCTGCCCAACGACGCGGGCAAGCTCGACATCCAGGACTACGTCATGCAGGGCACCGGCACCATCACCGTCGATCTCGGCTTGCCGCTGCCGGTGGCCGGGTCGATCACGGTCGGCGGGCACCAGGCCTATCACGATCCGCGCAGCGAAAGCGTGCTGCAGCAGACGATCGACACGCAGGTGTCGTGGACGGAATGACCCGTGGCCGCGGCCTGATGCTGGCCGCGGCGACCACCGCGTTCGTCTCCGCGTGCGGGTCCTCGTCCTCGTCCGCGCCGCCGGCTGGACCGGATCTGCCGCCGCTCGGCCCGGCCGCGACCGCCGCGCCGGTACAGAGTCCACCGGCCACCGACGCCGATCGGCTCTATCGGCAGCTGCTCACCGGCACCGATCTGCCCCGCGATTTCACCGCGTTGCCCCCGCGGGCCGACGCGCCGACCGGCGCGCAGACCACCCCGACCGATCCGGCCGACTGCGCGAAGGTGCTCACGCCACTGGGGGAGCAGCGGCCGGGCGCGCTCGCGCAGGCCGCGATCCAGTACGCGGGGCCGAACTTCTCCAGCATCGATATCGACGCGGCCAGCTATCGGAACGACGCGGTCGCGCCCGCGTTCGCGCAGGTGCAGGCGACGCTGCGGCAGTGCGTCCACTACTCCGGCGCCGACGCCACCGATATCCCGATCGACTACCGCGTCGGCGGCCTCACCCCGCCCCGCGCCGGTGACGCCGCCACCGCCTTCCAGGTGCGGACCAGCAGCGAAGGGCTCACCTTGCATTCCGCGGTGGCGATCGTGCAGGTCGGGGCCACGTTGGCGCAGATCGCGGTGACCGCGCCGGAAGCGGTGGACGAACGGGTGCTCAGCGAACTCACCGCGGCGCAGGTGCGCAAACTCCAGGGTGTCCCCGGCCCTTGATTCGACGGGATCGGCCCTGCTCGCGCGGTATCCGGGCATAGGCTCGGGGGAACAGCCAGTTCGCCTCAGCCGGAGGTTGCCATGTCCGAGGTCAAACCTGTTCCCGAGGGATACCCGGTGGTCTCGCCGGGGCTAGCGATCGACGGTGCGGCCGCCGCGATCGATTTCTACAAGCACGTTTTCGGCGCATCGGAGCGGATGCGCATGTCGGGGCCGGACGGCAAGGTCGCGCACTGCGAGCTGATGTTCGGCAATTCGCTGGTGATGGTCGGTGACCCGGCCGAAGAACTCGACTTCCGGGACCCGAAGCGGGTCGGCGGCACGCCGGTGAACCTCTACGTCTATGTCGAGGACGCGGACGCCGCCTTCGCCGCGGCCATCGGTGCGGGCGCGCGCGAGCTGACGCCGATGACCACGCAGTTCTACGGCGACCGCAGCGGGGCCTTCGAAGACCCGTGGGGTCACCGGTGGACGGTGGCCACGCATGTCGAGGACGTTTCACCGGAGGAGATGGACCGCCGGATGGCCGAGCAGTTCGGCTAGCCCGGCACCACCGAATCACCCACCACCCGAATAGTTTTCGCGGCCAATGGTCGCGGGGCCGGGCCGCCGGCCACCGTGCCGTCCAGCGCGTATCTGCTGCCGTGGCAGGCGCAATTGATGGTGCCGCCGGAGACGGTCGCGACCTTGCAGCCCGCGTGCGTGCACACCGCGGACAGGCCGACGAACGATCCCGCGCTCGGCTGGGTGATCACGGTGTCGCCGACGATCACCCCGCCGCCGACCGGGATATCGGCTGTCTTGGCGATCGCCTCGACAGCCGCGTTGCCGGGCGGCTCGGCCTGCACCGGTTTCGGCGCGGGCGCAGCGTCTTCCTTGCCGTAGGTGGTGCACGCGGTGAGTGCCGCGGCGGCGGCAACGGTGCTCGCCGCGACCACGGTGCGGCGAGTGAGCAGCGTTTCGTCGTGCGTCATGGGGTCGATCTCCGATCAGAAGGTGAGGCCGTTGTGCTGGAAGAACCACAGCGACGAGGTGAGCCAGAGTCCGGTGAGCCCGGTCAGCACCAGCCCACCCGCCGCCGGAATCACCCAGCCGGGCAACCCCTTTCGAGTGAGCAACAGCATCTTGGCGACGAACGCGCCATAGAAGAAGCAGCCGAGCAGCGAATGCCAGAGCACCCGGGCGTCGTAGTGCTGAAAACCCAAGGCGTACAGACAGTGCACCGCGACCGGCACACTCACCAGCACGGCCAGCCTGCCCGACCACACGTGCGCGGACCCGATCCACGACGGCGTCCGCCCAGGCAGCTTGCCGTACATCGCCAGCGCCGAACCGAACTGGCCGAGCGCGAGCACGAAAGCGAGGGTGGCCAGCCAAGTCTTCACCGCTTGCGGACCGGAGAAGCCGGCGACATTGACCGAGAAAGCCGACGGTTCATGCGTTTTCCCGTACACGCCGAGCAACACCGCCACCGCGGCACCGATCAGCAGTGCGACGGCGAGGGCCGCCGTACCGGATTGCGACCGTCCGGGGGATGCGGTCTCGCGCTCAGCCGACACTGTCGCCACCGCTCACCTTGTTCGCAATGATTTTCTTGCCGTCGACGATCGCGGTCGCGTCCGCGGCCAGGCCAGGGGCGGGCGAGGTGCTGCCATCGGCGGCCCGCTGGACGCCGGTGACCGCGCCGTTGCCGTCGACGATCCAGCTCTGCCGCACGCCGCCCTCGGTGTAGACATAGAGTCCGGCGGGCGATTGCACTGCCGCAGTGCCGAATTCCCACTTCCGCGCGCCGAGGGTGAGCGTGCCGGTGACGGTCTTGCCGTCGTAGCGCCCGTCCAGCCTGGCCTCGTTCCTACCGGTCAGCTTCAGCGTTCCGTCCACGGCAATGCCCTGCAACCAGGACTCGACCGAAGCCCCGTCGCAGGCATAGGCGATCGCCTTACCCCCTTCGACGGTGATCGACAGCGTGATCGGCGCACCCGTCGCCGGTGCAACGGTGCCCACATAGTCCGCTTTCGCCGGAAACTGCACCGGCACAGCCACATCGGTGGGCGGCGTTACCGGGACAACCGCACTCGTCGGCCCCACCGCCGTATTCTTTTCCGCCGCAGCGGGTTCGCTCTCTTTCGACATATTGACAACAACCAGCGCGATGCCGAGCACCGCCACCGCCGCCAGGGTGAGCCAAGGCCCGAGACGTCTCATAAGATCTCCTCGAAACACGGCCGCCAGACCACGCGCACCGCTTCCCCTATCTACGGCCCACCCACCCCACCGGTTCAACCCCGCCCGACATGCTCCCTCCAGCGTGCGTTCGCTCGTGCAAACGCCCGGCGCCCCCGTAGCGAGCGAACCGAGCATCGCGCGCGAAGGTAGGCGGACCAGCGCGAAGTTCGCCGCGGGCGAGCAGGCGACGCCACTGGACAGATGATCACCAGGTAATGGTGGCGGCAGCTACTCGAACGATGCCGCCACCAATACCTGGTGATCGCCTGTCCAGCAATACATCTGAATGGTGCTGGGTCAGGGGATGAAGGGGGCGGTGGTGCGGGCGGTGCGGAGGGCGGTGGCCCACCAGAGGAGTTGGTCGACGGTGGCGGTGGTGGCGGCTTCCAGGTCGGGGTCGCGGCGGGGCCAGGAACCGTTGGGGGCGAAGCGTTGCCAGGCTTTGGTGATGGTGAGGGTGCGGCGGATGGGGACGGCGTTGAGTTCGCCGAAGATCTGGCGGAGCTGGGTGGCGGCGTGCCCACCGTCGGAGTCGGTGCCGTAGCCGACGACGGTGACCGGCTTGGCGGCCCATTCGGTGTCGAACCAGTCGATCGCGTTCTTCAGGGCGGCGGGGAAGCTGCGGTTGTATTCGGGGGTGACCACGACGAACGCGTCGGCGGCGGCGAGCCGATCGCCGAACTGCCGCACCGTGATCGGCGCCGGTTCGTCGTGGCCGGCCAGCTGGTCGGGGAGCCCGGCCGTCGCGAGGTCGAGCCGATCCACCTGCAGGTCGCGGCGGCGCAGCTGCCGGGCGAACCAGTCGGCCACGGTCGGCCCGAACCGCCCGGTGCGGGTGCTGCTCTGGATCAGCACCACCCGCAACCGGTCCGGGTCGCTCCCGCGCTGCTGTGTCACAGCGTGTCCTTGACGGGGGCGTCGAGGAAGGCCGGGATTATCGGCAGCAGCAGGTCGGGCCGGTGCACCAGCGTGACGTGCGTGGTGCCGGGCAGGATGGCCAGCTGTGCGTTCGGCAGCCCGGCCGGGGTGTCGCCCATGATGCCGCCGCCGAAGAGCCGGAACATCTCGACCGCGTGCTCGGGCCGGACGATATCGGAATCGCCGATCACGGTCAGAGTCGGCGCCTTGATCTTGCGGGCGTCGTCGGGCGCGACCTCCGGGATGCCGTTCATGTCCTGCTCGCGCACCCGCTCGACCAGCTTCGGGAAGTCCTCGGGGCGCGGCGCGTTCTTCAGGTAGTCCTCGTGGAACGGTGAACCGTGCAGCATCTCGGGCTTCAGGTCGGCGAGCCCTTCGAGCAGTCCGGGATGCATGCCGCCCGCACCCAGCGACCCCGCCGCCAGGATCTGCTTGCGCACCAACTCCGGATTCTTCAGCGTGATCTCCAGTGCCACACCGGCACCCATGCTGTAGCCGAGAATGTCCGCCCGCTGCACGCCGATCTGCTTCAGTAGCGCCACGGTGTCGGCCGCCATCTGCGGGGTCCGCAGCAGGCGATCGATATCGGCGGTGCGGCCGTGCGCCTGCTGTTCCACCGCGATGACCTGGCGGGTCTTGGACAGTTCGGGGATCAGCTGGCCGAAGTCGGTGTCGATGCCCGAGAGCGCGCCGTGCAGCAGCACCAGCGGCGGCTGGTCGGTCGGGGCGCCGTGCACCTCGTAGTACATGTGCAGGCCGTTGACGTCGGCGTAGGCGCCGGGCGTGGACTTCTCGGGCTGGTCGGTGGTCGTGCAACCGGTCAGCAGCGCGGTGGCGGCGAGGGCGGTGGCGGCGAAGACGGTGGTGATTTTCATCGGAAGCTCTTTTCTGTGGGGTGTTCGTCCTGCGTTGTCACCAACTCTGCGCGGCCTGCCTTCCGGTTTGTTTACGGTGCGATTCCGCCGCTCGAGGGCATGGTTAAGCTGCCCGTATGCGGTTTGGTGTGCTCGGTCCGTTGACGGTCTGGACGGACGGCGGCACCGTCGTGCCGATTCCTGGGACAAAGGTGCGGGCGTTGCTGGCCGACCTGCTGGTGCAGCCGGGGCAACCGGTATCGAGTGACCGTTTGATCGACGACATCTGGGCCGACGATCCGCCCGGCAACCCGGCGGGCACCCTCGCTGCGAAGGCCTCGCAGTTGCGCCGGGCGCTGGAGGACGCCGAGTCCGGCGCCCGCGAGCTGGTGGTCTCGCCGCCACCCGGCTACCGGCTCGCCACCACGGCGGTGGACGCGTTGCGTTTTCGTGAGTTGGTGGCAACCGCGCGGGCGTCCACCGAACTGCGCGAGCGGGCGCGCACCCTCGCCGAGGCGCTCGCGTTGTGGCGCGGCCCCGCGTTCGCCGACTTCCGGGACGCCACATTCGCCCAGCCCGCCATCGCGCAGCTGACCGAGCAGCGCCTGGTCGCGGTGGAGGAACTGGCCGAGGCGCGGCTGGCTCTCGGCGAATACCGGGACGTCGCAGGGGAGCTCGCCGCCATCGTCGCCGAATACCCACTGCGGGAACGTCTTCGCGCGGCACAGCTGAAGGCGCTCTACGGCGCGGGCAGGCAGGCCGAAGCGCTGGACAGCTACGCGGATCTGCGCAGGCAGCTCGCCGACGAACTGGGTCTGGACCCCAGCCCGGAGCTGGTCGCGCTGCACGGCTCGATCCTGGGCCAGGATCTGCTGCTCACCGCCGCGCCGCCGGCGCCGGTGCTGCGGCGGCGCACCTCGAACATCCCCGCCCAGCGCACCGAACTCATCGGACGGGCAAGCGATCTCGCCGAGGTGCGGCGCGCGGTGGACGAGGCCAGGCTGGTCACGCTGACCGGTCCGGGCGGTGTCGGCAAGACCCGGCTGGCCCTGGCCGCGGCCGCCGCGCTCACCGACCGTTTCGCGCAGGGCACCTGGCTGGTCGAATTGGCGCCGCTGCAACCCACCGCCGCCGACGGCCCCTGTTTCCTCGTCGACGCGGTCGCGCAGGTGCTCGACATCCGTACCGACGACGGCGGCGATCCCGTCGAGTTGGTCCGCGCCGCGCTGGCCGAGCAGGAACTGCTGCTCGTTCTCGACAACTGTGAGCATGTCGTCGATTACGCCGCCGAGCTGGCGGAACTGCTGCTCGGCGCCGCGCCGAACCTGCACATCCTGGCGACGAGTCAGGAGCAGCTGCGTCTGCCCGGCGAAGAGGTCGTCACGGTCGAACCGCTCGCTGTGCCGAGTTCCGACACCGACCTGGCCGCCCTCGAAAATGCCGGTGCGGTCCAGCTTTTCGTGACCCGTGCGCGGGCGAGCGACCGTAATTTCGTGCTGGACGCGGACACCGCGGCCGCGGTCGCCACCCTCTGCCGCCGACTCGACGGCATCCCGCTCGCCCTGGAACTGGCGGCGACCCGGGTCCGCGCGCTCGGCGTGCACGAGATGGTCGCCCGGCTCGACGACCGCTTCCGCCTGCTGGCCACCGGTCACCGTGGTGCGCCGCCGCGCCAGCAGACGCTGACCGCGATGATCGACTGGAGCTGGGGGCTGCTGGACGAGACGGAGCAGACGGTGCTGCGCCGCCTGGCCGTCCACGCGGGCGGTTGCACCCTGGAGGCGGCCGAGATCGTCTGCGCCACAGGGGAATCGCTCGGCGACCCGCCTGCCGGACCGCTATCCGGCAACAGCGCGACCGCGTCCGGCCCCGGTATCGTGCTCGATCCGTCGACGGTCGCCGACGTGGTAGGGCGACTGGTGGATCGATCGCTGGTGCAAGCCGTCGGCCGGCGGTACCGACTGCTCGAGTCGGTGGCCGCGTTCAGCATGGATCGCTTGGCCGAAGCGAAGGAGTTCGATACGGCCTTCGAGGCGCACCACCGGTACTACCTGGAACTGGCCGAGCGGGCGGCCCCCGAGTTGACCGGCGCCGACCAACGCCGGTGGCTGCTGCGGTTGGACGCCGAGGTGGCGAATCTGCGGGTGGTACTGGATGGTTACCTGCGCGCGGGCGCGGCCGAGCACGCATTGCGGTTGGTGAACGCGCTCGCCTGGTACTGGTTCCTGCGCGGCCGGCTGGCCGAGGCGCGGCGCTGGTTCGAGGCCGCGCTGGCGCTAGGCGGCGCACCCGAACAGCGCGCGCCCGCGCTGGCCTGGCGGGCCGGATTCGCCTTTCAGCAGGCGGAATTCACCGGCGGCGCGGCCAAGCGGGCCGAGGTGTTCGCGGTGTTCGACACCATCGACGACCCGGCGGGGCGGGCCAGGGCCGAACTGTTCCTCGCCGTCTCCGCCCTCGATTCGGGCGACCTGCCCGAGCTGGAAGGCCTGGTGCGCCGGGCACTTCCGGTCTGCGAGCGGCTCGGCGATCGATGGGGCGTGGCCACCGGGCATGTGGCGCTGGCGCAGGCCGCGCACAGCCGCGCGGATCTGACGGCGCTGGCGCACCACGCGCGCTCGGCGGCGCGCCTGTTCGCCGAGATCGATGATCGCTGGGGCAGGCTCCAGGCCGCCGAATGGCTCGGTGGTCTGGCCGAATTGACCGGCGACCTGGCCGGCGCCGCCGACATCCACACCGAGGCTTTGGGTTTGGCGCAGGAGCTGGAGCTGTGGGGTCAGGTGTGCACCCATCTGTGCTGGCTCGGCTGGATCGCCATGCAGCACACCGAATTCGAGCGCGCCCGCGGCATGGGCGAGCAGGCGTTGCGGCTGGCCGCCGAGCACGGTTACGGCCCGAGCCGGGTGTTCGCCTCGATCGTGCTGGCGTTCACCGCGCGCCGGGTCGGGGAATCCGAAGTGGCCGAACGCATGCTGCGCGAGCTGCTGGCCATGACGCCGACGGAAGGCGAGGAGACGCCGCTGTTCCTGCCCATGTTGCAGGTCGAACTCGGCTACCTGCACGAGGAACGTGGCGAGTTCGCCGCGGCCCTCGCCATGCACCTCGACGCCCTCGACGGCGCCCAGCGCATCGAAGCGCCGCGCGACACCGCCTTCGCGCTGGCCGGTCTCGCGGCCGCCGCCGGCGCGCTCGGCGAATTCGACACCGCGGCGCAGCTTTTCGGGGCCGCGGAAACCGTCCGTGCAGCGAACGGCATGCCTCTGCTCCCGGCCGAACGCCCGGACATCGAGCGGCCTGCCGCGGCCGTGCGTGCCGCCCTCGGTGCGCCCGCGTTCACCGAGGCGCACACGGCGGGCGCGAAATTGACGGTGGCCGAGGCCAGGCAGCTCGCGGCGGCGTGCGCAACTGGGCCGACACCCCCGAGCTGAGCTGCATACGCAGGGGCGGACCCGATCCCCCTCATCGGTGGGTAACCGGGTCCGCCGTCAGCGGGTTACCCCGCAGCGATCGGGTCGAAAACCTCGGATCCTGGTCGCGAGGGACCCGGCCCGCCCCTCGTCAGTCGGCCGGGTCCGTCGCGGTGCGGGTTCACCCGCGGGCGATGGCCTCGAAGACCTTGGGGTCGACCAGGGTCGAGGTGTCGCCGAGTTCGCGGCCTTCGGCCACGTCACGCAGCAGCCGGCGCATGATCTTGCCGCTGCGGGTCTTCGGGAGCTCCGGCACGAGGTGGATCTCGCGGGGTCGGGCGATCGGGCTGATGTCGTGCGAGACCGCCGCTTTCAGTTCTGTGATGAGGGTCTCGCCGGTGTTCGCCGCGCCCGCGGCGAGGATGACGAAGGCGACGATGGCCTGTCCGGTGGTCTCGTCGCTGGCCCCGACCACCGCGGCCTCGGCGACCCCGGAGTGCCCGACCAGCGCCGATTCCACCTCGGCGGTGGAGATCCGGTGCCCGGACACGTTCATCACGTCGTCGACCCGGCCGAGCACCCAGAGATCGCCGTCGGCGTCGAGCTTCGCGCCGTCACCGGCGAAATACCAACCGGCGGTGGCGAATCGGGCCCAGTAGGTGTCGCGGAACCGGTCCATGTCGCCCCAGATGCCGCGCAGCATCGACGGCCACGGCTGGTCGAGCACGAGCAATCCGGCTGCGCCGCGGCCGAGTTCGACGCCGTCGTCATCGACGACCTTGGCCGAGATGCCCGGCAGCGGTGTCATCGCCGCTCCGGGCTTGGCGGCGGTGACACCGGGCAGCGGCGAGATCATGATCGAACCGGTCTCGGTCTGCCACCAGGTGTCCACGATCGGGGTGCGATTGCCGCCGATGACCTCGCGATACCAGCGCCACGCTTCCGGGTTGATCGGCTCGCCGACGCTGCCGAGCAGCCGCAGTGAGGACAGGTCGTGCGCGTCGGGGATCTCACGACCCCATTTCATGAAGGTGCGGACCAGCGTCGGCGCCGTGTAATAAATGCTGACGCCGTACTTTTCGATGATCCGGAAATGCCGGTGCTCGTCGGGCGCGTTCGGGGTGCCCTCGTAGACGACCTGAGTGGCGCGGTTGGCCAGTGGTCCGTAGACGATGTAGCTGTGGCCGGTGACCCAGCCGATGTCGGCGGTGCACCAGTAGATGTCTTGTCCGGCTTTGTGGTCGAAGACGTTGTGGTGGGTGTAGGCGGTCTGGGTGAGGTAGCCGCCGCTGGTGTGCAGGATGCCCTTGGGTTTTCCGGTGGTGCCTGAGGTGTAGAGGATGAACAGGGGGTGCTCGGCGTCGAAGGCCTGCGCCTCGTGCTCCGGCGAGGCATCGGTGACCGTGTCGTGCCACCAGAGGTCGCGGCCGTCGGTCCACGGCACCTCGATTCCGGTGCGCCGCACCACCAATACGTGCTCCACCGTGGCGGGCGCCCCGCCGAGCGCCTCGTCCACCGCCGCCTTCAGCGGCGCGGCCGTCCCACGCCGCCATTGCCCGTCGGTGGTGACGACCAGTCTGGCCTCGGCGTCGTCGACGCGTTGGCGCAGCGCGGTGGGGGAGAAGCCCGCGAACACCACCGAGTGGGTGAGGCCGAGCCGGGCGCAGGCCAACATCGAGACGATGGCCTCGGGCACCATCGGCATGTAGATGGCGACCCGATCACCCGCCCGCAGCCCCAGCTCGGTGAAATAGTTAGCGGCCCTGCATACTTCGTCGCGCAGTTCCCCGTAGGTGATATCGCGGGAGTCGCCGGGCTCGCCCTCCCAGTGGATGGCGACCTGGTCGCCGTACCCGGCGAGCACGTGCCGGTCGACGCAGTTGTAGGCGACGTTCAGCTTGCCGCCGACGAACCACTTGGCGACCGGCGCGTCACTCCAGTCCAGCACCTGCGACCACGGCTGCGCCCAGTCGAGCTTGCGCGCCTGCTCGGCCCAGAACGCCTGCCGATCCTCGGCGGCCCAGCTGTACAGGGACGCATCGGCATTCGCCAGGGCGGCGAACTCGGTGCCGGGCGGGTAGCCGGTGGTGTCGCGGGAATCAGTGGTGGCGCTGGACAACGCGATATCTCCTAACGGGAAAGCACGGGGGACAACGAGGATCGAGCAGCGGTCAGTGCGCGACCGCCTTCTCCGCGCCGACCCCGGTCAGCGAGCGGACCTCCATCTCCGCCGCCTTGGCCGGGTCCTCGTCGGGCTTGCCGATCAGGGTGCCGACGATGCCGAGCACGAAAGCCAAGGGGATGGAGACGATTCCGGGATTGGACAGCGGGAACCAGTCGAAATCGGACCCGGGCAGCATCGCGGTCTTGTTGCCGGACACCGCGGGGGAGAAGACGATCAGCACGATGGTCGAGATCAGGCCGCCGTACATGCTGAACAGCGCGCCGGTGGTGTTGAACCGCCGCCAGAACAGCGAGTACAGGATGGTCGGCAGGTTCGCCGCGGCCGCCACCGCGAACGCCAGCGCCACCAGGAAGGCGATGTTCTGCCCGTTCGCCAGGATGCCGAGACCGATCGCGATCACGCCGATCACCACCGCGGTGATCCGGGATACCTTGACCTGCTTGGCATCGTCGACCTTGCCGCGCTTGACGACGCCGGCGTAGATGTCGTGCGCGAACGAGGTGGCCGCCGTGATGGTGAGGCCCGCGACCACCGCGAGGATGGTGGCGAACGCGACCGCGGAGATGATGCCGAGCAGGATCACGCCGCCGAGTTCGAACGCGAGCAGCGGGGCCGCCGAGTTCTGTCCGCCCGCGGCGGCCAGGATCCGGTCCGGGCCGACGATGGCGGCGGCGCCGTAGCCGAGCACCAGGGTGAACAGGTAGAACGCGCCGATCAGCCCGATCGCCCACACGACTGATCGGCGCGCCTCCTTCGCGGTCGGCACGGTGTAGAAGCGCATCAGCACATGCGGCAGACCCGCGGTGCCGAGCACCAGCGCCAAACCGAGAGACAGGAAGTTCAGTTTCGAGGTGGCGCTGCCGCCGTACTGCGCGCCGGGCGCGAGCACGTCCCGGGCGGCCACGGCCTTGTTCGTCGAATCGGCGACGTGCTCCTGCGCCGAGCCGAGGATGTCGGACAGGTTGAAGCCGAACTTGGCGAACACCATGATCGTCATCAGCGCCGCGCCGGTGATCAGCAGCACGGCCTTGATGATCTGCACCCATGTGGTGCCCTTCATGCCGCCGACCAGCACGTACACGATCATCAGCACGCCGACCACGGCGATCACGACCGATTGCCCGGTCTTGTCGGAGATGTCGAGCAGCAGCGCGACCAGACCGCCGGCGCCGGCCATCTGGGCCAGCAGATAGAACAGCGAGACCGCCAGCGTGGTCAACGCCGCGGCGGTGCGCACCGGACCCTGCTTCAACCGGAAGCTGAGCACATCGGCCATGGTGAATTTGCCGGTGTTCCGCAGCATTTCGGCGACCAGCAGCAGCGCGACCAACCAGGCGACCAGGAAGCCGATGGAGTACAGGAAGCCGTCGTAGCCGTACACCGCGATGGCGCCGGCGATGCCGAGAAAGCTTGCGGCGGAAAGATAGTCACCGGCGATGGCGATGCCGTTCTGCGGGCCGGAGAAGCCGCGGCCACCGGTGAAGAAGTCGGCGGCGGTGGCATTGCTGCGGCTGGCGCGAATCACCACAACCATGGTGATCGCGACGAACACGCCGAAGATGGCGATGTTCGCCACGGGCTCGCCGACGGTGGCCGCGGCGGCGTAGGTGCTGAGGTGGTTCACGCCCGGTCCCCTTCGAGGTGGTTACGGATGGCCTCGGCGCGCGGATCCAGTTCCCGGTTGGCGAACCGGACGTACAGCGCGGTGATGACGAAGGTGGACACGAACTGCCCGAGCCCGAGCAGCAATCCGACATTGATGTTGCCGAAGAGCTTGTGCGCCATGAAGTCGTGCGCGTACGCGCCGAGCAACACGTAGCTGAGGTACCACAGCAGGAACAGGGCGGTCATCGGAAACACGAAGCGGCGTAAGCGCATTCGTAGCTCTTGGAACTGCGGGCTGGCCTGCACTGCGATGAACTCGGCTGCACTCGGGGTGCGCCGGGCGGCGTCGCCGTCGAGTTCGGTACTGGTCATGATGGTCCTAGCGTGTGACATGGCTTACTTGCTCTGCACCGTAGCCAGGCCCGCGTGCGGAAATGGTGATGTGGTGTGGGTCACTCCGGGAAGGCGGCCGATTGTGCGGTGAGCGGTCGCTGGGCCGCGACGAGCGGTCGGCGGTTCAGTCCGAGCGCAGGCTGCGTTCGCGGTCGGCGCCCATGCCCAATCGTTCGGGCGCGTGCATGCGCACGAAGATCCGCCCCACCCGCCGCGTGCCCGGTCCGCGAGTCCGCTTGCTGACCAGCATCATCGTCGCGAACGCCAGCGGGACGCTGATCGCCGCGGGATAGCCGAGCAGGGCCGCGGGCCAGCCGTTGCCGAAGTCGTCGGACAGCCCGCCGGTCACCGAAACCACGGTCGCACCACCGGATACCAGCCCGCCCGCGATCAGCCCGGCCGCGGCGCCGCGCGCGGTCAGTCCCCGCCACCAGATACCGAGCACCAGCAGCGGGCACAGCGTCGACGCGGCCACCGAGAAGGCCAGCCCGACCGTGCGGGACAGGTCCAAGGACGCCACGGTCAGCGAAAGGGCAAGCGGGACAACGCCCGCCACCAGCGCGGCGGCGCGGAAGTCGCGGATCCGCCCGCGCAGCATATCGGTGCTGAGCACGCCCGCGATGCTGACCAGCAGCCCGGAGGACGTGGACAGGAACGCCGCGATGGCGCCGGCGGCCACCAGTGCGGCGAGCAATTGGCCGGGCAGCCCGGCGACCACCGAACTCGGCATCAGCACCACCGCGGCGTCGGAGGTGCCGGTGATCAGCAGTTGCGGCACATACAGTCGCGCGAAAACCCCGAGCAGGATCGGGAACAGATAGAACAGGCCGACCAGGCCGATCACCGCGAGCGCCGTGGCACGCGCGGCCCGGCCGTCCGGGTTGGTGTAGAACCGCACCAGCACGTGCGGTAATCCCATGGTGCCGAGGAAGGTCGCGATGATCAGCGAATAGACCTGGTAGGTCGGGTGTTTGCCGCCGAAGCCGCCGCCGGGTTCCAGCCAGGCCGCGCCGTCCGCGGGCGCACCGGCCACCACGGGCACCTCGGTGCCCGCTGCCAGCACCAGTTCGGTGCCCGCCGCCAGTTCGTGGGTCGCCCGGCGCGAGCGCCACCTCGCCGTCCACCGTCCGGTCGTCGAGCCGCCCGGTGATCGAAACCTGTTGTGTCGCATCGACCTGTACCACCACGTCGGTGCGCACATCGACCACGGTCCGCTCGGTCACCACCGGGGGAGCGGGCGCGCCGAGCGGCCGATCCTCGCCGAGAAAATGGCCGAGTAGCACCAGGGCCGGGATCGCCACCGCGGTCAGCTTGAGCCAGTACTGGAAGGCCTGCACCAGCGTGATCGATCGCATGCCGCCGCCCGCCACATTGGCGATCACGATGGCGCCCACCGCGGCCGCACCCACCCAGTCGGGCAAACCGAGCAGCGTGTGCAGGGTCAACCCGGCGCCCTGGAACTGCGGGATCAGATACACCCCGCACACCAGCACCACGACCAGCGCGGCCAACCTGCGCAATCGCAAGGAACCCAAACGGAATTCGGCGAAATCCGGCACCGTGTACGCGCCCGAGCGGCGCAGCGGCGCGGCGACGAACAGCAGCAGGGCCAGATATCCGGCGGTGAAACCCACGGGGTACCACAGCGCGTCGGCGCCGTACTTCGCGATGAGCCCGGCCACGCCGAGAAACGAAGCGGCCGAGAGATACTCACCGGAGATCGCGGCGGCGTTCCAGCCGGAGCGCACACTGCGGGACGCGACCAGAAAGTCGGAGGTGGTGCGCGCCAGGCGAACTCCGTAGGCGCCGATCGCGACCGTCGCCAGCGCCGCGAACAGCAGCGCGAGCACGGTGAGTACCGGCACCGAGCCCGCGTTCACGGGCGGACTCCGATGCCCGCACTCTTTTCGCGCTCGCGCACCCGTTGTGGCAGGCCGCAGCGGGTGCGGGAGGTCGAAAGGGGTGCGGCCGTGTGCATCAGTCCTCGGCCAGGTCCAGGAAGTCCTGCTCGTTGTGTTCGGCGAGGCGGACGTACAGGCGGCCGATCAGATACAGCAGCGGATAGACCGCGACGCCGAGCAGCAGCCAGGGCAGCCGGATCCCCAGCACCACCACCGAACCCACCTGGCCGATCCCGAAAAGCACCGGCAGCGCGCACAATACGACGACGGTGACCAGTCCGAGCCGCAACGCCAACCCGAGCTGGGCGCGGATCAGCCCGCCGATCAGCGCCTCGCCGATCTCGGTCTGCTCGGCCACCTCCACCCGGGTGCGCACCCGGCGCGCGCCGCGCCGTTCCGACAGCACGACGCGCTGCCGGACCGGGCGCTGCGGCCCGGTCACTGGCCGGTCCATTGCTGCCGGGGCCGGCGCACCAGACGCTGTTTCAGCTCCCGGACCTGCCTGCGGCTGACCGGTAGTTCGACCGCCCCGGCGCTGCCCTCGGCACGCAGGCACACCACGGTGCCGGTGCCGACGGTGCGCAGGCCGGTGACCAATCGCAAGGCCACCAGGTAGGAGCGGTGCACCCGTAGGAATCCGGCGTCCTGCCAGCGAGACTCCAACGCGGACAACGGGATCCGGACCAGATGCGAACCACCGCTGGTGTGCAGCCTGGCGTAGTCGCCGTCCGCCTCCACCCAGCTCACGCTGGACCGGGGCACCAGCGTGGTCACGCCGCCGAGCTCGACCGGGATCACTTCGCTCGGGTCGGCCCGCGGCGCGTCGGCGACCGGTATTGCGGTCGCCCGGGCGCTGACGATCCGGCGCACCGCCTCGGCGAGCCGCTCCTCCCGCAGTGGTTTGAGCAGATAGTCCACCGCCCCGAGATCGAACGCGGCCACCGCACGGTCGTCGTGCGCGGTCACGAAGACCACCGCGGGCGGGTTCGCGAACTCCGAGAGAATGCCTGCCAGCTCCATGCCGTCCAGCCCGGGCATGTTGATATCGAGGAACACGGCGTCCACCGAATGCGCCCGCAACACGCGCAACGCGGTGGTCGCGTCGGCGGCGGCGTGGATCTCGCCGACGCCCGGCTGGGCGCGCAGCAAATAGACCAGCTCGTCGAGAGCCGGCTTCTCGTCGTCGACGGCGAGTACGCGCACTACGCCGCCGCTCCCCTCAGCGCTCCTGGCCACAATCGCTCCATCGTAAAGGCAGTGCCGGGTCGCACCGCGCGGAACGCTGCAGCAGCACCGAGGTGCTCGGCTCGTAGCCGGTCTTCCACAGGTCGACCAGGACGAGCAGCAGACGCACCAGCCGGGCGTGGCCCAGCGCGCCCGCGTGCTTGCGGACCAGATACTGGACCAGTTCGTCGCGCATGCCGTTGCTGTGCCGGAACGACATCGAGTCGGCGTGGCGCCGATAGAGCTGGCCGACGATCGGCAGCACGTCGGAGTCGTAGCCGGCCAGCGCCAGGCGCAATTGGAGCTCCCAGTCCTCGAAGGCGGGCAGCTGTTCGTCGTAGCCGCCGAGCCGGTCCACCGCGGTCCGGCGATACAGGACCATCGACTTCAGGTGGGTGTGCAGCACGAGGTTGAGGTCGGTGGGCATGCCCGCGGGGACGTACACCAGCTCGAGCAGTTCGAAGTAGCGCACGTAGCCGCCGACGAACCCCAGGGTGGCGTCGCGGCGCATGGCCGCGACGGCGGCGGGCAGGAAGCCGGGCCGGATGCGATCGTCGGCGTCCAATACCAGGACCAGCTCGCCTTCGGCGTGCCGCAGGCCCGCGTTGCGCGCGGCCGAGAGCCCGCGGTGGGGCTGCCGGACGAGCGTGACATCGGTCAACGTGTCCAGGAGGGCGACGGTCCCGGGATCGGTCGATCCGTCGTCCACGATCACGATGTCCAGGTCGGCAAGTCCGCAGCGGCGCACGGACTCCAGTGCGCCGGGCAGGAACCGGCCGTAGTCGTGCACCGGAATCACGATCGAAACCAGTTCTGCCGCCCGAGGTTCGGCGGGCGGCGGCAACGGAACCGACGGGTAGACGGCCGCAAGTCTCGCGGCCACCTGCTCGGGCGTGTGGCCTACCGCGGTGGGTAGCCGCGACTTGCCTTCCGGCGCAGTGAGACCGGCGACCAGCGCAGCCGCCATCGCCGCCACACCGGGCGCGACGGTACCGCCGTCGCCGACGAGGTCGGCACCGACGCTGCCCGCAGGCGCGAGCACCAGGCAGCCGGAGGCCATGGCCCACAACGTTTCCGTGGGTGTGCCCGCGGTACCCGCGGCCACCACACACAGGGACCCAGGGGGCGGACGGTCGGTGTCGAGCGGCCCTTCGTAGGTCACCAGCTCGCGCAGTTCTTCGGAAAGCCCTTGGCGGACATACTGCCAATACGATCGGCCGACCGGGTTGGTCGCGGTGTCCTCGCCGCGGACGACCACTCGGATCGCCGGTAGTGCCGCGTGGGCGAGTTCGACGGCGCGCAGCACGGTATCGAGTCCTGCGGCGGGACAGAGGGTACCCAGCCACAGGACGGTCTCTGGCAGTATTCCGCGGGGCTGTACCGAATCCGGCCGGTGCAGCCCGGGAAGGTAACGGCGCGTAGGGAACTCGACTGTGCGCGCCACAGCGTCGCCGCAGGCCAGCACGGCGTCTGCGTGCCGTCGCGCGTACTGCTCGGCGAAGGCGGTGAGTTCGCGGGCGAAGGTGGCGGGCCGATCCCGCTGCGGCCCTTCGGTCGCGGTCGCCCAGGGATGCAGCGACACCACCAGGCGGGTATCGGCGAAATCGCCGAGCAGCCGCCGGGCCCGCAGCAGGGTCAGGGCGGCCCCGCCCGCGTCTACCAGATCTATGACGTCGAGCTGTGCCCGTTCGTGCACGAGGCGCAGTGTGTCGTACACCCGGTCGGCATAGCACTGCTCGTCGGTGAAGTAGCGATGCCGGGGCCGCGCGGGCAGGGTCGGCTGCCAGCGCAGCCGATCGGTCGCGGACACCGCATGCCGCACCGGGGCGGAAAGGTTTTCGCTGACCAGGTGGATCTCGTGGCCGTGTGCCGCCAACGCCGTCGCGGCGGCCAGCACCAGTGCGCCGCTCCCGGTTGTCGAGTCCGTCCCCAGGTCGCGGCACACGTAGGCAATGCGCACTTCAGGCCCCCTTCGCGACCGCCTCGTCCAGGATCGGACGCAACCAGGCCGGATAGAAGCCCGGCCCGGCTCGGTCGATCAACTGCTCGGCGCGGGAACGGACCTCCGGCCAGCCGCCCGGCCGATCCGGCCGCAAGGTGACCAGCCTGCGCCGCGTGCGCAGCAACCAGGGCTGATCATCGAGTTCGGTGAAAAGCTCGTCGGCCGTGGTGAATCCGGTCAGGGCGGTCGCCGGGTCGCCCGATCGCAGGTGGGTCAGCGCGGTGCCGTAGTGCAGTTTGGCCTTCATCCGGTCTTCGCCGGTCGCGTCGTAGACCGCTGCGGCGCGGGCATATTCGCGCAGCGCGCCGGGATAGTCGCCGAGCGCGCGGCGGGCTGCGCCGAACGTGCGCCACACCTGCGCACGGCCCAGATCGTCGTCGCTGTCGTCGAAATTCCGTTCACACGCGGGCAATGCGGCGAGCAGCTCGGTCCAGCGGCCGTACCGGCCGAGCAAGCGCGCACGGAACAGGTCGACGATGCCGGTCCACCGGGCGTCACCCGCTTGCACGCACAGCGGCCGGGCGGTGGCGAGGTCGGCGTCGGCGTCGGCGAAGCGACCGAGGTAGAGGTGCAGCACCGCGCGGCTGTGCAAGCCGCGTCCGCAGGCCGAATTGTCCCCGTGCGCAAGGAAGACCGGCAGGCAGCGGTCGAGATCGGCCGCGGCCTCGGCCAGGTAGCCTTGGTCACGCCGCACCACGGCGTAGTTCTGGCGGGTGGAGGCGAGGATCAGTTCGTCCTCACCCGCGCTGAACAGTTGGATGCACTGTTCGAGCAGCGGACCGGAGACCGCGAGCCGCCCGCGGTCGCGCTCGACCACGGCCAGGCTCAGCATGGTGCGTGCCCAGCGGTCGGCCATACCCAGTGCACGATAACGCTCGATCACCTCGTGCAGCCCCGCGACCGCCTCGGCGTAGGCGCCCTTGCCCATGAAATATCCGGTGTAGGAATACAACACGCCCGCTTCGGCCACCGGATCGGCGGCAGCGCGGCTCGCCGCGAGTGCGAGATCCTTGAGCTCGCGGGACTCCGCGCCGTGCCGCTGCGCGACGAAGAGTCCGTTCAACACGTCGACGATGCCCCATACGTAAGGCCACAGGCCGTCCTCGTAGGCCTGCCGCGCGGCGGCGACCAGGCCCGGCCGATCGTCCGCGAACCACTGGGCGGTCCCGGCTTCCCTTGCGGCGGAGACGATTTCGGGAGGCGGTTGCCACACAATCGGCACCGACTCCGCGAGGAACAGATCCTTGCCCGGCCCGAGCGCCGCCATCGCGTCGAGCAACAGCATGAGGTAGCCGCTGAAGAGGCGGGCGCGACCCTGCGACCGCTCGGTGTTCGAAAAGCGTTCGGCCGCCTGCTCCGCCGCGTACACGCGCAGCAGGTCGTGGCAGCGAAACCGGTGACCGCCGGTGATGTCCCGGCGGGCGAAGGCGACCAGCTGGGCGTCGACCAGCGCGTCGAGCAGGTCTTCGGCCTCGTACAGCGGAATGTCCAGCAGGGCGGCCAGGGTCCAGGCCGGAAAGTCCGGACCGCGCAGCGCGCCGAGCGCCGCGAAGGCGGTGGCCAGTGCCGGGGCGAGCGCGAGATAGCTGCTGTCGAAACTGGTGCGCACCGCGAGATCGTCGACGGAGAGCACCGAGAGCCTGCGGCGTTCGTCGGACAGCCGCCCGGCCAGGTGCGCCATCGTCCAGTGCGGGCGAGAACGTAACTGGGCGGCCGCGATTCGAATCGCCAGCGGTAGGTGGCCGCACAACCGGGCGACCGCGGCGAGCGCGTCCCGGTCGGTGGCGCGTGCGTCGTCGTCGAGCACCGCCGTGAGCAGGGCCGCGGATTCGTCCGCGGTGAGCGCGTCCAGCGCGACGGTGAGCGCGTGGTCGAGCGCGGCCATCGGACGGCGTGCGGTCACCAGCACGGCGCACCCGGGCGCTTGCGGCAGCAGGGCCCGTACCTGCGCGGCCGAACTCGCGTTGTCGAGCACGATCAGTGCGCGCAGACCGGCGAGTAAACGCCGGTACTGAGCGGACCGTTCCTCGGGGGTCGCGGCCAGCGCGTCGGCGGGCAGACCGAGCGCGATCAGCAGGCGTTCCAGCGCGTCCGCGACCGAGACGGGGCGCTGGTCCGCGCCGCGCAGATCGATGTGCAGGCGCGCGTCGGGGAACGCGGCGCTCACCCGATGCGCGACGTGCACGGCGAGGGCGGACTTGCCGACTCCGGGTTGTCCGTGGATGGCCACGATCGCCGGGCCGTCCGCAGAAGTCAATGCGGCAACGAGCTTTTCGGTCGCGTCCGCCCGTCCGGTGAACTCCGCGCGATCGGGCGGCAGCGTCGCCTGACCGCCCGCGGCCGACGCGCCCACCGCGAGGCCGGGCACCGCGACCTGGCTGGCGTCCATGACCGGCACCACGCCGACCCGGTCCAGCAGGGCGGTGATCGCGGCGACGGGGCAGGCGAAGACGATGCCGCCGATGCCACGGTCCGGCGCGTCGGGGGCGGGCGGGTTGTAGCGGATCAGCCCGACGACTCCCGGTGCGCTGCCGGCGAATACCGGTGCGCCGGAGAAACCGCCGAGCGCCAGCCCGCCCACCGCCTGCTCGGCGTAGAGCTGCACCGCGGGCACACCGCGCAGCTGACCGTCCACCGCGGTGATCGTCCCGGAGATCGACATCCGTCCCAACTCGGCCAGGCTTGCCGGAAACCCGGTCGCCCGCCAGAACCGGGCGGTGATCCGGGTGGCGAGCGGAAGTGGGCTCAGCACATCGGGTCTGGGCTCGTCCAAGCGCAGCACGGCGCAGTCGGCGACCGGATCGCCCGCGGCATAACGCACCCGCACCTGGGTGCCCGCGAAATCGACGGCCGCCTCGGGGTATCGGACCGCGCCGGTGTGCCGATCGCCGACACAGTGGAACGCCGTCACCACGGTCGAGTCGTCCACCGCGAAGGCGGTACCGAGCAGCCGGGCGCGGACACCCGCGGTGACCAGCCGGCCGATCGACGCGTCGGTCATGTCGCGAGCCCCGCGAGTGTCCGGAAGTGTTGCGCGGGATCGAATCTGGCCAGCCCTACCGCCTGTACCGCCGCGGCGTCCAGCGTGGCGGCGGCCTCGATCGCGGTGGCCAGCGCGGCCGCGGCGCACTCGTCGGACGCGTCCGGTTCGACCCGGGCGATCCGCCCGGACGCGGCGCACAGGGCCGCCTCGGCGCAGGTGCCCGCGCGCCAGGCCAGCGCGGCGACCGGCGTGCCCGCCCGCAGCGCCTCGCCGAACACCGCGGCGCCCGCTTCGACGTAGTCCCTGGCACAGGTGTAGACGAAGACTTCGCCGCCGTGGAAGGCCGCGGTCTTCGCGGGACCGCCGAGTTCGCCGGCGAACCGAACGTGGTCCGCGCCGAACAGATCTCGGTGCGCGCGCACATAGTCGTCGTCGAAGACCGGGCCCACCAAGGTGATTCGCCGACCCAGCAGCCGGGCCGCCAGCACCGCGAGATGCGGGGCCTTGTCGGCGACGATGCGGCCCACCCACACCAGACCCGTGCCGTCGGTGGCGGGCGGCTCGTCCTCGCCGAGGCCGAGATGCACCGCCAGTTCCGCGCGCGGCCGGTGCGCGGTGTAGCGCGTCATCATTTCCGTTGAGTAGCAGTACAACCGGGCGCATGCACCGTCGAAGGTGCCCGCGGGCTGCATCCGGTTCGTGCCGTGCTGGAAACTCGCCACCGCGCAGTCCAGGGCCTGCCAGGCCTGCCGCCACGCGGGCAGCGCGGGATATTCGTGCCACGCCACGAGCAGGTCGTAGCGGGCAGTGCGCAATTCGGCCAGCTCCGCGGCGGTCAGCGCTTCCAGCCGCACCGGCCGTACGGTCCATGCCCCGGCCAGCTCGCCGCGCCACTGGGGTCCGAGCAGATGCACGCCGGCCCCCGCGCGGCGCGCGCCGACGGCCACCGCCCACAGCCAGCGCTCGATCCCGGCGTAACCGGTCGGTGGGAAGGCGTATCTGCCCGGAAAGTCGCAGACGCCGACCAGCATGGCTCAACAGTAGGGCAGCACGCCGGACACCGGCCCGGTTTCCCTGATCACGCCTGGATGCCCGCGCGGAACTTCGGCACGCGCAGCGAGACCTTGGTGCCCGCGCCGGGTGCGGTCTCGACGGTCAGGCCGTAGTCGTTGCCGAAAGCGGCGCGCAGCCGGTCGTCCACATTGGCCAGGCCGACATGCGCGGACTCACCGGAACCGGCCGGGCCCTTGCCGGTTTCGACGGCGTCGAGCGCGCCCGAGCGGAGCAGTTCCGGATCCATGCCGACACCGTCGTCCTCGACACTGATCAGGCAGTCGGTGCCCGCGTCGGCCGCGGTGATGTGCACCGTGCCGCCGCGCGCCGCGCCCGCCAGGCCGTGCCGGACCGCGTTCTCCACCAGCGGTTGCAGCGCGAGGAAGGGCAGCACCACGCCGAGCACCTCCGGCGCGATCTGCAACCGGACGTCGAGTGCGTCGCCGAAGCGGGCGCGCTCGAGCGCGAGATAGCGCTCGATATTGCGCAGTTCGTCGGCCAGCACGGTGAATTCGCCCGCGGCGCGAAAGGAATAGCGGGTGAAGTCGGCGAATTCCAGGATCAGTTCGCGGGCTCGATTCGGGTCGGTGCGCACGAACGAGGCGATCGTGTTCAGCGCGTTGTAGATGAAGTGCGGGCTGATCTGGGCGCGCAGCGCGCGCACCTCGGCGCGGTCGAGCCGGGCCCGGGACGCGTCCAGCTCGGCCAATTCCAGTTGGCCGCAGGCGTATCGAGCGACCTCGGCCACCGCGCCGAGCCAGCCCGGCCCCGGCCGGCCGGTGGTGACGACGCCGATCGCCCCCGCCACCCCGGTGCTCTCGATCAGCAGCGGCTGCGCGAGCAGCGTGCGACCGGCGTGCTCGCTGTGACCCGGCCCGGCCACGAGCACCGGCCGTTCGCCGGTGACGGCACGCTTGGCCGCCTCGGTGAAATGCTCGGCGAGTTCGGCGTGCGGTCCGTCCCAGGCGAGCAGGGTGCCGTCCGGGTCGGCGATGCCGAGCGCTTCGGCGCCGGTCAGCACCCGCAGGTGCGGCGCGGACTCGCGCGCCGACTGTTCGGTGAGCCCGCGGCGCAGCGGGATCGCCGCCAGCGACGCGGTGTGCAGCGCCGTGTGCACCGCGCGCTCGGCCGGCGTGGTGACCACCCGGCGGGTGCGCGGCCAGATCACCAGCGCCCCGGCGATCATGGCGGCCGAGACCACCAGGGCGACGATCGTCGCCGTCACCGCGCGCCCCACGGCGCCGGAACTCCGTTCATGCGCCGATTATCGCGCCCGGCACCGTCCGTATGCCGGTGCCGCGCATGTGCTGTCCCCGGACCCGGGCGTGCGGACGCGACTTTGTGCGCGGCGTCAGCCCTGGTACTTGTCGACCCGGAACTCGACCTCGCCGGGCTCCGGGATATGCGCGGCGCCGACCGTCAGCGTCGCGGTGAACTTGCCCAGGCCGGGATGGAACAGCGCGGAGCGGCCGCTGTTGCTCCAATATCCGGGGCCCTGCGCGGTCACCGTGAACGTGCCGGTCTCGCCGGTGTCCACGTTGCGCCAGTTGAGCGTGAGCGGCAGGGCGCAGCCGCCCACGCCGTACATCGTGGTCGCCACGTAGAACCCGGCGTGTTCCGGATAGGCGTTGCCGGTGACACCGGAACTGACCGACGCGACGCACAGTCCCTGGCTGAACGAGTAGACGGTCGCGAACGAGTCGTGCAGTTGGGCGGTGGCCGGGGCGGCGGTCGCGACCAGGGTCGCGACGGCGACGGCGGGAACGGCGAACAGTGCTTTGAGCGAAATCATCAATACCTCGGCAGGATTGGGAACACCCGTGTCTGTCGGTAGTGACTATGCCCCCGATGCCGCGCTGTCATCCCCGATTCGCTGCCCTCGATTCCGGGGGCAGCACCGTGCGGTCCGGCGGTGACCGACCCGACCGGTCGCGTCGAGTAGGGTCGGTCGTTCCGCGCTGGACGTCGCTCGCGGAAATCGGACGCCCCCGAGGGGGTCTCGCCGGACGCGCCGGTGATCTTCGACACCGACACGCCGGGGGCTCCTGGGATGTCTCGATGCGCCGCGCGCGCCTCGAAAAAAATGTCGTACCGACGTGCCTAGAATCGCTAGGCCAACCCCCGTCGAGACCTTGGGAGGAAGGACCGTCTTGGCCGCCTCGTCCGGATCGTTCGTTCACCTGCACAACCACACCGAGTACTCCATGCTCGATGGTGCGGCAAAGATTTCGCCCCTGTTCGCGGAGGCGAAACGGCTGGGAATGAACGCGGTCGGGATGACCGACCACGGCAACATGTACGGCGCCTCCGAGTTCTACAACTCGGCGAAGAAAGCCGACATCAAGCCGATCATCGGTATCGAGGCCTACATCGCGCCCGCCTCCCGCTTCGACACCAAGCGCGTGCTGTGGGGCGATCCGAGCCAGAAGGGCGACGACGTCTCCGGCTCCGGCGCCTACACCCACATGACCATGGTCGCCGAGACCGCGACCGGCCTGCGCAACCTGTTCAAGCTCTCCTCGCTGGCCTCGCTCGAGGGCCAGCTCGGCAAGTGGGCGCGGATGGACGAGGAGATCATCGCCCAGTACGCCGAGGGCATCATCGCGACCACCGGCTGCCCCTCGGGTGAAGTGCAGACCAGGCTGCGCCTCGGCCACGACCGCGAGGCCCTGGAAGCGGCGGCCAAGTGGCAGGAGATCTTCGGCAAGGACAATTTCTTTCTCGAGATCATGGACCACGGGCTGTCCATCGAACGCCGGGTCCGCGAGGGCCTGCTCGAGGTCGGCCGCAAGCTCGGCATCCCGCCGCTGGCCACCAACGACTGCCACTACGTCACCAAGGACCAGTCCACCAACCACGAAGCGCTGCTGTGCATTCAGACCGGCAAGACGCTCTCCGACCCGACCAGGTTCAAGTTCGACGGTGACGGCTACTTCCTGAAGTCCGCCGAGGAGATGCGCGCGCTGTGGGACGCCGAGGTCCCCGGCGCCTGCGACAACACCGTGCTCATCGGTGAGCGGGTGCAGTCCTACGACGACGTGTGGGCCTTCAAGGACCGGATGCCGGTGTTCCCGGTGCCCGAAGGCGAGGACCAGGATTCGTGGCTGCGCAAAGAGGTCGACCGCGGCCTCGAGCGCCGGTTCCCCGGCGGTGTGCCCGAGGAGTATTACAGCCGCGCCTACTTCGAGCTCGACGTCATCAAGCAGAAGGGCTTCCCGGCCTACTTCCTCGTCGTCGGTGACCTCGTCTCGCACGCGAAAGAGGTCGGCATCCGGGTCGGTCCCGGCCGTGGTTCGGCGGCCGGTTCGCTGGTCGCCTACGCGCTGGGCATCACCAATATCGACCCGATCCCGCACGGCCTGCTGTTCGAGCGGTTCCTGAACCCGGAACGCCCGTCCGCGCCCGATATCGATATCGACTTCGACGATCGCCGCCGCGGTGAAATGGTCCGCTACGCCACCGAGAAGTGGGGCAGCGACCGGGTCGCCCAGGTGATCACCTTCGGCACCATCAAGACCAAGGCCGCGATCAAGGACTCCGCGCGAGTCCTGTTCGGCCAGCCCGGTTTCGCCATCGCCGACCAGATCTCCAAGGCGCTGCCGCCGCCGATCATGGCCAAGGACATCTCGGTGGCCGGCATCACCGATCCCGATCACGAGCGGTACAAGGAAGCCGCCGAGGTCCGCGAACTGATCAGCACCAACCCCGATGTCGCGAAGATCTACGAGACCGCCCGCGGTCTCGAGGGCCTGATCCGCAACGCCGGCGTGCACGCCTGCGCGGTCATCATGTCCTCCGAGCCGCTGACCGACGCGATCCCGGTGTGGAAGCGAGCCCAGGACGGCGCCATCATCACCGGCTGGGACTACCCGTCCTGCGAGGCCATCGGCCTGCTGAAGATGGACTTCCTCGGCCTGCGCAACCTCACCGTCATCGGTGACGCGCTGGACAACATCAAGGCCAACCGCGGCGTCGACCTCGACATGGACAACCTGCCGCTGGACGATCCCGCGACCTACGAATTGCTGTCCCGCGGTGACACGCTCGGCGTCTTCCAGCTCGACGGCGGCCCGATGCGCGACCTGCTGCGGCGCATGCAGCCGACCGGCTTCAACGACATCGTCGCCGTGCTCGCGCTGTACCGCCCCGGCCCGATGGGCATGAACGCGCACAACGACTACGCCGACCGCAAGAACGGGCGGCAGGAGATCAAACCGATCCATCCGGAGCTCGAAGAGCCGCTGAAGGACATTCTCGCCGAGACCTACGGCCTGATCGTCTACCAAGAGCAGATCATGTTCATCGCCCAGAAGGTCGCCAGCTACACCATGGGCAAGGCCGACGCGCTGCGTAAGGCCATGGGTAAGAAGAAGCTGGAGGTGCTCGAGGCCGAGTACAAGGGCTTCCACGAGGGCATGACGAACAACGGGTTCTCCGAGGCTGCGGTGAAGGCCCTGTGGGACACCATCCTTCCGTTCGCCGGCTACGCGTTCAACAAGTCGCACGCCGCGGGCTACGGCCTGGTCTCGTTCTGGACCGCCTACCTCAAGGCCAACTACCCGGCCGAATACATGGCCGGGCTGCTCACCTCCGTCGGTGACGACAAGGACAAGGCCGCGGTCTACCTCTCGGACTGCCGCCGCCTGGGCATCACCGTGCTGCCGCCGGATGTCAACGAGTCCGAGCTGAACTTCGCCTCGGTCGGCAAGGACATCCGGTTCGGCCTCGGCGCGGTGCGCAACGTCGGCGCCAACGTGGTGTCCTCGATCATCGCCGCGCGCAAGGAGAAGTCGAAGTTCACCGACTTCTCCGACTACCTGAACAAGATCGACGCGATCGCCTGCACCAAGAAGGTCACCGAATCCCTCATCAAGGCAGGCGGATTCGACTCGCTCGGGCACCCGCGCAAGGGTCTGCTGCTGGTGCACTCCGATGCCATCGACGCGGTGATGTCCACCAAGAAGGCCGAGGCGATCGGGCAGTTCGACCTCTTCGGCGGCGTCGACGCGGACGAGTCGGTGGCCTCGGTGTTCAACGTGAAGGTGCCCGACGACGAGTGGGAGTCCAAGCACAAGCTGGCCCTCGAGCGCGAGATGCTCGGCCTGTACGTGTCCGGGCATCCGCTCAACGGCGTCGAGCATGTGCTCGCGGCGCAGGCGGATACGCAGATCCCCGCCATCCTCGAAGGCGATATCAAGGACGGCGCGCAGGTGACCCTCGGCGGCATCCTCGCCTCGGTCAACCGGCGCATCAACAAGAACGGTCTCGCCTGGGCGTCCGCGCAGCTCGAAGACCTCTCCGGTGGTATCGAGGTGCTGTTCTTCCCGCAGGCCTATTCGGTCTACGGCATGGACGTGGTCGAGGACGCGGTGGTGCTGGTGAAGGCGCGGGTCTCGGTCCGCGACGACCGCATCTCGCTCATCGCCAACGATCTCGCCGTCCCCGACCTGTCCTCCATCGGCGTGGCCAAACCGCTCGCCGTCACCCTCTCCACCCGCCTGTGCACCCCCGACAAGATCGGCGAGCTCAAGCGCGTCCTGTCCCGCCACCCCGGCACCTCCGACGTGCACATCCGCCACGTCGGCGCCCGCGACAAAACCACCCTCCTGAAACTCGACGACAGCCTGCGCGTCTCCCCGTCCTCGGCGTTGATGGGCGACTTGAAAGCGCTGCTCGGGCCGGGGTGTTTGGCCGTCTGAGCCCGGCCCTCCGCCGTCCGCCGTCCGCCGTCCGCCGGGAGGGGTGTGCCCCCACCGCCGCACCCGTTTTGATGTGTCGCACGGGTTTTGACGTGTCGCACCTGCTGTGGCAGGCCACAGCGGGTGCGGGAAGGCAGAAAGGGTGCGGGAAGGCCACCGCGTGGCCATCGTTGGCCCACGCGCGTGCTGCTCCGCCTCGCAGGCAGCGTGCCGCACGGGTTTTGATGTGTCGCACCGGTTTTGACGTGTCGCATCTGCTGTGGCAGGCCACAGCGGGTGCGGGAAGTCGGAAAGGGTGCGGGCAGGCCACCGCGTGGCCATCGTTGGTCCACGCGCGTGCTGCTCCGTCCCGCAGGCGGCGTGTCGCACGGGTTTTGATGTGTCGCACGGGTTCTGACGTGTCGCACCCGCTGTGGCAGGCCACAGCGGGTGCGACACGTCAGAAGGGGTGCGGGTGGGGGCTCGTTGCCGCCCGCATCTCTGCTGGGTCAGTGGGTGAGGGCAGGGGTTGGGTGGTCGGTGACGGTGGAGGCCTCAATCGGCTTGGGGAGCAGCTGTTCCCAGGTGATGGTGCCCAGTGCGGCCAGGCCTATGGCGGCGCCGATCCAGGCGACGCTGGCATAGCCGAGTCCGGCGCCGATGGCGAGTCCGCCGAGCCAGGGGCCGACGGTGATGCCGATGTTGAAGGACGAGACGTTGAAGGCGGGGGCCAGGGTGGGGCCGTCGGCGGCGAGGTTGAAGACGCGGCTGTTGAGCGTGGGGTTGGTGCCGAAACCGAAGGCGCCCAACAGGAAGGCGAGCACCACGACGGGCACCGGGTATTCGGCGGTGAGGGCCAGCAGAACCGAGGTGATGATCAGGCCGGTGACGCCGATGTAGAGGGTGCGCACGGGATGCGCGTCGGCGGTGCGCCCGCCGACGACGATGCCGAGGAAGCTGCCGACGCCGTACACGGCCAGCACGAGCGGGATCCAGAACCCGCGCAGGCCGGTGGTTTCGGCGAGCAGCGCGCCGAGGTAGGCGAAGCTGGCGAGCAGCGCGGCGGTGGCGAGGGCGGTGGTGGCGTAGGAGAGCCAGAGCCGCGGATTCACCATGCTGCGCAGTTCTTTTCGCAGATCCGGTGTGGTCTCGGCGCGTCCGGCGGGGATCTTGGTGAGCACGCCGAGCATCGCCAGGACAGACATGATCGCGACGGTCCAGAACGCGGCGCGCCAGCCGAGGTGCTGGCCGATCACGGTGCCCGCGGGCAGGCCGACGACGGTGGCGATGGTGAGCCCGCCCGCGACGACGCTCATCGCTTTACCGCGGGCGCCGGCGGGCACCAATCCGATGGCGGTGGTCGCCGCGACCGACCAGAAACCGGCGTAGACGAAGGCGCCGACCGCCCTGGTCGCGAACAGGACCCAGTAGTCCGAGGTCAGCGCCGCGACCACATGGGTGGCGACGAAGACGGCGAGAAAGGCGAGCAGCGCGTTGCGGCGCGGCAGGCGCAGCGTCGCCACCGCCAGCACCGGCGCGCCGACCAGCATGCCGAGCGCGAAGGCCGAAATAAGCAGTCCCGCTTGCGGAATGGTCACCCCCAGGTCGGCGGAGAGCTCGGTGAGCAGTCCTGAGAGCATCAGCTCCGAGGTGCCCTGGGCGAAGATGGACAGCCCGAGGATGTAGACGGCTAGGGGCATCGGAGACCTCTCCTATTTTAGATCGTTCGGTTCAAAACTGGGGCAGAAGGTAAGGGGTCGACCTGTTTTCGGTCGATCAGAAGGCGTCGAGCGCGGTGGTGGCGATGGCCGCCAGTGCGTCGCGGCCGGCGCCGCCGCGGGCGGCGACGCGCATGCCCGCGATGGTCGCGTTCATGAAGTGCGCCAGTTCTTCGGCGCTCTTGCTGTCGTCGATTTCGCCTGCGCGCCTGCCGCTTTCGAGTGCGTCGCGGAGCGCGGCGAGGCGCCGGCGCTGGTCCTCGCGCAGCGTGGCCGCCACCTCGGGGTCGTGCGGTGCGAGTTCGACCATCGAGTTGACGACGAGGCAGCCGAGCGGATCGGCCGCCGGCGCGTCGACCACCTGCCACAGCAGCGCGCGCATCTTCGCCTTCGCGTCCAGGCCGCTGTCCAGTAGGTCGAAGGTGGTGGCGTTCTTGGTGGTCATGTATCGCCGCAGGGCCCGTTCGAACAGGTCGTGTTTGCTGGTGAAGGTGTTGTAGATGCTGCTGCGGCCCAGGCCGGTCGCCTCGCACAGCGCCTGTGTCGAGGTGGCCTCGTAGCCCGCGATCCAGAACGCGCGCATCGCGGCATCCACCGCGCGCTCCTCGTCGAACTGTTTCGGTCGTGCCATGCCGGTCACGCTAGCACATTTTGAACCGATCATTTCAAAATAGCAGTGCGGGACGCTGAGCTGCGCTTTCGGCAGCGGCTAGGCGGCGACCGCCACGCCGAGCGACTGCGCGGCGAGGAACCGAGGGGCGTCTTCGCCGTAGAACACGTCGATATCGCGGATCTCGAACCCCGCGTCGGTGAGCAGGCCGCGGATATCGCGGTTCAGATGGCAGCCGCCGGCGAAGGTCTTCTGGATCGGATTGAGCCGGTGCTGCCACACCTGCACGCGCTGGTCCGGCGCGAGGCCGTGCTCGACGAAGTGCAGGGTGCCGCCCGGTGCGAGCACCCGGCGCACCTCCGCCAGCGCGGTCGCGACATCGGGGATGGTGCACAGCGTCCAGGTGGACAGGGCGCTGTCGAAGCTGTTGTCGCCGAACGGCAGTGACTGTCCGTCCAGTCCGGACCGTTCGATCGGCACCCGCGCCGCCGCGACCCGCTCGCTCGCGAGCCGCCAGCCGAGGTCGGCGGGTTCGACCGCGCTGACCAGCTCGACGGTCTCCGGATAGAACGGCACGTTCAGCCCCGACCCGAACCCGATCTCCACCACTCGGCCGCTGAGGCCCGCGCACACCCGCTCGCGCAGCGGTTCGTTGAACCGCATCCCGCAGGCCGCGTCCACGATCCGCGGCACCACTCGATCTCGATAGAAACCCACACGCCCACTCTTCCAGCACCCGGGCGATACCGCCACGTCTGTTTCTGAGACGGCGGCTACCGGCCCGCAATCGCGGCGTGGGTTCGAACCCGCTGGTCCGTGACTTTTCGGGCGTCGCGGCGGACCTCGATAAGCGTCGCCAACGGGCTGTCCAGCGCCTGCGGGCCACAGCCGCACACCCGTTCGCGCGCCGCTTGCAGGAAGGTCACGAATGGCAACTGTCCGAGACAGACCCATTGCCCGGTGTGACCGTCGCCATTACCGTGGAAAGATGAGCAATGATGCTGCGGGGGGTCTAGCGCCGATCCCCGATGGGACGAGTGGCCGCGCCACCGCCGAATTCGCCCCCCTGGTGCGCGCTTTCGCCAGGACCTTCGGACGCCGTCGCGGGGCGGGCGGCGCACTGTCGGTGCACCTGCACGGCGAACCCCTGCTCGATATCTGGACCGGCTTCGCGGGCGGCACGTCCGCGTGGACCCAGGACACCGGGTCGATCATCTTCTCCGCCACCAAAGGGGTCACCGCCACCGTCATCCACCGGCTCGCCGACCGCGGCCTGATCGATTACGCCGCACCGGTCGCCGAGTACTGGCCGGAGTTCGGCGCGAACGGCAAGGACAAGATCACGGTGCGGCAGACGATGACGCACAGTGCGGGTCTGTCCGCGCTCGCCCCGCTCGCCACCGGCCTCGACGACGTGCTCGATCACGAACTGATGGAACAGCGTCTCGCGGCCGCGAAACCCGATCGGCTGCTGGGTGTTCCGGCCTATCACGCGCTCACCTACGGCTGGCTGATGGCCGGTCTCGCCCGCGCGGTCACCGGCCACAGCATGGGCGAGCTGTTCCGCTCGGAGGTGGCCGAACCGCTCGGCCTCGAGGGTATCCACCTCGGCCTGCCGCCCGAACACGCGCGGACCACGTACGCGCCGCTGGTGGGAACGCACCTGAAGGCGATCGGAAACCCGCTCGGCGCACTGGTATTGGGCCGCAGCCACCGGATCCCCGGCGCGCTCGGCGCGGCGACGCGCTGCCTGTTCCTGCCGGGATTGGAATCCATCCTGGAGGGTGAGGCGCCGCCGATCCTGCGCACCGAACTCGGTGCGGGCAACGGCGTGTGCACCGCGTCCGCCCTCGCCGGGATGTACGGCGCGCTGGCCAATGACGGTGTCGCGGACGGGAAGCAGTACCTCGGTGCGCGAACCATCAAGGCGATCCGGCGAATTCAGACCTACCGGCTCGACAACGCGCTGTTCTACGCTCCGATGCTCTGGCGCCTCGGCTACCATTCGCTGCCGATGCCGGGCGCGCGGGCCGGGTTCGGGCACATCGGTCTGGGCGGGTCGTTCGGCTGGGCCGAACCGCGCCTGGGACTTTCGGTCGGCTTCGTGCACAACCGATTGTCGGCGGCGCAGCTGTCCTACGACCAGTCCGCCGCCTTCTGGCTGCTGCCGCTCGTGCTCAACTGCCTGCGGGCCACCCGCCGTATTCCGGTCGAGGTGCCGCAGGAGAAGGCCGCCTAATACTACGGCCGCCGCGCGGAAAGCGGTGCGGCCGTAGCCTTTCGGTCAGGTGAGATAGCGGTACGCGGGCGAGCCCGGTTCCAGTCGTTCGCACTGGATCGGCGACTCGTCCATGCGCTCCAGCAGCGGTCCCAGCCCCTCCGGCGTGCCGAGCTCGATGCCGACCAGCGCCGAGCCCGTCTCACGGTTGTTCCGCTTGACGTACTCGAACGTGGTGATGTCGTCGTCGGGCCCGAGCACCTCGTCGAGGAAGCGCCGCAACGCGCCCGGTTCCTGCGGAAAGTCCACCAGGAAATAGTGTTTCAGGCCGCGGTGCACCAGCGAACGCTCGATGATCTCGCCGTAGCGCGACACGTCGTTGTTGCCGCCGGAGACCAGGCACACCACCGTCGACCCCGGCTGCATGGTCAGCTCGGCCAGTGCGGAAACCGCCAGTGCCCCTGCGGGTTCGGCGATGATGCCCTCGTTCTGATAGAGGTCGAGCATCGCGGTGCAGATCGCGCCCTCGTCGACCTGCATCATCCGGAACGAACTGGCCCCGGTGGGGGATTCGGTGGTGGTCAGTAACGGCAACGAGGCGTGCGAGACCACCCGCCCGCCGAAGCCGGAGACGGCTGCGAACGGCACCGCGCCGATCCGGCGTACCGCGGCACCGTCCACGAACGGGTCGATCTCCGGCAGCGTCACCGGGCCGCCTGCGACCAGTGCCGCGGTCATCGAGGCCGCTCCGGCGGGCTCGACTCCGAGGATCGCGGTGCTCGGCGCACGGTCGCGCAGGTAGGTGCCGATGCCGGCCAGGCAGCCGCCGCCGCCCACCGGCACCACGACCAGGTCCGGTGCGGTGCCGAGTTGCTCCAGGATCTCCGGCGCGATGGTGCCCTGCCCGGCGGCGGTGCGGGCGTCGTCGAACGGCGGCACCATGGTCGCGCCGGTGCGGGCCACATCGTCGGCGGCGGCCGCGGCGGCCGCGTCGTAGGTCTCGCCGATGGCGATCAGCTCCACGAATTCGCCGCCGTGCACGCGGATGCGGTCGCGCTTCTGCTTCGGGGTGGTGGTCGGCACGTAGATGCGGCCCTTGATGCCCATCGCGTGGCACGCGAACGCCACGCCCTGGGCGTGATTGCCCGCGCTCGCGGCGACCACGCCGGCCGCGCGCTCGGTCTCGGTCAGCTGCATGACCAGGTTGTACGCGCCGCGCAGCTTGTAGGAGCGGACCGCGGAGAGGTCTTCGCGCTTGAGGTAGACGTTGGCCCCGGTGAGGCGGGAAAGCCGCTCGCTGCGCTGCAGCGGAGTCGGCTCGATGATCTCGGCAATGCGCTTGGCGGCAGCGTCGATCTCGTCCGCGCTCAGCGCGGGACGAGAACTGGACAGTGCGTCGATGACATCAAGCGGATTGGACACCCGAAATATGCTGCCACCCGCCGCGACGGGCGGGTGCGGCGGGTGGCAGTGCCGCGGCCGATTGCCGCGGGTTCGCGATTACCGCGGGGTGAGCACGAAGACCGGAATCACGCGGTCGGTCTTCTTCGTGTACTCGATGTAGTCCGGCCATACTTCGGTGGCCCGGTCCCACCACAGCTGCCGCTCCTCGCCGAACACCTCGCGGGCGGTGTAGTCCTTGTTCACCTCGCCGTCGCGCAGTTCGACGTGCGGCTCGGCCTTGATGTTGTAGTACCAGACGGGGTTCTTCGGCGCGCCGCCCAGCGAGGCCACGACCGCGTATTCGCCGTTGTGCTCGACCCGCATCAGCGGTGTCTTGCGCAGCTTTCCGGTCTTCGCGCCTTTGGTGGTGAGCAGGATGACCGGCCGGCCTTGAAGGGTGGTGGCTGTGGTGCCGCCGGAGTTCTCGTACTTCTCGGCCTGCTCGCGGGCCCAATCCGAGGTACTCGGTGCGTAATCTCCAGTCAGAGGCATATCGGGGACAACACGACGTGGGCCGGCGGTGTTCCCGGCCCATGTGCTGTGTCCCCGGCAACATGAAGTTCGGTGGACCGAACTTCGCTGTGCGTATATCCTTACTGGATGGCAGTTGTTCACCCATCGGCCCGCTCCGCGACGGTTGACATCGCGGGCAGCGCATGGCCTGTCTACAAGCTCGAGGCCCTCGCCCTCGGGCTGGTGACCTGCTTGATCCTGGCCCTGATCACCGGCTCGCCGCAGGTGGCCGTGCTGGTCGCGGCCGCGGTCGGTGCGGCCCGCTGGATCGCCGGACAGGTCGTGACCCGGCGGGCGAGCGCCGCGGAGCTACGCCGCGTCGAGCGGTAACCGCGCGAGTTCGCCGCGCGACAGCACACCCAATTTCGGATACGCCTTGTAGAGGTGATGCCCGACCGTGCGCGGGCTGAGAAACAATTGCGCCGCGATATCCCGATTCGACATGCCCTGCGCGGCCAGCCGCACGATCTGTAGTTCCTGCGGAGTAAGCCGCCCGAGCACACCTCCCGCGGGCTTCGCGGCGGTGCCGACGCCGAGCGCACCGAGTTCGGTCCGCGTCCGCTCCGCCCACGGGACGGCGGCCAGCCGCTCGAATGTCTCCAGCGCGGGTTGCAACTGGAGACGCGCGTCGGCTTTGCGGCGTTGGCGGCGCAGCCATTCCCCGTACAGCAGTTGGGTTCTGGCCTGTTCGAACGGGCGCCCGCCCAGTTCGAGCGCGGCGCGATAGTGCTGCTCGGCGTGCGCGTCGTCGACCAGCGCCCGGCAGCGGTGGGCGAGGGCCCCGATCCAATCCTGTTGTGCGCGTGCGGTCCAGGTCTCCAGGCGGGCGAGGGCGTCACCGGCCCGTTCCGGTGTGCCGAGGCGCACGGCCGATTCGATCAGATCCGGGATGGCGCGCAGCCCGATGACCTGGTGCCGTCCGGGCTCGCGGGTCAGCGGTTCCAGCCTGGACAACGCGCTGTCGACCTGGCCGAGTCCGAGTTCGAGCAGTCCGAGCGCCCAGTACGTCCACTGTGTGCCCGCCGCCGCGGACCCGCCGAATTCCTCCGACCGGGCCCGCTGGACCAGGTCCCGGCAGTCCTGTGCGCGACCCTCGAGCGCGGCGAGGCAGGCGAGGAAGCTCGCCAACTGGCTGATCCACTGACCCTGCCCGATGTCTTCGGCGATCCGCAGCCCTTCGGTCGCCGCGACCCGGGCCTCCTGCGGCCTGCCGAGGAACAGCTCGGCTTCGGACCGGAAGAACAGCAGGGTGGGCAGCCCGGCGATGCGGCCCTGATCCCGGCATTCGGCGATGAGCAGCTGCGCCAGTTCGGTGACCTGCTCGTCCTGGCCGACCACCAGGCCGATGCCGCACATCTGGACCAGATCGCGCGGGGAGTCGGCGCCTCGCGCGCGGGCTGTCGCCGCGGCCGTGCGCAGGTCGACGGTGAACCGGCCGTGGATGCCCGCGACCGCGTACTCGATGATCGGCGTCAGCGGCTCGGCCGGCGGCAGTGCGAGCGCGGTCAACGTGTCGGCGACCTGCGCGAGTTCCGCGGTCCCGAGGTACCAGGCGGTGTGGATCGCTTGACCGAGGATGCGCGCGGCCCGGACCGGCTCGCTTGCCCGGACCAGGTCCGCGGCGTCCAGCAGCAGTTCGTGTGCGGTGCGCGGTTTGCCCGCGCCGAACTCCGCGGTGGCCAGCACCAGGCGCAGCCGGGCGGTGTAGCCGGGGTCGGCGGTCTGGCCCGCCGCTCGCTCGGCCAGTGTCCGAGCGCGCTCCAATTGTCCGGCCTCGCCCGCGGTTTCGGCGGCGAGGACGAGGCGCCGGAGTCGGGCGGCGGTATCCACGCTCAACCCGGCGGCTCGTTCGTACGCGGCGACCGCACCGGAATAGCCGGAGCGGCCCCGGGCGCGGTCGGCGGTGTCCTCCAGCGCCGCGGCGGTGGCCTCGTCGGGTCCGGTCGCGGCCGAGGCCAGGTGCCAGGCGCGCAGGTCGGCGTGTTCGGGTGCGGTCGACACCTCGGCGAGGGCGCGATGCGCGGCCAGCCGTTGGGTCAGCGGCGCGCCCTGGTACACCGCCGAGCGCAGCAGCGGATGCCGGAAGGCGAAGGTCCGTCCGTCGCTGTGCAGCAGCCCCGCGTCCTCGGCGGGTTGCAGGTCGGCCAGCTGCGCGCCCAGCACCCCGGCGGCCGCCAAGACCGGTTCGAGTTCGGCGCTGCCCGCCGCGGCGGCGACGAGCAGCAGGGTCCTGGTCGGCAGCGGGAGCCTGTTCACCCGGCCGTGGAAAGCGACCTGCAGGCGCTGCGTCAGCGGCAACGGATTGAACCCCGCGCCGGGCGCCTCGGCCGCCAGCACCTCCGGAAGTTCCAGCAGCGCAAGCGGATTGCCCGCCGCCTCGGCGAGCAGGCGGTAGCGCACCGCCGGGTTCAGCGCGGTGCCGAGACCGTCCACCAGTGCCGCCGCCGCATCCTGCGCGAGGCCGGAGACCCGTAGTTCGGGTAGCCCCGGCGCGTGGAATTCGGCGTCTCCGGTGCGCGCGGCGAAGATCATCACGACGCCCTCGGCATCGAGTCGGCGGGCCGCGAACAACAGCGTCTCGGCGGTCGCCTGATCGAGCCAGTGCGCGTCGTCGATCAGGCAGAGCAGCGGGGTGTCGACGGCCTCCTCAGCCAGCAGTGACAGCACCGCCAAGCCGATGAGCATGCGGTCGGCCGGATTCTGGGCGGCCAGGCCGAACGCGCCGCGCAGCGCGTCGCGCTGCCGGCCGGGCAGCGTGTCCACCAGCGCCATACCCGGGCGAACCAGCAGATGCAGTCCGGCGAAAGGCAATTCGGCCTCGGATTCGATGCCCGCGCTGCGCACGGTCGGGACTCCCTGGGCGGCGGCGTAGTCCAGTAGCGCGGTCTTGCCGATGCCGGGCTCGCCGCGGATCACCAGCGCGCCGCTGCGACCGTCGCGGGCCGCCGCGAGCAACCGATCGATCCGCGCTTGTTCGGCCTGGCGTCCCCGGAGCATGTGCCCACCGTATCCGTCTGCTGGACGCTCGATCAGGCATCATCTGACCTCGGGAATTCGCGTGCGGTTCGGTCGTGTCATACGCATGGGAAATAGCGAACGGCTACTAAAGTGCGGGACTATGGCGTCGAACGTGAAAAGTGCTGTCCGGGCGGTGGCCGGAACGGTCATGGCCTGTGCGTCCGTGGCGACCTTCGCGCCATCGGCGGGCGCCGAGGTGCTGAGCATGCCGCCGCACGAGAAGACCTACGTCGCGCCCGGTGATTCCGCGATGAAGTTCACCGTGGGCAGCAGGGAAGAGAAGATCCACCGGATTCCGCCGCTGAATTTCATGGGCACCACCCGTGAGGCGCTCGTCAGCACCATCGCCTACGGCAAGCTCGACGGCGCGACCGCGGGCAAGCTCCGGATGGGGTATCACGTGGGCTGCGCGGTGACGATCGGCGCGGGCACGCTCGGCGCGACGCCCGACGTGATCATCGCTCAGAACCCCGCGTTCAATCCGAATCCGGTCGCCACGCTGAACATCAGCCCGGGGGAGGTCGGCGAGATCGCGATCGCGGAGAAGGAGATGATCCCCGGCAAGCTGATCCAGCTCAGCGTCCGGGATTTCCACATCAAGGTGAACTCCTGCACCGGGCCGGTCACCCTGCGCCAGTACGCCTACGTGGATTCCAAATCGCCCGAGGTCGATGATTCCGGGGCCGTCTTCGGCGATCCCACCTGGCTCTGACCGGGCAGTTCCGCCGGACGGCGTTGGAAACACGCGTCTTTCATTAACATCCCCGCAGTGTCACTCGATGATTCGAGTAGTCGAGTACGCAGGTTTCCAATGGATCCCAGCGGGAGGATGAGTCCATGAAACGCCTGGTCGTATGTTGTGACGGCACCTGGAAAGCCGAATCGAGCAGCACGGTATCGAACATCATCAAGATCGCGCAGACGATCCGGTTCGACGCGCCCGGCCCGACGGGGGAGAAGATCCAGCAGTGGGTCACCTATGTGTCCGGGCCCGGTGCCCGGGGCTTCCTCGCCGACCGGCTGATGGGGGGCGCGTTCGGCCTCGGTCTCGAAGCGAACCTGTCGTCCGCGTACTGGCACCTGGCGCTGAACTGGGAGCCGGGCGATGAGATCTACATCTTCGGTTTCAGCCGCGGCGCGTTCACCGCGCGTAGTCTGTCCGGATTGATCGATCGGATCGGCATCCTCACGCCCGAGGCGATGATCAGCGGCAAATACCCGAAGGCGCTCGAGATCCACCAGCAGGTACCGCCCAAGGACGGCAGCATTCCGGCGGCGTGGACGAAATTCCGCAAGGACAATTGCCATGTCGAACAGCCCAAGGTGAACTTCCTCGGCGTCTTCGACACCGTGGGCGCGCTCGGGGTGCCCGGGCTCACCTCGCTGCGGTACCGGTTCCACAACGTCAAACTCGCGCCGAGCGTGCACTGCGCGCGGCAGGCGCTGGCCATCGACGAGCGCCGGCGTAACTTCGAGCCGTGCCTCTGGGAGGTGCCGGTCGAGCCGAATATCAAATACCGCAGGGGTTTCCAGCGGGTGAAGCAGGTGTGGTTCGAGGGCGCGCACAGTGATGTCGGGGGCGGCCACAAGGAGTGCGGGCTGTCCGATGTCACGCTGCGCTGGATGGTGCGCGAGGCCGAATCCGTCGGGCTCGCTTTCGATCACGATCGGCTGGCGGCACTGTCCAAAGGCTGCCTGGCCTCGGGTGGAAACCACATGAAGTTGCATCCCTCGCTCGGCGTCGGCTACCGCGTGCTGAATGTGCTGCGCACCCTTCGGCATCCGCGCAGCCCGCGCTTCTACCTCGATTCCTGGCGTCGCCTCGCCAACGGCCACGAGCAGGGCATCCGGCTGGCCTCACTGGTCAACGAGGCCGACGACTACCTGCCGCCCAACCTGCGCCGCTGGCGCGCCCGCTTCGGCGGCATGTTCCCCGAAGAACTGCTGGAGAAGGTCACCCCGGTTTCGGTGCACCTGCTCGACGAAACCGTCGAGCCGGACCCGGCCTTGACCGCCGTCTAACGGACGAGCAAGGCCACCGGGAGGCGGGCGAACAGGCGCTCGATGCGGATGCGGCCCTGGAAGGTATGGCCGGTCAGGCGATCGATCCAGGTGCCCTCCGGTAGTTCGAGAGCGGTGTCGCCCCAGCCGGTTTCGGCGAGACCGACGCTGTGCCGGGTGGCCGCGACGATGATCTCGGGCGCTTCGGCGGGCCGGCCGCGGGTGTAGGCGATCAACCGCTGGGCCTCGCCGCCGGTGCCGAAGAGCGGAGCGTAGGTGCCGCCGACGAAACAGTCGGGCCGTTCCCGTCGCAGCCACAGCGCGTAGGCCACGATCCACATCTTGACCGCGCCGGTGACATCGAGTTCCGGTGTGCCGGTGAGCGATTGCAGCATGCCCGCGCGCAGGGCGAAATCGACCGGTCGCCGGTTGTCCGGGTCGACCAGCGAGTCCTCCCACAGTTCGCAGCCCTGATACAGATCGGGGATGCCGGGGCCGCACAGCTGCAACAGCTTCTGCGCCAGCGCGTCCGACCACGCGTGCGGTGCGAGCCGATGCACGAGATCGCCGAGTTCGGTGCCCACCGGCCCGTCGATCACCGTGTCCACCCAGGTGTGCACCTCGTCCTCGAAGGCAGCGTCCGGTTCCTCCCAAGAGGTCTTGGTGCCCGCCTCGCGAATCGCCTTCTCCGCGAACTGGTGCAGACGCTCCCGGAAGCCGGGAATCGCCGCCGCCGGCCTGCCGTCCGGCGGCCACACACCGAACATGTTCTGCAGCAGGAACAATGTGGTGGCGCCATCGGGACCGGGCGCGGTCTCCTGCCACGCGGTGACGCTGCGCGCCCAGTCCTTCGCGGCCTGCGAGAGCACGCCGATCCGCGCCCGCACGTCCTCGCCGCGCTTGGTGTCATGGGTGGACAGCGTGGTCATGGTGGCGGGCCAGCGTTGCGCGCGTTCGATATTGGCGAGATGGAACTCGATCAGCGAGCGCCCGAAGCGGGCCGGGTTACCGCCCATCTCCTGCAGCGACACCAGCCGGGCCGCCTGGTAGAACATGGTGTCCTCGACCGCCTTGGCCAGGATCGCGCCGCCGACCTGATGGAAGCGGGTCACCGCCTCGCCGCCCATGGCCAGCGCCGCCGTCAGCACCGCGAGCGGGTTGGTCAGCTCGCTGTTGCGCCGTTCCACCTCGGTGATCACGGCCGCGGTCATCCCGGCCAGCGGTGCGTAATCGGTGCGATAGACCGGCATGAACGCCAGCACCTCGATGGTGGCGTTGGTCAGCGCCATGGTGTCCACCGACTCGGCGCGCGCGTCGCGTTTGATGGCCGCGACCAACCGCCGGACATCGGCGGTGAGCACGGTTTCGGCGACGGCCCGCTTGATCCGGTGCTCGGTCTCGGAGATCCAGGCGCGGTCGCTGCCATGTCCGGCGAAGCGGCAGGACAATTCGGTGAGCGCGGGTTCGCCCTCCGGATCGATCAGCACCCCGCCCACGTCGGCGAGCGCGTCGTAACCGGTGGTGCCGTCGATCGGCAGAGTCGCGTCCAGCGGCTCCCGATTGGACAGCACCTTCTCCACGAGCAGCAGCCGGTTCGGCCCGATGATCTGGCGCAGGCGGATGAGATACGCACCGGGGTCGGCCAATCCGTCCGGGTGATCGATCCGCACGCCGTCGATGATGTCGTGCGCGCACCACGCCGCGAGCTCGCGATGGGTGATCTCGAAGACCTCCGGGTCCTCCTGCCGGATGGCGGCGAGCCCGCCCACGGTGAAGTACCGGCGGTAGGTGCACACTCCGGCTTTCCAGCTCACCAGGCGGTAGTGCTGCTTGTCGTGGATGCGCAGGGCGTTGTCGCCGTCGGTGCCGGGCGCGATCGGGAACCGCAGATCATGCAGTGCCAGCATGGGTTCGGCACCCGAACGGTCGACAGTTAGTGCGGCAGGGTCGTTCTCGCTCTGCAGCACGGGCAGGGCGAGGCGCCCGCCCGCGCCGTTGCCCGCGCTCCAATCGATGTCGAAGTAGTGCGCGAAGGGCGACTCGCGGCCGTTGCGCAGCACATCCCACCACCACGGGTTCTGCCGCGGGTCGGCCACCCCGACATGGTTGGGCACCAGGTCGACGAGCAAACCCATACCGCGACTGCGTACTTCGTCCGAGAGTGCCTTCAGCCCGGCGGGGCCGCCGAGCGCGGCGGAGACCGTGGTCGGGTCGGTGACGTCGTAGCCGTGCGTCGAACCCTTCGTCGCGGTGAGGATCGGCGACAGGTACAGGTGCGAGATGCCCAGCTGCTGTAGGTATTCCGCGATCGCGCGGGCGTCGGCGAAAGTCAGTGCGTCAGGGCGCAGTTGCAGCCGGTAGGTGCTGCGGATCGTGGTCGGGCGGGCCTGGGTCCGGCGCAGCGAAAGTGGGTCGGTCACGTGGGTCTCTGTCGCATCCGAGGGGGTCATGGGCGGTGGGGTCATCCCGCGTGCCGCAGCACGAGCAGACAGCGGGATTCGACGGCGACCGTGGCCGCCGCCGGGTAGTGCGCGTCGGCGATACCGGTCGGCGTCGCGCAGTCCAGCGCGACCGTCCAGGACATGCCGTAGCCGGAGTCCGGCAAGGTGAAATCCATCGCTTCGTCGTGGGCGTTGAAGCACAGCAGGAACGAGTCGTCGGTGATGCGTTCGCCGCGCGGATCCGGCTCGTGGATGCCCATGCCGTTGAGGAACACGGTCAGCGATTTGCCGAACCCGCTGTCCCAGTCCGCGGTGGTCATCTCCGAGCCCTCCGGGGTGAACCAGGCGACGTCGCGCGCGTGATCGCGCGAACGCACCGGCCTGCCGTCGAGGAAGCGGCGGCGCCGGAAAATGGGGTGCTCGGTGCGCAACGCGATCACGTTGCGGGTGAATTCGAGCAGGTCCGAATTCTGCTGCAGCAGTGACCAATCCATCCAGGCGAGCGGGGAGTCCTGGCAGTACACGTTGTTGTTGCCGTGCTGGGTGCGGCCCATCTCGTCACCGTGCGCGAGCATCGGCACGCCCTGGCTGAGCACCAGCGTGGCCAGCAGATTGCGGCTCTGCCTGGCGCGCAACGCGAGAATGTCCGGGTCGTCGGTGGGGCCTTCGACACCGCAGTTCCAGGATCGGTTCCAGCTCTCGCCGTCGCGGTTGTCCTCGCCGTTCGCCTCGTTGTGTTTCTCGTTGTAGGACACCAGGTCTCGCAGCGTGAAACCGTCGTGCGCGGTGACGAAGTTGATGCTCGCGCTGGGCCTGCGGCCGGTGGCCTCGTACAGGTCGGAGGAGCCGGTGAGCCGGGAAGCGAACTCGCCCAACGTGGCCGGTTCGCCGCGCCAGTAGTCGCGCACCGTGTCGCGGTATTTGCCGTTCCATTCGGTCCACAGCCCGGGAAAATTGCCGACCTGGTATCCGCCCTCGCCGACGTCCCACGGTTCGGCGATCAGCTTCACCTGGCTCACCACCGGATCCTGTTGCACCAGATCGAAGAACGTGGACAGCCGGTCGACATCGTGCAGTTCGCGCGCCAGGGTGGCGGCCAGGTCGAAGCGGAAGCCGTCGACGTGCATGTCCAGGATCCAGTAGCGCAGCGAGTCCATGATCAGCTGCAAGGTGTGCGGGTGGCGCACGTTCAGGCTGTTGCCGGTGCCGGTGTAATCCATGTAGAGCGAGGGGTCGTCGTCGACGAGCCGGTAGTACGCGGCGTTGTCGATGCCGCGGAAGCCGATGGTCGGGCCGAGGTGGTTGCCCTCGGCGGTGTGGTTGTAGACCACGTCGAGGATCACCTCGATGCCCTCGGCGTGCAGCGCGCGCACCATCGCCTTGAACTCGGTCACCGCCGAGTCGGCGCGTTTGATCGCGGCGTACTCGTTGTGCGGGGCGAGGTAGCCGAAACTGTTGTAACCCCAGTAGTTTCGCAGGCCCTGGTGCAGCAGCACCCGGTCCTGCAGGAACTGGTGCACCGGCATCAGCTCGATCGCGGTGACGCCCAAGCCTTTCAGGTGCTCGATGATCGCCGGGTGCGCGATGCCGGAGTAGGTGCCGCGCAACTCTTCCGGGACGTCGGGGTGCGTCGCGGTCATGCCCTTGACGTGTGCCTCGTAGATCACCGTCTCGTGGTACGGCCGGTTCGGCGCGCGATCGGTGCCCCAGTCGAAGTACGGGTTGATCACCACGCCCGCCATGGTGTGGCCGAGCGAATCCAGCCCGTGCGTGTACAGCGACGGGTGGTCGTCGAACGCGCCGTCGAACGCCTTGCCGTACGGGTCGAGCAGCAGTTTGCTCGGATCGCAGCGCAGGCCGTTCTCCGGGTCGTAGGGGCCGTGCACGCGGAATCCGTAGCGCTGACCCGGTCCGACAGCAGGCAGGTAGGCGTGCCACACGTAGCCGTCGACCTCGTCGAGCGGTACGCGGGACTCGGTGCCGTCGCGGGCGATCAGGCTCAACTCGACGGCGTCGGCAACCTCCGAGAACACCGAGAAGTTGGTGCCCGCGCCGTCATAGGTCGCGCCGAGTGGGTAGGCGGTGCCGGGCCACACACCGAGTGGTGTCGCGTCACCGGACGCTGCGTCGGGCTGAGCCATAGGAACGACACTAGCGGCAGCGGTGATTCGGGTGCTGCGGGTGGTTGGGACCTGGCGCTCAGCGGGCGTCGGCGGGGGTGGGCAACCAGCGCCGCCGGTAGCCGAATCGAACGGCAAGCCGAGCCAGTCCGCCCAGCACCGCGCGTTGCGCCCACGCGGGGAGGCCGGCCAGGTAGCCGTCTTGGTAATCCCACAGCAATGCCAGCGCGAGCGGGTCACGCGGCACCCGGCCCCGGGTTGTTTTGCCCGCGATGTCCAGGTTGTGCCAGAGCTGGAACATCTCCCAGTGCCGCAGGGGTGGCCGGATCTCGTGGTCGAACACGGTGTCGGCGGTCTCGCTCCAGAACTCGTGCACCGTGCCCGCCGGCGCTGTCACCGTGTCGCCGGGATTCGCGATCACCTCGACCCCGTCGATGCGGTACCGGTTGCGGCCTTGCCGGATGGTCCACTGCTCGGCCAGAACGGGGTGCCAGTGCGGGCCGGCCTGGCGCCCGGCGTGCGGCAATGTGTGACGCAACCGCAGGTAGGGGCCCTGTTCGTCGGTTCCCTCCGCGACGAACGTGACGCGGTGCCCGTTGCGGAAGGTGAGGGTCGTACTGTCTCGCATACTTCAAGATATAAAGGTAACCTTCGTAATGTGTCAACTGCCGATGCGAATGCCACCCTGCTGAAACTGCTGAGTCAAGCCACTGCCGCTTACGAACGCGCACTCAATCGGGAGTTGCGTGCGCGCCTCGACGACCGGCTCCGGCCTGCGCACTATGTGGTGTTCCGGCACCTCGACCCGGCGGGATCCCGGATCACGACCCTGGCCGAGGCGGCCGGGATGACGCAGCAGTCGATGGGGGAGTTGGTGATTCACCTCGAGCGCTGCGGGCTGGTCGAGCGGCGGGTCGATCCGGCCGATCGGCGGGCCCGGCTCGTGGTGCTCACCGCGGCCGGCGAGACGGCGCTCGGCGTTGCGGCACAGCAGATCCGGCGGATCGAACTCGCGCTCGCCGACGGGCTCGGCGCTCGCCGGTCGGCCGAGTTGCGCCGGGCGCTGGCTGCGGTGCGGGATGCGCTGGACGTCGAATTCGCCGATCCTGCCGGATGATTCGTGCGGGGGCGGCTCAGCGTGCGGGACCGAGTGACCGGCGCCAGGTTTGGCCGATCAGGTCGGCGCCCCAGCTGTGATGCGGGCTCTCCTCGGCGAGTTCGAAACCCGCGCGCTGATAGATGTGCCGGGCCGCGGTGAGCACGTCGTTGGTCCACAGCACGATCTCGCGGTACCCGGCCGCGGTCGCGAAGCGCAAGCATTCCTCGACCAGCGCCGAACCGACGCCGAGGCCGCGGGCGGTGGGCTCGACGAGCAGCAGGCGCAACCGCGCGGTGGTTTCGTTCTCGGCGACACAGAAGATGCTGCCGACCGGCGCGCCACCGGATTCGGCGATCCAGGCGCGCTCGCGCTGCTCGTCGTGCGAGTGCAGGTAGTCGGCGACGATGCGGACGATCAGCTCCTCATACGTGCCGTCCCAGCCGTATTCGTCGGTGTAGAGCCGGGCGTGCCGCTCGATGACCCAGCCGAAATCGCCCGGCGCGGGCGGGCGGAGGGCGAACGGGGGCGCGGCGGCGGCATTGGCCGGATGATCGAGGATCTGCTGGATGGTCCGCATCGCGGTGACCAGCCGGGCGCGGGTGGCGGGCGGTTTGGCGTTGAGCAGGTAGCCGATCTCGTCGCTGGAGCGTTGATCGAGCACGGCGAAGATCTCCTTGCCCTTCGCGGTCAGCCGCACCTCCTGGCGGCGGCCGTCGCTGTCGGAACGGTTGCGCAGCACCAGGCCCTCGCGTTCGAAGCGGGTCAGGATGCGGCTGAGGTATCCGGCGTCGAGATCCAGTGTCTGCCGCAGGGTTACCACCTCGGTGATCCCGGAGTTGGCGAGCTCGAACAGGATTCGCACCTCGGTCAGCGAATACTCGCTGTCCAGCAACCCTTCCCGAAGCACGCCGATGACTCGGGTGTAGCGGCGGTTGAACTCCCGGACTGCGGCGATATCGGTGGCGGCGACGGTGGTCACGACGGCTCCGTTCCTCGGTGACGTCAAATAGATCGTTGACTGAGTCAAAGAATACGCCGCACAGGCTGGTGGCGCCGGAAAATGCCGTCGTCGGATGTTCCGGCGCAGCTCGGGTGGTAACTTGAACGCCGTTCAAGCCCGTGCGCGAGGCCGGGCAGTCGCGACCGCGAGGATTCCTGTGGCACTGACACCTGACGAGATCACCGCTATCGACGCCAAACATGTCTGGCACCCCTACGGCGGATTTCCGGCCACCACCGAACCGCTGGTGGTGGCCGAAGCGGCCGGCGCCCGGCTGACCCTGGCCGACGGCCGGATACTGGTCGACGGGATGAGTTCGTGGTGGGCCGTCATCCACGGCTACCGGCACCCCGTGCTCGATGCCGCGCTCGTCGCCCAGTCGCAGCGGATGAGCCACGTCATGTTCGGCGGGCTCACCCACGAACCGGCCGCGCGCCTGGCCGAACTGCTCGTCGAGATCACCCCCGCCGGCCTGGACAAGGTGTTCCTCTGCGATTCCGGCTCGGTGTCGGTCGAGGTCGCGGTCAAGATGTGCCTGCAATATTGGCGCAGTCGGGACCTGCCCGCGAAACGGCGGCTGCTGACCTGGCGGGGCGGGTACCACGGGGACACCTTCACGCCGATGAGCGTCTGCGACCCGGCGGGCGGCATGCATGCGCTGTGGACCGACGTGCTGGTCGACCAGCTTTTCGCGCCGCTGCCGCCGCGTGACTACGAACCCGGCTATGTAGCGGAGCTGGCGCGGATGATCAGCGAGCACGCCGACGAACTCGCCGCGGTCATCGTGGAACCGATCGTGCAGGGCGCGGGCGGTATGCGCTGGCATCATCCGCGGTATCTGACCGAGCTGCGCAGGCTGTGCGACGAACACGGGGTGCTGCTCGTCTTCGACGAGATCGCGACCGGATTCGGCCGTACCGGAACACTTTTCGCGGCCGACCAGGTCGGCGTGAGCCCGGACGTGCTGTGCGTGGGCAAATCGCTGACCGGTGGGTACCTCACGCTGGCCGCCGCGCTGTGCACATCGCAGATCGCCGAGACGATCAGCGCCGGGCACGGCGGACTGATGCACGGACCCACCTTCATGGGCAACCCGCTGGCGTGCGCCGTCGCGGTCGCCTCGATCGAACTGCTGCGCGCGCGGGATTGGCGCGGGGAAGTGGCGCGGATCGCGGCCGAGCTCGAAACCGGCCTCGCCCCGATACGGGAACTCCCCGGCGTCGTGGACGTGCGCGTGCTCGGTGCGATCGGCGTGATCGAACTGGACCGTCCCGTGGACATGCGCACCGCGACCGATGCCGCGGTCGCGGCCGGCGTCTGGCTGCGGCCCTTCCGCAACCTGATCTACACGATGCCGCCGTTCATCAGCACGACCGAAGAGGTCGCGACGATCACCGCGGGGATGCGGGCGGCGGTCGAGGCGCAGGGGAGCTGAAGGGTGCGACTTGAACGGTGTTCAAGTATGCTGCGGAGCTGTGACTATCGATCCGTTGAGCTGGTTGGACGAGCGTGCTGCGGCACGGGTGGCCGCGGGGTTGCGCCGTGAGTTGCGGCCGCGGGCGGCGCAGACGCCGTCGATCGACCTCGCCTCGAACGACTATCTGGGGTTGGTGCGCCATCCCGAGGTGATCGAGGGGGCGATCGACGCGGTGCGACGCTGGGGCGCCGGGGCCACCGGCTCCCGGCTCGTCACCGGTACCACCGCCGCGCACGCGGAACTGGAAGCCGACTTGGCCGAATTCGTCGGCGCCGAAGCGGGACTCGTGTTCGCCTCCGGTTACGCCGCCAACCTCGGTGTGGTCACCGCGCTGGCCGGGCGTGGGGCCCTTGTGGTTTCGGACGCGGGCAGTCACGCGTCACTGGTGGACGCGTGCCGGCTGTCGCGGGCGCGGGTGGCGGTCGCCGAACACCGCGATGTCGACGCCGTCGACCGGCTGCTGGCCGAGCGCACCGAGGAGCGGGCGCTGGTGCTCACCGACTCGGTGTTCAGCGCCGACGGTGACCTCGCGCCGCTGGTCGAGTTGCACCGGGTCACCCGGGCGCGTGGTGCGGTGCTGGTCGTGGACGAGGCGCACGGGCTCGGGGTGCGCGGCGCCGGTGGACGCGGTCTGGTGCACGAGCTGGGGCTGGCCGGTCAGCCGGATCTGGTGATCACCGCGACGCTGTCGAAAGCCCTTGCCGCGCAAGGCGGAGTCGTCCTCGCCGCGGAACGGGTCCGCGCCCACCTCGTCGACGCGGCCCGCACCTTCATCTTCGACACCGGACTGGCTCCCGCCGCCGTCGGCGCGGCGCACGCCGCGCTCCGCGTACTGCGCCGCGAACCGGACCTGGCTGCCCGTGTGCTCGACCGCGCCGCCGACATCGCCCGCATCGCGGGGGTGCCCACCCCCGAATCAGCGGTCGTCTCAGTGGTACTCGGCAAGGCCCAGGTCGCCTTCGACGCGGCCCAGCGCTGCCGGGCCCGCGGCCTCGACGTCGGCTGCTTCCGCCCACCCTCGGTCCCGGAAGGCACCTCCCGCCTCCGCCTCACCGCCCGCGCCAACCTCACCCCCGCCGAGATCACCACCATCGCAACAATTCTCGGCGCAGTATTGGCCGACGCCCGCGCCCCAGAAATGGTGCACACCTGAACCCGGGCAGTGCCCGAAGCCCCCAGGCGTGCGCAGGCACACAATTCCCGCACCCCTTCCGTCTTCCTGCACCCCCTCTGCCCCACGAAAGCGAGTGCGGGAGAACAGAAGGAGTGCGCGAGCGGCGGCGAGTCCTCGGGGCGAACAGCAGGCGGGGCATGAGCAAGCGTGGGGTGGAACGGGTTGCGGGCGAACTCGCCCGGGTACCGGAGGCAGGGTGTGGCGCATTTTCCGCACCCCTTCTGTGTTGTCGCACCCGCTTTGGCATGCGGGAGCGGGTGCGCGAACACGGAGGGGGTGCGGGGAGTCGGGGAGGGCGTGGGGTGAGCAGGATCGTCTATTCGAGAGTGAGGTGTGGGTGTGGGTGTTCTGTTGATCACCGGGACGTCTACTGATGTGGGCAAGACGGTGGTGACGGCGGCGGTTGCGGCGGTGGCGCTGGCGCAAGGGAGGTCGGTGGCGGTGTGTAAGCCGGGGCAAACCGGGGTGGCAACGGGCGAACCCGGTGATCTGGCGGCCATCGAGCGGCTCAGCGGTGTCACGCGGACCGCCGAATTCGCGCGATATCCCGATCCGCTGGCGCCGGATACCGCGGCCCGGCGAGCCGGACTGCCGGAGCTGACGCTGGCCGAAACCGTCGCGGGCATAGCCGAACTCGGTGACGCGGACCTGGTACTGGTGGAGGGTGCGGGCGGGCTGCTCGTGCGGCTCGGTGATTTCACCCTGCTCGACCTGGCCGAAAAGCTCGCCGCTCCGGTGCTGGTGGTGTCCGCGGCCGGGCTCGGCACCCTCAACCACACCGAATTGACCACTCGCGCAATGCAAGCCGCGGGCGTGCGTTGCGCGGGCGTCGTGATCGGTTCCTGGCCCGCCGAACCCGACCTCGCCATGCAGTGCAACCGGGTCGACCTGCCGCGCCTCACCGGCGTGGACCTGGTCGGCTCGATCCCCGCGGGCGCAGGCTCCTGGCCGCGCGTGAGCTTCACCAGCGCGGCCCCGTCCTGGTTCGACCCGTCCTGGTCGCCGTTCGCCTGAACTCGCGCACCCCTTCTGCGCTCACGCACCCGCTGTGCCGTGCCACAGCGGGTGCGAAGACCCAGAACGGGTGCGATGATTCAGCAGGGGTGCGGGGGCAGGTGCTCAGCGGAGGGCGTCGTCGGCGCGGGGTTCGATGGTGGAAACGGGGACCAGGTTCCAGCGCTCGAGTTGCTTGCGGATCTGTTCGGCGGCGTCGATGTTGAGCGGCCCGCTGGTCCACATGGCGTAGGGGAGATTGAGGAAGCGGCCCTCGGTGACGGCGCGGAGCTGATTGATCCCGGGCTTGCTGCGCAGCGCGTCCAGTTTCTGCGCGAAGGTCTGCGGCGGATAGTCGACGAACATGATGGCGTCGGGGTCGGCGGCGGCGAGCCGTTCCCAGGACACCCGTGTCCAGGTGTCGGGCACGTCGCTGAGTGCGTTGCGTCCGCCCGCGGCGTCCAGGATCGCTTGGGGCGCACCGAAACTGCCGCTCGACATGAGTGAGTCGGTGGCGCTGTCGAACAGGAAGATGGTCGGTTTGCGCTCGGCCTGCGGTGCGGTATTCAACGCGGCGAGGCGCTGGTCCAGGTCCGCGGTGACCTCGGCGGCGCGCTCGGTGCGTCCGGTGATCGCACCGAGGTTGGTGAGATCGGTGCGCAGCGCCGTCCACGGCTCGACGATGCCGCGCGGCTTCTCGCCGTTGCGCTGGCGGCAGCTCTCGGTGAGCGTGTAGGCCGCGATACCGGCCTTCTGCAACGAATCCGGGGTGAGGTTCTTCGCTTCGTCGTACCCGTAGCTCCAGCCGGCCACCATCACGTCGGGGCCCTGCGCCAGCACCGTTTCCCTGGACGGATACTCCGGCGCAACGGATTTCAGCTGATCGACGACCGGACCGTAGTGCCTGCGCAGCGTATCGGCATCGCGCTGCACACTCGACACCGCGACCGTCTGATCTTGCGCGCCCAGCGCCAGCACCATCGAGATCAGGTTGCCGTCGTTGACGAACAACCGCTGGGCAGGCGTCGGAAAGCGCACGTCCACATCGCAATTCCGCACGGTCAGATCCCCGCCTGCCGACTTCTCGGCACTGCATCCGGCCACCGCGGCGGCCAAGGCCACCGCCATCAGCACCCGCAACCCGTGTCTCATCCATCCACCTCTCGTTGATATTTCGAAAGCACAGTCGAGCCGCCGGATCCCGCGCGACCAGGCCTGATGCGTTGCCGGCCGGCTGGATAGGCCGTCTCCGCCCTGTTCGACCACCGATCGGAGCCGCGTACCCCGCTCATGGCAGGCGCGGGGTGATGAGCAGGTGCGGGTGGCCGGTCGTCGGGTGCGGCACCCGCAGGGCTTGCACCGCGAAGACGGCCTCGACGATGTCGGGGGCCAGCGCGGTTGCCGGTGGTGCGAGCGGATGTGCGGTGCCGTTGTGCAACACCAGGATCCGGTCGCAGTAGCGGTCGGCCAGGGTGAGGTCGTGCAGCGCCATGACGACGGTGCGGTGCAAGGTGCGGGCCAGCGCTAGCAGTTCCAGCCGGTGGGTGATGTCCAGGTGGTTGGTGGGTTCGTCCAGCAGCAGCACCGGGGTGTCCTGCACCAGTGCCCGCGCCAGCAGCACCCGCTGGCGTTCGCCGCCGGAGAGGTGATGCACCGGACGGCCGGCGAACCCGGCCAGATCGACGGTGGCCAAAGCCTGTTCGATCACCTGCTGTTCGCGCGGTGATCCGGCGCCCCACGGCGGCAGATACGGGGTGCGGCCGAGCGCGACGACCTCACCGGCGCGCAGATCGGCGGGCGGTCGCTCGTCCTGCGCCACCGACGCCACGGTCCGCGCCCGCCGCCGTGCGGACAACCCGTGCAGTACTAGGCCGTCCACGAGTACCCGTCCACGCACGGGCTCACGTACTCCCGCGAGCACCTGCAGCAGGGTCGTCTTCCCGGTCCCGTTCGGCCCGACGATCCCGATCGTCTCTCCGGCCCGCACCGTGAAACTCACGTCGGACACCACCGTCCGCCGCCCCGCCGCACAAGCCAAGCCTTCGGCCACCAGGACGCCGCTTTGTTCCCGGTCGGCTCGTTGCGCGAATCCGCCGGTGTCCGCGCCGATATCGTCGCGACGGACCGAGTCGGCTGCCTCCGCTGCTCTGCTACGCCGGTTCATGTCCTGCGGCCGTTCGCGCCGATGCTGCCGCAGCGCAGCAGATCTGCCGCGCCGGCGCAGTGGACCGACAGCTCCGCTCGGCTCGTGCGCTCCGCGTCGGCCGTGTTCGCTCGCATGACCCGCGTGATGTGGGCGCCGCGGCACCGGGGCCAACCCGTACCGATGAGTCCGTTGCGCCGGTGCATATCCCGCTGTCGTTCGCGGCGGATCAGATCGCCCAGCGCCGGTACGGCACCGTCGTGGCGAGGCGCGGCCGAGTGCGCGGTGCTCGGCAGTTCGGCGGCACTGGCGGGCCGAAGCGAATTCCCGTCGGCGGGACTGTTGCGCCGGTTCATGATTCACCGAAGCGGTAGCGGCGGCGGCCCATCAGGATGAGGAAGGCGGGGGCGCCGATGAGGCCGGTGAGGACGCCGACGGGGATTTCGGTGGGGCGCACGACGATGCGGGTGAAGGCGTCGGCGACGACGAGGAACAGGGCACCGCAGAGCGCACACGCGGGTAGCAGGCTGCGGTGGCGCGGGCCGACCAGCAGGCGGGTGGCGTGCGGCACGACCAGGCCGACGAAGCCGATGCCGCCGGAGACCGCGACGAGTACGCCGACGAGCACCGCGAGCAATACGAACAATCCGATACGGAGTTCCTTCACCGGAACACCCAGCGAGGCGGCGGTATCGGCGCCGACGGTCAGCGCGTCCAGCCAGCCGCCGGTGGCCAGCAGCACGACGCTCGCCAGGGCGACCACACTGAGCGGCAACGCGATTCGCGTCCAGTCGGCTCCGGCGAGACTGCCGAGCAACCAGAACAGCACGGATTGGGCGGCGGCCGGATCGGGCCGCCGGAAGATCAGGTAGCTGCTCAGCGCGGCGAAGGCGGAGCCGAGGACGGTGCCGGTGAGCACCAGTCGCAGCGGCGTGAGCCCGCCCTGGGCCACCGCGATCAGGAACACCAGCGCCGCCGCGACGAACGCACCGACCAGCGCGCCGCCGGAGAGCGCCCACACGCCCGCCCCGGCGAACAGCCCCGAGGTGATGACCGCGGCCGCGCCGACGCCGGCTCCCGAGGACACGCCGAGCAGGTACGGGTCGGCGAGCGGATTGCGCACCAGCGTCTGCATCGCGGTCCCGGCCAGCGCGAGCCCGGCCCCGACGATCGCGGCGAGCAGGGTGCGCGGCACGCGCAGCTGCCACACGATGGTGTCCAGCCCGAAATCGGTGGGCGGTTGCCCGGTGAGCCGGTGCCGCAGCACCTCGACTACCGCGGAGACCGGCAGGTTCTCCGCCCCGAAACCGGTGGCGACGAGCATGGCGCAGCCGAGTAGCGCCCCGAGTACGGGTAGCGCGATCGCCGTGCGGGCACGGATCATCGGCGTTGCTCCACAGGCAAGTCGCGGCCTCTCCAGAGTTGCTCGGCAGGGGAGGTCTGACTCTCGCCGTGGTGGCGATCACAGTGGCGCGACCGTACCGGATTCTCACCGGTTTCCCGCACCTGCCAGGTAGGACGGGAGAACTCTACCGGTCGGTCGGGTTAACACTCGCGCGGGGCCGCGTGGGACATGGCGACGGCTCGGTTCTGTTACCTACAGTGGGGAAGATGTCGCCGTTCGAAGATCGGCACCCGTCCACTGTCGCGGACTGGGACGACGCGCGACGCAGAGCCCGGCTACGGGAAACGAACCTGTGGCACGAGTGGAAGTCGTTGCGGCGGACCAAGTCGGCCATGGTGCGGGTGCTCGTACTGCTCGTCGCCGTACTCATCTGCTATGCGCAATATCTGACCTTCGATGTGCAGCCGGAAGCGGCGCGCCTGGCGCGCACCGACCCTGCGATCCTGCCCGTCGCGGCACCGGCCGACCCGCGCGACTGGGACACCGTGGTGGTGGACATGGTCGGTCTGGGCAACGTGGACGCCAGCGCGACCGCCGCGGCCCTGCCCTCGCTGCGCCGGATGGGCATGGTGTGGGCGATCCGCTACGACAACGAAGGTATCGACACCAAGGTCATCGCCGAACTGATCGTGCGCGCCGCCGAGCTGTCCGGGTTGAAGAACGTCGTCCTGGTCGGGCACAGCATGGGCGGGGTGATCGCACTGGAGGTGGCCAAGCACATCCATCTCGACAGCGATCGCCGGCTGGTGGGGGTGATCCTGGACTGCACGCCGGTGGACCTGAACGCGGTCCGCCCGGAGAGCCGCGGTCGCGGCGAGGACATGGTGCGCTGGATGCGCTGGCTGCCCGGCGCGCGGGAGAGCAGGTTGTTGCGCCTGGCCGTGGAAACCTATGCGCGGCGGGATCGTTTCGTCTCGCACGGCGGGGGCGGTACGCCGCCGGGCATCCGCTTCGCCCAGTTGCGTGACGTGCTCGACGAGGTGTTGCGGGAGAAGATCTTCTCCCGCAACGCGGCCAGCAACGGTTTGATCGAGTCGCAGTTCACCGCGATCGTCGCGGGCGGCGCAACGAGCGATCTGCGTGCCCTGGCCGCGCCCGTGGACGGAAAAGCCCGTCCCGCTGTCGTTTTCATCCGGCCCCGGGACGCGAGCCGGGACCGGGTGGTCGATGTGGAGTACTCGCACCGGGTGCTGATCGAGCAGGCCGGTGGGGTCGACGGCACCCTCTCGGTGGTGCAGGCCCGAAACACCGGGCACGCCAACCCGATGCAGCGTCCGGTGGAATACAACACGGTGATCGAGCAGCAGATCGTCCCCTTCATCCAGCGCTATCAGCAGCAGGTCCGCACGACGATCAGTTCGGCCGCACCGCGCTGAGGCAGTTCGAACCAGCCTGAGACAAACGGTGTTCGGGCCGGATTGTCTTGTGCTCGGCCGCTATGGCCGCACCACCGCCGCGTTGCGGAATCAGCGCACGCGGGTGCCGAGCAGGTGCCGTACGCCCGCGACGAACAGTTGCAGGCCGAAGTCGAAACGCGCCGTGGGGTCCGGGATCTCGTCGAACGGGGTGTCGTCCTCGGGTAGTGCGCCCGCGGAATCCATCTGCATCCTGGACTGTTCGTCGACGGTCTGGCCGAGCACGTAGTACAGCAGCGTGAAGGAGCTGAGCTCGGCCTCGGAGCGGGGCATGCCCGCCCGGATGGCGGCGCTCACCATGCGTTCGCGGCCTTTGCTCGTGGTGAGCCGGGAAGCGTAAGTGGCCGAGACCAATTCGGCGCCGTCCCGGTAGGCGAGCAGGCAGTCGCGCAGCCGGTGCGCCAATTCGATGACCTGGCCGGACCATTCGGTCGCGACGATCGGATCGTCCATCGGCGCGAGGATCTTGTCCGCGACCGCGCCGAGCAGCGCCTGCTTGTTCGGGAAGTGCCAGTACAGCGCGCCCGGCTGCACCTGGAGCGAGCCGGCCAGCCTGCGCATGGTCAGATCGGCGAGGCCGTACTGGTCGAGAATCGCGATGGCGCCGTCGACCACGTCCGCTCTGTGCAGCTGCACCCGATTTCCTCCGTCTATCCCTGGCAGTACCTGTCTGTGCACGCACGCTACCGCCTCGGGACGCTCGGTTGTGCCGCCGCGTCCGAGTCACGCCTCGGGTGCCGCAGTGTTTTGACTCACTGCCCGCGCTACCCTAACCTGAACGCCGTTCAAGTTGCACGGCCACCTCGGCCGGACGAAGGGATTCGTGCAGTGACCCAGGCCCCCGTTGATACCTATTCGCCCACCCCGCCGGCTGCCGCCGCGATCCTGTCCGTCGCCCGGGCGCAGGTGCTCGAGCGCGGTGTCGGGCTCACCCAAGAGCAGACCCTCGAGGTGCTGCGCCTCGGCGACGATCAGCTCGAGGAGCTGCTCGCCCTGGCCCACGACGTGCGGATGAAGTGGTGCGGCCCGGAGGTCGAGGTCGAGGGCATCATCAGTCTCAAGACCGGCGGCTGCCCCGAGGACTGCCATTTCTGCTCCCAGTCCGGCCTGTTCCAGTCGCCGGTGCGGGCCGCCTGGCTCGACATCCCGAGCCTGGTCGAAGCCGCCAAGCAGACCGCCAAGACCGGCGCCACCGAATTCTGCATCGTGGCCGCGGTGCGCGGCCCGGACGCGCGCCTGATGGCGCAGGTCGCCGCGGGCGTCGAAGCGATCCGCAACGAGGTCGACATCCAGGTCGCCTGCTCGCTGGGCATGCTCACCCAGGAACAGGTCGACCAGCTCGCCGCGATGGGCGTGCACCGCTACAACCACAACCTGGAGACCTCGCGCTCCTACTTCCCGAACGTGGTCACCACGCACACCTGGGAGGAGCGCTGGGACACCCTGCGCATGGTGCGCGCGGCGGGCATGGAGGTGTGCTGCGGCGGCATCCTCGGCATGGGCGAAACCCTGGAGCAGCGTGCGGAATTCGCGGCTAACCTGGCCGAGCTGGAACCGGACGAGGTCCCGCTGAACTTCCTCAACCCGCGCCCCGGCACCCCGTTCGGTGATCTCGAGGTACTGCCCGCCGCGGACGCGCTGCGCGCGGTCGCCGCGTTCCGGCTCGCCTTGCCGCGCACCATCCTTCGTTTCGCGGGCGGTCGCGAGATCACCCTCGGCGACCTCGGCGCCAAGCAGGGCATCCTCGGCGGCATCAACGCCGTCATCGTCGGCAACTACCTCACCACGCTCGGCCGGCCCGCCGAGGCCGATCTGGATCTGCTGGGCGAGTTGAAGATGCCGATCAAGGCGCTCAACGAAACCCTCTGACCCGGCCCATGAGTAGTGTCATGCCCATGGACGAGCGCTACAACCCGTTCACCGGCAAACGGATCGTGCCCGGTCTCGACGACGCCGTACCCGCGGCCGCCGCACTGGGTCTGGAACCGCCACGGTTCTGCGAGCAGTGCGGTCGCCGGATGATCGTGCAGGTGAGTCCGGACGGCTGGTGGGCAAATTGCTCCCGGCACGGTGTGATCGACGCCGCCAGTCTGGAACTGCGCTAGTGCCGGGGACGCCGACCGCCGCGCCGCACGAGGTGCGCGGCGCCGCCGTGCTCGCGCTGCTCGTGGTGCTGACCAGTGCGCTCGTCGGGGTGCTGTGGGGCGTGGTCGCGCCGACCGAGCAGCTGTTCGTGGTGGAGCAGGGCCGCGGCGCCGTGCTGACCGGAGAGAGCGCGCATCAATTCGACGCGGTCGCGATGTTCGTCTGCTTCGGCGCGGTCACCGGTCTGCTCACCGCGATCGCGGCGTGGCGCCGGCGTGCGCTGCGCGGACCGCTGCTGCAGATCGGGCTGCTGGTCGGCTCGCTCATCGGGGCCGTCGTGATGGCGAAGCTCGGCGAGCAGGTCGCCGCATGGGCGCATCCGCGGCCGCATGATCCGCCGATCGGGCAGATCGTCGAGCTGCCCAGCGAAATGGGCAGCTGGCTGGCGCTGATCGTGCAGCCGTTGGTCGCCTCGCTCATCGTGCTGTTCTGTGCGGCGCTGAGCCCGTCGGAAGATCTGGGCACCGGTACCGATCCCGTCCGTGCGATAGCGCCGTTCGGGTCGCTCGGCGCCCCGGCCTATCCCGCGGGCGACGCGTCGTACCCGGCGGGTGGACCGGCCGTGCCCTACGGTGGTTACGAGCCCGCCGGGGAGACCGGCTCCGGATCGCCGCCGCAGACCCGGCCCAGCCACTGACGGCGTTGTCCGAACCGTTGCCCGGCCGACAGCTCAGCTGTACCGCAGGCTCCTAGAATTGGGGGACACGCTGTGCGTTCGGAGAGGAACGGGTTGTGGCGTTCGTCGGTAGCGGGCTGGTCGTCGAGGAGCTCGACGCGAAGTTCTGGCGGGTGGTCGAACCGCTCGTATATCAAGGTGATTCCCAGGAATTCGTGATTCCGGCCGGGTTCCGCACCGACTTCGCGTCGGTGCCGCGGGCGCTGGTGTGGCTGGTGCCGCGCTACGGCGCCTACACCCGCGCTGCCATCCTGCACGACTTCCTGCGCAGTACCGGGACGGTGAGCGTCGCCGACGCGGACGGTCTGTTCCGCCGCTGCCTGCGCGAGCTGAACGTGACGGTACCGCGCCGCTGGATGATGTGGGCGGCAGTGCGTTTGGCCAGCGGCCTGCGCGGCGCGAGCCTCGGCGCCGTCGCGATCTGGGTGCTGATCGCCGTCCCGTCCGTGCTGTTCCTGGCGGTTCCGGTCATCGTCGTCCAGCTGTTCCTGGTGCTGTTCTGGTTCGTGGAGTTGTTCTGCTGGGCCGTCTCGCGCCTCTTCACCCGTACCGCCGCGCCGCCGCCCGAACCGCAGATGAAGACGGCCTGACCGCGCGCATGAGCCTGCCCACACTGGTGGTGGTCAGTGGACCGCCGGGCGTCGGCAAGACCACCCTCGCGCACGGCCTGGCGCGGCGGCTCGGCTGCCCCGCCGTGTGCCGCGACGAGATCAAAGAGGGTATGGTGCACGCCACCCCGGGATTCGTTGCCGGGGTGGATAATTCACTCGACCTGCGGACGTTGTCGGTGTTCTTCGAGACCCTGGAGCTGCTCCTGCGCGCGGGGGTAACGACGGTGGCGGAGGCGGCTTTCCAAGACCGCCTGTGGCGGCCGGGCTTGACTCCGCTGCTGGGTCTGGCGCAGGTGCGCGTCGTGCACTGCGTGGCCGTACCCGAGGTCGCCGCTGAGCGAATCCAGCAGCGCCGCAACGAGAATCGGCTCCGTCGCGCGCATTCGGCGCCCGGGTCGGCGGTGCCGATCGGCAGGCCGTTCGACCGGGTCGCCCTGGACGTGCCCTACCTCGAGGTCGACACCGCCGCCGGCTACGTCCCGTCGCTCGACGAGGTGGTCGCCTTCGTCAACCGGTAGTGCTCGGTCACTGCGGTCCCGGATGCCACCGAGCGCGGCGTCGAGCATCCGGTCGAATTCCGCTGCGGAGCCGAAGTCGTCCATCCGGGAAGCGAGAGCAGCCATGGTCGGGTAGCGCGTGCGGTCGATCGCGGGTAGCTCGCCGGCCTGCCGGCGCCGGTCACGGCGAGCAGGTATCCGTTGCGGAAGGCGAAGAGCAGCATCGGTGCGTCCGCGACCACCTGTTCGGGCAGTCCGGCCGCGCGCATGGCGGTGACCAGCCGCTCCAAGGCGACGAGGGCGGCTGGTGAGGTCTGTGGCCGTGCGGCCAGGAGCGGCACGACATGGGGATGCCGGTAGGCCGTCACCACCAGCGTCGCGCTGGCCGCGCTGCCCACCGAGGACACTTCCGGTGCCGTCGGCCTGGCGCCGCTGCTCGGCTGGATCGAAATACTGCCCTGTCTGGCAGGACTTTTGGCGATCCTGCTGCTGTGGAAACAACCGCGCTGAGACGGATGGCCGCACGATGCGTCGCGCGTGGAAAATGGGTGGAGGGGTGTCAGCGGCACGCGTAGGGTCGCGGAGCGGAAAGGAGGTCCGGTGATGAATGGAAAGAGTGGGGCGGCGGCGGAACCGGCTTCCGCGCCGAGCGGCGAGCGAGCAGATCTGGTGGCTTGGCGGCGTCGAGATGCGTTGCGGCGCAGTAGTGCCGCGCAGCCGCTGCCGAACAAGCGGCGGTACCGGCGGGTCACCAAGCATCGCAAGGCAATAGCCGACTAGGCCCGCTCGACGGGGGAAGCGGTCGCGCCGATCGATAAGCGCGCCATAATGTCTCATCGATCAACGCCGCGGCGGCGAATAGCTCGACGCCGCGGCGGCGGGTAACCGGGCAGCCCCACCGGGACCTGCCCGCCGACCCGCTCGAGCACGGCCGCCGCCCAGTCCGGCCCGACGCCGCCGTACAGTTCGATCAGGTGCAGGCCCTCCGGTTCCGCTGCCAGTTCCGCGGCGATATCGGCCGCTTCGGTTGCGGAGCGGGCGGCCGCGAACACGGTGGTCAGCATCCCGTCGCGGCGCGTGACGCGATCGGTCGCCGGATCGGCCTCGGGGGACAGGTAGAGGAAAGCGCCGCGCAGCGTCGCACCCCGCTCGTAGCGTTTCTTGAATTCGTTGGCGGCGGTGAGCGATTCGATCCCGTACAGCACGGCGGACACCGGTGTGTCAGCACCGACGGCGGCCAGCGCCGCGGTATGCCCCGGCAGCCCGAACCCGCCGCACAGCTCGATCAGCCCGACCCCGTCCTTCGCCAGCGACACCGCCAACTCGATCCCGGCTGCCGGGCCTGGCACCGCGAGGAACATGATCTCCCCGCCCGTCCACCGGGTCACCACGCGATCCGTGGCCTCTGCGGCCTCGTAGATGACCGCCGTCGTCTTACCGTTCATCGTTGCCCCCGAGATGATTCCGTCCGGCTACGTCCCCACTGAATCACCACGGCCCGGCCACCGCGAGCCCCCAATGCGGTCGTCAGGTACGAGGGCGCAGGGCGGCGAACTCGTCGGTGACGCGGATGCCGGAGTCGGTGTAGCGGTAGACGGCGGCGGGGCGGCCGCCGGCCCGGCCCGGGGCTCTGGTCTGCCCGGTGGGGGTGATCACCTTGCGGCGGGTGAGGACTCGTTGCAGGTTAGTCGTATCGACGTCGTAACCTAGTGCGGCGCAGTAGATTTCGCGAAGGGTGGACATGGTGAAATCGGCGGGGGCGAGGGCGAACGCGATATTGGTGTAGGAGAGTTTGGCGGCCAGCCGGGTACGCGCGTGATCGACGACCGTGCCGTGATCGAAGGACATCGGCGGCAGCGCGGAGACGGGGTGCCAAGCCGTGTCCGAGGGCAGCTGGGGGTCGGCGGTGAGCGGGACCAGTCCCAGATAGGCCGACGCGATCCGGCGCGGCGCGGGCACCCGGTCGGGCGCGCTGAACACCGAAAGCTGCTCGAGGTGGGCCAGCTCGCGCACGTCGACCTTCTCGGCGAGCTGCCTGCCCGCCGAGGTGTCGAGGTCCTCGTCGTCGCGCAGGCGCCCGCCGGGCAGCGACCAGGTGCCCTTCTGTGGGTCGAGCGCGCGCTCCCAGAGCAACACGGCCAATTCGGTCCGCTGTCCGGGCGGGCATCGCCCGATGATCTCCTTTCCGGCCTCTGCGGGGCCGGGACCTGCGGCGATGTTGGCGGGGAAGCGGCGAACCTGGAACACCGCGGTGAGCGTTTCGTGGATGGTGCTACTATGGGCCACGTTTTCGATTATAAGTCGAAAACCTGGTTAGGTGCGAATCGGTGGTGTAACTGGTCGCACGACGAAGGGAGCCATCATGGCGACGATGGGTGCGAAACTGGCGCCTCCGCTGATGGAGCAGGTGTTCGACGGACCGTCGGGGTTCACCGGTGTCGAGGCGACGCCGCAGTGGGCTCAGGAAGTCAAGCGGCTGGCCCGCGAGCGAAACGCGACGATTCTCGCGCACAACTATCAGCTGCCGGAGATCCAGGACGTGGCCGATCACGTCGGTGATTCGCTGGCCCTGTCGCGGATCGCCGCCGAGGCGCCCGAGGACACGATCGTGTTCTGCGGGGTGCACTTCATGGCGGAGACCGCGAAGATCCTGTCTCCGGAGAAAACCGTGCTGATCCCGGATCAGCGGGCGGGTTGTTCGCTGGCCGATTCCATCACCGCGGACGAGTTGCGCGCCTGGAAGGCCGAATTCCCGGACGCGCTGGTGGTGTCGTATGTGAACACCACCGCCGAGGTGAAGGCGCTCACCGATATCTGCTGCACCTCGTCGAACGCGGTCGATGTGGTCGCCTCGATCGACCCGGACCGGGAGGTGCTGTTCCTGCCGGACCAGTTCCTCGGCGCGCACGTCAAGCGGGTCACCGGCCGGGCGAATATGCACATCTGGGCGGGGGAATGCCACGTGCACGCGGGCATCAACGGCGACGAGCTGACCGAACAGGCGCGCACCCACCCGGATGCAGAGCTGTTCGTGCATCCCGAATGTGGTTGCGCCACTTCGGCGTTGTACCTGGCGGGTGAGGGCGCATTTCCGTCCGAGCGGGTGCACATCCTGTCCACCGGCGGCATGATCGATGCCGCACGCGAGGTGCGTGAGCGGCGCGGGTCCGGTCAGTCGACGCAGGTGCTGGTCGCCACCGAGGTCGGCATGCTGCATCAGCTGCGAAAGGCCGCGCCCGGCATCGACTTCCAAGCCGTGAACGACCGGGCCTCGTGCAAGTACATGAAGATGATCACCCCCGCCGCGCTGCTGCGCTGCCTGGTGGAGAACCGCGACGAGGTGCACGTCGACCTGGAAACCGCGGCCCGCGGCCGTAGTTCGGTGCAGCGGATGATCGAGATCGGCAATCCGGGCGGTGGTGAATGACGCCGACCCCTGCCCGCGCGGCAGTGGTCGGGCAGTCGTTCGAGTGGGAGGCCGAGGCCGATCTCGTGGTGATCGGCGGCGGCGTCGCCGGCCTGACAGCGGCGCGCACCGCGTCGCTGCGCGGGCTGCGGGTGCTCACGCTCAGCAAGGGTGGAGCGACCGACACGTCCACGCAATACGCCCAGGGCGGCATCGCTGTCGTTGCGCCGGAAGGTGATTCGGTCGAATCCCACGTGCAGGACACGGTGGAGGCCGGTGCCGGGCTGTGCCGGGTCGAGGCGGTGCGCTCGATCGTCGAAGGCGGTCAGGACGCTGTCGCGGCCTTGACCGACCTCGGCGCGGTGTTCGATCTCGGCCGGGACGGGCAGATCTCGCGCACGCGGGAGGGTGGGCACAGCACGCGGCGCATCATCCACGCCGGCGGGGACGCGACCGGGGCGGAGGTGCAGCGCGCGCTCAACGCGGCCGGACTGCCGGTGCTGTTCGGCGCGGCGGCCGGGGACATCGTCACCGGACCGAACGGCGTGCAGGGCGTTGTCGTGGTGTCCGACAAGGGTTTCGGTGTCGTGCACACCCCCGCGGTGCTGCTCGCCACCGGCGGGCTCGGCCAGCTCTACGCGCTGAGCACCAACCCGCCGGGCGCGACCGCCGACGGCGTCGCGCTGGCGCTGTGGGCCGGTGCGGCCGTCGCCGACCTCGAGTTCGTGCAGTTCCATCCGACCGTGCTCTACACCCCGGGCGGGCTCGGCCGCCGCCCGCTGATCAGCGAGGCGGTGCGCGGCGAGGGCGGGATCCTGGTGGATTCCGAGGGTGATTCGGTGACCGCCGGACTACATCCGCGTGGCGACCTGGCACCGCGTGATGTGGTCTCGCGCGCGATCGCGGCCCGCATGCGCGCGCTGGGCACCGATCACGTCTACCTCGACGCCCGCGCCATCGACGGCTTCGCGCAACGGTTCCCGACGATCACCGCCTCCTGCCACGCCGCGGGGCTCGATCCCGCGAGCGACCTGATCCCGGTCGCTCCGGCCGCGCACTACCAGTGCGGCGGCGTGGTCACCGACCCGCACGGGCGCACCGCGGTGCCCGGTCTCTACGCCGCGGGGGAGGTCGCGCGCACCGGGCTGCACGGCGCGAATCGCTTGGCCTCCAACAGCTTGCTGGAAGGTCTCGTGGTCGGCGAGCGGGTCGGTGTGGCCGCCGCCGAACGCCGCGGCGTGCCCGCCACCGTGGCCGAGATCCCGGTCCGGTCTGCCGAGACGGCCGATCGCCGGGTGCTCCAGCAGCTGATGACCGAGCACGCCTCGGTGGTCCGCGACCGGGCCGGGCTGGACGAGGCGATCAAACGGATGGAAGACGCTGTGACACAGCGCCGCACGCTCAGCGCCGACGGCACGTTCGACGAACGAGTCGCCGGTCTCGAGGACGCGGCGCTGACCCTGGCGGCGCGCACGCTGCTGCTCACCGCCGCGACCCGCACCGAAAGCCGGGGCTGTCACACCCGATCCGATCATCCGCACCCCGACGACCGGTTGCGCCTGAGCTTCTCGGTCCGACTCGACGGCGCCGGCCGGCCGCAACTGGGCCCACCCGCCTGACCCGAACGTCGCGCGGCACACCTGGCACATCGGCCGTGGTGTGCTACGCGGCGAAACACAGACAACTGGAGGAGTGCGTCGATGGCTCTGGACACCGCGTTGGACTGCGATGAGGTGCTCACCCTCATCCGGACCGCGCTCGACGAGGACCTGCGCTACGGACCCGATATCACCACCGCCGCAACGGTTCCGGCCGACGCGGTGGTGAAGGCGTCGGTGGTGCCGCGGCAACCCGGCACGGTCGCCGGACTCGACGTCGGGCTGCTGGTGCTCGACGAGGTGCTCGGCGCGGGCAGCTACGAGATCACCGGCCGCGTCGCCGACGGCACCCGGGTCACCCCGGGACAAGCCGTGCTCACCGTCGTCGCGCCGACCCGTGGGCTGCTCACCGCCGAGCGCACCATGCTCAACCTGGTCTGCCACCTCTCCGGCATCGCGACCGCGACCGCCGCCTGGGTCGACGCCGTCACGGGCACCGACTGCAAGATCCGCGACAGCCGCAAGACCCTGCCCGGCCTGCGCGCATTGCAGAAATACGCGGTCCGCGTCGGCGGCGGCGTGAATCACCGGATGGGACTCGGCGACGCCGCGCTCATCAAGGACAACCACGTGGTCGCCGCGGGCTCGGTGGTCCAAGCGCTGCGCGCTGTGCGCGCGCTCGCTCCCGATATCGCCTGCGAGGTCGAGGTCGACAGTCTCGAACAGCTCGACGCGGTGCTCGCCGAGGATGTGGAGCTGGTGCTGCTCGACAACTTCCCGCTCTGGCAGACCCAGGCCGCCGTGCAGCGCCGCAACGCCACCGCGCCGGGCACGAAGCTGGAGTCCTCCGGCGGGCTGGCCCTCGACGTGGCCGCGGACTATGCCCGGACCGGCGTCGACTACCTGGCCGTCGGTGCGCTCACCCATTCGGTCCGGGTGCTCGACCTCGGGCTCGATATGTAGCGGAACGATCTCGTTCGCCGATCTAAGGACGTGTTGTCTCGACCCGATCGGTACCTTGATTCACCGCGCGCCCGCTCACCCCTGTGTCACCCTGCGAGTATGCAGCCGACGACGGCGTTGCTGCTCTCCATCGTCGCCGCGCTGGCCGCGCTGTGGTTCGGCGTTCCGGCCGCGGCCGCGGCGCCGGACTGCGCCCCGGAAAACGTTGCGCGACAACCGATCACGATCGCGGTCGACGGAGAGCAGGCGAGTGGCTGGGCGTACGAGCCCTACACCTGTAGTCCCGGTGACCTTCCCGCGCGTCAGTTGATCGTGGCGGTACACGGCTTCAACGAGAAGTCGGCCGATTACCCCGACGTGATGTCGGCGCTCGCGCAGCGCAGCGGCGCGACCCTGCTGACGCTCGATCAGCGCGGCGGGAACAGCCAATGGAAGACGGGGGAGTGGAACCCGTGGGCCGGCTGGCACGATGTGGTCGCCGCCGCTCAGTGGTACAAGGACGAGCATCCGTCGGTCAGCAGGACCGTGCTGTGGGGTTGGAGCCAAGGCGGCATGACCAGCGGGCTGGCGCTGGCGCACGGGCCCGCCGGGTTGTTCGACTACTGGGTGAACACCGCCGGGCCGTCGAACGCCGTCGACTACTGGAACCTGGGCAACAGCCTCGGACTGCCGCAGCTGACGCAGATCGAGCGGGACGCGGGGGACTGTTCACCCGCGGAGTGTCCGCAGGCGTACCGGGACCGTTCCACCGCCGCGCTCGCCGCGCAACTGCACGCGCGACGGAGCTTCCTGGTGCACGGCACCGCCGATCCGATTGTCCCGTATCAGCATTCGCTCGACCTGAAGGCGGGACTCGCGGCGGCGGGCCGACCCTATTCGATGTACACGATCATCACCGGCCGGGGTCCCGACGGGGCCGTCCTACCCGGAACGCACTGGATCGGACCGGTCTGGTTCCAAGGGGCGTGCGTGGTCGAGCGGATCCTCACCGATCGTGAGCCGATGGACCGGCCCGCGCTCGAATACACCACCGATGTGCTCGCCGGCGTCGACACCGCCCCGCCGTCGCCGCCCGGTGCGACCTGCGCGGCGTGAGCCGCGCTAGGCGGTCAGTTCCCGCTCCAGCGGGGTCCTGAAGCGGGGGATGGCGCGGACCTCGCCGAACCACGCGCCGGTGCGCTCGGCCTCGGCTTCGATCATGGCTTTGGCGTCCGCACCGACGTCTTCCAATAGGCGCCAGACGATTTCGCCGTCCTTGCGCTGGGCCCAGCCGCCGACGATGCGGCCGTCCCACCAGATCGTCGGGCCGATATTGCCGTTGCGGTCGAACAGCGACGGTGCGTGCGGGCCGAGATACCACTGCCTGGACTGCCAGCCCATCGGTGTCGGATCGAGCGCGGGCAGCAGTGCGGCCCAAGGTGCCGGTGCCGCAACGGGTTCCACATCGTCGGCGAGCAATAGGCCGGTGCCGCTGTCGAGTTCGACCTCGACGGTATCGAGAGCGGTGAGTGCCTTGCGGACTTCGCCGACGCCCCAGCCGGTCCACCACTTGAGATCGGTGAGCGGCGCGGGACCGAACGCTCGCAACCACTGCCGGAGCAACTCGGTGCGCGCCTGCTCGGCCGAGAGCGCCGCAATGCCTTCGGGGAGCCAGGATTCGATCGGCGACCAGGTGTACTGACTGCTGGTCCAGCTGCCGTTCGGGCGGCCGCGGACGATGCGGCCCTCGCAGCCGAGGGTCACCAGCACCCAGGTGGTGATGTTGGTCGGCTTCGAATACGCCTTCTCCGGCGCGGTGTTCACCTGGGTGCGCAACCGGGGCACGTCCTTGCTGAGCTGTGCGCCGGTGGCCGCGCCGCGGGCCAGCAGGGCGGCGTGCGTTTCGGCTTCGACCTCGGCGAGCCACGGGGACACCTCGCCGTCGACGACCCCGGCGACTTCGAGATACTTGCCGTAGGTGCGACGCTGCTTGTGCGCCAGCGCATCAGCGCACGCGGACTGCAACACCGGCAGCAACTCGACCGGGACGACGAACATGGTGCGGCGCATCGCCAGCATGCGCAGCAGCGTCCGGTCGTCGTAGAGCGCCCGTTCGACGTGTGCGGGGGTGAGCATGTTGCTGCGCGCCCCGACGGACAGGTACACCGTCGCCGGGTCGGTCGCGTGCAAGGCGACCAGCGAGCGAACTATCTCGGTGACCTGATCGGACCGGTTCGCCGTCGCGAGCCGGTGCCGCACCGCCAGCCGAGCGCGTCGCTCGGCCACATCAATCGAACGCATAGGCGAAAGCCTAGCGTTCGCCGGTGACCGATCAGAGTCCGAAGTCGTGCGGGTTCAACTGCAGCGCCTGGCAGGCATCGCGGATGAACAGTCGCAGCGGCAAGGTGTGCGGTCAGTCCGCGGGTGTCCAGGCGCGGACCAGATCGAGCAGGCCGGGGAAGCGGGCGTCGAGATCCGCGATGCGTACCTTGCTGCGCCGTTCCAGGCCGTACTGCTGCTGCCGGGTCACCCCCGCCTCCCGCAACACCCGGAAGTGGTGGGTGAGCGTGGATTTCGGCCGATCGATACCGAACCAGCCGCAGGAACGGTCGGTGTCGGGGGATTCGCGCAGCAGCTTCTGGATCATGGTGAGCCGCAACGGATCGCTGAGCGCCGCGAGGACCTGGTCCAGCCGCAGGTCCGCGCGGTCCGGCTCGGGCAGCCTGGTCTCCGCCGTCTCAGTGGCCATGGGCGCTTCTCCTGGGGTCGTGATGCTTAGTACGTATTTTATCGTACTAGATGCTAGGTTCGACTTCCGTCGTATCAGTACGAGAAAAGTCGAACTAGTGGAGGTCGAGATGGGGACAGTCGTTGCGGAACGGGAGGTTGCGCCCCGGGCCGGGCTCGTGTGGTCGGCGGCGTGGCCGGTGCTGGCGGTCTTCGTCCTGTCGAACGCCGCGACGCCGCTGTATGTGCGGTGGCAGCGCGACCTCGGCTTCTCCGCGGGCACGTTGACGGCGATCTTCGCCTGCTACATCGTCGGATTGCTGGGTGCGCTGCTCGTCGCCGGCGTGGTGTCCGATCGGCTCGGGCGAAAGCCGGTACTGCTGCCCGCGATCGCGCTGGCCGTGGTCGCCTGTGTGCTCTTCGCGACGGCGGGTTCGGTCGCGGGGCTCGCCGTCGCCCGGTTGCTGACCGGCGTCGCGGTCGGGGCGGCCGTGTCGGCGGGCATGGCCGCGGTCACCGATGTGGCCGGGCCCGCCGGGAAACGACTTGCGGCGCTGGCCGCTTCGACGGCCATGGTGCTCGGGGCCGGCTCGGGGCCGTTGCTCGCCGGGGTGCTCTCGGAGACCGTGCCCGGTCCGACGGTGACGGTGTTCGTGGTCGAGATCGCACTGCTGGCTTCAGCTTTCGTGGTGGTCGTGCGGCTGGCAGTGGCGCCGGGATCGGGTGCGCGCGGACCGTGGATCCGGATTCCAGCCGTGCCCCGGGACGGTCGGATCGCGGTGCTGCTCGGCATCGCCGTGTTCGCGCCCGGCATCACCGCGACCTCGTTCGTGCTGTCGCTGGGTCCGTCCCTGCTCGCCGACCTGCTCGGTGCGGCGAACGGAGTGGTTGCGGGCGGCCTGGCCTTCGCGATGTTCCTGGGCGCCACCGGTATTCAGCTTGCCGCCCGGCGATTGCGGGTGCGCACGATGCTGCTCGGCGGCGCACTGGCCACCACCGCGAGCATGCTGTGCCTGGTTCTCGCGGTAGTGCTGTCGTCGCTGCCGTTGTTCGCCGCAACGGCGGTGCTGGCCGGATCGGGCCAGGGGCTCGGACAATTCGGCGGCCTTACCGCAATCAGCGCCTGCGTCCCCGCGGGCCGTCTCGCCGAAGCGAACGCCGCCCAGAACGTCGGCGGTTATCTCCCGGCGGCCGTTCTCCCCCTTGTCACCGGATACCTCAGTGACGCAATCGGTTTGACCGCCGGAACAACTGCCTTCGCCATCGTCGTGAGCGCCGCGGCGATCACGGGCGGAGTGTTCGTCGCTCTACGAGCGGGGGAGGTCGCGACGGTGTGAGGGGCAGGCCGAGCTTCGTCGGGCAAAGCCGGTGTCCGCCTTCGCAAAGTGTGAATGTTGTTGCGAGCGGGCCGATCTAGCGGCGGATGGTGGCGACCGCATCCTCGAAGAGGCGTTCGGGGTCGTCGGCCCCGCCGGAGCGATACCACGCGTCGACGACGGCGTCGAGGCAGGCCAGCGCGGCGGCGACGAACGCGAGTGCCCGGGGGTCGGGGGCCGGGGAGGCAGGCAGGCCGAGGCGGCGCTGCACCTCGGGGGCGAGTAGTTCCTGCCAGCGCAGCTGCTTCTCCAGGTGTCGGGCGCGCAAGGAGGGCGCCTCGTGGTGGATGCGGGCGAGGGTGAGCTGCTCCTCCTGGCTGCCCGCCGGCTGCTGGAGTACCAGGAAGGCTTTTCTGATAGCCGTCCAGGCCGACTCGTCGTCCGGACGGGCTGCCAGCGCCGCTCGCACCGACTCGCCCAGCGCGTCGGTGTCGCCCAGGACGACGTCCTCCTTGCTGCCGAAGTAGTGGAAGAAGGACCGGCGGGAGATACCGACCGCGGTGGTGATCTGGTCGATCGTCGTCGCCTCGAAGCCGTTCTCCGCGAAGAGCCGTACCGCTGTGGCGGTGATTTCCGCTCGAGCCGCGCGGCGCGCGCGTTCGCGGAGCGTAGGGGAGTCGACCATGCACTGAGTCTACTTATCTTCATCGAGTGCGATATATTGCACTGGGTGCAAATAGTGCATATGGTGCAGCTATGACTCCGATCAACTTTCCCGGCCAGACCACGATCGTCACCGGCGCCAGTTCCGGCATCGGTGCTGCTTTCGCCCGCGAACTCGCCCGCCGCGGCTCCGACGTCGTCCTCGTCGCGCGGCGGCAGGACCGCCTGGAGGTACTCGCCGCAGAACTGCGGACGCAGCACGGCGTGCGCGCCACTGCGGTCGCCCTCGACCTGAGCGAGCCGGGCGCGGGCCGGCGGTTGGCCGCCGACCTGGCCCGACGGAACATCGCCGTCGACGGCCTGGTGAACAGCGCCGGTTTCGGCACCGACGGCGCCTTCCACGAAGAGGACCCGGACCGCCTCACGGACGAAATCAACGTCGACGTCGCCAACCTCGTCGACCTCACCCGCGCGTTCATCGAACCGCTCCGCGCCTCCGGCCGGGGTGTTCTCGTGAACGTCGCGAGCATGACGGCCTACACGCCGATGCCCGCGATGGCGGTCTACGCCGCCTGCAAAGCCTTCGTCCTCAGCTTCACCGAGGCGCTGTGGTACGAGTCGCGCGGCACCGGCCTGCGGGTGCTGTCACTCGCCCCGGGCCTGACCCGCACCGAGTTCTTCGACGACCTGCGCAGCGGGGAACACCGGGGCACCTACCAGACACCCGAACAAGTCGTCGCGACAGCGATACACGCCCTCGACCGCGGCCGGCGACCGAGCATCCAGTCGGGCCGCCTGAACGCGCTCGTGGCGCAACTGCCCCGTTTCACCACCCGCCGAACTGCCGTCCTGCTGAGCGGAATGATCTCGGCGCGGTCTTCCGGGGCCGTGGTCGCGGCGTCATAGTGCGCTGATTGTCTTGGCTCGCCCCGTTCAGGCCACGGCTTTGCTCAGCCGATGGCGGGCGTGGGGATCGAGCCGCCTGCCGATGATCACGGACACCGGCTCCAGGTCAGATGGTTTGATCCGCACCCCCACTGCAGGTGGTTCCGGATCGCCCGCGACGGCAAGGACACGGGGGACCAATTCGTCGGGAATTTGCCATATTTCACGATCGACGGTCTCGCCGTTGATCGTTCCGTCCGTGGTGTAGGTACTGGTCACCTCCCAGACGAGGGGCGCATCGGCGGGCTGTATCGCGATCTCGCACAAGCGGCATCCGAACTCGCCCTGAAAGGTCTTGTGCCGGATACACCTATCGAGCAGATACGGCTTCGGCGCGATGGTCCAGTCACCGAAGTCGGAGTCGATCGTCGGGCTGGCATGAAAGGGTGATCCTGTGTCCACGGCAACTCGGCCAGATCGAATCCTGCGAAACCGCGGGCGTAACGGGCCGAGTCGCAGAAGTGCAGCACCAAATGCTGTTGCCATACCGTGCGCGCCACCGCCGAACCAGCCAAGGCGATCACATCGCAGAACACATCGGTGGCCCCGTTGCTCATGTAGACGTCGAGGCCCGACGCATTCGCGCTGAAACGGTTGCCCATCGTCTCGACCCTGGTAGTCCGGCTGTATCCCGACACTTCGCTACTCGAGACCGGTGCGCGGACCGAGGGGTCTCGGCCAGTCCGGGTCGGATGCTGCGGCTCTTTCTGTTCAGCGGCGCGCCGTTGTCATCGGTGTGCTTCGCCAGCGGCTTGCCTCGCGCTGGAAGCCGTGCAGGAGGCGGACTACCGGGCGGCGGATGGTAGGTGGTGCGGGCTGAGTTTTGTTGGTGTTTCTTGTGTTTGGGCTTGTTGGCCGGCTTCCGAAGGTTGACTTGCTCAGTCTTGTGGACCTGCCGCCGGAGTTACATGGATAGTGCTGAGCGCGTCGTGTGCCGTACCCGGCTGTCGGCGCACGTCAGGTGCGCGTTGGCTTGTTCCGGCGTGGTCATCTGGCTGTGGTTGCGTCTCGAGCGGCTTGGGAAAGGGAGGATGGTCGGGTTGTGTGGACCAAGCGACAGATAGGTGGGGGTTCACAGAGTTTCGATACGGTTCACAGGGGTTGTAGCTGCTGCGAAGCGTATGGAAGCTCTGTGAAGCACCTGGCCGCACCGGCGCGCGCAGGCGATCACGTCAGAAACCCCAGTTGGCCCAAAACCGTTCCAAATCCCGAGAACTGGTGCAGATCCCAAAGCGCCCGCATACCATTCACCCGCCCCGAAAAGAAGCGCTCGAGAACGGCGCCACAGCCAGACGACCACTCAGGTAAGCGACACCGCGCACCTGACGTGCGCCTACAGCCGGGTACGGCATACGACGTGCTCAGCACCATCCATGTAACGCCGGCGGCAGGCACGCCGAACTGAGCTGGCAAACTTCGGAAGCCAGCCAACAGGCCCAGACGCAACGACTCGGATCAACGATGCCTCGGATCAACGGGCCTCGGCCGTCGATGTCCGGGCCTGGCTGATGCTTCGAGTCGGTGCTGTCGTGAACCGACAGTGCCTCGGGCCAGCGGTGTTTCGGCCGATGACGCCCCGGACCGACGATGTGCCGGACCCCGGGGCTCGCATCACTGAGCAGCGAACCGTGCGTTGGACGTGGGCAAACGTGTTGCGGAGCAGAAAGGCTGCGCCACGTGTCGGCGGGCAGGGGCGGGAGGGCGCCGTGCCATCATTCGAGGATGAGGCGCGGGAAAGTACTGGTGGCGGTGGGTGTGCTGGGGGGTGCGTTGGTGGTGGGTGCGCCGGTGGGGGTGGCGGAGCCGGAGTGCGTGGCGCAGGTGGGGGTGCGGGCGGTGACGTTGACCGTGGATGGGGAGGAGGCGACGGGGCGGGTGTACGAGCCGTCGGGGTGTGGGGTGGCGGCGCCGGCGAAACTTGTTGTCGCGGTGCATGGTCACGACGGGTCATCGGCTGACTATGCCGGGTATCTGATGTCGATTTCGCGACGGACCGGGGCGCCGGTGCTGTCGATGGATCTGCGGTCGGCGGACAGCGTGTGGCGGACCGGCGAATGGAATCTGTGGGCGGGACAGCGCGATATCGTGGCGGCGACGCAGTGGTATCGCGGCGAGCATCCGACCATCGAGCGCACCGTACTGTGGGGCTGGAGTCAGGGCGGCATCATGAGCGGCCTCGCGGCGATGCACGGGCCGCGCGGACTGTTCGACTACTGGGTCGACAATTACGGTCCCGCAGACGATTTCACGATGTGGCTGGCCGCGGGCAAGGTCGACCCCGCGCTGCCCGGGCAAATCGAACGCGATGCGGGCGGTTGCACACCGCTCGCCTGCCCGCAGGCCTACATCGAGCGTTCCCCCGCGCTGCTGGCCGGCCGGTTGGACGTGCGCCGCACCTTCCTGATCCACGGCACCGCCGATGATGTGGTGCCCTACCCGACCTCCCTGGAAATGCGCGCCGGACTGCTCGCCGCAGGCAAACCCGTCTCGATGTACACCGTCGTCACCGGCCGCGACCTGAACGGCACCGTGGTCCCCGGCGACCACAGCGTCGGCCCCGCCTTCTTCGAGGGCGGCTGCGTAGTAGAACGCCTCCTCCTCGGCACCGAACCGTCCGACGGCCCCGACCGCGACTACCTCATCGACGTCGCCCACAACATGGTCACCGCCCCCGCTCCACCACCGAATGCCAAGTGCGCCACATGATCTCGGTGCGAGCGCGGAACTCGGCGAGCGACGCTGCCTCGGCGTCCAGTGTGTCGCATAACCTGTTTCGAGCACCGGTGACGTCTGCAACCTCGTCGACTCCAGTGCATCGGAGGTCCTCGGTCATCTGTCCGGACATCGAGCAGGGTGCATGTCGCCTGGCGCTCCGCTAGATGCCATGTGCGCCGGGTGCTCGCGGTCTGAGCGCCGAGTGCGGCTCCGCCGGATGGCAAGTGCGCCATCGTGGCGCAGGTGGGGACTGTGTTCCAGGTCAGTCGGCCGTCAACGTGTCGGGAACTTCACCGTGGTAAGGGATCCACCTGTATCCGGGTTGGAAGACGGCGTAATCGTCACCAAGGCCCAGTTCGGCGTGGAGGGCGTCGCAGAGCACGAGACCGCTGATCGCTCCGTCGCGTAATTCGTCCAGCCAATCGTTTCTGAGTTCGACAGGGTCGACTGTGTCTTCAGGATCCCAGCCGACCCGTGCGGCCACGTATCCATCGAAAGTGGTGAGTAGCTCGTATATTCCGTGGCCGAGTTCGGTCAGCTCCGCTGCGGTGAGCGTGAATCCGGGGAGCGAACCGTCCAGTGCGACGCCGTACCCGACACCCACCGGCAGCAGCGACAATTCGAGGTATGGACCGTCGGAGCGCAGTATCGGCCCGTGGATCGGTATTCGCTGATCGCCCGCAGTAAGCAGGTCGGTCTGACTGGTGGCGCAGGTGAGTAGGGCTGAACGCGCCGCGTCCATGTTGTCGCCGAAGTTGATTACCAGCTCGAAACAGTACGCCACGCCCACTCCATCTTTCGTGCAGATCGACTCTAACTGTTGCTGCTCGAAACTCCCTGTGGAGACCGCTGCGCGGGCGGAAAGTTGGGATCGGTAGGTGGTGGGCTCGGCATGTACTCGGCCCATGACATCTTCTCAATCTTCCGCTAACCGACCGCAGTCCACCGGGCTGGACAAGAAGACCAGTGCGATCCTGTCGTACGCGCTGGGCTGGGTCACCGGGATCATCTTCCTCTTCGTGGGAAAGAACGATCCGGACGTGAAATTCCATGCGGCGCAATCGATTGTCTTCTTCGGGGCGGTCTCGGTGGCCAATATCGGGTTGAGCATCATCGGCTCGTTCCTCGGGGCACTGGGGATCATCTTCAGCCTGGCCGGACTCGTGCTCGCGGTTTTCTCGTTCGTCGTCTGGATCATGGCGATGGTCAAGGCGAACGGGACCGGCGGTGTCCGGGCGGAACTGCCGTTCGTCGGACGGTTCACTGCCCCGTACGCGGATCGCCTGGCCGACTCGATCAATTAACTGCGCCCCGCGTCCCCCATCGACGCCGCGCCGCACCGCATCCCGAAGACCAACGGCCCGAGGCTATCTCGGGCCGTTGGCGTCCTCGAAGCTCCACAAAAGATGGGGTTTCGGTTGCGACAGCACACTTCCGCGACTGTCGAAGTTGATGGACCGCTTCGAGGCCCGCGCGTGGATCCTGCGCCGGACCGACCCTGGCGACGGCCGCTACACCTTGGCCGAGGCGGGCTGCAAGCAGGTGGTCGACAGCGCGCCGGGACATGTCGCGCAGGTGCGCCGTCTCGTTTTCGATCCGCTGACGACCGCGCAACGCCGCCATCTCGGCACTACTGTCTCGCCCCGCCGAGTCGGTGCGGCGGGAGATCGCCGGTCCGGCCCACCGCGGCGCCGGACCGGATATTCCGCCCGCCACCATGGCGGATCCCACAGGGACGGGCTCTGGGAAAGTGGGAACATGATCATGACCACCCGGGGTTGACGTGATTACACCGACGACGAAGTGAGGGTGCGATGACGAAGCCGACCGATCCGGCCTACCACTGGAACAACGCCGAGCTGGATCTCGACGGGTATCTGGCCCGGATCGGCTTCGACGGGGAGCGCGCCCCGACATTGCGGACGTTGCGGGAGCTGGTGCGGTTGCACACCACCACGATTCCGTTCGAGAACCTGGAGATCATCCTCGGCAGGCCGGTGCTGCTCGATCTGGAGTCCTTGCAGGAGAAGCTGATTCGGCAACGCCGCGGCGGCTACTGCTATGAGCACGTCACTTTGTTCGCGGCGGTGCTGGAACGCCTCGGATACGACATCATCGCCTTCAACGGCCGGGTGACGATGGGCGCCGAGCAGGGGCTGCGTCCGGCCACGCACGCGCTGCTGCGCGTGACGACCGCGGACGACGACCGGGTCTGGCTGGTCGACGTCGGTTTCGGCTCCGGCCCGCTGGAGCCCTACGAATTGTCGACGGAGACCGGTGAATTCAGTGCCGGTGCGTGGCGGTTCCGGCTGGAACACACGCGCGGTGAACTGGACAGTGACCGTTGGGTGCTGCACCAGTTCGGCAAGGACGGGTGGATCGACCGCTACACCTTCGCGACCACGCCGCAGTACCGGATCGACTTCGCGGTCGGCAACCACTTCGTCTCCACCTCGCCGCGTTCGCCGTTCACCACGCGGCCGTACGCGCACCGCTTCCTGCCCGACGCCGACCACATGATCGACGGCACCACCGTGGTCACCACGCGCCCGGACGGCAGCAGCGACACCCGGGAGATCGAGGTGTCCGAGGTGCCGAAGGTCCTGTCCGAACTGTTCGACATCGACCTCACCGAGGCCGACGCCGCGAAGCTGGCCGAGGGGGACTGGCAGCGGCGGTGACCGGGCGTCGCAGCTGCCATCCGGAACTACCTGCCGTTACAGTCGGCGGGGTGCGTACCCACCGGAAGTGCCTCGTCCTGTTCGCCGCACCCGCGCTCGTGCTCGCCGCCTGCTCGTCCGGACCGGACCAGCCCGACACGGTCGCCGGCCAGTTCGCCGACGCGCTGACCCGCGACGATATCGCCGCGGCGGCCGACCTCACCGACGATCCGGCGAAGGCCACCGACACCCTGGGCAAGCTCTACGACGGCCTGGGCAAGGAGGTGAAGTTCGATGTCCGTGCGATCGACCAGAACACCTTCAGCCTGGCCGCCACCTGGAAGCTCGGCAAGGACGGCAAGTCCGAGTGGACCTACACCACGACCGGTGCCGCGAACGACCGCGGCGACGGCTGGAAGATCGCCTGGAATCCGGACACGGTCGCGCCCGGTCTCGCGGCGGGGCCGCTGTCCTACAGCCCGGTCTACCCGCAGCCCGCCCGGGTGCTCGATGCCAGCGGCGGGGACCTGATGACCCAGCAGGTGGTCACGCTGGTCAATGTGAGCCCCGGCGCCGACACCGGCGCACTGGCCGGCTTGCTCGGTCCGATCTCGCCGGGTATCACCGCCGCCTCGCTGCAATCGGAACTCGCTGCGGCCCAGGGCAAGCCGATCACCGCGATCAGTTTGCGCGATGCGGATATCGCGCCGATCCAGGCACAGCTGGCCGCACTGCCCGGCGTCACGCTCGCCCCGCAGACCCGGCTGCTCACCACGGACAAGGCGCTGTCCTCGCCGGTGCTGTCCGGTCTCACCCAACTCTGGCAGCAGACCGCCGACGAGAACGCGGGCTGGGCGGTGCGCGCGCAGACCGCGCAGGGCACGCAACGGGTCGGCGGCCGGGACGCGAAGCCGACCACCGATATCGCGACCACGCTGAACATCGACCTGCAGCACGCGGCGGAGGCGGCGCTGGCGCCGATCACCCAACCGGCTGCGATCGTCGCCCTGCAACCCTCCACCGGCAACGTCGTCGCGGTCGCGCAGAACGATGCCGCCGACGCCCAGGGCCCGATCGCGCTCACCGGCCTGTACCCGCCCGGTTCGACGTTCAAGACGGTGACCGTCTCCGCCGCGCTCGAGGCGGGCACGGTGACCCCGGATACGGTGCTGCCCTGCCCGGGCGTCGCGACCATCGAGGGCCGCCGCATCCCCAACGACAACAACTTCGACCTCGGCTCGGTACCCCTGCACACCGCGTTCGCGCGTTCCTGCAACACGACCATGGGCGCGCTCGCGGTGAAGCTGCCCGCCGACGCGCTGACCGCCGCCGCCGCGCAGCTCGGGCTCGGCATCGACTACGTCACACCGGGTTTGACCACCGTCACCGGTAAGGTCCCGCCGGCCGACACCCCCACCCTGCGCGTCGAATCCGCCATCGGCCAAGGACAAGTCACCGCAACGCCGTTCGGCATGGCGCTGGTCGCCGCGTCGATCGCGCACGGCTCGGCGCCCGCGCCGGCGATCGTCAAGGGCAAACCCGGCACCGCGGACAAGACGCCCGCGCCGTTGCCCGCCACCGTCGTCGAGCAGGTGAAGACGATGATGCGGGAGACCGTGACCTCGGGCACCGCCACGCAGTTGCGCGATATTCCCGGTTTGCTCGGCAAGACCGGGACCGCGGAGTTCATCGACGACAAGCACGCGCACGGCTGGTTCGTCGGGATCGCGGATGACCTGGCATTTGCCGTGTTCATCAATGATGCCAACAGTTCTGGCCCCGCCGTCGACGCCGCGGGCCGGATGCTGCGCGCGGTGCGCTAGTCGCCGCACCGCGATGTGGGCGCAGAATTCGCCCATGCTGAGGAGCGCGGAAGTTCCGCGGCCCGCTACACTCGTCCCCGGACCGCGTCAGTAAGCAATAAGCGGAATGTCACGATTTCGAGAAGGTTCGGAGTAGGCGCCATCGATACCGGTCAGTTGATCGCGGAGCATTACCGCCTGGTCGAGCGGATTGGTAGCGGCGGCACAGGCGTGGTTTGGCGTGCCATCGATGAGCGCCTGCAACGCTCGGTGGCCGTCAAGCAGATCCACATCAAGCCGAGTCTGCCCGAGGCCGAGCGTGACGTGGTCCGGCAGCGTGCGATCCGGGAGGCCCGCAACGCCGCCCGCTTCCAGCATCCCAATGCGATCGTCGTGTTCGACATCACCGAACATCAGGGCGACCCGTGCCTGGTGATGGAGTACCTGAAATCCAACAGCCTGGCCGCGGTGCTCTCCACTCAGGGGCCGTTGCCGCTGACCCACGTCGCCCGCATCGGTGAGCAGGTCGCCTCGGCGCTGATCGCCGCGCATCAGGCCGGCATCGTGCACCGGGACGTCAAGCCGGGCAACATCTTGCTCGACGATCACGGCACCGTGAAGATCACCGACTTCGGCATCTCCCGTGCCGCGGGCGACGTCACGCTCACCGAGACCGGCCTGATCTGCGGCACCGCCGCCTATCTCGCGCCCGAGATGGCGCGCGGCGCCGACCCGACCCCCGCCTCGGACGTGTTCGCTTTGGGCGCAACGCTTTTCCACGCGCTGGAGGGCGAGCCGCCGTACGGCGCGAACGCGAACCCGCTCGCGGTGCTGTACGCCGCCGCCAACGGTCAGGTCAGCGAACCGCGTAATGCCGGCCCGGCCACGGATTTCCTGCTCGACCTGCTCAGCCCGGACCCGCAGGACCGGCCGACCATGCGCGCGGCGCTCGATCACCTCGCCGCGTTCGCCGACTCCGGTCCGGCGCCGGTGGCCGCCGGATTCGTGCCCGCCAGTGAGGCTTTCGTGCGCCGCCGCAACGGCGCACCGGAATCGGCGACCCGCGCGCTGCGTCCGTCGGCGGTCTCGGGCGCCACGCACCATCCGGCCGAGCGGCCACTCCCGCCCGACCGGCAGCACGCGCCCGACCGCCAGGCCAGGCAGCGGCCCGCGCCGCGTCCGCCGCAGCACAACACCGCCGCGCACCCGCGCACCGCCACCCAGCCGCGCCCGGCGCCGCGCAAATCCGGCAGCAAGCGCAAGGCCGTCCTGGTCGGCGCGCTGATCGGCGGAATCATCGCCGCCGTCGCGGTGAGCATCGCCGCGATGTCCCGCGAGGACACGAATCAGCCCGTGGTGCAGGCGAATCCGCCTAGCTCGAGCGTGTCGAGCGGCGGTACCAGTTCGACTCCGGCCGCTGCCGCGGTGGGCAAGACCAAGAGCGTGGGCAAGGTCGACCAGCGGGCGGCGATCGACCAGGTCGTCGACTTCTACACCAATCTGTCCGATCTGGACCTCCCGGCGGCGTGGAAGCGATTGACCCCCGCAGCCCAGCAGGTCTACGGCGGCCAGCAGGCCTTCGAGAGCTACTGGACGAAGAACCGGCTCACCGGCTTCAACACCGTCGACACCGCGGACAGCGGCAGCGGTAGTGGCGACGGCTCGGTGGCGGTCAACGTGGCGAGTGTGACCTACGGCGGTCAGAACAAGTCGGTGACGCTGCGGATGATCAACTCCGGCAACGGATCCGCCTTGATCGACACCGACACGCGCTGAGCCTGCGGGGCGGAACCCACCGCTCGCCCTCGATCGGTCGCGAAGTGTGGTGCATCTCGTCGTCAGGGGAGGGCGAAGGTCACGAGGCCGTCCGTGGCCCGGATCCTCGACGCGGATCAGCGTGGCACGAACGGCGGCGACGACGTGCAGCGAGGGTGCCGACCCGGACTCACGGCGCTCGGAAACTTCTGGTCAGCTGATCACCAGGTGATGGTGGCGGCATCGGCCGAGATCCCACCGCCAGGATTACCTGGTGATCAAGTGACCAACTCGGAATCGTGCGAGGATCGCGACGGCAGCCACCTCGACGCGGTGTTCGGGGAGGCCCAGGGCGGCGACGCCGATCAGCGTGCCGGGAGGTGCGCGGTGACACCTGAGTGGACCGGGCGGATAACGGGTGGCGTCGGCCCACTAGGCTGGTAGCTGCAACTTTCCTGTTGCGGATCAGCTGAGGACAAGGATCGACACCACATGACAACCCGCATCGAGCTCGCCCGCGTCGATTTGCGCGGTCGCACTCCCTCTGTTGCCGAGCTGCGCGCCGCGCTGCCGCGCGGGGGAGTCGACGTGGACTCGGTGCTGCATCAGGTGCGGCCGGTGGTGGAGGCGATCCGGGACCATGGCGTTTCGGCGGCGCAGGAGTACAGCGAGAAGTTCGACGGTGTGATCCCGGCCACGGTCCGGGTCCCCGCGGCGGAGCTGGAAAAGGCGCTGGCAGACCTGGACCCGGCGGTGCGCGCGGCGCTGGAAGAGTCCATCGCCCGGGCCAGGAAGGTGCACGCCGATCAGCGCCGCACCGACAAGACCACCGAGGTGGTGCCCGGCGGCACCGTGACCGAGCGCTGGGTGCCGGTCGAGCGGGTCGGGCTGTATGTGCCCGGCGGCAACGCGGTCTACCCGTCGAGCGTGGTGATGAACGTGGTGCCCGCGCAGACCGCGGGCGTCGGTTCGCTGGTGGTCGCCTCGCCGCCGCAGGCGCAGTTCGGCGGCCTGCCGCACCCCACCATCCTGGCCGCCGCGCAGTTGCTCGGCGTCGACGAGGTGTGGGCGGTCGGCGGCGCGCAGGGCGTGGCGCTGCTGTCCTACGGCGGCGTCGACACCGACGGCGCGCAGCTGGAGCCGGTCGACCTGATCACCGGACCGGGCAACATCTATGTGACCGCGGCGAAGCGGCTGTGCCGCGGCCTGGTCGGCATCGACGCGGAAGCGGGCCCGACCGAGATCGCGATCCTGGCCGACGCCACCGCCGATCCCGTGCACGTGGCCGCCGACCTGATCAGCCAGGCCGAGCACGACGTGCTCGCCGCCAGCGTGCTCGTCACCGACAGCGTGGCGCTGGCCGACGCGGTCGATGCCGCGCTGACCCGGCAGCTGAGCGTGGTGAAGCACGCGCACCGGGTCACCGAGGCGTTGCGCGGCAAGCAATCCGGCACGGTGCTGGTCGACGATATCGAGCAGGGGCTGCGGGTGGTCAACGCCTACGCGGCCGAACACCTGGAGATCCAGACCGCCGACGCCGCCGCGGTAGCGGGCCGGGTGCGCAGTGCCGGTGCGGTTTTCGTCGGCGCGTACGCCCCGGTGAGCCTCGGCGACTACTGCGCCGGATCCAACCACGTGCTGCCGACCGCCGGATGCGCAAGGCACTCTTCGGGTTTGAGTGTGCAGACGTTCTTGCGCGGGATCCACGTGGTGGAGTACACCGAGGCGGCGCTGAAGGATGTCGCCGGACACGTGGTGGCGCTGGCGAACGCCGAGGATCTGCCCGCACACGGCCAGGCCGTGCAGGCGCGTTTCGAGGCGCTGTCATGAGTCGTCCCGTGACCGTGCCGGGGTCGGGGATCGGCCTCGACGATCTGCCGCTGCGGGAGAGCCTGCGCGGCAAGAAGCCCTACGGCGCACCGCAATTGACGGTGCCGGTGCAGTTGAACACCAACGAGAACCCGCACCCGCCCAGCCGGGCGCTGATCGACGACGTCGCCGAGTCCATCCGGATCGCGGCCGAAGACCTGCACCGCTACCCGGACCGGGACGCGGTCGCGCTGCGCGCCGGACTCGCCGAATACCTCACCCGGCAAACGGGTGTCGCGGTGACCGGCGACAACGTCTGGGCCGCCAACGGTTCCAACGAGATCCTGCAACAACTGTTGCAGGCGTTCGGCGGGCCGGGCCGCAGCGCACTGGGTTTCGTGCCGTCCTATTCGATGCACCCGATCATCTCCGAGGGCATCGACACCGAATGGGTCGAAGCCAAAAGGGGCGCGGACTTTTCCCTCGACGTCGACTACGCGGTGGCCGCCATCGCCGAGCGTTCGCCGGACGTGGTGTTCGTGACCAGCCCGAACAATCCCACCGGACACAGCATTCCGGCGGCCGAACTGGCGCGGATCATCGAGGCCGCGCCGGGCATCGTGGTGGTGGACGAGGCCTACGGCGAGTTCTCCGCGCAGCCGAGCGCGCTCACCTTGATCGACCGGTTCCCGGCCAAGCTCGTGGTGACCCGGACAATGAGCAAGGCCTTCGCCTTCGCCGGCGGCCGCCTCGGCTACCTGATCGCCGCGCCCGCGGTGATCGACGCGATGCTGCTGGTCCGGCTGCCCTACCACCTGTCGGTGGTCACCCAGGCCGCCGCGCGCGCCGCACTGCGGCACGCGGACGAAACGCTCGGCAGCGTAGCGGAACTCGCCGCACAGCGAGACCGGGTGGCCGCTGCGCTGCGCGACCTCGGTTTCGACGTGGTGCCCAGCGACGCGAACTTCCTGCTGTTCGGCCGGTTCAGTGATGCGCCGCGCACCTGGCAGCGCTACCTGGACCACGGCGTGCTGATCCGTGATGTCGGCATTCCCGGCTACCTGCGCACCACGATCGGCCTGGCCGCGGAGAACGACGAATTCCTGAAGGTCAGCCGCATCCTGGTCGACACCGACCTGACGCCCCGATGAATCCGCCTGTGGAGGAAGCAATGACGAACCGAACCGCGCGGGTGGAGCGCATCACCAAGGAATCCAGCATCGTGGTGGAGCTGGACCTCGACGGGACCGGCAAGACCGAGATCGCCACCGGCGTCCCGTTCTACGACCACATGCTGACCGCGCTCGGCGCCCACGCCAGCTTCGATCTGACCGTGCGGGCCGAGGGGGATATCGAGATCGAGGCGCACCACACGGTCGAGGACACCGCGATCGTGTTCGGTCAGGCGCTGGGCAAGGCCTTGGGCGACAAGGCCGGTATCCGCCGCTTCGGTGACGCCTACATCCCGATGGACGAGACCTTGGCGCACGCCGCGGTGGACGTGTCCGGGCGGCCGTACTGTGTGCACACCGGCGAGCCGGAACACCTGCTGCACGCGGTCATCCCGGGTTCCGGCCCCGGCGCGCCGTATTCGACGGTGCTGAACCGGCACGTCTTCGAATCGATCGCGTTGAACGCGCGGATCGCGCTGCACGTCCGCGTGCTCTACGGCCGCGACCAGCACCACGTCACCGAGGCCGAATTCAAGGCGGTGGCACGGGCTTTGCGCGCCGCGGTCGAACTCGATCCGCGGGTACAGGGTGTGCCGTCCACCAAGGGGACGCTGTGAGCCTGAAATCTGTCGCGCTGCTGGACTACGGCTCCGGCAATCTGCACTCGGCCGAGCGGGCGCTGGCCCGGGCGGGGGCCAAGGTGGAAGTGACCGCCGACCCCGAAATCGCGTTGGCCGCAGATGGTCTCGTCGTCCCCGGCGTCGGCGCGTATGCCGCGTGCATGGCCGGACTGCGCGCGGTGCGCGGGGAGCGGATGATCGGTCAGCGGCTCGCGGGCGGCAGGCCGGTGCTCGGCATCTGCGTCGGTATGCAGATCCTGTTCGAGCGCGGGGTCGAGTTCGGCGTGCAGACCGAGGGCTGCGCGGAATGGCCGGGCACGGTGGAACGCCTGGCCGCCCCGGTGCTGCCGCACATGGGCTGGAACACCGTCGCCGCGCCGGCCGACAGCATGCTGTTCGCGGGCATGGACGCCGAAACCCGTTTCTACTTCGTGCACTCCTACGCCGCGCAGACCTGGGAGCTGCCCCCCGGCCAGCACTTCGCCGCGCCCAAACTCACCTGGGCCGAGCACGGCGTGCCGTTCCTCGCCGCGGTGGAGAACGGGGCGCTCTCGGCGACCCAGTTCCACCCGGAAAAGTCCGGCGACGCCGGCGCCCAGCTGCTGCGCAACTGGGTGCAGTCGCTCTAGGGTCAGTCGGTCTCGGCCCGGTTGACCAACCACCGGCCGTCCGCGTTCACGACGGTGACCAGCAGCGACATCTTGTTGGTCTTGGGCATGCCCTCGGTGGCGTCACCGGTCGTGGTCTGCACCACGGTGAGCGTGACGTCGGCCTGGTTCGCGTCGCCGGACACGACACGGCAGTCCACCGAATTGACCTCCGCCTTGGTGTGATTGGCGGCGAGCGTGTCCAGGATCGTCGGCCTGGCCCGCTCGAACTCGTCGTGCAACCCGCCGGTGGTGACGTCGAGCATGCGCCCGGCATGCTCGCCGAAGTTCGCGTAGTCGTAGGTGCCCGCGATCCGGCCGAATTCGCACCCGGCCAGCCGGGCCTCCTCGGGCGGTGCGGCCGCGGCGGTCGGCGCGGTGGCGAGACCCACGAGGCAGCAGGCTGCCGAAAGGGCGGACAGGGCAGCAAGAGTCGAACGTGACATACGGGAACCCCAGGGGGAGTAGGGAATAGGCGATCGGAATGAGCGCCGAGGCGAGACACTACCGGCCCGCGGGCCGGTCCGGTGCCCGTTGCTCGCGATCACGGTCTCCGGGTAGACCCTGAGTGCCCTGCGCCGAATATCCGGGACCACACCGGATCCGCGCGCGCCCGCCCGCGGCTACGGTCGATTCGAGGAGGGCGCCATGCGACGCGGCACCATTGCCTCGGTCGTGCTGACGGGTTACGCGGTGCTCGCGTGCTTCGCCTTCGCGACGACCGCGGCGGAAACGATCTTTCTGTACCCCAACATCTTTCGGGATGTCCCCGACTCGCTGGTCCTGACCGAGCAATTCATGAGCGTGGTCGCCGTGGGCGATGTGATGCGTCCGCTCGGCGCGGCGTTGACGTTGTGCGCGCTGCTCGCCGGTGCGGCGGCGCTGTGGGCGCGATCGGGCAGGCGATGGCTGGCGCTGTCGCTGGCGTCGTTGGTGAGCGGCCAGTTCCTGCTCTCGATCCTGTACCAGTGGCCGCGGGCCTCGATCCTGTTCGACGATCGAGCCGAGCACACGCTGGACGAGATCCAGCGTGCCGCAACCGAGTTCCAGTTCGGGCAGGGATTGCGCATCCTGGCGGCGGCGCTCACCGCGCTGTTCGCCGTGGCAGCCGCGCTGGCCTGCTATCGCGCACGGATCCGGGCAACTGTCTCGGCCAGCTCTGTCGATCATGTGGTGGGCGTTCCCGGCACGGGCTAGATTGGCCGTCATGGCGATCGCGCGCGACGAGGCGCCGGACAGGCTCGGTGCTATGCCGACGCGACTGGTGGACCAGGTCGCGCTGCTCGCCAACCGGGCGGCCGAGCGGGCGCTGGACAGCACCGGTTCGCGGCGGCACCACTACGCGTTGCTCGCGGTGCTGGGTGAGACGGGTGCGGCCGGGCAGGCCGAGATCGGCAAGCGCACCCGGATCGACCGCAGCGATATCGTCACCGCGGTCAACGAACTGGCGGCCCGCGGTTTCGTGGAACGCGGTCCCGACCCCGGCGATCGCCGCCGCAAGATCGTCACGCTGACCGAGACAGGCGCTGCGCATCTCGCCGAACTGGACCGGCGACTCGCCGGGGCGCAGGAGGAATTGCTCACCGGGCTCGCGCCCGCCGAACGCGCCGAACTCGTCCGGCTGCTCACCCACATCCTCGATCGGCACCACCCGCCGCGGTGACCGGCGCGTCCATTCCCGCAGGCCCGAGGCGGGGCGCGAAGACGGGACGACTAGGCTGTTCAAAGTGAGTGAGCGGAGCGAACGAACCATCAACGCAGCGTCCAAGACGTCGACGAAGCCGAGCGCCAGCGAGGCGCAGTCGTGAGTCTTGTGCTGCTGCCCGCCGTCGATGTCGCCAATGGAGAGGCCGTGCGCCTCGTGCAGGGGGAGGCCGGTAGCGAAACCAGCTACGGCTCGCCCCGCGAGGCGGCGCTGGCGTGGCAAGAGGCGGGCGCGGAGTGGGTCCATCTGGTCGACCTGGACGCCGCCTTCGGGCGCGGCTCGAACCGCGAGCTGCTCGCCGAGGTGGTCGGCGAGCTCGACGTGAAGGTGGAGCTGTCCGGCGGTATCCGCGACGACGATTCCCTGGCCGCGGCGCTGGCCACCGGCTGCCACCGGGTGAACCTCGGCACCGCCGCGCTGGAGGACCCGATCTGGTGCGCCAAGGCGCTCGCCCAGCACGGTGAGCGGATCGCGGTGGGTCTGGACGTGCGGATCATCGACGGCGAACACCGGCTGCGCGGCCGCGGCTGGGTCAGCGACGGCGGCGATCTGTGGGAGGTGCTCGAGCGCCTGGAACGGGACGGCTGCACCCGGTACGTGGTCACCGACGTCACCAAGGACGGCACCCTCACCGGCCCGAACCTGGACCTGCTGCGCGAGGTGTGCGCCGCGACCGACGCGCCGGTCATCGCCTCCGGCGGCGTGTCCACCATCGATGACCTGATCGCGATCGCCGAGCTGGTGCCGGACGGCGTCGAGGGGTCGATCGTCGGCAAGGCGCTCTACGCGGGCCGGTTCACCCTGCCCGAGGCGCTGGCCGCGGTGAGATGAGCCAGGATTCCCCGGCGCTGCCCGACCTTTCGGCACTGCTCGATATCGCGCGCGACATCCTGGATTCGGTCACCTCGCGGTTCGTCGAGGGCGTCGGCGCGCCGAGCGCGGTGGCCAAGGGCCGCAACGACTTCGCCACCGAACTCGACCTGGAGCTGGAGCGCACCATCTCGGCGCAGCTGGAGCAGCGTACCGGGATCGGCGTGCACGGTGAGGAATTCGGCGGGCCGGACCTGGTGTCGGGCACCTCGTGGGTGCTCGATCCGATCGACGGCACCTTCAATTACTCGTCCGGGCACCCGCTTTCGGGCATGCTGCTCGCCCTGGTGCACGAGGGCGAGCCGGTGCTCGGTCTCACCTGGCTGCCACTGCTCGGGCAACGCTACGCCGCGCAGGCCGGCGGGCCGGTGCTGCTGAACGGTCAGCCGCTGCCGCCGTTGCCGCACGGCAAGCTCGCCGAGGCGATGATCGGCTTCGGCGCGTTCAATGTCGATGCGCGCGGCCGGATTCCGGGCCAATTCCGGTTCGATCTGCTCGGCCCGCTGAGCAGGCTCTCCTCGCGGGTGCGGATGCACGGCTCGACCGGAATCGACCTGGCGTTCACCGCCTCCGGAGTGCTCGGCGGCGCGATCGTGTTCGGGCATCATCCCTGGGACAACGCCGCGGGGGTGGCGCTGATCCGGGCGGCGGGCGGTGTCGTCACCGACCTGGCGGGGGAGCCGTGGACCATCACCTCGGGTTCGGTGCTCGCCGCGGCGCCCGGCGTGCACGAGGAACTGCTCGAGATGATCTGCACGGTCGCCGATCCGGCGACCGCGGAGGAAGGGTGAGGCAATGACGTTGGCGGTACGCGTGATTCCGTGTCTGGATGTCGACGCGGGCCGGGTGGTCAAAGGCGTGAACTTCGAAAACCTGCGCGACGCTGGCGATCCCGTCGAGCTGGCCGCGACCTATGACGCGCAGGGTGCCGACGAACTCACCTTCCTCGACGTCACCGCCTCGACCGGCGACCGCGGCACCATGATCGACGTGGTGACCCGCACCGCCGAACAGATCTTCATCCCGCTCACCGTCGGCGGCGGCGTGCGCACCGTCGACGACGTGGACCGGCTGCTGCGCGCGGGCGCGGACAAGGTGTCGGTGAACACCGCCGCCATCGCGCGCCCCGAGGTGTTGCGCGAAATGTCGGAGCGGTTCGGTTCGCAGTGCATCGTGCTGTCCGTCGACGCGCGCACGGTGCCCGCGGGGCAGCCCGCGACGGCGTCCGGCTGGGAGGTCACCACCCACGGCGGTAAACGCGGCACCGGCATCGACGCGGTCGAATGGGCCACCCGCGGCGCCGAATTGGGCGTCGGGGAGATCCTGCTGAACTCGATGGACGCCGACGGCACCAAGGCCGGTTTCGACCTCGCGATGATCCGCGCCGTGCGTGCCGCCGTCACCGTGCCGGTGATCGCCTCCGGCGGCGCGGGCGCCGTCGAGCATTTCGCCCCCGCCGTCCAGGCCGGCGCCGATGCCGTCCTGGCAGCCAGCGTCTTCCACTTCGGCGAACTCACCATCGGCCAGGTGAAGGATTCGATGCGCGCCGAGCACATCGTCGTCCGCTAGTCCGCAGAACCAGGCCCTGCCGGGGATGCGGCAGGTCACCCGTCGATGTGCCGAACTCGCCGAATCTTTGACCGCCAGTGACTTTCGCTGAAGAATCCCGCTGGTCGGTCGCTATGGCCGCGGCGGCGACTCGCTGTGGTTCCGCTGACTGTTGCCGGTGGATCGCGCGAGGGCTGAAGGCGCATAGCGGGTCTCGCTGGAACGAGCACGACCCGCTCAGCTTGGAGGCCGAGCGGGTCGTCGGGTGCGTTCAGGCGCCTGCGGCCACTTTGAGCAGGACCGCGCCGGCGATGATCGCGGCGAAGGACACGATCTTGGGCAGGGTGATCTTCTCGTGGTAGACGAGCGCGCCGAGGATGACGGTGCCGAGGGCGCCGACGCCGGTCCAGATGGTGTATCCCACACCGACATCCAGGGTGCGCAGCGCCAGGCTCAGCGTGAAGATGCCGCCCGCCGCGGCGACCAGGGTGAAGACCGAGGGCCACAGTTTGGTGAAGCCGTTGGTCGCGTTGGTGCCGAGCGCGAACGCGATCTCGAACACGATGGCGATGCCGAGAAATAACCAGGCCATGACGAAAACTCCTGTGCTGGTGGTGAAGTGGGGGATCAGGCGGTTACGGGCTGGGCGGCGCGAGCGGCGAAGGTGTCGGCCAGTTTCAGGCCGAGTACGCCGCCGATGATCAGCACGAAGGCGAGCACCTTCCAGACGTTCAGCGTCTCGTGGAAGATCACCGTGCCGAGGGTGACGGTGCCGACCGAGCCGATGCCGGTCCACACGGTGTAACCCACCCCGACGTCGAGGGTGCGCAGCGCGAGGCTGAGGAAGAAGATGCCGCCCGCCGCGGCGGCCGCGGTGAGCAGGGACGGGCCGAGCACGGTGAATCCGTGCGTGGCGTTGGTCGCCAGCGCGAAGACCACTTCGAACACGGCGGCGATCAGTAGGTAGATCCAGGCCATCGGAACAGCTCCTTATTTGTATGTATATGCAACTAAGTTGCGCGAGGAGAAGTATGCATGTACAAATAATTTGTGTCAAACACGGTGCGCGACGAGGAGATGTGGAGTCGGCTGTCCGCCTTGTACGTCCAGGTGGAAGGCCGGTTGGCGACGGCGGTGCAGCGTGGGCACGGGCTCGGGCTGTCGGAGTTCCGTGCCCTCGGGTTCCTGCGCGAGGCCGAGGACGGCGAGCTGCGCATGCAGGATCTGTCGAACCGGCTCGGGCTGAATCAGAGCTCGGTGACCAGGCTCGTCGGGCGGCTCGACGCCGCAGGCCTGGCCTACCGCGATCTCTGTCCGGACGATCGGCGCGGGGTCTACACGGTGATCACCGACGAGGGGCGGGCCCGGTACGAGGCGGCCCGCGGCACCTACCGCGACACGCTCGCCGCGGCCCTGGACGAATCCGACGACGACACCGTGGCCGCCCTGCGCCGGGCCCGGGTCTGAGCTTTGTTATAAACGGTCACATGAGTCTCGATCCCGCCATCGCCGCCCGGCTCAAGCGCAACGACGCGGGCCTGGTGTCCGCCGTCGCGCAGGAGCGCGGCACCGGCGACGTGTTGATGGTCGCGTGGATGGACGACGAGGCGCTGGCCCGCACGCTGGAAACCCGCAAGGCGACCTACTTTTCGCGGTCGCGGCAGCAGTACTGGGTCAAGGGGGAGACCTCGGGCCACACGCAGTACGTGCACGAGGTTCGGCTCGATTGCGACGGGGACACCGTGCTGCTGGTCGTCGATCAGGAAGGCGCGGCGTGTCACACCGGGACACACACCTGCTTCGATACGGACGTGCTGCTCGCCGATCCGGCCTAGCCGGGCCTAGGTGCCGCGTTCTGCGGCGCCGCCGGTGTCGGGACGGCTGAGCGCATCGGTCAGATGATCCGCGAGCAGCTCGCTGAGTTCGGCGAGCTGAGCCGTCTGCTCCGGCTCCAAACCGTCGAAAACCATGTGCCGCACGGCATCCAGGTAACCGGGGGCCGCTTCGACCACCTTGTGGTAGCCGTCGTCTGTGAGTACGGCCTGCACGCCACGGCGCCCGGCGGTAGCCGAACGTTGCGCCCAGCCCATCCGCTCCAGCTTCGACACCACATGCGAAAGCCGTGATAGCGATGCATTTGCCTTGTGTGCGAGGTCACTCATCTGCAGCCGATGCCCGGGTTCCTCGGACAGCAGGGTCAAAACCCAGTACTCGAAATGGGTAACCCCGGATTCTCGTTGCAGCTGGGTGTCCAAAGCGCCTGGTAGGCGTGTCATCAGCGCAACAACCGCGCGCCAAGCTCGTTGTTCTACGGGGTCTAACCACTTCGTCACTGGTGTGCCTTCTTTCAAGCCAAGTGACGTGGTTTTGTTAGTAAGACTAGCGATTATTGAAAAGCGTGTTCACAGTCACCCGTGACTCTGAGTTTGCCACGACTTCGCTCGACCGTCATGGAGTTGGCAGGTGAGGTGAGTTCACTCACAGACCGCCGGGGCCCGTCATGGGTTTTGCCGCATCGGCGGGCGGGGTCGCTTGTGCATGTGCACGCTTCGGATGCCGCCTGCGCCACCAGCGCGAGACGGTCAGCGCCAGCACGGCCAGCCAGATCACCGCCGCGACGATCGCGCCGACCAGTGTCGCGCCGCGGAAGGCGGGCGCGTCGACGTCCAGAATCCGTTGTCCGGCATGGGCCGCGTTGCTGCCGCCGAGCACGATGGTCAGCGTCATCAGATTGGGAATCGCGACCAGCGCGGCGATCACCACGGCCGCGCCCGCCAGGAACCGGCCGGCCCGGCGGCGCCACACCCGCCCCGCGAACAGCAGCAGAAGCAGCGGGACGAGGGTGCACACGCCGCCATAGACCAGGCCCCAGCCGATGCCCTTGGCGAAGCTGCCGTTGACCATCTCCGCGATCCGCTGCGCCCACCAGCGTGGAATGAACGCCGAGAGGATGAAATAGGCGACGAACAAGAGGACGAGCAAAGCCAGCCCGCCGGCGAGCCAGGTCCGCCACGCGGGACCGGTCGATTTCTGCTCCAGCTGTCCGTCGGTCGCAGTCATGACCCCAGGGTAAGCCGGGTGCGCGGCGGAAACGGGCTGATCTTCCCGGCGTTTCGGTACGTCCGTGCCGGGATTTGCCGCGGGCTTGCCTACTTCGCCCGCTCGCGCAGGAACTTCAGCGCTTCGTCGGCGTGCACGTTGGCCCGCAATTCGCCGGTGATGATCTTGCCCACGGTGCGGTCCTGATCGATGACGAAGGTCTGGCGCTTGACCGGGGCCAGCTTGCCGAGCAGTCCGCGCTTCACGCCGAACTGCGCGGCGACCACGCCGTCCGGATCGGAGAGCAGGGGATAGCCGAGGCGCTGCTTGTCGGCGAAACCGGCCTGGGTCGCCACCGCGTCGGCGCTGATGCCCGCACAGGACGCGCCGAGCGCGGCGAAATCGGCCGCCACATCACGGAAGTGGCAGGCCTCCGCCGTGCAGACCGGAGTGTTGGCGGCGGGATAGAAGAAGAGCACCAGCGGACCGTTCGCGAGCAAGGCGTCGAGCGAACGGAGCGTGCCGGACTGATCGGGGAGCTCGAACTGGGGAGCGAGCTGGCCTGTCTGCATAAAAGAGACAGTACCGGGCACTTGTCGCACCCGGTACTCTCCGTGTTTCGGACCCGTCCTCACACTCCGATGAGAGCGGCCACTTCCGGGTTCTTGACCTGCATGACGTCGAGGATGCCGTGGGCACGCAGGAACGGCTTGAGTTCCTTGAGCCGGTCGGCATGCATGGCGTACTCGTCCGGAAAGTGGTTCCGGTCCAGCGATTCGAGCGCCTTCGCGTAGGTGACGAAGGTGGCTAGCGCGCTCTGCGCGCCCGCCGCCTGCGCGGCCTTGTTCGACTGCAGTCCGACCATCCGTGGGGGCTGGTTCGGCGCACCGCCCGGTGCGGCGTGCCTGCCCTCCGGTTGCGAGGGGTACATCAGTTGACTCCTCTCGATATGGATACCGCGTGCGAGATGGAACGGAGCGAGTGTAGAGACGTCGATCACAGCGCCGCGCGCGGCATCGGAACCGGGCGGTTGCTTTTGGGATGGAAGTGAACGGAGTCAGGGTGCGCGCGAAAAAGCGCTGGGGGTACCTGGGATGATGGCCCTATGCACGGCGCGTCGACTCCCACCACCACGACCCGCGAACAGTTCCATCAGCTGGCCGCGGCCCATCGAGTGGTACCGGTGACCCGAAAGGTGTTGGCGGACTCCGAAACTCCGCTCTCCGCGTACCGCAAGCTGGCCGGCGACCGGGCGGGAACTTTCCTGTTCGAGTCCGCCGAGAACGGGCGATCGTGGTCGCGCTGGTCGTTCATCGGCGCGGGCAGCCCCTCGGCGCTGACCGTGGTGGACGGCGAGGCGGCGTGGCTCGGCAACATCCCGGTCGACGCCCCCGCGGGCGGTGATCCGCTGGTGGCGCTGCGGGAGACGCTGCAACTGCTGCGCACCGAGCGGCTGCCCGGCCTGCCGCCGCTGACCAGCGGCATGGTCGGCTACCTCGGCTACGACGCGGTCCGGCGCATCGAACGCCTGCCCAACCTGGCTCTCGACGATCTGCAACTGCCCGAGATGGTGCTGCTGCTGGCCACCGACCTGGCCGCATTCGACCACCACGAGGGCGCGATCACCCTGATCACCAACGCGGTCAACTGGAACGGCACCGCCGAACGGGTCGACGAGGCCTACGACGAGGCGCTGGCCCGCCTGGACCGGATGACCGAGGCCCTCGCGGCCCCCGCGCCCTCCACGGTCTCGGTGTTCGACCAGCCCGACCCGGAGTACCGGCGCAAACGCACCACCGAAGAATTCGGCGCCGGTGTGCGCCGCCTGGTCAAGGAGATCGAGGCGGGCGAGGCGTTCCAGGTGGTGCTCTCGCAGCGCTTCGAGATGGACTACGACGGCGCCCCGCTGGACCTGTATCGCATGCTGCGCGCCTCGAACCCGAGCCCGTACATGTACCTGCTGCACATCCCGGACGGCGACGGCGGCACCGCGTTCTCCATCGTCGGCTCCAGCCCCGAATCGCTGGTGACCGTGAAGGACGGCGTGGCGACGACCCATCCGATCGCGGGCACCCGCTGGCGCGGCGCCACCGAAGAGGACGACATCCTGCTGGAGAAGGGCCTGCTCGCCGACGAGAAGGAGAACGCCGAGCACCTGATGCTCGTCGACCTCGGCCGCAACGACCTCGGGCGGGTCTGCCAGCCGGGCACCGTGCGCGTCACCGAGTACCGGCACATCGAGCGCTACAGCCATGTGATGCACCTGGTTTCGACGGTGTCGGGCCGGCTCGCGCCCGGCAAGAACGCGCTCGACGCGGTGCGCGCCTGCTTCCCCGCGGGCACGCTCTCCGGTGCACCGAAGGTGCGCGCGATGGAGCTCATCGAGGAACTCGAGCCCACCCGGCGCGGCGTCTACGGCGGCGTCGTCGGCTACCTCGACTTCGCCGGCGACGCGGACACCGCGATCGCCATTCGCACCGCGTTGCTGAAGGACGGGACCGCGTACGTGCAAGCGGGCGCGGGGGTGGTCGCCGACTCCGATCCCGAGTACGAGGACGTCGAAGCCCGCAACAAGGCCATGGCGGTGCTGCGCGCGATCGCCTCGGCGAAGACGGTCCGCGCGTTCGGCGCGGAACCGGACGCGACGAACGGCGACACCGCATGAGCGAATCCGAGCCGAGCCGAGCCGCCGCGGATCCGAATGCGGCCGCCGCGGATTCGGCCCCGGCGGCCGCAGATTCGAGCCCGGCCGCCGCGGATTCGAATGCGGCCGCCGCGGATTCGGGCCGGGCTGCTGCGGATTCGAACCTCGCCGCCGGCGTCCAGGACGCTTCCGCCGCACCCGACTCGCGACGCAAGTACCCGATCGGTCCGCTGGTCCTGCTGGCATTCGCCGCCGCGGCACTGTGGGGCGCCTCGCGACTGACCTGGGTGACGGTCACCTCCTCGGACGGCCTCACCGAGCCGCGCACCGATCGCCTCAACGGCGGCGTCTGGTTCGGCGCGCTCACGCCGCTGGCGCTGGTGCTGCTCGCGTCCGTCGCGGCGGTGCTGGCCACCCGCGGCTGGCTGCGTCGCATGCTCGGGGTGCTCATCGCGCTGGTCGCCGCGGTCGCCGCGGTGCCCGCCTTCGCGCTGCTCACCAGCTCCGGCAAGATCGCCGAACGGGCTGCGACGCTGGCCGAACTGCCGGGCCGGGCGCAGGTGGAGCAGGCGACGACCGCGCCACTGCCCGCGGTGCTCGCCCTGCTGGGTGCGATGGCGGCGTTCGTGGCGGGCGCACTGCTCACCCGGATGCCGCAGGACACCGCGCGCCTGTCCGGCAAGTACGACAACCCGGTGTTCCGGCGCGCGGCCGCCACCGAACAGGTCGCCCAGCGCCGCGACGCGCAGGCGGGCACGGAACCGAACGCCGGTCAGCTGTCCGAGCGGGTGCTGTGGGACGCGCTGGACGCGGGCACCGACCCGACCGAAGACGCCGTGACCTCGGACCGGGGACCAGAAGCGGCGGACAAGGGCGAGGCGGGCGGTCGTGCCCGCTGAGATATCCACGCGCGGCGACTGTGGTGGGCCCCACCTTGCGCGCGGATTGGTTGCCTGGTCCACAACAAGACCCGCCGAAAACGCGGCCGGTACGTCCATTTATTCTTGGTCAGCATCGGTGAGACAGCGCCTGGGGGGATTCTCAGGTAGCAAGTCCGTCTCCCCAGAAAGGATTCGAGCCAGATGACGGTACTCGACTCGATTCTCGACGGGGTCCGCGCGGATGTGGCCGCTCGGGAAGCCCTCCTCGATTTTCAGGCGATCAAGGCGGCCGCAGCGGCGGCGTCCAGCCCGCTCGACGCGCGCGCGGCACTCCTCGAAGACGGTATCGGCGTCATCGCCGAGGTGAAGCGGGCCAGCCCCTCCAAGGGCGAACTGGCCGACATCCCGGACCCGGCCAGCCTGGCCAAGGCGTACGAGGACGGCGGCGCGCGGATCATCAGCGTGCTCACCGAGGGCCGCCGCTTCCACGGGTCGCTCGACGACCTCGACGCGGTCCGTGCCACGGTGAACATCCCGATCCTGCGCAAGGACTTCGTCGTCGGCCCGTACCAGATCCACGAGGCCAGGGCGCACGGCGCCGACGTGATCCTGCTGATCGTCGCGGCGCTGGAACAGGACGTGCTGTCCTCGCTGATCGACCGCACCGAATCGCTCGGCATGACCGCACTCGTCGAGGTGCACACCGAGGAGGAGGCCGACCGCGCGCTGGAGGCGGGCGCGTCGGTGATCGGGGTGAACGCGCGCAACCTGAAGACGCTCGAGGTCGACCGCGATGTGTTCGCGCGGATCGCGCCCGGCCTGCCCACGGAGGTCATCCGGATCGCCGAGTCCGGCATCCGCGGCACCGCCGACCTGCTGGCCTACGCCGGTGCGGGCGCCGACGCGGTGCTCGTCGGCGAGGGCCTGGTGACCAGTGGCGATCCGCGTGCCGCGGTCTCCGAACTGGTGACCGCCGGTACCCACCCGTCCTGCCCGAAGCCCGCGCGGCGGGGCCGGTGACGACGGTGAGCGGTCTACCCGCGGCCAGCGAAGGCGTCGCGCACCGCAGCGCGCACGAGCCCGACACCGGCGGCCACTTCGGCGTCTACGGCGGCCGGCATGTGCCCGAGGCGCTGATGGCGGTCATCGAAGAGGTCACCGCGACCTACGAGAAGTCCCGGCTGGACCCGGACTTCCTGAACGAACTCGATCGGTTGCAGCGGGACTACACCGGGCGGCCGTCGCCGGTGTTCGAGTGCACCCGGCTCGCCGAGCACGCGGGCGGCGCCCGCATCCTGCTCAAGCGCGAAGACCTGAACCACACCGGTTCGCACAAGATCAACAACGTGCTCGGTCAGGCGCTGCTGGCCAAGCGGATGGGCAAGACCCGCGTGATCGCGGAGACCGGCGCCGGCCAGCACGGCGTCGCCACCGCCACCGCGTGCGCGCTGCTCGGCCTCGACTGCGTGATCTACATGGGCGCCGTCGACACCGCGCGGCAGGCGCTGAACGTGGCGCGCATGCGCCTGCTCGGCGCCGAGGTGATCTCGGTGACCACCGGTTCGCAGACGCTCAAGGACGCCATCAACGAGGCGCTGCGCGACTGGGTCAGCAACGCCGACGACACCTACTACTGCTTCGGCACGGCCGCGGGCCCGCACCCGTTCCCGATGCTGGTGCGCGACTTCCAGCGCGTCATCGGGCTGGAGGCCCGGGTGCAGGTGCAGGAGTCGACCGGGCAGTTGCCCGACGCGGTCGTCGCCTGCGTCGGCGGCGGCTCCAACGCCATCGGCATCTTCCACGCCTTCATCGACGACGCCGAGGTCCGGTTGATCGGATACGAGGCGGCCGGCGACGGCGTCGAAACCGGAAGGCACGCAGCCACGTTCACCGGCGGCACGCCGGGCGCGTTCCAGGGCGCGTACTCGTACCTGCTGCAGGACGAGGACGGCCAGACCATCGAGTCGCACTCCATCTCGGCCGGTCTGGACTACCCGGGCGTCGGCCCCGAGCACGCCTACCTCAAGGACATCGGCCGCGCCGAATACCGCCCGGTCACCGACACCGAGGCGATGGACGCGCTGCTGCTGCTCAGCCGCACCGAGGGCATCATCCCGGCGATCGAGTCCGCGCACGCGGTCGCGGGCGCCCTGCAACTGGGCAAGGAACTCGGCCCCGGCTCGATCATCCTGGTCAACCTCTCCGGGCGCGGTGACAAAGACATGGACACCGCGGCGCGCTGGTTCGGGCTGTTGGATGAAGGGGCTAGTCAGTCATGAGCGAGCGAATCATAGGCACAGCGTCCATGACGTCGACGGCGCCGAGCGTCAGCGAGGCGCAGTCATGAGTCAGCAGTCTCGCCTTGCGAATACCTTTGCCGCCGCGCGCGGGGAAGGGCGGGCCGCGCTCATCGGTTACCTGCCCGCGGGCTACCCCGATCTGGCCGGTTCCATCGAGGTCTGCCGCACCATGGTCGAATCCGGTTGCGACATCGTCGAAGTCGGCGTCGCCTACTCCGACCCGGTGATGGACGGCCCGACCATCCAGGCCGCCGCCGATCAGGCGCTGCGCGGGGGAGTGCGGGTGCGTGACGTGTTCTCCGTCGTCGAGGCGATCACCAGCGCCGGCGGCCAGGCGGTCGTCATGAGCTACTGGAATCCGGTGCTGAAGTACGGCGTCGACCGTTTCGCGCGCGATCTCGCCGCCGCGGGCGGCGCCGGAATCATCACGCCCAACCTGATTCCCGACGAAGCCGACGACTGGTTCGTCGCCTCGTCCACGCACAACCTGGACCGCATCTTCCTGGTCGCGCCGTCCTCCACCGAGGAGCGCCTGGTGAAGACTTTGGAGGCGTCACGCGGGTTCGTCTACGCGGCGTCGACGATGGGTGTCACCGGTGCGCGGGACGTGGTCTCCTCGGCGGCGCCCGCGCTGTGCGCGCGGATCCGGGCACACTCCGATATCCCGATCGGTGTCGGTCTCGGCGTGCGCTCGGGGGCGCAGGCGGCCGAAATCGCTTCCTACGCAGACGGAGTCATCGTCGGCTCGGCCCTGGTGAGTGCCGCGGGCGAGAGCCTGGACGCGGTGCGCGCGCTGACCGCCGAACTGGCCGAGGGCGTGCGTTCGGCGACTGTCGCGTCGTAGTCCCGAGGGGCTCTGCAGCAGAGTTCTGCGGGGCGTGATGGCTCCCCAGAAGGCCGCCACGGTGCGGTGGTTCCAGCGCGCTGCGCGATCTCCGCTACGGTGGCCCCGTGACCTTACGAGTCCTGGCGTACATTCCCAGCCCCCCGCAGGGCGTGTGGCACATCGGTCCCTTCCCGCTGCGGGCCTACGCGCTGTGCATCATCCTCGGCATCATCGTCGCCATCTGGTGGGGCGAGCGGCGGTGGCGCGCTCGCGGCGGGCAGCCCGGCACCATCCTGGACGTCGCGATGTTCGCGGTGCCGTTCGGTCTGGTCGGCGGCCGGCTGTATCACGTCGCCACCGACTGGCAGAAGTACTTCGGCGCCGACGGCGACCCCAAAGCCGCGCTGGAGATCTGGAACGGCGGCCTCGGCATCTGGGGCGCGGTGCTGCTCGGCGGCGTCGGCGCCTGGATCGGCTGCCGGGTGTATCGAATCCCGTTGCCCGCCTTGGGCGACGCGATCGCGCCGCCGATCCTGCTGGCCCAGGCGATCGGCCGGCTCGGCAACTACTTCAACCAGGAGTTGTACGGCCGCACCACCGAATTACCGTGGGGCCTGGAGATCTACTTCCGCTACGACGACAACCTGAAGCCGGACGCGATGAACGGCGTCTCCAACGGCGTCGTCGACAAGGTCGTGCATCCGACCTTCCTGTACGAACTGCTCTGGAACGTGCTGATCGTCGTGCTGCTCGTGCAGCTGGACAAGCGCTACCGGATCGGGCACGGCCGGCTCTTCGCGCTCTACGTCGCGGGTTACAGCTTCGGCCGCTTCTTCGTCGAGCTGATGCGCGACGACGAGGCCACCAAGATCGCGGGCATTCGCATCAACTCGTTCACCTCCGCGCTCGTATTCCTCGCCGCCATCGCCTATTTCGTGTTCGCGACCAAGGGCCGGGAGACGGCCGAACAATTGCAGCCCGCGACCGAGCAGCGACCATGGCCGTGGCAGCTCGGCGCGTTGCGCGCGGCGGCGGCGTCCGGCGCGGGTGCGGGTGCCGTTGCGCTGAGCAAGGATTCGGCCGACGAGACGGCGGACGCGTCCACCGAGTCCGCGGACGAAGCTGCCGCGGGTGAGCCGGAGGAGGTTGCCGCGGGCGGCGATGCGGCTGGGGACGCCGCCGAGGCCGAGTCGGGTGCGACCGAAGCCGCTTCGACGTCCACCGGCAAGGCGGACAGGGCGACCGCCGCAGACACCGCGGCTGAGACGAGCGGGACCGACGCCGCGCCGGCGTCCACCGGTAAGGCAGCCGAGTCGACCACCACGGATACCGCGGCTGAGACAAGCGGGTCGACCGCCACCGACGCCGCCTCGGAGCCCACCGGCAAGGCCGGCGAGACCACTGCCGAGGGTGCTTCGGATGATTCCGCCGAAGCCGCGTCCGCCGACGCCTCCTTGTCGAAGGGCACCGCCAAGGACGCCACGGATACCGGCAAATCCTGACCGGCGCGGTGCCGCTGTGCGTGCGGCGGCACCGTTCACGTCGGCGTGCACCGGCGTCGCCGACCGGTCCTGGCAAGTCCTGCGCTTGCGCGGTCCCGCTGTGAGGGGGCGGCACGTTTCTGTCGGGGTGTACCCGGCGTCGCCGACCGGTCCTGGCAAGTCCTGCGCTTGCGCGGTCCCGCTGTGAGTGGGGCGGCACGTTTCTGTCGGGGTGTACCCGGCGTCGCCGACCGATCCCGGCAAGTCCTGCGCCGCGCGGTGCCGCTGTGAGCGGGGTGGCACCGTTTCTGTCGGGGTGTACCCGACGTCCTCGACGGGTCCTGGCAAGTCCTGTGCTGCGCGGTACCGCTGTAGCTGCGGCGGTACCGCGCACCGGTTTGCTCCGGATTTTCCGTGGCGGATAACGGAACCTCGGCACCGGCGATAATTCGGGAGAATGCCCCGAACGGTAAGGGGGCGACAAAATACGTCGGCCCGGCCAGAATGTCTCGTGATCGTCGCGAGCAGCTTCCCGCTCGGCGGATGGATCCATGTCGGGGGCCGATGAGGGAGCGCCCCGGCCGACTGAGGAGGACATGTCAGTGACCGACCCCTACCAGCAGAATCCCGGTGCAGGCGGCCCGCAGTACGGCCCGCCCGGTACGGGTCCGGACCTGAACAAGCCGCAGGACACCGCGGGCCAGCCGCAGTACGGCCAGCCCGCCGATGCTTACGCCCAGCCCGCTGATCCGTACGCGCAGCCGCAGTACGGTCAGCCCAACCCGTACGGCCAGCAGCCGGGCGGCTACCCGCCCGCCGCCTACGGCCAGCCGCAGGGCTACAACCCGAACGATCCGGAAGCCCCGTTCGGCCGCGACCAGTTCGGTGTGCCCTTCTCCGAGAAGCAGAAGCTGATCGCCGGCCTGTTGCAGATCTTCCTCGGCAGTTTCGGCGTCGGCCGTTTTTACACCGGCTACACCGGCATCGCCATCGCTCAGATCGCGGTCACCTGGCTGACCTGCGGTGTCGGCTTCATCTGGCCGCTCGTGGACGGCATCCTGATGCTGGTCGGCAAGGTGCCCGACAGCGACGGTCGCCCGCTGCGCGACTGACGCAGCCACCACGAGAAGGCGGGCATCTCCGGGTGCCCGCCTTTCTGTTGCATCAGGTCAGGTCGCCTCTGCCCGGGAAGGCTCTCGCCGAGGACGAAGGACCCAGCGCGACGTAAGCAACAGAATCCGGCCCGCATGATCGACGCGCAGACCCGGTTGGACCGTACAACCGTTTCGCGCACCATGATCGATATAGGGTTCTTCGCAGAAATACCGGCGTAGCCTTGGCCGGATTTGCGTGTTGTGTGTGGAGCTCCATACACCGAAGAGAGGGAACCCGTGCGTCGCAAGCTGTTCGCCGCCGCCATGCTCGCCATCGTCGCCGCCACCGGGCTCACCGCCTGCGGTAGCAGCAGTGATCCGAATGTGTTGAAGGTCGGCACCGAGGGCACGTACTCGCCGTTCAGCTTCCAGGGCGCGGACGGCAAGATCACCGGCTACGACGTCGAGGTGATCCAGGCGGTCGGCGAGAAGCTCGGCAAGAAGGTCGAATTCGTGCAGACGCCGTGGGATGCCATCTTCGCGGGCCTCGAGTCCAAGCGGTTCGACCTGGTGGCCAATCAGGTGACGATCAACGACGAGCGCAAGAACAAGTACGCGCTGTCGAGCCCGTACACCACCTCCGACGGCGTGATCGTCACCCGGTCGGACAACAACGGCATCACCACGCTGGCCGACCTGAAGGACAAGACCTGCGCCCAGTCGGCGACCAGTAACTGGGGCAAGGTCGCGGCGGGCGCGGGCGCGAAGGTCGAAGCGGTGGAGGGTTTCGTGCAGGCCATCCAGCTGCTGAAGAACGGCCGGGTCGACGCCACCGTCAACGACTCCCTCGCCGTCGCCGAGTACACCAAGAAGACCGGTGACAACGGCGTGAAGATCGCGGGCAAGACGGGCGAGACCAGCCAGCAGGCGTTCGCCGCCCGCAAGGGTGACGGGCTGATCACCGATGTCGACAAGGCGCTCACCGAGCTGCGCGCCGACGGCACGCTGGCCAAGATCTCGGACAAGTACTTCGGCACCGACGTCAGCAAGTAGCCGACGCCGTTCATGGATGCCGCCACTCGGGAACTGATCTGGCACAACCTGTGGCCGATGCTGCAGGCCACGGTCAACAAGACGATTCCACTCACCGCGATCAGCTTCGTCATCGGCTTGGTGATCGCGTTGTTCGTGGCGCTGGCCCGGATGTCACCGGTGTGGCCGCTCTCGGCGGCCGCCCGGTTCTACATCTCGATCATCCGGGGCACGCCGCTGCTGGTGCAGCTGTTCATCGTGTTCTACGCGCTGCCGCAGTTCGACATCGTGATCGATCCGTTCCCCGCGGCGGTGATCGCGTTCAGCCTCAATGTCGGTGGTTACGCGGCCGAGATCGTCCGCGCGGCGATCCTCAGCGTGGCGAAAGGGCAGTGGGAGGCCTCGCAGGCGCTCGGCCTGCGCTATCCGCAGATGATGCGGTTGGTGATCCTGCCGCAGGCCTCGCGGATCGCGGTGCCGCCGCTGTCGAACACCTTGATCTCGCTGGTCAAGGACACCTCGCTGGCCTCGACGATCCTGGTCACCGAGCTGTTGCGGGTCGCGCAGCTGGCCGCGGCCCCGACGTTCGACTTCTTCGCCCTCTACGGCGTGGCCGCGGTCTACTACTGGGTGATCTGCCTGATCCTCGGTTTCGGCCAGACCCGCCTGGAGACCCGCCTGGCCCGGCACGTCGCCACCTGAGCCCCTTCCTTTCCCGGCTTGGCCGCCCACGCGCCGAAAGCTACTTTGGCCGGGATCGGAAGGAGGCGGCGGTGGACGGCTGGTACGTGCTCGAAGCCAGTGCGCCGCATCGTTATCGGGTGCCATGGGACGACGAGCTGCCGGTGGCAGTGCCGACCGGCGTTCCGCTGGACGAGCACTACTTTCGCGGCTTCCTGATCTACCGGGCGTGGCGCGGGCAGTGGTTTCTGCGGCTCCGGTGGGCGGTGCGGCCGCCGGGGGAAGCGGATCGGCCGGCTGCGTGTGACGACTGCCTGCTGGCGGTCGGACCGATGAACGAAGTCGTCGTCGAGGTGCGGCGCACGGTCGACGGCCGGCCGCGCCGATATCGCGTCGCGCGGCGCGGCGCGGCCGATTCCTCTTCGCGCACAGTGCGATTCGATCTCGGCCGTGCGGTCACCGCCCGGGCCGACGAGATATTCGACGTCGAGCAAGCGGGTGCGTTGTTCCTCGCCTACTACTGCGCCGGAACCGTCCCGGACGCGGAATACACACTGCGCGAACTGGATTCCGCCGAAGGGCGGACCGAATTCGGTGTGCAGACCCACGTCCTGACCGTTGACCACGGGTGCTATCGGCCGGTGCTCGCGACGGTTGCCGAGGGTGAATTCGCGGCGCTGCTGCCCGAAGCCGAGCAGGATCCCGAACTCGGCGACGAATCCGCGGTGCTGGTCCTCGCCACCCTCCCTCCGGGCCGGGCCTGGGCGGACCTCGATGACGAGGAGGTCGCCGGGGGTGCTGAGTTTCTGCAGGTCGCCGGGTCGGGCGGCCGCTACTTGGTCGAGTGGCGGTTGTGGGACGGTACGGAGTACCGGCAGTTCGCGATCGGCCGGCATGCCACCTCGCCCGTCGAGGTCATGCGAGAGTCATTGCGGCAGTCCGGCGAATGGTTGGAGCAGATTCAGCACGATATGGACGAGCTGTCGGTGGCGATGGATCGGATCGAGTTCGATGCGGTCGAATGGGTAACAATCGAGGTGGCGTCCGCTGTGCTCATATCGGAGGACGGGACACCGCTTCTTGTGCCCGAGTCGGCGGCGGACAACGCGACAGTGCCGGCCGATGAGCCGCTGGCGCCTGTCATCCCGCTGCGCGCACGGGAACCGGATGGGGTCGCGGTGGCTGCCGACGACTCGGGCACGGACGCGGAGGACCCGGCGGTGGACGACTGCGTCCCGCAGATCTCCGTACCGACCGCCGACGTCCCGATCCACTTCGACAATTGCGTGGAGTACGTCTACCCGAACGAGGTCTTCGCCCCCGCCGAAGTGGACGTGCTCCTCGTGCACTACACCCGCACCGGCAGACTCCCGGAACTCGGCTTCAGCTACCGCGAGGTCTCTCTCGAACGGTGACGCGGGGCCGTTCGCGGACGCCTCGATTTCACCCGGTTCCGCCTCGCGAATTTCTACCAGCGAGTAACATTTTCCGGCGTCGTTCCAAATACGTACCGCTGGCCTGCGGTGTTGCGCTATTCGTAACAGTTGTAGGTTTCACCAAGTCGCGATCGTTTTTTTCACCCAGCTTTCACCTGGGGCACAGCAGGCTGTGGCTACCCGGCGGGACTAGGCTCTACCCGTGATGCGACGGACGAAGATTGTGTGCACGCTCGGCCCGGCTACTGCCACCGAGGACCGTATCCGCGAACTCGTCGAGAGCGGCATGGACGTGGCTCGGCTGAATTTCAGTCACGGCGAACACGCGGATCACGCCGAAAACTACAAGAAGGTGCGGCAGGCTTCCGATCACCTCGGCAGAGCGGTCGGCATTCTCGCCGACCTGCAGGGGCCGAAGATCAGGCTGGGCCGCTTCATCGAGGGCAAGACCGTCTGGGCGACGGGCGAAGAGGTCAGGATCACCGTCGACGATATCGACGGCACGCACGACAGGGTCTCCACCACCTACAAGGAACTCGCCAAGGACGCCAAGCCCGGTGACCGCCTGCTCGTCGACGACGGCAAGGTCGGCCTCACCGTGATCGAGGTCGTCGGCAACGACGTGGTCTGCCGGGTGACCGAGGGCGGCCCCGTCTCGAACAACAAGGGCGTCTCGCTGCCCGGCATGGACGTCTCGGTGCCCGCGCTGTCCGAGAAGGACATCGAGGACCTGGAATTCGCGCTGAAGCTCGGCGTCGACTTCATCGCGCTGTCGTTCGTGCGGTCCCCGTCCGACGTCGAGCTGGTGCACGACGTGATGGACCGGGTCGGCCGCCGGGTGCCGGTGATCGGCAAGCTGGAGAAGCCCGAAGCCATCGACAACCTGGAAGCGATCGTGCTCGCGTTCGACGCGGTCATGGTCGCCCGCGGTGACCTCGGCGTCGAGCTCCCGCTGGAGCAGGTGCCGATCGTGCAGAAGCGGGCCATCCAGATGGCGCGCGAGAACGCGAAGCCGGTGATCGTGGCGACCCAGATGCTGGAGTCGATGATCGAGAACTCGCGCCCCACCCGGGCCGAGGCCTCCGACGTGGCCAACGCGGTGCTCGACGGCGCCGACGCGGTGATGCTGTCCGGTGAGACCTCGGTCGGCGCCTACCCGATCGAGACGGTGCGCACCATGGCGCGCATCGTGCACGCGGTGGAGACCGAGTCGACCCGGGTGCCCCCGCTGACCCACGTGCCGCGCACCAAGCGCGGTGTCATCTCCTACGCGGCTCGCGACATCGGCGAACGGCTCAACGCGAAGGCGCTGGTGGCGTTCACCCAGTCCGGCGACACCGTGCGCCGCCTGGCCCGGCTGCACACCCCGCTGCCGCTGCTGGCGTTCACGCCGCTGCCGGAGGTCCGCAGTCAGCTCGCGCTGACCTGGGGCACGGAAACGTTCATCGTGCCGACGGTGGACAGCACCGACGCTATGATCCACCAGGTCGATGTAGCACTTCTCTCAATGGAGCGATACCAAAAAGGTGATCTGGTGGTAATCGTCGCGGGCTCCCCGCCCGGTACTGTCGGTTCCACTAACCTGATCCACGTACATCGCATCGGCGAGGAGGATCACTAGTCTATGAGCAGGTCTCTCGGTGGAACGGTGGTCGACGCGTCGGCCACCGGACGGTCTGATCTCGACGTTTTGCTCGGTCTGCTCGATCTGGAGCAGATGGACGAGGACGTGTTCGTCGGTCAGCACCCGGAGAAGGTGTGGAGCCGCACGTTCGGCGGTCAGCTGGTCGCGCAGGCGATCATCGCGGCCGGCCGCACGGTCGGCGACCGGCCCGTGCACGCGATCAACGCGCATTTCGTGCGCGGTGGCGACACGAAGAAGCCGATCGAGTACCGGGTGGACCGGCACCGGGACGGTCGCGCGTTCGCCAACCGCACCGTCACCGCCTACCAGGACGACCAAGAGCTCTTCGTGATGCTGGCGGCGTTCCAGGACTGGAACAAGGGGCTCGAGCACGGGCACCCGCTGCCGGAGGTGCCCGACCCGGAGACGTTGCCCCGGGTGGAGGAGAGCTTCCAAGGCTTGGAAGACAAGCTGGAGATGTTCATCAAGGCGCCGCATCCGATCGATATGCGCTACACCAACGACCCGGCCTGGATCCTGAAGGGCACGGGGGAGCGGCTCAATCACAACCGGGTGTGGATGCGCACGGACGGGCAGCTGCCCGACGATCCGCTGCTGCATGTGGCGGCGCTGGGCTATTCCTCGGACACCACCGTGCTGGATTCGATCATCACCACGCACGGTCTTTCCTGGGGCTTGGACCGGATCGTCGCCGCGACGGTGAATCATTCGATCTGGTTCCACCGGCCGTTCCGGTTCGACGATTGGGCGCTCTACGCCACCGAATCCCCGGTGGCGTCGGGTTCGCGCGGGCTGGCCACCGGCCGATTCTTTTCCCGCAGCGGCGAGTTGCTCGCCACTACCGTGCAAGAGGGCCTGATCCGGCACTTCCCGGCGCGTTCGACCACCACCGCGGGCTGAACCCCACCGCTGTCCCGGCGACCCGCGTCGCCGGGCACGGCGGACGGTGAGAGTTGCCGGGTAGCAGTCAGATTCGTTCGCGCTCGGTGTCGAGATCGACATCGGCGCGTTCCATGGCGCGGATCGTGAACGGAATCCCGCCGCCCGGCGCGGTACGCGCGACGCCGGAGATCCCCTGCCGCAGTTGCTGTTCCAAGCGCGCCATCGCGGCATCGGTGAGTTCGGCGCGGGCGCCGACCAGGCTGAGCGCGATCTCGTAGGTGCCGTAGCCGCCCGGGTCCTGCCCGGGATGCGCCGCACGCCACTGGCTTTCGAGTGCGTCGTGGGCTGGGTCGTCGGTGTCCACCGGCAGGGTGAAGCGCCACGCGAACACCTCCCGATCCTGGAGATGCTCGTCGACCACCTCGCGGACGGTCTGGACGACGCGTTCGAGGGTTTCCGATGTCACATACACATGGAGCGAAACATCCGAAATGCGTTTCGGCATGTCTGATTCCTGTCGTGTGTCGAACCAGCAACGGCGGAAGTTGTTGTCCGCGGGAGTGTAATCCCTCGCGCCCGGAAATGGACATAGCAGCCCTGCATTGCTGTGTCGAACTGCGCAATTGCCGCGGTGTGCGCGCTTATCGGCGGTGTGCGGCGAGGAAAGAAGCCAGCGGCGCGGATTCCAGGCGCGGCTCGATGATCAGGCCGGAGAGCTCGGCGCCGGCCGGGCGCGGCTGCTCGTGCGGAGCCAGGGCGAGGATCAGCGGTACCAGCGCTTCGGCGATCCGGTCGCCCACCTCGCAGTAGGCCTGTTCGGACAGGCCGATCGGGTCGGCGATGTTCTCCCGGCCGACCAGCGCGAGATCGTTGCGCGCACGGTGCAGTTCGGCGATCGAGCGCGCGCCGGTCACGTGCGCGATGCGGTGTGCCTCCAGCAGTGTGAAGGTGCGGGCGGCCACCCCGAAGCCCATCTCGCTCACCTGGTCCCGGATCTGCTGGGTCATCGTGAGGACCAGATCGGCGTTGTCCACCATGTCCGGCTTCAGCCGGCGGGCCTTGAACTCGCTCGCGTCCGCGCCCAGGCCCTCGATCGCCTGCGCCGCCAGCGGTTCGACCGGAAAGCCCACCAGCGCACGGGTTCCCGCGCTCTCGGCGGTCACATTCGGCAGCGCGTGTTCGACGGCGAGAGCGCGGGTGACGCGCTCGGCAATCACCGAACGGCAAACATTGCCGTTGCAGACGAACAGGACGTGCATAGGGATACGGTAAACGTTCGAATACACCGTGGATGTCCGAAAACCTCCGAATTCGGTTACCTGGACGAGTGTTCATCTGCAGGTCGAGCGCCGTACACGAACTGCGCCGCACAAAGTCTCGGATCGAGATGTGCGCCGCATTCATCGGATGATCATGTGCAACTGTGGTCTCCTGCACTTACCCCACCCGTGGTGTATCGAAACACAACGTTGTGATTGCCTCGTGATCGGCGTGACCGTTAGTCGAATTCGTTGCCGTAGAGCGTCTTCTCGTCCACCACGGGCGCGACCTTGGCGGGCTTGTCGTACACCCGGCCGCGGGTGCTGAACATCCGGCCGCGCGAGTCGATCACCGGCGCGAACCGCGCCATCCCCGTCGGCCGCGCCATATCGTCGTACATCGCGTCGATGCCGCCGCGCATGAAGTAGGCCTCGTGCCAGAATCCCGCGCCACCGGAGTCGCGCAGAAACCGGTGCCACCACTCGCGGTGCGGGTCGGACCGGGTCCAGCGCTCCAGGCTGTCCAGGTCGCGCCAGTACTGGCGGGCGCCCCAGTGCGGCGGGAACAGCGACCAGATCACGTCTTCGTGCAGCAACAGCCCGTCGGGCCGATCCTGGTGCGAGCGATACAGTTTCGGGCCGAGCCCGAGCAGCCGCAGCAGGCCGCGTGGCTTGTGCACCCGCATCCCCAGGTAGATGACCACCAGATCCGGATAATCCCGCAGATCGACCGTCGTCCTGTGCACCCGCATCGCAACCTCCGCTGACTCGGGCCTCCTATCACCCTATGCGTTGGATACGAGACACAAGAGCGATCAGTTCAGATCGGTCCGCGGCGCCCCGGGAAAGCCCTGGCGGCCCGGCGTGGCGCGTCGGCGGATGCGCGGTCCTGTCGGTGCGCACCGCTAATCTGCGGAGATGGCCACACCGGACGCGGCACTGCGCCGCCTGCTGCGTGATATCGGAAAGCTCTTGCAGCCGTACGGGTTCGAGGGCGCCGAGCCCAGCTGGGTGCGGGTCGAGGAAGGCGGTGTGGCGGTGGTCGGCCGCACCAGGGCGTTGCGGTCCTGGACCGACGGGCAGCAGGTGCTGCGCTTCGGTTTGAGCCTGCGCGTCACGCCGATCGCATGGTGGGAATTCGGCAATTGGCGCGCCGCGCAACTGGGCCGCGCGCCCAGTCCGCTCGAGGCGGCCACCGGTCCCGACCTGATCGCCGACGGCCTGCCCGAATCCATGACCGAGCTGTGGTCGCTGCGCACCGAACCCGACCAGCCGGGCCAGGTGCAGAGCGGTGATGTCGAGGCCATCCGCGCCGAGCTACCCCGTCGCGTGCACGCCTACGCCCGCCGCGCCCGCCAACTCCTGGAGCCCGACCGTTACCTGGACGAGCTACTGGCCCAGCCCGACCGGCAGGTCGCGACCTGGGAGGCGATCACCGTCCTGTTGGCCGAGCGCGGACCCACGCCGGAACTCGACGACGCGCTCGACCAGTTGCGCGCCCTCGCTCCGTCGACCCACGCCGACGGAGTCCTCGCCTACGCCCGCTCCCGAGCGGCCGTCGCCTGAGCTGTCGCGATATGCCCGCGCAACGCCTCCAATGTCGCGGGGTGGTCGAGCAATGCCTCGTTCGGCGCGGATGCCCGCGCAACGCCTCGAAAGTCGCGGTGTGCTCGAACAACGTTTCGTCCGGGCGCGGTGTTCGAGCGCTTCGCCTGTGATGCGGTGTTCGAGGCAACTGTCAGCCGATCTGTCCGCGGCCATCGCATCGCGTACGTTCTCGCCGCTGTTGCGGGGTTGGCCGCGAGATTGCTGCCCCGGCTTCCAGGCGGGACTCGGGCGCGAACTATCATGGAGGAGCTGCGGCATCGCTCGTCGAGGGGTGTCGCGCGGCGGTGGGGCCCGCCGTACCCGAACCGCGGCGATGTTGCCGACAACGGTCCCTGCTTGTGATGGCACGCGCCCGCTGCGGGCGCTACACGAGTGGGAGCCTCGGCATGACGACAACGGGTACCGGCTGCACGCAGACCGATATCGATCCCGATCTGTTCGATCCCGCGCCGCTGCGCGCCAGGATGAGCGCGCAGGCGCCGATCTTGGCGGTCATCGCGCTCGGCGGTGCGCTCGGCGCGGCCATACGCTACGGCGCGGCTCTGGTCTGGCCGACCGCCCCGGGAACGTTCCCGGTCACCACGATGGTCGTCAACATCACCGGGTGTGCGGCCATGGGGGTCTTCATGGTGTTGATCACCGAGGCCTGGACGGCGCCCGTGCTGCTGCGCCCCCTTGTCGGAACCGGCATTCTCGGCGGCTACACCACGTTCTCCACCTACGCCGCCGACAGCGACCACCTCATCCAAAACGGTAGCCCGGCAGTCGGTTTGGCGGTATTGGTGGCCACGCCGGTGGCGGCCCTCGTCGCGATCTGGATCGCAGCCGGGCTCACCAGACGGTTCATCGCCCTCGGTGCACAGCGTGTCACGCTAGATGTGCAGGTCAGCGAGCCGGAGGACGCGCAATGAACTGGGTCCTCGTCGTCGGCGCCGCGATGGTCGGGGCGCCGGTGCGCTATCTCGCCGACCGGTTCGTGCAGCGCCGGCACGACAGCCTCTTCCCGTGGGGCACGCTCGCGGTCAACACCCTCGGCTGCCTGATCCTCGGCTTCCTCACCGCGACGGTGAGTGCGGACTCGCATCTGCAACTGCTGGTCGGCACCGGTTTCTGCGGTGCGCTGACCACCTACTCGACCTTCTCGTTCGAGTCGGTTCAGCTGGCCCGCAAGCACGCCCGCTTCTACGCCGTCGCCAATATCGTCGGCAGCATCATCACCGGGCTGGGCGCGATCTTCCTCGGATCGGCACTCGCCCAAGCCCTTTGGGGCTGAGCGGCTCAAGCGCCGGGCTTGTGCTCGGCGATCTGGATGAGGTTGCCGCAGGTGTCGTCGAGGACGGCGGTGGTGACGGTGCCGTGGTCCAGCGGCGCCTGGGTGAACTGCACGCCGAGTCCGCGCAGCCGCTCGTACTCGGCGTGGATGTCGTCGACGGCGAAGGAGGTGAACGGGATACCGTCCTCGACCAGCGCGTTCTTGAACGGGCGCGCCGCGGGATGGGCGTCGGGTTCCAGCAGCAGTTCGACACCGTCGGGGGCCTGCGGGGAGACGACGGTCAGCCAGCTGTACTCGCCGACCGGCACGTCCTGCTTCTTCACGAAGCCGAGCTTCTCGGTATAGAAGCGCAGTGCTTTGGCTTGATCGTCGACCCACACACTGGTGACGTTGATGCGCATGTCCTACTCCTTCGTCCAGCGATCGGTGAGATTTCGCAGCGGTTCTCGGTTCAGATAGTGGAATTTGTACCGGCCCTCCCGGCTCGCAGTCACCAGCCCGGCGACCGCGAGCACCGCCAGATGCTGGGAGATCGCCTGCCTGCTCGACGACATCCCGTGTCGCATCGTCAGCCGCCCGCACAGCTCGAACAACGTCTGACCGTCGCGCTCGGCGAGCTCGTCGAGGATCACCCGGCGCGTGGGGTCGGCCAGCGCCTTGAACACCTCGGCGGAGTCGGTACTTTCGCTCACCCCCTCACTATAGGCAAGTAAACGCTTGCATGTCACGTCCAGTGGCGAATCGTGCCGGGTGGGGGAGTCGCGTCGAGCGGGAAGGCAAGCTGTCGCCGCTCAGCTTTCCACCAGATCCATGCGGAGGAATTCGGTGATGCGGAGCAGTTTCGGCGGGCGGCTCACCTCCTTCGAAAGTGCTTGGAACGCTTCGGCTTCCCCGATCAGGCGGGGACTCTCGAGTTGCAGATCCCGGCCGTCGATCCGCAGCCCGGCGCGCCCGGCCTTCAGGATGTTCTGCACCCAGTCCGCACCTGACCCGTAGACCAGGATGAACAGGTAGCCGCCCGCGACCGGATGGGCGTCCAACGGTGTGCGATAGGTCGTGCCCGAGGTGCGTCCGACATGGGTCAGCACCGGCCACTTCCCGCCCGCGAGGGCGCGCGGATTGAACACCCGCTTGTTCACGTGTCCCCACCATTTCGGCATCGGCATCGGAGTCTCCTTCACTTGCTGCCTTACGAGCGTAAGGCTGGCTTACGCTTGTAAGGTAGGCTTACGCACGTAAGGCTGTCAACTACCTGTTTTCGAGGAGGCGCCATGTCCCGACCACCGCTACCGCTCAGCAGAGACCGCGTCCTCGAGGCCGCGGTCCAGGTCGCCGATCGCGGTGGGGTGGAAGCGATCACCATGCGCCGAGTGGCGCAGGAACTGGGCGTCGAGGCGATGTCGCTCTATCATCACGTGCCCAACAAGGACGCCATCCTCGACGGCGTCGTCGACACCGTGTTCGCCGCGATCGACCTGCCGGACACCGCACAGCCGGACTGGCGCGACGCCCTCCGCGCGCGCGCATACTCCGCCCGCAAGGTCCTGTCGCAACACCGTTGGGCCCTCGGCCTGCTGGACTCCCGCCGCAACCCCGGCCTCGCCACGCTGCGTCACCACGACGCCGTCCTCGGCGTGCTCCGCAACGCCGGATTCACCCTCCCGACCGCCGCGCACGCGGTCTCCCTGATCGACAGCTACATCGGCGGCTACGTCCTCCAGGAAGCGAACCTCCCCGCGGCGACCCCCGGCGATGTCGAGACTGTCGCAGGCGGCATCCTCGACCGCCTACCTGACGACCTGCCGCACCTGCGCGAGATGATCGTCGACCACGCCCTACGCCCCGGCTACGACCACACCGCCGAATTCACCTACGGCCTCGACCTCCTCCTCGACGCCCTGGAAGCCAAGCGCGAGTAGACTTTTCGGCAGGCCCGCGCCGAGAGCAGTCGCGACGCCGGCCCCGCACGTCACCACAGGGGCGATCCGCAACTGGACGAGCGATCACGAGGAAATGGTGGCGGCATCGCCCGAGAGGTTCCCGCCACCATTTCCCCGTGATCACTCGACCAACTCGCCGCAGGCCTCGAGGCACTCCGGACCGCCCCGCGCACCACTCGCTTGTGCGAACTTCGAGGCGGATCGCCACCCGATGCCGCCGGACGAGCTCGTTCGTCATCGCTCGCCACCCGATGCCGCCAGGCGAGCTCAGCTGTCGGAGATGAGTTGGCCTTCGGCCAAGTAGATGTCTACCGGTGCGTCTTGTTGATCGCGACTCGACGCCGCCAGGGGAGCTCGGCTGTCGGGAGGGGTGGGCTGGCCTCGGTGCAGTAGGTGTCCAGCGGTGCGTCTTGTTCGTCGTCGATGGCGACTCGCTGCCGCCAGGCGAGTTCAGCTGTCGGAGGTGAGTTGGCCTTCGGCGAGGTAGGTGTCCACCGGTTCGCCTTGTTCGTCATCGATCGTTACCAGGTACCAGGGGCTGGACCGCACATCCGGGTTGAGAGTGAGCCCGTTGTCGTCGTGCGCTGGCGTGTATTGCAGGTCGACCTCGACGACGACGCCGTGCCTGCCGAGGGAGACGTGCCGAACCCGATCCCCGACACCGAACTTGGCTTCCGACATGCTGCACGCTCCTTCGTTCCCGCAATCGCCACTGTATCCGGTGTGCCCCCAATGAGATTGCCCAATCCACCCCACTCGACGCGTCCACGTGGAAGCAGGGCCGACCCCCACCGCAGGCCTGCAGCCTAACCGCCCACCCCCTGGTAACCGAGCCCCCACACGCCCCCACCCCACCAAGATCAAAAATCGTCCCTGGAGCCACCCCGGCGACCCCCTAGCCACCCCTGTATATAAAGGACCCGCCACAGGGCGGCGAAGCCCCGCCGAGCGGGGGTTGCACCCTCGGATGTAATACCGAGACCCCCGGCTGCGCATGACACCCCAACGCGCCCACGGCAAGGGGGTTCGGGGGCGAAGCCCCGCCGAGCGGGGCCCGGGGGTTGCACCCCCGGTGAAATGACGAGCGACCCCGGTCCGCGCCTTCCGCGGACAGGGGTCGCCCAGAGCGAGTGCCGAGTGTGGGACTCGAACCCACACGTCCTTTCGGACAACGGTTTTTGAGACCGTCGCGTCTGCCAGTTCCGCCAACCCGGCGCACCGGGACGAAATGATAGCGGGTGGAGGGGGCTGGTACCTAACTGGTTGGTGGCGGGGCTGCGGTCGGGCGGTTTGCCCTGGGTATATGCGTTCTATGCCGAAGTGAAAGGTACTCTTTACATCACTCGACGACCGGTGGTGAGGTCGATGGTCGGCAAGTTGGACCAGCGTCCACTCTGCGGCGTGTCGGGGACAGGCATCGAAACCATGAGGGGTCTTACCTATGAGCACAGCAGCAGGGGGCGCAGGCACTAAGCGCGACGCGGGGGCGAAGCGGGTCGTCGTCGCGGAGGATGAGGCGCTCATCCGCATGGACCTGGTCGAGATGCTGACCGAAGAGGGCTATCTGGTGGTCGGTGAGGCGGGTGACGGGCAGCAGGCGGTGGATCTGGCGGTGGAGCACCGGCCGGATCTGGTGATCATGGATGTGAAGATGCCGCGCCGGGACGGCATTGATGCGGCGGCCGAGATCGCCTCGAAACGTGTTGCGCCGGTGGTGATTTTGACGGCGTTCAGTCAGCGGGATCTGGTCGAGCGGGCGCGCGACGCGGGGGCGATGGCGTATCTGGTGAAGCCGTTCACGAAGTCGGACCTGGTGCCGGCGATCGAGTTGGCGGCGAGCCGGTTCCATGAGATCACCGCGCTGGAGGGTGAGGTGGCGAATCTGTCGGACCGGTTGGAGACGCGCAAGCTGGTGGAGCGGGCGAAGGGCGTGCTGATGCAGACGCAGGGTCTGTCCGAGCCGCAGGCGTTCAAGTGGATTCAGCGGACCGCGATGGATCGCCGGACGACGATGAAGGCCGTCGCGGAGGTCGTGCTGGAGAACTTGGCCCCGAAGTGACAGGGGTGGTCCGGTGAGCGGACCGCTGACCTATGCACGCCGTGCTGACGGACTGTGCCCGCCTGCGCTGATTAGAAGGAAATTTTACTCACGTGAAACAGGATCGTGAACAAGAATTCGACACGATGTCGGATTCATGATCCGAATGTGATGCAGAACTAACGCACCAACGCTATGTTCTGACCGGGCTGACGTGGTCGGCCCCCTCGGTGATCCCGGGGGAGCACAGGACTTAGAGGTGAAACGTGCTTAGTTCGACAAGGCACAGTCGTACGACGCGAGGTGTTTTGGCAATCGGTGCAGCTGCCGCGCTGGTGCTGACCGGTTGTAGTGACAAATCGACCAGCACCGGTACGGATGCGTCCGGTACCAGTGGGGCGTCCAGCCTGAAGATCACGCCGGTCGTTCAGGTGGACACCAACGGCAAAGAGGTCGCGAAGGTCGATCCGGCGAAGGCCGCCGATCCGGCCGGTGACGGCAAGGCGACGTGCGCGCCGACCAACATCGCCTTTGCCGGCGCGTTGACGGGTCCGAACGCTGCTCTCGGGATCAACATCGATATGGGCGCGAAGTTGGCGCTCGATCAGCACAACAAGGCCAACCCCGGCTGCCAGATCACGTTGAAGTCGTTCGACACCGAGGGTGACCCGCAGAAGGCCACGCAGGTGATCCCGCAGATCGTCAACGACAAGTCGATCGTGGCGCTGCTGGGCCCGACGTTCTCCGGTGAGACCAAGGCGACCGGCAAGATCCTCAGCGATGCCGGCCTGGCGTCGCTGACCTCGTCGGCGACCAACGCGACGCTCACGTCCAACGGCTGGACCAGCTTCTTCCGCGGCCTCGCCAACGACGATGTGCAGGGTCCGTCGGTGGCGAAGTACCTGACCGGCACCGCGGGTTACAAGAAGATCTGCGTGGTCCAGGACAACAGCGACTACGGCACCGGCCTGGCCAAGAGCATCACCGAGGGTCTCGGTGCCGCCGCCGACGCGAGCTGCGCATCCAGCATCAAGACCGGTGACAAGGACTTCTCCGCGACGGTCACCAAGATCGCGGGCGCGAACGCGGACGCGGTCTTCTTCGCCGGCTACTACGCCGAGGGTGCGCCGCTGGCCCAGCAGCTGAAGTCGGGTGGCTTCAAGGGTGTCTTCGTGGCGCCGGACGGCACCAACGATCCGCAGTTCCTGTCCCAGGCGGGCAGCGCGGCCAAGGGCGCGACGCTGACCTGCCCGTGTGGTCCGGCTCCGGAGAAGTTCGAGAAGGACTACCAGGCTTTCAACAAGCAGCCCTCGGGTGTCTACTCCGTCGAGGCCTATGACCTGGCCACGATCCTGACCAAGGCGATCGGCGCGGGCAAGGTGACCCGCCCCGACATCCTGGAGTACGTGCGTTCCTATGACGGCGCCGGCCTGGCCCGTCAGTACAAGTGGAGCGCCAACGGCGAGCTGAGCAACGCGCTCATCTGGATCTACACGGTCAAGTAACCCGACCCACGAGTCGCGCAGCACGTAACGGGGTTCGCGCGAATCCCGTTACGTGCTGCTGTTTCGTGAAGGGCGAATGAATGAGGGCGAATTACGAATGACTTCCACTGCATTAGCCGACGCAGTACAACTCGTCGGCGGCTCGATCGACTTCAACTATGAGGGAGTGATCGACGATTTCTGGCGACTGACCGTCGACGGATTGTCCTACGGTGCTATCTACGCACTGGTCGCTGTGGGCTACACCCTGGTCTACGGCGTACTGCGGCTGATCAATTTTGCCCATTCGGAAATATTCATGCTCGGCTTGTTCGGCCAGTACATCGGGCTGATGTTGCTGGGCTTCTCGCCGAGTGGTGATGTCTATTCGCAGGGCATCATCCTCACCATCACCTATCTGGCGCTCGCGATGATCTTCGGCATGGCGGTGTCCGGTGCGGCTGCGGTCGGGTTGGAGCGGGTGGCCTATCGGCCGCTGCGCAGACGCGGCGCCAAACCCCTGATCTTTCTCATCACCGCGATCGGCGCTTCGTTCGTGATCCAGGAGATCGTGCACTTCGTGTTGCCGAAGATCTGGCCGAGCCTGGGCGGCACGAACGCGCAGAAGCCGATCATGCTGGTGGAGCCGACGAAGCAGTTCAGTTTCGGCGGGGCGGACATCACCAACGTGACGATCGTGATCATCGTCGCCGCGGTGATCCTGGCGATCGCCACCGAGCTGCTGATCAATCAGACGAAGTTCGGCCGTGGCATTCGGGCCGTGGCGCAGGATCCGGATACCGCGACGCTGATGGGCGTTTCCCGGGAACGGATCATCATGCTCACCTTCCTCATCGGCGGCGTGCTCGCCGGTGCGGCGGCGCTGTTGTACGCACTCAAGATTCCGAACGGCATCATCTATTCGGGCGGTTTCATTCTCGGCATCAAGGCGTTCAGCGCCGCGGTGCTCGGCGGCATCGGCAATCTGCGCGGGGCGTTGCTCGGCGGGTTGCTGCTCGGTCTGGCGGAGAATTACGGCCAGATCCTGTTCGGCACCGAATGGCGTGACGTGGTCGCGTTCGTGGTGCTCGTGCTGGTGCTGATGATTCGGCCGACCGGCATTCTCGGTGAAAGCCTCGGGAAGGCACGCGCATGAGTGACGTTTCCACGAAAACCCCGGTCCCTCCGGCCAAGCCGGAACGTCCGATGCACGGTGTCGGCGACGCGCTACGTGCGTGGTGGGGTGGGTTGTCGCGCCCGGCGCAATGGGCGGTCGGGGTGCCCGCGATCATCCTGCTGGCCCTGCTGCCGCTGTTCCCACCGCCGTTCATCGATACGCCGGGCACCAGTTTCGGCGGTGTGATGGCGCAGTTCGCCATGTACGCGCTGCTCGCGGTCGGCCTGAATGTCGTTGTGGGACAGGCAGGTCTGCTCGATCTCGGCTATGTCGGCTTCTACGCGGTCGGCGCGTACACCGTCGGGCTGCTCACCAGTCCCAACAGTCCGTGGAACCAGACCGGCGACGGCTGGCTCAACGACGACTGGGCGTGGCTGGCCTGTCTGCCGCTGGCCGTGGCGGTCACCGCGATGTCCGGCCTGATCCTGGGCACGCCGACGCTGCGATTGCGCGGTGACTATCTGGCGATCGTGACCCTCGGCTTCGGTGAGATCGTCCGGTTGCTCGCCGACAATCTCGGTGAGGTGACCAACGGCAGCCTCGGTCTGTCCGGTATCGCGTATCCGCGCGTCGGTGAATCCGAGCAGAAGCCGAACGGTGTGTTCTCCTCCGGCAATGTCGGAAACTCCGACTCGGCCAATATTCTCGACAAGGCCAACGCGGGCACCTGGTGGTTCTGGATCGGCATGATCCTGGTGATCATCACCCTGCTGATCGTCGGCAACCTGGAACGCAGCCGGGTCGGCCGGGCCTGGGTCGCGATCCGGGAGGACGAGGACGCCGCCGAGATCATGGGTGTGCCCACCTTCAAGTTCAAGCTGTGGGCGTTCATGATCGGCGCCGCCGTCGGCGGGCTCTCCGGTGCGCTGTACGCGGGGCAGGTGCAGTTCATCAACCCGACCGGCTTCAACATCATCAACTCGATGCTGTTCCTGTGCGCGGTCGTCATCGGCGGGCAGGGCAACAAGCTCGGCGTGATCGTGGGCGCGTTCGTCATCGTGTATCTGCCGAACCGGCTGCTCTCGGTGCAGGCGGTCGGTCAGTCCGCGGTCGGCTGGGTGGCGCTGATCTTCACCATCGCGCTGGTGGTCGGTTTGGTCATCGTGTGGCGCAGGTGGGCTCGGGATCAGGAGCGGCCGATCCGGTGGGGCTATCTGGCCGGTGGTGCGGTCGCGGTGATCGTGATGCTCGTCGTGCTCAACAACGTGCTGGTCTTCCAGAAGCCGGGCGCGCAGTCGCTCGGTGACTACAAGTACCTGTTCTTCGGTATCACGCTGATGGTGGTCATGATCTTCAAACCGCAGGGCCTGTTCCCGGTCCGGCAGAAGCTGCTCGCCTACGGGCGGCAGGTGTACCAGGCGGTGCGCAGACCGTCCGGCGACGAGGCGATCGGAGCGACCCGATGACCGGGCCGAGCGCCGGCGGCGCACTGTTCGACAATGAGGACATGGCCGCGGGGTACGCGGCCGAGCCCGAGACCGAACCCAGTGCCGGTGTGGTCGATCTGACCGCGGTGAACCCGGACCTGGCCGACGCGGAGGCGGTCGCGGAGGTCGTCGCCTCGCATCGCGAGATCGAGACGGCCGTCGGTGCGCCGCTGTTGCGCACCGAGGACCTGACCGTGAAGTTCGGCGGCCTGACCGCGCTGGACGCGGTGAGCTTCGAGATCCGCCGCGGCGAGATCCTCGGGCTCATCGGACCGAACGGCGCGGGCAAGACCACCTGCTTCAACGCGATCACCGGCGTTTATCGGCCGGCGTCGGGCACCGTGTACTTCGACGGCGCGCCGCTGACGAAGACCAAGCGCAACGCCATCACCCGGCTCGGTATCGCGCGCACCTTCCAGAACATCCGGCTCTTCGGCGAGATGACGGCGCTGGAGAACGTGGTGGTCGGCACCGACGCCAGGCACCGGACCTCGGTGCCCGGCGCCATCTTCCGCACCGCCCGGCACCGCCGGGAGGAGCACGACGCGATCGAGCGGGGCATGGCGCTGCTCGAATTCGTCGGCATCGCACCGCGGGCGGTGGAGAAGGCGCGCAACCTGTCCTACGGCGACCAGCGCCGGCTGGAGATCGCCAGGGCGCTGGCCACCGAGCCGAAACTGCTCTGCCTGGACGAGCCCGCCGCCGGGTTCAATCCGAGTGAGAAGTCGGCGCTGATGGATCTGATCCGCAAGATCCGCGACGACGGGTTCACCGTCTTGCTGATCGAGCACGACATGCGCCTGGTGATGGGCGTGACCGACCGGATCGTGGTGCTGGAGTTCGGCCGCAAGATCGCCGACGGACTGCCCGCCGCCATCCGGGAGGATCCCGCGGTGATCGCCGCCTACCTCGGGGTGCCCGACGACGGCACCGACGCGGAGACGGCAAGCGCACACGGGACGAACGGGTAGGAGCAGCGATGACATCGCAGACAGAACCGGTGCGGCGCAACGGCTCCGACGCCTTGCTCGAGGTCGACGACATGGTCGTCAACTACGGCAGAATCCAGGCGCTGCACGGGATTTCGCTGAAAGTGGCGCCGGGTGAACTGGTGACCTTGCTCGGCGCGAACGGTGCCGGCAAGACCACCACCATGCGGGCGCTGTCCGGACTGCTGCCCCTGACCAAGGGGCGGGTCCTGTTCGAGGGCCGCGACATCACCCATATGAAAGCGCACGAGCGGGTGGGTCTCGGGTTGATCCAGGCACCGGAGGGCCGTGGCGTGTTCCCCGGCATGACGGTGCAGGAGAACCTCGACATGGGTTGCTACGGAAGGCCGTTCAAGCAGAAGGCGGAATACGACAAGACGCTCGAGTGGGTGTTCGAGTTGTTCCCGCGCATGCTGGAACGGCGCAAGCAGGTCGGCGGCACGCTCTCCGGCGGCGAGCAGCAGATGCTGGCCATCGGCCGTTCGCTGATGGCCCGGCCACGACTGCTGTTGCTGGACGAACCGTCGATGGGCTTGGCGCCCATGATCATTCAGCAGATCTTCCGGATCATCTCCGAGATCAACAAGCAGGGCACCACGGTGCTGCTGGTCGAGCAGAACGCGCAGCAGGCGCTCTCGCGCAGCGATCGCGCCTACATCATGGAGACCGGTGAGGTCACCAAGACCGGATCGGGCAGCGAACTGCTGACCGACCCGGCCGTGAAGTCGGCCTACCTCGGTGTCGGCTAGCCGATGAGGTAAACCCCGGTGCCGCGCGGCCGCACTCGAGGCATGATCATGCTCATGACTGAGCGCGATCAGCTGAGGGATCTGGCCGAGCGGTACTGGGACTCCTTCCTGGCGGCCCGGCCGAGCGACGCGACGTTGCTCGGCGACCGGCGATTCGACGACAAGATCGAGGATCTGTCCGCCGCCGCCGACGAGCGGTTGCTGTCGACCTGGCGCGAGCTGCTCGGCCAGGTCGACGCGCTCGACCCCGCGGGACTCGACTCGACCGACCAGGTCACCCACAGCCTGCTGCGCACCGAATTGTCCGGCGCGATAGACCGTTTGGCGTGGCGGCCGACGGAGCTGGCCTCCGATCAGATGGAGGGCGTGCACGCCTGGGTGCTCACCATCGCGCCGCAGCTGAATGCCCCGCAACCGGAGCACGCGCTCGCGCTCGTGCAGCGGTTCCGGCAGTTCGGCGATCTGCTCGGGCAGGCGGTCGTGCGGTTCCGGGACGGTCTGGCCGCAGGCCGCACGCCGCCGCGAATCACGCTGGAGCGCTCGCTGAATCAGCTCGACGGGTACCTCTCCTCGGAGCTGTCCAAGGATCTGTTCGTCACCTTCCCCGGCCCCGAGGGCTGGGCCGGCGAGGCGGCGTGGCGGGCCGAATTGACCGACGTGGCAAGGGATGTCATCCGTCCCGCGTTCCAGAGCTACCGGGACATGCTGTTCGAGGAACTGGTGCCGGTCAGTCGCCCGGACGACAAGCCGGGCCTGTGCTGGCTCGGCGCCGACGGTGAGGACATCTACCGGCGCCAGCTGCGCTTCCACACCACCCTGCCCGAACTCGGCGCCGAGGAGATCCACGAACTCGGCATGACCGAATTGGCCGGGCTGCGTGAGGAATACGCGACCATCGGCGAGCGGCTGTTCGGCACCGCCGAACTCGGCGAAATCTTCGCCAGGCTGCGCGAGGACCCGGAACTGCGCTACGCCGACGGCGAACAGATCATGTTCGACGCGCGGCGCGCCCTCGCCGCGGCGAGCGCCGAGATGGGCAACTGGTTCGGCAGGCTGCCCAAGGAATCGTGCGATATCGTCCCGATGCCGGAGTTCCTCGCCGCGGATGCGCCTGCGGCGTACTACTTTCCGCCCGCCGCCGACGGATCCCGGCCCGGCGCCTACTTCGTCAACCAGTACCACCCGACCGGTCGCGGCCGGTTCGAAACCGCCTCGGTCGCCTTCCACGAGGCCATCCCGGGCCATCACCTGCAACTCACCATCGCCAACGAACTCGACCACCTGCCGCGGTTCCAGCGCCAGTCGTACGCGAACACCGCGTTCGTCGAAGGCTGGGCGCTCTACACCGAACGACTCGCCGACGAAATGGGCCTGTACGAGGACGATCTCGGCCGGCTCGGCATGCTGTCGGGCGACTCGTGGCGTTCCTGCCGCCTGGTCGTCGACACCGGTCTGCACGCGAAAGGCTGGAGCAGGCAACAGGCCATCGACTTCATGGTCGCCAACGTGCCGGTCGGGCTCGCCGAGATCACCGCGGAGGTGGACCGCTACATCGGCATGCCCGGCCAGGCTGTCGGCTACAAGGTCGGCCAGCTGGAAATCCGCAAACAGCGCCTCGCCGCCACCGAACGCCTCGGCTCCGCCTTCGACATCAAGGCGTTCCACGACGTGGTGCTCGGCTCCGGTTCGGTGAGTTTGCCGGTGCTGCGGGAGCTTGTCGCCACGCTGTGAGGTTGTGTGCCGGGGTGCGGGTATGTGTGCCCGGGACGCGTGCCGGGCGTGGTGAGGTTGCGTGTCGAGGCGGCGACGTTGCGTGCCGGGCGCGAGGTTGTGTGGCCCGGTGCGGTGAGGTTGTGTGCCGGGCGCGGTGAGGTTGTGTCTGGTGCGGTGAGGTTGTGTGCCGGGCGCGGCGAGTTTGCGCGCTGGGGCGCGGCGACTGCGCTAGGTGTACTGACCTGAGAGGTCCGCGACGCGGCTGGCTGGTGGGTGGCCTGCGAGTGCGGTGTGGCCGCGGTGGTGATTGCAGGTGTGGAGCCAGGTGGTGAAGGCTGCATCTGTCGGCGTCGCTGCGGTAGAGCCGTGCGTAGGCCCATTCGTCGGCGAGGGTGCGGTGGAAGCGCTCGACTTTGCCGTTGGTTTGGGGCCGGTAGGGCGGGTGCGTTTGTGGATCACCGGTCCGAGGGCTTCGGCGAAGGTGCGTGATCGGTAGCAGGAACCGTTGTCAGTCGGCACTTTTCGGGTGGTGATGCCGTGGTTGGTGAACCAGGCCTGGGCGCGGGCACAGAACGCGGCGGCGGTGTCTTTGCGTTCGTCGCCGAGTAGTTCGGTGTAGGTCGCTGGTGTCCCTTGCGGGAGCGGCGTCGGGATGCTGATTCGGTTCAGCAGTGCTCTTCGATCATCACCATCACGCGGTGGTCGGTGTCGCGGAACTCGGTGAGGTGGAAGTCGGCCATGGGGTGTGCCCGGTCCGCCCAGAATTCCTCGACCTGGTGCACGAGGTCGGCGCGGTCCTGTCCGACCACCTCGTGTGCCGCGCCGATGTAATCGTGGAACACGACCGTGTCAGGATTCTGGAGCAATCGACGTGCCCGCGACGGGATGAGCAGATCCTGGCCGCGTCGTCGCCAGGTCGTGCCGTTCTGGTCCGTCCAGAATCGCTTGGTAGGGCGGGGAGTCGCGTAGCTCGCGGCCGCGTTTTCGAGCGGGTCGGCGCTGAGGCGTCGACGACGATTGGTCGACATAGCGTGAGTGTGCCAGCGGACGCGGCATCGCTCGACCGATTTTCCGGCACGGCTCCGAGCTGTGGTGCGCGGGCGCGGCGTCGTTTGGCTGTGTGCGCGGGGATTGTGCCGCGTGGCTCGACTCTATCTCGGGGGCACGGGTCCAGGCTGTGGTGCGCGGGGATTTCAGGTCCGGCGTCGTTCAGCTCCCACTACGTTTCACGACTTCCGCATCGCGCGGCCGACCCGCTCGCCCACTTGTTCCAAGTTCTCGCACGGGTTTTGGGTTCTCGCACCCGCTGCGGCGTGGCATAGGGGGTGCGCGAGCACAGAAGGGGTGCGGGAGTCGAGGGCGGGCGTGTTGCTTTTGGGCGTGGCGTCGTGAGTGCTCGGGTTGCAGGAGTGTGGCGCTGGAGCGGGGGCGTCGGGCGTGAGGGACTTCGGGTTTCGGGCGCGGGGGGACTTCGGACTTCGCGTGCAGGCGGCGTGGTGCCGTGTTGTTGTGACTGGGTGCTTGTGTTGTCGGTGGCTCCGAACCTGGTGTCTGCGGTGGCTACTCAGGTCTCGGCGAGGCGCGCCTGGATCGGGTAGCGGGGGCGGTGGTGTGCGTCACAACGAGGGGGTGTCGAGACTCGATGCGATGCGCATGGGTGTCGGCGTAACACCTTGTCGGTGGCGGTCCCTAGACTCGGGGGCGTGAGTTCACCCACGACTGCTCAGCGTCCCGCCACCGCGTCCGCCACCAGCGAAGTCGCGCCGGGAGACCGGCCGACTCTGATGTTGCTGGACGGGCATTCGATCGCCTATCGCGCGTTCTTCGCGCTACCGGCGGAGAACTTCAAAACGGTGACGGGCCAGACCACCAACGCGGTGTACGGCTTCACCGCGATGCTGATCAACCTGCTGCGCGACGAGAAGCCGACGCATATCGCGACGGCGTTCGACGTGTCGCGCAAGACCTTCCGCACCGAGGCGTACCCGGAGTACAAGGCGAACCGGTCGCAGACGCCGGACGAGTTCCGCGGGCAGGTCGAACTCACCAAGGACGTGCTCGGCGCGATGGGCATCCCGGTAATGGCCATCGAGGGTTTCGAGGCCGACGACATCATCGCCACGCTCACCACCCAGGCGGTGTCGGAGGGTTTCCGGGTGCTGATCGTCTCCGGCGACCGTGACGCGATCCAGCTGGTCAACGACAACGTGACGGTGCTCTACCCGCGCAAGGGCGTCTCCGATCTCACCCGGTTCACCCCCGACGAGGTGTTCGCGAAATACCAGCTCACCCCGTCCCAGTACCCGGACTACGCGGCCCTGCGCGGCGACCCGAGCGACAACCTGCCCGGCATTCCCGGCGTGGGGGAGAAGACCGCCGCCAAATGGATTCGTGAGTACGGCGACCTGAACACCCTGGTCGACAAGGTGGACGAGGTGAAGGGCAAGGTGGGCGACGCGCTGCGGGCGAACCTCAGCAGCGTGGTGCTCAACCGCCAGCTCACCGAGATGGTGCGCGACGTGCCATTGCCCTACACGCCCGACCAGCTGGCGCAGCAGCCGTGGGACCGCAACAAGATCCACCAGCTCTTCGACGACCTGGAGTTCCGCGTGCTGCGGGACCGGCTGTTCGAGACGCTGGCCCCGAAGGAGCCCGAGGCCGAGGCCGGCTTCGAGATCAGCGGTGGCGCGCTCGAGGTGGGCGCGGTGGCGGACTGGCTCGCCGAGCACGCAAAAGCCGGTGTGCGGCAGGGCGTTTCGATCGTCGGCAGCGGCACCCCCGGTAACGGTGACGTGCGCGCGCTCGCCATCGCGGCGGGCGACGGCGAGAGCGGCTACATCGATGTCGCGATCCTGACCCCGGAAGACGAAGCGGCACTCGGCGCCTGGCTCGCCGATCCGGCCGTGCCGAAGGCGCTGCACGAGGCCAAGGCGGCGATGCACGCTTTGCGCGGACGCGGCTGGACCCTCGGCGGACTCACCAGCGATACCGCGCTCGCCGCGTACCTGGTCCGTCCCGGGCAGCGTAGCTTCAACCTCGACGACCTGTCCCTGCGTTATCTGCGGCGCGAACTGCGCGCCGAGACCGACGAGACCCCGCAGCTGTCGCTGCTCGACGACGAGGACACGGTCGACGCCGAGCTCGCGCAAACCGAGATGCTGCGCGCCCGGGCAGTCGCCGATCTGGCCGACGCGCTCGATACCGAACTCCAGCAGATCGAATCGGTGCCGCTGCTCGCGGACATGGAGCTGCCACTGCTGAGTGTGCTTGCCACGCTGGAGGATTCGGGCATCGCGGTGGACACCGACCAGCTGGAGACCTTGCAGCGGCAGTTCGCCGACAAGGTGAACGAGGCCGCCAACGCCGCCTACGAGGTGATCGGCAAGCAGATCAACCTCGGCTCCCCGAAGCAGTTGCAAGTGGTGCTGTTCGACGAACTCGACATGCCGAAGACCAAGCGCACCAAGACCGGCTACACCACCGACGCCGACGCGCTGGAATCGCTGTTCGAGAAGACCGAGCATCCGTTCCTGCAGCACCTGCTCGAACACCGGGATGCGACCCGGCTCAAGGTGACCGTCGACGGTCTGCTCAAATGCGTCGCCGACGATGGCCGCATCCACACCACGTTCAACCAGACCATCGCCGCCACCGGCCGGCTCTCCTCCACCGAGCCGAACCTGCAGAACATCCCGATCCGCACCGATACCGGCAGGCAGATCCGCGACACGTTCGTCGTCGGCTCCGGCTACCAGTCGTTGATGACCGCCGACTACAGCCAGATCGAGATGCGCATCATGGCGCACCTGTCCGGCGACGAAGGCCTCATCGAAGCCTTCAACTCGGGTGAAGATCTGCACACGTTCGTCGCCTCCAAGGCGTTCGACATCCCGCTCGCCGAGGTGACGCCCGAACTGCGCCGCCGCATCAAGGCCATGTCGTACGGTCTCGCCTACGGTCTCAGCTCCTACGGCCTCGCCGCCCAGCTGAAGATCAGCACCACCGAGGCCAAAGAACAGATGGACGTGTACTTCGACCGCTTCGGCGGCATCCGCGACTACCTGTACGAGGTGGTCGAGCAGGCCCGCAAGGTCGGCTACACCTCCACCCTCTTCGGCCGCCGCCGCTACCTGCCCGACCTCGATTCCAGCAACCGGCAACGCCGCGAAGCCGCCGAGCGCATGGCCCTCAACGCCCCCATCCAGGGCACCGCCGCCGACATCATCAAGGTGGCGATGATCAACGTGCACAAGGCGATCCAGGAAGCCGGCCTGCGTTCCCGCATGCTCCTCCAAATCCACGACGAACTCCTCTTCGAAGTCGCCGAAGGCGAAAAGGAAACCCTCGAAGCCCTCGCCAAAGCCCAGATGTCAGCCGCCATCCACCTCTCGGTCCCCCTGGACGTCTCAGTAGGCACCGGCCGCAGCTGGGACTCCGCCGCCCACTGATTTCCTGGGGTGCGGGTGTTGGTCGGTTGATCACGAGGAACTGGTGGCGGCATCGGTCGAGAGGCTCCCGCCACCAGTTCCTCGTGATCATGTGTCCAGGAGCCGGGGTGGAGCGTTCAGCGCTGGTCGGTGCGGGGGCGCAGGGCGTAGGCCGGGACCAGTTGCCCTTGAACTACCAGGTCAGGGCGTCCGTCGGCGTATTGCACGCTGAATGTCACCCGCCCCATCCAGTCCCCGGCGACCGTCGGCACCCAGTGGGTGAGCAACCCTGCTCGCTCCCCGGTCATGATCACTCCGGCCCCGTTCGTGTGCTCGGGCGTGCCTGGATCACGAATCACGATCGCATCCAATCGAACCCACACCGGCCGTGGCCGCACAGTGACCGCAGCCGCATAATGCCCGACCCCATCCGGTTCGATCAGCTCAGGCTCCGTACCTTCCGTGCGCGGCACCCCAGACTCTGATGTCGAACTCATGTTCGAATAGTAGCGCCTCTATCGCGTCATCATGGGTGGCAGGATCCGCAGGTTTAGGGTCGGGCCACTCATCCCCACGGAAGGGAGCGCCATGTCGCGATCGGCGAGGACCAGAATCCCGGTCGAGGACAAGCTGCGGATCGTCCTATCGGTGCTCAGGGGTGGTGAGATGAGTGTGTCCGAGGCCGCTCGGCGGCGGGGCGTATCCGCGGTGGCGGTGTCGTAGTGGAGGCAGGCGTTCCTGGAGGCGGGTACGAAAGCTCTCGAGCCGCGCCCGAGCGGTCCCGCCGGTGCCCGTGGCGGTGCGGAGGAGCGGCGGTTGCGGATCGAGAACGAGCAGCTCGAGCTCGCCCTAGCCGAGGCGGCGGTGCAGCTTCGGATCCAGCGGCACGGCGGTGTCGAACGTGTCCCTTCGTCGACCTCGAAGCCCTGAGAGCGGCACGACGGTTGCCGGTTTCGAGGTTCGCCCCACTGGCCCGAATCCCGGAACGCACCTATCGCCGACGGCTGGCCAGGCTGCGCGGCGGAGAGCCGCAACGTGCACTGCGGCCGTCACCGCGACGCGATCGGATCGAGCCGATCGCGGCGGAGTACGGCGAGGCGTGGCCGGCCTGGGGGCACCGCAAGATCGCGGCATCGATGCGCGCCGACGGTTACGAGGTGTCGACGTCCACGGTCGAGCGGGCACTACGCCATCGCGGGTTACTGTTGCCGCCGGGATTTCGCGCGGACCGTAAGTCGTGGGCGGCGTTGCGGCGCAAGGTGTTCCGGACACCGCCGACCCGACGAAATGTGGTATGGCAGGGGCCACGACGCACTGAAATGCCTCCAACTCGCCGTTGCCGAAGCCGAGCATGTCCTGGGACTGAACGACCTGCGCACCGACCGGCGCCTGGCCGAGGTCTTCGGCCCCCACGGCGAGTCGGCCGGCATGGCACCGGCGCCGATCGCGGCGTCATCGCCGACGGTGAGGCCCTGGACATGGAAGTACACCGCTTCCGCGTCATCTACAACACCCTCCGTCCACATCAAGCACTCGGAGACCGAACACCCAAGGGCGCCTACAGCCACGAGCAATCTGGCTGAGAACACGCGATATGCGGCGATACGGGGTGTTGCTCGGAAGTTCCGCGGCCAGGCCGCGAATCAACTGGTTCGGGTGATCCGCAGCACCGGGATCCGTCGCCGTGTCTTGGCCTCGAACTCGGCGAAACCCGGTTGGACGGTTATGGCCTTCGCGAGCAGCCGGGTGCGCTCCTCGCCCTCGGTGGGCGTCGCTTCGGCCCGGTAGCTGTCGGCGCCGACCTCGACGGTGAGTTCCGGGTTGGCGACGAGGTTGTGATACCAGGCCGGATTCCGGTCGGAACCGGCGGCGGAGGCGACGACGAAAATGTCGCCACCGTCGGTGAAGTACACGACGGGGCTGATGCGCGTCAGGCCGGTCCGGGCGCCGACGGTGGTCAGCAATGCCATATCGAACGTGGCGAATCGGCCGCCGACCCGGCCGCTGTTGGCGCGGAACTCGGCGATGACTTCGGGGTTGTACTCGAACATTCCGTTCCGATCGTCGATTCGGATGTTGGTGCGGGACAACGAGGATGCCGGCTCGCAGGACCGGCCCGGGTCGTACGAGCCGGCGCCAGTGGCCGAAGTGGCCTGGGGCCCGTCTCGATCGCCACCGCGTCGCCTCGCCGACCGCCGGAATCGGCCAGCTCTCACATTGCCTTTATTTTGAATCAAATGGTTTTATTGCGAGTCAAACACAAGGCTCTGTCGTCGTCAATCGCTCGCGTATCGCCGCCGCGTGGCCTGTCGGTGCACTCTCCGAGGGTGGGGGTGCTGCAAGCCGCGCGGGTCGCGGCTAGTAAGAGACTGGTGTCAGGATCGGATCCCGGCCAGGATCAGGTCTAGGTGCCCGGTGGGATGCTCCCTTTATTCGGCTGCCCGCCTGTCGTATTGGTGTGGCTCTCTAATGGCTTGCCTCCCATCGGGTGCCGTGCTGGGAGTGGCTGAAGAGGGGTCTGCCCCAAGCTCGTACTAGCGGTGCCCTCCCGCACGGACACCACCATGTCGACTACGGGAGGAACCAGCGGTGACCGTCATCATCGGAATGGATCCACACAAACGCTCGGCCACCATCGAAGCCATCGACCCCACCGGCCGGATCCTGGCCACCGGAAGATATGCCACCGACACCGCCGGCTATACCGATATGCTCACCGCCGCACAGCAATTCACCAAGCGGGTCTGGGCGGTCGAAGGCTGCAACGGCATTGGCCGCCACCTCGCCCACCGCCTGGTCCACGACGGAGAAACCGTCATCGACGTCCCCGCCAAACTCTCCGCCCAAGTCCGGGTATTCGCCACCGGCAACGGCCGCAAGACCGATCCCGTCGACGCGCACTCGGTCGCCCTCGCCGCCCTGCACGCACCGAATCTGCGCCGGGTCACCGCCGATCCGGAGTTGGTTGCTTTGGGCATGCTCGCCGACCGCCGCGACGAGCTGGGGCGCGCCCGCACCGAAACCCTCTGCCGGCTGCACCGGTTGCTGCTCGAGCTGATCCCTGGTGGCGCCAAACAGTTTCTCTCCGCTCGCCAGGCCCGCGAGCTGGCCGTCACTGTCACCCCATCGGATGCGGCCGCGCGGGTCCGACTGCGCCTGATCATGGAGATGATCGAGGACCTGGAAACCATCGACCGCAAAACCAGAGCTGCCGACAAAGAACTGTGCCAGCTGGTCGCCGACCGCGGCTCGACATTGATGGAGCTCCACGGCATCGGACCTTCCTCCGCGGCAAGGCTTTTGGCTGATGCGGGTGATGTTCACCGTTTCCGGGATCGAGACCGGTTCGCGTCCTGGAACGGCACCGCACCACTGGACGCGTCCTCCGGTGATCAGCAACGGCATCGGCTTTCTCGCGCCGGGAACCGGAAAATCAACCGGGTCCTGCACATCATGGCGATCGTCCAGCTGCGCAACCGCACCACCGGCCGGGTCTACTACGACGCCCGCAAAGCGGGCGGGAAAACCTCGATGGAAGCACTGCGGGCGCTCAAACGGCGGTTGTCGAATGTCGTCTACGCCCGAATGCTCGCTGATCAACGTCGTCGTGAATGGGCAGGCCCGGGAGGGCAATCGGGAACGGCTACTGACTCCAGCGCGACCGGTTCCAACCCGCACACCGATCCTTCGGACAAGCCACATCCCGGACCCGCCATCCAGGCTAACCCCGCATCCACCCCAACGCCTTGACATAGAGGGGAGCCATTACAGCGCGTTCTCAGGAGCGAGCCAGACAACCGAACTCGCCGTCGCATCCTGCCATCGACTTGACGCAAGACAGGGGCCTTGCGTCAACCCGCTGGCAGGGTTCGGTGAATTGTTCGGGATCACGGCCGGACGGAGTTCGTTCCGTTCTACTCCTGTGTGGAGAGTTGAGCGCTGTCCCTCCCCGAGAGCGGCAAACGTATGCGTGGGCTGGTTGCCGAGGTCCGGTCAGCGGGTGTGGTCGAGGTTGTGAAAGGCGGTTCCGAGGCCGATGAACAGCACGGTGAGATCGTCGACGAGAAGGCGACGGTCGACGGGGACGCCGTCGGCGAGGACGGCGGTCAAGGCTGCGGTGAAGCCGCCGATGGCGAACTGCGCGGTGACGCGAACCGGGCGGGAGTGGGGATCTGCGCCGCGCCAGGCGGCAGGTGAGTAGCGAGCCAGCAGGTCGGCGAAGCGTTGCACTTCGGCGTGGAACCGGGGGCCCAGGACGGGGGAAGTCGCAGGTTGCATGAGCAGGACGCGACCTTTGCGGGGGTCGTCGAGCATCAGGTCGACCATGGCTTCGAGCACGGCGCGGATGCGGTCGCGACTGCGGGGCGCAGCGGTGACCATAGCTAGTTTGGCGAGGTGTTCGGCTTCGGTGATCAGTTGGTCGAACACCGCCAGTTGTAATTGGTCCAGGTCGGTGAAGTGGTCGTAGAAGTAGCGGGGTGCGAGCCCGGATTCGTCGATCACCTTGCGCACGGTGACCGGCCCCAGGTCGGGGGTGCCCAGCACCTGCAGCCCGGCGTCCAGCAACCGGGCCCGGCGAGCCGCCGCCCGGTCGGCCGGGGTCTGTCCGCCGTAGATGCGACCTTCGGTGACTCCCACCCCCACATCTTGACACAGATGTTTCCTGATCGCATGATCATCTGGAAACGGTTTGTGACAGATGGGAGAGTCTGATGTCGCGCTCGAGCGGGCCCGGCGGTCTGGCTGCGGAGTTGGCCTCGGATTGGCGGTTGTTGCTGCTGGCGCCGACCGCGTTGGCGTTGCAGGTGACTCATCCGGTGATCGGGGCCGGTGTCGGGCAGTATTCGAACTACCGCACCGATCCGTGGGGCCGGGCGGCCCGGTCGGTGTGGCCGGTACTGGCCTTGGTGATGATCGAGGACAATGGCTATGCCGCGCAGATGCGGCAGTTGCACCGCGGGATCGGCGGTGTCGATGATCGGGGTCGCCGCTACCATGCGTGGCACCCCGAAGCCTCCTACTGGGTGCTGGCCACCGCCGGATACGCCAGCGAGCAATGGCGCGAACACTTCGCCAGCCCGCTGACCGCCGACCAGCGCGACGAGGTGTTCCGGGCTTGGCGGGCGGCGGCGGTCGATTTCGGGATTCCCGACCGAGAGCTCCCGACGGACTATGTGGCCTACCAGCGATGGTTCACCACCATCGTGGAACAGAAGCTGGAAAACCACACCACCTTCCACGAACTGGTCGAGACATTGCGCGCACCCGCGGCGCCGCCGCTGGTGCCGAACTGGTTGTGGCGCCCGGTCGCCCGGTGGGTGATCGGCCCGCTGGTCCTGCTCGCGATCGGTGCGACGATCCCGCCGGTCCTGCGCGAGCGGGTCGGCATGGAGTGGACCGCCCGCCACGACCGCCGGTTCGCGCTCGCCGCACGAGCGGTCCGGATCGTCAACACGGTCCTGCCGCGACCACTGCGATCGATCAACGGGCTCATCGTCGGTCGTTACGAACAAACCATGCGCGACTACATCGCCCGAGGTGCCGAACTGGGCATCGCGCCCTCCATAGCCGCCCACCACGCCAACGGACACGTCGCATGATCCCCCCTCAGCACCCGAGCGCCGCGACAACTGCCGCCCTCCCCGCGCACGGCCCGCAGACCAGCGCGGCCCTCGCGCCCCATCACGACCACTGCTACGTCTGCGGGCCGCGCAACCCGGCCGCCACGGGAATCACCTTGCGCCGCAACGGTGATCGAATCGTCGGACAGGTCTGCCTCGACCAGCGCCATCAAGGCGTGCCCGGGCTCGCCCACGGGGGAGCCATCGCCGCACTCGTCGACGAGACCGCCGGCGCGCTGCTCATCAGCCGCGGCCTACGGTTCGTCACCGCCCACCTCGACGTCGACTACCACGCACCCGTGCCTATCGGCCGACCGTTCACCGCCGCCGCGCGGCTCGACCACCACGACGGCCGGAAATACACCGTCATCACCGAACTCCGCACCGACACCACGCTTCTCGCGACGGGCCGCGTCCTGTTCCTCACCGTGGAGGCCGACCACTTCACCACTCACGGCGTCGCCCCCGGCGCATTCCCCCACTTCGGCATCTGACACCAAGCCCTGGCGGCACCCGTGCAAACGCGCTGTCATGCCGCTGACTACGCGGAGAAATGCGGCCAGGCGTACCGATCTGTCGAATTGAGCGCGTTCGACCCGCTGTTCATGTCCCGCCGCAAGCTCGTGCAGGCAGACCGGCCTTCGATCCAGATGGCCGGCCGTCGCGTCATTCGGGCGGACGCCGGCCGCGCTCATTGCGACCCCCGTACAACCAGGCGCCTGACTTGCTCGATCAGCGGAAAGCCTTGTGCCGCAGCGCGAGGACAGCACCGGCAGCGCTCAGGATCAGGTAGCCGGTGAGTCGCGCCCACCCGGGGAGGTCGAGATAGTTGAGTAGGAACCAACTCTTCGAGCCTCCGGCGAGGTTGTTGATCAGCCCGCCGACGCCCTGAATGAGCAGGAGTACCCCAAGTGTTTCGAACATCGCTCCACCTTATCGATACGATCGTATTGATTTGATGGATGTCAGGGTAGCCTCGGGCCTCCACTAGAGTCAAACCAATACAATCGACACGGAAAGGTGGGGTAGTGGGCGGCAAGGGCGCAGCGGTGCGTGGTGTGGGCGCCGCGCACGACGAGCGACGGCAGTCGATCCTGGAGGCGGTGTTCGCGATCGTGGACACCGACGGGGTCGAAGGAATGAGCATCCGGAACGTCGCCCAGCAGGCCGGCGTCTCCATCGGCCGAGTCCAGCATTACTTTCCCGCAAAGGAAGATCTGTTGGCGGCCGCATTCACCAGCATCGCCGAGGTCGGCGGCAAGCGAGTTCAGGAGCAAGTCGCAGCGGCGGGCACCGACGACCCGGTCACTACGCTTCGCGCGATACTCGCCGAGACCATTCCGCGCACCGCAGCCGACCACCGCCGGTTCCGAATCATGCAGGCATTCGAGACACACGCATTGCCACGCCCGAGTCTCGCCGCGCAGGTGACCCAGGGCTACAACGAGCTGATCGACCTGATCGCACTTCTTCTGAGTCGCACGGCCGCAACCGGTCTCGACGTTGCCGAGGCTGCACGCGAACTCCTCGCGCTGTGCACGGGCCTCGCCGGACTGACCCTGACCGGCAACATCACTCCGGAGCGAGCCCAGCACATAGTTTTCGCTCGCCTGGATGCCTTCGTGAGCGGATGTCGAGGATCCAGCTGAAGCCGGGGCCCGCGGCGACGAACCGACGTGCAGCGTGGGCCTCGAACGCTGCCGGCCCCGACGAATCCGTGGCATCGGTCGTGGCTGCTCGGCGTTTCCGGTGGCATCCGCTACAAGCGCATCCACGAACTCGGGCGCCGCTGTCGCCCGGCTCGGCGCGTGGCGTGCAGCGCTCGAGGAGCATTCACACCTGCGCGTACCCGCCGTCGGCGAAGAACTCGGCACCGTTGACGTACCTCGACGCGTCCGAGGCGAGGAACGTCGTGACCGCGGCGACCTCCTCGGGCTCGGCGAGCCGGCCGAGGGGGACGGCATCTTCGGCCTGCTCGAGCATCTCGGGCGTGATCAGCTTGAGCAGGCCGGGGGTGCGTGTACCGCCTGGGGATACGACGTTGACCCGGAACCCGTGCGTGCGCGCGCTGAGTGCCCAACCGCGGGCGAGGGTGCGGACCGCGGCCTTCGACGCCGCGTAGATTTCGAGTCCCTGGTTGGGTCGCGTCGCGGCGGTCGAACCCGTCAGGATCACCGAAGCGTTCGTGCTGAGGAATGGCAGCGCTTGCTGCAGGGTGAAGATCGTTCCCTTGACGTTGGTGGCGAATACGGAGTCGATCAGATCCTCGGTCACCTCGCCGAACGGAGCTGCGGTGCCGACGCCGGCGTTGGCGACCAGCACGTCGATGCGCCCGGCCTGGTCGTGCACGGTCCCGTAGAACGCGTCGAGTTCCGCGGGCACCGAAGCATCGCAGACCGCGCCGGTCACGTCGGGCCCGAGCTCGGCGACCGCGGCGTCGAGCGCGTCCTTGCGGCGGCCGGTGATGAACACCTTGGCGCCCTCGTCGCGGAACGCGCGTGCGGTCGCGAACCCGATGCCACTGCTGGCCCCGGTGATCACAGCGACCTTGTCTGCCAAGACGGCCATGCCGCCTCCCTCCAGGTTATGGACTACTACGTCCATAACCTTCCCTGTTATGGACCGGGCAGTCAAGATTCCTTCGGCAGCGAGAAAAATGAACTCGCCAAGGCTGATGGGTGAGTGTTGCTACTGCGTCGGGGCGGGCAGCAACCGCGCCAGGGTGGACCGGGCCACCGTGGTGAGCACGTCGATGTCCATGCCGGTGCGCCCGAGCGCGATGACGCCGAGTTGGGCGACGAGGACCGCGCGGGCGGTCTCGGCGGGGTCGGTGTCGGGGTCGAGGTCGCCTTCGCGCTGGGCGCGCTCCAGCGCGGCGGTGAGGATGGTGGCGATCGCGTCGTAGCTGCGGCGGGCCTCCGCGGCCACGTCCGGCGTGCTGGTGGCGAGCTCGGCGTTGGTGTTGGCGAGCAGGCACCCCCGGCGCGCAGTTGCTCCGGTCGGGTCGCCGGTCGAGCCGAGCACGAACTCGCGGACCAGGTCGATCCCTCGCGCCGCGGCGGCCAGACGCTCGCGCAGCAGCAGCAGGTTCGCATCGTCGTAGGCGCGCAACACCCGCAGGAACAGGCTGCGTTTGTCCCCGAAAGCCCCGTAAAGACTGCCTTTGCCCAACCCGCTCACGCGCAGCAGGTCGTCCATCGACGTCGCCGCGTAGCCCTTGTTCCAGAACTCGTCACGGACGGCGAGGAGCACGCGATCTTCGTCGAACTCACGAGGGCGGGGCATGCCCCTACGGTACTAGTTCTGGACCGTACGGGCCATAATGGGCGTCCACGAACGTCTGCCCATGCCGCATGGAGCGCGGCCTGAAGGAGTCGCTCGGCGTTCTTGAAGATCAACTGGCCGAGATCATCTCGGGCAGAGGAACGCACGAAAATGCCGATGTGCGTGCCTCGGCGGGTCTGGCCTCCAACGAAACGTGACCGCTACTGATTACCAGGGAGTTGGGAGCGCAGAGACTCCATCTCGGCGCCTTCCCCAAGCACGTCTACCGCCAACTCTATTAGGCTCCTCAGTGAATGCTGGTCGTCGAGGTCTCTCACGTGCTCGGTGATCAGCCCACGTAGTTGCGGCCACCGCTTCACCCACTCGCGCAGGTGCCAACGAATCGCGTCGTCAAGATAGGTAACGGCGGGCCCCGTGCCGTTGAGTTTCCACTGCCGCACCAGGCTTCTTCTGCCGACGAGAATTCCTTCGAAGCACCACAGCAGCGCAAAGTAGCTCGGCAGGATATCCTTGGCGTCTCGTCGACTCCGCTGCGCCGCACGGCGATACGCTTCCAGCGCATCGCGGACCTCGCACATCTGCGCCGACACGAGTGTGCCGTATAGCGAACGCGCCAGTTCATAGCCCGCATGCAGCTTCACCCCACGCGCGTTTCGCCACGTCAGTCCCGCTCCCGCGAGGGAGACAACAGCAGACAGAGCGCCGATGATTGCCGGGTCGATCAAAGCCACAATGGGGCGACGCTACTCCACGGGGAGCGACGCGTCTACGCGATGGTATTGACCTGCAACGGGATTCATTCGGTCAGTACCGGCCGCCACAGTCGGGAAGGTCAGCCACGACACCGCCGCGACGTGGCGAATGTCCGCAAATGCCGGTGGGCGCGCATTGGGGATTCGTCGAAATCGGTTGGCTGACAGCACTTCCCAACGCATGCGAATGCCGAGGAGTGCGCCACATGGGTTGACGCTTCTGCCGAGCAGCGCGCACCCAAGGCGGGTACGCGCTGCTGCCGGCAAACCTCCGCATGATTCGCTATCAGCTCATACCGCTGTCGCTCTTCTCATCCGGGGATGGGGATCGAACGCTGCATTGCGTTCTTGTCGCCGAATCGGCCCTATGCGGCCGCTCGGCGCGCGGAGTGAGCGCGCGGCTTGGCGCGCGACTGCCCTTGTGCCGCACTGCCGTTGCGACGGCCGCCGCCTTGGCGCGGTCCGCCACTGCTCCGGCGCGGTCCGCCGCTGTTTCGGCGCGGTCCGCCGCTGTTCTGGCGCGGTCCGCCGCTGCTGCGGCGGTCGTCTTCGCGTGCTGCCCGCTCACTGTATGAGGGGGCGACGAATGCGGCAATCGTGCCGACGAGCTCGGCGACCACGGGCGAATCGGCGGTGACTCGTTGCGGGGTGACAGTGATCTTGGCCTTGCGCATGAGGTCGGCCAGGTCGCGTCGTTCGCCGGGCAGGACCAGGGTGATCACTTCACCGGAGTTGCCGGCCCGCGCGGTACGGCCCGAACGGTGCAGGTATGCCTTGTGTTCGGCGGGCGGATCCACGTGTACGACCAGCTCGACATCGTCGACGTGCACGCCGCGCGCGGCCACATCGGTCGCCACCAGCACCCGGGCGTCACCGGCGGCGAAGATCGCGAGGTTGCGGTCGCGGGCGCCCTGCGAGAGGTTGCCGTGCAGGTCGACAGCCGGAATTCCGGCGAGGGTCAGCTGCTTGGCCAGTTTGCGAGCCTGATGTTTGGTGCGCATGAACAGGATTCGCCGGCCCGAGCCCGAAGCGAGCCGGTGCACGACCTCGCGCTTGGCTTCGACGCTCGCGATTTCGAAAACGTGATGGGTCATGGCGGCGACCGGGGAGTTCGCCTCATCGACGGAATGCAGCTCGGCATCCGGTAGGAAGCGGTTGACCAGCTTGTTGACGCCATTGTCCAGGGTGGCCGAGAACAGCAGGCGCTGACCGTCGTTCGGGGTGGCCGCGAGGATGCGGGTCACGCCGGGAAGGAAGCCGAGGTCGGCCATGTGGTCGGCCTCGTCGATGACGGTGACCTCGACGGCATCCAGCGAGATCAGGCGCTGGTTCATCAGATCCTCGAGCCGGCCGGGGCAGGCGACGACAATGTCGACGCCGGCGCGCAGCGCCCGGACCTGCCGGTTCTGGGGGACGCCACCGAAAATCGTGGTGACGGTCATCCGGTAGGCCGCGGCGAGGGGTTCCAGCGCGGCCGCGATCTGGGTGGCCAGTTCCCGAGTCGGCGCCAGCACGAGGCCGGTGGGGCGGCTGGGTGCGCGTCTACCGGCGAGGCCGCCGCCGAGACGGTTGACCATCGGGATGGCGAACGCGAGCGTCTTGCCGCTGCCGGTCCGGCCGCGGCCCAGCACGTCGCGTCCGGCCAGCGAATCGGGCAGGGTGTCGGTCTGGATCGGAAAAGGTTCGGTGATCCCGGCGCGAGTCAGCGCCTTCACCAGGGGCGCGCTCACGCCGAGCGCGGCAAAAGAGATGTCAGCAGAAGTCATAGGTGTTGCAGTGCCTTTCGGGCATCAGGTGGTGCCCGAGCCGTCTGCGGACCTGCGGTCCGCGCCGGGGGCACGAATGGCGAGATTGCCGATGGGCAAAATCGATCGCCGTAAGAAGAGCGGATGCGGCAAGCGCTGGTTGCGAAGCGAATGCGATCTACGACGCTGGGCGCGACATTGTCACGCTCTTGATCAACTATAGCCTGTGGTGAGCGATTCATGCTTATCGGGTGAGTTTTCTCGCCCTGCGAGGCTGGCTGCCGGGTCACGGTTCCGGCGGACAGGGGGTGTTCACATCGCGGACGGTGACCGTACTTCCATGTCTACGCGAACCAGCCCACCCCGCAAACGTCCGCTCTCAGCCGCCTATCGTCCGGTCCGAAACGGCCGGGTGTTACGCCGGAAGATCAACGGGAAGTCAACCCCCGCCACGATGCGAGCCACCGCAACAAGAACCCTGGCCATCCTGGTCGGCGGTGAATTCCCTTGTGCCCAAAACTTCCCGATCGAATCCAGTGCAGCCGCATGGTGGGTTTCGGTGTGGATGGCAACCCCGCCGACGATCGCGATCGGGTCGCTGATGCTGCTCTTCGGTGTCCTCGAATCGAATTCGTCTGCATCGCAGCGGGATAGACGGACAAGGCAGTGCCGAGCCTCTCGGCAGGATCCTATGAGGTCACGGCCACCCGACACGATGTTCGTGCCGTCGCGCAGGAGCCGAGTCGACAGAGCGCAACAAGGACACCCCACGATAGCGAGAGTCGGTCGAACTAGAGGCCAACCCGGCGCCTGCGCGACCCAACCATCTTCACTGGCATACGAGGGGCAGGATTCGCAGGTTCGGGGTCCAGCTCCTCGGAAAGGTGGCGGTTTGCCCGGTGATCCGGCGCAGGCATCGCGCGCATGTGGCGGCGGCCGGGTCGGTTCCAGCGCGACCGAGCGACCCCGGTGCGGCACAACAGTTCTGGCATCCTCTTCGCCGACCACGGGCCTGAGGGTGACCGAGTGCACGGTACATACGACCGCGTGCACGCCCGGGTCACCGAAGGTCGGCGAACGGTAACGACGATTGGTTTGCGAGCGGGACCGCCGGTTGGCAGTCCCGCTCGCCGTGGTTTGCATAGAGGTGACGGAGGCGCGTCATTGCCGCGCGCAGCGGCTACCTCTGCACCTTGCCGGAGCCGGACTACTTGCCGTCGTTGCGTCCGGACTTGGGCTCACTCTTCCTCGGCGGAATCCGCTCGTACGTGCAGGCTCCGCCCGAATTCGGGGGGCAGCTCAGGCATCGGTAGCCGGGGATTTCCCGGCCGGCGCAGGAGGCGGCGAAATACATTGAGGTGCTTTGCGCTCCATCGGCAACCGGGGCTGCCGATGCCTCGCTCATGCCGAGACCGAGACCGGCGGTACAGACGGCGATCGCGGCGCCGACGGCAATACGTTTGAACACAGTTCTTTCCCTCCCAAGGCGACTCCCCGCCGCCAATCGTGATTTGGCTCGACAGCAAACCTTGTTGTCGCCGAACGGTTTACAAGCTAGCAGTACAACCGCTCTGCGCGGCCCCTCCTCGCAACCATGGCAGTGCCATGTTCACAATGGCAGGCGCAATAGCGACTGACTCGTGCATGGCCGACTACGCTGCCCGCCTCGTAGGCGGCTAGAGCGTTTGCCCGCTGTTCTCCCGCGGGCGCCGCAGATCGGCCTGATAACGGCCCGGGGTCTGGCCGATGAGGGCGGTGAAGGCCTCGATGAAGCTGGTGGGGTTGGACCAGCCGCAGCGGAGCGCGATCTCGGTGACCGAGTGGCCGTGCGCGAGATGCACCAGGGCGTGCTGCACGCGCAGCAGCGTGCGCCACTGGTTGAAGCTCATGCCCAGCTCGGTCCGGAACAGGCGGCTGAGGGTTCGCTCGCTCGCGCCCACGGCTCGGCCCAGTTCCCCGAGCGTGGCCGGGGAGGCCGGGTCGGCGTGCAGCCGGTCGGTCACCGCGCGTAGCCGGTCGTCGACCGGTTCGGGCAAATGCAGTGCCTGCTCGGGCCGTTCGGTCAACTCGTCGACGATCACCCGCAGCAGCCGGTCCGCGACCGCCGGCCGCAGCGTGCTGCCGCCGGTGAGCTTCAACACCGCCTCGCGCAGCAGCCCGGACACCGCGAATACGCCCGGATGCGCGGGGAGCGCGGCACACAATGCTGCGGGCACCTCGAGGATGCTGATCTCGGTGTCGCCGTAGGCGCGGTGATAGTGCTCGAAATGCGGTGGGGTCCAGGAGATCCGGTTCGCGGGCGAGACCCAGGTGCCACCCACGGTGGTGGTGGCCAGCACCCCGCTGGCCGCGTACAACAGCTGACCCTGCGCGTGCGAATGCGGTGCGATGCCCTCGCCGTGCACGAGCGCCCAGCGACCCTGGATGTCGTCGTAGCCGAACCACGGGATCTGGCGGTGTTGGGGCACACCCCATGGTGCCATTGATCTTGGCGGGAATCCGGCATCTGCTGTCCGGATGGCGGTAGCAGGCCATGTTCCGCCAGGACGAGATTGGTTACGCACACCTAATCGAGGGGATCGAGATGTCGTGTCCGCCCGAGTGCGTAGTCAGACTCAACCACCCTGTGAACAAGGAGATTTCGGACATGATCGAAGATCGCATCGCCGACCGCCTGGCGATCGGTGAGCTGATGTCGGGCTGGATCCATCGCGACCGGGAGCAGTGGGAGGAACTGGCCGGACTGTTCCACGAGGACGCGACCCTGACCATCCTGTGGTTCTCCGGCAGCGCCCGCGACTTCATCGACGGCTCCCGTCGCCTCAGCGGCGGCCCGTTGCGCAACAAGCACTTCATCGGCCCCCCATCCATTGAGTTCGCGGGCGATCACGCGTTCGTCGAGACCAACGCGATCCTGCTGGCCGACCACCGCGACTCGGGTCTCGGCGCGACGATCCACAACCGCTTCCTCGATCGCGTGCGCCGCGACGACGGCGTCTGGCGCATCGCCCATCGCGACTCCGTCTACGACCTGGGCGGCTTCACCTATCCCTTCGGCGTCGACGGCGCGGAACACATCGACGCCGCGGCCCTCGGCCGCCGCCACCCCCGCGAATACGCGGCATTGGCCTACCTGCTCGAACGCAGCGGAGTGCCGGTGACCGGCACATACCCGACCCGCTTCAGCGACCGGGAGCGCACCATCCGCGCAACGGGCCGCGCCTGGCTGGCGGGGGAGTGACCATGGGAGACCTGGCAGCCGCGGCATCGGGCCTCGGTTCATGTCGGCTCGGGGTCCGATGAGGTTCAAAGTGGTGATCCACACGCGTGCGAGGGTGGTCGCATCGAAGCCTGTGCTGCGGGGCGAAGGGGAGCAGCACAGGCCGGTGTGTCGGGGATGCGCGCGTATTTGATGTGCACGGAGCTCAGGGGATGTCGTATCGTGGCGGAGTCCTGCACCGCCTGTCGGTGGCAGGCGTGGACTTCCTGTTGCTTCTGTAGTGGATTCGAGGTGGTGACTTATATCCCAGGCCATGTAGCCGTCCGTGTTCCCCCACGTCCTGATTTGTGAACGTGTGCGGGGGCGGATGCGCGCCGGCCTGAGTTATGTCACCCCATCCCTGTTTTCCGGGTGTAGCTCTGCCGACTGCCCCGGGTTTCGTATTGTCCGGTCCTGGTCGACGGCGAGCTCCCCGATTCCTGAACCAGGAGTCCCGCCATGAATTCCGCCGCGCTCGACAACGAGCCCGAACACACCCCTGGGCACTCGGCCCATCCCGCATCCGGCACGGCGTCGACGATGACGACGGCCGCCAGGATCGCCCTCGCGGTCATGCTGACCGGCGAGCTGATGAGCATTCTCGACGATTCGGTCGTCCTGACGGTCATGCCGACGCTGCAACGCTCGCTCGGCGCCGGGCCGGCCGTGGTGCAGTGGCTGACCGCGGGCTACGCGCTGACCTTCGCGCTCGGCCTGATCACCGGTGGCAGGCTCGGTGACCTCTACGGCCGGCGCAAGGTCTTCCTGCTCGGCACCGCCGGGTTCACCCTCGCCTCGCTGCTGTGCGGTGTCGCGGCCGGGCCCGGCATGCTGATCGCCGCCCGCGTGCTCCAGGGCGGTGCCGCGGCCGTGATGATCCCGCAGGTCCTGGCGACCCTGCACGTGACCTTCGACGGCGCGAACCGCAGTCGGGCATTCGGTCTCTACGGGGCCATCCTGTCGATGGGCAGCGTCGTGGGTCCGGTGCTGGGCGGCGTGCTCACCGAGGCCGACCTGTTCGGGTTGTCCTGGCGACCGATCTTCTTGATCAACGTGCCAGTCGGGCTCGTCGTGCTCGTCCTCGGCCGTAAGTTCATCATCGAGTCGACCGCGGCGAAGGCCGACCGCCTCGACCTCGCCGGCGTGCTGCTGTCGGCGATCGCGATGGTGCTGCTCGTCTTCCCGCTCACCGAGGGGCACGCCTACGGCTGGCCGCTGTGGTGTTTCGCCATGCTCGCCGGTGGTGGGCTGGTGCTCGGCGTCTTCCTCCGGCATCAGCAGCGCCGCCGGTATGATTCGCCGCTGATTGCGCTGTCGCTGTTCAAGGACAAGCAGTTCTCCGGTGGTCTGTCCGCGCAGCTGACGATGGCCTTGCTGTGCGGGCTGCTGTTCCTGACCTGGAGCCTGTATCTGCAGCGCGGCCTGGGTATGAGCCCGCTGATGGCAGCTTCGGCCTTCACGTTGCTCGCCCTCGGCGAGCTGGCCGGTGCGATGACCGCGACGAAGACCGCTGGACGTTTCGCGCGTCGCCTGCCGCAAACCGGGGTCCTGATCGCTCTGGCCGCGACTGCGGCCTACGGGATCCAGGTCAGTAGCGGGCAAGCCGAAGTGACCCTGCTCGCGATGGCGTTCCCCGTTGTGCTGCTCGGGTTCGGCTTCGGCCTGATCGGCGGACCGATCGCCGACCTGAGCCTGGCGCAGGTCCCACACGAGCGCGCCGGTTCGGCCTCGGGACTGTTCAACACCGCGCTCCAGCTGGGCTACGCCCTCGGTATCGCGCTGGCCGGCCCGGTGTTCTTCGCCGCTACCGGCGGCGCACCCACGGGCGCACTCCACCGCGACGCGTTCACCGGCGTGCTGTGCTGGGTCGGTGTGGCCTCGAGCGTGCTGTGGGCCCTGATGTTCTGCCTGCCCCGGCGCGCGAACGGTGCCGCCGAACGGTGATATCGCCTAACGCAGTACTCGGGCGACGAGCCGGTCGGTGAACTCCCTCGGGACAGGCTCGCCGGTGACCAACGCGCGGTAATAGATCGGGCCCACCAACTGATCGACCAGGAAGTCGATGTCGGTCTCCGGTGGCAGCTCGCCGCGGTCGAGGGCGCGCTGCAGGGGCAGGCGCTCGCGCTCGCGCTGGTGGCCGAGCGGGTCCGTGCGCAGCTTGGTCGCGACCTGCGGATCGTGTTGCGCCTGTCCGGTGAGGGCGCGGAAAACGGCTCCGGCGTCCGACGTCGTCAGGAATTCCGCGAGGTTGTGCAGGTGGATCCGCAGGTCTTCGCCGAGGTCGCCGCTGTCGGGTGGGGTGAGGTGCTGTGCGGCGTCGTCGGCGAGGGCGTCCAGCAGGATCTCGGTCTTGGACGGCCACCAGCGGTAGATGGTCTGCTTGGCGACGCCGGCTCTGGCGGCGATCCCCTCGATCGTGAGCCCGGCGAACCCGCGCTCGACCAGCAGGTCATCGGCCGCTTCGAGCACCGCGCGGCGGGCTTGCTCGCTGCGCTGATAGCGGTTTCCATGGTGGGCGGGGCGGCCGGCGTCGCCTGCCATGCGAGTTCTCCTCTGCGGGGGAGCACGGCGTCCCGATTAGACGCCACGCAACGTTGCGTCTACTCTAGCATGCATATGCGACGCCTGCGGGGACCTGTTCCGCGAGATCCGGTCGAATCGCGGTCGTGCTGCTGGTGGTCGGCGGGGTGGCGAGCCTGGCGTCGATGTCGATCGGGCAGACCGTCGTGCAACTGCTTTCCCGGCCGCCGACCGGGGCCGGGCGATCGGGCTCTACGGTGTGTCCTCCAGTGGCCTGCGCGCGGGCAGCGGCTGCGCCGCTACTTCATGAGGCAAAGCAAGCCCAGTTCGGGTTCGAGCGCACCGTCCTGGCCGAGCGCCAGGAAGTCCGCTTCGACCGCCGTCCGGGCCAGGTGTCCGGCCCGGACCGCCCGATAGCGGACGAACGACCAGAGGAAGACATCGAGGTTGTCGAATCGGGTGCCGCCCTCGACCACCTCCTCCTCGTGAAACCACACGGCCACTTGACCATTGGTGAGTACCACGTACAGGTTGCCGCCGCCGTCGGCGCCGATCGAGTAGACGTCGTCGTCGGTGAGTTCGGTCGTGTAGTCCGAATCGAGGATGCCGCAATCGTTTCCGGCGAAGTCGAAGCCGTAGGACCAGTCGAAGATGTCCAGGAACTGCGGCAGCAGGCCGGAGCGCACCCGACGGTCGAACGCGCTCAGTGCCGCGGCGTCGGACGGGGCAAGACGAGCGAGAAATTTTGTCACCGAACGTGTTTCGTCCGGAACCTGAACTCGCGGCGCAGTCGGGAACCAGCGCGCCAGGTCGGCGTCGAGGTCGCGTTCGGTGTAACCGACGAGGTCGGCGGTGCAGACAGACATGCCGAGCATCCTAGAAGGTGCGGCGACGGTCGTAGTTCGCGTAGACCGTTGCCCCGCAACGTGAACGCCGCGGGGCCGATCCTTCGGGCATGTCCTGGAGCAGGGCGTGCTGCTCAGTGGCGGCGGCCGGTGGACCGCTGCCGGGTGACTTCGGCGACGCTCGCCCAGTCGAGTTCCGCGCCGATCTGCTCGACCGCGGTGGCGAACACGTCGTGCAGGACTGGTCCGGTCGGTAGGTGGGTGCCGATTTCGTCGGCGGTGCGCAGTGCGAGGTTCAGGTCTTTCAAGCCCAGCGTGGTGGTGAAGCCCGGGGGCGTGTAGGTACCGGTGGTGATGGCGTCGCCGTAGCCGCCGTACACCGGGCCCGGGAAGATCGAATCGTTGATCATCTCGACGAACCGTCCCGCGTCCAGTTCGGCGTGCTGCAGCAGGGTGATCGATTCGGACAGGGCCTGTAGTGCGTGCAGGATCAGGTAGTTGACCGCGATCTTCACCGTCGGTGCGGCGTCCGCAGCGGCACCGAAGTCCCACACTCGCCGGCCGAGCACGGCGAGCATCGGTGCCGCCGCGGCTCGGACGTCCTCGTCGCCCGAGATCAGCACGGCGAGCTTGCCCGCCACCACCGCCTCGGGTCGGCCGATCACCGGGGCGCTGAGGTAGCGTCCGCCGGCCGCCGCGAACTCGCGCGCCGCGGCCGGACTGATGGTCGCGTGGTTGATGTGCACGAAACCCTTTGGCGCGGAGCGGATCCGGTCCGTCGTGAAGACCTGCCGCACCGCCTCTTCGTTGCTCAGCATGGAGAAGACCGTCCCGGTGGCGATCGCGTCCTCGGGGCGTTCGGCGAGCGTCGCGCCGCGCGCCAGCAGGTCGTCCGCCTTGCCGGCGGTCCGGCTCCACACGGTGACGTCGTAGCCGGCATCGAGCAGTCGGCCTGCGAGGGCAGCGCCCATCTTCCCGAGGCCGATGAAACCCACCTGGCGAGTTGTCATGATTGTCTCTCCGTTCTCCGTAACTGCGGTCATGAGTTGCCGTCGAGTGCGCGGGCCATTTCCGCGCCGATTTTGTGCAGTAGTGCCCGGTTCGGGCCGAGCGTGCTGTCGAGGTCGCGCAGCTGCCAGTTCTCGTCCACGTCCTGCTCGGTGATGACGGCTTCGACATGCGTCTCGAGCAGTCGCATGTGCAGGCCGTGCAGGACGCCGATGAGCTGTTCGGCGCCCTTGCTGCCGCCATGGGTGCCGTAGGTCAGCAGGCTCGCGGGCCGGTCGCGCCATTCCCAGTAGAGGTAGTCCAGCGCGTTCTTCAGCACCCCCGGGTAACCCCAGTTGTATTGCGGGAAAACGAAAAAGAAGCCGTGGTAGCTCTGCACGAGCCGACTCCAGGCCCGGGTGTGTTCATGCTCGTACTGCCGCAGCGCGGCCTGGCGGGGTTCGTCCAGGAACGGCAGCCCGACCTCGGCGAGATCGAGCAGGTCGTAGTGGAGATCGCTCTGCTCCTGCAGGGCGTCGCGTGCCCAGGCGGCTATCCCGGCGCAGATGCGGGTGGGGCGAGTGCTGCCGATGAGGACGGCGACGCGCTTCTGGTCCGTCATAGGTCTGCTTCTTCCCTGTCCGGGTCGTGCCGAGCCTTGGCCACCGTCTGCGGCCGACCCCGCGTACCCACGCTATTGTTCGTGACAAATACTGTTGGTGTCACGAACCAAAATAGTTGGTATCGCGAACTGAATCAAGCTAACCTGGCCTACTGTGACCACTGACGCACCCGACCCGGAGCTGGACCTGGTGGACGGGCTCATCCAGCTGTCGTTCATCCTCCAAGCCGTGCTGGGACGCCTCGCCGGCCGGCAAGGGCTGTCGGTCACCCAGTTGCGCATGCTCGCCGTCCTCGACGATCGCGAGATCGGCATGCAGCAGCTGGCCGGCATCCTGGAACTGGAGAAGTCCAGCGTCACCGGCCTGGTAGATCGAGCCGAGCGGCGCGGGCTGGTGCGGCGGATCGCCGTCCCCGGAAACCGGCGTGCCGTCCATGTCACCGTCACCGCCGACGGCCGCGCCGTCGTGCATCTGGTGCGCGACGCGGTCCGGGCCGAGATCGGCAATCTGGCAAACACTTTGAGCGAGCGGCAGCAGGGCTCCTTCCGTCGCTCGATCGAAACGCTGATCTCGCATTACGTCACCCAGCACGGCATTCCGGTGTAGCGCTGGGTAGCGCCGAGCCGGCGGCTGCGGTCGGGTCCAGCGATGCGGTGACCTGCGTCACGCGATGTCACGGGCGTCGGCTCAGCGGTGTCTTCAGGTCGAACGTCGAAACGAGGAGACCTGATGAATAGCGCACTGTGGATCGTCACCGGACTGCTGGCCGCCGTCGCATTGGCCGGCGGCAACATCAAAATGTTCACGCCCAAGGCGAAACTGGCCCAGGCGCCCGGCGGGCGCTGGACCGCCACCGCCGGTGCGGGAGTCATCAAGACCCTTGGCGGCGTGGAGGTCCTGGCCGCGATCGGGTTGATTCTGCCCGCCGTGCTCGGTATCGCGCCGGTGCTCGTCCCGGTCACCGCGGTGTGCTGGGCGCTGCTGATGGTCGGGGCGATGATCACCCATGCCCGCGACGGCGAATACAAGGTCATCACCGCCAACGTGGTCTACCTCGCGATGGCGGTCTTCGTAGCGTGGGGCCGGTTCTGGCTCGAACCGTTCACTGCCTGACCCGGTAGCCTTGCCGAGCATTTCCTGGCAGGCACGAGGAGCAGAGTTCGCGATGACGACCACAGCCGACCCGGCGATCGACCCGTTCGTCGCGCACCGCAACCTCTTGTTCACCATCGCCTACGAAATGCTCGGCTCCGCCGCCGATGCCGAAGACGTCCTGCAGGAAACCTGGCTGCGGTGGGCCCAGGTCGAGGTGGACCGGATCGACGATCCGCGTGCCTATTTGGTCCGGATCACCAGCCGCCAGGCCCTGAACCGGTTGCGCACGCTGAAACGCCGGAAGGAAGCATATGTCGGGCCGTGGCTGCCCGAACCGTTGCTCACCGCACCCGATGTGGCCGAGGATGTCGAACTCGCCGAGAGCATGTCGATGGCGCTGATGCTCGTCCTCGAGGCGCTTTCGCCCACCGAGCGGGTGGTCTTCGTGCTGCGCGAGGTCTTCGACGTCGGCTATGACGAGATCGCTGCCGCCGTCGACAAGACTCCGGTCACCGTGCGCCAGATCGCCCGGCGGGCCCGTCAGCATGTCGAAGCCCGACGCCCACGGTCGGTGGTTTCCCCGGCTCAGGCCAGGGCGGCGCTGGAGTCTTTCCAGCAGGCATTGGAAACCGGTGACCCGCAAGGGCTTCTCAACGTGCTGGCCCCGGATGTCGTGCTGCTCACCGACGGTGGCGGCATCAAGACCGCGGCCCGGGTGCCGATCGTCGGCATCGAAAAGGTGCTCAGGAACCTGCTGGTCGGCTTCGGCAAGATCAACCCCACGCTCCGCACCGAACCCGCCGTGGTCAACGGCGGCCCGGCGCTCATTCTGCGCTGGGACAACGAAATCGGCATCATGAGCTTCCGCATCGACAACGGTCGCATCACCGGCCTCTACTTCGTCCGGAACCCGGAAAAACTCACCCACCTCGACTCCCTCCCGGGCCTCAGCCTGCGCTAAGCCTCACTGCGCCACAGTCGTTCTCGTGTTCTTCGATCCCGGTCCGGATTCGCTCGTATCCATCCATACCGGAGAGGCCGAATTGTTCGGCCGGTCATGGTGGCGGGTAGCCCGCGTGTACACGGGTCTCGACGGGTGGGGGCCACGTGGCGGACGACGGCCGAATCCCTTCCGTGCAACCGCATCAGCGGGTGCGGTCACATGGTGACGGCCCGGCAGCGATCGGCTTAACCGAACACATTGGGCCGCACTAGATCTCGGCGTAGACCCGCGCTATCGGAGTGCTGGGCGCCGATTCCCGTTCGGCGTCTGCCGTGATGCCCGGTCTGGGCGCGGCGTCAGCTTGCGGCCGCCAGCACCCGCCACACCTTCTTGGAACGCGAGCGGGCCTGCGGAGCCGCGGTTTCGATTCGGCGGCGCGCCTCGTGGGCGGTGATGCGCAGCAGATCGGTCAACAGCTCGACGGTGTCCCGATAGCCGGTGTCTGCGGCGAGGCCGCGTCGCTCGGCTTCGGCGACGGCCGCGCGCATGGCGGCATCCAGTCGCCGTCGACGGCGTTCGGTTTCGACTAGGGTGCGCAGCAGATCGACGTCGGCCAGTTCCGGCCATCCTGGTGTTCGAGCATCCGGCGCCAGCGCGGTCGAATGTATGGTCACGCGAGGGAGCTTACCGCAAAGATAGAACATATGTTCGATGATTCGGCATGCTGGCGCGCCACGAAGGTTCTCACCCGAGCGGTCCGAGAGCGCGCGCCCAGCGGCATGCCCGTGCCTTTGGCCTCGCGGCCATGGAAGACCGATGCGGCGACCGCGTCCAGGTAGTGATAGCCCTTCGGTGACACGCCTGCTCGGTCCGATATCGGGATGACAGGCGTCGACAGGCCGGGCAGACTGTGCGCCCGTGGACGAACCGGGCGAACGTGACTGGCAGGTGCTACTACTGGGTGGCGCGTCCGGTTCCGGTAAGAGCCAGCTCAGTTACCCGCTGGCCCGGCACTACCGCGTGCCGTTGGTCGAGGTGGACGACCTGGTTCTCGCCGTGCAGGCGATGACCACCCCGGCCCAGCAGCCGATGCTGCACTACTGGGACACCCATCCCGATCCGGCCGGCATTCCGGTTCCGCAGGTCGTGGAGTTGCAGATTGCCTTCGCCGAGGCTTTGCAACCGGCATTGGCGGCCGTGATCGGCAACCACCTGGAATCCCGCACCCCCGTGATCATCGAGGGTGATTACCTACTTCCCGCGCTGGCCGCACAGACTTCGTTCGCCGGACAGGAGGTCGCCGGGCAAGTCCGCGCGGTGTTTCTGCACGAGCCCGACCCTGATCAGCTGGCCGCGAACTATCTGAGTCGGGAACCGGACGCGGGGGAGCAGCGCATGCGGGCGGAAGGCAGTGCCCGCTACGGTGATTGGCTGGCCGCGACCGCCGAAGCGTACGGGATTCCAGTGATCGCCCCACGACCGTGGACCACTGCGCTGAGTCGGCTCAGCGCAGCGGTCGACCGCCCCACGCAAGGGCGCCGTCCGCATCGAAAAACATCCTGAATCGGCTTCGAGCGCGCACCAGGAAGCGCTGCCGGCGAACCAAGTTCGATCGGCCGACCAACACAGTAGTCGGCGGGGAGGAACGACAGGTCTTGGCCTGTGGCGGGACTCGGCAGTGTGGTGTGTTCTGTCGACTTGAGATCCGCACGGCCGGTTGATCTTCCGCCGTCCCGCGCCGGCCGGTCAAGTCAGCGCGCAACGGGAGCCACTACCGGTAGTCCGGTATCCGTGTGCATCCGGGACTGGTCGTCAGTACGCGGTGAGTCCGCCGTCGACGACGAGTTCGGTTCCGGTGATGAACGAGGATTCGTCGCCGGCCAGGAAGAGCATCGTGGGAGCGACCTCGGCGGGGGTACCCGCGCGGCGCATGGGGGTGCGCACGATGTCGGGTTGCTGGTCGCCTTGCTCGTCGAGCAGAGCTTGGATCATCGGGGTGGCGATGACCCCGGGGTGCACCGAGTTGACCCGGACGCCACGGGTCGCGTACTCGACGGCGGCGGTCTTGGTGAGCAGCCGCACCGCGCCCTTGGACGCCTGGTATGCGGCGGCGGCTCCGCTGCCCACCAGACCGAGCACCGAGGAAGTGTTGATGATGGAGCCGTTGCCGGAGGCGCGCAGCAGGGGCATGGCGGTCTTCATGCCGAGCCAGGTGCCGGTCTGGTTGACCGCGATCACGCGTTCCCACGAGTCCTGCGTGGTGTCCTCGATACCGGGCCAGTCCACGATCCCGGCGATGTTGACCAGGACGTCGAGCCGTCCGAAGCGTTGCCGGGTCAGCTCGATGACCTCGCTCCAGTTTTCGGGTGCGGAGACGTCCAACCCGGCGGCCAGCACGTCGGCGCCAGTGGCTGCCAGGCGTGCGGCGAGCGCCTGCGCGGCGTCCTGGGCTATGTCGGTGACGACCAGGCGGGCGCCTTCGCGGGCGAAAAGTTCTGCGGTGGCTTGTCCGATGCCACCGGTCGCGCCGGTGATCAACGCGACCTTGTCGGTGAGCCGTCCAGGCATGATTCGCTCTCTTTCGTTGGGTGTCGAGACTCAGGCTGCGGTGTAGCCGCCGTCAGCGGCGACGACCGCGCCGGTGATGAAACCGGCCCGGGGTGAGGCCAGGAAACCGATCACCTCGGCGATTTCCTCGGGTTGCGCGACGCGGCCCAGGGGGTGGGCGGCGCCGAAGGAACGCAGGTATTCCCGGCTGTCGGCCCGGAAGTTGTCGAGCATGTCGGTCTCGATGACACCGGGCGCGACGACGTTGGCGCGGATGCCGTGCGGCGCGCCCTCCAGCGCGAGCACTTTGGTCAACTGCGCCAGCGCTCCTTTGGACGCGCTGTAGGCCGCGGCTTCGGCCAGTCCGACGGTGCACGCGAACGACCCGACGGTGACGATCGCGCCCCCGCCGTGTGCACACATCACCCGGAATGCCTCCCGGGCGTGCAGGAACGTTCCGCGGGCGTTGATCGACATCAGCTCGTCCCAGTCGGCCGCGGTGGTCTCGACGATCGGTTTGTTCACTGATCGACCGGCGTTCCCGACCAGGATGTCCACGCTGCCGAACCGATCGATCGCCGCTGCCACCGACCGCACCGCGGTGTCCTCCCGGGACACGTCGCCGACCAGAGTGGACACCCGGTCGAACCGGGCGGAGAGCTCGTGCACCTCGGGGCGCAGGTCGGTGGCGAGCACTTGCGCGCCGCGGGCGTGCAGCCAGGCGACCGTGGCCGCGCCGACCCCGCGGGCGGCGCCGGTGACCAGCGCGACCTTGCCCTCCAGTTCAGGGTCGGCGACAGGCATGCTCATTTCCGTACCTGCCGGTGGTGAGCGTCGGCGGACTCGCGGTAGAGGACGAGATGCTCGTGGTACAGCACGCCGTCGCGGATATCGCCCGTCGCGGTGAAGCCGGTGTCGTCCAGGTAGTCGAGGTGATTTTCGGTCACCGTGTAGCGACCGGTGTAGGCGCTGCGCCGTTCGCCGCGCGCCTCGTCGTAGCGCCCATCGGCGCGCAGTTCCTGCCGGATATGCCCGTCCGCGGTGACCCACACGCCGACCACGTCGATATCGCTTGTCATACCGACCAGCTTCGGCAACGACGGAAAACGTTGGCAGGACGCGTGGTGACTGGGTGTGCCGCACCCACCCAACCGCGCCGGCCACGACCTACCCTGAGGCCATGGTCAGTGGTGAGCTGGGTGCGTTCCTACGAGCGCGCCGCGCACAACGGGCACCCGGAGACGCGGGCGTGCTCTACTCCGGACGACGCAAGGTGGCCGGACTCCGCCGCGAAGAAGTCGCCGTGCTCGCCGGGATGAACGTCGACTATTACACCCGCCTGGAACAGGGCCGCGAGACCCACCCGTCACCGCAGGTGCTCGACGCCCTGTGCCGCGCACTGGATCTCGACTCCGATGCCCGCGAGCACCTGTACCGGCTGGCCGGCGCCACACCGGACAGCACACCCACGCCGGTACCCCAGACCGTGAGCCCCGACCTGCGCCAACTCATGGACGGCTACTCGCACACCCCCGCCTTCGTGCTCAACCCCATCCTGGACGTACTGGCCACCAACACCCTTGCCGACGCCCTGTTCTCCCCGTTCCGCACGGTGGACAACCTCGCCCGCATGACCTTCCTCGACCCCGCCGGACAGCAGTTCTACGCCCGCTGGGACTGGACGGCACAGGCCACCGTGGCCAATCTGCGCGTAGCCGCGGGCCGCAACCCCCACGACCCCGCGCTGCGGTGTTTGGTGGCCGAACTCAGTGAGGGCAGCGCGCACTTCCGCGCCTTGTGGGACACCCACCAGGTCCGCGGCAAGACTCGCGAACCCAAACACCTCCTACACCCCGACGTCGGCCCCCTCACCCTCACCTACCAGGCATTCGACGTGCGCAGCGCGCCCGGCCAGCAACTGGTCATCTACCACGCCGAACCTGCCACGCCCAGCGCCCACGCCCTCGCACTACTGAGCAGCGTCCACGCCACCACACACCACGCGCGCACCGTCGACACCTAGCTCGAAAGGCGTCAGTCGAAACCACGTGACTCTCGCCCCACATATCCGGAAACGTAGGGCATGGCGCTTGACCGGACCGCGTCTGCACGGGCGGCACGTCCACCGTTCGGTGCGGGCTCTAGTCGATCGGACGGTCGAGCCATCGGCCGTCTGCCATAACAGTGCGCCCGGTGAACTCGTGGAAGCCGTTCCATACCTGGATGCGTTGTGGAGCGAGTCGGATGTAGACGAAACCCGGCATGGTGCGCGGGTCGTGTGACACCCGGGCATATTCGTCGGCGGCGGTCGCGTCGATCGCATCGACGGGTATGAGCGATGCGGTGGCCTCGATCATGATCACGTCGGCGGTGTCACCGATGGCGACTCTGGCCCGCGGCGTCGTTTGCAAGTTGGCAACGGTGCGACTGCGCTCGAACGTGGCCGTGGTGAGGGTATCGGTGTTCCAGGTGTAGGCAACCGGGATGAGGTGCGGGCCGTGGCCTTCGCCTGCGGTGGCCAGCCACATTTGATGAGAGGTACCGAGTCGTTTCAGCGCGTCCGCACGGCGCTGATCGAGGCTGCGCGGAGGTTCGTAAGTTTCCACTAACGGTTAGTTTCCGCTTACCGACTCGGCCTGTCAAGGTCTGGGACGAGCCGCCACGACCGTTGACCGACCGCGTCTACATCGAACTCCCCTTCTTCCCCGCCACAGGGCACGCTCGCTCCGGCCGTGTATTCGAAATGACCGTCGGCGACATCGCGGGTCGGCTCGGCCGACGAACTCATTCCGAGCCGCACCAACGATCGGGAAGACACCTTCGTCGTCACGATCGGCGATCGTGGCATCGCGTAAGGCGGACCGCTCGCCAGTGCTCGCTTACGTCGGTAAATGCTTGGGGGAGTGGGGGACTGGGATGTCGAACTGCCAGGGGCCGACGCGGCCGGGTCGGGCGGCGGCCTGGGTGTGCAGGCGCAGGTAGTCCGTGCGGGAGAGGTCGATCGCGCCGAGCGAGGTGAGGTGGCTGGAAGCGACCTGGCAGTCGATGAGGGGGAAATCCCAGGCCGTCAGTTGGGCGCACAACCAATACAGCGCGACCTTGGAGGTGTCGCGGGCGCGGGAGAACATGGATTCGCCGGCGAACGAACGGCCGCGGGCAACCCCATAGAGGCCGCCGACCAGTTCGCCGTCGCGCCACACCTCGACCGAGTGCGCGTGACCGAGGTGGTGCAGTCGCAGGTAGGCCGCCTGCATATCGGAGCCGATCCAGGTTCCGGCCTCCTTGTCCCGCGGGCCGGCGCACTGCGACATCACCTCGGCGAAGGCGCGATCCATGGTCACCGCGTAGTCGGCGCCGGCGACCGATCGGCGATACGACCGGCTCACCCGCAGGTCGGTCGGTATCAGAATGCTTCGCGGATCCGGGCAGTACCAGTGGATCGTTTCGCCGGGGTTGTACCAGGGAAAGATGCCCGCCGAATAGGCGTCCAACAACCGCTCCGTCGACAGGTCCCCGCCGAATGCGACCAGCCCGGACGAATCCGCGAGCTCGACAGACGGAAAAGGCTGATCTGGATCCACCAGATACATCCGCATCAGGTCGCCGGCGTCGCTCACCGGACCGACCTTACCGACCTTGGTTCAGTCGATTCGGGTGTCATGGGTGGCACGGTTGGCGAGCACTTCGTGGAAGAGATCAGCGGTCTGTGACCTGACGCATGATCGAAGGTTTGCCGTTGTGGTCCGGTGCGACATGATGTCATGGGGCCGTTGCCACGGGCGGTATCTTGCGCCGTTGGAACCGAAGGGATTTGGACGATGTCAGTGGGGTGGGACGTTGCGCTCGCGCGCGGCGGAAGGAACGTCCGTCCGATCGGAGCGCTCGGGGGCTGGGCGATCGGCCTGGTCGCCGCGGTTGTGGTCATGATGTTCGTCAGCGCGATCGCCGACTGGAGACTCCTCGCGGACTTCGAGGAAAGCTGGGGGCAGCGTGGAGGCACACGCACGGAGTGGGAGTCCTACACCTGGCCCGGCATCCTCGCGCAACTGCTGCAGCTCGGCGCGGGAATCGTGGTCATCAGCTGGTTGTGGCAGGCGCGTCGCAATGCCGAAGCGCTGTGCACGGCACGGCATCGGCTCGCCAACGGCTGGGTGATCGGCGGTTGGTTCTGCCCTGTCGTCAATTTGTGGTTCCCGCACATGATCATGTCGGATGTGTGGCGGGCGAGCGACCCGCGGACGCCATCGGACGCACCGGATCTGCGTGGCCGTCCCGGCAGCGCGTTGGTCACCGCGTGGTGGTTGTTCTTGCTGCTCGGGTGGGTGCTCGGATTCGTGGCCCTGATCTTGGGCATTCCGTCTTCGCGGGTGGAACGGACCGGTGACTACGTCATATACGGGTCCGCTCCCGTCGGCGGGTTCGGTTTGATTGCAGTGGAATTCATCCGCGCGGGTGTGCTGGCGGTGCCTGCTATCTGTCTGGGAGCTGTGATCATCCAGGTCCAACGTCGGCAGCAAGCTCCCCGCGCTCACCATCCCGGCACTGGTTGGGCTCCGGCGACTGTTCAACCGCGGACAGCGCCCGCGCGTGCGACACCCCAATCAGCTTCAGGCTCAGTGCCGGTCGTGGAGTCGGCTCCGCGCACGCTACCGTTGCGGGACATCGACCCGTCGTCGCTCGGCCCGTACACGCTGATCGGCCGGCTCGGTGCAGACTCCCGCGGCGACGTCTTCCTGGGCCGTGCGGGAGATCTGGCGAACGTCCTCATCCGCACCGTGCACCTGGATCGCGGAATGGGTAGCAGCGACCGCGCCGAGGTCGCTCGTGTCTTCGCCGTCGCTCGAACCGTGCACAGCGACTTCACCCCGGCGGTGCTCGACGCGGACGCGGAGGCTCAGAGTCCGTGGATAGCAACCGAATACATCACTGGCCCCTCGCTACATGACCTGGTGACCGGGCGCGGGCCGTTACGGTCGGCGGCGGTCCAGCACATCGCCGTCGGTCTCGCCCATGCTCTTTCGGCCATCCACGGTGCCGGTCTCACACATGGTGCGGTGACGCCCAATTCGGTGATCATCACCGAAACTGGACCCCGGCTGGTCGATCTCGGCCTCCCCACGGCACACCCCCAGCCGTCGGCGTTCACCGCTCCGGAACAACTCATCGGCGAACCGGCCGGACCCGCGTCCGATGTGTTCTCGCTGGGCGGTGTGCTCGCCTACGCGCTCACCGGCCGGCCTCCGTTCGGTGACACGGACGCCGCAACACTTCTGCACCGCGTGACAACTCAGCCGCCCGATCTGGCCGGCATCCCCGAAACCGGGCTGCGCATCCTCCTCACCGGCTGCCTCACCGGGCAAACCGATGCTCGGCTCACCGCAGCACAACTCCTCGGCCAGCTCGGAACGACGAAATCCCTTCCCGCATCGGCTGATTGGCCCGCCCAGTCCGGCCCCGGTAGCGGTGACCGCATCCTCACGATCGCGATCGTCGCCATCGCGGCGATCCTGGTTGTCATCGCCGTTGTTGTCGCAGTCGTGGCGATCACCAGCCCCGAGGAAACCGTTCGATCCGCCGACACCGCCACCCGGACACCCGCAACGTTCAGCCCGATCGGGCCACCCCGCCCTTGGGGCGACCTGCAACCGGCAGCGGATCTGTTTCCGCGGCTCATCCCGGCAACGCCGACCTCGACCGACGGGTACCGAGGCATCACCTGCACGATCGACAGGCACAACTACGCCACGATTCGATGCTCGAACAGCTCGACCTTCGCTCCGACCTTCGACCTCTACTGCTTCCCGCACGGCAAGGACATGAGCCAGTACGGGGGCGACACTCTGATAGAGCGATTTCAGCGCCCCGCGGGAACCGTAACTCTCCGCCGCCAGGAGTACGGCTTCCAAGACCCCAAAATCGTCCTCTCCTTCGATAACCCACCCCGCAACTCCTGCCACATCTACTCCGAGGCGCCGCCGGACCGCGAAAACGAGCATGTCGAATGGTGGCGCTCCGCACCCCTTTAGTAACCAGCCCGCCTGATGGGCGAATATGTAGTGCGGCAGGAGCTTTCGTGCTCAGGCTTGTCCGTATGGCGGAACTTTCCGCGAGTGTTGGTGTCAGGCGCGCAGTTTCGGCGATCCCTGCAGAACGCGTTCTAGGGCTGCACGGCCTGCGGGGCCCCAGTGCGGTTTGCCCCCGGGGAGACCGCGATCTCCGTTCTGTCCCATGAGGATCAGGAAGAGGCTTTTCATTGCGGCGAGTCCGCGGGCGCGCCGGATTGCTGACTCGTCCGCGTTCGCGTAGGTGTCGAAGAACCGGGTGGCTGTGCCTGCTGGTAGCAGGACCCACGCGGCGGCGAGGTCCCATGCTGGATCGCCGGCGAACATGTCACCGAAATCGACTATGCCCGAGAGGGTTCCGTTCGACACCACGACGTTGGCGGGATGCAGGTCGCCGTGCACCCACACCGGCGGGCCCGCCCACGCCGGGGCTGCGGCTGCGTCGGCCCAGACGTCCCGGACGTCGGCTGCTCTGTCGTCCAGAGCAACGGACTGGAGGAGGTTCTCGAAGCCGTCCGTGTAAATCCTGGGGTGCGCGCCGCGGTCCTCGGCGGTCGGCGCTTCGGCGGGCGCCGGCACATGGAGTGCCCGCAGGAAACCTGCCAGGGTGTCCGCCGAGTCGATGCCCCGGCTGATCGAGGCGTGATCCAGTGGCTCGCCGGGCACCCAGGTCATCACCGTCCAATGCTTGGGAAAACGCTCAGACGGCGCACCGAACCGCACCGGCACCGGCACCGGCAGCGGCAAGCGCGGAGCCAGCACCGGCAGCCACCGTCGCTCCTTCAGCTGAAGCTCCGGGGTGGGGTCCATGCGCTGCATCCGCACCACCAACTCGTCGCCGAGCCGCCACATCTGATTCCCCCAACCCCCACCACCTCCCGAATCGCAAGCCCCGCCAGATCCGGATGCTGCTCCCGCAACAACGCACGCACCAGCTCAGCGGAAACCTCGATCTCGTTGCCGGTCATACGAAGTCACAGTACTGCGATCGCGAAATCTCGGACGACGCCGAGAGACCGACGGTGATTCGGCTGCCATCCCTTCGGATTCGGCACACTTGATGTCGGTGCGCCTTGATAGACAAGGGTGGTGCGGATCGGACGTCTTCCCCTCGATGAGCAACTCGCGGCGCTCCCCGACGTGCTCGCGACCAATCCCGTCATGGTCAGTGTGCTGGAAGGCGCCCGGGAGCTGCAGCTGCCGGGGTGGTGGTTGGCGGCGGGCGCTGTCGCACAGACTATTTGGAATCATGTAACCGGTCGGGACGGTGCTTATGGGATCAGAGATTATGACCTGATCTATTACGACTCGTCGGACCTGTCGTGGGAGGCCGAGGCGATCAGGGCTGGGCGGGCGATATTCGGGGACGTGCCGGTGGAGATCCGCAACGAAGCGCGCGTGCACCTGTGGTACGAGGAGCATTTCGGTCTCCCGTGCGCTCCGTATACGAGCGCGGAGGACGCGATCACCTCGTTCCCTACCACGACTTGCGGTATCGGAGTGCGGGTCACGGGGTCAGGCGAGTGGAAGGTGTTCGCGCCCTTCGGGCTTGCCGATGCATTCGAGATGATTTTGCGACCCAATCCGCGGCAGGCGCCGCGGCACGTCTATGACGCCAAGGTGGCCAGATGGACCGCGGCGTGGCCCGAGCTGACCGCGCTGCCCTGGTGCGATCCCGTCGAATAGCCGGAGGCACTGCCGTCTAGCTGGAGGCACTGCCGTCGTACGAGGCCACGGTGATCCCGTGGCCGAGCCGGTCGGCGGTGGACTGTCATCGGGGCAGCGCCGATCCATGTTCTGTGCATATCTGCTTGTGCGGGCCGCCGGTGCCTTCTATTACGCGACCGGCGCTTGAAATATCAATCGCGCAAGGGCGTTTGAAGAGCTAGGGGGTGGTGGAGGGGATCGAGGGGACCTCTGGGTAGGCGGGGAGGTCGAGGTTGAGGGCGCGGTCGATCAGGGCGGTGAACCATTCGCCGGTGAAGTCGGGGGTGGGTTCGGGGGTGGGTTCGGGGAGGGCGCGGGTTCGGGCGTGCAGGCGACCGATTTCCTGGTTGGCTTCGACGAACGAACGCATCCGCTGCTCGTAGGCGGCGAAACCGAGCTGGGGGTTCCAGTCGGCGGCGGCGAGTTCGCCGGCCAGCACGTAGGCGCCGATCAGGGCGAGGCCGGTGCCCTGTCCGGACATCGGGGACGAGCTGAAGGCGGCGTCGCCGAGCAGTACCACCCGTCCGTTCGACCAGCGGTCCATCACCACCTGGGCGACTTGGTCGAGATAGAAGTCGGGGGTGTCGTCGAGGTGGGCGAGGATGCGCGGGGTCGACCAGCCCAGGCCGGTCATCCGCTCGCGCAGCAGCCGCTTCTGCGCCGCGACGTCGCGATGGTCGACGTCGAAATCGACTGCGGCGAAAGAGAACATGGCCATCGCGCGGGTGGCGTCCTGGATGGGCCGCAGCATCGCGGAGCGACCGGGTTCCTGATAGTCGAGCAGCCAGCGGTCCAGCCCGAATTCGTTGGGCACGCTGTAGAAGGCCAGCACGTGTCCGAGGTGCCGGATGAACTGCTCGTGCGGCCCGAAGACCATCGCGCGCAACGCCGAATGCAGCCCGTCGGCCCCGACCACGAGGTCGAAGCGCCGCCGGTCGCCGCCCGCGAAGCTCACGTCGACGCCGTCCGCGTCCTGGGTGAGTTCGGCGATCCGGTCGCTGAAGAGGTATTCGACCTCGTCGCGGGTGTCGTCGTAGAGCACCTGCGACAGGTCGCCGCGCAGGATCTCGATTTCCGCGATGTATCCGTCGCCGCCGTCGTCGTCGGCGCGGAAGGTCTCCAGCACGTTTCCGTCCGCGTCGACGGTGTGCGCGCCTGCGGTCTCGGTGCGGGCCGCGCGCACCGCCGCGTCCAGGCCCATCCGCCGGATGACCTCCCTGGTCACGCCGCGCGCGTCCACCGCCTGCCCGCCGGGACGCAGCTCGGGCGCCCGCTCCACCACGGTCACGTCGGCGCCTCGCCTGCGCAGCCAGTGCGCCACCGCGGGGCCCGCGATGCTCGCACCCGCCACCAAAACCTTGATTCCACTCACGCCGAAGACCCTTCGCGCCGGCCCGGATCAGTCCGGATCGTTCTCACCGCGCTGGGAGGGTCCCGGCGCAGGCCCACCATTGTCGGTGTGTCGAAGGTATCGACGGCGGGTCGTCGCGAAATTCATCGGGGCTGGGGACATTCCCGGCGACCGCTCGTGCGGGCGCTGAAAACCTGCCCGCTAGCGTCCCATGCCGGGTTCGCCGGAGCCGCCGGTGCCGGGATTGCCCGGGCCACCGCCCTCGCCCATGCCCGGGTCGCCCGGACCACCCTGCCCCATGCCGGGGTCGCCGGGACCGGCCGCCAGCATGATGCCCGGATGCACGACAAAGGTGGCCTCGGCATAGGCGAGTGCGGGACCGGTCAGCGTGACAGCCACGGCTGCTCCGGCGATTGCCGCGGCCGTGAAACCGCGGCGAACAGTGAACAAGCTCATCGAAACTCCCGCTCGGGAAGGACGACGGATCGTCGTCGGTGTCCGAACCGCGACCGGCTGGCCGGGCCACCGTCGAGACTAGGAAGTGCGCGTAATCGCGGCGTCACCCCGGTGTAACCGCCCGCCCAGCGCTCGAATACGCTGGCACACAGCAGGTCTGATGCGCCGGATGATGCGCTACCGGGTGCTCGGCTGCGCCACCCGGGCGGCGATGCCCTCGGCGACGTTCCACTGCCGACCGAGCGCGGTCAATTCGGTGACCTCGTCGAGGAGGCTGTCGGCGGCCGAGACGGTGAAGTAGCGGTGTCCGGTCGGTGCCGCGCCTTGCGCTTTGGCGTCGCGGGCGCGCACGAGCAGGACGGCGCGATCCAATGCGTCGTAGGCAGGGCTGGTCGGGGCGGCCCTCGAAATGGCCGCGGCGACCTCGGGCGGATGCGGTGTCGCGTAACGGGCCAGGTCCAGCATGCTGTCCCGGATCTCGATGACGGTGCGGTGCAGCAGGTATCGGTTGGGCTGGGCGCCGTGCGGCACCGGGCTGTGATGCACGATCTCCGGACACGCGGTGGTCAGCTCACGCCAGAGGGGCCGCAGCGCTTTTCGGTGCCGGGTCAAATCGTCCACACCCATCCGGCTGCGGGCCGCCGCGATGATGGCGATCAGCGTCAATCCCATGCACAGCACGAGAACGAAAAACACGCCGTCGCGATCTATTCCGGCCTGGATATCGGTGAAGGAGTTGTGCGGCACGGTGATCCGGACGGCTGACGCGGCGATGGTCGCACCGATGCGCACGAGCACCGCGACGCCCGCGAGCAGAATCGCCACATACATTGCCGCGTCCCGGCGTTCGACCTGATTACGCAGTTCGGCGCCCGCGGCCCGGATGACGATGACCGCCATCGCGGTGCCGATCGGCGCGGTGCACAGCCAGTAGCCGAACTGTGCCCAACCGGTGCGCTCGAAGATCGTGCCGGCACCGCCGCCGACTGCGCTGAAACACAGCGCCGCCGCACTGAATACGACGGCGAGCCCGTAGTAGACGAGCGGCGATCGCGGACGATGCAGCAGCGCCACCCCGATCAACAGCCCGGCCGCATAGCCGACATTGAAACCGATCACTCCGAGTTCGAGGATCAATCGCTCGGAGAGCCGGCCGCCGGACAGCTCGCTGAGCAGCCGACACAGCGTCGGTTCCCGGGTGGTCGCCGTGGCGACGAGGCAGCCGAACGCGATGGTGACGTGCCGGTCGAGTTCGGTGCTGAGCAGCCCGACCAGGCGACCGGCAAGCAACAGGCAGGCCGCGATCACGGTGGGCAGCGTTACCGCGGTGGGCAGCGTCGAGGTGAGCATCGCGCGGGGTACTCAGCGTTGAAAAAGCAAGCGGCCGAGCACCGAACGTGGCCGTTCGACATCCACGTCGGACATCAGCATGGACGCGAACAATTCGGCCTGGCTCTCGTCGACATCGTCGTAGTCGCTGCGGGCCAGCACCCGCAGCACGCTGTCGAGTGCCAAATCGGGGAACAGCGCGGCGAGGGTCCGGTGCCGCGAGCCCGGCGCGACGAATCCGGCGTGGTCGAGCAACAGGTGGGCGATCTCGTGCATCACGATGTGGTCGGTGTGATAGCCGGTGCTGGCCGCGTCGTAGGCGATGACGATATCGTCGGCGCGTTCGACGACGAGTCCGCACGGAAATCCGCCTGTGGTCAGATCCTGTTGCGGAACAATCAGAATCGGCTTGCCCACCCGTTCCGCCACGTGCGCCACGAATGTCGCCAGCTGCCACGGCCGCGGCACCTCCAGCGAAGCCGCCAGTTGTCGTACTTGCTCGACCGCGGGGTCGACACCGGCGCGTCGGAACATGCAGCCATCTTTGCCGTCGACGGTTCAGGTGTCCAGCGTCGCGTGCTGCCGTCCGACTGCCGGAAGTGGCCGATTGCGGCGAGATCGCCGGCCGGGGCCGCAATCGATCCGTGCGCGTGCCGATCGCGCGCAGCGTCGCGGGTACCGCAACCATCTCGGTAATAGATGGAAGGTATCTGTTCACATACCTGGTGATCACGTGTCCAGTCGCGCATATCGGGTGGTGCGGCCCGGGTGCGGCTGGAATCATCGGGGCGGCGGCTGCGGAAGGGACTGGTGTGGCCATGGTGCGGCGGTTCTGGATCGAGTTCGAGCTGCCCGATCCACCTGATTCGGTGTTCACGCAGCTGCGTGCAGGCGTCGGCGTCACTGGGTTCGACGAGCGGGACTGTTTGTCGATGGCGGCGGATCTGGTCTACGACGGCCGCCCGCTGCCGCCGGTCCGTCGCGTGATCGCCGACATCTCCCTGGCCGAGCCGCTTCCGGTGCGGCCGTACGCGCTCGGTGTTCCGGTGTGGCGCGGCGTCTGGTTCCCGCCGAAGAATCTCGAGACCGGGGGCAGCTGGCGCTCGCCCGACTTCGACCGGTTACGTGAACTCGACACCCAGTCCGTCGAACCGCCCACGCCGATGCGGGCCAGCGACACCTTGCGCACGAAAAACCTGTGGTGGAACGATATTCCGCAGATCGACAAGCTGCTGTGGCCGATCGTGTACGTGCACTACGCGGCGTGCGCCGACATGATGGGGCGCTTCGCGGCAGGCGTGCGGGACAACATCGCCGCAAGTCCGGCCTACGGGTCGCGGGTGCGCGACGCACTCGACTACATCATCGAGCGGGGGACCACGCCGGACGAATGGTGCGACCCGACCGGAGTCGTGTTCGCCGATCGAGCCGAGCTGGCCGCCTATCTGACTGCCTACCGCGACTACTTGTCCGGGGACCGCCCGGAGCCCAGGTATCTGCCTGGTGTGCAACAACTTCCGCAAGTACCGCCGGAGGAATGAACTCGCGGTCAATCGCGCGGTGTGCCGTCCCAGCGCCATTTCGTCAGGGCCGGGAGACCCGGCAGGTCGGCCCGCCCGGTGGCCCACAGCAGCGTGGTCCACGGTTCCGTGTCGGTCGGGGCATCCGGGAACAGGCGGGTGAGGACTCGCTCGCACAGGTCGGCGGGCGGGTTCCAGGGGAGATCGAGGCCCTGGATGAGGTCGTGGGTGTGCACCAGAGCCTCGACGATGCCCATGGCGGCGAACCCTTCCGGATCCGAGACACCGTAGACGTGGAAGGCGCGGGTCTGCGGCGGCTTCATCCGCACCATGGCACTCAGGAGTGCGCCGTTCGCCTCCAAGGTTTGCAACAGGCCCGCAGGCCCGGAATCACGGTCGGCGTGTACGGAATTGGCCGGGCCACCCGCTCGCCGGCGCGTCGCGGCGAAGGGTACGTGACCGGCCGACGGCGGAGTGCTGGGCCCCATCTGCACGGCGTACGCGAAGAAGTCGTCGCCGAGATGTTCGACGGTTTCCCAGCGGCTCCACTCCAGCGTTCCGGCCTGCTCGTCCCATGCGGTCTGCGGCACCGCGCGCAGCACGTCCACGGACAACCGCACGGCAAGGTCGAGATCGTCCGGGGTGACGGGGGAGCGGGAATCGGTCGGTGGGGGCATGCTCGAACCCTACTGAATTCCGCCCGGGTCAGCGCGAACCGATTCCGGCCACCGCCGACAGCGCACTCGCCGCACCAGGGCCCGACCAGCGTGCTCGAAACAGGCCACGACGTAGACGAAGGCGGTAGCACGCCACTGTCACATCGCCTCGATGTCTGGCGGCACCCCGGAATCTGCTGCGGGTCCGAGCAGTTGGGTGTACCAGCGGTCCGCCGTAGCGAAGTCCGTAACCGGCCGCAGCTCTCACGACCTCGCCGCGGGCGGCGGAGCATCCTTCGCGGGATGCAGTATCGGTGTGACGGAGCGCAGCGTGGCCATCAGTTCGGTTGCACCGGAACGTATTCGCGGATCCTGATGATTGGTGAGCGGTGTACAGAGATCGACGGCGGTGTCCCGGTCATCGGCGTACACGCCGTAGACGTCGTGGACGGCGGTACCCAGCCATTCGGATTGCGTGTCGTCGGCCGTGGCGAAGGCGGCGGCCACCGCGGTGAGACCAGCGGCATCTTTGCGGCGCAGGAGCGCTTCGGCTGTCGTCAGGGTGACGAACGTGTTGTCCTGATCGAGGAGCAGGACCGCCAAAACCGCCCGTGCTTCGGCCCTTTCGGCGAAGGCGGCCAGGGCGTGTCCGGCGTCGGCGCGATCGCGGACGTCGCTGCTGCGAGCCAGGGTCGCCAGCGCGTGGACGGCGGCACTCCTGGGATCGTCGTTTTCGGGTCCCTCCTGCATGCTCGGAAGGTAGCAGCACGCTGGTCACCAGTTATATCGAGTGGCCTCAGGGTGCTGACCGCCGCGGGTCACAGGCCGGCACGTCATGCTGCTCGGCCGCTGCGGCCGCGGAGACGTCTGTGCCTATCCCTCTGCGCGCACGAGCCGAAGTACGGTGTGGCGCAACGTCTCTTGGGCTCGGTCCAGCGTCATGCGGTCGTTGCGGACCTGCTCGCCCGCCGCGTGGCTCACCGCGATGATGGCCGCGACCAGCCATTCCGGGGTGGCGGTGCGGTCGAATTCACCGGTGCGGTGTCCGCGCCGGATGAGTTTCAGGAGCCGGTCTTCGACGGGGACGTGGCGCTCGCGGTCGCGCTGGGGCGCGAACGCGCCGAGGAGTTCGGGACCGGGGGACTTCTGGAAGAACTGCCAGCCGACGTCCAGCATGCGCAGGAGTGCCGCTGTCGCGGTACCGCTGTCGAGGTCCGCGGCGTCCATGGCGGCGATGGCGCGCGTGGTCGTGTGATCGATGACCGCGTGCAACAGTTCTTCTCGTGAGGCGAAGTGTGCGTACACCGTCTGGCGGGTGACCCCGGCCGCGGCGGCGATGGCCGCCAAGCCGACCTCCGGACGGTCGGCGAGTAGACGAGTCGCGGCCGCCAGGATGTCGGCCCTGCTGCGTTCGGCGTCCGCGCGCCGTTTCGCCCTCGCCTCGGTCAAAATCTTACATCCTTGTCAAAGTTGATCCTGCTGATCTAGCCTTTACAGCGTTGTAAGAATTCTAACGGCTGGAGTGCCATGAACCCCGCACCGACTCGCAAGCCCGAACAACTCCTCACCGACTTCTTCACCGCCTACACCGCCGCGGCGGTGGATCCGGACAACGATCCCGCCGAGGTGGTCGATCGTTTCCACACGCGCGACATCGTGCAGGTCGCCGACGGCGTCCGGCTCGACCGCGACCGTTTGGTCGCGCATATCCGGCCGGTGCGAAAGAACCTGCGCCACTATCGTTTCGAAGTCCACGAGGCGGTGTCGGACGGCGCGCGGTTCGCCGCCCGGATGACCATCCATGCGCAGATGCGCAAGGCTGATCTCGTCACCACCGAAGTCTTCATGTTCGGCGAGTTCGCGCCCGACGGCAGGCTGCGCCGGGCCGAACAACTCACCCGGACGGTGCCGGCCGCATGAGTGACTCCGTCTTGCGTTCCGTGCGGTCGCTGGCACTGCTCGCCACCGGGCTGCTGGCCGGTGCATTCGGTTACGGCGCAGCCAATCTCGCGCCGACCTTCCATCGGGTGCCGTTGCAGATGCGGCTGGATTTCCACACCGAACTGATGAAGAACAACAGCGTCAGTATGCAGATCACCATGGCCGCTGCCGCATTGAGCTGCTTCGGTTTGGCGGTGCTGCTGCGTGGCCGGGCGCGAACACTCGCCGCCGGGGCGGGCGCGCTGGTCGTGGGATCGTTCCTCGTCACCCGGCTGGGGAACGTGCCGATCAATCATCAGATCAACCGCTGGGCGGTGGAAGGCGCACCGGCCGAACATCTTTCGATCCTCACCCGCTGGGACTTCTTCCACTGTCTGCGCACCGGCACCGCCCTCGCCGCGTTCGTCGTGATCATCGTGCTGGTCCTGCGGCCGCGGGAGGAGTCCGTGACACGCACCATGGTCGACAGCCCGCAATAGCGTCGTATTCAGCTGTCGAGCGGGGCGTTTCGCCGCAGCGCGGTCCGGTGCGCCAACACCTCGAGCACGCGCTGCCATGCCGGCGCCGCCTCGGAGATCTGGGTGGTCACCAGCTTCAGGTAGCCGGGCTGCCCGGTGTCCTGTTCGTGTTTGATCGCCCAGGCATCCAGGTCATCGATGAGCCGGTCCAGGCGGGGGTCGTGCGGATCCCACTCGGCCGCTTGATCGGTGGCGAGGTAGAGGCGCACGGTCTCGGAATCGTCGAGACCGGCGTTCTTCTCCTGGACCCGCCGCGGCAGCATGCCGGGGTCGAGGGCCTGCATCAAGATCCACGAGTCGCGTTCGAGCCGGACCCGCTGTTCGCTGATCCCGAGGCGGCGCATCCGGTCCAGGATGTCGACCACCTCGGGTGGCAGAACGAGCCTTTCCCCGCCCGTCAATCCGGCGATACGGCGGCGGTATTCGGTCAACTCGTCGACCTTGCGCTGCAACGCCAGATCGATATCGATGATGGCCGAGGCGAATTCGGCCGGTGGCGCGTGCAGCAGCGCATCGATCCGCGCCAATGGCACACCGGCATCGGCGAGGGTCCTGATCCGGATCAGATCCACCACCGCTTGCGGACGGTAACGGCGATAGCCGGAGCCGTCCCGCTCGGGCTCGGGCAGCAAGCCGATCTGGTGGTAGTGGCGCACGGTGCGCACGGTGACACCGGCGGTGGCCGCCAGTTGGCCGATCGTCAGCACCTGCCTCCTGGATTCGCGGGACGCGGTGCCGAGTCTAGCGGGCGCGGCGAGCCACCCGGTCGAGCACGTCACGGACCGCCCGGAGCACGGCATCGGGGCGATCGAAGCACAGCCGGTGGTGGAAGGTGTCGGTGAGGATGCGCTGTTCCCCGTGCGAGACCGAGTGCACCAGGGCAGCGTCCATGCGCGTCTTGGCGGCGTTCACCTCCGCCCACGGCAACGGCTGGGTGGGATCGGTGCCCAGCACGGTCAGCGCGATCACCGGGACGTCCGGCAGCGGCGGTCCGGCCCGCAGTTCGGTGGCTAGCCCGGTCAGCGCGGTGCGCTCGGCGAGGCCGAAGCGGAGCCATTCGTCGCTCGTCTTCGCCTCGAGCAGCGGGTCCCGCAGGTGGGCCGGGTAGTCGGCCAGCAGCTCGGCGTTCATCTCGTGCAAGGCCGGGCGGAGTCGGTCGAGGTGCGCCGGATCGGGTGCGGCTCGTTCGGTGGCGGCCAGACTCATTGCGGGCGGCATGAACTCGTCCCAGTCGTGATGAAAGGCGTCCAGCCACACCAATCCGGCGACCTCCTGTGGGAACAACTGCGCGAATCGATACGCATAGGCGCCACCGAGCGAATGCGCCGCGAAAACATAGGGTGCGGTGATGGTTTGAGCGCGCAGCAGCGCCCGCAGTTCGGTGGCCACCGCGGCGGCGGTGCGCGGCAGCGGTAGCGGATCGCTGTAGCCGGTGCCGCCGCGGTCATACAGCACGGACGTGGTGAACTGCGAAACCTGTTGCTGCACCGTGAAATAGTCCAATCCGACCGCGCTGGCACCCGGCAGGAACACGACGGCCGGTCCGCCGCTGCCCGACCGGTGCACGAAGAGGTGGCGGCCGTCGATGTCTTGGAACTCGCCGATCGGCGGAGCAGGTCGGGTCGGGGAGGTGCGGTTGGTCATGGGAACAAGCCTGCAACCCTGACGTTGCGTCAGGGTCAAGGCGCTCGCCGGTGCGTCAGTCGACCGGGCGGTACGGCACGGCCGCTTCGAAGACCGTCAACCAGTCGGCGCCCACCGCGCGATAGCCGAAGGCGGTGTGCATGGCCGTGATCACGGCGGGCATGTGCGCCGCGCCGTACACGACGGCGATCACCTCGGCGCGGTCGTGACGCTCGGCGTGCAGCTTCGTCAGCGCGGCGATCAGGGCCTTGTCACGGTCGTGCAGGAAGGTCTTGTTCATCAGCCGGAGGCGCACCTCGGTGTTGTCGTGGACCTCGAATGTGTTGCGCAGCAACCACCCTCGACCGCCGAGCGCCATCACCACCACGTAGTAGGGGGTCAGCAGCAGCATGTCGAGAAATGACAGGAACGGCATCCGCTGTCTGCCACGGGAGTTGCTCTCGGGCCAGACCACCGGCACACCGAGCGCGGCATGGTCGATGTCCTGGTACACCAGCGTGCGCGCCGCACGTTGCAAGGTCAGGCGCATGGCGAGGATGATCGCGCGACCGGTGGAACTGGGCGTGTCGGCGCCCTCGGACACGATCACATCGCAGGCGCGCAGCTGCTCGGCCACCGTCAGATAGAACTCGCGCCGGCCGATATGCACCATCGGAAACAGCCGAATGGTCAACGGATTTCCCCGCACCCGCAGGTCGATGATCGCAGACCGCAGCCCGAAAACACTGAACTCGGTGATCTGCACCGCCCACCTCCCCGCATCCGCAGCGGACCCACGCTGCAGACCCCCCAAGCCTACGACGCCCCCAAACCTCCCCTCGTGCCCTCGATTCCAGTGGCACGGAAGAACGGGGGATCGCGCGGTCTGCGTCGTCGAGCGTCCAGTCGAGAGAATGGCGAGTTCTGCTGGCAGCAGATATCGATTGTTGGCAGGCCGACTGCCAAGTGCTGAGTATCGGTGCCACGGTGCGCTTTTCAGCACACGGGCGAACTGATCGGCGTTACGGTATGTCGGACGAATCAATGCGAATGCGTCGTTCCGATTTGTCTTTGATCCACAAAGGAGGGGAAATAATGAACGTTGCCAAATATAGGCGTCTCGGTATGGCGCTCACGGTGCTCGCGGCTTCCGCGATCACCCTCGGGTTCCCGGCGGCGACCTCGGGTGCTGATCCCGGGCGCTGCGGCGTGTCGGTCTCGAGCAGCATCGATACCGGAAAGCAGGTGCCGAGTTTCATCTATCTCATGCGTAACAACTGCTCGGTGGGCGCGAAATTTCGCGTCTATCAGTACACGCTGGGGCGGGACGCGCAAGCCGGAAACGGGCAGACCTGTAAATGGGTCGGCGCCCACGATACGGCCACATTCTGGGATCCGGTGGGTGACCGCACCTGGCAGCCGCTGGGCTGCTGACAGCAATTCGACGAGGAACTGACATGACATTTCTTTTCCAGCGCGTCGCGGTGGCAGCGGCTGCGGCCACGGCGATTGCCGGCCTTTCCGCGATCGCGGTCCCGGCGACGGTCCAGGCGGATCCAGGCCGTTGCGGAGTCGGGGTGGAGGGGCCCGCCAACTCCGGTTCCCAGTGGGCCTACTTCGTCCGCAACGACTGCTCGAAGAACATTCGAGTGAAGGTCCACCTGTACACGCTCAACAAGGACACCTCGTGCCACTGGATCGTGCCGGGGGAGACGGTCGGGCTCTTCTCCAACTACATCGACAGGACGTGGCAAGCCGTTCCGTGCTGAGAACGTTGCGGTGACTCGGCGTCGAGGTCGGGGCGACGTCGGGGCACCGGACGAGTCACCCCGGCCGGCCCGCGGGCCACCAGCGCTGTCGCCGCCCCGCGCACGAGGGTTATGGCTATCCTCGAGCTGTCCGCCCTTCCCGGACTGCTCGACCACGGACGAACCTCCGTCTCGGGCAAGGAGCGAGCGGGCTCGGATCAAGGTGGCGGCCGTCACAGTTCGACCGCCTCGGCGCAATGTGAGGCGAGTCCGTGTCGCTCTCGGCGCGCCAGTAAACGAATCACGGTGAGCGCGACCGGTCCGCTCTGCGGCGCTGCTACCTATCGTGGGCCACGCCACATATAAGCAGCCGTGCATACCTAGCGCAGGGGACCACCCAATGACCGTGACCGACGAGTATCTGCAGAACAACGCCGTCTACGCGAGCACCTTCACCGGACCACTGCCGTTGCCGCCCGCCAAGCAGGTCGCGGTGGTCGCGTGCATGGACGCCAGACTGAATGTCTATGGCGCACTGGGCATCCAGGAGGGCGAGTCGCATGTGATCCGGAACGCGGGCGGCGTCATCACCGCCGACGAGATCCGCTCGCTGGCGATCAGCCAGCGCCTGCTCGGCACCCGCGAGATCATCCTGATCCACCACACCGACTGCGGCATGCTGACTTTCACCGACGACGACTTCAAGGCGTCGATCCAGCAGGACACCGGCATCAAGCCCGAATGGGCGGCCGAGGCATTCGGTGATCTGGAAACCGATGTGCGCCAATCGATCGCGCGTATCGTCGCGAGTCCGTTCGTCGTGCACAAGGACTCCATCCGCGGTTTCATCTTCGATGTCGCGACCGGCAAGTTGAACGAGGTGCTCGCCGACTGACCGGCTGCGCGCCACACGAAATCCGGGCCCCTGGGCCCGGATTTTTCGTTTTTCGCCGCGCGCGACACGACACGCCGCTGAAAGTGTCGGCTACGTGACGGGTGGGCGAACATGAGCCGCGTCGCACCCGGATATCCGGCGTGGCGGCGCGGAACACGCCTGAGCTGCGTGAACGCTACCGGCGGGTAGACAAAACGGGCGCCGAATATGGTTGCGATCGCGCCGCGATGTCCCTATCCTCGATCGCGTGCCGAATCCCGCCGACCGCCACAGCGCAGCGCTCAACGTCGCAGACCGCGACAGCGCCGTGCTAATTCCGCTCACCGCGATGGTGGCGCGGCGGCGACTTCTCGTAGTACCCCGCCGTAGCGGGGTCTGATTCGGACCGGCCCCCTCGCTGCGGGCTGAAGACTTTTACTTGCTGGTCCCCTCTGTCAACTGAGCCACGACATTCTTCGGGAAGACCTAACTTTCAATGACCATCCTCACGCTTGATACAGACACGTTCCAGTCCGCCGCGCCCAGGGGCCTGCGCGCCGAAAGCATCGGCCTCACCCCGGCGCAATTCCACGATCGCTACTGCGAACACACCGGGCCGATCCGGCTCGGCGACTGGTCGCCCGCGGGCAGCCGGGGCGCGGAATTCACTGCGACACTGGAGTTCACCGACCACCTGCGTACCGTCATCGCCTCCGGCAGCCCGGTCGCGGCGATGACCTCGGCCCTCTACGACGAGGGCTACCCGGTCGAGATCCTGCAGTTCCATCAGCGGCGCACCCCGGAAGGCACCGCGACGTTCGTGCAGTGCGAATACAACGGCCGGCGCGGCTGGAGCGCGGCCCTGGCCGACGACAGTGCCGAGTCGACGGTCCGCGCGATGATCGCGGGCGTCAATCTGCTCGGTCACTGAGCCCTACCGGCAAGAACAGGGCCGTCCCTCCGCGGGGAGGGACGGCCCTGTTCGGTCGGCGGTTCGAGCGAATTACTGCTCGGCACCAGCCTGCTGCTCGGCGAGCTGCTTGCGCACCTCGTCCATGTCCAGACCCTTCACCTGGGTGACCAGGTCTTCGAGCGCGGCGGGCGGCAGGGCGCCGGGCTGTGCGAACACGAGCACGCCCTCGCGGAAGGCCATGATGGTCGGGATCGAGCGAATGTTCGCGGCGGCCGCGAGCCCCTGCTCGGACTCGGTGTCGACCTTGCCGTGTACAACATCGCTGTGCTTCTCGGACGAGGCCTCGAAGGTGGGCGCGAAGCTCTTGCACGGGCCGCACCACTCAGCCCAGAAATCGACGAGTACCACGTCGTTTCCGGCGACTACCTCTTCGAAATTCTGTTGGGTCAGCGTCTGGGTGGCCATGACGTCCTCTCATTCGGTATGTCGGCTATAACGCCGACCGTCGCTCTAATCTTCCATGGGCTGCACGGGCGCCCGCCCCTAATCGCCGTCCTCTCGCCGGATACCCACGTCCGTCGCCGGGAAATCACGGTGGCACCGAGGGCGGGTGATGGGGCGGTGCGCGGACCCGAGCCGGGCGAGGCGAGGATGAGACGGTGACGGATCGAACCAACGGGCCGGTACGGCTCGGACTGATCGACGGCGACGGCATCGGACCGGAAGTGGTGCGGGCCGCCCGGCAGGTCGTCGACGAGGCCGTGGCGGCGGCGGGCGCGCCGCCGATCGAATGGGTGCCGCTGCTCATGGGGCATCGGGCGATCGAGGAATACGGAGACCCGCTGCCGCGGCAGACCCTCGACGCGCTGGCCGAGGTCGACGGCTGGATTCTCGGCCCGCACGACAACGCGTCCTATCCGCCGCAGCATCGCGCGGCGCCGGGCGGCGCGATCCGGAAACAGTTCGGCCTGTACGCCAACATCCGGCCGGCTCGTGCCTTCGCCGGGGTCCGCGCGCTCGCGCCCGCCATCGATCTGGTGATCGTCCGGGAGAACAGCGAAGGTTTCTACGCCGATCGCAATATGTTCGCCGGCTCCGGGGAGTTCCGCGCCACCGAGGATGTCGCCATGGCGGTCGGCGTGGTGACCCGGCAGGCGTGTGAGCGGATTGCGCACGAGGCCCTCCGGCTCGCCGCGACTCGGCGCAAACGACTGACCATTGTGCACAAGGCGAACGTGTTGCCGATGACGATGGGCCTGTTCCGCGATGTGTGCTATGAAATTGCCCACGCCTATCCGGGGGTCGAGGTCGACGACGAACACGTCGACGCGACGGCCGCGCATCTGGTGCGCGCCGCCGCCGATTACGACGTTCTGGTCACCGAGAATCTCTTCGGTGACATCCTGTCCGACCTCGCCGGAGAGCTCAGCGGCTCGCTCGGTCTGGCCGCCTCGCTGAACTGCTCGGCCACGCACGCGATGGCGCAGGCGGTGCACGGCGCGGCGCCCGCGCTGGCCGGGCACAACCGCGCGAATCCGGCGGCGCTGCAACTCTCGGCGGCAATGCTGTTGCGCTGGTTGGGAACTCGGGACCGTGACGGTCGTAACAGCGGCACGCTGGGACAGGCCGCTGAGCGGGTGGAACGCGCCGTCGCCGCCACCTTCGAGGCCGGCATCGCCACCGCCGACCTGGGCGGACTGGCCTCGACGAGCGAGTTCACCGAACAGGTTTGTGCTAGGGTCCACCGCCGGTAGTCATGGTGTTGTAGCTCGGAGTGTTCAGCACGGAACGGATCAATCTTCCGTTACTGTCCAGCACGAAGCGTCTCGGTCGCTTAGATTGCCAACGGGTGGTGACACCCGGGTTTCTTGAATCCGAAATGTGGAGGGCTGCTGTGTCTGTTCGATCGGTTCTTGGCAGGCGTGCCCTGCAGGCGATGTGTGTACTCGCAGGAGGCGCACTGGTGCTGACGGGCTGTAGTAATACCGAAGACTCCGGACCCGCCGTCGACAAGGTGAAGGTCGACAAGGTCGACTCGATCGCGGCGCAGCTCCCCGACAAGATCAAGCAGTCCGGCAAGCTCGTCGTCGGCGTGAACATTCCGTATCAGCCGAACGAGTACAAGGATCCGAGCGGCAAGATCGTCGGCTACGACGTCGACCTGATGGACGCCGTCGCCGCCACGCTGGGCGTGCGGGCCGAGTACCTCGAGTCCGCGTTCGAGAAGATCATTCCGACCATCCAGGCCGGCACCTATGACGTCGGCATGTCCTCGATCACCGACACCAAGGAGCGCGAGCAGCAGGTCGACTTCACGACCTACTTCAACGTGCGCACCCAGTGGGCCCAGCAAAAGGGCAAGCCGATCAATCCGGACGACGCCTGCGGCAAGAAGGTCGCCGTGCAGGCCACCACCATTCAGGACACCGACGAACTCCCGGCCAAGAGCAAGAAGTGCGTCGAGGAGGGCAAGCCCGCGATCGACATCAAGTCGTTCGAGGAGCAGAGCGCCGCGACCAACGCGCTGGTGCTCGGCCAGGTCGACGGCATGGCCGCGGACCTGCCGGTGACGGTGTACGCGATCCAGAAGAGCGACGGCAAGATCGAGATCTCCGGTACGGCTTACGGCGAAGCGCTCTACGGCTGGGCGGTCGCGAAGGGTTCGCCGCTGGCCGGCGTGCTGCAGAAGGCGGTGCAGAGCCTGATCGACAACGGCAAGTACCTCGAGATCGCCAAGAACTGGGGCGTCGAGCAGGGCGCGATCACCAAGTCGGTCGTCAACGGCGCCGCGAGCTGACCCGATGAGTTCGAACGAAACCAAGCCGGTGCCCGGCGATCCCGGGCTCGGCGCGGCAGCGGACACCATGGAACCGGAGCCGATCAAAGCGGTTCCGCTACGCAGGCCCGGCCGGTGGATCGCCGCCGCGGTCATCCTGGTGCTGGTCGGATTGTTCGTCTACGGTGCCGCGACGAACGAGGCGTATCAATGGTCGACCTACCGCAAGTACCTGTTCGACAGCCGGATCGTGCAGGGCGCGGTCGTCACCCTGGAATTGACCGTGCTCGCCATGGCGATCGCCGTCCTGCTGGGCACGCTGCTCGCGGTGATGCGGCTCTCGCCGAACCCGGTGCTGCGTTCGGCGGCCTGGGTGTACCTCTGGATCTTCCGCGGCACACCGGTTTTCGTGCAGTTGGTGTTCTGGGGTCTGTTCCCCTCGCTGTACAAGACGATCGTGCTCGGCGTGCCGTGGGGGCCGCACCTGTTCGAGTTGAACGTGCAGAACATGCAGGCCGCCTTCACCTTCGCGGTGATCGGCCTGGGCCTCAACGAGGCCGCCTACATGGCCGAAATCGTCCGCGCCGGCATCAATTCCGTCGGTGAGGGCCAGCGCGAGGCGTCGATCGCGCTGGGCATGTCGTGGAGCCAGACCATGCGCCGGACGGTGCTGCCGCAGGCGATGCGGGTGATCATCCCGCCGACCGGCAACGAGCTCATCGGCATGCTGAAGACCACCTCGCTGGTCACGGCGTTGCCGTTGAGCACCGACCTCTACGGCCGGGCCCGCGAGATCTACGGCGTGAACTTTCAGCCGATTCCGCTGCTGCTGGTCACTGCCACCTGGTATCTCGCGATCACCAGCGTGCTGATGGTCGGTCAGTTCTACCTGGAGCGCTACTACTCGCGCGGCCTGTCCCGCCAGCTCACCGGTAAGCAGTTGCAGGAGCTGGCCGACGCCCAGACGATTGTGAAGGCGAAATGAGCAGCGTCGACGTCGAGCAGACCGCTCGACTCCCCATGATCGTCGCCGACCGGGTCTGCAAGAACTTCGGCGCGTTGCAGGTGCTCAAGGGCGTCTCGCTGGAGATCGGCCGCGGCGAGGTGCTGTGTGTCATCGGGCCGTCCGGTTCGGGCAAGTCCACCTTCCTGCGCTGCATCAACCATCTCGAGCAGGTCAACGCCGGACGGCTCTACGTGGACGGCGAACTCGTCGGCTACCAGGAGAAGAACGGCAAGCTCTACGAGCTGCACCCGCGCGAGGCGGCCCGGCAGCGGCGCGAAATCGGCATGGTGTTCCAGCATTTCAACTTGTTTCCGCATCGCACCGTGCTGGACAACGTGATCGAGGCGCCGACCCAGGTCAAGAAGGTGCGCAAGGCCGACGCCATCGCGAAGGCGAAGGAGCTGCTCGAGCGAGTCGGCTTGGCGGAGAAGGCGAATGCCTATCCGGCTCAGCTGTCCGGTGGGCAGCAGCAGCGCGTGGCGATCGCCCGCGCGCTGGCGATGGATCCGAAGCTGATGCTGTTCGACGAGCCGACCTCCGCGCTGGACCCGGAACTGGTCGGCGAGGTGCTCACGGTCATGCGTGAGCTCGCCGAGTCGGGCATGACCATGGTCGTGGTCACCCACGAAATGGGTTTCGCCCGAGAGGTGGCCGACAAGCTGGTGTTCATGGACGGCGGCGTGATCGTCGAGGCCGGCGCGCCGCGTGAGTTGCTCGCCAACCCGAAACACGAACGCACCAAGACGTTCCTGTCCCGGCTGCTCTGAGGCGCTGCGCTCCCGCACTCGAATTCGGGTGCGGGAGGGCCGGTCCTATGCCTCGGACGACGTTGTTTTGCCGCCCAGCGCGATCCGTAGCTGACCCAGCAGCACTTTGGCGGCCGGAGTGCCCGGCCGGTCGGCTCGCCAGACCAGCGCGAGCCTGCCGTGCATCTCGGGCTGCACGATCCGGACCACGCGGACCCTGAACGCCGCCGCTTCCGCGGGTGTGAGCTCGGGGACGACCGCGATGCCGAGACCGCGGGCCGCCAGTTGCAGCAGCAGCGGGGGAGCGGCCGCCTCGAAGGCGACGTTCGGCGTGAAACCGGCTGCCGCGCAGGAAAGTTCGAAGACGCCGCGCAGGCCGGTGCCGGGCGGAAGGCAGATCAGCGGCTGCTCGCGCAGTGCGTCGAGGGCGATCTCCGCGCCGTGCGTCCGGTCTGTTGCCGCGACCGCGGCCACCACCGCGGTCTCCAGCACCACCTCCATCCCGATTCCGGAATCTATTGGCGCGCCGGTCAATCCGATCAACGCGAGATCCAGGTCGCCGCGGCCGAGGGCGGCGAGCATGCGTTCGGAGGTGTCCTCGGTGAGGCTGATGCCGACCTGGGGATGGTCGTCGTGGAAGTCGGCGAGCACGCCGGCCACGTCGAACTCCTCGGTGGCCGCGCCCGAGATCAGGCCGACCCGTACCTGACCGCGCAGCAGGCCGGCGAATTCGTCCACCGTCGCGGTGATGCGCTCGGTCGCGGCGAGCGCGGCGCGGGCGTGGGCCAGCACCGCCGTGCCGACCTCGGTGGGCGTCACCGTGCGGGCGCCGCGGTCGAGCAACTGCTGGCCGAGTTCGCGTTCGAGCTGCCGGATCTGCGCGCTCAGTCCCGGCTGAGCGAGGTGCAGGCGCGCGGCGGCGCGGGTGAAGTTCGCCTCCTCGACCACCGTGACGAAGTAGCGCAGCTGACGCAGTTCCATAACTGATGATTCTAGTTACGAGAAGATCTATCTGTTGTACTTCTCGATGCGCCGCGGGCAGGGTCGAAGTCATGGGAAACACCGCAGAAAACATCACCGATACCTGCACCGGCCCGGTCTTCCGCCCCGGTGACGCCGGATACGACGAGGAGATCGCGGGCTTCCAGACCGCCTACACGCATCGGCCGGCACTGGTCGTCGGCGCCCGGCACGCCGAGGACGTCCGCGCCGCCATCGAGTACGCCGCACGGCACGGGCTGCCGGTGGCGGTGCAGGCCACCGGCCACGGGCTGTCGGTCCCCGCCGACGGCGGCGTGCTGATCAGCACCCGGCGCATGAACACTCTGGAGATTGATGTCGAGACGTGCACGGCACGGCTCGGCGCCGGTGTGCGGGCGGGCGAGCTGGTCGAGGCGGCCGCCGCGCACGGGCTCGCGCCGCTGATCGGCTCCTCGCCGTCGGTCGGTGTCGTGGGCTATCTGCTGGGGGGCGGAATCGGCCTGCTGGCAAGGGAATTCGGCTACGCGGCGGAGCACGTCGAGGCGCTCGAGCTGGTCACCGCGGACGGGCGGGTGCGCCGGGTGCAGCCCGGTGACGAGTTGTTCGCGGCGGCGCTGGGCAGCGGCGGCAATTTCGGCGTGGTGACCGCGGTCGTGCTCGGCCTGCTGCCGATCACCGAGGTATACGGCGGCCAGTTGATGTTCGATACGCCGCTGGTGGAACGGGCGCTGGAAGTCTGGCGGGACTGGACCGCGACGGTGCCCGACGAGCTGACCTCCACCGTGGCCATGCTGCGTTTCCCCGATATTCCGCAGGTGCCCGCGCCGCTGCGTGGCCGGTTCGTGGCGTCGTTCCGGATCGCCTATCACGGTGCTGGCGCCGACGGGGAGCGACTGGTCGCGCCGCTGCGGGCGGTGGGCGAGCGCCTGAAAGACGACCTGCGCGTCATGCCGTACACCGAATCGCACACCATCCACAGCGACCCCGATCACCCGCACGCGTACGCGGCCACCAACGTGCTGCTCGGTGCGCTGACCGGAGAAACGTTGTCCGCCTTGCTTTCCGCCGCCGGGCCGGACTCCGCTGCCGGTGCCGTGATCGACATCCGCCACCTCGGCGGCGCCCTGGCGAAGCCGCGCGCCGAGATCGCGGTGGACCATCGCGAGGCCGCCTACGTCGTCCGGGTCATCACGGACGCCGGGGAGGCGGGCACCGCACCGGCAAGCCAGGCGGCAATCCGGGCGGCGCTCGCACCCTGGACGCTCGGCCACAGCCTCAACTTCCTCTACGGCGCGGGCGCCGACGCGGACGAGGCGCAGACCCGGGGCGGTTACGCCGCCAGCACCTACACCCGGCTCGCCGAGCTGAAGGCAAAGTACGACCCGCGCAACATGTTCCGGTTCAACCGCAACATCCGCCCGGCGCGGCGCTGACCGCCCGGCTGCCGCACCCCGGGAGTGCGCGAAGAGAGTATGCGAAGTCGTGATGCCGGACCGCGGCGACCATCTGCTATCTTGGTGATATCACTTTGATAGTTGGAGGATGTCATGAAGCTACGTCCCGCGTTCCACGTCAACGGCTTCCTGGTGCTGGTGGCCTGGCTGGTGCTCACCTTGTTGCTCGGTGGCGGCGCGGCACTGGGGTATCTCGCGATGGCGCACGATCAGAACGTGCCCGCCCTGGTCGGGGCGATCGTCGCGAGCTTCCTGGTGCTCGTGCTGCTGCTGGGCGCGACCGGTTTGACCATCGTCAACCCGAACGAGGCCCAGGTGGTCCAGTTCTTCGGCCGCTACATCGGTTCGGTGAGCGAACCCGGCTTCTTCTCGGTGCTCCCGCTGACCGACCGCAAGCGGATCTCGTTGCGGGTGCGCAACTTCGAGACGCAGAAGCTGAAGGTCAACGACGCCGACGGCAACCCGGTCGAGATCGCCGCCGTGGTGGTCTACCGGGTGGTGGACAGCTTCAAGGCCGCCTTCTCGGTCGACGACTACGAGGAGTACGTGCAGACCCAGTCCGAGGCCGCGGTGCGTCACCTGGCCACCACGCACCCGTACGACTCGCACGACGACACCCGCACCAGCCTGCGGGACGGCAGCGAGGTGGCCGAGGAACTCACCGTCGAGTTGCGCGACCGCACCGAGCTGGCCGGCATCGAGGTGCTCGAGGCCCGCATCACCCACCTCGCCTACGCGCCGGAGATCGCCCAGGCCATGCTGGTCCGGCAGCAGGCCTCGCAGGTGGTCGCCGCCCGCACGCAGATCGTGGAAGGCGCGGTCGGCATGGTGAGTCTCGCACTCGACCGGCTCACCGAGCAGGGGGTGGTGGAACTCGACGAGGAACGCCGCGCCGCGATGGTGTCCAACCTGCTGGTGGTGCTCTGTGGTGACCGAGCGACCCAGCCCGTCGTGAACACCGGCTCGCTCTACAGCTGAACGCCGAAGCCCATGGCTGAGCGCAAGAAGCTACTGCTGCGACTGGACCCCGGCATCCACGAGGCCATCGCCAAGTGGGCCGCCGACGACCTGCGCAGCGTCAACGCCCAGATCGAATACGCACTGCGGTTGGCGCTCGAACAGGCGGGCCGCAAACCGAAATAGGGGCACCGAGCCGCACACCGACAAAATTCGGTGTGCGGCCGTGCCGTGTTCGCCGTTACGGTGGGCGGGTGCCTATCTCGTTCGATATCAGTGGACTGCAACAGATGGACACCAACACCTGGGGGGATCACAGCACCGGCGACATCGTCACGCTGACCTACCACGACTTGGTGCCCGACCTGCCCGCGCCGCTGGAAGATCTCGACACGCTGCGCACCCGGCTCGCGGAGATCTCGGCCGAATCGGGTTGTCTGGTCGAGGCTTTCCTCGTCTGGGTCGACAAGTTGCCCGGCCTGTTGCGGATCGAGAAGCTGCCGCTGCCGAACCGGGATCACGGCCTGGTCTTCGCGGCCTCGATCGTCGTGCCGAAGGACCGGTGCAGCGCGGTGTTCCAGATCCTGTGTCCCGAGTTCGGCACCACCGGTCTGCGCGAGGCGGCGCTGATGGCCCAGCTCGGCCCGCAGCACATGTTCCCGCCGCACCCGTACGCGCCCGGCCTGCGCGGCAAGCTGCCCTACAACATCGCCGACGAAGTCCGTTGGGACGAGCAGTTTCCCGACCATCCGGTGAGCCGGGCCCGCCGCTGGGTCGCCCGGACGGTCCCCACCGCCAAGGTCGACCCCGGCTTCGCGGCGCTGCCCTCGTTCCCCGGGCCGAAAACCTGAACTCCCGCACCCCTTCCGTGTTCCCGCACCCGCTATGGCCGGCCGTAGCGGGTGCGAAGCATCAAAACCCGTGCGACTGCGGCTTCTGCGCGATGAAGATCGCGGTCCCGGGGAAGATCTCACCGCGCAGCGGACTCCACTGACCCCATTCGCGGTCCAGCCATTCGGGCCAGTCCGGTTCGACGAGGTCCACCAGCAGCAGGCCGGCGGCCACGATTTCGCGGACGCGATCCCCGACGGTGCGGTGATGTTCGACGTAGGTCGGCTCGCCCGCGCCGTCCACCTCGACATACGGGGTGCGATCGAAATAGGGGATGGCGGCGGTGAGCCCGGCCGGGCCGGGATCGTCGGGAAAGATCCAGCGCATCGGGTGGTTCACCGAGAAGACCCAGCGGCCGCCGGGCCGCAGCACCCGGGCCACCTCGCGCATCACCTGCGCCGAATCAGCGACGAACGGGATCGCGCCGAACGCCGAGCAGGCCAGGTCGAAGGAGGCGTCGGCGAACGGCAGCGCCTCCGCGCCCGCCTGGACCAGCGGCACCTGCGGTCCGCCGCGTCGCATCGCGTCGAGCCCGCGGGTCAGCATGCCCATCGAGAGATCCAGCCCGACCGGATGTGCGCCCTGCCCGGCCAGCCAGCGCGAGCACGGCGCCGATCCGCAGCCGATCTCGAGCACCCGCTTGCCCGCGACCTCGCCCAGGAAACGCATGTCGCCTTCGTGCAGGCCCTCCGGGCACCAGACGAATTCGCCGTCTGGGGAATCGACGCCGAGGAACGCGGCGTGCGTCTCGTGGTACTGGCCCGCGTCCGCGTCCCACCAGCGCCGGCTGGCCTGCTGGCTGGCGGCCGAGCCGATCCGGGTTCGCGCCGTTCCCGCGGTCCCGAGCAGTGTGTTTGCCTCTGCATGGCGATCTTCCGACACGGGCGTCAGCTTATCGACCGGGGGTGCGGCGCTCGGCGCGCGGACCGGGAGGCCGGCCGCGGTACGCGTATATATATAGCCGCCTGCTTGCTGTGCACGGTCCGGGGAACGGCTCTACGGCGTGGCGGCCGGACCGGTTTGCCCGGCCGGACCAAGGTCGCGTACGCTGAACGCGCGAGTGCCTTCTGTACAGCCGTACCGGAGTCAACCACCCGTGCTGAGTTTCACGTGCGTTACGTGCGGTACGTTCCTTGTGTCCGTCTTCACTTCACCGCGGTGAATTCGCCAGCGTACCGAAAGTTCCAATGTCCGCAACCGACCACAATCCGTCCGGAGCAAACCGACATATGCCCACCACCGTCACCTCGCCGCAGGTAGCCGTCAACGACATCGGCTCCGCCGAGGATTTCCTCGCCGCCATCGACGCCACGATCAAGTACTTCAACGACGGCGACATCGTCGAAGGAACCATCGTCAAGGTCGACCGCGACGAGGTCCTGCTCGACATCGGTTACAAGACCGAAGGCGTCATCCCTTCCCGCGAACTCTCCATCAAGCACGATGTCGACCCGAACGAGGTCGTTTCCGTGGGCGATGAGGTCGAGGCTCTTGTTCTCACCAAGGAGGACAAGGAAGGCCGCCTGATCCTGTCGAAGAAGCGGGCGCAGTACGAGCGCGCGTGGGGCACGATCGAGGAGCTCAAGGAGAAGGACGAGGCCGTCAAGGGCACCGTCATCGAGGTCGTCAAGGGCGGCCTGATCCTCGACATCGGTCTCCGCGGCTTCCTGCCCGCCTCGCTCGTCGAGATGCGTCGCGTCCGCGACCTCCAGCCGTACGTCGGCAAGGAGATCGAGGCCAAGATCATCGAGCTGGACAAGAACCGCAACAACGTGGTCCTGTCCCGTCGCGCCTGGCTGGAGCAGACCCAGTCCGAGGTGCGCAGCGAGTTCCTGCACCAGCTGCAGAAGGGCCAGGTCCGCAAGGGTGTGGTCTCCTCGATCGTCAACTTCGGTGCCTTCGTGGACCTGGGCGGCGTCGACGGTCTGGTGCACGTCTCCGAGCTGTCCTGGAAGCACATCGACCACCCGTCCGAGGTCGTCGAGGTCGGCACCGAGGTCACCGTCGAGGTGCTCGACGTCGATCTGGATCGCGAGCGGGTTTCGCTCTCGCTCAAGGCGACCCAGGAAGACCCGTGGCGTCAGTTCGCCCGCACCCACGCGATCGGCCAGATCGTGCCGGGCAAGGTCACCAAGCTGGTTCCGTTCGGTGCGTTCGTGCGCGTCGAAGAGGGCATCGAGGGCCTGGTGCACATCTCCGAGCTGGCCGAGCGCCACGTGGAGGTCCCGGACCAGGTGGTCGCGGTCGGCGACGACGCGATGGTCAAGGTCATCGACATCGACCTGGAGCGTCGCCGGATCTCGCTGTCGCTGAAGCAGGCGAACGAGGACTACCACGCCGAGTTCGACCCGTCGAAGTACGGCATGGCCGACAGCTACGACGAGCAGGGCAACTACATCTTCCCCGAGGGCTTCGATCCCGACACCAACGAGTGGCTCGAGGGCTTCGACAAGCAGCGCGAAGAGTGGGAAGGCCGCTACGCCGAGGCGGAGCGTCGCCACAAGATGCACACCGCGCAGATGGAGAAGATGGCGGCCGACGCTGCGGCCGAGGCCGCGAACGGCGGCGGCTCCTCGAACTACTCCTCCGAGAGCGGTTCGCAGGCATCCTCGTCCTCCAGCTCGTCCGAGTCGGCCGGTGGTTCGCTGGCCAGCGACGCGCAGCTGGCGGCCCTGCGGGAGAAGCTCTCCGGCAACGCCTGATAGACGCACTACGACGAAGGCCCCGGTCCGCTGGACCGGGGCCTTCGCCCTTCTCGCAGGTGGCCGGACCGCTGCGGAAAGCCGTGACAGGTAGCGGCGGCCGGTATCGTTGGTGTGATGTCCGATGCCATTGCCGAGCTTTCCTCGACCTCCTGGGAACGCAGGAAGATCGAGGCGATGGGCCGAATCCAGCGGGTCGCCCTGGATCTGTTCGACGCGCACGGGTACCGGAATGTGACGATCGAGCGGGTCGCCGCCGCAGCGGAGGTGTCACCGAGTTCGGTCTACCGCTATTTCGGCACCAAGGAGATGCTCGTCCTGTACGACGAGGCCGATCCGAAGGTGCTCGAGGCGGTCCGGACCGCGGGCGGGCCGCAGACCGTCGCCCCGGCCGAGCTGATTGCGGTCGGGCGGCTGCTCGTCCCGGTATTGCTCGAGTCGCTGCTGACCGCGGAGGCCGAGCACCGCATCCGGCAGCGGCTGCAGTTCATCGCGGCGGTGCCCGAGATCCGGGCCGGGCAGACCAAACAGATGCGGGAACTGGAAGACGAGTTCCGGACGCTGGTCGCGGAGCGAACCGGCTTCGGCCCCAACGATCTTCGGGTGCGGATGGCCGCGGCCACCGCGGTCTGGGGCTGCGTCGCCGCGCTGGACCATTGGGCCGGAACGGGTTTCGCCGGACGGCTGAAAGACGTTTACGCCGAGGCGTTCGGGTCGATCATCGACCAGGTCGAGACCATGTTCAGGTAGTCACCCGCGGCGCGCGCGACTTGCGTTGCGGCAGCCACCAATTCCAGCGGCCGAACAGCCGCATGAAGGCCGGCACCAGCACCAGTCGCACCAGCACCGCGTCGATCGCGATGGCGACCGCGAGCGCGAAGCCGATCTGCTTCAGCTCCAGCACGTCCGCGGTCACGAAGCTGGCGAACACGGCGACCATGATGGCGGCCGCCGCGGTGATCGGCCGGGCCGTGCGCTGCAGGCCGTCGGCGACGGCAGCGGCGTTGTCTCCGTGCACATCCCAGTGTTCCTTCATCCGCCGGATGAGGAACACCTCGTAGTCCATCGAGAGTCCGAACAGTACCGCGAACACCAGCATCGGCAGATAGATCTGCAAGAACCCGGTGCTCTGGAATCCGAGCACGCCCGCGCCGACACCGTGCTGGAACACCGCGACGGTGATGCCGAGCGCCGCGCCGGTGGCGAGCAGGTTCATCGCGATCGCCTTGAGCGCGAGCACGATACTGCGGAACGCGACGACGAGGAAGCCGAGCGAGATCGCGAGCACCAGCGTGATCACCCACGGGAAGCGGTCGGTGATCCGGTGCGACACATCGACGAACAACGCGGACGTGCCGCCGACCTTCACCTCGGCGTGCGTCAGAGCCGCTGCGCGGGCACGGATATCGGTCACCAGCTCGGCGGATTCGGTCGACTCGAAGGAGGCTTTGGGCACGACGGCCGCGAACATCCTGCCCTGCGCGTACTGCGGCAGCACCGCCGCAATCCGGGGATCTCGGGAGAACTCACCGATGAGTCGGTCCCCGTCGGCGCGAGCGTCGGCGGTGAGCGGGGTGTCGGCGGTGCCGGTCACGACCACCTCGATCGGCGACACCAGACCGGGGGTGAAGTTCTGCTTCACCAACGTGAGCCCTTGGCCGGACGCACGATCGGTGAGTGATCCGAGGCCCACGTCGACGCCGTAGCGCAGGCCGGTCAGCGGAGCGGCCGCGACGAGCAGCAGCGCGACCCCGACCGCGCCGAACAGCACCGGCCGCGCCATCACGATGCGAGCCCAGCGCGCCCAACCGCTCGACGCCGTGGCCGCGCGCACCTCGGCGGGCCGCAGGCGTTCGGGTAGCGCGCCGCGATTGATCGCGGGCCCCAGCGCGGCGAGCAGGGCGGGCAGCAGCGTGAAGGCAGCCGCCATCGTGGCGATCACCGCGGTCACCACACCGATCGCGACCCCGTTCAGCATCGGCAGCCCGACCACGACGAGGGAGCACAGCGAGATCATCACGATGAGCCCGGAGGCGAGCACCGTCCGTCCGGTGGTGTCCATCGCCGCACCGACGGCCTGCGCGATGGCGGTGTGCTCCTGCCTGTTTCGGACGCCGCGCCGCGTCAGCTCCTCGTTGAACCGGCTGACGATGAACATGCCGTAGTCGATCGCGGTGCCGGTGGCGATCATGGTGGCGACCGAGAGCACCAGCGAGTCGAAGGCGAGGAACGTGGTCAAGCCGAACAGCGCGCCGACCGCAACGGCGATCCCGGCCGCGGTGACGCTGATCGGCAGCGCGGCGGCGGCCACCGCGCCCAGGGCCAGTACCAGCAGCACCGCGGCGATAGGCACGCCGAGCGCCTCGCCGCGTTGCAGATCCGCCGTTTCGATCTCCATCAGATCGGCCTGGATCGGCGCGTAGCCGGTGAGCACGGCTTGCGCGCTCGCGTCGGATTCGGCGGCGAGCGCGGTGCGCAGTTCCCGGACGACGCTGACCCGCTCGGAGATGTCGCCGTCGAGGCCGACGACGGCGAAGGCGGTGTGCCGGTCGGCGGCGATCTGGGCGGCATTGCCGTCGAACGGGCCGACGGCGCCGGCGACGCCGTCGGTCTGCCGGACCGTGGCCAGGGCGCGCTCGATCGCCGCACGGAATTCCGGCGCCTCGACCGTCGCGGTGTCGGAATGGAAGACGATGAGGTCCTGTTCGGTGCCGAACTGGGCGAAGTGCTCGGCGACCAGCCTGCTCGCCGCGACGGAGTCCGAACCCGGCACGGAGTAGTCGGGGGTGCCGAGCCGGGCGTGCAGGGCGGGGTAGGTCGCGCCGCAGGCGATGACCAGCAGCACCCAGACGGCGAGCACGATTCGGCGATGCCTGGCCATCGCCATGCCCCAGCGACCGGCGGCGCCCCAGCGCGGCGTGGCGTGCGGGGGTTGCGGCCGTTCGAGGATGGTCGGTTGCGCCATCGCCCCTCCCAGGGTTCGCTACCTGACAGTGACTATCAGATTCTTTCGGTCAGCATACGAATACTGAGGGAGTGGAAGCAAGGGACTATCAATTTTGTGGCAGTGGTCCGGTTGCCGGAGCTGTGCGCGGCGAGGCTGTGCTGTTGGGGGGTGGTGCCGCTGGGCAAATCCGGCGGTCGCGGTGCGGGGCCGAGATCCGCCCGTCGCCGATAGACGAAATGAGCCCGCCGCCGACGTGGCACGATCCGGTGCGACAGGTGCTGTCGCGGATCGAGGGCGCGCCGGCGGCGGGCTCGAATTCAGTTGTCCGCGTGGTGCATCAGCTGGGGCTGGACGCGCCGCGACGGTTTCGTCGTGCCTCCTCGGGTCACCTCCGGCGGGCCGGTCGGGCGGGTGGTCCACCCGCCCGGCTGGGCCGTGGTGAGCACGACGACCTGGATCTGTTCCAGCCGCAGCCCCAGCCCGGCGAGCCGGGCGATCACGCCGAGCCGGTGTTCCGGCAGCCCCGGGCGGATCGCCAAGGGTTCCCGGCCGGGCCGGCGCAGCACGTAGGTCCGCCGTTCGAGGTCGAACTCGAGCGGCGCACCGTCGCGCACGGCGCGGTAGGCGTCGAGATCCAGGGTGGTGTGCTGGACCGGGTCGATCATCATCGCCTCGATCAGCCGCTCGGCATGGGCCAGCCGCATCGCCCGATCGTCCGGTTCCAGCCACTCCACCCGCTGCGCCACCCGCCACCGATAGTCCTCGGCCGCGGCGCGGAGCAGGTACCGATGCCGCTCGATCTCTGCCGCCAGCTCCACCAGCCGCTCGAGATCGACATGCATCGGGTCGCGCGGGTCGGGTGTCGAAGCTGGGACATCAGGCATTGCGCCTCCTCGTTCGAGTGCCAATTACCTTTCGCGGCAACTCGATCGACGTCCGACCTGAGAACTATTCTCCCTCAGGGGTACGACAAGTTTCGGCGCTCAGTAGCCGACGGTGAAGCGGCGCTGGACGAACCGGGGCTGTTCCGCCTCGTCTAGCAGTGCGACGGCGATGTCCTCGGCCGAGATGTCGCCCGCGCCGGGAGCCGGGGACAGCAGCTGGTCGCCGCCGATACGGAACTGCCCGGTGCGCTCGCCGGGTTCGATCCGGCCCGCGGACGGACTGAGGTAGGTCCAGTGGCGATCGGACAGCCGATAGACGTTCAGGCTGTCGCGCAGTGCGCGCACCACGTCGATGTACTCCGCGGGTACCTCCAGCACCTCGGTCAAGGTGCGGGTGAAATCCGCTCCGGTGTCGACCAATTGGCGACCGGGCGCGACCTCCAGGCTGCCCGCGCCGCCGACGGCGATCAGCCGGACCCGGGGCTGCCGTTCGAGCGCGCGCACCATGGCCTGCGCGCCGGTGACGAAATCGCCGGCGTTGGCGATGGTGTCGGCGATGTCGCGCCCGGCGTTCACGGCGCTGATCACCACGTCGGCGCCCGTGATGGCGGTGGCGATGCTGTCGGCGTCGAGCCAATCGGCCACCTGCCAGCGCACCCCGGCCTGCTCGGCCGGGATCCGGGCCGCGTCCCGGGTGAACGCGGTCACGCGGTGTCCCCGCCGGGTGGCCTCGGCGACGACCCGGCTGCCGATGACGCCGGTCGCCCCGAAAATTCCGATTTCCACGATCACTCCCTCGACGCTGTTCATTTACTACACGCCGTTCAGTAACAGCACGGACGATAGTAGCCAAACGCTGTAGAGTGTCAAACCGTGGTCGAGGCAGTCAGGAGTCGCAGGGAGCGGTTACGTGCGCAAGCGTCGGACGAGATCAAGGCGATCGCCTTACGGTTGCTCGCCGAGGGCGGGCCGGACGCGGTCTCGTTGCGTGCCATCGCCCGTGAGATGGGCATGACCGCGGGTGCCATCTACGGCTACTACGCCACCCGCGACGACCTGATCTCCACGCTGATCTCCGATGTCTACACCGCGCTGGTGGATCGGGTCGAGGCCGCGCGGGACGCGGTTCCCGTCGCCGACCCGGCGGGACGAATCGTCGCGTGGGGAGAGACCGTGCGCGACTGGGCGATCGCGCATCCCGCGGAGTTCCGGCTCATCTATGGCGATCCGGTGGCCGGCTACCAGCCACCGCCCGGCGGGCCCGCGACCGCGGCCGAATTGCGGGCCTGCACCGGGCTCGTCGGCTTGGCCGCGGCGGCCTGGCCGCACGCCGCGGCGCGGCAGACGGTCGGCGACGAGGACTGGTCCGATTTCGATGCGGGCCTGGTCGCCCACGTGCGCAACGACTTTCCCGAGCTGCCGCCCGCGGCGCTGAGCCTGGCGCTGCGGATGTGGGGCCGGATGCACGGGCTGATCGCGCTCGAGGTCTACGGTCACCTGGTGCCGCAGGCGCAAGCCCCCGCGAAGCTCTATCACGCCGAAATGCTGGACCTGGTCCGGTCGCTCGGGCTCTAGCCGGGATGAGCCAGATAGCGACGACGATCGGCAAACTCGCGCCGGTGGCGCTGGTGTTCGGCGGTGGCGTCGTCTTCGCGCGGCGCAAGATCATCGGCGCCGAGATCTCGAAAGCGTTCTCCGACTTCGCGTTTCTGTTCGCGATTCCCTGTTATCTGGCCGGGGCACTGTATTCGAGTGACCTCGGGCGCCTCTTCGATCCGCGCGCCATCGCCGCGTATCTGGTCACCGCGCTGGCCGGCATGCTGGTGGTCGGGTTCTGGTCGCGGCGGGTGACCGGCGCGGACAGCCGGGGGATCGCGCTGCGCATCATGGCCGGGGTGCAGGTGAACACCACCTATTTCGCGATCCCGGTGTTCGTGCTGCTGTTCGGTGACGCCGCGCCGATCTTCCCGATCATCCTGCTCCAGGTCTGCGTGCTCACCGTCGTGGTCATCGCCGTCATGGAATTCGGTGCCGGACAAGAGGATCCGGGTGGACAGCGGCCGATCGCCGCCGCGGTGCGCGGGATTCGCGCTGCCTGGCTGACGTATTCGGTGTTGATCGCCGCCATGCCCTCGCCGCAGAATCTGTTCATCTTCGCCCAGCGCTACGAGACGGACATCGATCTGGCGGCGTCGATCGTCGCGAAGACCTCGCTGGCGACGTTGCTGCTATTGCCTGGATGGTTGCTGCTGGCCCGGTGACGGTGCCGGTCAGAGGCCGAGGTACCCGACGGTGGCCGCGAACATGATCGCGGTGAACAGCGGCCAGAACAGCACCTTGGGCAGCAGGTTGTCCCGCCAGGCCAGTGCTCTGCCGAAGGCGCCGTGCAGCAGCAGGGTCGCGTTGAGCGCCACGAGCAGCGTCATCACGTACAGGGTGAAGTACCAGTACTCGATGTAGGAGATGCCCGCCGAGCCCACTTCGGTGCGGGCCGCGTTGTCGTTGACCGCGACGACCAGCACGGTGGACACGGAGAAGGTGATGATCGCGAACGCGGTGAAGCCGGAGATCGGCCGCCGGTCCGGGTCGGTGGTGATGACGAACAGCGAAAGGAACATCAGCACCGCCAGCAGCAGCACCGGCACGATCCGGCCGAGCAGCGGTCCGAGCAGCCCGCGAGTGACGCCGACGTTGAAGTACAGCTCGTCGGTATTGGCCAGCCCGGGATGGGTGAGCATGCTGTACGCCTGGTGATTGAGGCTCCACACGGTGTACTCGGGCTCCCAGTCGCCGAAGACCAAGCCGGGGTCCAACCCGTTGAGCGCGTGCGGGTCCCACGGCGGAAACGATTCGAACGAGGGCACCAGCTGCACCGGATGGATCATGTCGACCGGGCGCATGCGCAGCCAGATGTCCTGGTGGTCGAGCGGATAGTCCTGGTAGTGGAACTGCTGGCGGATGACGGTGGAGAACGACCAGACGACCACGCGCCAGTCGCCGAGCGGGTACTCGAACACCTTCTTGGGGCTGTGCGGGTCCTCGGCCTCGAGCAGCTGCACGCCGATCTCGATCTCCGCCGGGAAGTCGGACGGTATGTGCTGCCAGATGTGGCCGACCGCTTTGACGTTGTGCGCGTTGACGAACTGCAGCGAGTTCACCAGCACGCCGGTGGAGAGCCGGGGGACATGCCGGTCCTGCGGCAGGTTCGGCCGCACCGCCGCCTCGGCCTCGGCGTAGGACGACACCGTGGTGCCGATCTCCGCGACCGGTGCGTGCTTGCTCGCCGCGTGCGTCCACGAGTACACGGTGCCCGCGGCCAGCAGCAGGGACACCGCCGTGGCGGCGAGCCACAGCAGCAGCTTCCATTTCGATACCAAGCCCGAGACCGCATCCCTGATCGGCACAGCCAGGAGATTAGCTCTCCATTAGCCACTCGAGCGGTATTCGGACATCAGCCGACGCGTCGCGTCCGGCTCGACGGGTGTGTCCGGTTTCACTGAAAATGCTAATGAAAATCATTACCAGTAGTCTACGATGCTGACATGGCTTTGTTTCGGATCGGGATGTGTGCTGCCGCAACGGCATTCGTAGTAGGGCTGACCGCTTGCTCGGCACCGGGGGAAACATCCAGCGATCCTGACCAATTCGTGGTGATCGACACCGAGGAACTCGGCGACTTCAGCCCGTTGCTCGGCGCGGGGAAGAACGGCGAGTCGAAGATCTTCGAAAGCCTGTACCGGATCGAGGAGGGCGTGTCGGATCGGATCCCGGCGGCCGTGCCGGTGCTGGCCGTGGGTGCGCCGGAGCCGGTCGGCGGCGATCTGTCCCGCTGGCGGGTGCACACCCGAACCGGCGTGCGCTTCTCGGACGGCACCACGTTCGGGCCCGAAGACGTTGTCGCGACCTACAACTCGTTGATCGATCCGGCGTTCGCCGCACCGATCGCCGCGGATTACGACTTCCTGAAGCGGGCAGTACAGACCGGGCCGGATACCGTCGAGTTCGAATTGTCCGGCGCCTATGCCGATTTCGACCATCGACTGTTCCTGGCGATCGCGCCGGCGGAAGCTTTCGCCACCCCGGGGCCCGCGGATCAGGCCGAGATCAACCGGCACCCGGTCGGGACCGGACCGTACGTCCTCACCGAATCCCGCCCCGATCAAGTGATTCTCACCGCCCGTGACGATTATTGGGGCGAGCGCGCCCAGGTGCGAAAGTTCGTGGTGCGCCGCAGCGACGACGACAACGCCAGGGCGAGTCAGCTGCGCGACGGGGCCGACGGCACGGTGCTGCCGCCCGAGCTGGCCCAGGCGGCGGCGAAAGACGGATATCGGGTCGTCTCGGCGGTGGCCAATGATTGGCGCGCCATCACCTTGCCGAGTGGCAACCCGGTCGCGGGTGACCCCGCGGTCCGCAGGGCCTTGAATGTCGCCGTGGACCGCAAGGCCATGGTCGAGCACATCCTAGGTGGGCACGGTGCGCCGATGTCCACCCTGATGGGCACCGTCTACGGCGAGAACTACGACCCCGCAAAGGATTTCGGCTTCGACCGGGACGAGGCGGCGCGGGTGCTGGACGCGGCGGGCTGGCAGCTCGGTGCGGACGGCATCCGAGCACGGGACGGGCGGCGCGCGAGTTTCGAGATCGCCTACTACCCGACGGAAGTGCTGCGGCGTGATCTGACGATGGCCGTGGTCTCGGACGCGAAGAAGGTCGGTATCGAGATCACCCCGGTCGCGGTGGACAAGCAGAAGATGACGCCGGAGTACCTGGCGCAGACCCCGTTCCTGCTCGGCGGTGGTGGTCAGCCTTACACGGTAGACAGCCAGCTCTACACCAAACTGCACTCCCGCTACGCCGCGCCGGGTGTCGGCTCCAAGTGGGACAACGCCTCGGACTACGTGAACCCGAAGATCGATCAGCTGCTCGATGCCGCCCGCGGCGAGACGAACCCGCCGCGTCGGGCCGAGCTGTACCGGCAGCTGCAGGCGGAATATCACAACGCGCCCGCGATGCTCGCGCTGGTCACCACGAACCACGTCTACGTGCTGCGCGACAACGGCTGGCGGGTCACACCGACTGCGCTGGAACCGCATTCGCACGGCGTCGCGTGGGGTCCGTGGTACGGGCTCGCGCGCTGGACCCGGTGATGGGTGGCAGAGCGGGCAGGTTGATCATGCGCCGGCTCGTCGTCGCGGTACCGCTGGCCGGGTTGGTCTCGCTCGCCGTGTTCGCGCTCGCGGCGGCCAGTCCGTTCGATCCACTGGACGCCTACCTCGGGGCGCACGGGGACGGCTTCGACGAGGCGCAGCGCGCGGCGCTGCGGGAGCGACTCGGGTTGGACCGCAGCTGGTTCGGCGCGTGGTGGTCCTGGCTGGGCGATCTGCTGCGGGGCGAGTTGGGCACCTCCCGGTCTTACCGCCGGCCCGTCGCCGAGGTGCTCGCCGAGCGGCTGCCCTGGAGTGTGCTGCTCGGTGTGCTGGGCGGCGTGGTGGCGCTGGTGCTCGCGGCCGGCCTCGGCGCCTGGGCCGGACTGCGCCGCGACGGCTTGGCCGATCGGATCCTCAGCGCGAGTGCCGTTGTGTTGCAGTCCGTTCCGCCGTTCGTGCTGACGCTCGGTGCGGTGCTGCTATTCGCGACCACCCTGCGCTGGTTTCCGGCCGCGGGTCTGACCGATCCCGGTGGCGGCGTCGGTGTCGGATCGACGGCCCGGCATCTCGTGCTGCCCGCCGTGCTGCTCGGCGTGACGCAGCTGCCCTGGCTGGCGCTCGGGTTGCGGGAGACCGTGGCGAACAGCCTCGACAGCGACGCCGTCACCGGGGCGAAAGCACGGGGATTGCCGTGGCGGGTCATCGCTTTCCGGCATGTGCTCCCGGTGTCGGTGGCGCCGTTCGTCGCGCTGTGCGGCGCGAGGTTGCCGGAACTGGTGGTCGGCGCCACGGTGATCGAGACGGTGTTCAGCTGGCCGGGTGCGGGCGCGGCGACCGTGACTGCCGCTCGCGCACTGGATTTCCCGTTGCTCGCCGCGCTGACGCTGCTCGTCACGGTAGTGGTGCTGATCGGCAACCTGGCCGCCGATGCGATCGGCGTGGCCATCGATCCGAGGATCGACGCCGATGGCTGAGCTGCGGACCGCACCGCTGTTGACCAGGAAACGGTGGCGTGCAACGGTTCCCGTGATCGCGGTGGGTGTGCTGGTACTCGCGGTGCTGTATGCCGGGCTGGTGCCACTGCTGCGGCCGGTCGACGACGCCCTGGTCGACTTCTCCCTCAGCAGGCGGCCGCCCGGTCTCGAATTCCCCTTCGGTACCGACAGTGCCGGGCGTGACGTGTTCGTCCGCGTCGCCGAGGGCATGCGCGTCTCGCTGCTGATCGCCACGGCCGCGGCGTTGGGCTCGGCGGTCCTCGGCCTGCTGGTCGGGGTGAGCGCTGGGGCGTTCGGCGGCTGGTGGGATCGGATCGCGATGCGCGCGGTGGACACGATGAACTCGCTGCCGAGCCTGCTGCTCACCCTGCTGGTCGTGGCCATGTATCGCGGCTCGGTGCTCGCCATCGTCGTCGCGCTCGTGCTCACCCATTGGACCTCGGTGGCCAGGGTGGTGCGGGGTGAGGTGCTGGCGCTGCGGCACGCCGAATTCGTGCAGGCGGCCCGGTTGCGCGGGCTGCCCGGATGGCGCATCGTCCGGCGGCATTTCGTCCCGCCCGCCCTGGGTCAGGCGCTGGTGGGCGTCGTGCTGCTGATCCCGCACGCGATCTGGCACGAGTCGACGCTGTCGTTCCTGGGCGTCGGCCTGCCGCCGCACCGGGCCTCGCTCGGCACGCTGCTCTCGGACGCGCAGGCGTCGATTCTGCTGGGGGACTGGTGGTTACTGGTCTTTCCGGCCGGGGTGCTGGTGCTCGTCGCGCTGGCGGTCTCGGTGCTCGGCAGGCATTGGCAGCGGAACAGTCAACGGCGCCACGAGGTGTCGGCGTGACGTTGACCTTGCAGCGCGTGTCTGTGCGAATCCCGCTGGGCCCCGGCCGCATCGTGCACGCGGTCACCGAGGCGGACCTGACCGTAGCGCGCGGCACGGTGCACGGTTTGATCGGCGAATCGGGCTCGGGGAAATCCATGCTGTCCGCGACCGTCACCGGTTTGCTGCCGAAAAGAGCCCGCATGACCGGCACCGTCGCGCTCGAGGCCGATGGCCGGACGTACTCCGCAGCGGATATCCGGCGGGCCCGGGGCCGCACGGTGGCCTGGGTCCCACAGTCGGCGATGACGTACTTCACGCCGGTCCGGCGGTTGGGACCGCAACTGGCCGAAACGATCCGGTGCCTGGGCACCGCGCACGAGCCGGGCGATCTGCTGCACCGCGTCGGGTTGACCGCGGAGGTGCTGCGCCGGTATCCGCACGAACTTTCGGGCGGTATGGCGCAGCGAGCGGCGCTGGCCTTCGCGCTGGCGGGCGATCCCACGCTCATCATCGCCGACGAACCGACCTCGGCGCTCGACGCCGCGCGGGCGGCCGCGATCCTGGGTCTGCTCGGCGAATTCGCCGCGGCGGGCGGCAGCGTACTGCTCGTCACGCACGACCTGACGGCCCTGCGCGCCGCGCAGATCTGCACGGACATCTCGGTGATGTACGCATCCCGGATAGTCGAAACCGGCTGTGCAGGAGAGGTTCTCACCGCACCTGCGCATCCGTACACGAAGGATCTGCTGGCCGCGCTGCCCGAGAACGGTTTGCACCCGCTGCCGTATCGCACACCGGAACTGGTGAACCTGCCCGCGGACTTCCGCTACGGAGCGACATGACGAGAAGATCTCTTGCGGCCGAGGCCGTTTCAGTGCGACTGGGCGGGCGCCTGGTCCTCGACCGGATCTCGCTCGAGCTGGCTCGCGGTGAGGTGGTGGGGTTGACCGGGCCCTCGGGCACCGGCAAAACGACACTCGCGCAGGTCTTGTCCGGCCTTCGCAAACCCAGCGGTGGGCGGGTCGTCTGCGATGGGAGACCGTTGCCCCGGCGGCATACCGGGCGCATCGCGATGCTGTTCCAGTCGCCGCGGCGGTCCTGCGATCCGCGCCTGACCCTGCGCCGGTCCATCGCCGAACTCGCGCGCAGGCCGGTGGCTTGGGCGAGCGTGCTCGAATCCGTCGGCATGACACCGGATCTGCTCGACCGGTATCCGGCGCAGGTTTCCGACGGTCAATTGCAACGAGCCGCAGTCGCCCGGGTGCTCGTGTCCGAGCCCGACTACCTGCTGTGCGACGAGATGACCTCGATGCTCGACCCGGCCACCACCGCCGCGGTCGCCCGCACCGTGACCGCCCTGGCGGGCACGGGTGTCGGCGTGCTCTTCATCAGTCACGACCTCCCCTTGTTGAGCGTGTGCGCGGGTCGGCTCGTGCGCTTGGGGGACAACCTCTCTCCCGTGTCCGGTGCGGCAGCGTCGTCGCCCGGACCGACCGTTGATTCGACCGACGACATCGGAGTTCTATGAGCAACGCACTGCATATCCTCACCCGCACCGATCTGGCCGATATCGATCTGACGCCCGCCGAGGTCATCGATCTGGTCGAGGAGGGTTATCTGGCGTACGCGCGCGGCGAATCCCGGTGCCCGGTCAAGCTGATGATGCCGATTCCGAAGGTGGAGCGCGACGCGGTGTCGTATTCGATGCTGGGCTACGACAGTTCGCTGGAGCAGATCGGTTTCAAGACGTCCTACCGGCAGGGCAGCGAGAGCGCGGACAAGTACTACACCACGATCAGCCTGTACGACGACACCACGGGCCTGCCGTTCGCCTTCATGGACTGTCAGCGGGTCGGTGCCGCCCGCACCCCGGCGACGACGGCCATCACCGCGAAACACTGTGCCCGCGAGGGTGCGACGAAGGCCTTGATGATCGGCACCGGGGTGCAAGGACGAAACACCTTGCCGTACCTGCTCACCGCGCTACCGGAACTGCAGGAGCTGCGCCTGTTCGGTACCCATCCCGACGGCATCGCGGAAACCCTTGCCACCATGCGGCGTTGGTATCCGGACCGGGAGATCGAGCTGGTCGACGACGTACCCGCCGCGGTCGCCGATTCGGATATCGTCGTCGTCGCCTCCGGGCGGGCAGCCCATCCCAAGGTACGCACCGAGTGGTTGCCGCCGGGCGGTGTGCTGATCTCGGTGGCCAGTAAAGGCGTCGAGAGCGGCGCGCTACGTGCGGCGGATTACGCGATCGCGACCAGTGCGGGGCAGCTGGGAGTCACCGGCACCCGGTTGGCCGGCCCCGACGGGCCGGTGATCGACGCCGAACTCCCGGACATCGTGGCCGGCCGGGCGCGCGGGCGGATCGGCGCGGACGACCGGGTGTTCGCCTTCGCCAGCGGCATGATCATCACCGATATCCCGGTCGCGCACGCGTTGGCGACCCGGGCGGTGGCCGCGGGCCGTGGACAGCGGGTGGAACTGTGGTCGTGAACATCGCAGCGGTCGAATTCCCCGGTCTGCCTGCGCTGGAACAGAAGTGGCAGCAGCGGGTGCGCGCGGACCGGCACCTGCTCTTCGATATCCGGCACGCGCTGGGCGGCCCGTTCCACGTGGTCTACCCGGAGCAGTTCGCCGACAACCTCAGATCGTTCCAGCGGGTCTTCACCGCACGCGGTGTGCGCGGCCAGGTCTATTACGGCAAGAAGGCCAATAAGGCAGGCTGCTGGCTGTCCGAGATCGCCGATCTGGACGGGGCGGTCGACGTGGCGAGTGAACCGGAACTGGTGCACGCGCTGGCGCACGGTGTCCGCGGGCGCGACATCGGGGTGACCGGCGCCGCGAAAACCGATGCGCTGCTGCGCCTGGCCGCCCGGCACGACTGCGTGGTCGCCATCGACGCACTCGACGAACTGGAGCGGATCGCCGAGATCGCCCGGCAGGCCGGACCGGTGCGGATCTTGTTGCGGCGGCTGCCGCCCAACGCCCCGCACAGCCGGTTCGGTTTGTCCGCAACCGATCTCGATCGCGCGATCGAGTTGTGCGTGCGACTGCGGCCGCGGGTGGAACTGATCGGGTTCTCATTCCATTTGGACGGCTACGCGGTTGCGCCGCGCGCCGAACTCGCCGACGAACTGATCCAGCTGTGTGTGCGGACGCGGGCGCGGGGTTTGCCCGTCGACACGATCTCGATCGGGGGCGGTTTCGCCTGCCGGTACGTGCGCGACGACGATTGGCACACCTTCTCCGAACAGCGCCGTGACGACTGGTTCCATGCCGGAAAACAGTTCGGCAAGTTCTACCCCTACGCCCAGGACCCGACCGGCGCCGCCATGCTCGACGCCGTGCTGGCCACCCGCTTCGGTGTCCGATCCCTGGCGGAGAATCTGCGGGACAACGATATTCAGCTGTTCATCGAGCCGGGGCGGGCCCTGCTGATCGACGCGGGATTCACGGTGTTCCCGGTGCTCGGTTACAAACAGAACGCCGATTACGGCATCACGACCGTGCACGGACTCAGCATGAGCGTCTCCGAGCAGTGGAAGGGCAGTGAGTTCCTGCCCGACCCGATCCTGGTGCCGCGCAAGCAGATCACCGCCGCCGCACCGGTGGCCACCTGTGTCGGCGGCGCCAGCTGCATGGAGTACGACGTGCTCACCTGGCGCAAGGTCCGTTTGGCGCAGCGACCCGAACCCGGTGACCTGCTGTTGTATCCGAATACGGCGGGCTACCAGATGGACAAGAACGAGAGCGAGTTCCACCAGCTCCCGCTGCCGCCCAAGGTTGTCGTCACCGAACAGGAGGACCGGTGGTTGTGGCGTTTGGACAAGTAGAAGCGGACGCGACGACGGTGCGTCCGGTCGGCCGGGCCACCGTGCATCCGGCCGGCGTGCGGCCGATGCCCCGGCTCCGGGAGAACGTCGTGCGCAGCGCGTCCGAGCTCATCGGCGCGACCCCGCTGCTCGAACTGGTGCGCACCGGCACCGGCACCCGGATCCTGTTGAAGCTGGAGCAGTTCAACCCGACCGGCTCGGCGAAGGTACGCATGGCCCGCGAGATGGTGTTGCAGGCCGAACGCAGTGGCGAACTGCGGCCGGGCGGGCACATCGTCGAACCCACGTCCGGCAATACCGGTACCGGGCTCGCCCTGATCGCGCTGGAACGCGGCTACACCTTCACCGCGGTGGTCGACGACCACGCCGCGAAGGACAAGCTGCGTGCGATGAAAGCGATGGGCGCGCAGCTGGTCTCGGTGGACAGCGGGGACAGCGGCGGCCCGAGTACGGTCGAGCGCAGGCGGGTCGCCGACGAGATCGCCGCACGCACCGGCGCGTATCGCCCCGACCAGCACAACAATCCGCACAACAACGCGGGCTATCGGGACCTGGCGGCCGAACTGCTCACCGATCTCAATACCGATGTCGACTACCTCGTCGGTGCGGTCGGCACCGGCGGATCCCTCTGCGGCACAGTCGAAGAGCTGCGCCGGCTCGGTTCCCGGGTGCACGCGATCGGTGTCGAGCCCGTCGGGTCGATCATTTTCGGTGGCGCGGGCGGCGGCTACTGGCAGACCGGCGCGGGCAGCCCCGCCGGGTTCCCGGTCGGCGGCAACGTGAAATACGACGCCATCGACGAGGATTGCCGCGTGGGCGATGTCGACGCGTTCGCCACCGCACGCGTGGTGGCACGGCGTACCGGCATTCTGGTGGGTGGTACCGGTGGCGCGGCGATCCACATCGCGCTGCGCCGCCTGGTGCACGTCCCCGCGGCAAGCACCGTGGTGGTGCTGGTGTGCGACGCGGGAGAGAAGTACCTCGACACCGTCTACGACGAGGACTGGTTGCACGCGCGCGGGCTGTACGACCGTGCGGCGCAGCAGCGGATCACGCGTCTGCTGACGGCCTATGACGAATCGGTACGGTTGGCGGCCGACGACCTGGAACGGGCGGGGGCGTAAACGCTATGGCAATTCGGGAGTATCGCGCCATCGTCGCGCTGGCCGCCCCGATCGCGGGCATCCAGCTCGCGCAGGTGGCGCTGACCACGGTCGATCTGGCGATGATGGGACTGCTCGGGATCGCCGCGGTCGCGGCGGGCGGGCTCGCGCTGCTGCTGTACAACCAGCTGCGCACCATGTGCGTCGGCATGGTGACCGGCGTCGGGAACATGATCGCCACAGCGGCCGGACAGGGCGAGAAACGCACCGGCAGTGCCGGACTCGACGAGCAGGCCCGCGCCGAGATCCGCGGGTACGTGCGCGCCGCCGCCGCGGTGGCCACCGCGGTGTCGATCGTGGGCGCGCTGATCCTCGTCGCGCTCGGCTACGCGCTGCGGTGGTTCGGGCAGGACCCGGCGGTGCTCGAGCTGGCACGGCCGATCATCTGGGCGCTCGCGCCGGGCCTGATTCCGATGCTGTGGCTGAATGTGCTGCGGCAGTTCGCCGTCGGGCTGCGCCGAGCGGGCTCGCTGCTGCGGGTGACGCTGCTGTCGATCGGCGTGAACGCGCTGTTGAACGCGCTGTTCATCTTCGGCTGGTGCGGTATGCCGCAGCTGGGCCTGGCCGGTATCGGTCTAGCCACGACGCTGGTGCAAGTCTGGACCTTCGGCACCTACCTGCGCACCGTCCGGCGCGATCCGGTACTCGGCGAACTGCTTTCGCTGCGCGTGTGGACCGCCGACCGCGCCACGGTGCTGCGGATCGTGCGGATGGGCACGCCCATCTCGCTCACCTACGGTGCGGAAGCGGCGATCACCTCCATCGCCACGGTGCTGATGGGTGGGTTCGGGCCGGTGGCGCTGGCCGCGAGCAATATCGTCAATCAGCTGGCCTACATCGTGTACCAGGTGAACATCGGCCTCTCCCAGGGCTCCTCGATCCTGGTGAGTCGCACAGTGGGCCAAGGGGATCAGCACGCGGTCGCCGGCATCGCCCGGCGCACCTTCGCGCTCGGCTTCGGTTTCATGACGGCGGTGGGACTGGTGTACGTGCTGTTCCCCGGCACGGTGCTCGCGCCGTTCCTCGGCGCGGATCGCGACGACACCGCGGTGGTCGCCGCGGCGTCGACGCTGCTGTGGTTCGCGATCGTCCAGCAGTACTGCAAGGGTTCGCAGAATCTGTGCATCGGCCTGCTGCGCGGGATCGGAAATACCAAGGCGGGCATGCAGAGCACGTTGATCGGCTACTTCGTGCTCGGTGTGCCCGCGATGGCGCTGTTCGCGTTCACCCTCGATCTGCGCGGGCCGGGCATCTGGTTGGGGCTGTGCGTGGGCTTCGGCACCACCGCGATCCTGGTGTGGCGCAGGTTTCTGCGCGGGGTGGCCGAGTTGACCACGGCCGCACGGGAACCCGTGCCCGTCAACTGATGAACGGGAGGAATCAGGCAAAGCACATGAAACCGGCTGGACCGCTGGGATTCTCGGGCACATCGCGTTGAGTCCGGCAATTCGGGCAGTCGACGGCAATTGTTCAGCATCGATCGGTGGCGAACGTGGTCCAGATCACCTCATCGGTACCACCTGTTGATCTTTCTCTGCGGCGTCGCCGCACCTCGGGTAGGGTCGGCGCGGATCGCGAAATTCTGCTCGACAGCCCTGGCGGAAAGGTCGGCCGACACGATGTGCGCAGCGGGGCCGTTCAGCGGACTCAACCGCAGACAATTCCTAGCGAAGGCGGCCGCGGCCGGTGCGGTGGGCGCGTTGGCCTCCTGGGCCGACCCGATCATCCAGCGGGCCTATGCCGCCGATCCGGCGGGCACGGGCGGGCTCGGCGATATCGAGCATTTCGTGCTGCTGATGCAGGAGAACCGTTCGTTCGACCACTATTTCGGCACGCTGTCCGGCGTCCGCGGCTTCGACGACCCGTCGCCGGCTTGGCGGCAGTACGGGTGGACGCCCGGAATCGGCCCCACGGCTGACGGTTTCGTCAATCCGTTCCGGCTCGACACCACCCGCGGCGCCACGCTGGACGGTGAATGCATCAACGACCCGGATCATTCCTGGGGCGGCATGCATCGTGCTTGGAACGGCGGCCGCAACGATGGTTGGATGCCGATGTCGGTGGCCGGTGTCGGCCCGGCGAACGCGCCCGCCGCGATGGGTTACTACCTGCCGGAAGACATTCCGATCCATACCGCACTCGCCGATGCCTTCACGCTGTGCGACAACTACCACTGCTCGGTGCTCGGACCCACCGATCCGAACCGGCTGTACTGGATCAGCGCGACCATCGACCCGGACGGTTACGCGGGCGGCCCGCTGGTGCGGACGCCGACGCTCATTCCGCAGCACGTGTACAGCTGGCGCACCTACCCGGAGAACCTCACCGAGGCCGGCGTGAGCTGGAAGATCTACAACAACCGCGATGTCGGCCCGCTGTCCTCGGTGCTGTTGGACGGCATGCTCGGCTGCTTCACCCAATCCGCCGACCCTGCTTCGGATTTGGCGCGCCGCGGTATGGCGCCGGTGTACCCCAACGACTTCCAGGCCGACGTCGCCAACGACACGCTGCCCGCGGTGTCCTGGGTGATCCCGTCGCTGCTCAACTGCGAACATCCCGCGCTGCCTGCGGCTTTCGGCGCCTACGGCATCGTGCAGCTGCTCGACATCCTCACCTCGAACCCGAAGGTGTGGGAGAAGACCGCGTTGATCATCAGTTACGACGAGAACGGCGGCTTCTTCGATCACGTCACCCCGCCGACCGCGCCGCCGGGCACCCCGGGGGAGTTCCTCACGGTGCCGCTCGACCGCGTCGAGGCGGCGGACGGCACCGCCGGTCCGATAGGTCTCGGCTATCGTGTTCCCGCACTGGTGATCTCGCCTTATACCCGCGGCGGACTCGTCGCGTCCGAGACCTTCGATCACACCTCGCAATTGCGGCTGCTGGAAACCAGATTCGGCGTCGAGGTGCCCAATCTGACGGCGTGGCGGCGCGGTGTGACCGGCGATATGACCTCCACGTTCGATTTCGGTTCCGCGCCGAATGCGGCGAAACCCGTACTGCCCGATCCGAAACCGAAAATGGATGCCGCGATCGCCCAATGCGGCCCGAATGTCGCCCTGGGCACGGCGACCGCCGGAGTTCCGTATCCGGTGCCGCCGAATGCCATGCCGGCGCAACAACCCGGTACCCGGCGCAGGCCGAGCGGGTTGATTCGGGCATGAGAGTGGCCCAGCCCTGGCGGGGGCTGGGCCACTGCTCGAAGTGTGGGGTCAGCTCGCGGTCGCGGGCACCCACCGGACCGAGGGGACGGTGGAGCGTTTGCGCATGGCCGCGAAACTGTGCCGGGCCGGGCTGATCAACGCGGTGAACCAAGTGCGGCGGTGCTCGGCCAGCGCCTCCGCGACGGCGGGAATCTGGGTGCAGTGCACGCCACCCGCCATACCCAGGCGGTGGCGACCCGTCTGGTTGTTTCTGGTGCCCAATGGTGTTCCTTTGCTTGCTGGTGCTGGCGCCTGGATCGCCACGGCGAAGATTAGCCGAACGAAAGTGCCGCGCAGAGTATTTTGCGCAAGTAATTGGCTCGGCGTGTCGGAAAGTTGTCGCCGCGTGACCCGGTTCGGCCGGAATTGTTGCGAATCGGTCTCGGCCTCGTCACGGATCGAACAAATGCGGCGAGGGCAGGTGGAAACTCAGCCGTCAGTGGGTAATCGGGCTGATTGTGTCCCGATGGCAGGCGCGGGCCCGGGTGGGGCGCGGCGCACGAGAACGCCGGATGTAAGACTGGTCGAATGTTGCGGATCGGCCTCACCGGAGGCATGGGAGCGGGCAAGTCGACGGTGGCGCGGATGCTCGCCGACCGCGGGGCGGTGATCGTCGATGCCGATCTGATCGCCAGGGAGGTCGTCGCACCTGGCACCGAAGGCCTCGCGGCCCTCGTGGACGCGTTCGGCGCCGGCATCCTGGCGGCCGACGGCAGCCTGGACCGCCCGGCCCTCGCCGCCAGAGCATTCGCCGACGACGCGTCCCGGGCGCGGCTGAATTCCATTACGCATCCGCTGGTGGGTAAACGCACCGCGGAATTGATTGCCGCCGCGGCGCCGGACGCCATTGTGGTGCAGGATATTCCGCTGCTGGTGGAAAACGGTCTCGCGCCGCTGATGAATCTCGTGCTGGTCGTCGACGTGCCCGCGGAAACTCGGCTGCATCGATTGGTGGAATTCCGTGGTGTCGACGAAGCGGACGCGCGGGCGCGAATTGCGGCGCAGGCCACCGACGAGCAGCGGCGTGCGATAGCCGATGTGCTGCTGGACAACAGTGGCGCGCCGGCGGATATCGAGGGGACGGTTCGCACGCTGTGGGACGAGCGGCTGGTGCCGTTCGAACACAACCTGCGCACCGCGACCCCCGCCCGGCGAAAAGAGGTGCGGCTCGTACCGGCAGACCCGGAGTGGGACGCGCAGGCGCAGCGGTTGATCGCGCGATTGTGGGTGGCGTGCGGGCAGGCCGCCGCGCGGATCGATCACATCGGCTCGACCTCGGTGCCGCAGCTGCCCGCGAAGGACGTCATCGATCTCCAGATCACCGTCGCCGACCTGGCGGCGGCCGACGGACTGCGAGATGCGTTGGGGGCAGCGGGATTTCCGGTGCGGCCGGGCGTCACTCAGGACAATCCGAAGCCGACGCCCGCAGACCCCGAGGGCGTCGACAACGCGCTGTGGTCCAAGCGATTCCACCAGAGCGCGGACCCCGGCCGCCTCGCCAATGTGCATGTGCGCGTGGACGGAACGCCGGGCCAGCAGTTCGCGCTGCGCTTCCGCGACTGGTTGCGTGCTGACCCCGACGCGCGCGCCGAATACCTCGAGATCAAGCGTGCGGGCGAGGCGAAAGCGGCCGGGCTCAGCGGGTCCGAGGCGACGACCGCCTACCTCGACGTCAAGGAGCCCTGGTTCGACGCCGCCTATCAGCGGCTGTTCGGGTGACCCGGCTCGCTACTTCCAGGTCAGCGTGATCCCGCGCGAATCGAGCCAGCGGTGCAGGTCGTAACCGTGCGCGGCGAGACCGTCGATGGTGGCGGTGGCGTGTGCGATCGCCGCCTCGGCCGCGGCGGCGGTGATCAACCCGGCGACGTGCGCGGCGAGCAGCTCGTCGACATCGAGCAGCTCGCATTCGCGGCCGGTGCGCACGACGATGTCGAGATAGTGGTCCACCGACTGCCACTTGTCCGGCGCCACCTGGCCGAACTCGCCGAGGTCCAGATAGAAGTCCTGATCCCGCCGATGTTCGGGGTGGTAGTGGAACACGCTGGCGCGCAAGGCCAGTTCGGGCAGCAGCCAGGACTCGATGTAGTGGAACTGCTCATGGTCCGAGGTGCGCGCCATGTACAGACCCCATGGCGCCACCTGGTACCGCTCGACCGGTCGCACGAAGCCCTTCGGATCCGTGTTGGTCAGGTCCGCGAGGTCGAAGTATTCGACCTTGGGCCGATGCACGTCGACAGAGGGTGCCTGCGTCATGCATCCAGAATCTACCGGCGCGTGGACCGAGTCGAGCGGTGTGGCGGTCACATCCAGGTCAGCGTGATGCCGCGGGTGGCGAGCCAGTCCTCGACGCAGTGGTCGTTGACGGCCAGCCCGTCCAGCGCGGCCGTCGCGCACTCGAAGGCCCGATGCGCCTGCGCCGAGTCCACCAGGCCGGCCGCGTGCGCGGCCAGCAGGTCGTCCACGCCGCGCAGTTCGACGTCGCGGCCGCGGTGCACCTCGATGTCGAGGTAATGGTCGACGGCCTTCCAGCGCTTCGGCGCGATCTCGGTGAACTCGCCGATGTCGAGGTGGAAGTCGTGGTCCACGTGGTGCGCCGGATTGCGGCGGCTGACCGTCACGCGCAACGACAGCTCCGGCAGCAGCCAGCACTCCAGGTAGTGGTGGTGCGGGACGGGCACGATGCGCGCCATGTAGAGGCCCCACGGTTCGTGGTGGTAGCGCTCGACCTGCCGGACGAAACCCTTGTTGTCGGTGCTGGTGAGTTCGGCCAGGTTGAAGAACTCGACGTGCGGCCGGTGGGGTGGCTGGCCCGGGGGTAACGCGTTCGGTGGGTTGGCGGCCGGGCCGCTGTGATTCAGGCCGGGTACCGCTGCGCGGAGATGCCTGGCGAGGTTTCCTGCGAAGCCCGTTGTGGGCGCGGTATTAAGCAATGGAATCAGACCTCTCATGGCTGTTGTCCTTCGCCGCATCCGAACTCGTTGTCCGAACAACCAAATCAGAGTACACCTGGGAATGGGTCACGGGGTGTAATGCGCGAGCATCATTTTCGCCACGAAACCTGTTGCTGCTGAGGCAAATTCGGACATCGGTAGGATTCGTAAAGTGAAATAGACGTGGTGCGGCACGGCGGACGTGCCACTTTTACCGTCCCTTTTACCGCTCTTGGGCGGGCGACGGTGTGCCGAATTCCACCCCCTCGTGGAACGGCCGCCGTAACAACGGAAAGAATGCCCGCCCGTCCCCGCCGAAAACCCCGCTTTCGACCCCGGCGGACGCCCGGTCCGTAGGTTGAGCCGCATGAGTTTCCGGCTGGCGGCGTACGCGGTATGCCTCGACGACGAACGTCTCCTGCTCACCCGGCACATCCCCCCGACCGGTGACCCGACCTGGACCCTGCCGGGCGGACGGGTCGAGCACGCCGAGGATCCCTACGACGCGGTGCTGCGTGAGCTCGCCGAAGAAACGGGCTGTCGAGGGGCAGTCGTCCGGCTGCTCGGCGTGGACTCCAGGGTCATCCCCGCCGATGTCGCGCGGGCCGGGGTCGAGCATCAGAATGTCGGCATCTTCTACGGGGTTCGCGTCACCGGTGGCCGGCTGCGGGCCGAGTCGAACGGTGCGACCGCCGAGCCGACGTGGACCCCGGTCGGCGCCGTCGCGGATCTGCGCCGGTCGTCGCTCGTGGACGTCGGGCTGGCCATGGCGCTGACCCGGCCGGTGACGGGTCATGTGGCTCCTGTGCCGGTCGGGGGGCTGATCCAGCACTGAGGTGTGGTTCGGGCACCGGAGCAGCGGAATCTGTCGGTGGCTGGGCCTAGGCTGGTCACCATGGCATTTGCAACCGAGATTCCGACGGAGGGCTACGAGGACAGGGCCGCCGGTGCGACTCCGTTGGCCCACTCGGAGCATCGACCCGTCGGCGAGATCGAGCGCACCGAGGGGCAATTCCAGGTGGTCAGCGACCACCAGCCGGCCGGTGACCAGCCGGCCGCCATCGCCGAGCTGGAACGCCGGATCACGGCGGGGGAGCGCGACGTCGTGCTGCTCGGCGCCACCGGTACCGGTAAATCGGCCACCACGGCCTGGCTCATCGAGCGGCTGCAGCGCCCGACGCTGGTGATGGCGCCGAACAAGACGCTGGCCGCGCAGCTGGCCAACGAACTGCGCGAGATGCTGCCCAACAACGCGGTCGAATACTTCGTCTCGTACTACGACTACTACCAACCCGAGGCGTACATCGCGCAGACCGACACCTACATCGAGAAGGACAGCTCGATCAACGACGACGTCGAACGGTTGCGACATTCGGCGACCTCGAGCTTGCTGTCGCGGCGTGACGTGGTGGTGGTCGCGTCGGTGTCCTGCATCTACGGCCTCGGCACCCCGCAGTCCTACCTGGATCGTTCGATCCAGCTGGAGGTCGGCACGGAGGTCGACCGGGACGCGCTGCTGCGCCTGCTCGTCGACGTGCAGTACACCCGCAACGACATGGCCTTCACCCGCGGTTCGTTCCGGGTGCGCGGCGACACCGTCGAGATCATCCCGTCCTATGAGGAACTCGCGGTGCGCATCGAGTTCTTCGGCGACGAGATCGAGGCGCTGTACTACCTGCATCCGCTCACCGGCGATGTGGTCCGGCAGGTCGAGATGCTGCGCATCTTCCCCGCCACCCACTATGTGGCCGGCCCGGAGCGGATGGAACGCGCGGTGCGCGATATCGAAGCCGAACTGGAAGAGCGGCTCGCCGAGCTGGAACGGCAGGGCAAGCTGCTGGAGGCCCAGCGCCTGCGCATGCGGACCCAGTACGACCTGGAGATGATCCGGCAGGTCGGCTTCTGCTCCGGCATCGAGAACTACTCGCGTCACATCGACGGCCGCCCGGCCGGATCGGCGCCCGCCACACTGCTCGACTACTTCCCGGACGACTTCCTGCTCGTCATCGACGAGTCGCACGTGACCGTGCCGCAGATCGGCGGCATGTACGAGGGCGACATGTCGCGCAAGCGCAACCTGGTCGAGTTCGGCTTCCGGCTGCCGTCCGCGGTGGACAACCGGCCGCTCACCTGGGAGGAGTTCGCCGACCGGATCGGGCAGGCGGTGTACCTCTCGGCCACCCCGGGTCCGTACGAGCTGGGGCAGGTCGGCGGTGAGGTGGTCGAGCAGGTCATCCGGCCGACCGGCCTGGTCGACCCGCAGGTGGTGGTCAAACCGACCAAGGGCCAGATCGACGATCTGGTGCACGAGATCCGGGTGCGCACCGAGCGGGACGAGCGGGTGCTGGTCACCACGCTGACCAAGAAGATGGCCGAGGACCTCACCGACTATCTGCTCGGGCTCGGGGTGCGGGTGCGCTACCTGCACTCGGAGATCGACACGTTGCGCCGGGTCGAGCTGCTGCGGCAGCTGCGCCTCGGCGAGTACGACGTGCTGGTCGGCATCAACCTGCTGCGCGAGGGTCTCGACCTGCCCGAGGTGTCGCTGGTCGCGATCCTCGACGCGGACAAGGAAGGCTTCCTGCGCAGCAGCACCAGCCTGATCCAGACCATCGGCCGCGCGGCGCGCAACGTGTCCGGTGAGGTGCACATGTACGCCGACAAGATCACCGACTCGATGCAGCACGCGATCGAGGAGACCGATCGGCGCCGGGCCAAGCAGGTCGCCTACAACACCGAGATGGGCATCGACCCGAAACCGTTGCGCAAGAAGATCGCCGACATCCTCGACCAGGTCTACAAGGAAGCCGACGAGACCGAGGTCGAGGTCGGCGGTTCCGGCCGCAACGCCAGCCGCGGCCGTCGCGCCCAGGGGGAGCCCGGTCGCGCGGTCAGCGCCGGCGTCTACGAGGGCCGCGACATCAAGTCCATGCCCCGCGCCGAACTCGCCGACCTCGTCAAAGAACTCACCGCCCAGATGATGAACGCCGCCCGCGAACTCCAATTCGAACTGGCCGGCCGCCTCCGCGACGAAATCGCCGACCTCAAAAAGGAACTACGCGGCATGGACGCCGCCGGCCTCAGCTGAGCCTTCTTCGTTGCGGAGGACGTCGCCGCCCGAAAGGTTGGTCCCCGAGGGTGGTCGGCCTGTGTCGGAGGGGCGTCCGCCACCCACGGGTGGCTGCCGAGGATGTGTCAGTGGCCGCTGACAGGCTGTTGGCCGGCGCAGGGTAGCAGTTGGCGAACGGTCTCGGCTGGATGGACAGTCGACGCTGAGCGCCCGCCCGGGGTTGCACGCCCCCGGCGGCGCTGAGCGCCAGCCACGAGCAGAATCCCGCACCTTTTCTGGGTTCGCGCACCTCGACTTGCCGTGGGACACGCGGTGGTTGGGTGCAGAAGGGGCGCGGGGGCTGGTGGAGGTTGCCGGTGGTGACGGGTGGAGGTACCAGGGGAGGTGCGAGTGCGGGTCCGGGAGCTGGGGGCCGGGCCGGGCCTGGCGGCGCTGCGGTGTGGCGCGGGTTTGGGGTGTATCCGCACCCTTTCTGTGTTCGCGGACCTCGACTTGCCGTGGGACACGCCGTGGTTCGGAGTAGAAAGGGTGCGGATGTGCGTCGGGCGTTACTGGGTGGCGAGCCATTCGTTGACGCGGCGGTCGGCTTCTTCGCGGGAGACGTCTTCGACCTTGGTGAGGACGGCCCAGCGGTGGCCGAAGGGATCGATCATGACGGCGAAGCGGTCGCCGGTGACGAAGGTCTGGGGTTCTTCGGCGCTGCGGGCGCCGTGCGCGAGGGCGCGCGCGATGACGCTGTCCACGTCGGGGCAGTAGTGCACGATCGAGGTGTGCACCCATTCGCCGTTGGGGGCCAGCACGTTGTTGTCGGGTATCGGCATGCCGAGTTGCAGGGTGGAATCGCCGATCTTCAATTCGGCGTGCGCGGGCTGCCCGTCGGGCAGGTCGTTGCGGCTGAGCAGCTCGGCGCCGAACACGGCGGTGTAGAAATCGATGGCCTTGTTCGCGTCTCCGACCGCGAGGAAGCAGGTGATCGAGTGGTAGCCGTCGGCGATGGGGTTCACGGTGTCGGTCATGGCACCGATACTGGTCGCCCACGGTCGGCCGGTCTTGTAAGAAAGCGACAGCACGATGTCCGATAGCACCGCGTTCGATCCGCCCGCACCCAATCCGGTGACTCCCGTGGACACCACCGGCATCCTGCACCCGGACGAACAGGCGAAGTACCGCTCGCTGGCGCGGCTGCCCGCGGGGCCGGTGGTCGGTCGTTTCGTCGAGTGGTACTGGTCGGTGCGCTGGGATCTGCGCGACCGGCCGCCGTACCACGCGCAGGTGCTGCCGTATCCCAGCGTGAACGTCACCTTCGAGCGATCGCCAACGCGCACAGGCGGTTTCGTCACCGGCGTGTGTACGACGAAGTTCGTCCGCGAGCTCAGTGGGGTGGGGGAGACCTTCGGTGTGCGCTTCCGGGCCGGTGGTTTCGGCGCGTTCACGGGTTTGGATGTCGGGTCCTTCCGCGATACCTCCGTCTCGTTGACCGAGGTGCTGCCCGACACGGGCGACCTGATCGAGCGTGTCCTGGACGCGACCACCGACGAGCAGCGCCGCGGCGTGCTCGAGGATTTCTTCGCGCCGCGCTGTACCCCGGCGGACCCGACCTATCCGCTGGTGTTGCGCATCGTCGAGGCGATCGCCCGGGACCAGGAGTTGACCAGGGTGGACCAGATCACCGAGCGCTTCGACGTCTCGATGCGCACCCTGCAGCGCACGTTCCGGCGCTACGTCGGCGCCGGACCCAAGTGGGTCCTGCGGCGCTACCGCCTGCAGGACGGCGCGGAACTGCTCGCCCGCGGCCGCACCGAAGATCTCGCCATGTTGGCCGCCGAACTGGGATACTTCGATCAGGCGCACTTCTCGCGCGAGTTCACCGCGGAAGTCGGAATGGCTCCACTGGAATACGCCAAGAATTCGCTACGCTCGCGCAACGAGGTTACGGCGAAGGTCCTGCCGACCAGGACGTAGTTGCCGAGCCGACCGTATTCGACCATTCGACGGGGCTGGGAAATACCCCTCCGAGCCGCTAGTTGAATGTTGCACTACCTACCGTCAGCCAAACAAGGAGCTGGACATGGATGTCGTGGTGTTGATCGGACGGGTGTTGTTCGCGGTGTTGTTCCTGAGCTCGGGCGTCGGGCATTTCATGCAGACCGACGCGATGGCGGGCTATGCCGAGAGCCGGGGTCTGCCGATGGCCAAGCTGTCGGTGCTCGGGTCGGGGGCGCTGTTCGCGCTGAGCGGGCTCAGCATTCTGCTCGGGGTGTGGGCGGATCTGGGTGCACTGGTGCTCGCAGTGCTGCTGGTGGTCACCGCGGTGCTGATGCACGCGTTCTGGAAGGAGACCGACGCCCAGGCCAAGCAGATGGAGATGATCAGCTTCAACAAGGACGTGGCCCTCGGCGGCGCCGCGTTGATGCTGTTCGCGTTCTTCGCCCATGTCGACGACCTCGGATTGACCATCACCGGACCGCTTTTCGACCTCTGAACCCTGTGCGACGCGCTAATATTGCGCGTCCTTTTAGTGCAGGGAGAAGGTAGGCATGGACATCATCGGAGCGATTCTGGGCTTATTTTGGGCGAACTACCGACAGTGGCCCTGATAGCTCGGCAGTACCGAGCCCGATCGGCCCGTCCCGGCGCGTGATTTACGCGCTGCGGCGGGCCGATCGGCGTTCCATCGCCCCTGGTGTGTGACGAATATCCCAGGGGGACAAGATGGTTCACCATTGTTGTGCTGGATCACAGTTTGCCGCCCCTGCATTTGTGTCCGGCCTGGTTACTCGGGCCCTCACGACATTTCCCCGCGAACCCGTGGCATGAATGCCCGGACACCGCCGATGTGATGTGTTGCGATTTCTGATATTTCCACTCCGTTTGCCGCTAGGGTCGACGCAAGTCGCTGCGCCGGTGCCGCGTCTGTGCGGGTGCACCGGCGTGGGCAACGTGACCACTTCATAACTTGGAGGAGAGAATGACCGCCTACCGGACGATCGTCGTCGGTACCGATGGCTCGGACTCGTCGTACGTCGCCGTCGAGAAGGCCGCCGCGCTGGCTGGAGTGTCCGCCGCGACCCTGGTCATCGCGTGTGCTTACTACCCCACCGACGATCGTGACGTGGCCGCGGCCGCCGATGTCCTGAAGGAAGAGGCCTACCAGGTGCGCGGGTCCGCCCCCACCAACGAGATCCTGCGCACCGCGCGGGACAAGGCCGCCGCCGCGGGCGCGGTGGACATCGTCGAGCGCGCCGTGGTCGGCGAGCCGGTCGAGTCCCTGCTCACGCTGACCAAGGAGGTCGACGCCGACCTGCTGGTCGTCGGTAACCGTGGCTTGAACACCCTGACCGGTCGCCTGCTCGGCTCCGTCCCCTCGGACGTGGCCCGCAAGTCCCGGTCGGACGTGCTCATCGTGCACACCGTGCGCTGACCCACCCGCTACCCGAAAGGCTCCGCATCGCACCCGATGCGGAGCCTTTCGCGTCATCTGGACATGCGATCACCAGGTAGTGGTGGCGGCATCGCCCGAGAGGCTTCCGCCACCATTACCTGGTGATCATTCGACCAGCAGCGCGCCGAGCACGTCCGGCAGGTCCGCGCTGTGCACCACGCCCAACCGCTGGGTCGCGCGGGTCAGCGCGACGTACAGGTCGTTGAGTCCGCGCGGCGACTCGTCCAGGATGGCTTGCGGTTCGACCAGATAGACCGCGTCGAACTCCAGGCCCTTCACGTCGTGCACGGTCAGCACCCGCACCGATTCGCCGGCGAGTTCGGCCAGCTCCTCGATCGACGCGTGCGGCGCGATCACCGCGGTGGTGCCGGGGCCGGTCTCTGTCGCGATCAGCCTGGCCACTTCGTCGCGCACGCCGGACGGATCCACCCGATAGCCGCGCGGCGGGTTTCCGGTTTCGCGGACCGAGCGCGGGGCCGTCGCGTCCGGGTCGATCGCGGCGAGGACGTCCGCGGCCACGTCCATGATCTCGGCCGGCGTGCGGTAGTTGACCGTCAGCTCGGTGAGCTTCCAGCGTTTGGCCACATAGGGTTCCAGCATCCGCTGCCAGGACGACGCACCGGCCGGGTCGCCGGTCTGCGCGACGTCGCCGACCACGGTGATCCAGCGATTCGGGATGCGCCGCATCACCATTCGCCACGCCATCTCCGAAAGCTCCTGTGCCTCGTCCACGATGACGTGGCCGTAGGTCCAGGTGCGGTCGCCCGCGGCGCGCTCGGCGGTGGTCTGCCTGGTGCGCACGTCCTGCCGCTCGGCGAGCTGGCTCGCGTCGATCAGGTCGTAAGCCATCAGGATTTCCGGGTCGAGTTCGTCTTCGAGATCCTGTGGCGCGGAACCGGTCAGGATGTCGAGCGCGTCCTGTGCCTCGGCCAGCTGGGCGCGCCAGCGGCGGCGGGCTCGTTCGCGTTCCTCGGCATCGTCGACGCCGAGCAGTTCGGCCAGTTCGTCCAGCAGCGGCGCGTCGGCCGCGCTGAAGTTGCCGTCGTCCGAGCGCACCAGCTCGGCGCGGTCGGCCGGGGCCAGGCTGCTGCCCGCGCGGTCGAGCCGTTTCGGGTCGGCCAGCAGGTCGGCGAGCACCTCCTGCGGGGACAGCAGCGGCCACAGCTTGCCGATGGCCCGCTGGATCTCCTGATCGGCCCGCATCTCGTCGCGGATCTCGGCGAGGTCGGTCCGGCTCAGCAGGCTCGGACCACCGGACAGATCCGCGCCCATGGTCTCGGCCAGCTGGTCGGTGAGCGCGTCGATCACCGAACTGGTGAAGATCGGCTTGGCCAGGTTGTGCGGACGGCGCGAGGAGCGGGCCCGCCCGCGCGCCTTGGTGGCGATCTTGCGGTCCAGCGTCACCGGGTAGCCGTCGAAGCTGAGCCGGATCGGTTCGGCGGGCACCTCCTGCCGATCGCGGACCGCCTGCTTGAGCACCTCGAGGATGTCGAGCGAGCCCTTGATCTCACCCGCGCGCAGCGAATCCTCCCGGGTGGCTTTCACACCCGGGTACAGATCGCCGATGGTGGACAGCAGCACGCCGGTTTCACCGAGCGAGGGGAGCACCTGGCCGATGTAGTCGAGGAAGGTGGCGTTCGGCCCGATGATCAGCACGCCGCTCTTCGCGAGCTGCTGGCGGAAGGTGTAGAGCAGGTACGCGGCGCGATGCAGCGCGACGGCCGTCTTGCCGGTACCGGGGCCGCCCTGCACCACCAGCACGCTCTTGTGCTCGGACCGGATGATCGCGTCCTGCTCGTGCTGGATGGTCTCGACGATGTCGTTCATGTGGCCGGTGCGGGCGGCGTTCAGCGCGGCGAGCAGCGCGCTCTCGCTGCCGACACCGCCGTCGTTCGCGTGTGCGCCCGCCTGGCGCGCGGCGTCCAGGTCCAGGTATTCGTCGTTGATCGCGGTGACCTTGCGGTTGCGCGACCGGATGTGCCTGCGCCGGGTGACGCCGTCCGGCGCCGCGGTGGTGGCCAGGTAGAACGGGCGGGCCAGCGGTGCGCGCCAGTCCAGCAGCAGCGTCTCGTAGTCGTCCTTCTCGTCGAGGATGCCGAGCCTGCCGATGTAGCGGTATTCGTCGGCCAGATCGATCCGGCCGAAACACAAACCGTGTTCGGCCGCATCGTATTTGGCGAGATCCTCGGTGTAGAGCTGGCTGAACGATTCGCGTTCGCTGCGGGCCTGCGGGGTGCCGCCGGTTTCGAGCAGCACGGTGCGTAATCGGTTGCGCGCGTAGTCGCGCATCTCGTCGAGCCGGTCGTAGAGCACCGAGAGGTACGCCTGCTCCTGTTCGGTCTCGCGGGTCAGCTCCGGGCCGTCCGCACGGGCGGGCAACGCGGTGCTGTTGCCCTGACCCGACGAGCCGGCTCGGTCCTGAGTGAGGTCGGGCAAACTGAACTCCTTGTCACCGCGATGAAGCCGGGCGAACGGTACACGCGGTCGACACCGCGCACCCGAACGCTCGGAAAACAGAGTTGTCGAGTCTACTGCGATTGCGGCGCGCTCGCCGTAACCGCTGGTGTACCCGAAATCATGCCGTCCAGTACTCCGGTGCAGGTCGCAGCGCCGGGCGTGTTGGTCCGCGAGTCGCGGGCGTGATCGAGGTCATCGGCGCGGCCGTCGCCTCAGGAGGCGTGCGTGCTGTTGGGTCTGCGACCCTTGGTGACCGTGCCCTCGCGGTGCCCGGACGGCTTGGCCCGGTACATGGCGAGATCGGCGTCGTGCAGGACCGCCTCCGGGGTGCGCCGGTCGCCGACGCTGAGCGGTGCCACGCCGATCGAGGCGTTCACCTCGATGCGGTGCCCGCGCGCGATGATCGGCTCGGCCATGGTGGTGCGCAGGCGTTCCACCAGCGCGTCGATATCCACCCGCCGGGTCCGGCCGGAGAGCAACACCAGGAATTCGTCGCCGCCGAGCCGCCCGACGATATCGTCGCCGCGCAACGCGCGCTGCAGCCGTTGCGCGACGATCTGCAGCACCGTGTCGCCGATCGCGTGCCCGAGGGTGTCGTTGATCGCCTTGAACCCGTCCAGGTCGATGAACAGCACGGTGGACACCGGCAGGTCCTCGCTGGTGGCCAGCGCGCCCGCCAGCTGGGACAGGATCAGCGAGCGGTTCGCCAGTCCGGTCAGCGAGTCGTGCGTGGCCTGGTACTCCAGTTGCCGCCGGCTGGCCCGGAACTCGGTGATGTCGGCGAAGGAGGACACCGCCGAGGAGCGCTTGTCGTCGGGGTTGAGCAGCCTGCTGCTACCGGATAGCCATCGCCGCTGACCGTCGACCCGGTCGACGCCGAAGACGTAACCGGTGATGGTCTCGCCGGTGGCGAGGGTGCGGGCGATCGGGTGGCGGTGTGGCGGCAGCGGTTGCGCGTTCGCGTCGAGCAGGGTCAGCGGCAGCGCGTCGATCGGCTGACCGATGATGGCATCGCTGTCCTCGGCGCCGAAGATGCGCCGGGCCGCCGGGTTGATGGATTCGATCCGGCCTTCGGTATCGATCACCACCACGCCCTCTTCGAGCTGCGAGACGACCGTGGTGAAGTGCTGCTCGGCCAACTGCTGCGCGGCCTCGGCGTGCCGCTGGGCCGTGAGGTCGTGGATGACCACCTGGTAGGCGAGCCGGTCGTGCCAGGCGGTGAGCACCGAGACGGTTTCCACCGGCACCGGGGCGCCGTCTAGGCGGACCAGCGTCATCTCGGTCGGCCGGGAGGCGGCGCCCTTGGTGGTGAGGTGGCTGATCCGCTCCAGCATCCCCGGGACCGAGCTGGGGTGGACGAACTGGGTGAGCGGCTTGCCGATCACGTCGTCGGCGGTGCCGGCGGCCAGCAAACGGACGGCAGCGGGGTTGGCATAGACGAGGACGCCGCGCTCGTGCACGCAGATGCCGTCGGGTGAGTGCTCGACCAGGGAACGGTAGCGCTCGGCCAGCTGCTCGGCGGCGTCGACCGCAGCGGCTACCTTGTCCTCACCCACTCGAACCCCCGATCGTCGACCCGATTATGGCCATTGGAACATGGGATTATTCTGGTATCGGCGCGTACGAGATCACAGCGCCGACGCTATTGCCTCGATCACAGTTCGCGCACTTGATCGGGCTCGGTCCGCCGATCATTACAGCCCCGTTTTTTCCGGGAAATTTCCGGCCGATACCGCTCAGCCGGGGAATCCCGGGCCGGACCGACGCGAGGCCGGCTGCGACCCGGACAACCGATACCGCCTTCAAGATCATAGGACGTTTCCCGGGATCGGGTCGTCACCGCCCGTCGTCGGCGACACGCGGGCCGGTGATACGGCTTGTTCCTCGGCATGTCGGCGGCGTTCGGGCCGCGGTGGGGCGGACCGGGCGGGTACCCGGATTCGCTGGCGTGCGGTGGTGTCGCTCGCGCGATCGGGGCAGATCGGTGCGCACGCGCCGAGTGCGTGTCCAGCTGCGCGATACGCGTCGGCGCCATCGGAGGGGACCGGCAACCGGCTGCACGGCTCCGCCCGCCGGCTATGTCGTCCGATCATGGCAGCGGCACCGACCAGCACAGCCTGGTGCCGGGCATCGCACTGCCGTCCCGTTCCTCGGGCGCGAGACCCGCTGTGGCGACGCCGAATTCGCCGTCGGCCTTTTCGGCCCGCTGCTCCAGATTGCGTAATCCGCTGCGCACCACGTGGTTCGGAATGCCCCATCCGTTGTCGGTGACCACGATGGTCAGATCGTCGTCGACGGTGACCTGTACCGCGAGGGTGTCCGCCCCCGAGTGCCGGACCGCGTTGCTGACCGCCTCGCGGACCACCGCTTCCGCGTGATCGGCCAGCTCGTCCGCCAGTACCGACAGCGGGCCGGACACCGAAAACGTTGCGTGCAGCGGTGTTTCGGCGGTCTGCTGGCGGATCGCGCGCTCCAGCCGCTGCTGTAGCGGGTTGCCCTGGCTGCCGTGCAGATCGAAGATCGAGGTACGAATGTCCTGGACCACCTCTTGCAGATCGTTCACCACCGTCGAAAGTCGCTGTCGCACTACCGGAACCGTAGCCTTCGCGACCGCGCCCTGCAGCGTTATCCCGATCGCGAACAGCCGTTGGATGACATGATCGTGCAAATCGCGCGCGATGCGGTCGCGATCGGCCAGGATATCGATCTCGCGCATCCGGTGCTGGGCATCGGCCAGCTGCATGGCCAGCGCCGCCTGATCGGTGAAAGCGGCGGTCAATTCGACCAATTCGTCGGAATACGGTGCCGCGCCCGCGGGGCGCAAGGTGGTCAGCACGCCGAGCGTGGTGTCGGGGGTGCACAGCGGCAGGATCAGCAGCGGCCCGTTCTCCGGCCGGGCGAAACCGAGACCGACGGCGCTGGCGTCGTCGAACCGCAACGGGGTACGCCGGGCGAACGCCTCGCCGAGCACGGTGCCCTCGATCGGTACCACCGTGCCCTCGTAACCCGTTCCGGGACCGCACCATTGGGTGATCACCAGCTCGCCCGCGGTGCTGCCCGGACCGGCCAGGAACGAGCGCTGCGAGCCGGTGAGCGTGCGCGCGTGCTCGACCACCTGGCCGAGTACGCTGTCGGACTCGGTACCGGCCAGGAACTCGGTCGCGATATCGCGGGTGGCCGCGATCCAGGCCTGCCTGGTGCGGGCCGATTCGTAGAGCCGCGCGTTGTCCACCGCGATGCCCGCGGCCGCCGCCAGCGCCTGCACCAGCACATCGTCCTCGCCGGTGAACGGTTGCGCGTCCGCCTTCTCGGTCAGATAGAGGCTGCCGAACACCTCGCCGCGCACCCGCACCGGCACCCCGAGAAAGGTGCGCATCGGCGGGTGATTCTCCGGAAGCCCAACGGAGGCAGGATGTTTGGAAAGATCGTCCAGACGCAGCGGTCTGGACTGCTGGAACACCACGTCGAGCACGCCGTGCCCGGCCGGCAATCGCCCGATGGCGCTGCGGGTCCGGTCGTCCATGCCCTCGTCGATGAACTGCACCACCCGCTGGTCGTGACCGCGCACGGCCAGCGCGCCGTAGCGGGCGTCGACCAGGCTGATCGCGGTGCGCACGATGGTACGCAACGTTTCGTCCAGATCCAGGCCCGACGTGACGGCCAGCATCGCCTCGACCAAGCCGTCCATCCGGTCGCGGGAGTCGAGAATGAGCTCGACCCGTTCCTTGACCTCGCTCAGCAGTTCCCGTAACCGCAGTTGCGGCAGGGTGTCACGGACCGAGTAGGGGTCGTTGCCCTGCTCGTCGGTCATCTCGGCTTCCCCTTGTGACGGGCGCGTGAACTGCGCCTCGCGCCAGTTTAGTTCGCCGATCGGGGACTTTCGGCCCTGTTCGCGGTGGCGTCGCGATGGTGACATGGTGGCTCGGGTTCGAATCGAAGGCAGGACGTGCCACATGAAGTCGTCAGGGCTGTTGCGATCGTCGCCGGCGCAGTATTGGCACACCGCGGGTGAACTCGATCTCGCCGTCACCACCTGCGGCGAGGTACCGGCGATGGATGTGACGCGAGCGGTCCGGGCGATCGGGCGGGTGCTCCGCCGCCATCACCTCGACGCGGCGACCAGGGTGCGGGTCACCGCTCCGATCGACGCCGAAGATCCGACGGTGGTGCAGGCCAACATTCGCTGCCACGGCGTCGCGACCCGCGTGCAGGTGACCGGGCCCGGCGGGTTCGCGGTGACCTTCGCCGCCGAACGACTCGACCGGCAACTGGCCCGGCTGGCGACGGCGGCGTCGCGGGATTGGCCGGACCCGGCGCGGCCGCCGCTGGCCCGGGTCACCGCGCCGCGACCGATCGTGCGCCGCAAGTACTGCGCGCTGCTGACCGGAACACCGGCTGAGGCGACGGCGGTGATGGACGCGATGGACTACGACGCGTATCTGTTCGTGGACGAGGCGACCGGCGCCGACGCCGTGGTGCACTGGGGCGATCCGCTCGGTGTGCGATTGTCCCGGCAGTGCGGTGCGCCGGAACACCCCGCCGGAACGGTGAATCTGCTTCCGCTGACTGTGGATACCGAACCTGCGCCGGTCCTGGACGAGGAGCGGGCCGCGCGCATCCTGTGTCAGCAGGGCCTGCCGTTCCTGTTCTACACCGATCCCGACCACGGCCGCGGTCAACTCCTGTACCGGCGCTACGACGGCGATCTCACGCTGGTCGGTCCCGCGTAGTAGCACGCCGGACCGCTGGACTCGTCGGAAGGCTCGGCCTGCGGACCGCCCAGTCCGGCGGACCGCTCGGCGCGCCGGACCGCTCAGCTGAGCGGCACCGACCACTGCACCACCGTGCCGCCGTGCGCACCATCCTCGATCCGGCAGCGGCCGTCCGATTCGATCGCGCGCTGCGCGAGATTGGCCAGGCCGCTGGGGATCACGTCGTCGGGCAGGCCCCAGCCGTTGTCCTGGACCAGGATGGTCAGCTCGTCACCGATGGCGATATCGATCGTCACGGAGTCCCCGCCGGAATGGCGTACCGCGTTGCTGACCGACTCGCGCACAACGGCTTCCGCGTGATCGGCCAGCGCGGGACCGACCACCGACAACGGTCCGTCGACGCGTAGCCTGGCCCGGATCGCGGTGTCGGTGGTCTGCTGCCGGATCGCGTCCTCCAGTCGCTTGCGCAGCGAGGCGCCCGCGCCGCCGTGCAGGTCGAAGATCGTCGTCCTGATCTCGTGCACGATCTCCTGGAGCCGGTCGATCTCGTCCGAGAGTCGTTGCCGGACTTGCTCGTCGCCGACCCGGGTGGCCAGGCCCTGCAGGCCGAGGCCGACCGCGAAGACCCGCTGGACGACATGGTCGTGCAGATCGCGGGCGATGCGGTCGCGGTCGGCGAGCACGTCCAGTTCCCGCGCCTTGCGTTGCGCCTCGGCCAATTGCATGGCCAGGGCGGCCTGGTCGGTGAACGCCGAGGCCAGTGCGATGAGTTCGGCGGAGTAGGGCGCGGATTCGGGTCCGCGCACGATGATCAGCACGCCCAGTACCACGCCCGCGGTCTGCAACGGCAGGATCACGGCCGGACCGGCCGCCGCGACGGGCGCGCCGAGATCGACGTCCCGCGCGTCCGCGAGCTGGACCGCCGTGCGCTCCGCGAACGCCTTACCGGCCGCGGTGTCGGTGAGCCGCACCGTTTGTCGCGCGACCGGTTCCGCGGCGAGGGACCATTGCGCGACCACGAGTTCGGTGGCTTCTTCGGGCGGGATGCCGGGCTCGACCACCGCGAGCAGCGCGCGCTGTGAGCCGGTCAGCGTGCGCGCGTGCTCGACCACCCGCGCGAGCACCCGGTCCGGTGCGGTGCCCGCCAGGAATTCGGTGGTGATATCGCTGGTCGCCTCGATCCACGCCTGTCTGGTGCGGGCCCATTCGTAGAGCCTGGCGTTGTCGATCGCGACCCGGGTCGCCGTGTCGACGACCGCGCGCAGGGTGTCCAGCACGGTGTGCGGGATCTCGGCCACGGCCCGGTTCAGCGTTCGCCGAGCTTGCTGGCCAGCACCGCCGCCTGGGTCCGGCGCTCCATGCCGAGTTTGGCGAGCAGCCGGGACACGTAGTTCTTCACTGTCTTCTCGGCCAGGAACATGCGGGCGGCGATCTGCCGGTTGGTGAGGCCCTCGCCGAGCAGTGCGAGCAGCCTGCGTTCCTGCTCGGTGAGCCCGGCCAGCGCGCCGTCTTCCGCGGTACCCGCGCGCAGTCGCGCCCGCAGTGCGGCCGCCGCGCGATTGTCCAGCAGGGAGCGGCCCGCACCGACGGCCTTGATCGCCGCGGCCAATTCCATGCCCTTGATGTTCTTCACCACATAGCCGCCCGCGCCCGCCAGGATCGCGTCGAGCATCGCCTGCTCGTCGGTATAGGAGGTGAGGATCAGGCAGCGCAGCCCGTCGACCTCGGCCAGCAGGTCGCGGCACAGCTCGATGCCGTTGCCGTCGGGTAGCCGGACATCGAGCACGGCGACGTCGGGCCGCAGCGCCGGAATCCGGGCCAGCGCCTGCGCCACATCACCGGCCTCGCCGATCACCCGCAGTTCCGGGTCGCTGTCGAGCAGGTCGATCAGGCCACGCCGGACGATCTCGTGGTCGTCCACCAGAAAAACGGTGATCACGCAACCCTCCTGCCGCACTGCCGTCCCGGTTCACCGACCTCGCGAGCCCGATCGATCCCCGCATCCCCTGCTCAAATTAGCCGGGTCCGCCCGCGCGCAGGCTGGATCGCCGTGAAGAGGTATCCGGCGCAGCGGATTACGTCCCCGCGTGGTCCGGCTCACTCGCGCTGCGGTCGAGCTATGGCCCGGCGGCGGGGAGGTGGCGAAGCTGCGTACGATGGGTTTGCTGGGGCCGGGTGTTCCGGAGGGGGTCGGCGGCGTCGCCGGTGACCTGTGGCGAAGTGTGCGTGCTGTCGTACCCGTCGAGTTCCGGTGCGTTGCCCGCGCATCCCCGCAGCTGAAGCGGCCGTGACCCCGCCGCACTATCCCGCGCGACCCGCGCGAGCGAAACTTGTCGGTGGGCACGCCTAGCATGGCGGCGGGATAGGTCTGGACGCCGTTTTGTCGGTTCACCCGAACACGATCGAGAAGGGATTCACCAGGTGGCGGAACGCCTCACTGTGCGCGGAGCTCGGGAGCACAACCTGAAGGGGGTCGACCTCGATCTGCCCCGCGACAGTCTCATCGTGTTCACCGGATTGTCCGGCTCCGGTAAATCGAGCCTGGCGTTCGACACGATCTTCGCCGAGGGACAGCGGCGCTACGTGGAGTCGCTGTCGGCCTACGCGCGGCAGTTCCTCGGGCAGATGGACAAGCCCGACGTCGACTTCATCGAGGGCCTCTCGCCCGCGGTGTCGATCGACCAGAAGTCCACCAACCGCAACCCGCGCTCGACCGTCGGCACCATCACCGAGGTGTACGACTACCTGCGTCTGCTGTACGCCCGCGCGGGCACCCCGCACTGCCCGGTCTGCGGCGAGCTGATCGCCAAGCAGACCCCGCAGCAGATCGTCGACCAGGTGCTCGCCATGGAAGAGGGCATCAAGTTCCAGGTGCTTGCGCCGGTGGTGCGCACCCGCAAGGGCGAATTCGTCGACCTGTTCGATCAGCTGAACAGTCAGGGTTACTCGCGCGTGCGGGTCGACGGCGTGGTGTATCCGCTCACCGACCCGCCGAAGCTGAAGAAGCAGGAGAAGCACGACGTCGAGGTCGTGGTCGACCGGCTCGCCGTGAAGCCGAATTCCAAACAGCGCCTCACCGATTCGATCGAGACCGCGCTGCGCCTGGCCGACGGCATCGTGGTGCTCGACTTCGTCGATCGCGACGAGCACGCGCACGATCGGGAGCGCCGCTTCTCCGAGCGCCTGGCCTGCCCGAACGGGCACGCCCTCGATATCGAAGACCTGGAACCCCGATCGTTCTCGTTCAACTCGCCCTACGGCGCCTGCCCCGACTGCACCGGTCTCGGCATCCGCAAAGAGGTCGATCCCGAACTGGTCGTGCCCGATCCGGCGCTCAGCCTCAACGAGGGCGCGATCGCCCCGTGGTCGCGCGGCCAGACCGCCGAGTACTTCACCCGCCTGCTGTCCGGTCTCGCCGAGTCGATCGGCTTCTCGATGGACACGCCGTGGGAGGATCTGCCGCTCAAGGCGCGCAAGGCGGTGCTGGAGGGCAGCTCCGATCAGGTGCACGTCTCCTACACCAACCGCTACGGCCGGAAGCGTTCGTACTACGCCGATTTCGAGGGCGTGATGCCGTTCCTGCAGCGGCGGATGGAAAGCACCGAGTCCGAGCAGATGAAGGAGCACTACGACGGGTACATGCGCGACGTGCCGTGCCCGGTCTGCGACGGTGCCCGGCTGCGCCCGGAGATCCTCGCGGTCACCATCAGCGCGGGGGGCGACCACAAGTCCATCGCCGATGTCAGCGATCTGTCCATCGGCGACTGCTCCGCCTTCCTGAACTCGCTCACGCTGGGCGAGCGCGAGGCCGCGATCGCCGGGCAGGTGCTCAAGGAGGTGCAGGCGCGGCTGGGGTTCCTGCTCGACGTCGGCCTGGAGTACCTGTCGCTGTCGCGGGCCGCCGCCACCCTGTCCGGTGGTGAGGCGCAGCGGATCCGGCTCGCGACCCAGATCGGGTCGGGGCTGGTCGGTGTGCTCTACGTACTCGACGAGCCGTCCATCGGCCTGCACCAGCGGGACAATCGGCGGCTCATCGAAACCCTCACCCGGCTGCGCAATCTCGGCAACACCCTGATCGTCGTCGAGCACGACGAGGACACCATCCGGGCCTCGGACTGGGTGGTCGACATCGGCCCGCTGGCCGGCGAGCACGGCGGCCGCGTGGTGCACAGCGGGCCCTACCAGGAACTGCTCACCGATCCCGAATCGCTCACCGGCGCATACCTTTCCGGCCGGGAGCGGATCGAGGTGCCGATGGTGCGCCGCCCGATCAGCAAGAAGCGCCAGCTCACCGTGGTCGGCGCGACCGAGCACAATCTGCGCGGCATCGACGTCAGCTTCCCGCTCGGCGTGCTCACCGCGGTCACCGGCGTCTCCGGCTCCGGTAAGTCGACGCTGGTCAACGACATCCTGGCGACGGTGCTCGCGAACAAGCTCAACGGCGCGCGGCAGGTGCCGGGCCGGCACACCAGGATCAACGGCCTGGACAACCTGGACAAGCTCGTCCAGGTCGATCAGTCGCCGATCGGCCGCACCCCGCGCTCCAACCCGGCCACCTACACCGGCGTGTTCGACAAGATCCGCACGCTGTTCGCGTCCACCACCGAGGCGAAGGTGCGCGGCTACCAGCCGGGCCGATTCTCGTTCAACGTCAAGGGCGGTCGCTGTGAGGCCTGCTCCGGCGACGGCACCCTGAAGATCGAGATGAACTTCCTGCCCGACGTGTACGTCCCGTGCGAGGTCTGCCACGGTGCGCGCTACAACCGGGAAACCCTCGAGGTGCACTACAAGGGCAAGACCATCGCCGAGGTCCTCGACATGTCCATCGAGGAGGGCGCGGAGTTCTTCGAACCGATCAGCTCGATCCACCGCTACTTGAAGACACTGGTGGATGTCGGCCTCGGCTATGTGCGGCTCGGCCAGAGCGCGCCCACCCTGTCCGGCGGTGAGGCGCAGCGCGTCAAGCTGTCGGCCGAATTGCAGAAGCGGTCCACCGGGCGCACCGTGTACATTCTCGACGAGCCCACCACCGGCCTGCATTTCGAGGACATCCGCAAGCTGCTCAAGGTGATCAACGGTCTGGTCGACAAGGGCAACACGGTCATCGTCATCGAACACAACCTGGACGTGATCAAGACCTCCGACTGGATCATCGACATGGGCCCCGAGGGTGGTTCCGGCGGTGGCACGGTGGTCGCCGAAGGCACCCCCGAAGACGTGGCGGCCGTGGCCGAAAGCTACACCGGCCAGTTCCTCCGCGAAGCCCTGGCCGCGCCCCCCGCCACCAAGCCCGCCAAAAAGGCGCCCGCCAAAAAGGCTTCGGCGACAAAGGCTTCCGCCAAGAAGTCCCCCGCCACCAAAGCCGCCAAGCCCACCCCCGACAAGCCGAGCGAAGCCCAAGCCGCCGCCAAGGCCGCGACCAAACGCCTTTCGCGCAAAGCCGCCGCCCTGCGCTGATCCCGCGTAACCGGTCCCCGGACCTATCCGGTCTGGGACCGGTTACGTGATCAGCTCTGCATGAGTTGGGCGAGGCGGTGCCAGGCGGGGGAGGTGGCGCCGGGTTGGGAGTGGGCGGCGAGGCGGGCGATGGCGGGGTTTTGGACCGGGCGGGTTTCGGAGTGGAGGTGGTGGGTGGTGAACCAGGTGCGGGTGCGCTCGGCGAGGGCGGGCAGGCGCGGGTCGTCGGGGGACCAGTGGAATGCGGCGTCGTGCTCCAGGTAGAGGGCGCGGAACTCGGGAACCGCTAGCAGTTCACGCTTTTCGGCCAACCAGAGGGTGGCGTCGGCAGGGGAGGCGGTTTGCAAAAGAATCCAGCCGTCGCGTTCGAGGCGGATCTGGCGGTCGCTGGCACCGAGTTCGCGGAGTTCATCGAGGAAGTCGGCGACCTCAGGGGAGACGAAAAGCCGGTCGCCGCCGCGTAATTGGGCGAGATGCTCGCGGGTGTGCCGCAGTTGGGTCATGCGCTTGCGGACGTCGCGGTCGATCTCGGCGATCGCGGCGGCGAGCGTTTCGGGGTCGGCGTCGAGCAGGTTTTTGACGCGGACAAGCGGGACGCCCGCCTCGGCCAGGGTCCTGATCTTGACGAGATCGATCGCGTGCTGGGCGGTGTAGCGCCGGTAGCCGGACGAGTCGCGGTCGGGCTCGGGGAGCAGACCGCGCTCGTGATAGTGGCGGATGGCCTTGGTGGTCACTCCGGCGAAGTCCGCGAGCCGGCCGATCGTGATCATGCGGGTCATCCTTGCACTCGTCGTCTCGCCCGGCCGGAACGGTCAGGCGCGGCGGGTGAGCCGGCCGCCGCCGTTGCGGAAACGGGCCCGGCCGTCCTGAATATCGTGGAAGGAGACCAGCAGGAGGCGCAGGTAGCCGTCGAACGTCTCCAGCGGGTAGCCCACCGGGGCGAACAGGCCGGGCCGGATCGCCACGTACCGCTGCGGCGGGGCCGCGGTCGTGCCACCCGCGAACTCGGTGAAGACCCGTTCCTGCGATTCGTCGGCGGGCTCGTAGGTCATCCGTTCCTCGAGCTGGCCGTCGACAATGCTGACCTCGATCCGGAGCTGGTTCGAACGATAGGTGCCGACGTATGGGGTGAGGTCGACGTCCTCCGCGAATTCGGTGACCAGCGTAGGGATTTCGACGCCGAGCTGGGTGCGCAGCAGCCACTGCAGCAGCTGATCCTGCAGCATGATCGCGTCCGGGCTGTTGCCGAACGCGGCGAAGACCAGATCGTGTTCGGGCACCACGCACAGCAGCGACACACCGCCGGGCGAGGCGCCCGACATGGCGAGCACGGTGGTGTCGCCGAACGGGTAGCGCACCCAGCCCATGCCCATCGGCGGCACGTTCGGCGTCGCCATATCGTGCGAAACCCGCTGCATCAGGTCGACCGAATCGGTCGATAGAACGCGAACCCCGGTGGGCGACACTCCGCCCGCGAGGTGGGTACGGCCGAATGCGAGCAGGTCGGCGACGGTGCCGATGGGTGTGCCGCCCGCCGGACCCCAGGTGTCGGGCAGCGTGAACATGCCGGTGGGTGCGGCGGACATGGTCTCCGGGTTCAGGAAGTGGCCGACGGCGGTGCTGCGCAGGATGGCTTGTTCGGCCGAGGTGCTGGATTCGCGCATGCCGACCGGGCCGTAGATGTCGCGCTCGAGTAGTGCGTGGAAGGACAGGCCGGTCACCACTTCGAGCAGGCGGCCCGCGACGATCATGCCGCCGTTCGAATAGCTGAGCTGCTCACCCGGCTCGAACAGGACGCCGCTGCCCTCGGCGAGACCCGCGAGGTAAGTGCGCAGTGCGGCACTGCCTTTGGCGTCGGGGAAGTACAGGTCCGCGTCGATGCCGTTGGTGTGCGAGATCAGGTGCCGCACCAGGATCTTGTCCGCCGCGCCGGGCGCGTTCAACGCGAATTCGGGCAGGTAGCGCACCACCGGCGCGTCGAGGTCGAGGTTGTCACGCTCGACCTGCTGCAGCACCAGGGTGGTGGTGAGCACCTTGGTGACCGAGCCGAAGAGGAATCCGGTGTGCTCGAGCATCGGCGCACCGGTCCGGGCATTCGCCGTGCCGTGCGCTACGACGACCTGTTCACCCGCTCGATAGACCCCGGCGACGAAACCGGGAACGAGGTTGGCCTCGCAGCAGGTGGCGGCCTGTTCGCGGATGTGAGTTGCGATGTCGTGCAGTGCGTTGCTGTTCATGAGAACTATCGTCGAACCTTGCCCTAGGGGCAAGGTCAAGCCGAAGTCTCCGGCACCGGAAAATGCCTGTTCAGAAATGATTTGGGTAGACAATGCGGCGCGCTGCGGTGTGGCCGCGTCGTTTGCACGGAGCCGTGCCGAGCGAGGGGGCCGTGCACTGCGGGAAATCGCTTGTGGGCGCGGGTGACGGTTTGTCACGCTGCAAGGGTGACCATGCATGCCGATCAACTGGCCGTCTCGCTCGAGACGGTGCGGGCGCTGGTCGACGAGCAGTTCCCGGCTTGGCGTGATCTGCCGATCCGGGCGGTCGCATCCGCGGGTACGGAGAATGCGCTTTTCCGGATCGGGGATCGGTTCGCGGCGCGGTTCCCGTTGCGCGCGGGGGAGGTCGAGTCCGTACGGCGCTCGTTGCGGGCCGAGGCGGCGGCCGCGCGAAAACTGTTCGGTCGCACGAGATTTCGCACACCGGAGCCGATGGCGATCGGCGAACCCGGCGCGGGCTACCCGCTGCCGTGGGCGGTACAGACCTGGCTGAGCGGAACGGTCGCCACCATCGCGGATCCGGGCGGCTCCATCGAATTCGCCTGCGATCTGGCCGAGTTCATTCGCGGCGTGCGCGCCATCGACACCCGCGGCCGTACCTTCGCCGGGCGCGGCCGCGGCGGTGAGCTGCACACGCACGACGACTGGATGCAGACTTGCTTCGAGCGCAGCACCCACCTGCTGGACGTGCCGGCCCTGCGCCGCCTCTGGGCGCGGATGCGCGAATTACCGCGCGGCGCAACACCCGACGTGATGAACCACTGCGACCTCATCCCGGGAAACGTGCTCGTCGCCGACGCCCGCCTCACCGGCGTCATCGATGTCGGCGGCCTCGCCCCCGCCGACCCGGCCCTCGACCTGGTCAGCGCCTGGCACCTGCTCGAACCCAGCCCCCGTCGGATACTTCGAGCCCACCTCGAATCCGACGACCTCGAATGGCATCGCGGCCGCGCCTGGGCCTTCCAGCAAGCCATGGGCCTCGTCTGGTACTACGCCACCACCAACCCCACCATGAGCCACCTCGGCCGCCGCACCCTCACCCGCATCCTCGCCGACCTCGCCTGACCCACAAAATGCGATGCGGTCGATCCGGCGTGTTCGCTAGCATGGTACGCATGAAAACGTCCGCGCAGCTGGTCATGGCGTCCCGTTCACGGGGCCGCTGACACCTGCTCGGATCATTGTTTCGAGGCCCTGTCCCACGGGGCCTCGAGTCGTTTCCGGAGCCCCTTCCTGTTCGGAGGTTCCGATGTCCACGCACACCTACATCACCACGACGATCCCGTACGTCAACGCACGGCCGCACCTGGGCTTCGCGCTGGAGTTGGTCCAGGCGGATGTGCTCGCTCGCTATCGGCGCCGCCGCGGCGAGCAGGTCCGGCTGCAGACCGGTACCGACGACAACTCGCTGAAGAACGTCCTGGCCGCCGAGGCCGCGGGGGTTCCCGTGCAGGAGTTCGTCGACGCCAACGCGGCAGCGTTCGTGGCGCTGGCCGGCCCCCTGTCCGTCGCCGTCGATGACGTGATCCGCACCAGCGGCGATCCGCGGCACCGGTGCGGAGTGGAACGTTTCTGGCGGGCCTGCACCGCGGCGGGGGACCTGTACCGCAGACACTATGACGGTCTGTACTGCGTCGGCTGCGAACAGTTCTCTGCGCCCGGCGATCTGGAGGACGGCCGCTGCCCGGAGCACGACCTAGCGCCGCAACACGTTTCGGAGGTGAACTGGTTCTTTCGCCTGTCCCGCTACACCGATCGGCTGCACGATCTCATCGTGACGGGCGCGGTGCGGATCGAGCCCGCGGTCCGGCGCAACGAGGTGCTCGCGTTCATCGCAAATGGGCTGACGGATATTTCGGTGTCGCGGTCCGTCGAGCGGGCGCGCGGCTGGGGTATTCCGGTGCCGAATGATCCGACGCAGGTGATCTATGTCTGGTGGGACGCGTTGGGCAACTATCTCACGGCGCTCGGTTACGGCACCGGCGGCGCGGAATCGGAACGCTGGTGGGCGGGGGCGCAACACCGAATTCATGTGGTGGGCAAAGGGGTACTGCGCTTTCACGCGGTGTACTGGCTCGCATTACTGCTGTCGGCGGGGGAGCCGCTGCCCACCACTATCTTTGTGCACGACTACATCACCGTCGATGGGCGCAAGATCAGTAAATCCGCCGGCCGCACCATCGACCCGGTGGAGTTGGTGCGGCAGTACGGCACCGACGCCGTCCGCTGGTGGTTGCTGCGCGAACCACCGCGAGTGGGCGATGCCGATTTCACCGTTGAGCGCCTCGTCCATCGCGCCGACGACGAACTGGCCAACGGCCTCGGTAATCTGGTGAATCGCGTCGTCGGCTTGATCCACCGCTATCGCTCCGGGCGGCCACCGGCCGCCGAAACCGTGGCAGTTCAATATATTCCGTTGTTCCATGCGATCGCCAAAGCGGGCGAACGAATCGATTCGGCCTTGTGCAACTTCGACTTTCGCCGAGCCACCGCGGCCGTCTGGACGATCGTGGACGAGGCCAATCGCTACATCAATCGCACTCGCCCGTGGACTTTGGCACCGGCCGGATCCCCGTCCACCCCCGAACTGGACGCCATTCTCTCGGCCCTATTACTTTCCTGTCAGGTGATCGCCGACCACCTGACCCCGTTTCTCCCTGATCTCGCCGCCCGAATCACGAACCAGTGCACCCCGATCGACAACGAACTTCCGTCTGCCACCCAGCTCCAGCCACGCTTGGCGGCGCCGAAAGGCTGACCGTGCCGGGTGTGTATTTCTAACACAGCACAGCTGGGGAAAACGGTTCCCCAGTTCGCAACTGGGGTTTCCGGTAGCGCGACATATCGCCCTAACCTCCGACCACCGGGATTCATCCGTCCCTTGGAGGAACCGACATGCCCCGTATCTTCAACCGCGCCGATACCGGTCGAGTTCTCGCGACCGCTACCGCGCTGCCGCTCGCTCTGTCACTGGTGTTGATGGGATCGGCGAACGCCGATCCTGCGCCGCCCGAACGACAACTGGCCAACTCGGTCCAGGCGCCCAACATCAAACGCCACTTGACGGAGTTCCAGAAGATCGCCGACGCCAACGGCGGTACCCGTGCCGCGGGCACTCCCGGCTTCGACGCTTCCCGCGATTATGTCGTCAAGAAACTGCGCGGTGCGGGCTACCAGGTGACGGTGCAGAAGTTCGACTTCCCGTTCTTCCAAGAGAAATCGACCGCGGTGCTGAACCAGGTCTCCCCGGATGCCAAGACCTACAAGCCGACTCCGCCCGGCGGCAGTGCGCTCGGCGACTTCGTCACGCTGACCTATTCGGGTTCGGGCGACGTGAACGCGAAGGTCCAAGCCGTCGATTTGACGTTGCCGCCGACGCCGGAGCCGAGCTCGACCTCCGGCTGTGAAGCCGCGGACTTCGCGAACTTCACCGCGGGCAATATCGCGCTGCTGCAACGCGGCACCTGCCCGTTCGCCGACAAGGCCCGCAACGCGCAGACCGCGGGCGCGGCCGGCGTGATCATCTTCAACGAGGGCCAGCCCGGCCGCACCGACGCCTTCGCGGGCACCCTGGGCGGGCCCGGCTTCACCATCCCGGTGGTCGGCGCGAGCTTCGCCGTCGGCGAGGATCTCGCCTCGCCCGCCGACACGGTGGTGCGGCTCAAGACCGACACCGAGAGCAAGGTCCGTTCGACCTCGAACGTGCTGGCCGAGAGCAAGCAGGGCAAGGCGGACAAGGTCGTAATGGCCGGGGCGCACCTGGATTCGGTGCTGGCCGGCCCCGGCATCAACGACAACGGTTCCGGCAGTGCGGGCATCCTCGAGGTCGCGTTGCAGATGGCCAAGTTCCCGCCGAAGAACAAGGTCCGCTTCGCCTGGTGGGGCGCGGAGGAGCTCGGGCTGCTGGGCTCGGAGCACTATGTCGCGAACCTGTCCGAGGCCGACCGCGCCAAGATCGCGCTCTACCTCAACTTCGACATGATCGGCTCGCCGAACTTCGCCTACAAGATCTACGACGGTAGCGAGGGCACCCCGGGTTCGGCCGAGATCGAGAAGACCTTCGAACGCTACTTCGACATGCTGCGGTTGCCGCACGTGCCGACGCCGTTCGACGGCCGCTCCGATTACGGCCCGTTCATCGCGGTCGGGATCGCGGCGGGTGGCTTGTTCACCGGCGCGGAGGGCGTCAAGACGCCCGAAGAGCAGAAGATGTTCGGCGGCGAAGCGGGCAAGCCCTACGACGCCTGCTACCACGGTGCCTGCGACACCACGAAGAACATCAACGACAAGGCGCTGGCCGTGAACACCGGCGCCATCGCCTACTCGATCGCCACCTACGCGTTCAGCGACAACCCGCTCGGTGGCGGCACCGCCACGAAGGCGGGCACGCAGCAGCGCGGGAAGGACAACGCCTACCACGGCGGTCTCATCAAGTAGCGGCTCGCTGACGCAGGCCCCGGTGGTTCCCTACCACCGGGGCCTGTTGCTGTTCCGATTCCCTAACACTCCCTAAACTTCCCTATTGCGCACAACTGAGGGGATGTTTAGGGTAGTTCTGTGTCCGATACCTTCTATTCCGTCGAACAGGTCGCCGAGCGTTTGGGCCTGCATGTGCGCACCATCCGCAACTATGTGCGCGACGGGCGGCTCACCGCGGTCCGGATCGGCAAGCAGTACCGGATCTCGGCGGCGGACCTGGAAGCGTTCACCGGCCGTCCGGTGCCCGCACCGCTGCGGGAAACCGTTGGGCGGCAACGACACAGCGAGGTGTCGAGCATCGTCGAGGTGGACGCGGTCGATCCCGCGACCGCCGACCGGCTCACCTCGCTCGTCATGGGTGCGGCCGCGAATCGCGGGCCGGGCGAGCAGCGGTTACGGGTCGAGACGGTCTACGACGCGGAACGGGCACGGATGAAGGTCATCGTCCTCGGCGGTCTGGCCGATACGGCCCGGCTGCTCGATTACATGGAAGCAGTGCTCGCATGACGAAGCATCGCACGACGGAGGTGGGGAAATGACCACGATCTACAAGACCGAGCGCGGCGCGTCCGCGATCCAGCAGCGTTATCGGGAAGCGTTGACGGCCTGGCCGGTTCCGGCCGAACAACTGCGGATTCCGACCCGCGAGGGGGAGACCTTCGTCGTGGTGTCCGGTCCGCCGGACGCGCCGCCGCTGGTGCTGCTGCACGGGTCGGGCGCGAACGCGACCATGTGGCTCGGTGATATCGCCACGTGGGCAACGGATTTCCGGGTCTACGCGGTCGACATCATCGGCGAGCCCGGCGGTAGTGCGCCGGTGCGGCCGCCGCTCGGCTCCGAGGCGTACGCGCTGTGGCTCGATGATGTGCTCGAAGCCGTTGGCGTCGAACAGTTCTCGCTGGTGGCGTCGTCGCTCGGCGGGTGGTTCGCGCTGGATTATGTGACCCGCAGGCCGGGCCGGGTGACCAAGCTGGCGCTGTTGTGCCCCAGCGGGATCGGCAAGCAGACGATGGGCTGGCTACCGAAAGCGTTGTTCCTGCGCATGTTCGGCAGCTGGGGTGTGCGCCGGACGGCCCGCCTCGTGACGGGGTTGCACACCCCGGAGACCGATGCCGCCCTCGACCACGTGGTGTTCACCTTCGCCACCTTCAACCCGCGCACCGAACGGCTGCCGATCTTCTCCGACGACCAACTACGCACCCTCACCATGCCCCTCCTGGTGCTCGTCGGCGCCCGCGACGTGATGCTCGACTCCGCGGCCACCGCCGACCGCATCCGACGCTTCGCCCCCCACGCCACCGTCCACGTCCTCCCCGAAACCGGCCACGCCATCCTCAACCAAACTGCCACCATCGCCGACTTCCTCACCACCTGACCCCGAGCCCGCGCACGTTTCGTCACCGCGCGCGGATTCGTCAACGAATCAGCGCGCGGTGCGAATTGGTGCGCGCCGCCTGGCTGGTGTGCGCGGTGCGAATTGGTGCGCGCCGCCTGGCTGGTGTGCGCGGTGCGCGGGGCGTGCGAACTGTGCGCGCGGTGCCGGCTGCCGCGCGCGGCGACGACTTCTGGCGCGCGTTTGACGGATGGGTGGTGGGACCGCGGCGTGGGAGCGGTTGCCTTGTGCGCGAGCGCAACTGGTGGGCTGTGTGCGGCGGTTTCGGTGGGGTGTGCCGCACACCGCGGGCGATCTCATGGGTTCGGGGTGCCGAACCAGCGGGTCAGCGCGGTGTGGAGGTGGGCCGCATCGGAGTGGGTCGCCGTGTCCGAGGCCCAGGCGACGTAGCCGTCCGGGCGGATCAGGAGGGCGGTGGCTGGGGCTTCGGGACCGGCGGCGGGGACGAGGTCGACGCGGTCGCGCCACGGAGCCGCTACCTCGTCGAAGAATCCGTGCCCGTCGAGGGTGAGCAGGATCGGTCGGGCTTTGCGTAGTAGTTCGGCTACTCGGACTGTGCCCGTTGCGGTTTCGACGGTGAACTCCGGGACGAGGTAACCGGAGAGGGGGTGGTCGTCGCCGGTGTCGTAGCGAATGTCCGCACCGGCCATCAAGCGGGCGATGTGGGCGGCGTTGTCCGGCAGCGCGAGCAGCTCGCCGAACAGTTCGCGCAGCGCGCTCACCTCCGGTCCCGGTGCGAACAGCGCGGATTGGGCGAGCGAACTCATCATGACCCGAAGCCCGGCCGGGTGCCGTTCGGTGTGGTAGGTGTCGAGCAATCCGGCTGGGGCCCAGCCGTTTACCTGTGCGGCCAGCTTCCAGCCGAGGTTGGCGGCGTCCTGCATGCCGAGATTCAGTCCGGGTCCACCCATCGCCGAATGCACGTGTGCCGCATCGCCGACCAGGAAGACGTTCCCCTCCCGGTACCGCTCGGCTTGCCGGGTGTTCTGATTGTCGATGCGCCGCAGGGCGTTCGGGCCGGGGGAGCGCGGCGCTTCGATGGGCACGTCGACGCCGAGGATCCGCCGCAGGCTCGCGCGTAGTTCCGCGATGGACATCGGGGTGTCCGCGGACGCCGGCTTGCCGCCGCTCTCCTTCGTCGCCAACAGGGTCCGGCCCGGCTCCAGCTCGCCGTAGATCACGCCGCCGTTGTCGAATCTGTTGTGCCCGAATTCGATGCGCCCGAATCCGGGGATGTCGAGTGCGCCGTCGGCGGTGCGCAGCTCATCGGGCAGCCAGACGTGCGCCAGCCGCGAGATGTCATCGGTGTTGGTGCTGCCCGGGAACCCGATGCCGAGCCGTTTGCGGACGAAGCTCTTGCCACCATCGGCGCCGACCAGGTAGGTGGTGTCGAGGTGATAGTCGCCTGCGGGCCCGCTCACCGTGATCCCGACACCACCGTCGTAAGGTGCCAGCTCGGTGAGCCGGTGTCCCCAGCGCAGGTCCACGCCGAGCCCCAGCACCCATTTCTCCAGTTGCCGAGCGACTTTCGGCTGCGAGATGAGCTTTCCGTACAGGACCTTGTCCGGCATGTCGGCGAACGACAGGGGTAGCCCGCTGAACATGTATCCGAGCGCCGGCTGCGGCGCCGCACCGGATTCGTCGTACAGTCCGCGCATGTCCAGCAGCCGAACCACTTGGCCGACAAGCCCGTTGGCTTTCGGTTCATTGCTCGGCCCGGGCAGCTGGTCCAGCAGGACGGGACGGATTCCGGCGAGGGCGAGCTCGCCCGCCAGCAGCAGGCCGTTCGGCCCGGCCCCGGAAATGACTACGTCGTAAGTATTTTCGGGCATGACGAATAGACCCCTCTTCGTATACGGAACTCTGCGGTGTTGTGCCGGTCAGTGACCGGAAGGTTCGGGTAGCCCGGCGGCCACGTCGTCGAAGCCACGGCGGAGCAGGGTGGTGATGACCACGGGCGGATCGGCGTGCACATACGCCACCGCGGCGGACTTCATGACGGCGATGAGCACGCCGGTCACCAGATGTGGATACATATCGCGCGCGGGATCGGTTCCGGTGCGTCGCGCGATGGCCGCGACCCACTCGTCGACGAGTTCCTTGCTGATCGCCACATACGTCTGCGACAGTTCGACCAGCGTGCGGACCCCCGCCAGCTGGGTCTTGGTCGGCGGCGTATCGCGAATGCCGTCGGCGACGAACGGTGCGACGATGGCCTCGGTGATCGCGGTCCAGAGCGGCTCGTCGGCGGGGCGATTGCGAAACTCGGTGAGACTGCGCCGGATTCGGTCGACATTGCGGTAGGCCAAGGCCTCGTGTTTGCCGGCGAAGTAGTTGTTGAAGGTGCGGATCGACACCCCGGCCCGGGACGCGATGTCTTCCCGCGTCACGTTGTCCAGGCCGTGCTCGAACGCCAGATGCAGTGCGGCGTCGCTCAATGCGCGACGGGTGTCGAGCTTCTTGCGCTCGCGCAGACTCAGTTCCTCGGCCATGGGCACGAGTCTACGGCAAAAACTTGCCCGGTGGGCAAAATTTCCCGACGGGAAAATATTCTGTCAGGTGTGCGCCGCGGGCGCTGAACTACTCGGCGCCGCACGGCTGTTCGTCGAACCGGCTCAGTAGACCGGTCCCGTGTACTTCTCGCCCGGCCCCTTACCCGGCTCGTCCGGGTGTGCCGACGCCTCCCGGAACGCGCGCTGCAGGGACTGCAAGCCGTCCCGGATCGGTCCCGCGTGCGGGCCGAGGTACTCCACCGACGCGGTGACCAGCCCGGCCAGTGCGGTGATCACCCGGCGCGCCTCGTCCAGATCGCGGCGCGCGCTGTTGTCCGGATCCTCGTCCGCGAGCCCGAGCTTCTCCGCCGCCGAACTCATCAGCATCACGGCGGCCCGGCTGATCACCTCCACCGCGGGGATGTCGGCCAGTTCGCGCACGGCGTCGTCGAGCTCATCAGTCATACTGGTGACCCTAGTGGGGCGGCTCGGCCGCCCGATGCGCGCGGCCATCGGCCGAGCTCGGCGCGCGGTCGGGGACCCGATTCGGCGATAGCCGAACGGAATGTTAGACTTTCCGCTGACGACCGCCCCAGGTTGTGTCTTCTACCAAGATTTCGAGCCAGGGGCTGATAAGTGGAGCCCGACTCCCACCGTTGCCGACGAGCGATCGTCAGGTCAAACGGTCCGGTCACCCGCCTCCCCGGAGGCGGGTTTCTTGTGCGGGGGTTCTCTCAGGAGAGCCGCGCGTACGAGACCGAACGCGTGCTTTCGCGTGCGGTTGACCGGTCGACTCGGGCCCCGTTGCGGAATACCGCACCGGGGCTTTCGTGTTGAAAAGGGGTTGCAGTTATTGCGTGCGGTCGTCTTGACGACACCGCTTGACCTAGGAGGCCCCATCAGCACTGAGACCCGCATCAACGATCGCATCCGTGTTCCCGAGGTCCGGCTCATCGGACCCAGCGGCGAGCAGGTTGGGATCGTGCGTGTTGAAGATGCACTACGCGTCGCCATGGAGGCAGATCTCGATCTCGTCGAGGTCGCTCCGGATGCACGTCCGCCGGTCTGCAAGATCATGGACTACGGCAAGTTCAAGTACGAGACGGCGCAGAAGGCGCGTGAGTCTCGGAAGAACCAGGTGCAGACCGTGATCAAGGAGCAGAAGCTCCGCCCGAAGATCGACGACCACGACTATGCGACCAAGAGGGGCCACGTGATGCGCTTCCTCGAGGCCGGGTCGAAGGTCAAGGTGACCATCATGTTCCGTGGTCGCGAGCAGTCCCGGCCCGAACTGGGTTACCGGCTGTTGCAGCGGCTCGCCGCGGACGTGGCGGACCTGGGGTTCGTCGAGACCTCGGCCAAGCAGGACGGTCGCAACATGACTATGGTCCTCGCGCCCCACAAGGGTGCGAAGACGCGGGTGAAAGCCCAGCAGGAGTCCTCGGCCCCGCGACCGCAGCAGCCCGCTGCGCAGCAGAGCGCCGAGCCCGCAGACAGCGCGCCCGCCGCGGCTCCGGCCGAGCAGGCCGCCCCGCCGCAGTAAGACCGATAAGAGCCGGCGGTCCGCAAGGACCGCCGGGACGAGACAGATTAGAGGAATCCATGCCGAAGATGAAGAGCCACAGCGGTGCCTCGAAGCGATTCAAGGTGTCCGGTAAGGGCAAGCTGCTTCGCCAGCAGGCCAACCGCCGCCACCTCCTGGAGCACAAGTCGACCCGCCGGACTCGTCGTCTGGATGGCACGGAGGCCGTCGCGTCCGTCGACGTCCCGCGCGTGAAGAGGCTGCTCGGTCTCTGAGACCGGTTCGTAGCAGCAGACCGCGTTCCGGATTCCGGACGCCGACCCACCGACCAACCCCCGGGTGCCCCGCATGCGCCCCCTAGATCGACAGGACTGACCCATGGCACGCGTCAAAAGGGCCGTCAACGCTCAGAAGAAGCGTCGTTCCATCCTCGAGGCCTCCAAGGGCTACCGCGGCCAGCGTTCGCGGCTGTACCGCAAGGCCAAGGAACAGCAGCTGCACTCGCTCACCTACGCCTACCGGGACCGCCGGGCGCGCAAGGGTGACTTCCGCAAGCTGTGGATCGCCCGCATCAACGCCGCGGCGCGCTTGAACGACATCACCTACAACCGTTTCATCCAGGGCCTGAAGGCCGCGGGTGTCGAGGTGGATCGCAAGATCCTCGCCGAGCTCGCCGTCTCCGACGCCGAGGCGTTCGCCGGTCTCGTCGCCGTCGCCAAGGCCGCGCTGCCGCAGGACGTCAACGCGCCGGCTGCATAAGCTGACGTTGACCAGCGGACACCTTTCGGAACGACCCGTGGACGCGCTCTCCGAGCGCAATCCGCGGGTCGTTTCCGCTGTCAAACTGCATCGCGGCGCGCAGCGGCGCAAGACCGGGCTGTTCCTGGCCGAGGGCGCCAATTCCGTTGCCGCGGCGCTGGATACCGGGCGGGTGCGGGAGCTGTTCTACTCTGCGGGCGCTGCGGCCCGCGAACACGAGCTGGTTGCCGGTGCCGCCGCGACGGGCGTGCGCACCACGCTGGTCAGCGACCGCGCGGCCGCGCAGCTCGGCGAAACCGTCACCGCCCCGGGGCTGGTCGCGGTCTGCGCGCTGCTCGACGTGCCGCTGGCCGAGGTGCTCGGCAGCGCGCCGCGGATGCTCGCCGTGCCGGTCGAGATGGCCGAACCGGGGAATGCGGGCACGCTGATCCGGGTCGCCGATTCGGTGGGCGCGGACGGCGTTGTGCTGGCCGGTGATTCGGTCGACCCGCACAACGGCAAATGCGTGCGTGCCAGTGCGGGCAGCCTGTTCCATGTGCCGATCGCCCGGCACCGCGATGTCGGCGAGACGCTGGATTCCCTTGCCGCGGCGGGCATCACGATTCTGGCAACCGCCGCGAACGGTGAGGTCGACCTGGACGACGCCGACGAGCTGTTCACCCGCCCGGTGGCCTGGCTGTTCGGCAACGAGGCGCACGGTCTCGATCCCGCGGTCGCCCGCCGCGCCGACCACCGCCTGCGCATTCCCATCCGCGGCCGCGCGGAGAGCCTGAACCTGGCCACCGCCGCCGCCATCTGCCTCTACGCCAATTCCCGTGTCCGCTACGCGCAGTAGCGCGTTCAGCGGTTGTAGGGCTGTTCCTGGACCCAGCTGAAGCCGCGTTCCAGCAGCGGGAACGACTTCGGGTCGAGGCGGGTGAGCCAGGTGTGGATGCGGCGGCCCGCGTAGTCGTCGGCGTCGATGACCATGCGGCCCGGACTCGGCCACCAGTAGCTGAGGCGCACGTGCACCGGGGTTTCTTCGAAGGTGCCCACCGCGATGCGATGGCGTAGATCGATGAAGTGGCGTTTCGGGTCGATGGTGCCGCCGTACACCTCGAACGAATCGTCCATGTGCTGGATGGTGACCACCACCGGGTCGGAGACATGGAACGGGCGGTCGACAACGACTCGGCGCCACCGCAATTCGTCGGTCAGCAGGGGATCGCGGGCGTAGCCCTCCGAGGAGAAGCCGTCCACCTGGTAGATGCCGTACAGCTCCGGCACCGGGTTCGCCCACTGCCGCCAGTTCTGCACGCCGGTCACCGTGAGCAGGACAAGACCCACCGCCAACTGCGCCAACAGCGCGATGCGATTGGCTCTTGCGGTGCCGAACAACGGAATTCGCCGGATCGCGGGCGCGGCGCGCTCGGAGAACAGCACCACGAACAAGCGGCGCGCGTGGGGTGCGAGCAGGAACAGGCTCAGCAGCAGGAGCTGTGCCGACACCGATTTCAGGCGAATGTCGTAGGTCAGGTTCAACAGCAGCACCTGGGTCATGTCCACCGCGCACAGCAGCGCGCCGGCCGCGGTGGCGCGCGGCACCACCAGCAACACACCGGCCAGCAATTCCGCGACGCCCAAGGCGATTTCGTACGGTTGTGACACGCTGACCTGCGCCCACAGCACGCCTGCCGGACTGAAATTGCCGTAGGGCTCCACCAACCGGTTCAGCACGAACGGCATCTGCGTCGGAATCGCCTTCGCCATCCCGAAATAGAACATCGCGAGCGCGAGCACGAACCGCAGATACAGCTGCACCCAGGCGAACAGCCGGTCGTAGCGGAGCCGGCGCCGATCCAGCACCGACCACACCGCCGTGACCACCGCCGCGAGGACGACCAGGAGAAACAGTGCGGTCCACTGGAACGCACTGTCGCTGCCCACCTGAGTGCTGACCACCCGCAGGCCGAGCACCTGCGTGGCCGTCCACTCGATCGGCGGGCGGGCCAGGTGCAGGATATTCAGCACCGAGCCCCATCCCGCATCAATCCCCAAGCCCGCCAACAGAATCGGCATCAGCCCGACCAGTCCCGCCAGCCCGAACAAGCCGAAATAGGCGACACCGAACCGAAACCCGAGACGCGTCGCCAACCGCCACTGTTCTGGCTCGCCCTCCGCCGCAGTGCGCGCTACCGCGTCCGCTGTGGCGAGTGGCACGGCGTCTGCTGAAGTGGCTGCTGCCGCGCCTGCTGGAGTGGGTGCTGCCGCGCCTGCTGGAGTGGGTGCTGCCGCGTCTGCTGTAGTGGCTGGCACGGCTTTTGCTATAGCGACTGCCGCCGCCTCTGCTGAAGTGGGTGCGACGGCCTCCGCCGCACCGAGTGCCGTCGCGTCCGCTGGGGTGGGTGCCGTCGCGTCCGCTGGGGTGGGTGCCACTGCCTCTGTTGCACCGAGCGCCACTGCCTCTGTTGCATCGAGCTCTACGGTCTCTGCTGCACCGCGAGGGGCAGGCTCCGCTGTTGCAGCGGTCTCCGCGCCCCCCGACTCGGCCGGGCTGCGCACCTCCGTGTCCGTCACTGGACCCCCTCCTTCGAGCACGCGGTGACGGTAGATCCGCGGACTTAAGGCGAACCGGTTAGTTCGCTTAACAGCCGGCAGTCGGACGTCCAGCGCGCGGGGCCTGCGGTACGGATTCGGAACGCGCAGGTGGCGATCGCTGCCGGGGACCCGCCGGATCTGGTGAACTAGATCGGGTGACCGACTTCGACGACTTCGCCCGGCTCTTCTCCGGCAGCATTCGTGCGCAACTCGATTGGCGTGCGCTCGCGGAGCTGAACGTGTCGGTGACCCAGCAGGTGACGGTCGGTTGGGCTGCGCTCGGCGACCTGCGCACCGTGTGGCACGTCGACGCGGCCGGCCGCCCGGCCGACTGGTTCGATCCGGGCGCGACCGCGCTGACGGTGCGTGAGGCTGCCGCACTGCATGATTCGTGGCCGCGGGCCCGGCAGGAGCGGGTCGCGGCATTCCGTGCGCAGCTCGAGGCGTCGACCGAGCCGTTCGTGCTGCTGCTGCCGACATATCGGGTCGCGGACGAGTTGCTTCTTCTAGACTCGTCTCATCGAGTGATGGCGGGGTATCTCGCCCGGGCCGAGGTCCGGGCGTTGATCATGACACTCGTCGCACCGCTGTCACCCGAGTTACTTCCCGATCTAGGCAGTTTGGTGGTTCGCGGACATGGCAGCAGCTGAGCCTCCGGACAATCCCGCGGCGAGCATCGAGCTCGAGACGACGCTGGTCGAGGTCTTCGCCGATCGGATCAAGTTCGAGCACGACATCATCGGTCATCGGATGTCCTGGCTGATGACGCTCAACGGTTTCCTGATCGGCGGCGCCGCCATTCTTTCCGCGAACCGGGACCGATTCGCCGGGCCCGCGGTGCTCACCGGGGCACTGATCATCATCTGCATCGCCGGCGCGCTGAGCAACGCGTCCTGCCTGTTCTCCAATTGGTGGGCGGGCAAGGCGATGCGGGATGCCGCCGACGCGCTCGCCGACTCCTGGTCCGACGAGGGCCGCCGTCGGGTCGGGCCGCTGATGCGGCTCTACGGCCGGGACCCGCGCGCCTTCCGCGGCGCGGAACGCCCGCTGCCGAGCGAGTGGCTGCACCCGTGGTTTCTGCTGCCCACGCTGTTCTGGCTGTTGTATTGCATCGCAGGGCTTTTCGCGACGACGGTGAGCGGCGACAAAGCCGGCCCCTGGCAGGCGAACGCGCTGCCGCTCGCGGTGACCGTCGTGCTGTTCGTCCCGCTGACGCTGCTGGATATTCCGCGACATCGCAAGCGCCGCAACGAATGCGCGATCATCGAGCAGCTCGAACGCGCGCACGGCCTGCCGATCGAGCGCGCGGCGCAGCGACGCCGTTACCGCGCGGAGCGCAAAGCGGTGCGGAAATGGGTGCGGCTTCAACACCGCAGCGGCAGTCCCGTCGAGGTGCAGCGTCCGTGGTTTTTCGGCGTCATCCCGCTCGATACGCACAGCAAGTATCTGGCTGTGTTGCAGGTCGAGCAGCAGCTGCCGGATCCCGAACCGCCTGCGCCCGAACAAGTTCCCACGCCGCCCGCCGCGCAACCACCCACCCCGGCCGAGCGCACGGTCGGCGTCGACCCCGCCGGCACTGTCGGATAACCGTTCTCAGTCGACCGCGCCGGTGCAGTCGTTCAGCAATTCGACCGCCCACGGTTCGACGACGGCTCCGGGCCCGACCACCTGCATCCCGCTCAGCACGGTGAGCAGCATCCCGGTTGCCATGAATTCCCGCACCTCGGTGACGTTCGCGCCGGTGAGTTCGCGCACCAGTTCGTAGATGCCGCCGAAACGGGCACGCACCTCGCCGCCGATGGCGGGCTCTGAACTGGCCGTGAACCCGTGCAGGAAGAGCTGGAGCAGTTCCCGATCGGCCAGGAAGACCGCGAACCCGTGGCCGAGGGCGTGCAGCGCCGCGGCCGGATCGGCCTCGGGGTCGGCCGCCGAGCGGGCTTCGCGGAACACCTCCTCGATCCGATCGCAGACCCGGTGCAGTGCGCTGATGAACAACTGCTGCTTGCTGCCGAAGAGCCGGATCACGTACGGCTGGGAAACGCCTGCCCGCCTGGCGATTTCGTCGGTCTTGGTGGCCGCGTAGCCGCCTTCGGCGAAGGCGGAGACGGCCGCGCGCAGCACCTGCTCGCCGCGTTCCGTGGCGGTCATCCGGACCCTGGTCGAACTCGCCATCACGCTCGAACTCCGTTCTCTCGCCCCCGGTGTTGACATGTTATCAGCCGATGCATACTCTCCAACCCTGTAGTTATCAGTCAATTACAACAAGGGCTGGACATGACCGAAATCCTGGAACCACTCGCGGCCGCGTCCGCACCGCCCGGCGCCGCCGCGGCCTCGGAGAAAATGCCCGTGACCAGTGGTCGCGGCGTCGCCGCGGTCATCGCGGCGGTCGGCATCCCGATGTTCATGGTCACGCTGGACAACCTCGTGGTCACCAATGCGCTGCCGGTGATCCGCACCGAACTCGGCGCCTCGCTGACCGATCTGCAATGGTTCGTCAACGCCTACACGCTCTCGTTCGCCTCGCTGCTGCTCACCGCCTCGGCCATCGGCGACCGGCTGGGGCGCCGCCGGGTCTTCCTGGCCGGTATCGCGCTGTTCACCGTCGCGTCCGCGCTGTGTGCGCTGGCCACTGAACCGTGGATGTTGATCGCCGCCAGGGCGATTCAAGGATTCGGGGCGGCCGGCGTGATGCCGTTGTCGCTGACACTGCTCACCGCGGCAGTGCCGGAACGTCTGCGCAATGCGGCCATCGGCATCTGGGGCGGGATCACCGGACTCGGTGTCGCGCTCGGTCCGCTGGTCGGCGGCGCCGTGGTGGAGGGGTTGTCGTGGCAGTGGATCTTCTGGCTCAACGTACCGATCGGTCTGCTGGTGCTGCCGTTCGCGGCGCGCGTACTCGGGGAGTCGTTCGGTGGCACCCGGCGGCTGGACCCGATCGGGCTGCTGCTCTCGGCGGGTGGTGTGCTCGCGATCGTCTGGGGCGTGATCCACGGTTCCGATGACGGCTGGACCTCGGCCACGGTGCTCGGCGGGCTGCTCGGCGGCGCGGTGCTGCTCGTCGCACTGGTCGCGTGGGAACTGCGCACGCCCGAACCGATGATTCCGCTGCATCTGTTCCGCTCGCGCGCCTACGGGCTGAGCAACGCGACGAGCTTCGCCTTCTCCGCAGGTGTCTTCGGCTCGATCTTCCTGCTCGTCCAGTACTTCCAGGTGGTGCAGGGCTACAGTCCGCTGGAATCGGGCATTCGCACCATGCCCTGGACGATGGCGCCGATGGTGGTCGCGCCGCTCGCGGGTCTGATCGTCGACCGGGTCGGTGCCCGCACCCTGCTGACCGCCGGCCAGGTGTTTCTGGCTGCGTCGCTGGTGTGGCTGGCCGCGATCTCCAGCGTCGACGTCGCGTACCCGGCCTTCATCGCGCCCTTTCTGCTCGGCGGGATCGGGATGGGCCTGACCTTCGCGCCGAGCGCGACGGTGGTGATGGCCAGTGCCGGTCCGGACGACCGGGCGATCGCCTCGGGGACCAACAGCACGCTGCGCGAAGTCGGCATCGCCATCGGCATCGCGGTGCTCGCGTCCGTCTTCGCTTCGCACGGTTCATATCTCAGCCCGCAGGCCTACGTCGACGGACTCACCCCCGCGGTCTGGGCGGGCGCGGGCATCGTGGCCGCGGGCGCGCTCTTCTCCGCCCTCCTGCCCGCCCGCATCACCCCTGTGCGCTGAGCGCCGGACCCCCGCGAGCCGCATCCCCCGTGTGCGCTGCCACACGACGGGGTGCGGCTCGTCCGGGTGCGCCCCGCGTCGCCGGGTGCTCCGGACCAGGAAGAACGGGGTTCGCGGCGGTAGCGGGGAATCCGCGTGAATCGGAACTGACGCATCCAATAGGATTCCACCAGCAGCAATGTGGGTAGGGAATGAGCCGTACTCGCGAACCGATCCCCAGGGGAGAGTCGAACCATCGTGGCCGACGACAACGACGCAGTCGAGCAGAACGCGACGCTGACCGAGGAGGCACTGGCCGCTGCGGCGGCGGCCGCCGAGAAGGCGTTTGCCGCTGCCGCCGACCTGGATGCGCTCGCGGTCGCGAAAACCGAGCATCTCGGCGGCAAGGCGCCGCTGGCGCTGGCACAACGCGCACTGGGCAGCATTCCGAAAGCCGAGAAGGCCGACGCGGGCAAGCGCGTCAACGTGGCCCGCGCCCGCGTCTCCGAGGCGTTCGAAGCGCGCCGCGCGGTCCTGCTCGCCGAGCGGGACGCCGCGGTGCTGGTGGCCGAGGCGATCGACGTGACGCTGCCCGCCACCCGGCAGCCGGTCGGTGCCCGGCATCCGATCACCGTCATCTCCGAGCAGATCGCGGACGTGTTCGTCGCGATGGGCTGGGAGATCGCCGAGGGGCCCGAGGTGGAGACCGAGCACTTCAACTTCGACGCGCTCAACTTCCTGCCCGACCATCCGGCCCGCACCATGCAGGACACCTTCCATATCGCCCCCGAGGGGTCGCGCCAGGTGCTGCGCACGCACACCTCTCCGGTCCAGGTGCGCTCGCTGCTGGCACGTGAGCTGCCGATCTATGTGGTGTGCCCCGGCCGTACCTTCCGCACTGACGAACTCGACGCCACGCACACCCCGGTCTTCTCCCAGGTGGAGGGGCTGGCGGTGGACAAGGGCCTGACCATGGCGCACCTGCGCGGCACCCTGGACGCGTTCGCCCGGGCGCTGTTCGGCCCGGATACCCGAACCCGGATGCGGCCCAACTACTTTCCGTTCACCGAGCCCTCCGCCGAGGTCGACGTCTGGTTCCCGGACAAGAAGGGCGGCGCCGGCTGGGTCGAGTGGGGCGGCTGCGGCATGGTGAACCCGAAGGTGCTGATCGCCGGCGGGATCGATCCCGAGGTGTACAGCGGGTTCGCGTTCGGCATGGGCCTGGAGCGGACGTTGCAGTTCCGCAACGGCATTCCGGACATGCGCGACATCGTCGAGGGCGACGTGCGCTTCACGCTGCCGTTCGGCGTGCGGTCCTGAGCCCCCACCGTCCTTTCCGGCCCCTTCGATCGAGAGAGCGAAACCTCAAGTGCGAGTAGCGCAGTCCTGGCTGACCGACATCATCCAGCGCACCGTCCCCGACTGGTCGGTGACGCCGGAGGAACTCGACGCGGGCTTCGTCCGGGTCGGGCTGGAGGTCGAGGAGCTCGACGAGCTCCGGCCCGTCACCGGCGACATCGACAAGCCGCTGGTCGTCGGCCGCGTCGCCGAGATCACCGAACTCACCGAGTTCAAGAAGCCGATCCGGTTCTGCAAGGTCGATGTCGGCAACCCTGATCTGCAGGAGATCGTCTGCGGCGCAACCAACTTCGCCGTCGGTGACCTGGTCGTCGTGGTGCTGCCGGGCGGCGTGCTGCCCGGCGGGTTCGCGATCTCCTCGCGCAAGACCTACGGGCACGTGTCCAACGGCATGATCTGCTCGGTCGCCGAACTCGGTATCGGCAAGGATCACGCGGGCATCCTGGTGCTCGAGCCGGGCACCGCCGAGCCGGGCACCGACGCGAATCTGCTGCTGGGCCTGGACGATACGGTGATCGAACTCAACATCACCCCCGACCGTGGCTACTGCTTCTCGGTGCGCGGCCTGGCCAGGGAACTGGCCTGCGGCTTCGATCTCGACTACGCCGACCCGGCCGTGCGCACCCTGCCCGACGACGAGGCGGACGCCTGGCCGGTCCGGCTCGAACCCGAGTCGAAGTGCACCCGCTTCGCGGTCCGCCGGGTCACCGGCATCGACCCGAAGGCGGTGAGCCCCTGGTGGTTACAGCGCAGGCTGCTGCTCGCGGGCGTGCGCCCGATCTCGCCCGCGGTCGACGTCACCAACTACGTGATGCTGGAGCTCGGTCAGCCGCTGCACGCCTTCGACGGCGGAAAGCTGAACGGCGGCTTGGTGGTTCGCGCCGCGAACAAGGGGGAGACGCTGCGCACCCTCGACGAGGTGGAGCGCACCCTCGACGCCGAGGACGTGGTGATCGCCGACGATTCCGGCGTGGTCTCGCTGGCCGGCGTGATGGGCGGGGCGAGCACCGAGGTCGGCGCCGAGACCACCGATATCGTGCTGGAAGCCGCCACCTGGAATCCGCTGCTGGTCTACCGGACCTCGCGCCGGCACAAGCTGTCCTCCGAGGCCGGTAAGCGCTATGAGCGGGTGGTCGATCCGGAGATCAACGTGGCCGCGCTCGATCGTGCCGCCACGCTGCTCGCCGAAATCGCCGGCGGCACCGTCGAATCCGCGCTCACCGACGTGCGCGTCCCGGTGCCGGCCGCCGCGCCGATCCGGATGGACATCGATCTGGCCGACCGCGTCGCCGGGGTGGTTTATCCGACCGGCACCTCCGCGCGCCGGCTCGCCCAGATCGGCTGCACGGTCGAGGTCGGTGTGGACGAGTCCACTGGGCACGGCCAGCTGGTGGTCACCCCGCCGAGCTGGCGGCCCGACCTGGCGCAGCCCGCCGACCTGGTGGAGGAGGTGCTGCGGCTGGAGGGGCTCGAGCAGATCCCGTCGGTGCTGCCCACCGCGCCCGCCGGGCGTGGTTTCACCGCCACCCAGCGCCGCCGCCGCGCGGTGAGCCGGGCGCTGGCCTTCGCGGGCGCGGTCGAGGTGCCCGCGCCGGTGTTCCTGGCCGCCGGTGTGTTCGACACCTGGGGACTCGACGCCGACGATCCGCGCCGGGCGACCACCCGGGTGCTGAATCCGCTCGATGTCGAGCGGTCCGAGCTGGCCACCACGCTGCTGCCCGGCCTGCTGGAAGTGGCCGCCCGCAACATCTCTCGCGGCGCGCGCGACCTCGCCATTTACGGCATCGCCCAGGTGGTGCTGCCCGGCGACAATGTGCGTCCGGTCGAGGCGCTGCCGGTCGATCGCCGCCCCAGCGACGAGCAGATCGCCGAACTGATCGACTCGTTGCCCGCGCAACCGGTGCATGTCGCCGCCGTACTCACGGGTCGCCGTGAGCCGCGCGGGCCGTGGGGAGCCGGCCGGCCGGCCGAGGCCGCCGACGCGTTCGCGCTCGCCGACGCGGTGGCCGACGCGGCGGGCGTCACGATCGAACGCCGCACCGCCGCACACCTGCCGTGGCATCCGGGTCGCTGTGCCGAGCTGGTGGTGGACGGTGTGGTCGTCGGCCATGCGGGTGAACTGCACCCGGCGGTGCTGGAACGTTCCGGTCTGCCGCCGCGCACCTGTGCCGTCGAGCTGGACCTCGACGCCCTGCCCCTGCGCGAGCAGCGCCCGGCGCCGACGATCTCCCCATTCCCCGCGGTGCTGCAGGACGTGTCGGTGAGCGTCGAGAAAGCCACCCCGGCCGCCTCGGTGGAGTCCGCGCTGCGCACCGGCGGCGGCGAACTGCTCGAAGACATCGCGCTGTTCGACGTCTACGAGGGCGCTCAGGCGGGCGAGGGACGCAAGTCGCTCACCTACGCCCTGCGTTTCCGTGCCACCGACCGCACGCTCACCGAGGACGAGGCGAGCGCCGCCCGCGACGCCGCGGTCGCCGCCGCGGCGGACGCGGTGGGCGCGGTGCTGCGCGGCTGATCCGAAAACGACGACAGGCCCGCAAGCACACGCTTGCGGGCCTGTCGTGTGTCGGGGTCAGATACCGCAGGCCTTGTCCAGCCCGGACATGGCGTCATGGAAGGCCTGATCCTGGAGCACGGTGCCGAGCTCCGTGTCCGAGGCTGTGGCCACCCGGCGCATCTGCGCGACGGCAGGGTCGATCGCGGTCTTCACCGGGCCGTCGTCGGCGAGATCACGCGTGCTCTCCAATTTGGTCGCGGCGGTGGAGAATACGCTGCGGACCTCGTCCGCAGCCCCGGCGTCCTTGCTCTTGGCCCCGTTGATCCCGCTGTTCAACTCGGTAGCCATCGCCCGCACCGACGTGCACGTCTGGGTGTCGTCGACCGCACCCGCCGAGCCGGCCGCGGCGGTAAAGCCAGCGAGCGAGGTGACGAGCGTAGCTACCACGAGAACAGTTCTCCGCATTGACCTTTTCCCTTCCTCGATGAGCAAAACCTCCCTCGGGTTACCCGATCCTCGCCCGGCAAACCAAGATCCCCGCCCGCGAGCGCATCGGCGCAGGTCCGGGCGACGGGCGGCCCGGGTGGCAGGCGGGCGGTCGCGAGCGGTAAGAACTAGGCATGCGACATCCGGCCAGTTCGATCTTGAATGCGTTGGCATATCTGCCGGAGCGGCAGATCTTGCAGACACCGGCGCTCCTTGGCATGGACTACACCGATCTCTCGATCGACACCGCGGACGGGGAGACGCTGCACGGGTGGTGGCTGCCCGCGCCGAATTCGGTGGGGCACATCCTGTTCGCGCACGGGAACGGGGGCAACGTGGGGGATCGGGTGGCGCTGTTCGCGCTGCTCGTCGAGGCCGGGTTCGACGTGCTCACGTTCGACTATCGCGGATACGGCCGCAGCACCGGACGGCCGACCGAGCACGGCACCTACCAGGACGCCCGCGCCGCGCGCCGGGTGCTGCTCGAACAGCCGGGTGTCGACCCGAATCGCGTGGTCTACCTGGGCAAATCCCTGGGCGGCGGGGTGATGCTCGAGCTCGCGGCGGCGTATCCGCCCGCCGGGCTCATGTTGATGTCGACCTTCTCCGGCATGCGCGACGCCGCCCGCTCGATCTATCCGTTCCTGCCGCGCCCGCTGATCCCCGACGCGTATCCGAGCGAACGACGCATTCGCACGCTGCGCGTTCCGGTGCTGATCATGCACGGCGACCAGGACGAACTTCTGCCGCTGCGGCACGCCGAACGCCTCTATGCCGCGGCCCGCGAGCCCAAGCAGCTGAAGGTGTTCCCGGGCGCGGGACACAACGACCTGATTCTGGTGGGCGGCCGCGCGTGGTTCGAACTGGTCCGCGATTGGGCGCGGGCGGTCGTGCGCCCGTAGCGCGCGGCGCGAACCGGACCGCTCGGCCTCCGGTGCTGCGTAGCCTGGCGATATGACTGAGAACAGCGAGATCCTGGCCCGGCTGACGGCGTTGCCCGACCGGGAACTGATCGGAGTGCTGCTGGTCGCGACCGCGGAACGCGCCGGCTTCGAGATGGTGCACGCGGCGCTGCTCGGGCTCGTCGGTGCGGGCGATTCGCCGCCCCTGCCCGGTGTGACTCCTGCCACGCCCACGCTGCCGACGCATGACGTGCCCACCATCCGCGACGTATCCGACCAGGTCGCGGGCACTTCTCCGGTACCCGCGGTACCGGTACCGCCGACCGGTACCACCGCACCGACTGAGACGGGTGGATATTCCCCCTCGGGTGTCCCTACTTGGGGGTCAGTTCGCGATAAGGTCGAGCAGCGCTTCGGCACCGCGCAGGGGATGGGCGAGCTCGATCAGCAGACCCCGGCGGGCCGCAGCGCCGACGAACAATGGGACGCGCGCGAGAAAGCCGCGCGTGAGCGCCTGGACCAGATTCGGAAGTCGTTGCGCGGCAACGATACCGAAACATAGGGGCCGTAATTTGGCCGGGCGCACCGTACTACGACTGTGATGGGTGGAACCCGGATGAGCGAGCCGCGTAAAATTTCGGAACGGCTACTCGATGCCCAGGTGGAATTCGTGCTCGCCGAGGTGAGTGGCGACCGTTTCGCCGAGGTGGTGGCCCGCGACGTCGAATCGGTGCTGAGTGTCGCAGACACCTTGATCTTCCGCGATATCGTCGAGGTCGAGCAGGCCAAGGCGACCGTCGCCACCATCATCGACCTGATCGGTGGCAGTCCGGTGATCGCCGACATGGTCGGGGTCTTCGCCGATTCGATCTACGACCACATCGCGAACAACAACGACCACACCCTGGGGCAGGTCGTCGACCGCGAGCCGGTCGAAGCGCTGCTGGAGAAGATCTTCGGGATGCACCAGGCCCAGGAGCGCATCCTGGATCGGCTCACCGAATCTCCGCTGGTCGCCACGGTCGCGTCGAAGTTCGTCGACAAGCTGATCTCCGATTTCATGGAGGCCAACCGGCAGCTCGCGGGCAAGATTCCCGGCGTCTCCTCGCTGATCTCGATGGGCCAGTCGGCGGCCAAGACCGCCAAGAAGGCCACCGAGAGCACGTTCATCGGCGACATGGCGGGCAAGGGCGCGATGTTCGCCCTCAAGCGCACCAACAACGCGATCCGTGAAATGCTGCGCGACGCCCCCGTGCACGACGCCGCGATGGAGTTCTGGGACCTGCACGCCGACGAGCCGGTGAGCGGGCTGCGCGATTACCTGAGCCAGAAAGATCTCAACGAGCTGGTCCTCATCTGCTACGAAATCGCCGTCACCACAAGGGAAAAGGAATACTTCGGGCTGCTCGTGGACGAGTGCGTCGAGGTGTTCTTCACCAAGTACGGCGACTACACCCTCGCCGCCATGCTGCCCGAACTCGGTCTTTCCGGCGCGGACATCGCCACCGAGATCCTGCGCTATGGTCCCGCGGTCATCGATGGCGCGAAACGAAACGGCGTGCTGGCCAAGTTGATTCGCGAGCGGCTCGAGCCGTTCTTCCGGTCCGACGAGGTGCTCGCCATCCTCGGCGAAGCATAACGAAGTATATGGTTTGTAAGCTGAACTCAAACTCGGCAGTAACTAGCTGAACAGTTGCTGCCGGTTGGCGGATCGCTTTCCCGAGCCGCGGACAGGTGCGTCGGCACGATCGAATCAGCCCGTTTCCCAAGGGCTTCGAGCGATCGTGCCGACGCTGTTTTCGGGCTCGACGGTGCGATGTTCACCGCAGGTGCGGCCGAATGTCCTGACCAGCACCGTATGTCGGCCGGGTCGCTTCGGGGTGGCCACAAACTGGCCAGTTGGTAGCCCTCGGGTGCGCTGCGGTTGAAAAGTATGAACAAAGCCCGGGTCGGCGCGTCCTCGAGTTGACGCGGCACCGGGCATATGGGATTTTGCTCGGAGACTTTCCGTGCGCTCGTCGTGGAGCTGTCACGGCTGGCTTTTCGGAGGAGTAGCAGGTTGGTGCGTCTACGTCTACGGCAACAAAAGCCCGGGGACACACCGGATTTCCAACCTGCGGTTGCCTCTGGCGAGAATCCGTCGGCGAACAGCAGAATGTCGGGAATCGTCCGGCCGCGCACGATCGGCGGTCAGCTGTCCCGAATTCTCGCGCTGTCGCTGATATTGGTGCTCGCGTTGCTCGGTGTCACCGTCTACGGCCAGATTTCGGACTACCGGCAAGCCAATGACACGGTGAAGTCCGTCGAGTTGGCGCTGAGCGTCCAGGACCTGACCAATCAGATCCAGCGCGAGCTCGGGCTCAGCAACGGTCTGCTCGGCGGCGAGAACCGCCTGCAGCAGCCGCTGCTCGACCAGCGCGGCAAGGTCGACGCCACGCTCGGCCAGCTGACCGAGGCCGCCTCGGGCGACGCGCCCGGCGCCGATCAGGTGCGCGCCGCGCTCGGTCAGCTGAACCTGCTGGCGAACACCCGCGTGCAGATCGACACGCGCCGGGTCAGCCGCCAGGTGGTGTTCCAGTTCTATACCGACGCCGTCGCCGCGCTGAACCGCTTGGCCCTCGGCCTGGACCAGGCGCGTGACCCGCAGATCCAGCGCGGTCTGCAGGCGCTGTACGCGCTGGGTGAGGCCAAGGCCGAGCTCGACAAGGAGCGCGGCTTCCTCAACGGCGTCTTCGTCGCCGGCCGGTTCAACGGCGGGGAATACGTGCAGTTCATGGAGATTCGGTCCAGCAAGTTGAACGGCTTGGCCACCTTCTCCCGCTACGCGACCAAGGGCCAGCAGGCCAAGCTGGACGCCGCGCTGCTGAGTGACAACGCCACCAAGGCCGAACAGGCCGAGAACATCGCGATCGCCTCCAGCGACGGACCGCTGGTCCGCGAGGTCGACCCGATGGCCTGGTGGACCCAGATGTCCGGGGCGCTCGAAGATCAGGGCAATGTGCAGCAGGCGGTGGGCGCGGACGTACAGGCCCGCGCCGACGACCTGCGCGGTGCCGCGTTGCTCAACCTGATCGGCTTCCTCGTCGGCGCGGCCATCGCCATCGTCGCGATGATCGTGCTGGTGATCACCTCGGTGCGCGCCATCGTGCGCCCGCTCGCCGCGCTGGCCGGCGAGGCCGACGACGTGGCCTCGCGCCGCCTGCCCCAGGTCATCGACGCGTGGTCGCACACCGAAGAGGGCCGTCCGGAAGCGCCTGCCGCAGTGCAGGTTCCGGTCGGCTCCAGTATCGAGATCGCGGCCGTGGCCGGCGCTCTCGACCGGGTGCAGACCACCGCCTTCGAGCTCGCCTCGCAGCAGGCGCTGGTGCGCCGCAACACCACCGAGTCGATGGCCAACCTCGCCCGGCGCAACCAGAATCTGGTGCGCCGCCAGCTCGCCCTGATCAGCGAGTTCGAGCGCGAGGAACTCGACCCGAAGGGTCTGTCCAACCTGTTCGAACTCGACCACCTGGCCACCCGCATGCGCCGCAACGCCGAAAGCCTGCTGGTGCTCGTCGGCGAGGCCAGCCCGCGCCGGTGGGCGCAGCCGATCGCGCTGAGCGACGTCATCCGCGCCGGTCTGTCCGAGGTCGACGACTACCGCCGCGTGGTGCTGCGCCGGGTGGACGATGTGCTCATCGCCGGGTCGGTGGTGAGCGAGCTGGCGCACATGCTCGCCGAGCTGATCGAGAACGGGCTCGCCTTCTCCCCACCGGATCTCGAGGTCGAGATCTACGGGCGCCGAGTGCCGCAGGGCTACCTGCTGGCCGTGGTCGACCACGGTATCGGCATGCCCGCCGACCAGCTGGCGCAGTCCAATGCGAGGCTGCGCGGCGAGCAGGACTTCATCGTCGCGCCGACCAGATACCTGGGCCACTACGTGGTCGGCCGGCTGGCGGAACGGCTCGGCATCGCGGTGGAGCTCAACGTATCGCCGGTCAGCGGTATCGTCGCGCGACTCGCCCTGCCCCTGGAAATCCTTGCGCAGGAACAAGATCAGCGCGCAGGCGTACGCGGCAAGATCTCCGGCACCGGCGTCGAACCGTCCTGGGGTTCGGACGCGGAGCTGCACGCGGCGCCCACTCCGGAGCTCGATCCTTTGCACAACGGCCCTGCGCTGCAGGGCAATTCGGCTCCGAACTCGCGGACGCCGAGCCTGCCCGGCCCGGCGCACGCCCTGCCGAACGTCTCGTCCGTCCCGCAGCAGAACGGCACCGGCCGCCCGCCGAGTGAGCCTCGGTATCAGGCGGACTCCGCGCATTACGGTGACGAACTGCCCACCGAGCGGACCGGCCGGCACGAGGCCGTGCGGTACGACACGAGCACCAACATGCCCGCCGTGCCGTCCGGGCCGACCTCCGCGTACTCCCATTTCGTTTCTCCGCAACCGGAATTCGCGCCGGAGACGGCCACCGACACCGGAACGATGTGGCGGATCTTCGAATCCGGGGACGCGCCGGTGGAGGCCCCGGTAACATCTGTTGCGCCACCGACCGGGCCGGTTCCGCGCACCACGCGCAACGGACTTGTCAAGCGCAACAAGAAGTCTCGCTCCGCGGGCACGGCACCGGGAACCGAGCCGCGGCGGGACGCGGGCGGCACCCCGCCACGCCAGGATCATGCGCCGGTCACCGAGCGCTCGCCCGAGGAGACCCGAAACATGTTGTCGTCGTTCCGGGCCGGTCACGAGCGCGGCGCCCCGCCCGCGCCGTCGACGACGCGGCCGTATGTCGGTGCGCGCGACCATGACACCCGCGCCGAGGATCCGGCGCCGACCGCCCCGTCCATCGCAGAGGAGAACCGGTGACCACCCATTTACCGAGCGCTGACCCGCACACATTCAACTGGATGCTCGCCAACTTCGTTCGGGAGACCGACGGTGTGCGCGACACCGTGGCGGTGTCCTCGGATGGTCTGCTCATCGCGATGTCCGACGGTCTGGACCGCACCTCGGCGGACCGGCTCGCCGCCATGGTGTCCGGCCTGGCCAGCCTCGCCAAAAGCGCTTCGCGCAGTTATTCGTTCGACGGGCTCAAACTGATCATGATCGAGATGAAGCGCGGGTTCCTGCTCGTCTCGGCCATGGGTGACGGCAGCTGCCTCGGCGTTATCGCCGACGGCAACTGCGATATCGGTCTGGTCGGCTACGAAATGGCTGTACTTGCCGAACGCGCCGGGTCGCTCCTTGATCCGGCGTTGATTTCCGAGTTGCGAGAGACGTTACGAAGATGAGAGATCCTGACCGGCCGCGGTTGCCGGACCCGCGGATGATCCCGATGAACCGAATGTTCGGATGGTTCGATCCGGATCGACCCGGCCAGCCCGCTCCGGCTGAAGAAGTTGTCGACAGTGATGAACAGTTCGTGCGTCCCTTTGTCGTCACGGCGGGGCGCACGACGCCGTTGGTAGACGGTCTGCGGATCGAAACACTGGTGCAGGCACCGCCTTCGGCGCTGTCGGCCCCCTTGCAATTCGAGCAGCGCACCGTGGTGCAGCTGTGCCAGCAGCCGCATTCCATCGCAGAGATCGGTACCGCGCTGCGTGTTCCGGTCGGTGTCGCGAAGGTCGTCGTGAGCGACCTCGCCGCCGCGGGCTACGTCACCGTGCGCGAGTCCGATCAACTGTCCACCGCTGCCATCGAGAGGATCAGAGATCTTGTACGGGCACTCTGACATGAGCGCACGCAGTAAGCGAATCATGTGCCAGTGCGCAGAGCGCATGACGGAACCGAGCGTCAGCGAGGTGCAGTCATGAGCTCCCCGCCGCCGCCGGGTCCGACTATGCCGTCGTCGGTGAAAATCGTGATCAGCGGTGGATTCGGCGTCGGAAAAACAACGTTCATCGGGGCGATATCCGAGATCGAGCCGCTGGTCACCGAGGCCGCGATGACGGAGGTCTCGGTCGGCGTGGACGATCCGGGCCGGCGCGCCGACAAGACCCAGACCACGGTCGCGCTCGACTTCGGGCGAATCACGTTGGACCGCTCCCTGATTCTCTACCTGTTCGGCACCCCGGGGCAGGATCGCTTCGTCTTCCTGTGGGACGACCTGGTCGACGGCGCGCTCGGCGCGGTCATCGTGGTCGACACCGGACGGGTCGACGACTGCTACCCGGTGCTGGACTACTTCGAGGAGAAGCAGACTCCGTTCGTGGTGGTGGTCAATCGTTTCGACAACGGCACCCACTTCGACCTCGCCGAGGTGCGCGAGGCGCTCGAGCTCGAGGACTGGATCCCGGTGCTGGAATGCGATGCGCGCGACCGCGAGTCGGTCAAAGAGGTGCTGGTCGCCCTGCTGGAACAGGTCCTGTTCCACCGGCTGTCCGTCCAGGGCATGCCCGCCTGATTCCCCGTGCGAACGGGGCCCGACCGGCCACCCCGCCGTCGGGCCCCGTTGCCATTGAGCGGGTTCCACAGACCGCCCACACTCTCCACAGGGTCTACCACCCCTGTGAACCGTACGCATCCTCTGTGAACCCCCACCTATTCTGTCGCTTGGTCCACGTCGCACGCACCCCTTCTGACCACACGCACCCCTTCTGGGTTCACGCACGCCCTACGGCAGGCCACACCGGGTGCGTGAACTCGGAACTGGTGCGGGAACCGCTGGCAGTTCACTACGGTGGGGCGGGTGGGTGTGGAGAAGGAGCGGATGCTCCGTGGGGAGTTGTACCGGGACGGCGATCCCGAGTTGGTCGCCGAGCGGCGGCGAGCGCAGGGGATGTGTGACGAGTTCAATCGCACCGGCGCCGAGGAGACCGCCAGGCGCGAGGCGTTGCTGCGCGAACTGCTCGGCAAGCTGGGGGAGGGGTCGTGGATCATGCCCCGATTCCAGTGCGACTACGGGTATCTCATCGAGATCGGGACGAACAGCTTCCTGAATTATGATGCGATCCTGCTGGATTGCGCGCCGATCAGCATCGGTGACGATGTGTCGATCGGACCGCGATGCCAGTTGCTGACCGCGTTGCATCCAATGGCGGATCACGAATTGCGCAGGCAGCGTTGGGAATCGGCGGCGCCGATCCGGATCGGGAACAACGTGTGGTGCGGTGGCGGCGTGATCGTGTGTCCGGGCGTCACGGTGGGCGACGAGACGGTGGTCGGCGCGGGCAGCGTGGTCACCAGAGACCTGCCGTCGCGGGTGTTCGCCGCCGGTAACCCGGCCCGGGTGATCCGGGAGTTGTAGCCGGTCCGGTGTCGTAGCGCATCGTTAGCCTGGGGTCATGTTGCAGACCTTGGCTGTCGAGAACTACCGGTCGCTGCGGCAGGTGATCATGCCGCTGGGGCGGCTGAACGTGGTGACGGGGGCCAACGGCAGCGGCAAGTCGAGCCTGTACCGCACGTTGCGGCTGCTGGCGGACTTCTCCAGGAACGGGGCGATCGCCGCGCTGGCCGAAGAGGGCGGCGTGGCCTCGACGCTGTGGGCGGGGCAGGGCGGGGACAGCGCGAGCAAACCGGACACGGCCGGGGTGCGGGTCGGTTTCGCGGCCGCGGACTTCGGCTACGCGGCCGAACTGGGCACGCCGGTGCCCGACGGCACCTCGATGTTCAACCTGGACCCGGAGATCAAGGCGGAGGCGGTCTGGGCCGGGCCGGTACTGCGGCCGTCGACCCTGCTGGCGCAGCGGGGCGGTCCGGTGGTGCAACTGCGCGACGACGACGGCGGGTGGGCGATGGTGCCGCATACCCTGCAGCCGTTCGACAGCATGCTCAGCGAACTGGCGGATCCGCAGCGCGCGCCGGATCTGCTGGTGCTGCGCGAGCGGATCCGGTCCTGGCGTTTCTACGACCATTTGCGTACCGACGCGGCCGCGCCTGCCCGCACGCCGCAGGTCGGCACCAGGACCACCGTGCTCGCCCACGACGGCGCCGACCTCGCGGCGGCACTGCAGACCATCCGCGAGATCGGCGACGCCGACGGGTTGACGCGGGCCGTGGACCGCGCGTTTCCGGGGAGCAGGATCGCCATCAGCGACCGGAACGGCCGATTCGAGCTGGCGCTGCACCAGCGCGGACTGATCCGCCCGCTGGGCGGCGCCGAACTCTCCGACGGCACACTGCGCTATCTGCTCTTGGTCGCGGCGCTGCTGAGCCCACGCCCGCCGGAACTGCTGGTGCTGAACGAGCCCGAGACCAGTCTGCACCCCGAATTGCTGGGTCCGCTGGCCGAACTCATCGCCACCGTCGCCGAGCAGACGCAGGTGGTGGTGGTCACGCACGCGCAGCCGCTGGTGCGGGCCTTGGCGCGCGGCGCCGCCGATCCGCACACCGTGGAGCTGGTCAAGGAGCACGGCGCGACCACCATCGCGGGCCAAGGCCGGCTGGATCAGCCGCCGTGGTATTGGCCGAAGCGGTAGCGGGCCTATTCGGCGCCGGCCAGGGCCGGTCCACCGCTGACGAACAGTCCGATGGCGACGACGACCACACCGATGACGACGGCAACGGCGAACTTACGCATCACAGGCCTCCTGGGCTGCACGGGTCATTACAGCTGCTTATTCGGTTCCACGGGCCGTCCGGATCGGTGGTGATCGGCGACACCATGCGCTTCGATGAATTCGGCACGGCCCCGCCGTCAGTACATTCGACCCACCTATCGAGGAGAACACGCACATGAGCAACGGCAAGGATCTCGCACTCACCCACGTCGCGCTGCTGGTCGGCGACCAGGACAGGGCACTGGAGTTCTATCGCGACGTGGTCGGACTCGAGCTGCGCCAGGATCTGCCGTTCCCCGGCGGCCGCTGGCTCACGGTCGGCCCCGCCGGCCAGCCGGGCCTGGAATTTCTGCTCGAGGTGCCGTCGATGAATCCGGATCCGGCCGCCCGCGACGCGATGCAGGCCCGGCTCGCCAACGGCGCGGCAGGCATGTTGATCTTCACTACCGAGGCGGTCGACGAGACCTTCGCCCGGCTGCGGGACGCGGGCGTCGAGGTCACCCAGGACCCGGTCACCCAGCCGTACGGGATGCGGGACTGCGGTTTCCGTGACCCGTGGGGCAACCACCTGCGGTTCTCCCAGGTCCTGGTCGGATAGCGGCGAAACTCGGTGGCCCCCTTGGTGTCTCGGGGGCCGACCGGCTCGGCCCGGCCGCGGGTCGAAAGCGTCGGGGGATCGGGTGTGGGATCCGTCGCATACCGCCGTCGCGCCTGCGGCAATACTGTTCGATCATGGGCGAATCGACGAGCGAGGCGCAGCAGGACGCGATCCGGCCGCTGCGCGACGACATCCGGTTTCTCGGCGGCGTCCTCGGTGACACCATCCGTGATCACGAGGGCCCCGAGGTGTTCGACCTGATCGAACGGGTGCGCATCGAGGCGTTCCGGGTGCGGCGCGCCGAGGTCGACCGCAGCGCGGTCGCGGAGATGCTGGACGGTGTCGAAATCCAGATCGCGCTCCCGCTGATCCGCGCGTTCAGTTATTTCGTGCTGCTGGCCAATCTGGCCGAGGACATCCAGCGCGATCGTCGTCGCACCGCGCACGAGGCGGCCGGTGAACCGCCGCAGGATTCGTCGCTGGCCGCCACTTATCGCAAGCTCGACGCCGCGGCGCTGGACGGTGCCGAGGTGGCCGATCTGCTGGCCGACGCGCTGGTGTCGCCGGTGATCACCGCGCACCCCACCGAGACCCGCCGCCGCACCGTCTTCGACGCGCAGACCAGGATCACCGAGCTGATGCGGTTGCGGCAGCGCTACACCGAAACCGAGCGGCAGCGCGCCGATTTCGAACAGCAGATCCGCCGCCAGGTGCTCAGCCTGTGGCGCACCGCGCTGATCCGGTTGGCCCGGTTGCGGATTCAAGACGAGATCTCGGTGGGCCTGCGCTACTACGACATCACCCTGTTCGACGTGATCCCCGCGATCAACGCGGAGGTGCGGGCGGCGCTGCGGTCCCGCTGGCCCGGGGTGGAACTGCTGCCGCGCCCGATCCTGCGGCCGGGCTCGTGGATCGGCGGCGACCGGGACGGAAACCCGTACGTCACCGCCGATGTGGTGCGCCAGGCCGGGCAGCAGGCGGCCACGGTGGCGTTCTCGCGCTATCTGCGCGACCTGGTCGAACTGGAGAAGGTGCTGGCGCTCTCGGTGCGGTTGGTGCCGGTGACGCCGGCGGTCGCCGCCTTGGCCGAGGCGGGTTATCCGGAACCGGCCACCCACGCCGACGAGCCGTATCGTCGTGCGCTGCACCGTATCCGGGGACGACTGACCGCCACGGCGGTGCGTGCGCTCGGCGAGGTACCGCCGGACGGTCTCGATGTCGGCGCCGAGCCGTATCGCACGCCGCAGGACGTGCTGGACGATCTCGATGCCATCGACGCCTCGTTGCGCGCCAGCGGTGACGACCTGCTCGCCGATCACCGGCTGGCCGCGCTGCGGCACGCGATCGAGACCTTCGGGTTCCATCTGCAAGGGCTGGACATGCGGCAGAACTCGGAAATCCACGAGCAGGTGGTGGCCGAGCTGCTGGCCTGGGCGGGTGTGCATGCCGACTACGCGAGCCTGTCCGAACCCGAGCGGGTGGAGCTGCTCGCCGCGGAGCTGCGGACCAGGCGCCCGCTGCTCGGCCCGCACGCCAGGCTCAGCGAGCTGGCCCGCAAGGAAATCGATATCGTCTGTGCCGCACGGGATGTGGTGAGCACCTTCGGGGCCGAGGCGGTGCCCAACTACATCATCAGCATGTGCACCTCGGTCAGCGACATGCTGGAGGCGGCACTGTTGCTGAAGGAAGGCGGACTGCTAGATCCGGGCGAGCCGGACGGGCCGCCGAGCTGTTCGGTGGGCATCGTCCCGCTGTTCGAGACGATCGAGGACCTCGGCGCGGGGGCGGCGACACTGTCGGCGGCGCTGGATGTTCCGGTGTACCGGGACCTGGTCGCCGCGCGCGGGATGCGCCAGGAGGTGATGCTCGGCTACTCCGATTCCAACAAGGACGGCGGGTATCTGGCCGCCAACTGGGCGCTGTACCGGGCCGAACTCGAGCTGGTGGAGGTGGCGCGCAAGTTCGGAATCCGGTTGCGGCTCTTCCACGGTCGCGGCGGCACGGTGGGTCGTGGCGGCGGCCGCAGTTACGACGCCATCCTGGCTCAACCCGCGGGCGCGGTGCGCGGTGCGCTGCGGCTGACCGAGCAGGGCGAGGTGATCGCGGCCAAGTACGCCGAACCCGGTGCGGCGCAACGCAATCTGGAGTCGCTGATCGCGGGCACGCTGGAATCGACGCTGCTCGACGTGGAAGGTCTCGGCCCCGACGCGGAGCCCTCCTACGAACTCATGGACGAACTCGCCGAGCGCGCCCGGGCCGCCTACGCCCGGCTGGTGCACGACACCCCGGGTTTCGTCGAATATTTCCGGCAGTCCACCCCGGTCGCCGAGGTCGGCGATCTGAACATCGGCAGCAGGCCCGCCTCGCGCAAGCCGACGAACTCGGTCGCGGATCTGCGCGCCATCCCGTGGGTGATGTCCTGGAGCCAGGCCAGGGTGATGCTGCCCGGCTGGTACGGCACCGGCACGGCGCTGGAGGAATGGATCGACGACGATCCGCAGCGCCTCGCGACGCTCACCGACCTGTACGAGCGCTGGCCGTTCTTCCGTACCGTGCTGTCGAATCTGGCGCAGGTGCTGGCCAAGAGCGATCTCGACATCGCGGCCAGCTACGCGGAACTGGTGGACGACGTCGCGCTGCGCGAGCAGATCTTCGGAATGATCAAGGACGAGCACGCCCGGACCATCCGGATGCACGCCGCGGTCACCGGCAACGACCATCTGCTCGCGGACAACCCGTCGCTGGCCGAATCGATCCACAACCGTTTCCCGTACCTGGAGCCCCTGAACCAGATGCAGGTCCAGCTGCTGCGCAGGCTCCGCGGCGGCGACGACTCCGAGTTGGTGAAGCGCGGCATCCTGCTGACCATGAACGGCCTCGCCACCGCGCTGCGCAACTCGGGTTAGGCAGGCTCGCGGCGGTTCGCGCACCACTTCCGTGTTCGCGCACCCGCTGTGGCCTGTCGTAGCGGGTGCGGGAACACGGAAGGGGTGCGTGGTCAGCAGGGCCGTCGCGACGGGACGACCTAGGTGGGGGGTCGTACCGCCGCGGCTTGGGTGAGGGTGGTTTCGACGAAGGCCTGGGCGGCGGCGGTTAGTGGGCCGCTGCGATAGACCAGCCACTGCGGTAGCTGCTCGGGCGGGGAGAAACGGTAGACCGCGGCGCCGGCCCGGCAGGCCAGGTCGTGCCAGCCGTCGGGCATGAGGCCCGCGCCGATGCCGCGCAGCACCATCGGCAGCACCACACTGCGGTCGCTCACCTCGGCGGCGATGCGCAGATCGCCGACGGTCGCGGCCAGCCGGTCGAAGCGGGCGCGGACCGCGGTGGCCGGCGGCGGCAGCACGAAGCTCATGCCGCGCAGATCTTTCGGCGCCACGGTGCCGTCCGTGCCGATCTCGGTGCCCGGCGGCGCGACGAGCAGGAACTGTTCGTCGCGCAGGTGATGGGCCACCAAACCCTGTCCGGCGGGTCGCTCCGCGCTACCGCACACCCCCGCCTCGCAGCGTCCGCGCAACACCATGGCGACCACCTCGGCGGCGGACAGCGCGGACCAGGTCCCGACCGTCACGCCGGGGTGATGCTCGCGCAGCGCGGCTATGGTGCCGATCACCGGCTCCAGGGTCGAGGATGAGGTGGCCGCCACATCCACCCGGCCGACGACACCAGCGCCGACGGCCTGGGCGGCGGCGCGCAGCGCGTCCAGATCGCGCAGCACCTGCCGCGCGCGGTCGACCATCAGCTGGCCCGCGTTGCTCAGCACGGCATTGCGGCCGACCCGGTGGAAAAGCGGTACTTCCAGCTCGCGCTCGAGCTTGCCGATGGCCCGCGACAGCGACGGCTGGGCTACCCGTAGCGCCCGTGCGGCGTGCGTGAATCCACCGTGCTCGACGATCGCGACGAAGTACTCGAGCTGCTGGCGTTCCATAACCATAGGCTATCGGTTTGGTGCAATAGATGTCTTGGACGTAACCAAGATCGTCGGGTGATACTCATCAGGTGTTCACCACGCGACCGACCCTGCAGGGCACCTTCGGGATGGTGTCGTCCACCCACTGGCTCGCCTCCGCCGCCGCCATGGCGGTGCTAGAGGACGACGGCAACGCTTTCGACGCGGCGGTCGCCGCGGGTTTCGTGTTGCATGTGGTCGAGCCTCATCTGAACGGCCCCGCTGGTGAGGTGCCGATCATCCTCGCGCCGGCCGGCCTGCCGCCGCGGGTGCTCTGCGGTCAGGGTCCGGCGCCCGCCGCCGCGACGATCGCGCGCTACAACGCGCTCGGTCTCGATCTGGTGCCCGGCACCGGCCCGCTGGCCGCGGCCGTGCCCGGCGCGTTCGACGCCTGGATGCTGCTGCTGCGCGACCACGGGACCAAGCGGCTGTCCGAGGTGCTGTCGTACGCGATCTGGAACGCCGAGCGCGGCCACCCGGCGGTCGAGCGGGTCGGCGAGACCGTTTCGACGGTCGCCGAGCTGTTCGAGAACGAGTGGACCACCTCCGCCGAGCTCTACCTGCGCGACGGAAAGCCGCCCGCCGCGGGCGCGCTGCTGCGCAACCCGGTGCTGGCCACCACCTGGCGCCGCCTCATCGCCGAAGCCGAGGCGGCGAGCAGCGACCGGGAAGGCCAGATCGAGGCCGCGCGCAAGATCTGGCGCGAGGGTTTCATCGCGGAGGCGTTGGTCGCGGCCAGCGACCGCCCGACCATGGACACCTCGGGCGAGCGGCACGTCGGCACCCTGACCGGTGACGACCTCGCGAACTTCACTGCGTCGTATGAAAATCCGGTGACCTACACCTGGAATGGCTGGACCGTGGCCAAGCCGGGACTGTGGAGCCAGGGTCCGGTGTTCCTGCAGCAGTTGGCATTGCTGCCGAACCGGCTCGAATACGGCACACCGGAGTACTACCACACTCTCATCGAAGGCTCGAAACTGGCGATGGCCGATCGAGAGGCGTGGTACGGGGACAGCGCACAGGTGTCGATGTCGACACTGCTTTCTCCTTGGTACAACGCACAACGCAGTGCGCTGATCGGGCCGCAGGCCTCCTTCGAGCTGCGTCCCGGCAGCCCGGACGGCCTGCGGCCCCGACTCAGTGGCTATGTCCAGACGAATTCCGTTGGCGCGACCGAGGTTCCGCTCGGTGCGGGCGAACCGACGGTCGCCACCACCGGTGCCACCAAGGGTGACACGTGTCAGGTGGACATCGTCGACCGCTGGGGCAACATGATCGCGGCGACCCCGAGCGGTGGCTGGTTGCAGTCCAATCCCGTTGTGCCCGAACTGGGTTTCCCGCTCGGCACCCGACTACAGATGTCCTGGCTGGAGCCGGGACTACCGAATTCGCTGCAGCCGGGCCGTCGTCCGCGTACCACGCTCAGCCCCTCGATGGCGTTGCGCGACGGGGAAGCCGTGATGGCGTTCGGCACGCCGGGCGGCGATCAGCAGGATCAGTGGAGCGTGCATTTCTTCCTGTCGGTCGTGTTGCGTGAGCGCGTGCGCGGCGGGCTGGATCTACAGGGCGCGATCGACGCGCCGAACTGGCATCAGGAAAGCTTCCCCGGCTCGTTCTATCCACGCGCGATGAGCCCGGGTGCGGTGTTCGTCGAGTCGCGGATGGACCCGGAGGTGATCGCCGACCTGGAACGACGCGGTCATCAGGTCAACGTGGGACCACCGTGGTCGGAGGGCCGGTTGTGCGCGGTGGCCCGCGATCCCGAGGCCGGGGTCCTTTCCGCGGGCGCCAATCCGCGCGGCATGCAGGGCTACGCCGCGGGCCGATAACTCAACACGTCATGAAAATAGCGGTCCGGCACAGCCGGACCGCTATTTTTCGTGCCATTCTTTCGCCCGCGTGGTTTCCCGCCGCTACCGCTGGGAGAACAATGTACGAAAAGGAATGGTGGGTGCGAAAAATTCGGCGTATTGAAGTATCTTGTAGCGCATGCTCGCTCGCTTCACACGGATGATCGTGCTCGGCGTCACCGCCGCCGCGCTCGCTTCCTGCGCACCGGTACAGCATCCCGCTGGAACCGCAACGCATACAGACGATTTCGGCACGCCCGTGGGTACGCAGCAGGTCCGCGACGGCGGTGCCCTGGTGATGGGCCTGTCCAACGAACCCGACAAGCTCGACCCGACCACCTCCAGCTCCCTCTACACCCGCTATGTCATGAGCTCGATCTGCGAGAAGCTCTACGACAACGACTCGGCCGGCAAGCTGGTGCCGCAGCTGGCGACCGCCCTGCCGACCATCTCCGAGGACGGCCTCACCGTCACCATCCCGGTGCGCACCGGCATCCAATTCGCCGACGGCACACCGTTCGACGCCGCCGCCGTGCAGACCAGCCTGCAGCGGCACCAGACGATGAAAACCTCACAGCGAGCCAGCGAAATGGGGCCGATCGCGGCCATCGAGGTGGCCGATCCGGCGCACGTGGTGGTCAAGTTCAAGAAGCCGTTCGCGCCGTTCACCGCCGCGCTGGCCGACCGCGCGGGCATGATCATGTCGCCCGCCGCGCTGGCCGAGGACGAGGGCAAGAACTTCGCCGATCACCCGGTCTGCGTCGGGCCGTTCAAGTTCGTCAAGCGGGTGCCGCAGACTTCCATCGAGGTGGTCCGCGACCCGCTGTACTACGACGCGAAGAAGGTGCGCCTGGACAAGGTCACCTACCGGATCATCACCGACGCCAATATCCGTGCGGCGAACCTGCGTTCGGGCGATATCCAGGTCGCCGACACGATCTCGCCGCAGGACGTGGACGCGTTGGCCAAGGACCCGGATCTGCGGCTGCTGCAATCGGGTTCACTCGGTTTCTACGGCGCCTACATCAATATCGGCAATGTCGACGGCGTGGGCAAGCCGACCAAGCAGATCGATACCCCGATCGCGAAGGACCCGCGGATCCGCCAGGCGTTCTCGCTGGCCACCGACCGGAAGACGCTGGTGGACACCGTCTTCAACAACTGGTTCGAACCGGCCTGCTCAGGCATCGTGCCGGGCAGCACCTACGCGACCGAGGCCGGGATCGCCTGCCCCGCCTACGATCCGGAGCGGGCCAAGCAGCTGCTGACCGAGGCGGGCGTGCAACTGCCGTACACGGTGACCATGCAGGTCACCAACACCCCGGATCAGTTGCGCTACGCGCAGGCCTGGCAGGCGAGCCTGGCCGAGGGCGGCTTCGATCTGAAGATCGTGCCCACCGAATACGCGACCCTGCTCGACGTACAGAAGCGCGGTACCTACGAGATCCTGTACCTGGGCTGGTCGGGCCGGCTCGACCCGGACGCGAACATCACGAAATTCCTCACCACCGGCTCGAACGGCAATTACGCCGGATACAGCAATCCCGAGCTGGACGAGTTGTTCGGAAAGGCCGCGCGCAGTACCGATCCCGCGCAGCGCGCCGAGCTGTACGGCAAGACGACCGCGCTGATCCAGCAGGACAACCCGTACGTCTACACCTATCGCATCCGCGTGCTGACGGTGCATTCGAAGCAGGTGACCGGCATCGAGGCGTACCAGGACGGCGTGGTGCGGCTCGGCAAGGCCGCCTTCGTCGCGGGCGGGAAAAGCTGAACAGTCGAATCGGGGGACGCTAGCTTCACCTGTTTCAGGAATAGCGGTCCGGCAAACGCCGGATCGCTGTTTTCCGTACCATTCTTTTCGGCTCGGCCGATTTCATCCGATGACCATAATGAGAACAATGTACAAAAAGGAATAGAGGGTGAGAAAAGTGCAACAAGGTGAAGTATCTTGTAGCGCATGCTCGCTCGCTTCACACGGATGGCGATCCTCGGCGTGGTAGCCGTCGCGCTCGCGTCCTGTGCATCGCCGCAACCCGTCACCCCGATCGTCACGCACGTCGACGATTACGGCACGCCGGTCGGCTCACAGCCGGTCCGCGAGGGTGGCGACCTCATCATGGGTCTGTCGAACGATCCGGACAAGCTCGATCCGACCACGTCCAGCTCGCTCTACATGCGCTACGTGATGAGCACGATCTGCGAGAAGCTCTACGACAACGATTCCTCCGGAAATCTGGTGCCGCAGTTGGCGACCGCGCTGCCGACCATCTCCCCGGACGGCTTGTCGGTGACCATTCCGGTGCGCACCGGCATCGAATTCGCCGACGGCACACCGTTCAACGCCGCCGCGGTGAAGACCAGCCTGGAGCGTCATCTCACGATGCCGGGTTCGCAGCGCACCGGTGAGATGGGCCCGATCAGCGAGATCGACACCGAGGATTCCTCGCACGTGGTGATCCGGTATCACCAGCCGTTCGCGCCGATCACCGCGGCGCTGGCCGACCGCGCGGGCATGATCATGTCGCCCGCCGCGTTGAAGGAGGCGGGCAACAACTTCGGCGACAACCCGGTCTGCGTCGGGCCGTTCAAGTTCGTCAAGCGGGTACCGCAGACCTCGATCGCCGTCACCCGCGACCCGCTGTACTACGACGCGAAGAACGTGCACTTCGACAGCATCACCTACCGGATCATGCCCGATGCCAAGATGCGCGCGCAGAGCCTGCGCGCCGGTGACATCCAGGTCGCCGACACGATGTCCCCGGACGATATCGACGCTTTGTCGAAAATGCCGCAGCTGCGGGTGCTGCAATCGGGATCGTTCGGTTTCCAAGGGCTCTATATCAACATCGGCAATGTCGACGGCGCGGGCAAGCCGGTCAAGCAGATCAACACCCCGATCGCGCGCGATGCCAAGGTGCGGCAGGCGCTTTCGCTGAGCATCAACCGGGAAGCGCTGGTCGACAAGGCGTTCCACAACTGGTACGAGCCCGCGTGTACCCCGATCGCGCCGCGCACCTCCTACGCCACCAAGGCGAGCACGGTCTGCCCGACCTTCGATCCGCAGCGCTCGCGCGAGCTGCTCGCCGAAGCCGGCGTGCAGATTCCGTACCCGGTGACGATGCAGGTGATGAACGTCGCCGATCAGCTCGAGTACGCCCAGGAGATGCGCGCGGTCGTCGCGGAGGGCGGCTTCGACCTCAAGCTCGTGCCCGCCGAATACTCCAGCATGCTGGACGCCCAGAAGAAGGGCACCTACGAAATCCTCTACCTCGGCTGGTCGGGCCGACTCGACCCGGACGGCAACACTTCTCGCTTCCTGACCACCGGTTCATCCGGTAACTACAGCGGATTCAACTCCTCGACCCTGGACGATCTGCTCGGCTGGGCCGCGCACAGCACCAGCGCCGCGCAACGCGGCGCGCTGTACGAGCAGGCGGTACGGCTCATCCAGCGAGAGAACCCCTATATCTACACCTACCGTCTGCGTAACCTCACCGTGCACTCGACCTGGGTGACCGGCATCGAGGTATACGCCGACGGCACGGTGCGGCTTGGCAAGGCCGCATACGTCGCTGATCGGAAGGGCTGAAAACCCATGCTGCAGTACGTGTTCCATCGGCTATGGCAGTCCGCCGTCACGCTGGTGCTCGCCTCGATGGTGGTCTTCGTCGGCGTGCGGGCGCTGCCCGGCGATCCGGCCACCACGATGGCGGGCGAGGACGCGAATCCGGAGGCCATCGCCGCGGTTCGCGCCGATCTCGGCTTGGACAAATCGGTGTTCGTGCAATACCTCGAGTTCGTGAAACATTCGGCCACCGGTGATTTCGGACGTTCGATCCGCACCGGCACCCCCGTGCGCGACATGATCGGCACCACCCTGCCGGTGACCTTCCAGCTGGCCGTGTACGCGATGCTCATCGCGGTGCTGGCCGGCGTGATCGGCGGCGTGATCGCTGCGGTGTACCGAGGCCGCTGGCCGGAGTGGGCCGCCAACGGCTTCTCCCTGGTCGCCCTGTCGGTGCCCACCTTCTGGGTCGGCATCCTCGCCGTGCTGTACCTCTCGGTGCAGCTGAACTGGTTCCCGGCCTCGGGATACGTGTCCCCACTGGAACATCCGCTGCGCGGCATCTACTTCTTGACCCTGCCCGCGCTGATCCTGGGCCTCGCGCACGCGGCGGTGGTGCAGCGCCAGACCCGCTCGTCCATGGTGGAGACGCTCACCGCCGACTTCGTGCGCACGGCGCGGGCCAAGGGCCTGGGCCGCGGCGCGGTGATCTTCCGCTTCGGCCTGCGCAACAGCCTGATCGTGGTGACCACCATCGTCGGCCTGCAGCTCGGCGGGCTCATCGCGGGTGCGGTCGTCACCGAACGCATCTTCAGCCTGCCCGGCATGGGCAAGCTCACCCTCGACTCGGTGTTCACCCGCGACTACCCGGTGATCCAGGCGGTCGTGCTGGTCATCGCCGCCGCCTACATCGTGATCAATCTGCTGGTCGACGTGCTGTACACGGTGATCGACCCCCGCGTTCGAGTGTCCGGGAGGGCGCAATGACAGTCACCGAACCCCGCCCCACCGTCACCGACACCGGGCCCGCGCCCGCCGTGGCGACCCCCCCGTTGACCGCGGTGCGCGGACGCGTGCTGCGCCAGCTGTGGGGCAACCCGCTCGGCATGGTCGGCGCGGTGCTGCTGCTGATCGTGATCTTCGTCGGCGTGTTCGCGCCGCTGCTCGCCCCGTACTCGCCCGCCGAGGTGCACTTCTCGACCCCGTTCCAGCAGCCCGGCACCGTCGGATTCGCTTTGGGCACCGACGATCTCGGCCGCGACATCCTGTCCCGCGTGCTCTACGGCACCCGCGCCTCGCTCGAGGTCGGCGTGCTCTCGGTGCTGTGCGCGGTGGTCATCGGCGTGCCGTTCGGCCTGCTCGCCGGGTACTGGCGCGGGTTCGACATGGTGCTCTCGCGCGTCTCCGACGTGCTGCTCGCGTTCCCGTTCGTCATCCTGGCGGTGGGGCTCACCGCCATCAACGGCGGCGGACTCACCGACGCGGCGATCGCGCTCGGCATCGCGCAGGTGCCGGTGATGATGCGGGTGGTGCGCGCGGAAACGTTGCGGCTCAAGGAAACCGACTTCGTGCTCGCCGCCCAGGCCATGCACGTCGGGCCGCTGCGCATCCTCGGTCAGCACATCCTGCCCAACTCGCTGGCCCCGATCATCGTGCAGGCCACGGTGATCATGCCGACCGCGGTGCTCGGCGAGGCGATCCTGTCGTTCCTCGGGCTCGGCATCAAACCGCCCGCGCCGAGCCTGGGCATCATGCTGTCGGACGCGCAGCAGTACCTGCTCCGCACGCCGTGGCCCGGCATCTTCCCCGGTGTGGCACTGGCGATCATCTGCTTGGGATTCAACCTCTTCGGCGACGCCCTGCGGGACGCGCTCGACCCGAAGACAAGGCGCTGAGGGAAAACGACTATGACAACAGCATCGCGAAGCGATTCCATGAGGGGCGGCGGTCGGGTGACGGGTGGGCCACTACTCGAGGTCAGTGCACTGCGCGTGGCCTTCGGGGACACGACCGCCGTGCACGGCGCGGACCTGGTCATCCAGCCGGGCGAGCGGGTCGCCGTGGTCGGCGCGTCCGGCTCGGGGAAATCGACACTGGCACACGCGATCATGGGTCTGCTGCCCGGCGCGGGCCGGGTCACCGGCGGCACCCTGCGGTGGCGCGGCGAGGACATCACGCACGCCGACGAGAAGCGACTACGCAAGCTGCGCGGGCGCGAGATCGGCCTCGTCCCGCAGGACCCCATGTCGAACCTGAACCCGGTGTCGCGGGTCGGTCGCCAGGTGTCGGAAACCCTGCTGGCACACCGGCTCTGCTCGCGTCGCGAGGCGAAGGGGCGGGCCATCGAACTGCTCGGCCAAGCCGGGCTGCCCGAACCCGCGCGCCGCGCCCGGCAGTACCCGCACGAGTTCTCCGGCGGTATGCGCCAGCGCGCACTGATCGCGATCGGCCTGGCCTGCCGGCCGGACCTGCTCATCGCCGACGAGCCGACCTCGGCCCTGGACGTCACCGTGCAGCGGCAGATCCTGGACCACCTGGAGAAACTGACCCAGGAACTCGGCACCGCGCTGCTGCTGGTGACCCACGACCTCGGGCTGGCCGCCGAGCGAGCCGACCGGGTCATCGTGATGTCGGACGGGCGGATCGTCGAGACCGGACCGGCCCGGCAGGTGCTGACCGAACCGCAAGAGGAGTACACGCAGCGATTGGTCGCGGCCGCGCCCGCGCTGATCGGACCGCGGCGCGATGAGGGCGTCGCAGTCGGCAGCGTGGACACCGACGAGGCGGCCGAAGATCCGGCGGCCGCGCTCGCCGACGGCGCCGCCGCCGCGCGCAATGGTTCCGCGCCAACCGGCAAGTCCGCCAAGAGTTCTCCGATCCTGGAGGTCTCACACATCAGCAAGGAGTACCGGATCCGCGGGCGCGGCGGGGTGCTCAAAGCGGTGGACGACGTGTCGTTCACGATCGAGCGCGGGCGCACCACGGCGATCGTCGGCGAATCGGGGTCGGGCAAGACCACGACCGCGCGGATGGTGCTCGGCCTGGTGCCGGTGACCGCCGGCACCGTGCGCTTGGACGGCGCCGAACTCGGCGGGCTGCGCGGTGCGCAACTGCGGGCCGCGCGGCGCGCCATGCAGCCGGTGTTCCAGGACCCGTACGCCTCGCTCGACCCGATGTGGACCGTCGAAAAGCTGATCGCCGAGCCCTTGCGGGCCTTCGGGGTCGGCGATCGCGCGTCCCGGCGGGCGCGGGTCGCCGAGCTGCTCGAACAGGTCGCGCTGCCCGTGGCGGTGGCGCACCGGTATCCCAACGAGCTGTCCGGCGGGCAGCGTCAGCGCGTGGCCATCGCCCGCGCGCTGGCCGTCGGATCGCCGCTGGTGGTCTGCGACGAAGCCGTGTCCGCGCTGGACGTGCTCGTGCAGGACCAGATCCTGACCCTGCTGTCCTCGCTGCAACAGCAGCTCGGCGTCAGCTACCTGTTCATCTCGCACGACCTCGCGGTCGTGCGGGCCATCGCGCACGACGTCCTCGTCATGCGCAACGGCAAGGTCGTCGAACAGGGCCCGGTCGAGAAGGTCCTCTCCACCCCGTCCGACCTCTACACCCGCCAGCTCCTCGACGCCATCCCCGGCGTCAGCCTGGTCGAGGACATCGACCTCGGCGAGCTTCCCTCCCTCGAGGCGGCTGCCGCGGCGGTCGTCTCCGAAGAAGCGGTGGACGTTGCCGCGTTCTCGGCGGAAGATACTGTCGCCGAAGCGGATTCGGCACAGGATGCGGCCGCGGTCGCCCCGGCGGCGAGTGTCGCCGATTCGGATTCGGTCGCGGTGGTGCCGGACGCGGATGCCGCCCCAGCGGACGAGCCCGTCGCCGAGGTGAAGCCCACCGAGGCATCCACCGCCGTGACCGAAAAGGTCGTCCCCGAGGTCGATTCGGCCAAAGCCGCCGCGCTCGCCAAACTCGAAGAAGCCTTCGCCGAAGACGTCCCGGTCGACGCTGCCGCCGTCGCGTCAGCCGCGGAAACCGCAGTGACCGAGCCCGAAACGGAACCCGATGCTGGTGCCGAAACGGTCTCGGCAGAAGCGGCTTCCGCAGCCGAGCCGACAGAGCCGGTAGCCGTCGCACCCGAAGCGGCTGTCACCGAACGTGTGTCGGCCAATGGCACCGCCGGACCTGATGCCGCGGTGGCTGCTTCGCCCACGGCTGGGGCGGAGAACGGTGCGGCTTCGACCGAGTCGGGTTCGACCGCCGTCACGGATGCGCCCGTCAAAGAGGTTGCGACGGAAAATGGTTCGGCCTCCGCGACCGAGTCCGATGTCGCGGACGCGGCTGCCGAGCCATTGCAGGTCGCTGCGGCGGACGTTCCCGCTGAGAGTGTCGCGGGTGAGGGCGAAGGGTCGGGAGCCGACCGCACCGAACCTGCGGTTGCTGCGGCAAAGAACGGTGTCGGCCTCGCTGAGACCGGCACTGATGCGGCTGAAGCTGCTGTCGCCGAATCGGTTTCGGCGGCATCTACCGAGACAGCCACCGGGCAGAACGCGGTGGATACCGCGGAGGCGGCCATCCCTGCCGAGTCCGGCGCGGAGACCGTTTCGGCGTCGGCAGCTGGTACCGACCCGCACGCCGCGGACCCTGTCGCGGTGACTGGTGACGCGGCGACTGAGCCCGGTGCGGCTGTGGCCGCGGAATCCTCCGCGGAAGCCGATGGCGCTGAAAAAGCTACGGGCTCGGATGTTTCCGGTACGCCCGAGGCGGCGACTGCTGCCGTGGCCGGCGGTGCGGCTGTGGCGGCCGGTGGTGCGGCGGCTGCGAAGAAGACCGCGGGTGGGCGTGCCCCCCGCAAGGCCGCGGCGGCGAAGAAGACCACGGCGACGGGAACTGCACGGAAGGCGACCCCGGCCAAAAAGACTGCCGCGGCGAAGAAGACAGCGGCAAAGAAAGCGACCGCGACAGGTGCCGCCACATCGGCGGGCGAATCCGGCGCGGCCGCGGCACCCGCCGCAGCCGAGTCCGCGGCTGCGGCCAAGTCTGCGGCGGCGGCCAAGTCGACCGGTGCAGCGAAGTCGACCGGTGCCGCCAAGAAGACGGCCGCAGCGAAGAAGACCACTGCGGCAAAGAAGTCCACGGCGGGTGCGGCCAAAACAACCGCTGCCGCCGAAACCACCGGCGCGACCAAGACTGCGGGCGCGACCAAATCGGCTGGCGCAGCTAAGAAGACCGCAGGCGCAAAGAAGACTGCCGCTGCAAAGAAGACCCCCGCGAAAAAGGCCGCAGCACCCGCAACCGAAAAGCCGGCTTCCCCCGGCGACCCTAAGGAGGCTGCCTCCCCAGGCAGCGGGTCACCCACGGAAGCCTGAAGGCCGGACCGGCCCGACCCGCCGCACGAGCGGGTCGGACCGGTCGGGTCGGCGACGGAAAATAACCGGGGCCGAGCGTTTTCACAGCTACACGGGCCGTGGGCCGGGTCCGGCTCGACCGGCGGGGAGCTGGTCTAACCGGACCTGGGGACCCTATTCGGTGACGATGGCGATGGCGTCGATCTCGACCAGCATCTCGGCGCGGGGGAGACCGGTGAAAACGGTGGTGCGGCTGGGGAGGACGTCACCGGTGGTGTTGGCGGTGACGAATTCGCCGTACGCCTCGTTCATCGCGGCGAAGTCGTCGCGGGTGGTCAGGTAGACCCGCAGCATGACTACGTCATCGAACGTCGCACCGCTCGCGTCGATGATCGCTTTCACGTTCTGCAGGGTCCGGATCGTCTGTGCCGCAACGTCGCCGGGGAACAGGTATGCGTTGGTGACCGGGTCCACCGGACCCTGTCCAGAGACCTGCACGAACGGCCCCTTGCGCACGCCCTGGGAGAAGGTGTGTGCGGGTGCGGGCGCATCGGTGGTGCGGACGGCGATCTTGTCACTCATGGAACAGTCAGCCTTTCGTTGCGGTGGGGGTGCGGCTGGGTGCCCAGCCGAGTTCGGCGGAGATGGCGTCGGCGGCCGCGCGCACGCGCGGCAGTTCGGCCAGAACCTGGTCGTGGTCGAGGAGCATGTCCGGCACCGACATCGAGACCGCGGCGACGACCGCGCCGGTGCCGTTGCGTACGGGCACGCCGATGCAGTTGACGAAGCTCTCGTGTTCTTCGTGGTCTTCCGCATAGCCAAGGGCGGCAACCTTTTCCAGTTCGATCAGGTAGCGCTCGGGGGTGCGGATGGTGCGTTCGGTGAACGGGTGATAGTCGAGTTTCTCGGCGATCACCCGCCATTCGGCGCGGGGCAGCGACGAGATGAGCACCTTGCCGACGGCGGTGCAGTGCAGCGGCGCGGGCCTGCCGACCCGGGAGTACATCCGCACGCTCTGGGTGGCGTCGAGCTTGTCGATGTAGACGACCTCACCTGATTCGTAGGTGGCGAGGTGGATGGTCTGCTTGGTGTCGGCGTTCAACGCGCTCAGGTGCGGCCGCGCCAGGGTGCGCACGTCGCGCTGTTCCAGTGTGCGGTTGGCGAGTTCGAACAGCCGCGACCCCAGCATGTAGCGGTGCTGGCTGTCGTGGGTGACGAAGCGCTGCGCCTCCATCGTCTGGAGTAACCGCAGCACGGTCGACTTGTGCACGCCGAGCTGGGTGGCCAGCTGGTCCAACGACCGCGAATCCTCGCCGAGCGCAACCAGAATGGTCAAGGCACGCGACAAACTCTGACTCATGACGGCGTCTCACAGACTCTAGGGTGGTTCACAGGACCACATTCTCGATGACGGTCTCGTTGTAATGCAGTTCGGCCCAACCTTTTTCGTCCAGGGTGGCGAGCCGTTCCAGGGCCGAGGGGTGGGGAAGTTCGGCGCCGTCGCCGGTGCCGGTGAGTGCGGCGGCGGCGCACAGGTGCCCGAAGCGCAGCCGCTGGTCCAGCGGCCTGCCGTGCAGCAGGGCCGCGAGATAGCCGCCCGCGAACGCGTCGCCCGCGCCGATCCGCTCGGTGACCTCCAGTCCGAGCGCTGGCACCTCGACGCGATCGGCCCCCGCGAATCCCGTGACGGTGTGCTCGTCGTTCTTGACGATGAGCTGCGCGGGTTCTGGAAACAGGGCGCGCAGTGCGTCGGGATCCCCGGTGCCGAAGACGGCGGCGGCCTCGTCGGCGCCGAGGAACACCACGTCGCTGCCGCGGACGTGCCGCGCGAGCACGTCCGCCGCCAGTTCGAGTCGCTGCGCCCATAGTGCGGGACGGAAGTTGAGGTCGAAGCTCACCAACCGGCCGTTGCGGGGCAGAACGAGCAGAGCTTCGGTGAGCTCGGTCGTCGAATGGGACAGCGCCGTGGTGATTCCGGTGAAATGCACCAGGTCGCAGCGGGCGAGCAGGCCGGCCGCGGCGCTCGCGTCGAGGTCGGCGGGCGACATCGCGCTGGCCGCGGAGCCGGTGCGGTAGTACAGCATGCGGCTGGCGCGCTCGGCGAGGTCGGTCGCCTTACCGGAACCACTGCCGCGCTCCTTGACGTACACCGCGGTCGGCCGGGCCGGATCGGTGACGACCGCCGACACGTCGACGCCGCGTGCCGCGAGATGGGCGATCAGGTATCGGCCGAAGCCGTCGCTGCCGATGCGCGACAGCCAGGCGGTGTCGACCCCCAGTTGCGGCAGCACGGTGGCCACGTTCGCTTCGGCGCCGCCCGCGGTCCGCTCGAAGGTGTCCGACTCTTCCAGCGGACCCGGCTGTGCCACCAGCACAGCGAGTCCCTCGCCGACGGTCACCGCTCGTGGGCGGGTCGACGTAGGCCACGTCACACCGATCTCCTTCCTGTGCTTGCGGCCAGAGGCCATCCCGTGCAGAATAACCACACGAAACACGATGCGCAACAAGCATTGCAGAATATGCAATAGCGAGAAGCTATGTAGATTGATGCGGGAATTCGCGGGAAGGAACGCCGTGGTGATCGACGACGACGTCGTAGCAGCACTCGGAGACCGGAGGCTCGGTCCCGAGCACAAAGGGCTGCCGCCCGCCGCCTGGGGGCACACCGTGCGCGAATTCCTCGCCACCGCACCGACGCTCGCGCAACTCGAAACCCCGGTGCTGACCATCGACCGGTCGGCCGTCGAGTCGAATCTCGCACTGATGGCCGACTGGGTGAGCGCCGCGGGCGTGCAACTCGCGCCGCACGGCAAGACGACGATGGCGCCGCAGCTGTGGGCGCAACAGCTCGCCGCCGGCTGCTGGGGCATCACACTCGCGACCATCTGGCAGGTCCAGCTCGCCCGTTCCTTCGGTGTGCGCCGGATCCTGCTGGCCAACGCGCTCGTCGATCCGGTCGGATTGCACTGGGTGGCCGAAGAATCGGCGAACGATCCGGCGTTCGAATTCGTCTGCTGGGCCGACAGTGTCGAGACGGTCGCCCTGATGAACCGGCACCTGAGCACCGCGCCCGGCGCGGCCCGGGTCCGGGTGCTGGTCGAACTCGGCGGGCCGCACGGCCGTACGGGTGCGCGCACGGTCGAGCAGGCGCACGCCATCGCGGCCGCCATCGCCGACGCCCCGCGGCTGACGCTGGGCGGGGTCGGCGGCTACGAAGGCGCGCTCGCACACGATCGCACCTCCGAAGCGGTGGACACCGTGCGGCACTACCTGGACGAACTGGCCCGCCTGCACCGCGAAATCGCCGCCGCCGGAAAGTATCCGGGCGAAGCGATCATCACCGCGGGCGGCAGTGCCTACCCCGACCTGGTGGTGGAGCGACTGGCCGGATCGGCCGACGAGCAAGGCGCACAGGGTGTGCCGACCACCGTCGTGCTGCGCTCCGGCGCGTACCTCATCCACGACGACGGCTTCTACGCGGGAATCTCGCCGTTGGCGGCGGCGCGCAGCGACAAGCCGCTGCGCTCGGCCATGCACGGCTGGGCGCGCACCATTTCTCGCCCGGAGCCGGGACTGGCCCTGCTGGACGCGGGCAAACGTGATCTGCCCTTCGATGAGGGTCTTCCGGTCCCGCAACGCATTGCGGGACCGGAAGATACGCCGGTCGACCGGGCGGCACGGACGTCGGCGCTCAACGACCAGCACCTGTTCCTGCGTCTGCCCGAGAACACGGACCTGCCGATCGGCACCGTTGTGCGCTTCGGGCTCTCGCACCCGTGCACCGCGTTCGACAAGTGGCGGCTCGTCCCGGTGATCGATGACGCTGATGCCGCGTCGCCGCGCGTGGTCGACTTCCTGCACACCTTCTTCTGACGAGCCGGACCCCATGACGGACATACTTTTTCGCGAGATCGACATCATCGACGGCACCGGCCTGCCGCGCTTCCGCGGCGACGTGCGCGTCGCCGACGGTCGTATCACCCAGATCACCGCCCCCGGCTCGTTCGCCGAGGCCGACCGGGTCGTCGAGACCGGACCCGGGGCCGTGCTGTGCCCCGGCTTCATCGACATGCACGCGCACTCGGATCTGCATCTGCTCACCGAGCCCGGGCATTTCGCCAAGATCAGCCAGGGTGTGACCACCGAGGTGATCGGACAGGACGGACTGTCCTATGCCCCGATCGACGACGCCACCCTTGATGTGGTGCGCCGCCAGATCGCCGGGTGGAACGGCAATCCCGCGGACCTCGACTTCTCCTGGCGCACCGTGGCCGAGTACCTGGACCGCCTCGATCGCGGAATCACGCCCAACGCCGCCTATCTCGTGCCGCAGGGCACATTACGGCTGCTGGTGGTCGGCGCGGATCAGCGTCCGGCGACCGGGGACGAGATCCGGCGCATGCAGGAGCTGCTCGCGCAGGGATTGCGTGACGGCGCGGTCGGCATGTCGAGCGGGCTCACCTACACACCCGGAATGTACGCCGACACCGGCGAATTGGCCGCGCTGTGCGAGGTGGTCGCGGAGTTCGGCGGCTTCTACGCCCCGCACACCCGTTCCTACGGTGCGGGCGCGCTCGAGGCGTACGCGGAGATGATCGGCCTCGCCCGGCGCACCGGCTGCGCGCTGCACCTCACGCACGCCACGATGAACTTCCACGTGAACCGCGGTCGCGCACCGGAGTTCCTGGCGCTGATCGACGAGGCCAGGGCCGAAGGCTGCGACATCACCTTGGACACCTACCCCTATCTGCCCGGCGCCACCACGCTTTCGGCGCTGCTGCCGAGCTGGGCGATGTCCGGCGGTCCGGACGCGGCGCTGGCGCGGCTCGAGGATCCGGCGACCCGGGCGCGCATCGCCCAGGATGTCGACGTGCACGGGTCCGACGGCTGTCACGGCGTGACCGTCGAATGGGAGACCATCCAGATCAGCGGGGTCGGCAACGCGGACCTCGACCAGTACGTCGGCAAACGGATCGACGAGATCGCCGCCGAACGCGCGGTGGCGCCGGTCGAGGTGTTCTTCGAACTGCTGCAACGCGATCAGCTCGCGACGGGCATTCTGCAGCACGTCGGGCACGAGGAGAACGTGCGCGCGATCATGGTGCACCCGGGGCACATGGGCGGCAGTGACGCGCTGCTCGCACCTGCTCGGCCGCACCCGCGCGCCTGGGGCACCTTCCCGCGTTATCTCGGCCGGTACGTGCGCGAACTCGGCGTGCTGGAGCTGGAGGACTGCGTACACCACCTGACCGGCCGGCCCGCGCAACGCCTGCGGCTGCGCGACCGCGGCCTCGTATCCACCGGGTACGCCGCGGATCTCGTCGTGTTCGATCCGGCCTCGGTGATCGATACGGCTACCTTCGACGATCCGAAACAGCAGGCGCGCGGCATCACGCACGTGCTCGTCAACGGGCGCTTCGCCATCGACGACGGCGCACCCACCGGCACGCTCGCCGGGCGGGCGCTGCGCATGGACGCCGCGCGAAAGGAGACAGTCTGATGACCTCGAGCAGTACCGCCATGGCGGCCATCCGGGCCGACCGGGTGCTGAGTGTGGTTCGCGCGCCGGAGATTCCCGATCCGGTGGCGCTGGCGGAGGCGCTGGCGTCGTCCGGCATCCGGGCGCTGGAACTCACTTTCACCACGCCGGGTGTGCTGGGCTATCTCGCGGCCGCTCGGTCCGCCGCGCACGCGGTACTCGGTGTCGGGACCGTGCTCACCGGGGAACAGGCCAAGGCCGCGATCGACAGTGGTGCGCAGTTCCTGGTCACGCCGGGTCTGCGCACCGAGGTCGCCGAGGTGGCCGCGCAGCACGACATTCCGGTCGTGATGGGCGCTTTCACGCCGAGCGAGGTGCTCACCGCGCTCGATCTCGGCGCGGCCGCGGTGAAGATCTTCCCCGCGCGGGCACTCGGGCCCGGCTACCTGAAGGACCTGCGTGGTCCGTTTCCAGATGTTGCGCTCATCCCGTCGGGTGGCGTCAACGCGGGCAACGCCGCCGAATTCCTGGCCGCGGGCGCTGTCGCCGTCACGGCAGGCACCGACGTCGTTGCCCCTTCCGATGTCGCGGCGGGCCGGTGGACCGAAATCGCCGACCGCGCGGCGTCGTTCGTTCGATCCATGAATTGAGAGGTCTACCCATGGGCGCTGTAGATTGGCTGCGCACCGATACCCGGGGGCTGCTCCTGCTCTGCGGGCTTGCGATCGCAGTGCTGCTGTTCGCCATCATCAAGGTCAAGCTGGAGCCGTTCATCGCGCTGCTGCTCACCGGGCTCGGGTTGGCGCTGGCCGCCGGGCTGCCGGTGTCGAAGATCGTCGGCACGGCGATCAAAGCCGGTGATTCCCTGCTGGAGACCGGATTCGGCGGCATCCTCGGGCATATCGCCGTCATCATCGGGCTCGGCACGGTGCTCGGCGCGATCCTGGAACGCTCCGGCGGCGCCGACGTGCTCACCGGCAAGCTGCTGAACCTGTTCGGCGAGAAGGGCGCCCCGTTCGCGATGGGCCTGCTCGGGCTCATCTTCGGTATCCCGGTCTTCTTCGATATCGGCATCTTCGTGCTCGCGCCGCTGATCTACGTGGCGGCCAAGCGCGGCGGGCGCTCGCTGGTGTTGTACGCGATGCCGATGCTGGCTGGTCTGTCGATGACGCACGCATTTCTGCCGCCGCACCCGGGTCCGGTGGCGCTGGGCGGTCTGCTCGGGGTGAGCCTCGGCTGGTTGATCCTGATGGGATTCGTCTGCGGTCTACCGGGTTTCGTCGCGGCGGGCATCGTCTGGGGTAGTTACATCGGCAAGCGCGTGCACGTCGAGGTGCCGGAGGAATTCCTGGTCACCAAGGAGAAGGAAACCGCTCCCGATGAGGGGGAGCGGATTTCCGACGGCACCGGCGGCGGCACCGGCACGGCCACCAAGACCGTGACGGCCACGCCGCCGTCGGTGGGCCTGATCGGCGCGATCATCGCGATCCCGCTGGTGCTGATCCTCGGTGCCACCTTCGGTACCCAGTTGCTGGACAAGGACTCTCAGCTGCTGCAGGTGCTGACCTTCTTCGGCACGCCCGCCGTCGCGCTGCTGATCGCGGTGCTGATCGCGTTCTATGTGCTCGGTGTGCGCCGCGGTTCCACCGTGCAGGAGCTCAGCGAACTCACCGCCGAATCGCTGCGGCCGGTCGGCATGCTGCTGCTGGTGGTCGGCGCGGGCGCGTTCTTCGGAAAGGTCATCTCCGCCACCGGGATCGGCACCGCACTGGCCGACACCATGTCCGCGGCCGGGCTGCCGGTGATCGTGCTCGCCTACATCATCAGCTGTGGTCTGCGCATCGCGCAGGGCTCGGCGACGGTCGCCATCGTCACCACCGGCGGCATCGTCGCGCCGCTGGTGACCGACCACGGTTACTCGCAGATGTCGATCGCGCTGATCGCCATGGCGATCGCCGCGGGCTCGATCATCCTCAGCCACGTCAACGACGGTGGTTTCTGGATCATCGCGAAGTTCTTCAACCTGACCGTCAAGCAGACGCTGCAGACCTGGACCGTCCTCGAAACCATCCTTTCGGTGGTGAGTTTCGCGGTCGCCGCGGTGCTGTTCGCCATCGTCAGCTGAGCAGCAGCCCGCGGACCAACCGGTCCACCGCCCGCTGGGCGTCGAACCCCGTTGCGGGGCCGGCCAACTGGTGCAGCACCACGCCGTCGAGACAGTCGACGAGCAGCTTCGCCACGTCCGGCCCCGCGTCGACGTTGCGGAGCATGGCGCGAATCCAGTCGGTCAGCCGTTCGTTTCCGCGCCGCACCGCGGCCTGCGCGGCCGGGGAGCCCTGTGCCTCCAGGAACAGGGCGTATCGGGCGAGCGTGCGGGTGCGATCGGTGGTGATCGCATGCGTGACGAACAGAGCGATGCTCTCGACGAGTTGGTCGAGGGTGCTCGGCGCCGGTACCCGGCTCAGCGCGTCCCAGTCCGCGTAATCGCGCTCTTCCAGGCGTTCGGCCAGGCCGGCGAGCAGTGCGTCCCGCGAGCGGAAATAGTTCGAGGTCGAGCCGGACGGCATGCCGGCCGCCTCGTCGACCGCGCGGTGGGTGAGCGCACGGGCACCCCGCGATCCCAGCAGTTCGATCGCGGCATCCAGGACGAGTTCCCGCTTCGTAGGCACGCCGAGATACTACATCGGTAGTGAGTTCCACTACAGAAGTAGTTTATGGACTACATATGTAGTAGCTTTGTCGTCAGCTGAGAGCGGGAGGAGTCTGGCGATGGCAAAGGTGATCATTGTCGGCGGTGGCATCGGGGGACTGGCGACCGCGGTCGCGTTCACCCGGCAAGGGTGGGAGGTCGAGGTGCTCGAACGAGCCGCCGCGATCACCGAGGTCGGCGCGGGACTTTCGCTCTGGCCCAATGCCCTTCGTGCGCTCGATGCGCTGGGCCTGGGCGCGCAGGTGCGATCCCGGGCGGTCGAAGGGGGTTCGGCCGGGATCCGGGACAGCCGGGGAGCCTGGCTCTCGCGGGTGGATAGCGCGGCGATCCGGGCGCGCTACGGCAGTCCGATCATGCTGCATCGCGCCCACCTGCTCGACCTCCTGCGCGCCGAGCTGCCCGAAAAGGTGCTGCGCACCGGCATTTCGGTGCGCGAGGCGCGGCCCGACGGCACCGTGGTGCACGACGCGGGGACCTCGACGGGTGACCTGGTCGTCGGCGCCGACGGAATCCGCAGCGTCGTGCGGCGCGCGGTGTGCGGCGACGTCGCGCCACGCTACAGCGGTTACACCGCGTGGCGGGTGGTGGTGACGCCGGCTGAGCCGATCACGGGCATGGCCGAAACCTGGGGACGCGGTGAACGTTTCGGCTACGGGGCGCTGGCCGACGGCCGGGTCTACTGTTTCGCCACCGCCGATATGCCCGCGGGCGCACCGGGCGACGGACTCGCCGAACTACGCCGCCGATTCGGCGACTGGCACGCACCGATTCCGGAACTGCTCGCCGCCGCAACGGAATCCGCTGTGCTGAAGCACGATCTCTACGACCTGCCCGCGCTGCCGGCCTTTGTTGCGGGCCGGGTCGCATTGCTCGGTGACGCGGCGCACGCCATGACCCCCAACCTCGGTCAAGGCGCCTGCCAGGCTTTGGAGGACGCGGTGATCCTGGCCCGGGTCGTCGCCGCGGATACCGGCCTCGCCCGGTACGACCGTGAACGCAGGCCACGCACCCAGATGATCGTCACGCGCTCGCGTCGGGTCGGCACCGTCGCTCAACTGTCCTCGGCGCCTGCGGTATTCGCGCGCAACCTGCTGCTGCGGCTGACGCCCGCCGCGGTGCAGACGAAATCGTTCGCCCCCGTGCTCGATTGGACCTGCTGACCCGCTAACCGGGAAAATCACGCAGTGCGTCGGTGCAGCGCGCGGCCTGGGTGCGCAACGCGGTGACCAGTTCCGGTGGGCCGCTGAGCAGCGTGAAGTCCACATTGCTCGAGGTGATCATCCAGACCAGATCCGCCGGGGTTTCGGCGCCGACGAGCAGGCGGCAGGACTCGGCGTCCACCGGTTCCAGCACGCCCATGCCGGGCCAGATGCGATCCGCCGCGGCCGCCGCGCCGATGTGCAGCAGGACGGTTGCCCGGCACGGCCAGGAGTTCGTGGACAACTGCCGCGAAAGGTACTCGGCCACATCGCCTTCCGGTGGTTCACGCGGGGTGAAGCGGGGACCGGTCGGGATGCGCGGGGTGAGGCGGTCGGCCCGGAAGGTGCGCCAGTCGCCGCGATCGATGTCCCACGCCACCAGGTACCAGCGGCGACTGAAATGCACCAGGCTGTGCGGTTCCACCTTGCGCAGGGTCGACGTGCCGTCGTGCGCGCGGTAGTCGAAGCGGAGCCCTTCATGTCGCTGGCAGGCCTCCGCGACCGCCATCAAGGTCTCCGGCCGCACCGCCGCGCCGGGCGCCCCGACCCGTACAGTGGCCGCGCGCAGGGTGCGCACCCGATGCCGCAGGCGCGGCGGCAGCACCTGTTCCAGCTTCGTGAGCGCGCGCAGCGAAGACTCCTCGATGCCCGCCACCGTTCCGTCCGAGGCGCTGCGCAGGCCCACCGCCACCGCGACGGCCTCTTCGTCGTCGAGCAGCAGCGGCGGCAGTGCCGCGCCCGCGCCGAGCCGATAGCCCCCGGTTCCTTGCGTCGCGTCCACCGGATAGCCGAGTGCCCGCAGCCGCTCGACATCGCGGCGCACCGTGCGCCCGGTGACGCCGAGCCGCTGTGCGAGTTCCGCCCCGGTCCAATCCCGGTGCGTCTGCAACAGGGCCAGCAGTTTCAGCAGCCGTGCCGACGTCTCCAACATTGCCTCACCCTGCCATCGGCTTAGGAACGTTACAGTCCTAACCTGGATGGTAGCGGGCGTGCATGCGGGCGGCGGTCTCGGCCAGCCGCGCGCGCAGTTCGGGCGGGTCCAGCACCTCGATGAACTCGCCGAGCGGCAGGATCGCGTGCGCGAGAACGTCCCAGGCTTCCGAGGCCAGGGTCAGTTCGACCCAGCCCTCGGCATCGGGTTCGCTCGCCGACGCCAGCGCCTCCGCGACCGCCGCGGGTTCGTGCCACAGGCGTAGCAGGCGCAGATGGGTCTCGGCGATCCGGCAGCGGGACCGGACCCGCAGCATCGACTGCGCGAAATCGTCCGCCGCCGCGGACCAATGCGCGGACAGATCGAAATCGACCGGCCGCGTGAAGGTTTCGCCGTTCGGTTCGGCCGAGACGATCCGGCTGACCCGATAGGAGCGGACCGCGTCGCCGTCGCGCGCGACGAGATACCAGGTGCCCGCCTTCATGACCAGGCCGAGCGGGTCCAGCAGGCGCTCGACCACCTTGTCCTTGCGGCCGTAGCGCAGGTGCAGGCGGCGGTCGTGCCAGAGCGCGTCGGCGACGGTGTTGAGGGTGGGCGTTTCGTCGGGTCGGCGGAACCAGCCCGGTGCGTCGATGTGGATGCGCTCGGCGATTCTGGTTGCGCGGCCGCGTAATTCGGGTGGGAGCGCGGCGAGAACCTTGAGCTGTGCGGTCGCCAGCACCGTACCGAGGCCGAGATCGGCTGCCGCGCCGGGCAATCCGGTGAGCAGCACGGCGTCGGCCTCGTCGGTGGTCAACCCGGTGAGCCGGGTTCGGTAGCCGTCGACCAGTTGTACGCCGCCCGCCCGGCCCGGCTCGCTGTACACCGGCACGCCCGCCGCGGACAGCGCCTCGATATCCCGGTACACCGTGCGCACCGACACCTCGAGCTCCTTGGCGAGTTCCCCTGCGGTCGATCGCCCCCTGGTCTGCAACAGCAGTAGCAGTTGCACCAATCGACTCGCGCGCATGGATCCGAGAGTAACCGGAAAAGTTGACAGAAGGTGGCAAGAATTGCCCGTATTGTCTAGCGCATGACCACTTGGAGTGATTTCGCCGAAGAAGCACCGCATATCGCCGAACTGTTCGCGCGCCGGCACACCGCGACCGGCAACCTGTGCATGCTGGGCACGCTCCGCTCGGACGGGTTCCCACGGATCAGCCCGGTGGAACCGCGGTTCTTCGAGGGCAATCTGGTGATCTCGGGGATGCCGGGCACGACGAAATTCCGTGACCTGGCGCGTGATCCGCGGTTCTGCCTGCATACCGCCACGGTCGACACCCAGGTCAGCGACGGTGACGCCAAACTGTTCGGCACCGTCGTCGATCTACCCGATCAGCAGCTGCACGAGCGGTTCGCCCAGCACCTGTTCGACGAATCCGGGTTCGACATCCGCGGCCAGAAGTTCGACCACTTCTACATCGCCGACCTGAGCAGTGCCTCCACGGTGCAGGTGATCGACGATCACCTGGACATCACGATCTGGAAGCCGGGGCAGGGCGAGCGGGTGGTGCAGAAACACTAGAACCGCGTCATTCGCGGCGCGGCAGCCTGCCGAGCACCTCGTCGGCGAGCCGGCCGCGGTCCACCTCGAGCGCGTCGAAAGCCGGGCGCACCACGTCGTCGTCCAGCGCGAGCAGGCCGAGCAGCAGGTGACCGAGATCGACTGTGCTGCTGCCGGATTGCTGCGCGTGCACCTTGGCGACGGCCAGCGCCTTGATCGCCTGCGGTGCGAACTGCGGCGTCACCGAGGCGGCGGCCCGCGCCGCGGTGCCGGCCCGCAGCGCCGCGCGCAGGTTCTCGTGCGAAAGCTCCAGTGTCGCGATGGCGGTGCCGATGGGGGTTTCGGGATCGTTGGCAGCCGCGCTGGTCAGGGCCAGGAGCAGATGGCTCGGACCGATATGCGCGTCGTCGAGGGCCTGCGCTTCACGCAGGCTGTTCTCCAGCACCTTCCTGGCCTGTTTGGTGAACGGGATGTAGCCGGACACGTTGAGGTCGCCGGGTCCCGGCGGCAGCGCGATCCGGGCCAGCGCCGCCTTCGGTTCGATGCCGAGCTGCGCCAACGCCGCTGCGGCACCGAGGGTCGGTTCACGCTCGCACAGGTCGAGGACGGCGAGCAGCATGTGCTCGGCGCCGATGTAGCCATGGTGTAGATCACGGGCGGCTTCCTGCGAGAACACCACCACTCGCCGAGCGTGATCGGAGAATTTCTCGAACATCGCGAGCCCCTTTCGGCCGTCGGCCGCTGGCTTCAATGGTAGACACCGCGGGCACTCCGACTGTCCGATATGCGCGGTTGACTACCCGGTGCACCCGCGCGGCCCGCGCCACGGGGTCATCGGCCGCGCGGCGCGAAACTGCGAGTCGTCCACGAGGGCAGGCTGACAGCGCAGGTCGTCGTACCGCGAGGCGGATCGGGTCGCAGCGCTATCGGCCCGCCAGGACCAGGCTGGTTGCTCCGTGCACGGCGGCCTCGGCGCGTGCGTGCGGTGCGGCGCGGTCTGATGGAGCCGGACGAGTTCGGCCTCACGTCAATGGCGCGGCGGCTGCTTGACCGCAGGCACTCGACCAAATGAATTGCGGTGCAGAAGATCTCGTTGTCCGGCGATCTCACTCGGTGAGAGCTTGGATCCGATCGTAGGGCGGGGGCGCGGTGGGCAGGGGAGTGTCGGCGCGGACCGCTCGGGCGGCGTTGACGGCCGCGGCCAGCGCAGTGCGGTACAGCAGCGACCCGGTGCTGATCCGGCGTACGCCGAGGGCGGCGAGGGTCGCCAGGGACGGTCCGGTCGGCGAATAAAGGATGTTGACGGGCAGTGGGACGGCGGCGACGAGCCGTTCGATCGCGGCGGGATCGGTGAGGCCGGGAACGAAGATGCCGTCGGCGCCCGCGGCGGCATACCGCGCGGCCCGGTCGAGCGTGCTGTCGGCGTCGAGGCGCAACCAGTGTGTATCGACGCGCGCGTTGACGAAGAGTTCGGGCGCGTGCGCTTTGATCGCCGCGATCACTGCCGCCTGGTGTTCCGGTGCGGCCAGCGAGTTTTCGGTGCGGCCGTCCTCCACGTTGATTCCGGCGATACCGATCTCGGCCAGTTGCGCGACGTATTCGCCGACCGCCGTGGGGCTTTCGCTGAAACCCCCTTCGATGTCGACGGACACCGGGACCGGTAGCCGGGCGAGCAGCCGAGCCAGCGCGATGGTGGCCGCGGCGGTGACGCCGGTGCCGTCCGGCAGACCCGCCGCGACCGCCACGCCGAGGCTGGTGCTGCCGATCGCCGGAAACCCTTCGGCCGCAAGCAAAGCCGCGGAGCCGAAGTCCCAGGCGTTCGGCAGCATCAACGGCTCGGCACGGTGGTGCAATCGGTGGAAGGTCTCGGTCTTGTTCATGCGGATCCCTCGATGATGCCTGCGGCGAGTGCGATGGCGTGCGCCCGGCCGGGGCAGGCGTGCGGCCCGGCGCCGAAACCCAGTCCCGGGTGGCGCATGTCGAGTTCGACCAGTTCGCCGTCGACCACCCGGCGGGTCGAACGCAGCGGCGGATGTTCGTCCATCGTGCGGGCGATGCGTTCCTCCGCGCTGCCGTGCGGGTCCGGCTCCCGTACGTGGGCGACGAGGGCGGAAGTCGCGGCACAGGCCTGGACCAGCAGGCAGATTCGCGTCGCCGTCACGTCGTCGGGCACGCCCCCGCAGGCGGTGACCAATTCCGCGACTGCCGCGTCGGCGGCGATATCGTCCGGCTCGTGCGGTTGATAGTGGGCGGCGACCACCGCCACCGACTCTTCTGAGATACCTTGCAGTCCAAGCGCTTCCGCCAAGGCGCGGATGTGCGGCAGGGTGCCGCCCGCCGCCCGTGCCCGTGCACGCAGGTCGGCAGGGGAGAGGCGGTCGAGTTCGGCCTCGACCAGTGCGCGCAGCCGTCGGTGCTCGGCGCCCTCGCGGAACCGGGGCACGTGCGCGCGCAACCACGCGACACCGATCGGCGCGTCCACCTGCGGTGCGACCGGCACCGGTGCGTCGATCAAGGTGCGCCGCACCTGGTCGGGGTCGGTGAGCATGGTCGGTGTCCGAGTCATGGCGAGACCGTATCCCCGCGACATTTCGGTCGCCGCCGAAACGTCGGCGCGCCATGATGGGGTGGTGTCATCCCGAGGAGCCGAACTGGCCGGTCTCGCCGCCTTGCTCGCCGACCGTACCCGCGCCGATATGTGCCTGGCGCTGGTCGACGGCCGGGCGTGGACGGCGGGCGAACTCGCCCGGCACGCTGGGGTGGCCGCGTCCACCGCGACCGAACATCTGAACCGGCTGCTCGACGGCGGGCTGCTGGTCGAACGGCGCCAGGGCCGGCATCGCTACGTGCAGTTGGCCGGGCCGCAGGTCGCCGAGCTGCTGGAAACGATGGTCACCCAGCTCGAGCCGTCGCGCCCGGCCGTGACGAATCTGCGAACCGCCACTGTCGCAACCGCTTTGGCGCGCGGCCGGACCTGCTACGACCACCTGGCCGGACGTCTCGGGGTCGCGATCACCGACGCGATGACCGCGCGCGGTCTGCTCGACCAGGGCACCGGCTTCGCCCTCACCGACGCCGGCCTGTCCTGGCTCACCGGGCCGCTGGGTGTGGCGCCCACCGCCTTACGCGGGACACGCCGCCCGCTCGCCCGGCCGTGTCTCGACTGGACCGAACGGCGCACCCATCTCGGTGGTACCGCGGGCGCGCAGATCTGTCGTCGCCTGCTCGAACTCGGCTGGATCGCCCGCGTCGGCAGTGGTCGCGCCATCCGCGTCACCGTCGACGGCGAAGCCGCCTTGCACACACTGCTGGCGATCGATCCGTCCGCACTGCAGCACTGAATCAGATCGGTTCGCGCAACTGCCGCAACCGATACGCCACCCGTGTGATTAACCCCGCCAGCATCCGCGCGGCAGCCTCCAGTCGATCCAGCAGGTCCGACAACTCCTCCTCGCTACCCCGCGCCACATCGAGGCCACGCAGCCCAGCCAGCGCACCCTCCAGGGCGCTGAGCTGCTCTTCGTAAGCTCCGTTCGAACGCATGTTCTAATGCTACATCATCAGACGACCTGCGCGGCCACGAGCGTCTCGAAGGTGTAGGGCCGCACGCCGTCGGTACGGCCGGCGAAGTACCGCTGCAGGAGGTCCGCATGTGCGGGATGGTCCACGACCTTCAGCCCGCACCGGTTGATCAGCCGCTCGATCTCGGATGCCGGCCAGCCGGGCTGCAACGGCTCGCCGACAGAAGCCGCGATCGGCGTGTAGATACGGGCGAATTCCGTCCCCACGTCGTCGAGCGCGCAGTCCTCGGCTCGGTAGGAGAACACCACCTCGGACCCGGGAGCAGCCGCCGCGATCGTGCGCAACCCCGACTCGATCGCCTGTGCCGTCAGATAGGGGGCCACGCCCGTCCAGCAGAACATCGCCGGCTGCGCCCAGTCGAACCCGGCCCGGCCCAGAGCATCCTGAACCGGCCCGGCCTCGAAATCGGCCGGCACGAATACCTGGGAGTCGCTGAGCGGGAGGCCGAGCTCCCTGACCCGCTCGAGCTTCCATGCCTGGGAGGCAGGGTGATCAACCTCGAACACCGTCAGCGAGCCGAGCAGATCCGGCCGCCGCCACGCGAACGAGTCGAGTCCAGCGCCGAGAATCACGTACTGGGTGAAAGCGCCGGCAGCCAGCCGGTCCTCCGCATACCGGCTGCGGGTGCAGACAGCCGCGCGGGACTCGCGACGCACCAGGTCGGGGAACAGCGGATCGAACTGGTCTCGCAGCTGCTGCCATACCGGGCCGACAAGCACCAGGGCCAGCACATCGTCCAGCACCCACGGCGACGCCGTCTCCAGTCGAAACAATCCACGCGACACGGCCGCGAACATCGCCGTCCTGCTCGGCGCGCTTTCCATGCACTCCTCCTCGCGGGCCAGAACCCCAGCATGCCGACCACGCTTGCCCACGCTGCGCACTAACAGGATGCGCCCGAAACGCCATGGCGGCCAGAGCCGGATCGCCTGGCCGTCCGACGACCGCTCCTCACGGCTACTAAGTTCGCTGCGTTGGCTACCTTCACCTGCATGATCTATCCGGGCAGTGATTCAGCGTCGCGAGTAGCGCAACTGGCGAACATCGCGCGAAAGCTGGATGCAGGACTGGCCTATCGAGGTATCCGATCCGGCTCGCCTCGATGAGTTCATCGACCTGCTGCTTGCGAACAAGGCCGATTGGGAGCTGAGTTTCTGGTTGCTGGATCTCGTCCTCGAGTCGGCCGAAGGCGTGCTGGCCGCCACGCCGCCACAGGATGGAGCCGAGCCGTTGGTCGACGCTCTGGTTGCAGTGTGTGAGGCCACACGCGCGCCAGGAATCGCACAGCGATTGGTGTACTGGGCGTGCCTGGACGCTTCCGCTCCCGACGCGATGTTCCGCGT
>NZ_BAFT02000039.1 GCF_000308475.2 Nocardia brasiliensis NBRC 14402 | reverse complement strand
GCCCGAATCACCTTGCGGGCCAGTCCTTCCCGACACCGCCGCCGCACACGCTGGTGGACCGGCCGCAGGGCACCGGGCCCAATCCGCAACCGACCGCGCCGTATCAGGGCCCGCAGCATCAGGGCCCGCAGCCGGGATACAACTTCACCCCGCCGCCCGGACCGCCGATGGGGATCGCCGCGCGCCCGTCCGCGGGCCCACCGCGCAAGAAATCCAACGCCGGTCTGATCATCGGTATCAGTGTGGGTGTAGTGGTGCTGATCCTGGTGGTCCTCGGCATCATCGGCGCCGTCACCGACGACGGTTCCACCGCGGGCACCACGACGACCAGTGCGACGAAACCCGGCACCGTCGTCGACGCGACGGCGGAGTCGATCAGCGCCGAGTTCCCGCGCATGGTGCCCGCGTCCAAGACCGAAGAGGTCGGCTACAACGGCGCGAAATGCTGGGAGACCGACACCAGCTACACCCCGTCACCGGGCGCGGGCGATCCGGACTTCGGCGCGTGGGCCTGGCAGTGGCGCTGCTACGGCGGCGGCACCAACTCCGATCCGCTCTACCGGATCTATGTCTACAAGTCCGCGGCCGACGCGCAGGCGGTGATCTCGAAGCTGCCCTCGAACACCAAGGCGATGGACTCCAACGGTGGACAGTCCTATACCAACTACAAATTCGACGAGAGCGGCCCCAAGATCGTCACGGCCTTCACCGGCGACCCGGATCGTGCGCAATACCTGATGTTCACCGATGGCTCCGGAACCATCGACGAGGTCTTGCGCTGGTGGCGCTCGGCGCCGCTGAACTGAACCATGCTGCGCATCGGGCTCACCCGTCGCCCGACCACCACCCCTGATCGGATCGCTACGCGATGCTAGAAACCTTCGCCGGGTACACCATCGAACGCCTGCTCGGCCGGGGCGGCATGGGATCGGTGTACCTGGCCCGCCATCCCCGCCTGCCGCGTTTGATTGCGATGAAGGTGCTGAACCCGGAGGTGTTCCACGACAAGGAGATCCGAACCCGTTTCGAGCGGGAGGCGGATCTGGTCGCCCGGCTGGACCACCCGAACATCGTCACCGTCTTCGACCGCGGCGTCGAGGACGAGCAGCTGTGGATCTCGATGCAGTACATCGACGGCACCGACGCCGCCGCGGTGGACGCCGCCACGCTGGCGCCGGGGCGCGCGGTGCAGATCATCGCCGAGACGGCGAAGGCGCTCGACTTCGCGCACAGCCGCGGTGTGTTGCACCGAGATGTGAAGCCCGCCAACATCTTGTTGGAGGGCACCGGCGGCGCGCTGGACCGGGTATTCCTCACCGATTTCGGCATCGCGCGCTTCCGCGACGACACCGGGCGGCTCACCCAGACCGGAACCTTCACCGCCACACTGGCTTACGCCTCGCCCGAGCAGCTGTCCGGTGCGCTGCTCGATCACCGCTCGGACCAGTATTCACTGGCCTGCACGTTGTTTCGGCTGCTGACCGGCACCGTGCCGTTCGATGCCACCAATCCGGTCGCGGTGATCCAGGGGCACTTGCAGGCGCCACCGCCGCCGGTCAGCCGGTTCCGTCCCGGTCTGCCACCGGCGTTGGACGCGGTGCTGGCGCAGGCGATGGCCAAGCGCGCCGAGGATCGGTTCGGCTCGTGCACCGAGTTCGCCGTGGCCGCTGAGCGCGCATTGATCCGGGCGGCGCCGAACCGCCCACAGCCCCAACCGCAACCGCAGGCCCCGGCGCAGCTCCAGCAGCCGCACCCACAGCACCAGCCGCAGCCACATCCCCAGCACCAGCCGCAGGCGCAGCCACATCTACAGCAGCAGGCGCAGGCGCACCCACAGCCGCCACACGCACAGCCCCATCAGCTGAGGGGCAACCACGCCGCAATCCCGAACCGTCGCTCGCGTTCGCTCGGGATGGGCCTGGGCCTGGGCCTGGCGCTCGGCTTGATCGTCACGATTACCGTGGTCGCGCTGCGCGACAACGGATCATCTGGCACCGCGGCCCCCACCACGGTCTCTCCGATGAGCAGCACGTCGACGCCCGAACCGGCTGCGCCCCCGGCCCGGCCGAGTACCGCCCCGCCCACCACTGCCGACAGAGCAACGATCGGCGAATACGCCTCCACCCTCAGCGACGCCTTCCCCGGCATGCTGCCCAAAACCACCGCCACGCAGCTGGTGCACTCCGGCACCGGCTACAACAAGGCGGGCTGCTTCGCCTCGGATCCCACCGCCGAGCCCGCGGACGACGAAGACCCGCCGCTGGGCAACTGGTTGGTGAAGTGGCGCTGCTTCGGCGGGCCGAACAAGGCCATCTTCTCCTTCTTTCTGTATGCCTCGCCGGCCGAGGCGCGCGCCGCGCTCGACGGCCTGCCCGCGAACGAGCGCAGCACGGGCGTCAATCACGGTCGCGAGCTCACCAATTACACGTTGCCGCACAGTAGTAGCAAGCGCCCGCGCATGGTCACGGATTTCACCGCGGACCCGCAGCGTGCCGCGATGCTGATGTACTGCACCGGTTTCATCGCCACCGACGCCGAATTCATGGACTGGTGGACGCGCGCGCCGTTGACCTGAGCCTGCTTCAGCCGAAGGTGTGATGCACGAATTCGTGGGTGGGATGGAAGCCGATCGCCTGGTAGATCTTGCCCGCGGTGCGGTTGGCGACGTCGGCGAACAGACATACATCGAGTCCGTCCGAGCGCAGGTCTTGCGCGAGGCCCGCGGTGACGGCGCTCGCGTAGCCGCGACCGCGTAGCGCGGACGGCGTGTAGACCAGGCCGATGCGCGACCACTTGTACACCGGAATCTGGTGGGCGGCAAGACTTACCGGTTGCCCGTCGCGCTCCCAGAACCAGAGCTGTCCCGCCCCGACGCGACGGCGGATGGTGTCGGATTCGGTGGGCAACCAGGTCATCCCCCCGTCGGCGTACATCGCCTCGGACCATTCCAGGCACAACTCGGTATCGGATTCGGTGGCCCGGCGCAGTGCCCCCGGCACGTCGGGCACCCGCAACACCCCGAGCCGATAGAGCCGCGCGCGATAGGACTCGTGGAAACCGATGTCGAAGCGGGCGCTCCAGCGCTCGGCGAACTCGGTCGCGTCGCCGACGAGTCCTTCCACGCCCGCGGCTTCCGGCTCGACCTCGGCCAGCGCGTCGGCCACCTCGCCGGCGCCCTTGTGCGGCAGTTCGCCCAGATAGACGTCGCGGTCCTGGACTCGCATGGCCACCCCGGTCACGGCGCCGTCCTCGGCGTGTAGGGAAAGGAATCTCGGCGTGCTCGTGCCGGACGCGAGACCGGCGATATGGCCGGCGACGCTCGACGTGATCACGGTGTGCCGCAGCGGATCACGGAGCAGGAACGATTCGGTGCGCGCGCGGAACTCGGCCGCGTCCGTGGTGATCTCGATCCGCATAGCTCACCACGGTAGGCGCCTAAAGCGTTGGGCGCCCGTATTTTTCGGTGACCAGCAAGTTACCGCTCGGCGACCGACCGACCGGTCGCCCGGCGGCTCGGTCGCGGCGGGCGCGGTTGTCAGTCGTCTTCGGCGGCAACCGGTTCCGCGACCACCGATTCGGGGTCGCCGCCACCGGCACGGAGTTTGAGCAGGACCAGCCCTGCGGTGCACGCGAGAATCAATCCGGCGACGGTGATTTCGACGTGTAGGCCGGCGATGCCGAGGGCTGCCCCGACGAGTCCGCCGACGAAGATGAACCAGGCGACCGCCCGCGAAACAATCGTGGACAGCGAGCGCGCTGGCTTGTCCGACACGAGATGCTGCGGAGTAGCCGACACCGCATCCTTGGCGGCTGCGGACGACTCCCGCTGCGACGTTGTCGAGTAAGCTCCCATCATCTACTCCTCGATGACGCCGATCAGAGAACCAATGCCGCGTTCATCAACACAACGCTTCTCTCATCTGGGTACAGGCGTCTCACGCGTAACTTTGCTCACACGCTACGACCACAGCGGGCCACAGGACAGCGACACGTGCCCACGACACGCCGAAGTGACCATTTCGATATCTGAATGAGGACCGTTTACACGCGCCCCGCCGGCGCATCGTCAGCGACCGCTTCGCCTGGCCGGGCCGTTCCCGCTCGAGTAAGGTGAGGCCCACTCGAACCGCATCAGGAGTGTCACCGATGGAGCGCAGCAGGACCAAGATCGCAGGTCCGGCGATTGCCGTAGGAGCGGTTTCTCTCGGACTCGTCCTCATCGGCGCCTGTGGAGTCGGCAAGCAGGACACCTATGTCGCGCCGCCGCCGTTGCAGTCGGATCCCAACGTGGTCGCGGCCGCCGCGCAGCACGAAGGCCCGAGCGTGACCGCGCCGAAGATCTCGATCCCGCCCTCGCCGACCTGGCAGATCGCGCCGTATCAGGCCCCGCACGCGACGCCGTTCACCGGATTCGCCACCACGACCACCGGCGAACCCACCCCCGAGGATCCGAGCCACCCCGCCCGCGAAGGCGCGTCGAGCACCAGCTCGGCCGAGGAACCGTCCGAAACCCCCACCACCCGCCCGACCAGGCCGGCCACCACGACCAGTCCCCGGCCGACCACGACGACGGAGGAGCCGGAGCCGACGACCACCCGGCCGCGGCCGACCGGCAATCCGTCGTCCGAGCACTCGCACGACGAATCGACCGGTCTGCCCGACGGCGAGTGAGCCACGCCGTGCGGTGGTGCGTGGATCACGCACCACCGCACGGGTTCACAGCTCGGGCTGGGAGTACTCGCCGACCTTGTCGCTCAGCACCCGCAGGTGCTCCAGCGCGCCGCCGAGCGTGCGTTCGATCGCGGTCAGCCGGGCGACGTAGTGGCCCACCGGGTATTCGGCGGTGACGCCGATGCCACCGTGCATCTGGATGGCTTCCTGACCGATGTGCCGCGCCGAACGGCTCACCTGCAGCCGTGCCCGCGACGCCACGTGCGGATCGCTCTGCCCGTCGGCGAGTGCGGCCGTGGCGTACAGGCTGATGCTGCGGGCCAGCTCCAGCGAGACGTACATGTTCGCCGCGCGCTGGGTGAGCGTCTGGAACTTCGACAGCGTGACCCCGAACTGCTTGCGCTGCTTGAGGTAATCGGTGGTGAGCCGTAAAGCCTCTTCCATCGCGCCCACCGATTCCGCGCACAGGCTCGCCTGCGCCTGCACGGTCACGGTGCGGATCGCCGCGGCCGCGTCACCCGCGCCGAGCAGTTCGGCGGGCGTCTCGGCGAACTCGAGCTGCGCGGCCCGCCGGCCGTCCACCGTGCGGTAGGACTTGCGGGTCACCCCGGTCGCACCGGCGTCGACCAGGAACAGCCCGGTCTCGCCGCCGGGCAGCAGCGCGCTGACCACCAGTTCGTCCGCGCTGTCCCCGTGCGGGACCGGATTCTTGACGCCGCTGAGCGTGTACGAATCACCCTGTGCCGCAGCGGAGGTGGTGAGCTCGGCGGCGGGCCAGCGGACGCCGGGCTCGGCATGGGCGAAGGCGAGCAGCTTGTTGCCCGCCGCGACCTCCGGCAGTACTCGCTGCCGTTGGTCGGCGCTGCCCGCCAAGGTGATCAAGCCGCCCGGCACCAGCACGGCGTCCAGGATCGGCTCCGGTGCGAGCCTGCGGCCCGCCTCCTCGAGCACCACCATGGTCTCCACCGGGCCGGCCCCGACGCCGCCGTCCTCCTCGCTGAAACTCAGGCCGAGCACGCCGAGTTCGGCCAGCTGACGCCACACCTCGCGGCTCCAGCCGAGTTCGGTATCGGTGACCTTCAGCCTGGTCTCCGGATCGTAGGTGCGGGCGAGCAGGTCGCGGACCGTGTCCCGCAGCATGCCCTGTTCATCGGTGAGATCGAAATCCATGGCGGCGCCTCACAATCCGAGGATCGTGGAGGCGATGATGGTGCGCTGCACCTCGCTGGAGCCTCCGTAGATGGTTGTCTTGCGGTAGTTCAGGTAGCCGGGGCCGCTACGCTGCGCCCAACCGGGCGAAGCGATCTCGTCCGCGTCGACCGGCAGTGCGTCCGGGCCGGCGATGTCGAGCAGCAGTTCGGTGGCGGCCTGCTGCAACTCCGAGCCGCGCAGCTTCAGCACCGACGAGGCCGGATTCGGCTTGCCCTCCGACGAATTCGAGACCACGCGCAACTGGGTGAGTTCCAGGGCGAGCAGCTCGTTCTCCAGTTCGGCGACCCTGGCCGCGAACAGCGGATCTTCCAGCAGCGTGCCGCTGCCCGACTTGGTCTGCGCCGCATATTCTTTCGCGACGCCGATCTTCACCTTGGTGCGACCGACGCCGGTGATGCCGGTGCGCTCGTTGCCGAGCAGGAACTTGGCGTAGGTCCAGCCCATGTTCTCCTCGCCGACCAGCTGATCCGCCGGCACCCGGACGTTCTCGAAGAACACCTCGTTCACCTCGTAGCCGCCGTCGATCAGCTTGATCGGGCGGATCGTGACACCGGGCGACTTCACGTCGAAGAGCAGGAACGAGATGCCCGCCTGCTTCTTCGGGGCGTTCGGATCGGTGCGCACCAGGCAGAAGATCCAGTCCGCGTACTGCGCGAGCGTGGTCCAGATCTTCTGGCCGTTCACGATGTAGGAGTCACCGTCGCGTACCGCGGTGGTGCGCAGCGAGGCCAGGTCGGAGCCTGCGTCGGGTTCGGAGAAGCCTTGGCACCACCAGATGTCCAGGGCCGCGGTGGCGGGCAGGAAGCGCTGCTTGAGCTCCTGCGAACCGAAGTGCGCGATCACCGGGCCGACCATCTGCGCGTTGAAGGTCAGCGGGTCCGGCACCGAGGCGAGCTGCATCTCGTCCTGCCAGATGTGGCGCTGCATCGGGGTCCAGTCCTTGCCACCCCATTCGACCGGCCAGTTCGGCACCGCGAGACCGTGCTCGTTGAGGATCTTGTGCGAGCGGACGATGTCGTCGCGGGACAGCTCGCGCCCGTACTTGAACCGTTCGCGGATTTCGGCGGGGATCTCGGTGCGGTAGAAGTTTCGCAGTTCGTCGCGGAAGGCGACCTCGTCTGGGGACAGGCTTATTTTCATACGCAGCTCCGTCTGTGTCTCGTACGTCCGAGTCCAAACTACCCCTCGGTAATACTCGACTGTCGAGTGGATCACAGCGCCGGGACACGCGCGGCCACCTCCGGCTTTGCCGCCAACCCGTTACGCCGGACGCCGCACGAGCAGGTGAACAGCGGTGCTACCCGGGCGATATTTCCGACGAACTGGTACGTTGCTGCACGTGGGTTGGGGACCCCTGAGCCTTGGGTATCGAGGAGTACGAGTGAACGGCAGGACCATCACACGCGCCGCCGCGGCCGTGACCACTCTCGGCATCGGCGCCGCGCTCACTCTCGGCGGCCCCGCCGCCGCCGAACCCGAACCGACGCCACTCGACGCCGGACTCACCCACCTCACCGAGACCGCGGGTCCCGATCCGGCCGTGCAGGCCGGAGTCGGCGCGCTCACCCAGTACACCAAGCTCGTCGACGTGGCCGCACTGCGCCACATCACCAGCGCTTTCACCCCGTTCGCCTATGCCGCACCGACTTTCGGCTGCGGCAGCCTCGGCCCGATCACCACGATCATCGCGGCCGCGAGCACCGACGGCGTCGGCAACAGCCAGGACCTCAATGTCGCGCCGGGCACGCTGCGCTTCAGCGCCACCCCCGCGCATTCGGGCATCCCGCTGGCCTCCGGGCTCGTCGTGGCCTGGGTGAACATCAACAACGGCGCCAGCGGCATCGATCCCCTCGACGACCTGACCGAGTACGGGCTGCCCTCGCTGTCCAAGACCGTGCGCAGCGGCCCCGGCACCGTCATCGCCTCGATGTGGGGCATCATCGACTACCCGGGCGCGCACTGCGT
>NZ_BAFT02000040.1 GCF_000308475.2 Nocardia brasiliensis NBRC 14402 | reverse complement strand
GTACCAGTATGTAATTAGGGATAGGGCAGGGGAGGGCTTCCGCGCCGGAGTCGGGAGGGCATCGTCGCGGACAGGGGTTTGTCCGGGCCGTGTCCGGAACGTGTTGGCAGGCAGACGTTTTAATATTGTTCCAGCGGGAACCATCATTGTGTTCGGTTCGAGCGGTCGTCAATCGGCTGTCGAACAAGGGACCGGGTCGTGTGATGATCTTCGCCGAGTTGCGTTCTCTCGCCTTAGGGGCGTTGGTCACGCCAGGCTGTCATTGACACGTGTACCGAGCTCGGCGGCGTCGAGACGCCGCCAGAGCTGAAGTCGCAGTGAATAATTGGCCGACAACGGTGACGCGCCTACATCCGACCGTGTAAGCCCGGCCGGGGTACGAATCTTTGCCCGCTGTGCTGGACATCCGGGTCTCTCCGCATGTCCGGTGGCCACTCCGGGCTGGCAATGGGTGGATCGTGCCGTGCTCCGAGGGCTCCGCGTTCCGGTTGGCGCGGGAGGAGAGCTGATGAGAACTGTTTTCAGAAGGAGCGGGCCATCCGCTCCAATCTTGTTGCGAGGG
>NZ_BAFT02000041.1 GCF_000308475.2 Nocardia brasiliensis NBRC 14402 | reverse complement strand
TTCAAGGTTGCTCCCCCGACGCAGTTCAGGTGGTGCCCCACCCGGTTCGGGTTACGCCCTCGCGGTTCCGTTGCCCCCACGAGGTTCGGGTCATGCCCCACGCTCGGTTCGGGTTGTTCCCCGCGCGGTTCAGGTTGCCGCCCCGCGCGGTTCGGGGGGTCCCTACTCGGTTCAGGGCTGCCGCAGACGACTGCTGGGCGGCGCGCAGGCGATGCCATCGATATCGGAAAGGTAGTGCGATGACCAGGAATTCGGTGGTCACCGGAGATTCGGCGCTCAACGCGGAGCGGCGCGCCCGCGAACTGCGACAGCTCGGCGATGATCAGCAGATCGATCTGCTGATCATCGGCGGCGGGGTCACGGGCGCAGGCGCGGCGCTGGATGCGGCCGCGCGCGGACTGCGCACGGTGCTGGTCGAGCGACACGATCTCGCGTTCGGCACCAGCCGCTGGAGCTCCAAGCTCGTGCACGGCGGGTTGCGTTACCTCGCCAGCGGTCAGGTCGGCATCGCACACGAGAGCGCCGTCGAGCGCGGCATCCTGATCCGCACCACCGCACCACATCTCGTGCGACCGCTCCCCCAGCTCGTCCCACTGCTGCCCGGCATCGGCGCGGCGCAGAGCGCGCTCGTCCGAGCCGGTTTCGTGGCGGGCGATCTGTTGCGTCGCGGCGCGGGCACCCCCGCGGCGATCCTGCCCCGGTCCCGCCGGGTCGCGGCGGCCGAGGCGCTGCGGCTCGCGCCGACGGTCCGGCGCGCGGGCTTGCGCGGCGGTCTACAAGCCTGGGACGGACAGCTCGTCGACGACGCCCGCCTGGTGGTCGCGCTGGCGCGCACCGCGGCCGCGCAGGGTGCGAGCGTGCTGACGCGCGTGGAAGCCCTTGATGTGACCGGTAATTCGGCGACTCTGCGGGACACCCTCAGCGGTGAGAGCCTGACCGTCCGGGCCCGCGCGGTGGTGAACGCGACCGGCGTCTGGGCCGACGAGGTCGACCCGAGTATCGAGCTTCGCCCCAGCCGCGGCACGCATCTGGTGTTCGACGCCGCCGCATTCGGTGGCCTCACCGCGTCGCTGACCGTGCCGGTGCCCGGCAGTACCAGCCGATTCGTCTTCGCCTTCCCCGCCGCGCACGGCCGGGTGTACCTCGGCCTGACCGATGAGGACGCGCCCGGCCCGGTGCCCGACGAACCGAAACCCACCGAGGCCGAGATCGACTTCCTGCTCGACACGATCAACACCGCGCTCCGGGAACCGTTGACGCGGGCGGATATCCGCGGCAGCTACGCCGGCCTGCGCCCGCTGCTGAAAACCGCCGACGACAGCACCGCCGACATTTCCCGCAAGCACGCGGTACTGACCTCGCCGACCGGTGTCGTCACCATCGTCGGCGGCAAGCTGACCACCTACCGCCGCATGGCCGAGGACGCCGTCGACGCCGCGGTTTCGCACGCCGCGCTGACCGCCGGCCCCTGCCGCACCCGCCGACTTCCGTTGGTGGGCGCTGTATCCGGCGCGGAACGCGATCGCATCGACGCACCGCCCACCCTGATCGACCGCTACGGCAGCGAGGCCGCAACCATTCTCGCTGCCGCACAGTCCAACCCGGCCCTCGCCGACCCGGTCGCCCCCGGCATCGACGTCACCGCCGCCGAATTCGCCTTCGCGGTCACCCACGAGGGTGCTCTCACCCCCGACGACCTGCTGGACCGCCGCACCCGCATAGGCCTAGTACCCGCCGACCGCACAGCCGCCACCCCCGCCGCCGTCGCGGCCCTGGCCCCCGCCACCTGACAGTCCGCGGGTTACACGCGACGGTGCTTCCCCGGCCGGGGATCCCGCGCCCGCCCAGGTCGCGCACCCCTTCTGCGTTCGCGCACGCGCTATGGCAGGCCACAGCGCGTGCGCGAACACAGAACCCGTGCGGGAGCCACCCCTGTGCCGCTCGGGAGCGAACCGACTCGGCAGTCGCGGGCGGAAGCCACTACGAGACGCGGGCTCCGGGCATGGGCTCCGGGCGCGATCACCAGCGGCGACACCGGACACAGCCACCAGCGAGAACATCGGGCGCGATCACCAGCCGCGACACCGGACACGGCCACCGCCGGGAACGCCAGACACGGCCACCCGCGAGAACACCAGACACGACTACCAGCCGCGACACCGGACACGGCCACCAGCGAGAACACCGGGCGCGATCACCAGCCGCGACACCGGACACCGCCACCAGCGAGAACACCAGACACGACTACCAGCCGCGAACCCGGACACGGCCACCAGTGAGAACACCAGACACGGCCACTGACGGAACCCCGGACACGACCACTGACGGGAACGCCGCAGCCGACAAGGACACCTCGTCGGCTGCGGCGTCTGGATATCCGCTCTCCCAACCAGTTTCGGCTCACACGGTGTGGACGGGGCTCTCCACCTCACCGACGATGTGCCGACGGCGGGTGGGCATCATCATCGTCGGGTGCGAGATGCTCCAGGCGGTGCTCGCGCAGATCAACTCCTTGATGCGGGCGCCGATCCGGCCGGTGAGGACGGTGGAGGTGACCTCGTCGGCGGGTGTCACCCGTTGGACGATCGCGTCGCGGCGACCGAGGCTGACGCACTGCAGCGCGTACCCGATCGTGGTCTCCGGCACCTTGCGTCCGGTCAGCCGCGCGGCAAGGACGTCGGCCGCCAGCCACGCCATGGGAGTGGCTGTGGCGCAAGCCATCCGCAGCGGTTTGCCGCCCACTCCGGCGGCGATCGCGGCGTCACCGACCGCGTACACGTCGGGGTGCGAAACCGAGCGCATACTGGCATCTACGACGATCCGCCCGGTATCGGAGACCTGCAGAGTGGTGGCGGCCGCGATCGGGTGCACGGTGAAACCGGCGGTCCACACGGTCACTTCGGCCGGAAGTTCCCCGGCGGCGGTGCTCACGGCGTTCGCTTCGACACGCGCGACGTCGGCGTTTTCGTGCACGGTGATGCCGAGCCGGTCGAACACGCGACCCAGGTGCCGCTGCGCCTTCTCGCTGAGCCAGTCGCCGACACCGCCACGGGCCGCGATCGCCACGGCCAGTTCGGGATACGCCTCCGCGATCTCGGTGGCCGCTTCGATACCGGTCAGGCCTCCGCCGACGATCACCACCGGCGCACCGGGCGCCAGCTCGGCCAACCGTGCCCGCAGCCGCGAGGCGGCCTGCTTCCCCGCGATGTCGTAAGCGTGCTCGGCGACCCCGGGAATCCCGTGATCGGTGGTGGTACTCCCCAGCGCGTACACGAGGGTGTCGTAGCCGAGCGTGTCGTCACCGTGCTCGCCGACCAGGTCGACGGTCTTGCGGTCGACGTCCACCGCGGTCACCCAGGCGGTCCGAACCTGCACACCGGTGCCCGCGAAGACCGCGCGCAGCGGACGCGACGGCAGGTCCTGTCCGCTCGCGAGCTGGTGCAAGCGGATCCGCTCGACGAATTCGGTGTCGGCGTTGACCAAGGTGATCTCGACGTCGTCACCGTGCAGCCGCTTGGCGAGGCGGCCGGCGGTGTTGGCTCCGGCGTATCCGGCGCCGAGGACGACAATGCGATGCTTCATGGCTCGCTCCTATCTGGGTTGTGCTCACCTCCTGAACCGGACAGCCGCACAATTCCTGACAGGTAGCGAATGAGAGCTGCGTCACCACGTCCAGTCGAGCGGCTGCGGCTGTTCGCTCGCCGTCCACTGCCGCGTCAGGTGGGTCAGCTTCTCGGGGTTGACCTGGATGTGGATTCGGGCAACGCCCTCGGGGGTCGCATCGAGGCAGAAAACACCGATCACCTGCGCGTCGACCTCCACGAGCAGGGCGGGCGCACCATTGGCGACGACGGCATAGAAGGCCGGGATGCCGCCGATCATCTCGCGCTTGCCCTCGGTCCGCCGGAACAGTCCACGCAGGTAGCGCGCGATCTGGAGCGCACCCAGCACCGGGGTCTTCCTGGCATGCACCCGGCCACCACCGTCGGCCACGCTGACCGCGTCGTCGGTGAGCAGCCGGATCAGCGAGTCGGTGTCGCCGCTGAGCGCGGCGGCGAGAAATTCCTCGACGACCTTGCGTGCCGCGACCGCATCGATCTCGGCGCGGGCTCGCTCATCGCTCAGATGCTGTTTGGCACGTCGATAGATCTGCTGACAGTTCGCTTCGGTGAGGTCGAGCAGCTCGGCGATCTCGCGATGGGAGTACCCGAAGGCCTCGCGCAGCACGTACACGACCCGCTCGTTGGGCGAGAGCCGCTCCATCAGGGTGAGCATCGCCATCGAGACGGATTCGCGCTGCTCGGCGGTGTCGGCCGGACCCAGGATCCGGTCACCGGCCAGCACGGGTTCCGGAAGCCACTGTCCCACATAGGTTTCCCGGCGCGCCCGGGCCGAGGTCAGCTGGTTCAGGCAGATGTTGGTGAGCACCTTCGTCAACCAGGCCACGGGCGTCTCGATCAGCGTCCGGTCCGCCGCGTGCCAGCGCAGGTACACGTCCTGCACCGCGTCCTCGGCATCGCCGGCCGACCCGAGGAGCCGGTAGGCGATCGCCTCCAGGCGGCCCCGATAGCCCTCGAACAGATCGGCTTCTTGCATGCTGAGCGACATGACCCCATGGTCGGCTATGCACGCCGGGCGCGTCCACCCGCCCCCGGCCTGGCCGATCCGCCGATTCACCCACGAAGACCGCAGGTCAGCGACAGCTCAACTGCCCGAGGTGGTTTCGTCGAACGACCAAGCGTCGAGGTCCGCGCGCATGCAGGCCCGGGGCCAGTCGTCCAGGCCGTGCGCGGCTTCCGCGTCGCGGATCGCGTGCAGGCCGGGCGTCTGCTCCTCGTCGGGCAGGTAGCGGAACCCGATCCGCTCGTAGTACGGCCCGTTCCAGGCCACCTCGGTGAACGTGGTGAGCGTCATCGCCTGCGTCCCACGGGCTTTCGCCCAGCGGACGGCGTGGTCGATCAACTGTTTGCCGATCCGCCTGCCGCGATGGTCGGGGTGCACCGAGACCTGGTCGATGTGCACGTCGCCGTCGACCAGCTCGGCCATCAGATAGCCGATCGGCGGGTCGGCGCCGTCGGTCCACACCCAGACGCGCCCGGCCTGCTGGGCCTCGCGCAGTATCTCCAGTGCGGGCGGGTCGTCCTCCGCGACAGCGGTCATCCCGATTTCGGCGAACGGTTTTCCCGCCGCGATCTCGATTTGCTGAAGGGCAGGCAGGTCATCCTCGGTCGCCGGACGGATCACAGACACGCACCCATTATCGGGTCCAGGTGACCGGTGTGCCGAGAATGCCGTCGATGAGCACCCGAAGTGCCCACTGCGCGCGGGCGTCACCGTCGCCGGAGGTCAACGATTCGCGCATCGACACGACCATCGGATAGCGGTCGGCGGGGAGCGCGGCATAGCGCGCGGTGACCTCCGCGATGTGCTGCTCGGCGCGCATGCCCTTGGTGTTGTAGGCGCTCTGCTCGGCGGCGGCCGCGGTGATGTAGAGGAACAGCAGGTCCACGGCCCAGGAGTTGGTCTGCTCGGTCAACCCGCCCTCGGCGAGCAGCGCGAGCATCCGATCGACCAGCACCAATGCGTTCTCGCCGGTGGGGATCGAGCCGAGCGCGACCAGCGCCACCCCCTCGTGCCTGCTCATCACCGCGATCGCCGATTGCACCAGCGTTACGAGCCGTTCGCGCCAGGTGCCGCCGACCGGTTGCTCGATCATGCCGAGCACGTGATCGAGCATGGCCGCCATCAGGTCGTCGCGATTGGCGACGTAGACGTACAGCGAAGCCGCGCCGGTGTCGAGATCCTGGGCGACCCGGCGCATGGTCAGGGCGGCGAGGCCGTCCTGGTCCAGGATGCGCAGTCCGGTCTCGATGATCACCTCACGGCTCAGCGGCGCCTTGGCCGGGCGCGCTCGACGGCTCACAGGCGCTTCGCTCATAGGGCGAGCATACGGCATCACGAACAGTGTTTGACACGAACGCCGTTCGTCTCGTATCGTTTCGCTCGAACGAACAACGTTCGTCCGCCGTTTCGCTCGGATCCGCCGTCGCGCCGATCGGCGAGCGCTACTCACCAAGGACTTCCCATGTTTCTCATCACCGGCGGCCGCGGCGCGGTCGGCACCCATCTGCTGGATCTGCTGCGCACCGACGGCCATTCCGTCCGTGTCGGCTCGCGGCGACCCGAAGAATTGGAGTTGCCCGCCGATGTCCCCGCCCTCGCCTGCGACCTGACCGACCCGAGCACGTTTCCAGCCGCACTGTCCGGCGTCGACGCCGTGTTCCTCTACGCCGAGCCCGCGGCGATCACCGAATTCGTCGCCGCCGCAACCGAAGCCGGCGTCGAGCACATCGTGCTGCTCTCATCGGCCTCGGTACTGAGTCCCGACGCGGCGAACAACCCGATCGGAAAAGCACACCTGGACACCGAGATCGGACTCGCCGACGCACCGATGACCGTCACCGTGCTGCGCCCCGGCACGTTCGCGGGCAATGCGCGATTCTGGGCCGGACCGATCAAGGCCGGACAGCCCGTCAGCCTCCCCTACCCGAACGCCTACGCCGAGCCGATCCACGAACGCGATATCGCCGCCTGCGCCCACGCGGTGCTCACCGCGCCGAAACACCGTGGCGGCCAACACAGTCTGACCGGTCCCGAAGCGCTGACCTTCCGCGCACAACTCGACCGCGTCGCCTCGGTCATCGGCCGCCCCGTCCCGATCGCCGAAGTCACCCCCGGGGAATGGAAGGAACAGATGGCACCCCATATGCCCGGTTTCGTCGCCGACGGCCTGCTCGAGCACTGGCGTAGCCACGACGGCGTCCCGATCCCACTCACCGACACCGTCACCACCCTCACCGGCCGGCCTGCCCGCACCTTCACCACGTGGTTGCAGGAGCACGCCGACGAATTCCAGAACTGACCGCGCCGGTCTTCGGGTCCGGACCCTTCGGCAACATCTGCCACTGAAGCATCGCCGGGGATCCGCCACCGCCGGGCCCGATCCGGTCGCCGCGGTCGCTTCGAACGCCGCGGCGCTGTACCCACCGCGTGCACAGTCATGGCGGGTCTGACGCCGCATCCGCGTCGTGGAGCTCCCCCTCGACCAGCAGTGCTACGGAATTGCGGTCTTCGCGATCGTCGTGGCGATCCGGGGAAGCTGGGCAGTCTCGTGGGCGACGCCGCGAGCCCGGTCACGGTAGGCGAAGTCGTCGAGCGCCTCGTCGCCGTGACCGAGAAGTGCTGTGTGCGCTCGGGTGCATTGATCGGTGTCGCGCAGGCCGCCCATGTGCGGCAGTTGGCGTGTTCGGGAAGGGGGCGGGTTGGTTGCGGAGGAGATGGTGGCCACAGTGGAGTGGGCGGGTGAATAGCGTGGATGATCGGGTTGTCGCTGGTCGGGCGGTTGCGCGGGTGGGGGTCAGATGTGTACCGGGGGTGTCGAATTCGGCCGGGGAAGATCAATCCGGGGTGGGGTGGGACGGCGGGAGTGCGGTGGTCCCGCACGGTTCAAGGCACCGGTTTGCCTCAGGTTCACGCTCTATGCTGGCTTCGAAAGTCGGTAGTGCGCCGGGAAGGAGGGCGCGGGTGCGCAGCAAACCGTCCACCGTGGGTATCGCGCCGGGCAACGGCCTGGTCGCGCGCTTCGGTGGCATTGTCGTCTATCTGTCGGGTGAAACCGTTTCCACCGAGCGAATTCTCGGCACGATCGAGGCGGTCGCCGAGTTCGACCGTCCCGGCGCGGCCCTGGCCCAACGTCTCGCGGCCGTGGTTTTCGCCGGCACCGCCGAACCGCAACACTTCGGCGTGGTCGCGCCCGCCGACGACGGCACCCTCATCCTGCTGCGTGGACCGGTGTTCGCCGAGATCAACGGCGCTGAAGGCACCCGGCGCCTCGACGGCACCCGCGCCTTCACCTGGGTCGACGAGATCGTCCGCGAACCATTCCGCCGCATCACCATCGGCGCAGCCGGCACCGCCCCCCTGAAAGCATTGCCCCGCACCGACCTCCGCGCCGGCATCGCCCCCGGCGGTGGTTTCGTCCTGAATGCCGCACTCCGCCGCGCCACCAAAACGCCGCGCCGTCCCGCCGAAACCCCACCCCCCGCCGTAGACCTCACCGCCCACCGCGCTCGCACCCGCCCCGCCTCATCGACCAGCCAACCAGAACACACCGCCGCCTCAGCCGTGCCCCACGCCCACGCCAGCACAAACCATCCGCGCGCCGCCACGCCGACCGACGAACACGGCCACCCGACCACCGCGGGTGCCTCCGACACCCGCGCCAACGCGAACCGATCTCGCGCCGTCTCGTCGAACAGCGCGCGCGAACACACTGTCGCCCCTGGTGTCGCCCACGCGCAACAACTGCACACCGCGACCGCTGACGGTGCGTCCGGCTCGTCGGCCCAACGCTCTAACGCGGGAGCCACAGGACGTTCGTCGGCCAGTTCCGCATCGAAGAGTGCAAGTAATGGCACGTCGGCGGTCGAGCCGGAGTCGACCGCGGGTATCACCGCCACAGCGGCAGACCCAGCCGCGCAACAACTGCACACCGCCACTGCGACCGTGAACGGTGCGTCCGGCTCGTCGGCCCAACGCTCTAACCCGGTGGGGACGGAACGTTCGTCGGCGAAAGGTGCGGGCCGTCGCACCCCGATGGTCGAGCCGGAGCCGACCGCAGCTGCGGGTATCACCGCGGCTTCGGCAACAGGCGCTGCTGGGAACCACCCTCGCGCCGCCTCAGTTCAGGGCGGGTCTTCGAAGCAACCAGCTGCGGCAGAAGGCAATTCGGCGGACATCCCACTCGACCCCACGGCCGCCGCAGGCTTCGCGGCCGCCTCGGACTCCAGCACGGAGGCAGCTGGGGCCGGGTCGACAGGGACAGCTGTTGCGAAGCGACAGTCGGCCTCGTCGACGAAGAAGGCGGGGAACCCCAGCGCGAGAGGCTCAGCCGGGGCACGGCCCACCATTTCCACAGACGAGCTCGAGGCCACGGCCGCTTCGGGTTTCGGGGCGACGCCGGAGCCGACCGGCGAATCCGATGCGGTCGCGCCGTCTTCCGGCACGCGCTCATCTACAAACGTGAGTGCCGAGGCGTCCCCGGCGAAAGCCGATCGACCGCGGGTGGGCTCGTCATCGAACATCGCTGGGACGCAGAGTGTTTCGCCGGGCTCGGACGCACCGTCCAAAACAGCTGGTCGGTCGAGCGCGAGGCCAGGCGCTTCCGCAGCGGCACCTGACGCTTCGGCAGCGGCGCAACGTGTTTCGGCCGCGACACCAGGCGCGTCGGGCGCGGCACGAGGCGCCTCGGACGCGACACCCGGCGCGTCGGGCGCAGCACCAAGCGCGTCGGGCGCGACACCCGGCGCTTCCGCAGCGGCACAAGGCGCCTCGGGCGCGGTACACGGCGCGTCGGGCGCAGCACCCGGCACTTCCGCAGCGGCACAAGGCGCCTCGGGCGCGACACCCGGCGCGTTGGGCGCAGCACCAGGCACTTCCGCAGCGGCACAAGGCGGTTCGGCCGCGTATCCGCGACGCCCGGGACGCCCACTTCCACGCCCGCGTCCACCGATCGGGAGCAAGGCTGCGGCGGATCGGCCGCTGGCCTGGTCGCAGGCGCGTCAGCCGGGCGGATGGCCGGAACCTGTTGCGCTGCATCGTCCTTCGGAGAACCGTGGACTGCGAGTGATGCGACCGGTGCTGGATCGGGCGGTCGGCGCGCTGATCCTGGAGAACGGCACCGCGTATCCGCTCGATCGTCCCTACGTGATCGGGCGCGGTCCCCAGGCGGACGACGCGGTGCGGGCCGCCACCGCCGCACCGATCGTGATCCAGCGTGACCGTCACGTCTCGCGGGTGCACGCCTACGTCTCCATCGACGACGGCAAGGTCTTCGTCCGCGACGCCACCGCCACCTCCGGCACCTTCATCGCTCCACCCGGCACCGACCAGTGGACCCGAATCACCACCTCCCCCACCGAACTTCGCCCCGGCTGGAGCGTCCGCATCAGCGACCGCGTCCTCACCTACCGCCCCGACGACCGCCCGGCTTCCTGAGCGCTTCCCGCGCCGCGTCCAGCGGCGATTCCAGATGGACGCTTGATCACCAGGTAATGGTGGCGGAGAGCACTCGGGCGATGCCGCCACCATTACCTGGTGATCATGCGTCCAACTCAGACCAGCCCGCTACCAGGTCACCGGGAGTTGCTGGACCCCATAGGTGCCGAGACCTGCGGGCCGCAGGGGGACCTCGTTCGGCGGGACGGCGAGACGCAGGGTCGGGAAGCGCGACAACAGGGCGGGCAGGGCGGTGCGGAGTTCGACTCGGGCCAGCTGCTGACCGAGGCACTGATGGACGCCGTGGCCGAAACCAAGGTGCCCGGTGGCGTTGCGCCGCAGATCGAGGGTGTCGGGGTCGGGGAAGCGCGCCGGATCGCGGTTGGCAGCGTGCGCCGAAAGGGCGACTGTTTCACCGGCTTTGATCATCTGTCCGTCGACTTCGACATCCGCCAGGGCCGAGCGGGTGAGTGTGTGCGCCAGGGTCAGGTACCGCATCAACTCTTCGACCGCACGATCGGCGAGGCCGGGGTCGGCACGCAACGCGGCCGATTGCTCGGGATGGCGCAGGAGCGCGAAAGTGCCGAGCGCCAGCATATTCGCGGTGGTGTCGAATCCGCCGATCAGTAGCAGCACCGCGACGCCGGTGAGCTCGTCCTCGTCGAGGTCGGTGGCGGTCAGCTCGCTGAGCAGATCGTCGGTGGGTGCGTTGCGTTTGTCGGCGACCAAGCGTCGCATGCAGTGCCGCGCCTCCTCGAAAACCGCCAATCCTTGCTCGAGCGGAATGTTCGGATCGTTCATCTTGGTGACGAGATCGGCCACCAACTGCTGGAACCGAGGCCGGTCGCCGTCCGGCACACCGAGCAGTTCGCAGATCACCAGCGCCGGAATCGGATACGCGAACGCGGTCAGCAGATCCAGTGGGCCACCGCTCGTTTCCATGGCATCCAAGTATTCGGCGCTGACTTGCGCCACGTGCGCGGTGAGCAGTCGCATCCGTCGCACGGTGAACTTGCCGGCCAACAGCTTTCGATAGCGGGTGTGCTCGGGGGCGTCGAGGTTGAGGAAGTCGCCGGGCGGCGCCGGTGGCAGCGGGCCGAGGTCCACGCTCGGGGAGTGCGTGAGTTCCGCGCGCGCACTGAAACGCGGATCGGCCAGGATGGCGCGCACGGTGGCGTATCCGGTGGCCAGCCAACCGTGGTGGCCACCCGGAAACACCATGCGGGTCAGCGGATTCCGGGCCCGAAGCGCGCCCAGCTCGGCGGGAGGATCGAAAGGGCAACCCGCAGGACGGTCGGTGGGTATCGCGAAAACGGTGGTCAGCTCGGTCATCGATTTCCTTCTGGGGCGGGGAGCAACGATGAACGAAACGTAGATATCGTTCAGATAATGCTCAACGGAGAATGCACGGCGACTAACAGTCTTTGCAGGTAAAATCGGTTTCTGTGATGCAATGACCCTGCCGCCTAATGTGCCTGAACAGCCGAGTCGTGCAATGAGTTGGCGCTGAATGCACGCCACTGCGACCGAAGGAGAACCGCACCATGCCAGGAGGCAGGCTCACCCTGCACGAACGGGAATGCATCGCGGACGGGCTGTCCGCTGGACTCGGCTACGCCCAGATCGCTCGCCGGCTCGAACGACCGTCCTCGACCATCAGCCGGGAAGTGAACCGCAACGGCGGACCCGGCCGCTATCGGGCCGAACGTGCACACCGGGCCACCGCGGTGCGTGCTCGGCGCGGCAGAACGCCGGTGGCCGCGCAATCGGATTCGGCCGCAGCGGAATTCACCATCGACAGCGCGGCGGTACGGGAGTTCGCGGCGCAGTTCACCGAGTTGTTCGTCTACGACGGGATGCCGCGGATGCAGGCGCGCGTGATGACCTGCCTGCACCTCACCGATTCCGGCAGTCTCACCGCCGCCGAGCTGGCGCGCTGGCTCGAAGTCAGCCCCGCGTCCATTTCCACCGCCGTCGCCGCTCTGGAGCAGCGGGATCTCATTCGCCGGGAACGTGACGTGCGGCGCCGCGACCGCTACTGCATCGACGACGAAACCTGGTACCGCACCACGCTCAACCTGGCCCGCGCGGCCGAAGTACGGGTCGAGACGGCGCGCCGCGGTGCCGAAATACTCGGCGCGACAACGGGAGCCGGTACTCGATTGACCGAGATCAGCCGATACCTCGACTATCTCGGCAAGCAGATGGTCCAGGTCGTAGAGCGCTGGCCTCGCCCATGAGATCGGCTGTACTTCACGACGCCCGACGGCGGGCGCGACGAAGGTAACGGCGGCGCTTGCCGATTCGGCGAGCCGCAACCGACACCGCAGCGCCTGCCGCAGCCGCCGTAACAGCGCAACCTGCGGCGGTGGAGACGGTCGGCGGCACAGCGAGCAGGACCCATCTCGCGCCGAGCAACGCGACCGCGAGCAGCGCGGCGCTGACCGCCAGCCCGAGGGCATTGGCGAATCCGCCACGGCCACTGCGCAAACGACGCATGTTGGATTCCAGGTAAGCGAGCGCGAAAAGTGCCAGCAGGACAACTCCCCCTGCGGTCACCGTAGTGGTCGAGCGTTGGATGGTGCGGAGTTCGACGCGCTGCGCGGCGATTTCCGCGCCGTTGCGCAGCAGCACCAACTCACCGGTCAGTGTGCCCGCCATGACGTGCTCGTTGACGGGCGCGGGAAGCGAGGCATTCCGATCACCCGGCGCGATAGGTACGGTCTCCCCGCCGAGCGGCACCCCGAGCAACGTCACCCTCAAGGCGGCCGAATCGGCGTCAATATCGTTGACCTGCAACGAAGTCGGCTTCGTCAGATCGACCTCGACCGGACCCGTGGCCGGATCACCGCCGCCGAGCAGCACGGCGCCGGGCGTGAGATCCCCACCGATCGACGGCCCGCTCCCCACCAGACCCAGCACCACCGCCACTACCGTGAGCGCCAAGCCGATCGCGAGCGGCACCCGCGGCGAAGCGAGCGTGACCACCTGCTGGATCGGTCGCAGATCCCGCCGATCCAGCTCCACCAACCGCGCCCCACGCGCCGGCGCCGCACCCCGTGGCCGCACTCTGGTCGTCGCCGCCCCCGAAACCCGCTGCCCACCAAAAGGCCCCACCCCCGCCGGATACCCGCCCACAGGCCGAACCCCGTCCGCCGGTGGCAAGCCCGGAGCACCAGCAACACGCGATCCCCCAGGAACAGCTCCCAGCCTAGGCCCAGCAGGTCGATCCCGACGCACGGGCGGAGCAACCGGCCCCGATCCGGCACCGGATTGCGAGCTTCCGGCCCCTGCCGGATACCACTGAACAGTAGGCGGGGCGGTGCCGCGCGGAGTCCGAGGTGGTGCGCTCGACGGCGCCGCGGTCTCCGCGTCCGACACCGGCGTAGGCGGGAGTGCCGAGCCGCTGCCGGGTGGGGGTGGGGTTCTGGAGGGATGGGGTGGGTGGGGGCGACTGCTGCCGGTCGCGGCGGCGACTATGGTGTCGGCGCCGATTACCGGGATGCCGACGGGGGCGAGCCAATTCTGGCCCCAACAGTGCACGGCCGGGCGGGCGAGGGCGATGCCGAAGGATTCGGCGGTGTCGAAACGCTGGGCGGGGTCGGTGGCGAGACCGCGCATCACCACGGCGGCAATGGGTTCCGGCACGTTCGGCGCGACTTCACCGAGCGGGATCGGCTCGTCGAAGGCGTGCGCGAACAGCATCGCGAGTGGTCCTTCGCCTGGCGGGAACGGCAGCACGCCCGACAGGAGCTGATAGAGCATCGTGGCCAGGGCGTACACGTCGGTGGCAGGCGAGAGTGGTTGCCCGCGAGCCTGTTCCGGGGCGATGTAGGAAGGGGTGCCGATGATGTCGCCCGCTTTGGTCACCAAAGTCTCGTCACCGCCGACGATCTTGGCGATGCCGAAGTCCGTCAGTTTGATCGCACCGCCCGCCGCGAACATCAGATTCGCCGGTTTGACGTCGCGGTGCAGCACCCGATGCCGGTGCGCGGCCGTCAATCCGGCCGCGCAGGACAGCGCGATCGCGACGGCGCTGGCGAAATCGTAACCGTCCGTGGCGAACCGCTCACCCACCGTGCCGCCCGGCAGGTACTCCATCACCAGCAGGCACAGCTCCTCGTGCTCCAGGTAGTCGAAAACCCGCACCACATGCGGATGGTCGATGGCGGCGAGCACCCTGGCCTCCGCGACGAACCGGCGCCGGACCCGTTCGTCGTGCACGAACTGCGCCGGAATCTGTTTGATCGCCACCGGTCTGCGCAGCCTGCGATGAGTCCCCGCGAGGACCACTCCGCACCCACCCCGACCGAGTTCCGCACCGATGTCGTAGGCGGGCAACGCCTCCCGCAACCGCTCCCCCTGCTCGGTCACGACCCTGGCCTCTCGGGCGGGAACCGTTGCGTGTCGGCCTCCGCGAACTCCTCCCCCTCCGCAGCCTCGTCCGGCTCGTCTGCCGCCTCGTCCGGTTCCGGCGTCGGTGACGCGTAGCCGAGCAGGAATGCGACGGCGGCGGTGACACCGGCGAAGGCCAGCCACAGGCTGGTGTCCGGCACCCACCATCGGGCCACCGACGCGGTGAACGCGAACACCAGCCCGATCCCGAGCCCCGGAGCGAGCAAACGCAGCCCGCGCTGCCAGCGATTGGCCGAAAGCCGATGGCGCGCAACGGCCAGCGCCGCATCCGCGATCGCCAGTGCGGTGAGGATCGCGAGCGCGATCCCGAACAATCCGTAGACCGACCACAGCGACCCGCGTACATCGGTGATCAACGGGATGGCCGCCACTTTCGCGCTGTTCGCGCCGTACACCGCGAGCTCGCCGCCGAGGAACCCGACCGCCTGCCCCTCCAGCCCGCGCAATTCGAGCCGATATCGCAGTGATTCGGCACCACCCGGGGGGATGGTCAATTCGACAGCGGTGGAATAGGAGAAGAAGCTCAGGCCGAGCACCTGCCCGGCCAGATCCACGTGCCTGATCTCGACCGGCGCTCCTGTCTTGTTGGACAGTTCGATCGTGACCCGGACGGTACTGCCCGGCTCGAGCCGCAACGGGTCATCGACGGAAGTGTCCGCGATATCGCGTCCGTCGAAATTGGCGGACATGTCGACGCCGTCCGGGCGCGCTGTCGCCGGAGCCGCAGACCCCCACAGCACCGTCAGCAGCAGCATCGGTCCGAGCACAGCTCCGATGCCGCGGTACAGACCGCTCATTCGCCCCTCCGCGCCGGTAGATGCGAAACCAGCCGATGGCCGTAATACCAACCGCCGAACAGGAGGAAGAACAGGATCACGGTCAAGGTTCCGGTGCCGGAACCGATGCTGCTGACCAGCACCACGTCCAGCGGAGCGGTCAGCGTCCGTCCACATTTCGCCGTCACCTCATGCCTGCCCACCTCGACGGCACCGGTGGTCAACGGCACCTCGAACGCCCCGTCCGGTCCAGCCACTGTCTTCCCCACCGCCACATCTCCGATCGCCACCTGAACCGGAGCCTGCGGATCACAGCCCTGCCCACTCGCCCGGACCCCGGCACCGGGACCGATCGCCGGCGGCATGAGAGCCAATGCGGGAGAAGGTAATTCACGCGGCAACGGCTGCGGTGCAGGCTCCGGCGGAAGCGCACCGGGCACCCGCGCCGGATTCCGCGGTGGGACAACGGCATCCGGCGGCCGCACCGACGGCGGTGCCGGAATGTCAGGTGGCCTGGGATCACCAGGCACGGGCTCCCCCGGATTGGGATCACAAGAGCCAGGGCTACCGGGTCTGGGATCACATGGCGGCGGATCACACGGCCTAGAACTACCCGGCTTCGGATCGCACGGCTGTGGATCACATGGCCTGGAACTACCGGGCTTCGGATCGACATGGCTGCGGGTCACACGGCCT
>NZ_BAFT02000042.1 GCF_000308475.2 Nocardia brasiliensis NBRC 14402 | reverse complement strand
GTCGCGCCGACCACCCCGGCCCCGCCCGCGGGCACCTCGGTGCACGGGGAGTTCAGCAAGCCGGCCACGGGCAACTGACCCACCGGCCTACCGCAGCTTCGCGAAGAAGGCGCGGATGTCGGCCGTGTGCATCTCCGGAAGTTCCATCGCCACAAAGTGATTGCCGGTGTTGCCGGACGGCCAGTGCGCGATGTCGTTGTCCCGCTCGGCAAGTCGCCGCATCAACGCCGACCCGCCGCCGTACACCCCGGTCGGCACAGCCTTCTGCCCCTTGGGCCAAGCGAATCCGTCCTCGCTCAGGCCGTTGTACATCGGCCAGGACGACGTGGCCGCGGTGTTGGTGAACCAGTAGATGCTGATGTTGGTCAGCAGGTGATCGCGCTCCATGACGTCCTCCGCGAGGTCGGCGAGCGGAGTGAACTCGTTGAACTTGTGCATCAGCCAGGCCAGTAGACCGACCGGGGAATCGGTCCACGCGTGCGCGAAGGTCTGCGGCGCCGCGTGCAGCAGCTCGTGGTGATTCACCCCGGTCATCCACTGCTGCATCAGGTCCCACTCGGCGCGCTCGTCGGGCGTCATGGTCGGCACGTCGGCCGCGGTCGGCATGCCGATGCCGCCGTCGAGGTGCACGCCGATCACCCGGTCCGGTGCCGCGATGGCCAACTCGGGCGCGACATACGCGCCGAGATCACCGCCCTGCGCGCCGAACCGGTGATAGCCGAGCCGGTCCATCAGCACGAGCCACATCTCGGCTACCCGCCGTGGTGTCATGCCGAGTTCCACCGGCGCATCCGAGAAGGCGAAGCCCGGCACCGACGGGACCACGACGTGGAACGCCTGCGCCGGATCGAGGCCGTGCTTGCGCGGATCGGCGAGCAGGTCGATGGTCTTGCTGAATTCGACGAACGAATTGGGCCAGCCGTGGGTCAGGATCAGCGGCACCGCGTCCGGCTCGGGCGAGCGCACGTGCACGAAATGCACGTCGAGACCGTCGATCTCGGTGACGAACTGCGGAAATTCGTTCAGCGCCGCTTCCTGTGCGCGCCAGTCGAATTCGGTCCGCCAGTATTCGGCGAGCTCCCGCAGGTAGGCGACGGGCACGCCGCGCTGCCGGCCCGCGCCGGGCAGCTGGGGCGACCAGCGGGCCCGGCCCAGCCGGTCGCGCAGGTCGTCGAGTTCGGCCTGCGGGATCTCGATGCGGAACGGGCGGACGGCGATGTTATCGGTCATGGGGGCAACAGTAAGAGCCATCTAGGACTATTCATGTCCTAGTTATCTGGAATTCTGGAATTCATGAACGACACCCCCGCCCGGCTGTTGCGACTGCTGTCACTGCTGCAAACCCCGCGCGACTGGCCGGGCAGCGAACTCGCCGGACGCTTGGGCGTCACCGATCGCACGGTGCGCCGTGATATCGACCGGCTGCGCGAACTCGGCTATCCGGTCGAGGCGACGATGGGCGCGACCGGTGGCTACCGCTTGGTCGCGGGATCGGCTTTGCCGCCCTTGCTGATCGAGGACGACGAGGCGGTCGCCATCGCGGTGGGCCTGCGGGCCGCGGCCGGTTACGCGGTCGCGGGGATCGAGGAGGCGTCGGTGCGCGCGCTGACCAAGCTGGAGCAGGTGCTGCCCGCGAAACTGCGTCGTCGCGTCCGAGTGCTCGGTACGGCGCTGGCCGCACCGGTCGATGCAGGCCCGGCGGTCGATCCCGAGGTGCTGACCGCGTTGGCGGCCGCCGTGACCAACCGGGAGCGCGTGCGTTTCACCTATCGCGATGCCGCGGGCCGGGAAACCCGCAGGCACGCCGAGCCGGCCGGGTTGGCGCCGGCCCGGCACCGCTGGTACCTCGTCGGATACGACCTCGACCGGGACGATTGGCGGGTCTACCGGGTGGACCGCATCGAGAATCCGCTGCCCACCGCTGCCCGCTGCATCCCGCGTGAGCTGCCCGCCGCCGATCCCGGCGCCTACGTCGCGGGCCGCCGAACCGATTGGGGCACACCGACTTATCGCCTGTCGGTCACGATTCGCGCGCCCCTGCACCGGATCGTGGGCCGAGTCGGCGACGACCCCGGTGAACTGATCGCCCTGGACGAGCACAGCTGCCGCCTCGACGGCGAGCGCGACGATGCCCCGGAATGGCTGGCCCACCGCTTGATCGGACTCGGCGTCGACTTCGAGGTGCACGATTCGCCCGAGCTGACCCGTGCGCTCCACGCCGCCGCGCGGCGTATTCACCGCGCGACCGGCACACCGGACTGATCCTGCGAATCCTGCTTGCACACCAACACTTTGCGCAGGCCGGCCCTCCCCCGGATCGAGGGATGGCCGTCCGGCGTAGGTCGATCAGCCCGGCAGCTGGATGCGCAGCACCGCGCCGCGCTCGGTGCCCGCGATCAGTTCGTCCGGCGCGCCGGGGATGGCGGTCACCGAGGTGAGGGGTTCGCCGCTGAGCACGGCACAGGTGGCGCCGGTGCTCGGCACGACCCGGACCAACTGGCCGCCGAGGGTGGTCACCAGCAGGTTGCCGTCGCGATCGATCAGGAGATCGTCCACGAAATCCGGGATGGCGGGCAGCGGCGAGGACAGGTCGGCCACCACGGACGCCTCGCCGGGAGCGTCGATCGGAACCCGCTGAATCCGGCCCAGCGGACCGCCGTTCGACGTCACATACAGGGTGCGGTCGTGCACGACGACGCCGTTGGCACTCGTCTTCGGCGCCTGCTCGGTCCACGCGGTGTCGATGCTGCCGTCCGGGCGGATGCGGATCACGCCGGACATCGACGCACCCACATAGAGGTAGCCATCGGCGTCGAAGGCCGCGCCGTTCGGCATCGTGGTCAGGCCCGAGACGAACACCTCCGGCTTCGGCGCGGCGGCCGTGGGATCGAAGCGGACGAGACCGCCGGGCCGGACCAGGCTGGTCGGACTGTCACCGTAGACGACATAGAGCAGTCCGTCGGGTCCACTGCGCACGGCACCCGGGAACTCCACCGGGACGGTCGCGGTCAGCGCGCCGGTGTGGTCATAGCGCTGCACCACATTGCGGTACGGCCGCGACACCCACAGGTTGCCCGCCGTGTCGTACCCGACGTTCTCCGACCAATCGAGCATCGGCAGCCCGGCGGGCACCGCGGTCACGGCGGCCGCGGACGCGCACGCGGCGATCGGGGTCGCCGCGGCCTCGGGTTCGGCGGCCGCGACCGGCATGCCACAGGCCAGCGCGACCAGCACCGCGGGCCACAACAGCGCACCTGAACGACGTAGTTTTCGCAACGAGCACCTCGGGTTCTGTCCGCACCGACACGACAATCGGCAGGCAGTCTAGCCCGCCCTCCGCTGATACCTCATGAACTCCGCTGAGCAGCACGATCTTTGGCAAGATCTGGATATGCCATATTTCGACGGCGCGCGTGGCCGGCTGCACTATCGGCGGTGGCCGATCGATCGGAGCGTCGCCACGGTGCTGTTGCTACCCGGCATGGGCCAGCACAGCGGTCATTACCACCGCTTCGCGCGCACCCTCACCGCCGCCGAGATCGACCTGTGGGCGCTCGACACCGCCGGGCACGGGCTCAGCGAGGGCGATCCGCACGCGCCGGGCACCTTGACGGAACTGGTCGCGGACGCGGTGCGGCTGTTCGACCTCGTCCGCGCGACGGCACCGGCCCCGCCACTGCTGCTGCTGGGGCATTCGCTCGGCGCGGTGACCGCGCTCGGCCTGCTCGGCGCGGCGGTGCCGGACGCGGCCGGCGAGCCGGCCGGCCGGACCGTGCTCGAGCGCGACTTGCCGCTGCGACCGGCCGTGCCATGGGACGCGCTGGCCGGTCTGGTGCTGTCCGGCACCCCGAAACGCGCGCTCGGCGGCGGCCGTCCCGGCGCGCCGGGAACCCCACTGCCGCGCACACTTCCGATCCTCGCGGTGCACGGCGAGGAGGATCGGCGGGCGCCGATTGATGCCGTAAGGGTATGGACTGGACGCCACGAGTCGGTAGATTTACGGGCGTACGCCGACGCTGGGCACGATCTCCTGCACGAACCGGTGCACGCGCGGGTCGCTGCCGACATCGCGGACTGGATGCGGGGTGTCGTCGCGGGGTTGGCGCGACGCCCGTGAACCGAGCACGCTTCATGAGATGAGGAAGGGGGACGCGAGGTGCCATCGAACGAGAACGCCAACGGCGTCGCACGCCCGGAACTGTCGGGATACACCGCGCCGGGCATCACCGCCGCCGCACTGCATCGCGCGGTCGACGAGGGGGAACTGTGGATCGACGGCGTGCTCGTCGCCGAGGGGGTGCACGAACGCTGCGCCCGCCGCTACGAGCAACTCGCCAACCAGATCGAAGATCAGATGCGGGTGCTCAGCGCTGCGTCGTCGTTGCCGGGGTTCGGCGGCTTCGCCTCCGGTGACGCGCTGCGCGGCGGCTTCGAGAACAAGGCGCACGGGGCGCTCACCCGGATGTGGGAGTACGCCGAGGCCGCCAGGGAACTCGCGCTGACCTTCCGTGCGGCCGCGACCAAGTACCAGGGCGCCGACCACGCGCTCGCGGTGGCCGTCGACCGGATCGACGCGGGAGCAGCCCATGCGTAAATTGCCACGCACCCCGGATCATCCCGCCGTGCGACGCACCGATCCCGCGTACGCGCCGACCGTCGAGATGTTCGACGCGATGACCCATCGGGAGATCCACGACAAGGTCGCGCTGCTGAAACCCGCCGTGCTCACCGGCGGGCAGCAGTCGTGGGGCCAGGCCGCCGCCGGATTGGCCGACGCGGTCGCCCAGGCGCACACCGAGATTCGCGCGGCGATCGCCGACGGCTGGCGCGGCAGCGGCGCGCAGCACGCGGCCGACGCGGTGTACGCGTTCGAGCAGACCGGCCAGGACCTGGCCGACGTGCTCGCGGTCGTCTCACAGCGGCTGGGCCAGGCCGGCGACGCGGCCGAGGCGTTACGCAAGGCCGTCGTCGCCCCCACCGCGAGCGCCCCCGATCTCGGTGCCGCGCTGCTGGATCCGACGCAGGCCACCACCAACGCGGCCGACCAGAAGGCGGCCGAGCACAGCCGCCAGGACACCGTGCGCGCGATGAACGACATCTACGCCGGTGTGCTGATTCCCACCGGCAACGAGGTACCCGCCTTCCTCGACCAGCAGTCCAACGGCACGGCGGACGCGCCGGGCAGCTGGCCGGCGAGCAAGCTGACCGGGGCCGGCATCAGCGTGGAAAGCCCGGCGGTGCAGCAGGTTCCGGCCGCCCCGGGGAACACCGAGGTGCGCCTCGGCACCGGGGCGACCACGGCGGCCCCCGCGACCACGGCACCAGAGACCGTCGCCGAACCTGTCGAAGAGCCCGAAACGACCACTACCGCGGGTGCCGCCGCCGCACCGGCGACCGTAGACGCACCGGCTGCCGCGCCGACCCGGGTCACCACCTCGCCCGCCGGGTTCGATGCCCCGCTGTCGACCGCACCGGCCGCGACCCGGCTGCCGGGCACGGCTGTCACCGCGCCGAGCACGACCACCACCGTTGCGGCGTCGGCTCAGCCGGTCTCCGTTCCGTCCGTGCCGGGCAGCGCCGCAGCGGCCCCGGCTGACGAGCAGCGCAAGCGCGAGGAACGTCGCAAGGACAGCAGCAGCGACGCCGTCACCGGTTTGGGTGCGGGCGCGATGGGCGGGCTGATGGGCGGCGCGCTCGCCATGGGCGACACCCCGCGGCCAGGTGCCAGCGTGGCCGCGAACGCCGCGTCCACGGCCCGCGCCGCGCGCTTCGACGACGAAGACGAGTACGAGGACGACTTCCACTTCGACGACATGCCCACCTATCTCGAGCCCTCCGACGAGGGCGGTGAACTGATCGGCTCGATCGATCCGACCACACCGCCGGTGCTCGGGGAGTGGACCGAACTGGAGTGAACTGGACGCTGACCCCGGACCAGTTCGCGCTGGCCTGGGCGCGCACCGACGGCGATCGGATGCCCTACCCCCTGGCCGTCCGACTATCCGCGCGCGACACCGACGAGCGCGCGGCGCAGCTACCCGAGCTGAACCGCTGGTGCGATCAGACGCTCGACGCCGACCTGGAAGCCGCGCTGCGGGTGCTCGGCGCGCCGGAGCTACGGATCGAGGTGTTCGGCGAACGCGACAGTGCCACAGCCGATCCGGACGCGCCCGAAAGCCGACCGGTGCGGGTGCTCGGCGCGGCGGCGGGCAATGTCGCGGTGGTCGCCGCGCAGCGGCCCGGGCCGAACCCGGACCACGGCGGTGATCTGCGGCTGTTCGTCGGCACCGGGAAAAGCCTTACCGCCCGGGTTGTTTCGATGCTGCCGGAAAACGCGCCCGGCAGCACGCCCCGGTTGACCGCGCCGCTGGCCCGGGTCGGCGAGGACAGCCGAGACCTGGTCACCGTGCCGGTCGCCGGGCCGTCGGTGCCCACCCGCATCCGGCGCCTGCTGCGGCAACCCCGCGACGGCATCGGCCAGATCGTGGTGTCCGCCCGCCACGAAGACGGCGAACTGCGCCCCTTCGGCGTCCTCTGCTGGATAGACGTCCGCGACGACGGCCGCTACTCCGTCCGCACCGGCACCGACGTGGACATCGTCCCGGTAACCGCCCACGCCTTCATCGCCCAACTTCGCCCCATGGTCGAAGCGGCCGCCCGCACCGCCACCTACGCCCAACGCTGGTAAACCCAGCCAACGCCCACCCCGGCCGCACACGTCTCAGCAGCCACACCGGCACGCGTTCCGGTGCCCCGTGCCGCACGCCTCCGCCGGCCCCGCGCCGCGCACGTTTCGCTACCCCGCGCGTGTGTCGGTCGAACGACACACGCGCGGCGCGCGAAAAGCTGCGCGGGAGCCGAGCCAACGGCACGAGCCCACCACCGGCTGCGCCCGTCGGTCAGCGGCCGACGGGCGCGTCCCGCTGGCCGGGCACGTCGGTCAGCCCCGCCGCGCGCGTTTCGTGACCCCGCGCGCGAAAAGGTGCGCGGGGCCTCGCGGGGTGCGTGCTTGCGGAGGGATGCGGTTACTCGTTCGGGTGGACGAGTAGGGCGGTGACTTCTGTGTCGTCGAGTTGGTGGAAGTCTTCGTAGGCGGTGCCTACGCCGCCCAGAGTGTGCGGGACCAGGGGACAGAACACCTGGTCGGCTTCGGCGGCTACCCGGCGCAGTGCCTCGGCTGAGGAGACCGGGACGGCGACGACGAGTTGAGCCGGGTGGTGCAGGCGCGCGACACGGCAGGCGACCACCACGGTCGCGCCGGTGGCCATGCCGTCGTCGACGATGATCACGCTGCGCCCGTCCAGGGGAAGCGGTTTCGCGTCACCGCGCCATACCGTGCGGCGGCGGATCAGTTCCGCGCGTTCGAGGTCTTCGATCTCGGCAAACTCCTGAGGCGATATCCCCAAGTGCGCCAGCACATCTCCGTTGAGCACCCGCACGCCGTCCTCGCCGATCGCGCCCATCGCCAGCTCCGGCTGCCACGGCACCCCTAGCTTGCGGACCAGCAGGATATCGAGATCGCCGCCGATGACATCGCGGACCGCGGCGGCCACCGGAACCCCGCCGCGGGGCAGACCGAGCAGCAGCGGATCGGCCGCGCGCAGCCGCTCCAGACGAGTACCGAGCGCACGACCGGCCGATGTCCGATCCGCGTAGATCATCCACCAAAACGCTACGCCCACCCTCCCCCGGCCACCACCCTTCACCGAATCCCCGCGACCCGCTGCCCTGCAACCCAACCCGGCCATCAGCTCGCCGATCACTCGTGAGACCGCCGAACACGGCGCTCCGCCTCGCACCGAATCCCCCGCGACCCGCTGCCTCCGAACGGACCGCCCGCAGCGCATCGCTCAGGGAAGAGGCGCTCCGCTCAGCTGGGGTCGGCGATGGTGAAGCGGCGCAGGTCGAGGCTGGGGTTGGTCTTGCGGACCTCGGCGAGGCGCGCGAGGTCGATGCTCGCGGTGAGTACGCCGGTCTCCTCGCCGAGTTCGGTGAGTACCGCGCCGGTGGGGTCGATGATCATCGAGGCGCCTGCGCCGCGCGGGGCGGCTTGGTCGGCGGCGGCCACGTAGACGGTGTTCTCGATGGCGCGGGCGCGCAGCAGCGTCGTCCACTGGTCCACCTTGGCGGGGCCGGGGATCCATTGCGCGGGCAGCAGCAGCACCTGTGCGCCCGCGGTGGCCACCCGGCGGATGCCTTCCGGGAAACGCAGATCGAAACAGGTCTGCATGCCGAATGTCACATCCGCCACAGTGAAGGTGGCCGGCGCGGTGATCGCGCCGGGCTGCACCACCTCCGATTCGAGGAAGCCGAAGGCGTCGTAAAGATGCACCTTCCGGTACTGCGTGACGAGCGTTCCGTCGGGTCCGAGGACGACCAGTGTGTTGCGGATCCGGTCCCCGCCGGGCGCGACCTGCTCCACCGTTCCGGCGACCAGATGCACCTCGAATTCGCGGGCGATGGCACCGAGTCCGGTGACGAACGGGCCGGTCAGGGGTTCGGCGACGGCGATGACGCGCTCATCGAGCCGGGTGACGGCAAACATCGAGTATTCCGGCGCGACGACCACCCGCGCACCCCCATCGCGGGCGGTGCGCACATGCTCGCGCAGCGCCGCTAGATTGGCCGCCGGGTCGATGCCGGGGGCGAACTGGACGACCGCAACGTCCAGCAGGTTCGGCCGTGTCGCTTGATTCGTATCGGCGCTGTCCAGTTGCATACGTCTCACCGTATTGGGCCGGTGGCCGAGCAGACCAGCACCAGGCAGTAAACTCCTGGTCAATGAGTACCAATCAGGTCGACAGCGTTCCTGGCGACAACGACAGGGACAACGACGGCCCGACTTTCGCCGATCTCGGCATCGATGACCGCATCCTCGCGGCCATCGCCGATGTGGGCTACGAGTCGCCGTCGCCGATTCAGGCTGCGACGATTCCGCCGCTGCTGTCGGGCGCCGATGTGGTCGGCCTCGCGCAGACCGGCACCGGCAAGACCGCGGCGTTCGCGATCCCGATCCTGATGGGTCTGGACACTTCCGGCAAACTCCCGCAGTCGCTGGTGCTGGCGCCGACCCGGGAGCTCGCGATCCAGGTGGCCGAGGCGTTCGGCCGCTACGCCACGCACATCCCGGGGCTGCACGTGCTGCCGATCTACGGCGGCCAGGCCTACGGGGTCCAGCTGTCCGGCCTGCGCCGCGGCGCGCACGTGGTGGTCGGCACGCCGGGCCGGGTGATCGATCACCTGGAGAAGGGCACGCTCGACCTGTCGCAGCTGAAGTACCTGGTGCTCGACGAGGCCGACGAGATGCTGAAGATGGGCTTCCAGGAGGACGTCGAACGCATCCTCAAGGACACGCCCGCGGGCAAGCAGGTCGCGCTGTTCTCCGCCACCATGCCCGCGGCGATCCGCAAGATCTCCAAGCAGTACCTCGACGATCCGGTCGAGATCACCGTCAAGTCGAAGACCTCGACCGCCACCAACATCACCCAGCGCTGGGTGCAGGTCTCGCATCAGCGCAAGCTGGACGCGCTCACCCGGATCCTCGAGGTCGAGTCGTTCGAGGCCATGATCATCTTCGTGCGCACCAAGCAGGCCACCGAGGAGCTCGCCGAAAAGCTGCGCGCCCGGGGCTTTTCCGCGGCCGCGATCAACGGTGACATCGCGCAGAACCAGCGCGAGCGCACCATCGGTCATCTGAAGTCGGGCACGCTGGACATTCTCGTCGCCACCGACGTCGCCGCGCGCGGTCTCGACGTGGACCGCATCTCGCACGTGGTCAACTACGACATCCCGCACGACACCGAGTCCTACGTGCACCGCATCGGCCGCACCGGCCGGGCCGGGCGCAGCGGTGAGGCGTTGCTGTTCGTCGCCCCGCGCGAGCGGCACCTGCTCAAGTCGATCGAGCGGGCCACCCGCCATCCGCTCGAAGAGATGCAGCTGCCCAGCGTCGACGACGTCAACGCCCAGCGCGTCGCCAAGTTCGGCGACGACATCACCGAGAGCCTGACCTCGGCGAACCTCGCGCTGTTCCGCAGGCTCATCGAGGATTACGAACGCGAGCACGATATTCCGCTGGTCGATATCGCGGCGGCGCTGGCCGTGCTCTCCCGCGACGGCGACAACTTCCTGATGCAGCCCGAACCGCCGGAGCCGGTGCGCGAGCGCCGGGAACGCCCGCGCCGGTTCGAAGGTGACGACGACCGTTCCGGTTTCGGCACGCATCAGCGGCAGACCGGTGCCGAGCTCGCGACCTATCGGATCAGCGTCGGCAAGCGGCACCGCGTGGTGCCCGGCGCGATCGTCGGCGCCATCGCCAACGAGGGTGGGCTGCGGCGCAGCGACTTCGGGCACATCAGCATCCGCCCGGACCACAGCCTGGTCGAGCTACCCGCGAACCTTCCGCCGGAAACGCTGGAAGCGTTGCGGCGCACGAGGATCAGCGGCGTGCTCATTCAGCTCACGCCCGATCAGGGCCCGCCGGGACAGCGCTCGTTCTCCCGGGGGCCGCGCCGGGAAGGTGGCAACGGCAAGCGCCCGGAACGGCGTAAGCCACGCTCCTGAACCGGGGAGGGTAAGCCGAGGTCAGACCGGCTAGCTACAGTGTTGCCTTCCGGTGCGTAATGAAGCGCTAACGGCAGCGGGTGTCCCGCGATAACTCGACGTGTGATGAGCGACAATGGCGCGAGCCGCTCATCGGCGCCGACCGGGTGGGGGTGTCCCGCAGAGACACAGGAGGGCCGCGTTTGTTCGTGTTCGGTGATCGTGTCGTCTGCTCCGCCGTCGATCTCGTGCGCGCGGCGCGCTGTGAATTCGCGCTGCTGCGTGCCCTCGACACCGAACTCGGTACGGTCGCGGCCGATTCCGCGACCACCGACGCGGCGACCGTGCCGCACCGACAGCCCGACCCGGCAAGGGACCGCAGGCTCAGCGACTTTCGCGCCCGTTTCGGCAGCGCGATGGTGCAGATCTCAGCGGTACAGCACGAATCCGACAGTCCCGAAACCACCCTCACCGCCCTGCGCACCGCCGCCGCGGAAACCACCGCGGCCCTGCGCACCGGCGCGCCGGTGATCTCCGGCGCCACCTTCTTCGACGGCAGCTTCGACTGCTCCTGCGATTTTCTGGTGCGCGCGGACCACCGGGTGCGCTACACCGTGCACGGCAGTGCGCCCGGGCGGCCCGAACGCGTCGGCGCCGCACTCGAACTCGCCGCCTGCGCCGACGCCGTCGACCACAGCGGGTCGCTGACGGGTCCGCTGCTGCGGCTGCATCTCGGCGCCGATCACACCGCGTACGCGGCGCACGATCTGGTGCCGGTGTACCGGGCGCGCAGGCAACGCGTGGCCCACATCCTGGACGAGAAACTCAGCGAGCTGCTACCCGTGCAGTGGGGCGATCCGCGCTATCTCGCGTGCGGGCGATGCGCGGTCTGCACCGCGGCCGCGGTAGCCGCGCGCGATCTGCTGCTGGTCGCAGGCATGGCGACCACCACGCGGGCCAGGCTGCGGGAAGCGGGCGTGCACACCATCGATCGGCTGGCCGGCACCGAGGGCACGGTCCGTGGCGTACCGCCGCGCACCTTCACCGCACTGCGCAGGCAGGCCGAAATCCAGCTCCGCCGGGAGGATTCCGGCGCGCCGACGCACACCCTGCTCGACCCGATCGCGCTCGGCGCGCTACCGCCGCCCTCCCCCGGCGACCTGTCGCTCACGGTCGAGGGCGGTGTGCGTACCGCGTTGTCCGTGGAGGTCGGCGGGCCCGGCACCGTCCATCTGAGTTTCCGTGGACCGTTCGGCGCCGCGGGCGTACCGGGCAGCGAAGCGGCCGGGCAGCGCCGGGCGCTGGAAGAGGTGCTGGACTACCTCACCCAACGCCGGCGGATGTATCCGGACATGCACGTCTACCACTACACCTCGGCGGTGCGCACCGCGCTGCTGCGCTGCAGCGGCAGCTCCGGTGTCGGGGAAGAGATCGTGGACGAGCTGCTGTGCGACGGCGTGCTGGTCGATCTGTACCCGATCGTGCGTAACGCACTGATCGTCGGGGAACGTTCCTACCGGCTGAGCAAGCTGGCGCGACTACTGCCCGGTGCCGCGCATTCGCCCGCCGCGCAACGGGATTGCCTGACCGTGCTGCGCTTGCGGGACTGGCTGCTCGACCGCGCGGCCGAACAGCGAATCGACCCGCAGGCGGTGACGCTGGAGCGGGCGGTGTCCTGGTGCCAGGTGCCGGGCCCCGACGAGACCGAGCCCATGCCGCCCTCGCGGCCCTCCTCGTTCGAGGCGGCGCTCGCCGAATACGCCGCGGCACAAGACGAACCGCGGCACGTGGCCGCGATGATGGCGGCGGCGCTCGGCTATCACCGCCGCGAACGCCAGCCGCTGTGGTGGGCCCATGTCGACCGGCTGAGCCACCCCGTCGACGAATGGGCCGACGCCCCGGGGGTTTTGATCGCCGAATGGGGCACCGTCGACACCAAGTGGCATCGCAGCCCGGACCGTCCGACCATGCGGCGCTACCTGACGCTGACCGGACGGATCGGCTCGCGCTGGCACGGTGGCGGACCTGGACCCGCCACCGTGCTGACGCCGGGGACCACCGTCTACACCTTCTACGACCGGCCCGCCGCCGCGGGCATGGTCACCGCGGTCGGGCGCCGGGCCACCGCCCTCGCCACCGTGCTCGGCTGTTCGGTGGACGCCGAATTCGACGACACCGTGCGGTTGGAGGAACTGCTACCGGACGGCTGCGAACCGTACGACGAGCTACCGACCGCGATCGCGCCCGGCCTACCGGCCTGGGACGAACATGCCGAGATCGCCGTGGAATACGCGGCGCAGGAGTTGCTCGTCGCGCTGCCGGACATCCCGGACGGCGCCGTCTTCGATCTACTCGCCCGCAGGCCGCCCCGGCTGCGCTCGGGCGCCACGCTGCCCGAGGTGCACGGCGACCACGCCGCCGCGATCACCACCGCGATGCGTGCGCTGGACCACTCCTACCTGGCGGTGCAGGGCCCGTCCGGCACCGGTAAGACCGCCACCGCAGCTCGGGTGCTCGAACGCCTGGTCACCAAGGAGAAATGGCGGATCGGCGTTGTCGGGCAGTCGCATTCGACGGTGGAGAACCTGCTCGACGCGGTCGTGCGGGTCGGCGTCCTGCCGGAGCTGGTCGCCAAGAAGGACGTCGAGTCGGTGGGCCCGGAGTGGGCGGTCATCGACGCTAGCCGCTACGCGCGGTTTCTGGACAACGCCATCAGCGGCTGCGTACTCGGCGGCACCACCACCGATTTCGCCAACGAGGACATGGTGCCGCGGGAGAGCCTCGACCTGCTGGTGATCGCGGACGCGGGCCGGTTCCCGCTGGCCGACGCGGTCGCGGTGGGGGTCAGCGCGCGAAACCTGTTGCTGCTCGGCGATCCCGTGCCGCCCGTCCCGCACAGCGCGCATCCGGAGCCGGTCGGCGAATCGGTGCTCGGCTGGCTCGCCGAGGGGCGGCACACGCTGCCCGCGGCGCGCGGCTACTTCCTCGATCGCACCTGGCGGATGCACCCGAACGTCTGCGACCCGATCTCCCGGCTGTACTACGACGGACGGCTGCGCGCCAACGAAACCGTGACCCGGGCAAGGGAACTCGACGGCGAACCGGCCGGGGTGAGCACCGTGCTGGTGCCGCACCACGGCAATGCCACCGAATCCGCGGAGGAGGCCCGCGAGGTGGTCCGGCGGGTGCGCGCGCTGCTCACCATGAACTGGAGCAGCGGCACGACGACGCGGCGGCTGCACCCGCACGACATCTTCGTCGTCACGCCCTATGCCGCCCAGGTGGGGCGCATCCGGACGTTGCTCGCCCGGGCCAAGATCGAGGATGTGCTGGTCGGCACGCCGGACCGGTTCCGCGGGCGCGAAGCCGCGGTGGTCCTGCTGTCGATGACCACGTCCAGCCCCGCCGACGCGCCCTACGGCATGCCGTTCCTGTTGTCCCGGGCCCTGATTCACGCCGCCCTGTGCCGCGCCATGTGGAAGGCGATCATCATCCGCTCGCCGCTGCTCACCGAGTATCTGCCCGCCTGCCCTGACGAGCTGCCCGATCTGGCGGGGTTCCTGCGTTTGTCGCGATGAGCGCCGCGGCGCCTCAGCCGAAGCAGTTGCCTTCGCCGCGATAGGTGGGCACGGTGGTGCGGGTGCCGTCGGCGTCGACGAGATGGATCCGATCGAAGCGTTCGCAGAGTTCGCCCGCTTTGGCGTGCCGGAACCAGACCCGGTCGCCGATCCGGAGTTCCGCGGCGCCGGCGAGCGGGGTCTGCACCTCGCCGGTGCCTTCGGCGCCGAGCAGCTTCAATCCCATGGGCCACACCGGCTTCGGCGCGCGCGACGGTCCGGTGGGACCGGAGGCGATGTAGCCGCCCGCGAAAACCGTGGCGATCGACGGAGTCGGCCGGCGCAGCACCGAGGTGGCGAAGAACAGCGCCGGGTGCGGCGTGAACGAACGGTAGTGGTCGAACAGCGTCGGCACGTAGAGCCCCGAGCCCGCGGTCACCTCGGTGACATCCGGGTCCGCGATGCTGACCTCGATGGAACCCGTACCGCCGCTGTTCACGATCTCCAGCTTGCCGGTCACCGACCGCACCGCGTCGAGTACTCGGCCACGGCGCTTGGTGATTTCGGCCGCCGACGCCCGTTTCATCAGGCGCACCGCGACATTCGTGTCGGGCAGGCCCGCGATCTGCGCCTCGTAGGTCATCACGCCGACCACGTCGAAGCCACGGCGCAGGGCTTCGGCCGCCAGCGCGGCGGCCTGTTCGGGGGTGCGAATCGGTGAGCGCCGCACACCCATGTGCACCGGGCCGAGCCGCAGGGAGGCGTCGACATCGATGCAGACGCGCGGGCGCACCCGGTCGGTGCCGAGCGCGGCCCGGATGAGTGCCAGCTGAGCGACATCGTCGATCATCAGCGTGATCGAGTCGCGGAGGGTGTCGTCGGCGGCGAGTTCGGCCAGCGCGGCGCGATCGACGGTCGGATAGCCGAGCAGCACGTCGCGCGCGCCGCGACCGACCAGCCAGATGGCCTCGGGCAGCGAGTAGGACATGATGCCCGCGAACCCACCGGCGGCGGTGAGGTCGGCGCCGAGTACCTCTTCGAGTACGGCGCGGCAGCGGACGGATTTGCTGGCGACTCGGATCGGGACGCCGCGGGCGCGTTGCACCAGGGCGGCGGCGTTCGCGCGCAGCGTGGCCAGATCGAGGGCGGCCAGCGGGGGATCGAGCTCGGCGGTGGCCGCGTGCAGACGCGCGAAGGGTGTCGGGGCGCTCACGAAACCCACTCAACCACCAAACTGGTCAGGCGTCCAGTATCTAGACTTCGGCGGCCCTGGTGGCCAGGCTGCTCACGAGATCGTCGAGCACTACCAGCATTGTTTCGTCATTGCAGTCGGCGAGCCAGCGCAACACGGTGCCCTGCAGCACCGAAACGGCGTAGGCGGCGATGGCCTCCACCGGTTCCAGCCACTGCGCGCCCGAGCGGTCGGCGCACAGCTGCAGGAAAGCGGCCACCTCGGTGTCCATCTCGCGGTACACCGCCGTCGCGGCCGGGTCGGCGAGGCAATCGGTCTGCGTATCCCAGCGCTCGCGCAGCGTCTGCACCGTCGCTTCGTAAGCGCGGACCTGCTTGCACGGTGCGGCCTTCACCAGCGGCCAGTACGCGCTCACACCGGCGTGCAACAGCACCCGCAGCGCGCGTACACCGGAATGGTCCAGTGAGGCGGCCGCCTTTTCGACGGCCTCGCAGATGGTCGGCCGTAGCCGTACCTCCGCTATGTCTCCACGTACGCTCAACGACGACTCCCTCGGCGAAAAGAACTCGCGCACCCTCGTCGGCGCGACTCGCTGAACATGGCGGGCACTCCGCTGGAAATCCCAGGCTGCCCGGTCCAACGTTCATCAATGGTAGAGGGTTTTCGGGGTTTAAGAACAGGTTCAGTGGGGAATTCCAGACTGAAAGAATGTTTTGTTACCCAAACGGAATCGTAGGGGTACCCCGCTGCCCTGCGCCGAAAACCTTCTCTCGGGGTTACTCCCAGCCCTGCCCGGCCGGAAAGCAGACCGTTGTCTACTGTACTGGCGGGTACACGTGAGACCCGGCAGCTGTGGCCGATCACACAGGTGAACGGCACAAAACGGTCACCATCCCGTGCGAAACCCGATCCGGGAACGACACCCACGCGACCCCGGCGGGCCGATAGCCTGAATCGGTGACTCTCTCGCCGCCTGCCGACCAGTACTTCATCTCCGGCACCTTCAATTTCCGCGACCTGGGCGGACTGCGCACCGTCGACGGCGCCAAGGTGCGCCCGGGCGTGCTGCTGCGCTCGGCCCAGCTCACCGGACTCGACGAGGTCGGCCTGGCCACCCTGCGCGACCTGCGCGTCAGCGATGTGCACGACCTGCGCGGTGAGCGCGAGATCGACCACATCGGCCACGACCGGGTGCCCGAGGACGTGCGGGTGACCGTCACGCCGTTCGACTCGCGGATGGCCGAGGCGCCCCCGCATCACGCCACCCCCGATTCGGCCTTCCGGCACATGCTCGAGGTCTATCGGATGTTCCCGGCGCTGCCCGAGGCGCACGCCGCGATCACCGCCATCGCCGAGTCGATCGTGCGCGGTGACGGCGCCGTGCTCGTGCACTGCGCCGCGGGTAAGGACCGCACCGGCTGGGCCGTGGCCACGCTGCTGCGCGCGGTCGGCGTGACCGAGGCCGATGTGCAGGCCGACTACCGGCTGAGCAACGGCGCCATCCCCGCGCTGCGCGCCATGATGACCACGAAACTGCTTGCCGGGGAGGAACTTTCGGTGGACTTGCTGGGTGTTCGCGACGAATACCTGAATATCGCGACCAACTCGATGCATGAACTGCACGGCGACGTGGACACCTACCTGACGACCGCGGGGATCACGCCGGAACTGCGCACCCGGCTGCGCGACCGAATGCTGGAGTGAGGCGGGTTCATTCGTCCTGGACCGCGCCGCGGCGCACCAGTCCGTCCGCATCGATGGTGACCTGATCGCCGGTGTGGAACCAGGTTCCGGTGAAGCGGGCCGCGGTGGTCGTCGGGTCGTTCCAGTAACGCGGCGTGACGTTCGGACCGCGACAGAGCAGCTCCCCGTGACCCGCCTCGGCCCGCGGACCGTACAGCGCCAATTCCGTACCGCCGAACGGGAATCCGAGCACCGCGTCGGCATCGGCCGCGGCCAGCGAATCGTCCAGGGCGAGGCCGATGCCGCTGGTCTCGGTGGCGCCCCACACCGACCACTGCCGCGCGGCCGGGAACATGGCACCTAATTCGGCGGCCAGATCGGCGGGGGTCGCCGGCGTGGCCGCGCGCTCGGCGCGATGGCCGGCCTTGCTGATCCGGGCGATATCGCCGGTGTCCAAGCCGTCGGCCCGCAGCGCGGCCAGCTCGGGCAGCAGCCCCGCGAAAATTCGCGGCGTCGCCGACACCATGTCGATCCGCTCGGCCACAATGGCTTCCGCGAGCCCGCGGCAGTCCCTGGCCAGCACGACGGTCCCGCCGACCGCGAAAGTGGGCAGGAGCTGGTCGACGCATCCGCTGGCGTGCGCCAGCGGCAGCAAGACCAGATTGCGCAGGCCGTCAGTCGGCAGATCGAGGGCCGACACCACCGAACGTATTGCCGAGAGCAGGTTTTCGTTGGTCAGCTCCACACCCTTGGGCGCGGTGGCCGTACACAGCGGGGTCCCGCTGGTGTAGCTGAGCAAGGCCAGATCACCCAGGGCCGCACCGTCATCGATGAAGGCGGCCCCGTCGGGCAGGTCCGCGCCGCGGGCGATATCGCGGCCGAGCACGAAATCCGCACTGCTGTCGGCGATCACCTGCTCGGCCACCGCCTCGGGCAGGCCGTCGTGCACCAGCACCGGCACCGCACCGCTCAGCAGCGCGCCGAGAAAGGCCTGCACCCAGCGCACGCCCGCGGGCATGTGCACCGCGACCCGGTCGCCGTAGCCGATGCCGTGCTCTTGCAGCCCGCCCGCGATCCGCGAGGCCGAGTGCCACAGCTCGCGGTAGGTCATCCGCGGGCCACCGATCTCGACCACGGCCTCGCGGGTGGAGAAGGCGTGCACCTGTAGATCGAGCAACTCGGTGAGCGCGGGGGTCAGATTGCCGTAGCGCAACACGCCGTCGGCGCCGCGCGCCAACGGCGTATCGCGCGCATGCGGACGGGACAGGGGGTATTCGACGAGCAACTGCGACATCCGTCCTCCGCACGCCTCGAGTCAGCAGGCATTGCGACTATATGATGCGCGTCACAATTTCGCGGCGATAGGCGATGAACGTGTCCTGCTTGTCACCCCCTACCGGTCACCGCCCGGTGTAGGTCGCCTTGCCCGGCCCGACCTCGAGGAAGCTGCGCACCGCGCCCTTCAGGTCGGCGGTGTCGAACAACGCGCCCGAAACCTCGGGGGTCACCGAATCTGCATGGGCCACACCGCCGGAACGCCACGCCTCGATGATCTTCTTGGTCGCGGCGTGTGCGACGGTCGGGCCCTGGGCCAGCCGGTGCGTCAATTCCTTTGCCGCCGTGTCGACGTCGTCGTGCACCGCGTTCACCACGCCCCACTCGGCCATGGTCGCCGCGTCGTACAGGTCGCCGGTCATCACGAATTCCCGCGCACGCCCGGAGCCGGCCCGCTCGGCCAGCCGCTGCGGGCCACCCATCGAGGGGGTCAGTCCGACAACGGTTTCCACCAGCCCGAACTTCGCCTTCGGCGCGGCCAGGATGATGTCGCAGGCCAGCGCGATCTCGAAGGCGGCGGTCAGGGTCAGCCCGTGCGCGGCGAACACCACCGGGCACGGCAGCGCCTCGAGCGGATGGATGATCTGCGCGAACAGGGTGCGCCACAGTTCCGCGCCCTGCTCGATCGACAACCCGTCGAAGACGTGCACATCGACACCGCCGGACACCACCTTGCCCTCGGCGCGCAGCAGCACCGCGCGTGGCGGGTTCGCCGCGAGGTCGGCGATGTCCGCGATCAGGGCGTCGAGCATGGCCTGATCGAAGAGGTTCAGCGGCGGATGGGCCAGCGTCAGCGTGGCCACCTCCGCGCCGCCGTCGGTGCTCTGCCGTTCCAGGCGCGTGGCCTTCGTGTCTGTCATGCCCTGAGCCTAAGACCAGAATCTGCCAGACTGTTCGGGTGACCAAGTCGGTGGAAAACGGTTCCTACGTCGAACCAGGCGAGTTCAAGCGGGATACGAACTACATCACCACCCGGATCACGGCCGACGGCCGCGACAGCTACCCGGTCGAGCCGGGCCGCTACCGGCTGGTGGCGGCACGGGCCTGCCCCTGGGCGAACCGGACGCTGATCGTGCGCAGGCTGCTCGGTCTCGAGGACGCGCTGTCGCTCGGGCTGTGCGGCCCGACGCACGACAAGCTGAGCTGGACCTTCGATCTCGATCCCGGCGGGGTGGATCCGGTGCTCGGCATCCCCCGGCTGCGTGATGCCTACCTGGCCCGGTTCCCCGACTATCCGCGCGGCATCACCGTGCCCGCCGTGGTGGACGTGCCGACCGGGCAGGTGGTCACCAACGACTACGCGCAGATCACCCTGGACTTCTCCACCGAGTGGACCGCGTTCCACCGCGACGGCGCGCCCCAGCTGTATCCCGAAGCGCTGCGCGCGGAGATCGACGAGGTGAATCTCGCGGTGTTCCGCGACGTCAACAACGGGGTGTACCGCTGCGGCTTCGCGGGCGCGCAGGACGCCTACGAGACCGCCTACGACCGGCTCTTCGCCCGCCTGGACTGGCTCACCGAACGGCTTGCGGCACAACGCTATCTGGTCGGTGACACGATCACCGAGGCCGACGTGCGGCTGTTCACCACGCTGGTCCGGTTCGACCCGGTCTATCACGGGCACTTCAAATGCAATCGGTCCAAGCTGTGCGAGATGCCGGTGCTGTGGGCCTACGCGCGCGACCTCTACCAAACCCCGGGATTCGGCGACACCATCGACTTCGCGCAGATCAAGGAGCACTACTACGTGGTGCACCGCGATATCAACCCGACCGGCATCGTGCCGAAGGGACCGGACCTGGCGAACTGGCTGACCCCGCACGGCCGGGAAGCGTTGGGCGGGCGTCCCTTCGGCGACGGCACCCCGCCGCCCCCGCCCGCGCCGGCCGAACAGGTGCCCGCGGGACACCAGCCGAACTGACCGGGCGCATCGGATCGGCTGGAACCGATCCGGCTGGGTACATCGTTGTCATGACGAGCTGAGGACTGTGGCCGCGGCGTCCGGCGGGCCGATCCGCCGGTGCCCTACAGTTTCAACCAGCAGACTGGAAGAGGAGGGTGCCGCCGATGTTCAAAGGCGCGTTCGAGAAGACGGTGGTTCAGCTGCTCGATACGGGGTCTCGCCTGCAGGCCCCCGCGGTCGCCAAGTATGTCGATCGGATCCGGCGCGCCCATCCCGACGAAACCCCGGCGCAGGTCATCGCACGGCTGGAGAACCAGTACCTGCTCGCGGTGACCGGCAGCGGCGGCGCCGTCGGCGCGACGGCCGCGGTGCCCGGCGTCGGCACGGTCGCGGCGGTCGCCGCGGTCAGCGCCGAGACCACGTTCTTCATGGAGGTCTCCGCCCTGTTCACGCTCGCGGTGGCGGCGGTGCACGGCATCTCGCCCGACGACAAGGAACAGCGCAGGGCCCTGGTGCTCGCCGTCGTGCTGGGCGAGGGCGGCATGGAGATCGTGCAGAAGACCGTCGGCACCTCGGCCAAGAACTGGGGCACGGTGTTCGCGAACCGGATCCCCGGCCTCTCCTCCATGAACGACTCGCTGCTCAAGCGTTTCATCATCCGCTTCATCACCCGGCGCGCCGCGCTGATGGCGGGCAAGGTGGTGCCCGCGGGCATCGGCGCGGTGATCGGCGGGGTCGGCAACCGCGCCATGGGCAAATCCACGATCCAGAACGCGCGCAAGGCCTTCGGGCCCGCACCGGTGGTCTGGCCCGCCGACCGGCACCTGGTCATCGACGCCGACCCGCTCACCGCGATCGACCCGATCAAGCCGCAACCGCCGACGACGCCGCGGTGAGCGCCGTGCGCCCCCTCGCGTTCTCCGTACGCGCGCTGACCAAGCGGTACGGGCTGGTCGCTGCGGTCGAGAACGTGAGCTTCACCGTCCCGTCGGGCAGCACCGCCGCGCTGGTCGGCCCGCGCGGCGCGGGCAAGTCGACCATCGTCCGCATCCTGCTCGGATTGTTGGAGCCGACCTCGGGGACCGCATCGATCGGTAGGCCCGGCACGCACCGGTCCGCCGAAGGCGCGAGTTCCGCGCAGATCGTCGGCGGCGTCCTGGCACCGCGCGGGATACATCCCGGCCGGACCGCCCGCGATCACCTGTGGGTGTATGCCGCGGCCGTCGGCGTGCCGGACGCGCGGGTCTACGAGGTGCTCGACCTGGTCGGCCTCGGCACGGAAGCCGGGACCAAAGGTGCGGCGCTGTCGGCTGGGCAGCAGACCCGGCTGGCCTTGGCGACCGCCCTGCTCGCCGACCCGCCGCTGCTGGTCCTCGACGAGCCGATGGACGGCCTCGACGCGGCGGAACGCGGTTGGCTGCAAGACTTTCTGCGCCGGCACGCCACCCGTGGCGGCAGTGCCGTGGTGACGAGCGAGAGCCTGGCCGCGGTGCTGCCGGGCGCCGACGAGGTGCTCGTGCTGAACGCGGGCACGGTGGTCTACGAGGGCAGCCCGGCCCGGTTGCGGCGCGGGCACCCCGACCGGCTGGTGGTCGCCGCGTCCACCCCGATCGCACTGGCCACCACACTGGCCGCCCGTGGTTTCACCGACGCCGTGATCCGTCCCGACGGCAGGCTCGCCGTCGCCGAGGCCACCGAAACCGAGATCCGGGACGCGGCCGCGGCGGCGCAGGTGCGGCTGGACAGTGTCGTCCCCGACCTGATCCACCCCGACCGGGTGCTCGCCTCGTTGACCAGACCGCCGACCCCGGCGCCCGCCCACTACCCGGGCCTGTCCGGTACCGCGGCTCCCGCCCCGCCGATGCCCTACGGGATTCCACGATGATCATCACCCTGCCGCCCGACCTCGTCCCGTCCGTCAACTCCGAGGTGCGCAAGGTCGTCACGGCCGGGCCGAACCGGATCCTGGCGGGCCTGCCCCTGGCGCTCACGTTGATCGCGACCGTGGCCACCGCCCTGCTGGCGGGCAAGCCGGATCCCAAGGGCGAACCCGTCACCGGCGCCGCGACCAACGGGCTCTACCTCGGCCTCGCCGCGGTCGCGCTGGCCGCCGTGGTGTTCGGGGCGCTCGGCAGCGGCGCGGAATTCCGCCACCACTCGATGCCGGTGACCGCGCTGTTCAGCACGGACCGCGACCGGCTCGCCGTCGCGAAACTGGTCGTCACCGGCGGGTGCGCGGCGCTCACCGCCCTGGCCGTGGAAGTGGTCGCGCTCGCGGCGCTGTTCGGCTTCGGGCGTGGCAAATTCCAGGCCGGTCTCGACTTGTTCGCGGTACTCGGCGGCGGGCTGCTCGCCGCGATCTGCTGGTCCCTGATCGGCGCCGGACTCGGGTTGCTGCTGCGCTCGTCGTCCACGGCGCTGCTCGCGGTGTTCGGCTGGCTGATCATCGTCGAACCGTTGATCTGGGTGGTCGCGCACAGCCTCGGCATCGACGGATTCGTCACGCTGCTGCCGGGCTCGGCCACCATCAGCACCATCGCCATCGGCTCCTTCGCCGACAACCCCTTCCTCGCCCCCGGACCGGTCGGGGTGGTGGTTCTGCTGCTGTGGACCGCGGGCCTCGCCGGCGCGGGCTGGTGGGCGCTGCGCACGCGCGACCTCTGAGCCCGCCGGGGAACAACGACGTGTCGGTAGGCGTCATTACCGTGGATGGTTATGGGCGGGGTTGTCGAAGCGAAACAACACACCGGGTCCGCTGAGCGCACGCCCGGTGGTCCCGGCTGGATTCGCCGGCTGTGGGCGGAGAGCCGGACCCACCCGGGCACCCTCGCCGGTCTCGCGGTCACGATGCTGGCCGGCGCCGCGGTGGAGATCACCGCCCCGCTGCTGACCAAGCGCGCGGTGGACGCCGCCGGTCACGGCGCCACCGCCGTCATCGGAATCGTCGCCTTGCTGCTGCTCCTGGTCGCCGCCGCACGATTCGCCGCCGGATTCGGCCGCCGCCTGCTCGCGGGGAAACTCTCGCTGGACGTGCAACATTCGCTGCGGGTCGATCTGCTCGCCTCGCTGCAACGGCTGGACGGCACCGGCCAGGACGCGATCCGCACCGGCCAGGTGGTGTCGCGCTCGATCACTGACCTGCAACTGGTGCAGGGCTTGCTCGCGATGGCGCCGCTGTCGGGCATGGCGGTGCTGCAATTCCTGCTGGCCGCGGTGGTGATGGTGTGGTTGTCGCCGCCGCTGGCCGCGGTGGCGCTGCTCGTGGTGCCCGCGATCGGGCTGGTCGCGTACCGGGTGCGGCCGCGGCTCTACGCGGCGACCTGGTCCGCGCAGCAGCGCGCCGCCGACGTCGCCCAGCACGTCGAGGAGACCGTCACCGGTGTCCGGGTGGTCAAAGGGTTCGGGCAGGAAGCCCGCATGGTCGACGTGCTCGAAAAGCACAGTCGCACCCTGTATGCCGAACGGATGCGCGCGGCCCGGATCGATTCCCGGTTCGCCCCGACTGTGGCGGCCATTCCGCAACTCGGCATGGTCGGCGTGATCGTGCTCGGCGGCTACCTCGCGCTGCACGGCTCGATCGGGATCGGCACCTTCGTCGCGTTCGCCGCCTACGTCGCCACCATGACGGCGACCGCCCGGATCATGTCCGGCGCCCTGGTGCTCGCACAGCTCACCCGCGCCGCCGCCGAACGCGTCTACCAGGTGATCGACACCGCGCCGGTGGTCACCGATCCCCCCGCGCCCGCGCCGCTGCCGGACGGTCCGCTCGGCATCGAGATCGACTCGCTCACTTTCGGTTTCGATCCGGAACGGCCGGTGCTGCGGGAACTCGACCTGACCGTGCGTCCCGGCGAGACCGTGGCGATCATCGGCCCCGCCGGTTCCGGGAAGACCACGCTGTCACTGCTGTTGCCGCGCTTCTACGCGCCGGATGCGGGCAGTATTCGGCTCTTCGGCGAATCCGCCACGGACGCTGCGCCTTCCACCGTCGGCGGGATCGATATCGCCGAGGTCAGCGCGTCCGAGCTGCGCGGCGCGATCGGCGTCGTGTTCGACGATCCGTTCCTGTTCTCCGACACCATCGCCGCCAACATCGCGCTCGGCCGTCCGGACGCCACCGACACCGAGATCCGGGCCGCCGCGAAATCCGCTGCGGCCGATGACTTCATCACCGAACTCCCGGACGGCTACGACACCGTCGTCGGCGAACGCGGCCTCACCCTGTCCGGCGGGCAGCGCCAGCGCATCGCACTGGCCCGGGCGCTGCTGGCCCGCCCGCGCATCCTCGTCCTGGACGACGCGACCTCCGCGGTGGACGCGATCACCGAAGCCGCGATCTTCGACACCCTGCCCGATCAGGACGGGCGGACCACCCTGATCCTGGCGCACCGGGAATCCACCCTGACCCATGCGGATCGGGTCATCCGGCTGCCCGGACCCGCTGGGTACCAACCCATTACGCACGAGGCGGGCGCGCGGGCCGGTGCCGGCGCGGCCGCGACGACCTTCGCCGCCGCGGCCGCGGACCTCAGCGAAACCCCGGAGCTGCGGCGCGATATCGCGCTGCTGCCGCCCGCCGCCGAGCAGCCGCAACTCGACGAACAGCGGCTGCGGCAACCGGATCCGCGCTTCCGGCTGGCCCGGCTGCTGCGGCCGGTCCGCTGGCTGATCGCCGCCACCCTCGCGCTGCTGGCCCTGGACGCGCTGATCGGCGTGGGCTTCCCGCCGATCGTGCGGCACGCCATCGACGCGGGCGTCGGCAAGGCCGATACGAGTGCGCTCGGCGTCGCCGCGGTGCTCGGCGTGCTGCTCGTCGCGGCCGGGTGGACGATCGGGGCGGCCTCGACGCTGATCACCGCGCGCACCGGCGAACGGATGCTGTACGGGCTGCGCATCCGCAGCTACGCGCACCTGCAGCGCCTCGGGCTCGACTACTACGAGCGCGAACTGTCCGGCCGCATCATGACGCGGATGACGACCGACCTGGACTCGCTGTCCACGTTCCTGCAGACCGGTTTGGCCACCACCCTGGTGGGCGGGCTGACCTTCGCCGGGATCGCGGTCGCGCTGCTGGTCATCGATGTGTCGCTGGGCGCGGTGGTGCTGCTCGTCACGCTGCCGCCGCTGGTGCTGGCCACCGTGCTGTTCCGCCGGTACGCGTCCACGGCCTACACCGTGTCCCGGGAGAACGTCTCGACCGTCAACGCCGACTTCCAGGAGAACGTCGCGGGATTGCGTGCGGTGCAGGCCAATCGGCACGAGCCCGCCGCGGCCCGCCGCTACGCCGAGTACTCCGATCGCTATCGGCACAGCCGGATGCGGGCCCAGCGTCTGATCGCGTTGTATTTCCCGTACGTCACGGCGTGGTCGGACGTCGCGCTCGCCGTGGTGATCTTCGTCGGGGCACGCGAGGTGGCGAACGGGACCACCACGGCGGGCACCCTGATCGCCTTCGTGCTGTATCTGGAACTGCTCTTCGCGCCGGTGCTGGCGCTCTCGCAGGTGTTCGACGGCTATCAGCAGGCCCGGGTCGGCCTGCGCCGGATCGGCGAGTTGCTGCGCACGCCGTCCTCGCTGACCGCCGACCCGCCGGACTCGGTGCCGATCGAGCGCCTGCGCGGCGAGGTCGCCGTCACCGACGTCGGATTCCACTACCCGGGCAGCGAGGTCCGCGCCCTCGACGGGGTGTCGCTGGAAATCCCGGCCGGTTCGACGCTCGCGCTCGTCGGCCCCACCGGCGCGGGCAAGTCGACCATCGTCAAGCTGCTCGCCCGCCTCTACGACATCCCCGCCGACGGCACCGGCGCGATCACCGTCGACGCGGTGGACATCCGCGACTACCGGCTCGCCGACTATCGCGGCCGCCTCGGCATCGTGCCGCAGGAAGCCCACCTCTTCAGCGGTGACATCGCGAGCAACATCGCGTTCGGCCGGCCCGACGCGACCGAGACCGAAATCGCCGAAGCGGCGGCCGCGGTCGGCGCCGCCGACATGATCGCCGCGCTCCCCCTCGGCATGCGCCAGCCGGTCGGCGAACGCGGCCGCGGTCTGTCCGCGGGCCAGCGGCAACTGATCGCGCTGGCCCGGGCCGAGCTGGTGCGACCGGATCTGCTGCTGCTCGACGAGGCGACGGCGACCCTGGACCCGGACACCGAGGCGGCGGTGCTGGCCGCGAGCCGATCGCTGACCCGGGGCCGGACCACGGTGCTCGTCGCGCACCGGCTCGGCACGGCCGCGCGCGCCGATCGGATCGCCGTCGTCGAGCACGGGCGGATCGCCGAAATCGGCACCCACGCCGAGCTCCTGACCGCCGCCGGACCATATTCCCGACTGTGGTCGGCGGCACGTGCGAGCGAGGGAATATTCTCGGTGGACGACAAGTCGTCCTCTATGAGGTGAGGTTTGCCGGGTGGTCAGTCGCTCCGTCGGTTTGCTGCTGGGCCTATCCTCAGATAGGGCGCATCGGCGCGCATCGCTGATGCTGACCATTTCGAGCGACCTGCAAGCAGTCGCACGGATGCCGGGCACGTCACAAACGTCGCAGCGCGAAGAACGAAATGAGGCGAACACCTGCTGTGAGCAGCTCAACTTCCCAGTTCGGACAGAACCAGTGGCTAGTCGATGAGATGTATCAAAAGTTCAAGCAAGATCCATCTTCGGTCGATGAGAGTTGGCACGAGTTCCTCGCCGATTACACGCCCGAAGCTACTGGTGATTCCGGTAACAGCCAGGCCGCTCCGGCCGCGGCCGCACCCGCGCAGGCGCCGACCCCGGCTCCGGCTCCCGCGTCGGTGAACTCGGCCCCGAAGGCCGCCGCGCCCGCACCG
>NZ_BAFT02000043.1 GCF_000308475.2 Nocardia brasiliensis NBRC 14402 | reverse complement strand
GTGCGCGCTCGGCGCGGCCGCGGCCGCGACCACGGTCTGCTGCGGGGCGAGCGCCACCGTCGACTGACCAGCCGCCGGCGTGATCTTCACCGTGCCCAGGTCGGTGCTGATGCTGGTCAGCTCGTCGGGCACGGAGGGGCTGTTGTTGACGATGGACAGCGCGATCAGCGCCTTGCCGCCCTTGGCGTTGGTGTACTCGGAGCCGTGCGCGGGGAACACGATGTGCACGTTGCGCAGCGCGATCTTGCCGATGTCCGCGTGGTTGCCGTTGATCGCGGCCACCTGGTCCGCGGTCTGTGAGATCTGACCCGCGCTACAGCCGGTCAGTGCAATCGCCGCTCCGGCGGCGAGTGCGGCAACCGGCACCATGCGACGGCGCACCTTTTGCAAGGCGGTCACAGCTTTCAGGGCAGTCACGGGTTGTCCCTCCATGTCGACCGGGCTCACTCCGCTAGGGAGAGTAATAACTAGGGAGCGTAGTAGTTCGTCCGGCGGACCGGGACCCGGGGCTCGCGACTCGCGGGCGGTTGGTAACAACTCGGTCGAGTGCCGACCGGTTGCGGACGTGCTGCCAGCGATGTTCGCGGCTGAGCGCGGGCACAATGCGGGGAGTTAACCCGTTCTGGCACAACATAATGCACACCGACCGGGTCTTGTCAAGCCCTGAGGTTGCCTCGTTGTGGCCCTGACCTGCATGGTTGATCGCGCCGTTACCGAGTCGCATGTTAAACTGTGAACATCGAAAGGGGCACGGGACACATGATTTTTAAGGTCGGAGACACCGTCGTTTACCCCCACCACGGAGCGGCGCTGATCGAAGCTATAGAGACTCGCACCATCAAGGGTGAACAAAAAGAGTATCTGGTCCTGAAGGTCGCCCAGGGCGATCTGACTGTTCGGGTTCCCGCTGAGAACGCCGAATACGTCGGCGTACGTGACGTCGTCGGCCAGGAGGGTCTCGATCGAGTCTTCCAGGTTCTGCGCGCGCCGCACACCGAGGAGCCGACCAACTGGTCCCGCCGCTACAAGGCCAACCTGGAGAAGCTCGCCTCCGGCGATGTGAACAAGGTGGCCGAGGTCGTTCGTGACCTGTGGCGTCGGGAGCAGGATCGCGGGCTGTCCGCCGGCGAGAAGCGCATGCTCGCCAAGGCCCGTCAAATCCTCGTCGGTGAACTCGCGCTTGCCGAGGGCACCGATGACGGCAAGGCCGAGACGCTGCTCGACGAGGTCCTCGCCGCGGCTTCCTGACCGTGAACACATTCGACAACGGTGCTCGTCTCACCGACGGAACCGTCGTTGCTTTGGTGCCTGCCGCCGGTCGCGGCGTCCGCCTGGGTGAAGCCACACCCAAAGCGTTCGTCCCGGTCGGCGGCAGCCCTATGGTCCGGCTCGCCGTCGAAGGTCTCCTGGCCTCCGGCGCGGTCGACCGGATCATCGTTATGGTTCCCGCCGAATTCGTCGAGAGCGCCGTTGCCCTGCTGCCGCCCTCGGATTCGGTACACGTGGTCGTCGGCGGCGCCGAACGCATCGATTCGGTGCGGGCCGGCCTCGCCGCCGCACCCGAGGCCGCCTACTACCTGGTGCACGATGCCGCGCGCGCACTCACCCCACCCGAGCTGATCGCCCGGGTCGCTGCCGAGTTGCGCGCCGGCCATCTCGCCGTCGTTCCCGCGTTGCCGGTCGCCGACACCATCAAGTCGGTCGATGCCGCGGGCGCGGTCACCGGGACCCCCGATCGCGCGCAACTGCGTGCCATCCAGACCCCGCAGGGTTTCGCGGCCGAGCTGTTGCGCTCGGCCTATCTGTCCGAGGGCGTGCAAGCCACCGACGACGCCGGGCTGGTCGAACTGCTCGGCACCCAGGTGCGCACCATCCCCGGCGATCCGCTGGCTTTCAAGATCACCACGCCGCTCGATCTGGTGCTCGCGCACGCCGTGCTGGACGGTGCGGATCGGCGCCGGGCGGTTGCGCGATGACCGCCGGCATGCGGGTCGGCATCGGCAGCGATGTGCACCCGATCGAACCGGGTCGCCCCTGCTGGATGGCGGGCCTGCACTTCGAGGGTGACGACGGCTGCGCCGGGCATTCCGACGGCGATGTCGCCGCGCACGCCCTCTGCGACGCGCTGCTCTCCGCCGCCGGGCTCGGTGATGTCGGCGCGGTCTTCGGCACCGGCCGCCCGGAATGGGCGGGCGTCTCCGGCGCCGCCATGCTGAAGGAAGTGCGCAGGCTGCTCGGCGAAGCCGGGTTCGAGATCGTCAACTCGGCGGTGCAGGTGGTCGGCAATCGGCCGAAGATCGGCCCGCGCCGGGCCGAGGCCCAGCAGGTGCTCGGCGAACTACTCGGTGCGCCGGTCTCGGTGTCGGGCACCACCACCGACGGACTAGGCCTCACCGGCCGCGGCGAGGGCGTTGCCGCGATAGCAACCGCCCTGCTACAAGCCTGTCGCTGACCCCGCTCCGGCGGACCTGAGCCGGGTCCGTGTACAGGCTTATCTACCAGCTAGGATCGAACGCCGTGACATTGCGCCTCTTTGACACCGACACGCGGACCACGCGCGAATTCGCGCCCCTGGTCCCTGGCCGTGCCTCGGTGTACCTGTGTGGCGCCACCGTGCAGGGCGAGCCGCATATCGGCCATGTGCGCAGCGGCGTCGCGTTCGACGTGCTGCGCCGCTGGCTGCTCGCGCACGACTACGACGTGTGGTTCATCCGCAATGTCACCGATATCGAGGACAAGATTCTGCACAAGGCCGCCGAGGCGGGCCGGCCGTGGTGGGAGTGGGCCGCGACCTACGAGCGCGCGTTCGACAACGCCTACGAGACCCTCGGCGTGCTGCCGCCCTCGGTCGAGCCACGGGCCACCGGCCACATCACCCAGATGGTCGACATGATGCAGCGCCTCATCGAGCGCGGGCACGCGTACGCCTCCGCGGGCAACGTCTACTTCGACGTGCAGAGCTATTCCGAGTACGGCAGCCTCTCCGGGCACCGGCTCGACGACGTGCACCAGGGCGAGAGCGCGGGCGAGGGCAAGCGTGACCCGCGCGACTTCACCCTGTGGAAGGCCGCGAAGCCCGGCGAGCCGACCTGGCCCTCGCCATGGGGGCCCGGCCGTCCCGGCTGGCACCTGGAATGCTCCGCGATGGCCGAGTTCTACCTCGGCCCCGAGTTCGACATCCATTGCGGCGGAATGGATCTCGTCTTCCCGCATCACGAGAACGAGATCGCCCAGTCCAAGGCGGCCGGCGACGGTTTCGCGAACTACTGGCTGCACAACGGCTGGGTGACGCTGGGCGGCGAGAAGATGTCCAAGTCCCTGGGCAACGTGCTCTCGGTGCCGAACGTGCTCAAACAGGTTCGCGCCGTGGAACTCCGGTTCTACCTCGGCAGCGCGCACTACCGCTCGATGCTGGAGTACTCGGACAAGGCGCTGCACGACGCGGCCCAGACCTATCAGCGCATCGAGGCGTTCGTGCATCGCACCGCCGATCGCGCGGGCGATATCCCGGTCGGCAAGTGGACCGATGCGTTCGCCGCCGCCATCGATGACGATCTCGCCGTGCCGAAGGCGCTGGCCGAGATTCACCGGGTGGTGCACGAGGGCAACAAGGCGCTGGAGTCCGGCGCCGTGGACAGCGCGCGGGACCTGGCCGGACAGCTGCGCGCGATGCTCGGTATCCTGGGTGTCGACCCGTTGGATCCGCACTGGTTCACCCCGCGCGACTCATCGGCGGCGATCGGTGCGCTGGACGTGCTGGTGCGCGCCGAGCTCGACCGCCGCCAGCAGGCGCGAGCAGCGAAGGATTGGGCGAGTGCCGACGCCGCCCGCGATCGATTGCAGGCAGCCGGAATCGAGGTCACCGACACACCGAACGGTCCCGAGTGGGCCCTTGCCGCTGCGCAGCACTTGCCGCCGGACGCGCAACAACCAGGAAAGGCCGACTGATGGCAGGCAATTCGCAGCGCCGTGGTGCGATCCGCAAGGGCGGCACGAAGAAGGGTGCCGTCGTCGGCTCCGGTGGTAAGCGCAGACGCGGGCTGGAGGGGCGCGGCGCGACCCCGCCCGCCGAGGCGCGCACCAAGCATCCCGCCGCCAAGCGGGCCGCCGCTGCCGCGAAGGCGGCCGCGGCGGGTCGTGGCGGGCCGCGCGGCGGCGGTTCGGGTCGTCCGGCCGGTCGCAAGAACGACGACGGCCCGGAGATGGTGCTCGGCCGCAACCCGGTGGTCGAATGTCTGCGTGCGGGCGTGCCCGCCGCGGCCCTGTATGTCGCCGTCGGCACCGAGAACGACGAGCGGCTGACCGAGAGCGTGAAGCTGGCCGCCGACGCGGGCATCTCCATCCTGGAGGTGCCGCGCACCGATCTGGATCGGTTGAGCGCCAACGGAATGCACCAGGGCCTGGCCCTGCAGGTGCCGCCGTACCGGTACAGCCACCCCGACGATCTGCTCGACCAGGTGCGCAATTCGGCCGAACCGGCGCTGCTCGTCGCGCTGGACAACATCTCGGACCCGCGCAATCTCGGCGCGGTGATCCGCTCGGTCGCCGCGTTCGGCGGCCAGGGCGTGCTGATCCCGCAGCGGCGCAGCGCGAGCGTCACCGCGGTCGCCTGGCGCACGAGTGCGGGCGCCGCGGCCCGGCTGCCGGTCGCCCGGGCCACGAATCTGACTCGCACGCTGAAGGATTGGGCCGCCCAGGGCATCCAGGTGGTCGGTCTCGACGCGGGCGGCGATACCACCCTCGACGATTTCGACGGCCGCGAGCCGACCGTCGTCGTGGTCGGCTCGGAGGGCAAGGGCCTGTCCCGGCTGGTGCGCGAGAACTGTGACGCCATCCTCGGTATACCCATGGCGGGCCCGGTCGAGTCGCTGAATGCCTCGGTGGCCGCGGGCGTCGTGCTCGCCGAGATCGCCCGCCAGCGTCGCCTCTGAGCGGTCCTGCGGCGGCGCTGATCGGCGGGGTCGCGACGGCTTGGGGTCCCGCAACGGCGAAACACCCGGTGGCGCACCGCAACCGGCAATAGCCGCGCACTTGTGGGACGGCCCCGTAGAATTCGGCTCGTGGTGATACCCAATCAGCCGATCGGCAACCCGGTCGAGCATCCGAACGCGACGGCGGTGCTCGCACTCGGGGCGGCCAGCGTGTTCTGCTGTGGCGTGCTCGGCCCGGTGGCATGGGCGTTGGGCAAGCGCGCACTGGATCAGATCGAGCAGTCGCACGGCGCCTACGGCGGTCGCGTTCAGGTGATGGTCGGGTATGTCCTCGGGATCATCGGCACCATCCTGATGATCATCTTCGCCATCCTGTTCCTACTGATCCTGCTGGGCGGCAACGCTTAAGCCTCAGTCCAGGCTCGGCCGTTCCTGGTCCGGGCGCTCGTCCCAGGCCGGCCACTCCGTGCTGATGCTGCCGGTCCAATTGGGCTGGCGGCGTTCCTTGAACGCGGCCATCGCCTCGTCGCCGTCGATGCTCTTACCGACGTGCTGGTTGAGGTCGGACTCCAGCTGCCCGACCACGGCCGGGCTCATGCCGAGCCCCTCCCACAGCAGCCGCTTGGACATCCCCACCGGCAGCGGCGCGGATCCGTTGGCGATGTCGTGCGCGACGGCCAGCGCCATCGGCAGCACTTCGCCGCCGGGCAGGCAGGCATTGGTCAGGCCCATCGCCTTGGCCTCGTCACCGTCGAAGGTGCGTCCGGTCAGCATGATGTCCGCGGCGTTCGCCATGCCGATCAACCGGGGCAGGGTCCAGTGCGCGTAGCCGTCCGCGAGCACCCCGCGCCGCACCTGGTTGAGCCCGTAGACGGCGTCGCGGGCCATGTAGCGCAGATCGCATTGCAGCGCGAGGGCCAGGCCGAGGCCGACCGCGTGGCCGTTCACCGCGGCGATCACCGGTTTGCGGACCCGCCACGGCGGCGGATCGATGGTCGCGCTGACGTCGCCGACGCGGCTCGACAAGTCCGCGCCCGCGCAGAACGCGGGCGGGGTGCCGGTGATCACGACGGCGCGAATGGCGTCTTCGGCGTCGCAGCGCTGTAGTGCGGCGCTCAGCTCGTCGGCCATCGCGGGCGTGCAGGCGTTCTGCTGAGCGGGTCTGTTGAGCGTGAGCACGGCGATGCCGCCGGAGACATCGACGAGCAATTCCGAACTCATGCCAGCGATGTTAGCTCTGTTCAATTTGGCGAGCAGGTCGATTCCCGGCTACTGGACCGTGCGCAGCACCTTGCGACCGATGGCGTATTTGTGGACTTCGGTCGGGCCGTCGTAGAGCCGGAAGGCGCGGATGTCCCGGAAGATCATCTCGACCACCGTCTCGTCGCTGATGCCGATTCCGCCCAAGACCTGCACGCACCGGTCGGCGACCTTGAAGAGTTCCTCGGAGACGAACGATTTGGCGATCGAGCTCTCGTGCCGCGCCTTCTCGCCCTGATCCATCAGCCAGCAGGCGTGCCAGATGGTGAGCCGGCACTGGTGCAGCGCGACCTCGTTGTCCGCCAACATGAACGACACCCCTTCGTGCTCGCCGATCGGCTTGCCGAAGGCGGTCCGGGTGCGCGCGTGCTCGACCGCGATGCTCTGCGCGCGTTCGGCCGCGCCCAGCCAGCGCATGCAGTGCGTGAGCCGGGCCGGGGCCAGCCGCAGCTGGGCGTAGCGCAGGGCCTGCCCGGCCTCGCCGAGCAGCGCCGATTTCGGCAGCGTGAGGTTGTCGAAGCGGACCACGCCGTGCCCGGCGACGTAGTTGCGGTCCATCGTGTTCATGGTGCGTTCGATGACGATGCCCGGCTGATCGCCGTCGGTGAGGAACAGGGTCGGCCCCGCGGGCAGATGCGGGTTCTCGGCGAGCCGGGCCATGATGATCCAGGTCTTGGCGCCGTTGGCCCCGGTGATCAGCCACTTGCGGCCGTCGATGGTGAAGTTCTCGCCGTCGAACGTCGCGGTGGTGGCCAGCTGCGCCGGGTCCGAGCCCGCGCCGTCCGGCTCGGTCATCGCGAACACCGACCGCTGGTGTCCGGCGACCACCGGCACCAGGTAGCGCTCGACCTGTTCCTGGTTCGCGACCTTGGCGAGCAGGAACATATTGCCCTCGTCGGGTGCCGCGCAGTTCATCGCGATCGGGCCGAGGGTCGACCAGCCCGCGGCCTCGTAGATGACCGCCTGCTCGATGTGGCTCAGCCCGCGGCCGCCTAGCGCTTCCGGCGCCTGCACGGTGAGCAGCTTCTCGGCCCGCGCGAGTTCCACCAGTTCCTGACGCAGTTCATCGGTCGGCCCGTGCGCGGTCAGGCGCGGATCGCGCTCGAACGGAACGATCTTGTCGATGACGAACCGGCGGACTCGATCGCGTTCGGCGGCGAGCTCGGCGGGAATCGAGAAGTCGATCATCGTTGGTCACCAATCGTTCGGGGGTGCGTGCGTTCGAGCATACGAAACCCAGCTAGAGCGACTGAAGGCACCCGCCCTCAATGGGTGGGCAGCCGCCTGCCGGGCCGTCACCCGAACGTAGGCACCGCACGGCACGTACGCGTAGAGATCTCCGGCCATATTTCCGACCACCGCACTTCTTTCTACGCTCTCGCGGCCACTCCGGCCTGCCGTGGCGGGTGCGAGCAGCAAGAGAAGTGCGGGAAGGTCAGCGGACGCGGGCCAGTTCGCGGCGGCGGGTGCCGACCACTCGGCAGACCACGTAGATCAGGAACGAGATCGTGGTGACGAAGGTGGAGACCGGGACGCCGGGGGCCAGCGACAGCAGGATGCCGCCCACCGCGGCGAGTTCGGCGAAGACCACGGCCAGCACCGTCGCCCGGACCGGGTCGGCGGTCAGTTGCGCCGCCGCGGCCGCAGGGGTGATCAGCAGCGCGAGTACCAACAGCGCGCCGACGATCTGGACGCCGAACGCCGCGGTGATGCCCAGCAGTACCGCGAACACGATGGACAACGCGCGGACCGGCACGCCGCGAGCGACCGCGACCTCCGGGTCCGAACTGGCGAAAAGCAAAGGGCGGTAGACGATCGCGAGTACCGCGAGCACGCCGGCGGTACAGGCGGCCAGCAGGCCGAGGCCGCCGTTGCCCACGCTGACGACCTGCCCGGTGAGCAGCGAGAACTTCGATCCGGCCCGGTCCGGGCCGAGCCAGAGGAACAGCACGGACAGGCCTAGCCCGAACGACAGCACCACCGCGATCACCGAATCGCGTTCGCGCGCACGGGTTCCGAGCAAACCGAAGAGCACCGCCGCGACCACCGAGCCGGCGATCGCGCCGACCCCGACGCCGATCCCGGCGAGCAGCGCCGCGGCCGCGCCGGTCAGCGACAGCTCACTGGTGCCGTGCACCGCGAACGACATCTGCCTGCTGATGATCAGCGGACCGATCACGCCGGACAGCAAGCCGAGCAGCGCGGCGGCGAGCACCGCCTGCTGCACGAAGTCGTAGGAGAGCAGGTTCGCCGTGGTGCCGACGTCGAACATCTTCGACAAGACGCCGGACAGCTTGTCGATCACGAGCGGGCCCCGGCCGCGTCCGAATCGGAAACCGCTGTGCCCGAGCCGATATCGGCCCCGGCCGCGCCGTGGCAGTGCGCGCCGGCGCTGCCGAGCGCGTCCATCGTGTCCCCGGTGCCGACGACCACCAGCCGCCCCCGCACGCGCAGCACATCCACCTCCGTTTGATACAGCTCCGACAGCACCGCGGAGGTCATCACCTCGTCCGGCGTACCGATCCGGAACTTGCCGTCCACCAGGTACAGCACCCGATCGACCAGCGGCAGAACGGGATTGATCTCGTGGGTGACGAACAGCACGGCGGTGTCGTGGCTGCGGCGGCGTTTGTCGATCAGCTCCGCGACCAGTCGCTGGTTCGCCAGATCCAGGCTGAGCAGCGGCTCGTCACACAGCAGCACCTTCGGGTCGCCGACCAGCGCCTGCGCCACCCGCAGCCGCTGCTGTTCGCCACCGGACATCGTCTCCAGCGGCGCGTGCGCGAACCGCTGCGCGCCGACGTCGGCGATCGCGGCGGCCACCTTGCGCTTGCGCTCGGCGCGCGAGCGGAGCCCGAGGCCCCAGCGGTGCCCGTCCACGCCGAGCCCGACCAGGTCGACCCCGCGCAACTGCACCCCGGCGTCGATCGTCTTCTGTTGCGGCACATAGCCGATATCAGGATTGCCGGTGCGCGCCGGGGCGCCCGCGATCGCGGCGGTGCCCGCGCTGAGTCCCTGCTGGCCGAGCAGGACCTTCAGCAGCGAGGTCTTGCCCGATCCGTTGGGGCCGAGGACGGCGACGAATTCACCGGCCGCCACGTCCAGATCCAGGTCCTGCCAGAGCGTCCGTTCGCCGTACGACAGGCGGGCGCCGTCGAGCCGCACCGCCGAGACGTCGTTCGCGGTCGCCCGCGCCGGTTCGGTGTGTTCGGTCAGCGCGGCTCCCTGGTGCATGGCGGTGGTGGTCAACGCAACGCCGCGGCGAGTGCTTCGGCGTTCTTGGTCTGCCACTGAATGTAATCCACCCCGTCCGGCAGGGTTTCGGTCACCTCGACGACGGGAATGCCCGCGGACTGGGCGATCGTGCGCAGCTCCTTGGTGATCTTGTCCTGGGTCTGCACGTTGTAGACCAGTGCGCGAACCTGCTTGCCGGTCAACAGTTCCCGGGTGGCGGCCACCGCGGCGGGCGCGGGGTCGGTCTCCTGCTCGATCGCCTCCTGGAACTCGTGCGGCGTCCGGTCCTCGGCGCCCGCGGTCAGCAGCAGGTAGTGCGCGAGCGGCTCGGTCTGCAGCACAGGCGTTTTCGGATGTTCGGCGGCAACCTTGGCGGCGATCGCGACGATCGCGCCGAGCTTGTCCTTGAAGGCCGTGGCCCGCTCGGTGTACCCCGGCGCGTGGTCCGGATCCAGCGCGCCCAGTTCGGTCGCGATCTTGTCGGCCACCAGCCCGACGGTCTTCAGGTCGTAGAAGACGTGCTCGTTCTCGTCGCTCTGGTCGGCGCGCAGGGCGAAGGCGTCCACCGTGCGCTTGTTCTTGCCCGCGACGGCCTTCTCTGCGAATTCGTCGTAGCCGCCGCCGTTGTAGACGATCAGGTCGGCGTCGCTCAATTTCGCCGATTCGACGGCGGAGGTCTCGTGCGAGTGCGGGTCCGCGGTCGGGTCACTGATCAGCGATTCGACCTTCGCGTCCGGTCCGGCGATCGCGGTGGCGATATTGCCCCAGGCGTTGGTGGACGCGATGACCGACGGTGTGCCGGAATCCTCGGTGCTGCCGCAGGCGGTGAGCGTGACCGCGGTGGCCACTCCGACGGCGATACCTGCGAGTCTGCGGGCGAGTCGGGTCTTCACGCGGCACTCCTGGAACGCATAACAGCTGGTGACGCACTCGAGCGGGTGATACAGCGCAGCTTAATGGAAATGGTTTCTGTTTCACTTTAGCAACTGCGCGCCGCCGACACGAGCCGGGCCCGCCGACTGCCGTGCGCGGACGGCGGCCGACGGGCCCGGAAAACCACGAAGGACCAGTTAAACGAGAGCCTCCACCGGCTGCCCGAGCAGCTGCGCACACCGCAGCAGACCGAGGTGGCTGTAGGCCTGCGGGTGATTACCGAGCGAACGCTCGGCAACCGGATCGTATTCCTCGCTGAGCAGTCCGGTCGGTCCGGCCACGTCGACCAGCTGGGCGAACAGCGCTTCGGCGTCCGAGCGCTTGCCGATCAACAGGTAGGCCTCGACCAGCCAGGCCGCGCAGAGGTGGAAGCCGCCCTCGCCGCCGGGCAGCCCGTCGTCGTGGTGGTACCGGTACACCGTCGAGCCGCTGCGCAATTCGGCCTCGGTCGCGACCACGGTCGCGGCGAAGCGCGGATCGGACGGATCGATCAGTCCGCTCAACCCGATGTGCAGGGTGGCCGCGTCCAGGTCGGTGCCGTCGTAGGCGGCGGTGAACGACTGGACCTCGTCGTTCCAGCCCTTGGTCTTCACCTCGTCGGCGATGGTCTCGCGCAGCACCGCCCAGGCCGGATCGACCTCGCGGCCGAACTTCTGGGCCAGCGTCAGCGCGCGATCGATGGTCATCCAGCCCATCACCTTCGAGTACACGTGGTGGCGCGGGTTGCCGCGGATCTCCCAGATGCCGTGGTCGGGTTCCTGCCAGCGCCGCTGCACCGCGGAAACCATGGCGCGCACCAGTTCCCAGTCCGCGTCGGGCAGCGCCCGGGCCGGGTCGGTGCTGCCCTTGAGTTCGCGCGCGTGCGCCAGGCTCGCGATCAGATCGACGATCGGGCCGAACACGTCCAACTGCACCTGCATGTTGGCCGCGTTGCCGACCCGCACCGGGCGCGAGCCCGCGTAGCCGGGCAGTTGGTCGATCACGGCTTCGTCTCCAGCACGCGGTGCACCCAGTCGAGGAACTGCTCGGCCTCGCCGAGCGAGCCGAGCGAGACCAGCGCCTGCGCGGTGAGCGAGGCGTCGCGCAGCCAGCAGTAGCGGTAGTCCCAGTTGCGCACGCCGCCGATGTCCTCCGGCAGCGAAGTGGTCGCGGCGGCCAGGATGGAACCCGACGGCGCGTGCACGAGCCCGCGCAGCGTCAGTGCCGAGCGCTTCATCAGATCCGGCTTCAGCGAGGGCAGATCCAGTGTGCCCGCCCACTGCGACCAGTAGCCCTCCGCAATGCGCCTGCGTTCCAGCTCCGCGGTCTGCGCGGGGCCGAGATCGGAGGTGCCACAGCGCATCTCGAGCACGATCGGGCCCTGCGACGGATCGACCACGGCGCGCGCGGAGTCGTGCGTGCCGTCGCTGACGATCTGCCATTCCAGGCCGGGGGAGCGCAGCACCATCGGATCGTTGGTGCCGAGTACCCGCAGCCCGTTCGCGTCCGCCTCGATGGTCACCGGCACCTGGCCGAATTCCGGCCGCGGCGCGAAGGTCACCACCGCGCGCGCGTCGCCGGTGATCACCCGGGTGAGGTCGGTCCGGGTCGGCGCCACGTCGTGCGGCAGGTAGTCGACCACTTGCAAACTCGCCCAGCGGGTTTCGACGGTCATGGTGCTGTCGATATAGCGCTGCGAAAGCGGCAGGCCCGCGCGTTCCGGCTCGATGGTGAAGTGGCCGGCCTGCGGACCGCCGAGCAGATGCGCGAACACCGCGGCCGAATCCGGTTCGGGGTGACAGAACCAGGTGACCGTGGCGTCGGGGGTCAGCAGCGCCACCGAGCGCGGGCTGGCCAGCATGGTCAGCCGCTCGATCCGGGGTGCGCTCGCGCCGGCCAGCCAGGTGCGCCGCTCCTCGAGCAGGAAGGCCAGCGCGCACGACACGTCCTCGGTGCTCTCGACGCGGTACTTGGCCAGGCTCTCGCCCTCGCCGACCTTGATGCCGAGGTCGGGGCCGGACAGGACGCGGAAGGCCTTCTCGTCGGTCACGTCGTCGCCGAGGAACACCGCGGCGGACGCGCCGTCCTGATGGCGGATGGTGTCGAGGGCGGTGCCCTTGTCGGTCTGCACCACGGCCAGCTCGATGACGGCCTTGCCCTCGGTCACCTGCACGCCGAACCAGCAGGCGGGGCCCTGTCTGACCTGGGTCAGCGCCCGGTGCCCGATCTCCGGGCTCGCGTTGCGCACGTGCAGTGCGACGCTGGCCGGTTTGATCTCGACCGTCACGCCCGGGTTCTCGGCGGCGACCTGGGTCAGCGCCGTCTGCACCTCTTGCAGTAAGTGTTTGGCGTCGTTGTCGATCGCGTGCACGAAGCCCACGTCGAATTCCGAGCCGTGGCTACCGATCAGCTGCACTTCGACCGGCAGGCGCGAGAGCGCCGCGAGGTCGCGCAGTGCACGGCCGGAGATGACCGCCGCGGTCGTACCGGTGAGCCCGGCGAGCGCGCGTAACGCGCTCACCGATTCCCGGTGCGGAAACGCCTTGGCCGGGTCGGACACGATGGGCGCAAGCGTCCCGTCGTAATCCGAGGCGACCAAGAGTCGTGGCACGCGCGCGACCGTCGACAGTGCACGACGAAGTTCCAGTGGCAAATCCTGTGCGCTCACGCATCCAACCTAGTGATCGGAGGAGTTTTTTCAGGGGCGGGCAGAACAATACTGGGTTGATTTCGCCGCACCGACGCCCGCCGCTATGCGTGCGTTGTGTCTGATTTTCCGCGCGTTGGGCCGATCTCGCTCGCCGCCGCCGGGATTCGGGTCCGAACGGCGGCGATCGATGACCGCGACGCATGCGCTGCGATCACACGGACGCCCGGCGGCGCGGGCACGGCTCCCGCAAAACTCGCGCTAACCCGCAGACGACAACGGTGAACGGGCGCCGTTGCGGAGTTTCCGGCGGTGCATCGTTTTCGGATGTGATCTTCCACACCAGCATGCCGACGGTCCGGAATTTTGCCGGATATGCGCGGGCTGTCTGGTGCCGGGCGGCGTCGCGCAGCGCGCCGAAACTTCCCCAGGGCGGGGAACTAGGAGTTCTCGCCGAGCAGCAGATCGACGGTGAGTTCGAGGCGTTCGGTCACGTCGGTCGCCGAGGCGCGCCGGGTCAGCCAGGCCACCAGGTTCGACAACCAGACGTCGCTGATCACCCTGGCGATGGCGAGCTGGCGGTCGGTGGGTTCACCGTCGTTCATGGCGCGGGCGAACAGCCGGTCCATCACCTTGCCGACCCGATCGACCTCGGCGGCCGCGGACGCGTCGGCGAACATGAACGCGCGGGTCATCGCCTCGGTGAGCAGCGGGTCGCGCTGCATCATCCGGGTGATCTGGGTGAGCAGCAGGTGCATGCGCTCCTGCGGTGACTGCCCGGCAAGCGGCTTGCGCTTGCTCTCGATCTGCTCGAACTCACGCGAGAGCGCGGACACCAGCAGGTGCACTTTCGAGGGGAAGTACCGGTACAGCGTCCCGACTGCGACATCGGCGCGTTCGGCCACCGCGCGCATCTGCACCGCGTCGTATCCGCCCTTGGAGGCCAGCGCCAGCGTCGCGTCCAGAATCCGCTTGCGGCGTTCCCGCTGCGCGGCCGAACTCAGCTCGTCCTCACTCAGCGTGGCGACCGGCGCCGGACTCGAGTCGGTCGGCTGCGATCGGGAGGGGCTGGCCATGGATAAGCGTCCTTTCCGGAAACATCATTTCGGTACTGGCCTGGGCGGCGGTTCGGGCTCCGCGGTCGTCTCTTGACTTCCGCACAGCTAGGATATTAGAACATGTTCTAGGTGTGGGAGTCACGCCGGGAAGGCGGTACGGAGTGTGACCATCGCCACCACTGACGAGCATAAAGCCGTCCAGGAGTCGATGCGCGGATGGGCCGGATCAGCCCGTCCGATTGCAACAATGCGGACCGATCCGAGCGCCTTCTGGCGCGCGTATTGGCCCGGTCTGGCCGACCTCGGCATCTTCCGGGTCGCCGTCGCCGAGGACGCGGGCGGCGCCGGCGGTTCGGTGGCCGACCTGGCCGTGCTGCTCGAGCAGGCCGCGCACGATCTGGTCGGCGGGCCGGTGCTGAGTACGGCGCTGGCCAATCTGATCACCGCGGGACGGCTCGATGAGCAGCAACCGTGCGGTGTCGCGCTGGACGTCCTTGTCGGCGCGCAGGTCACTGTACCCGCCGCCGCGGACGCTTTGTCGCTCACCGGTTCCTGGGACGCCGTGCTCGGCGCGGCGCCGGAAACCGCCGTGTTGCTACCGGTTTCGACTCCGAGCGGGCGGCGCTGGGTGCTGGTGCCGCCGGACGCCGACGGCCTGCGCGTGGAACCGCTCGCGCCGCTGGACCTGAGCACGCCGCTGGCGCGGGTGCACTGCGCCGATGTGCGGGTGCCCGCCGAACAGATATTCGCCCCGGCCCACGCGGTCGAGGATCTGCTGGTGGTGCTGGCCGCCGCCGAACTGGCCGGGCTGGCCGGCTGGTGTCTGACGACCGCGGTCGAATACGCCAAGGTACGTGCGCAATTCGGCCGCAAGATCGGCTCGTTCCAGGCGGTCAAGCACATCTGCGCCTGGATGCTCTGCCGGACCGAACTGATCCGCGCGGTGGCCGCCGACGCCGCCGCCGCGGTCGACGAGGGCGGCGCGGAGCTGCCGATCGCGGCCGCGATCGCCGCGGCGATCGCCTTGGACGCGGCCGTCGAGACCGCCAAGGACTGCATCCAGGTGCTCGGCGGCATCGGCTTCACCTGGGAGCACGATGCGCACCTCTACCTGCGCCGCGCGGTGGCCCTGCGGCAACTGCTCGGTGGTTCGGCGCACTGGCGCGCCCGGGTGACCGAGCTGACCCGCGCCGGGCACCGCCGCACCACCGGGGCCGACCGGATCTTCGCGGCCGAGGGCGTGGGCGCCGTGGACGACGATCGGGCCGGGGAGCTGGCCGCCGAGGTGGCCCGGATCGCGGCGCTGCCCGCCGACCGGCAACGCGAAGCGATGGTCGAGGCCGGTCTGGTCATGCCGCACTGGCCGAAACCCTTCGGCCGCGGCGCGGATCCGATGACCGGCCTGTTGATCTCGGAAGAACTGCGCCGGGCCGGGCTCGCGGCGCCGGATCTGGCGATCGGCGGCTGGGCGGTGCCCACGCTGCTCCAGCACGGCAGCCCGGAGCAGATCGAGCGGTTCGCCTGGCCGACCCTGCGCGGCGAGGTCGTCTGGTGCCAGCTGTTCAGTGAGCCCGAGGCCGGATCCGATCTGGCCGCGTTGCGCACCACCGCGAAACAGGTGGACGGCGGCTGGGTGCTGCGCGGCCAGAAGGTCTGGACTTCGTTGGGCGACAAGGCCAATTGGGGTATCTGCCTGGCCCGCACCGATCCCGACGCGCCGAAACACCGGGGCATCAGCTACTTCCTGGTCGACATGCACAGCGCGGGGGTCGAGGTGCGCCCGCTGGTGCAGATCACCGGCGAGGCCCGGTTCACCGAGGTGTTCCTCGACGACGTCTTCGTGCCGGACGACGCACTGGTCGGCGCACTGCACAACGGGTGGAAGATCGCCCGCTCGACCCTGTCGACCGAGCGGGTCGCCATGGGCGGCAACGGAATCGGTCCCGCGCTTGAGGAACTGATCGCGAAACTCCCGGCCACCGGCCCCGGCGCGGAGCTGACCAACGACCGGCTCGGCGGGTTCGTCGCCGAGGCGATCGCCGGGCTCCTGCTCGAGCAGCGGGCCGCCGTAGCGATGCTCGCGGGCGGCGACCCCGGCGCACAGAGCAGCGTGCGCAAACTCGTCGGCGTCCGGCATCGGCAGGCGGTCGCGGAATTCGCTGCCGAGACGGCAGGTCCCACCGGTGCGCACGACTCCGAGGTGGTAAAAGAATTCCTGCTCACACGCTGTTTATCGATCGCAGGGGGTACCGAACAGATCTTGCTGACCGTGGCCGGTGAGCGGATCCTCGGGCTACCTCGCGACGCCGACAGCTAGTCGACGAGTCAACTGGAGTAAAGCGTGGACTTCACCAGGGACGAAGGTCAGGACGCGGTGGCCGAGGTCGTCGTGAGTTTATTGGAGCGTGAACCGGCCCGGGATATCGCGTTGTGGCCGAGTCTGGTCGAGAGCGGGCTGCTCTCGGTGGCGCTGCCGGAGCGCTTCGGCGGCGACGGCATGGGCCTGCCCGAGGTATCGGTGCTGCTCACCGAGCTGGCGACCGACGCGGTCGCGGTGCCCGCCCTGCCGACGCTGGGTTTCGGCGTGCTGCCGCTGCTGTCGCTGCTGCCCGACGCGCTCGCCGAGCGGGTGTTCACCGAGGTGGCGCAGGGTGCGGTGCTCACCGCGGCGCTCAGTGAGCCCGCCGCGCCGTTCGCGGTCAAGCCGGAGACGGCGGCGGTCGTCGAGGGCGGTACGGTGCGGATCACCGGTCACAAGATCGCCGTGCCCTACGCGGAGCAGGCGCGCTGGCTGCTGATTCCGACCAATTCCGGTATCGCACTTGTCGATTCGGCGGCCAAGGGGGTGATCCGGGTGCCGTCGCCGGTATCGGGCGGTATTCCGGAGTGCACCGTGCGGCTCGATCGCGTGGAGATCCCGGCGGAGCAGCTGTTGCCCGGCGGCCTCGCGCAGCTGCACCGCCTGGCCGTCGCCACGATCGGCGCCGTCGCGGACGGGCTGCTGAAGGGCGCGCTCGTGCTCACCGCCGAACATCTGCGCACCCGGCGGCAATTCGGCCGCCCGCTGGCCGAATTCCAGGCCGTCGCCCAGCAGATCGCCGACCTCTACGTCGTGTCGCGCACCCTGCATGTCGCCGCGGTCTCGGCGAATTGGGCTCTGGCGCAAGATGATTCCAGCCCTGAGCATCAGGAACGGATCGACGACGATCTCGACGTGCTCGCCTACAGCGTGGCCGCGGATCTGCCCGCCGCCATGCAGAAGTGTCATCACCTGCACGGCGGGCTCGGTGTGGACATCACCCACCCGATGCACCGCTACTACTCACAAGCCAAGGACATCGCTCGCTGGCTCGGCGGCGCATCGTTCCGACTAGATCGATTGGGGGCCAGATGTTCATCGACCTGACCACCGAGCAACGCCGGCTGCGCGACGAATTGCGTTCGTACTTCGCCGATCTCGTCACCCCTGCGGAAGAGGCGGCGATGTCGGTGAACCGGCACGGCGACGCCTATCGCGCCGTGGTCCGCCGGATGGGCCGCGACGGCTGGCTCGGCGTCGGCTGGCCCAAACAGTACGGCGGGCAGGGTTTCGGCCCGCTCGAACAGCAGATCTTCTACAACGAGGCGGTGCGCGCGGATGTGCCGCTGCCGCTGGTCACGCTGCTGACCGTGGGCCCGACCCTGCAGCAGTTCGGCACCGAGGCGCAGAAGAGCCAGTTCCTGCCCGGAATCCTCTCCGGCGACATCCATTTCGCGATCGGCTACTCCGAGCCCGAGGCGGGCACCGACCTGGCCTCGCTGCGCACCGCCGCGGTCCGCGACGACTCGGGCGACTGGATCGTCAACGGGCAGAAGATCTTCACCACCGGCGCGCACGAGGCCGACTACATCTGGCTGGCCTGCCGCACCGGCTCGGTCGAGTCGCGACACCGCGGCATCACCATCCTGATCGCGGACACCACCGACCCCGGCTATTCGTGGACGCCCATCATCACCTGCGATGGCGCGCACCACACCAACGCCACCTACTTCGACGACGTCCGGGTGCCGGCCGACATGCTGGTGGGCGAGGAGAACAAGGGCTGGCGGTTGATCACGACCCAGCTCAACCACGAGCGGGTCGGCCTCGGTCCGTCCGGCAAGATCGAGCAACTCTATGACCGGGTGCGGGCCTGGGCGCAGCCGCGCGGGGTGCTCGGCGAGACCGACGTGCGCCGTTCGCTGGGCCGCATCCACGCCATGGTCCGGTTGAACGAGCTGCTGAACTGGCAGGTGGCCGCGACCTCGGCCAGTGCCGACCCCGACCCCAACGGCGTGATCGCGGACGCCTCGGCGACCAAGGTCTTCTCCACCGAGTCGCTGCAGGAGGCCGGCCGGCTTGCCGAGGAGATCGTCGGGCGCTACGGCGATCCGGCCGATGCGGGCACCGCGGAGCTGCTCACCTGGCTGGACCGGCGGACCAAGCAGAACCTGGTGGTGACCTTCGGCGGCGGTGTCAACGAGGTGATGCGCGAGTTGGTCGCCACCGCCGGGCTGAACCTGCCGCGAGTACCCAGATAGCCACACCCACAGCTAGTCGAGAAGGAGCCGCGCGTGCCGGAAACCACCAGTCCGGAAGCGATAGTCGCCGCCGCCGAACGGATCAAGGCGGAGGGGGATTGCGCGCGCCGCCTCGCGCGCGACCCGGTGAACCAGCCGATGATCAACAACTGGGTCGAGGCGCTCGGCGACACCAACCCGATCTACGTGGACGAGGCCGCCGCCAAGGCGGCAGGCCATCCGGGCATCGTCGCTCCGCCGGCCATGGCGCAGGTGTGGACGATGTTCGGGCTCAACGGGTTCCGGCCCGCCGACGATCCGATGGGCAAGGCGGTCGAGCTGCTCGACGCGGCCGGTTTCACCTCCGTCGTCGCCACCGACTGCCAGCAGACCTACCACCGGTACCTCAACGTCGGCGAGCAGGTGAGCGCGACCAGCCGGCTCTCCGATATCCGTGGTCCCAAGCGCACCGCGCTGGGTGAGGGCTGGTTCGTCACCTTCCTGACCAGCTGGTACGTCGGTGATGAGCTGGTTGCCGAAATGCTGTTCCGGCTGCTGAAATTCGCGCCGGGCACCGGTGCCGCGGCGCAGGCCCCGGCCGGCGAGCGGGTCAAACCGCTGGTCTCCTGGGACACCGAATTCTTCTGGGACGGAACGAAAGCGGGCGAACTGCGGATTCAGCAGCTGCCCGACGGTTCGCTGCGGCATCCGCCGATTCCGGCCCTGTGGAAGGACAAGTCGGAGCAGACCGACTACGTGGTCGCCTCGGGCGAGGGCACCGTTTTCAGTTATGTCGTGCACCATGCGCCGAAGGTGCCGGGGCGGCAACTGCCGTTCGTGGTCGCGCTGGTCGAATTGGCGGAAGGAGTGCGGATGCTCGGCGAACTGCGCGGCATCGAGCCCGATGCGGTCGAGGTCGGGTTGCCCGTCCGGGTCGAGTTCGAGCGGCTCGACGAGGAGACCACGCTGCCGGTCTGGCAGGTGATCGCATGACGACGACCGCCGAACCGACCTCGGTAGCGGTCGGCACCGTGCTGCCCGAGCTGGTGATCGAGGCCGATCCCACCTTCGTGATCAGTACCGCCTTGGCTACCAGGGACTTTCAGGATGTCCACCACGACAGGGACAAGGCCGTCGCCCGGGGTTCCAAGGACATCTTCGTCAACATCCTCACCGATACCGGCATCGTGCAGCGCTTCGTCACCGACTGGGCCGGACCGCGCGCGGTGCTGAAGTCGATCTCGCTGCGTCTCGGGGTCCCGCTGTACGCGGGGGACACGCTGACCCTGTCCGGCACGGTCTGCGCGCTGGACGGCGACGACATCCATATCGACGTGGTGGGCCGGGACAGCCTCGGCGACCACGTGACGGCGAAAGTCGTTGTCGCCTATCGGAGGACAGCCTGATGACCGACCTGAGCATCGCCGGGCGTGCGGCCATCGCCGGCATCGGCGCCACCGATTTCTCCAAGGACTCCGGGCGCAGCGAACTGCGCCTGGCCGCCGAGGCGGTCAACGCCGCGCTGGCCGACGCCGGTCTCACGCCCGGCGACGTCGACGGCCTGACCACCTTCACCATGGACACCAACACCCAGGCCGCGGTCGCCAGGGCGGTCGGCATCCCGCAGCTGAAGTTCTTCAGCCACATCGGTTACGGCGGCGGCGCGGCCTGTGCCACCATCCAGCAGGCGGCCATGGCGGTGGCCACCGGCATCGCCGATGTGGTGGTGGCCTACCGCGCCTTCAACGAGCGGTCGGTCTCCCGGTTCGGTCAGTTCTCCACCGCGCTCGCGACCGCACCGACCTCCTCGGGCATCGACGCGGGCTGGTCCTATCCGCAGGGCCTGGGCACGCCCGCCGCGCAGGTGGCCATGGTGGCCCGGCGCTACATGCACGTATACGGCGCTACCAGTGCGGATTTCGGCCGGGTCGCGGTCGCCGACCGCAAGCACGCCGCGGTGAATCCGGCCGCGTTCTTCTACGGCAAGCCGATTTCCCTGGATGACCACCAGAATTCGCGCTGGATCGCCGAACCCCTGCACCTGCTCGACTGCTGTCAGGAGTCCGACGGCGGGGTGGCGATCGTGGTGACCAGCGTCGAACGAGCCCGCGACCTACCGCAGCGACCCGCCGTGATCGCCGCCGCTGCACAGGGTTCCGGCGCCGACCAGTACGTCATGACGAGCTACTACCGCGACGCCATGGACGGCCTGCCGGAAATGGGTCTGGTCGGCGACCAGCTCTGGGCGCAGAGCGGTTTGCGGCCCGAGGACATGCAGGCCGCGATCCTCTACGACCACTTCACCCCGTTCGTGCTCATGCAATTGGAGGAGCTCGGTTTCTGCGGGCGCGGCGAGGCCAAGGATTTCATCGCCGACGGCGCCATCGAGGTCGGCGGCAGGCTGCCGCTGAACACCCACGGCGGCCAGCTCGGGGAGGCCTACATCCACGGCATGAACGGTATCGCCGAGGCGGTCCGCCAGATTCGCGGCACCTCGGTGAACCCGGTGGACGACCTGACGAACATCCTGGTCACCGCCGGTACCGGCGTGCCGACGTCGGGTTTGGTGCTCAGCGCCAACTGATCCCACTTCCGTTGGCCCCGAAAGCGCGCGGGGCCAACGGAAGTGCGTCAGTGTTCCGGTTTGCCGGGCTGATCGTGGGTGGAGCAGTGGATGCCGCCGCCGCCCGCGGCGATCTCGTCGATCGGCACCGGAACGACGTCGCGGCCCGGCAGGTGATCGCGCAGGATGCCCTGCGCGCGATCGTCGGCGGCGCGGTCGCCGAACTCGGGCAGGAACACCGCGCCGTTGGCGATGTAGAAGTTCGCGTAGCTGGACACGAATTCCTCGCCCTCGCCGGTGATCCGGTCGGGATCGGGCTGGGGCAGGTCGATCACCTCGAGCTTGCGTCCGCGCGCGTCGGTCGCCTCCGCCAGCACGCGCCGGGCCTGATCGCTGGAGCGCGACCAGGAATCGGCGGGTGCGCCGGGAAAAGGCTTGTCCAGCAGGACGACTCCCGGCGCGATGTAGCGGACCAGGCAGTCGACGTGCGCGTCGGTGATGTCCTCGCCGCGCACCCCCTCGAACCAGATCACCTTCTCGATGCCGAGGGTCTGCTTCAATTCCGCCTCGAGCTGGTCGCGGCTCTTGCCCGGGTTGCGGTTGTCGTTGACGATCGAACTCTCGGTGACCAGTAGCGTGCCCTGACCGTCGGTCTCCAACGCGCCGCCCTCGCCGACGAACGGCGCCGAGCAACTGGGAATGTGGTAGCGCGACAGCAGGTTCCGACCGAGCGGGCCGTCGTTGGGATGCGGCTGCTTGTTGCCCCAGCCGTTGAAGTGCAGGTCGACGCCGACGGCCTGGCCCGCCTGTTCGACGAAGACCGGGACGGTATCCCGGGCCCACAGGTCGTCGACCTCGAGCGCAATCACCTCGACACCGCTGCCGCACTGCTTTTGCGCGTCTTTCACCTGGCCGGCCCTGGCCAGCATGACCACGTACTCGTACTCGGCGATCTCGCGCGCCAGCCCGGCGATGTCCTTGCGCACGTCGCCGAGATAGTTGCCCCAGATCGCGGCCTGCGCCGGCCAGGACATGTAGGTGCGGGCGTGGCTCTCCCATTCGGCGCCGAAGCGGCCGCCGGGACCGGCAGGCGCCGGCGTCGGCGTCGCGGTCGCGGACGGCTCCGACGAACCGCACGCCGACATGCCCGCGGCGAGCAGGCCCGCCCCCGCGAGGACGCTGAACACAGAACGGCGAGACATGGGGTTCTCCATAACGGGCTCCGATAGTCGGTGAATCTCCGGGCGAGAATCCTGACTAAAAGTTTAGTCAGGATTGCACTGTAGCATTGACCCCATGTCTCGTCGTGATTCGATCTTGGAGTCGGCCGCCCGCGTGGTCGCGCAGCGCGGTATCCGTGGCCTACGGGTGGAGGAGCTGGCCGAGGCGGCCGGCGTCTCCACCTCGCTGATCTACTACCACTTCAAGGACAGAGCGGGCCTGCTCGCGCAGACCCTGGACTTCATCAGCACCCGCGCCGAGCGCTACACCGATGCCGAGATCGACGCCGACGCAGACCCGGTCGGCCACCTCGAGCAGGTGCTGCTGCTGGAATTGCAGGACCTGCCGGTGGTGGTGGAGAACAGCATCGCGTGGGGCGAATACTGCTCCGCCGCCATCTTCCAGCCCGAGCTCCGCGATCAACTGCGCGAGGCCACGGCGCGCTGGAACGGCTACCTGAGCGAGGTGATCGGTACGGCCCAGCAGCGCGGTCTCGTCGATGCCGAGGTGGTCCCCCGCGATGCGGCCGAACGGCTCACCGCGCTGGTCGAGGGGCTCAGCATGCGCTGGCTGAGCGGTTCGCTCGAGCTCGCGCGCGCTCGCGAATTGGTCTGCGGCGCCATCGCTCTCGAACTCGGCCGGGTCGGGGTCGCGTGAGCACCCGGCATCTCGTCGACGCGCACGTCCTGCTCATCCGGGACGGTCGATTGCTGCTCAGCAAGCGGCGCGGCACCGACGAATTCGACGGCCGCTGGCATCTTCCGGCGGGCAAGGTCGAGGTGGGCGAGTCGGTGACCGCCGCGGCGGTCCGCGAGGCGAACGAGGAGATCGGCGTCCGCATCGACCCGGCCGACCTGCGCCATGTCCACACCGCGCACGTCATCGGCAACGGACACGAGCCACGACTCGGTCTCTTCTTCGAGGTCCGGACCTGGCGCGGTGAGCCGGTCAACCGCGAGCCGGACAAGTGCTACGAACTGCGCTGGTTTCCCCTCGACGCCCTCCCTGCCGACATCATCGCCTATCCCACCGCGGGCATCAGCGCCCTGACCACCGGTGCCACCTACAGTGAGCGCGGGTGGACTGCCGAGACGACGAACCTTCCGGCCCAGCTCGGCCTATCGGAGTCCGGCGCTGCCATCGAGTTCGACCCGGTCGCCGCGCCGGATCCCCCCCCGCTCGGCGGCTTTCGATGAAACGTGAAGCGCTTCGGGCGCACTCAGCGTTGCTCGGCACCGACTCCGCGGAAGAAGGCCGACAGCAGCGCGGTCAGTTGGCCGACGCTGTGGGCGGTTCCGGGCGTGAGATCGGCGCGCGTGCCCGCGAATCGGTCGAAAACCGCGCCTTCGAGGACAGCGATGAAGTCGGCGGCCGCAGCCTCGGGGTCGGCCACTTCCATGACGTCGAACAGGTCTCGGGCGCGCTCGACGGAAAAGAGGCTGCGAGCCAGCCGCGGGCGTAGGTCGGCATCCGGCAGCAGCTCGAGAATCAGGGCGTGCCGGACGATCAGATGACTGCGGCGTTCGGCGAGTAGGCGGTCGAGCCAGGCGGCGATGGCGGCCGCGACGGACTCGGGCATCAGCGATCCGGGTGGTGCGAGTTGTGCGGTGGTGAAGTCCGCACGGGATCGGCTCGTGATCCGCTCCACGATTGCTTCGATGAGTGCGCGTTTCGTCCGGTAGTAATACGAGCTCGATCCGGCGGGCAAGGTCAGCGCGGTGTCGAGGGCGCGGTGGGTCAGCGCTCGAATGCCCTGGGCGGCAATCAGTTCGATGGCGGCGTCGACGATCAGTGCGCGCCGGTCGGGTGTGGACATGATCACCTTTCTGGTCTCGTCGAAGCCGATCCTCTACAACTGTAGAGGATCGGATTTCATCCTGGAGATCGGGGTTCTCATGTCGGCTATCGAAGCCGCGGCCGTCGCGCTCGACGCGGATCAGGCGCGGGCGGCGCAACGCCTGGCGGAGCTGGTGGACCGGCGCGGGCGGCCGGTGCGGCGGCACCGGGGGATCTATCTGCACGGCAGGCCAGGGCGCGGCAAAACGATGGTGATGGATCGCTTCTTCGCCGCGGTGACCTCGGAGCGTAAGCGCCGCTTCCACTTTCATCAGTTCTTCGCCCGGCTGCACGCGGCGGCGCACGCGTCCGGATCGATCGACAAGGCGGTCGCCGCGTTGCTCGGCGACGCCCGGCTGGTGTGTTTCGACGAATTCCACGTGCACGATATCGGCGACGCGATGCTCATCGCGCGGATGCTCGACGCGCTGTTCGCCCGCCACGTCGTGCTGGTGGTCACCTCGAACTATCCGCCCGCGCAGCTACTGCCCAATCCGCTGTTCCACGACCGGTTCCTGCCGACGATCGCCCGCATCACCGCCCATTTGGACGTGGTGTCCCTGGACGGCCCGCTGGATTACCGCACCCGTGGATCCGCCGGCGGGCGTTCCGGTTTCGCGGCGGGGCGGTACCTGCTCGAGCGTGCCGCCCCGGAACCCGCGGCGGTGGCGCCGGTCGCGGTGCCGATCGGCGCGCGGACCATCCTGGCCAGAAAGGCCGACGGCGACTGCTTGGAGATCGAATTCGCCGCGCTCTGCGGCACTCCCACCGCCGCTGCCGACTATGTCGCACTGGCGCACCGCTTTCGGCGCTGGACCATCGTGGATGTGCCCCGTTTGTCCGAGGTGCCACCGGACTGGGCGATGCGTTTCGTCAATGTGGTCGATGTGCTCTACGACGCGGATCGCGAGCTCGGAATCGCCGCGCGGGTGCCTTTGCCGGAGTTGGTAGACGGTGTACACGACATCCCCGATATTTCGCGGCTCGCCAGCCGCCTTTGTGAACTTTCCCAATTGGTAGCTTCTTCCGTCGGATAGTTGTGCAATGAACCGGCGACCTGCCCCTGAGCAGCGGGATTCATTGATAAAGAGGATCAATTCCGAAGTATTCGATTCCATCCCGAGCGGACCGCTCGGCATGTAACTATGTGGCTGTTTTGTGCAGTACTCAGGTTTGGTGGTAATCAGTGGCCGGGGCGCGATCGCCGATATTGCGCGTGATCGTTCTGATCACGCTGCTGGCGTTTGCCGCGTTCGCGTTACGGGGACACATCCCAGGGGTGACCGAATCCCGCGACCAGTCCGCCTCGCCCTCGGCGCTGTCGGTGGCCCTGATGCCGGTGCTGCTCACCGTGTCCATGGTCATTCTGCTCGCGGGCGTGATAGCGAGCCAGCATCGGCTGCCGCTGGCCATGCCGGAACCCGACCGCGACGCCGACCGGCCGCGTGGCGGTCTCGGCCGGGTCGGGCTGCTGGTGCTGGCGGGTCTCGCCGTGCTGGCCATGATCCTCTCGGCCGCCTCGGCGATCTTCTTCGTGGGCGTCGGCGGCGAGGACAGCGCGCCACCGAGCCCCGCCGAGGCGCCGAACCCCGGCCGGCCACCGGACGAATTCGCCACCAGCGCACCCGACCCCGGCGCCACGCCCGCGGAACTGACCGGCACCGCGTTCCTGCTCACCGCCGTCGCGGCGATCGCACTGGTCGTCGTCGCCCTGGCCGGGCTCGTTGTGGTCACCGTCGCGTCCCGGCGTCAGCCCGCGCCCGCGCCGCCGCCGCTGGTCGTCGTGCCGCCCACCGCGGTGGACTCGCTGGCCAGGGCCGCCGAAATGGGCTTGGCCGCAATGAATGTGCCGGGCCAGGACCCACGCACCGCGATCATCGCCTGCTACGTAGCGATGGAACGCGGGCTCGCCTTCGATCGCGCTGCCGCACCGCTGGTTTCGGATACGCCCATGGAGGTGCTCGCCCGCGCGTTCGAGCGCGGCGCGCTGCACGACGCTTCGGCCCGGGAATTGGTCGCCCTGTTCGAGGAGGCCAGATTCAGCCCGCACGCGATGCTCGAATGGCAGCGGATGCGGGCGGAGCAGCTTTTGCGGATCGTGCTCGCGGATCTGCAAGGGGAGGCAGCATGAGAGAGCGGGAGGCAGTTTGAATCGAATGGCCGTTGTCCTCGGCGCGGCGGTGGTGATCGCCGTGATCGAGCTGGTGACCTTCGAAAAGGCGCGCGGCATCATGTTGTTCGCCGTCGCGATCCCGGTCGCGCTCGCGTTGGCCTGGCTGGTCTGGTCGCTGCTCGACCGGGGCGAGCCGCGCACCTTCGACGAGATCGACGAGATCGAGAACGGTCCCGCCGAGATGCTGCGCCGCTGGCATGCCAGGGCGCAGATGCTCGCCGATCGTGCCGAGGGCACCCGCGCGGACTGGGACCGGCACCTGCGGCCGTTGCTGGCCAAGGAGTTCGAGCTGTCCAGCGGGCAGCGGGTGGCGAAGAACCGCCGCGCCACCGAGGCCGCCGGGATCCACCTGTTCGGACCCGAGCTGTGGCGCTGGGTGGACCCGGCCAACTCGGCATTGCGTGATCAGACCACAAGGGCACCGGGCCGGGCGGCACTGGACGAGATCCTGAGCCGCCTGCAGAGAATGTGAAATGGGTTGAGGCAAGTGCGGGTACACAGATGACAATGCCGATGGATGTCACGGTCCAGCGCAGCGACGCCGTGCTCAGAGAGATCTCCCGGGTGGTGGTGGGCAAACGGGACGAGATGCAGCTGATCCTGATCGCGGTGCTGGCCGGCGGTCACGTGCTGATCGAAGATCTACCCGGCCTGGGTAAGACGCTGATCGCCAGATCGTTCGCCGCCGCGCTCGGCCTGCAGTTCACCCGGGTGCAGTTCACCCCGGACCTGCTTCCCGCGGACCTGCTCGGCTCGACGATCTACGACATGACCTCCGGCCGCTTCACCTTCCGGCGCGGCCCGGTGTTCACCAATGTGCTGCTCGCCGACGAGATCAACCGCACGCCGCCGAAAACCCAAGCCGCGCTGCTGGAGTCGATGGCCGAGGGGCAGGTCAGCATGGATGGCGAAACCTTCCCGCTGCCACAGCCTTTCATCGTGCTGGCGACCGACAACCCGATCGAGTACGAGGGCACCTACCCGTTGCCGGAGGCGCAGCTCGACCGATTCGCGATCCAGCTGCGGCTCGGCTATCTCTCCGAACACGACGAGACACAGATGATCCGGCGCAGGCTCGAGCGCGGTGCGACCATGCCGCAGGTCGGCCAGGTGGTGGACGCGAACGGGCTGCTGGAGATGCGGCAATCCGTCGAATACGTCACGGTGCACCCGGATGTGGTGAGTTACGTGGTGGCGCTGGCCGCGGCCACCCGTGGCCATCCCCAGGTCGAGGTCGGCGCGAGTCCGCGCGCGGAGCTCGATCTGGTGCAGATGTCGCGGGCCAGGGCGCTGCTGCTCGGGCGCGACTACGTGATCCCGGAAGACGTGAAGGCCCTGGCGATTCCGGCGATGGCGCATCGGATCACGTTGCGGCCGGAGATGTGGGTGCGCCGCATCCGGGGCGAGGACGTGATCACCGAGCTGTTACGCCGCCTTCCGGTTCCCCGCGCGACCGTGACATGAGACATCGCGACGCCAGCACCGCGGTCGAGGCCGAATTGCGGTGGCGCCCGGCACCGCTGGTTTTCATGCTCGCGGTGTGCGCCGCCGTGGCGCTGGTGCTCGCGGTGGTGCTCGGCCGCTGGCAGCTGGTCGTTTTCGCGGCGCCGCTGCTCGGGGTGCTCGCCACCGCGCCGTGGCAGCAGTCGAGCACCAGGATCCAGGTCGACGGCGGCGGCACGCTGCGCTGCTTCGAATCCGAGGAGGTGGTGCTGACCGTCGCCGCCTTCGTCGAGCGGGGACACGCGCTGCTGCGCCTGACACCGGCGCAGACCGACGCGCTCGGCATCGAAGTCGAACAGTCCAGCGATTCCGGCGCTGCGCCCGCCGGGCTGCGGCTGGCCCTGTCCGCGGACCGCTGGGGCCGCTACCCGGTGTCGGTGCGGGTGTCCGCGCTGAGCCCGGCTGGTCTCGCGGTGGCCACCGCGGTGCTGCCCGCCGGCCAGCTGTTCGTCTACCCGATCACCGATCCGCAGCGGATGCGGTTGCCGCGCACCGAACTTCCCGAGCGCCTCGGCACCCATCTGACCCGGCGATTCGGTCCCGGCGTCGAGTACGCCGACATCCGGGCATACGCGCCCGGCGATCAGTTGCGCATCGTGAACTGGCCGGTGAGCGCCCGGCGCGGCCGGCTCTACGTCACCGAGCGGCTGACCAACCGTTCCGCGGATGTCGTTGTGCTGGTGGACACCTCACAGCAGGCGCCGGGTCCGGCGACGGATTCGCTCGAACTGTCGGTCCGGGGTGCGGCGCAGGTGGTGCAGTCGACCCTGCAGGCCGGCGACCGCACCGCCGTGGTGTGCCTCGGGCAGGCGCCGCGCTGGTTGCGCCCCGATATCGGGCGCAGGCAGTTCTATCGCGTCGTGGACACCGTGCTCGGTGTCGGCGAGGAACACATTCCGACCACCGGCACGCTGGCGCCGCACGCGGCCGTGCCGCTGGGCGCCATCGTGGTCGCCTTCTCCACACTGCTGGACACCCAGTTCGCGCTCGCGCTGATCGACCTGCGTAAGCGCGGGCACGTGGTGGTGGTCGTGGATGTCCTGCGCGGCACGCCGTTTCGCGACGACCTCGACCCCACGCTGGCCAAGATGTGGCAGTTGGAACGGGCCTCGATGTATCGCGACATGGGCACCGTCGGTGTCGATATCGTGGCCTGGCCGGCCGACACCCGGCTCGATCAGATCATGCGGGTGCTCCCGGAGCACCGCCGTACCGTGCGAGTGCGCCGATGACCCGATTCCTCGCCGTGCTGTCCGGCGTTCTGCTGGTCACCTCGGTGGCGCTGCTGGAACCGTGGGCCGCCGGGCCCGCCCTCGTGCTGGTGGCGCTCGGCTGGTGGTTCCGTCCGTTCGCCGTGGCCGCGGTGCTGGTGGCGGTCGGCGTGCTCGTGGTCGCCGACCCAGGCGTACTCGCCGCGGCGGCAATGGGTCTGGTGGCCACCGCCTACCTGTTGAACGCCGCGACCGTCACCGCACCGCACGGTGTGGTGCCGACCACGGTGCCCTCGGTGGCGGGTGCGGTCGGCTTCGCCGCCGTGGCCGTCGGCGCGGCACTGGTACCGATCCGGGTGCCGTGGGCCCCGCTCGCCGCCCCGGTGCTGGTGATCCTGTTGTACGCCATGATCGTGCAGGGCGCGGCGATCCGCCGGGCGCGCACCCAGCCGCGCACATCCTGATTCCCGCACCCGGAGGCCAGGTGCGGGAACCGGTTGCGCTCAGCCGCGGAAGCGCAGCCGCACATCGCTGAGCACAGGTGCGTCGTCGCGCTCGACAACCGTTGCGGCGATGATCAATTCGTTGTCCTGCCGCCAGATCCGGGTGCGGATGGTCTCACCCGGGTAGAGCACACCGGCGAAGCGGGCCCGGAAGCCCGTGACGCGTTCGGCCGCCGCGCCGAGCACGGTGTCGGTGGCCGTCTTGCAGACGATGCCGTAGGTGCACAGACCGTGCAGGATCGGCGCGGGAAACCCGGCGGCACGGGCGAATTCGGGATCGGAGTGCAGCGGGTTGCGGTCACCGCACATCCGGTAGAGCAGTGCCTGCTGCGGCAGGGTCGGGGCGGTCACCTCGAAGTCCGGTGCCGTCTCGGGCAGTTCGGCCTTCGTGCTCGGTCCGCGTTCGCCGCCGAAGCCCCCTTCACCCTTGGCGAAGATCGACGAGCGCGCGGTCCACAGCGGCTCGCCGTCGGAACCGATCACCAACTGCTCCTGCACGACAACCGCGGCCGAACCCTTGTCCCAGAGTTCGGTGATCCGCCCTTTGCTGGTGGCCTTGCCGGCCGCGGGGATGGGGCGGTGCAGTTCCACCTCCTGGTGGCCGTGCACCACCTTCGCCAGATCGATGTCGATGCCGGGGAAGCTGACCCGCGGCGGTTCGGTCTCGTGCAGGGTCGGCGCGACGGTCGCGAAGGTCGGCAGCACCTGGGGTGCGCGGTCGTCCAGATAGCGCAGCTCGGCCGGATCGGTCCATCGGGTACCCGCGCCGAGACCCAGCTGGTACAGCTGCACGTCGGACGGGGTCCAGGCGAACTCGCGGCTCGGAAGTTCGGCTCCGAGAGCGATTTTCGGATCGATGGGCATCAATTCTCCTCGTGGATCAGCGACACGGATTACGCCTCGGCGCCGGTCTGCGCGGGCTGCTCGGACTTCTTCCGCACGATATCGAGCACGGCGAGGTAGCCGTAGGTGATGGCGGGGCCGATGGTCGCGCCGGGTCCGGCATAGGTGTGGCCCATCACCGGGGTCGAGGAGTTGCCCGAGGCGTACAGTCCGGCGATCGCGGTCCCGTCCTCGCGCAGGACCCGGCCCGCGGTGTCGGCGACCAAGCCGCCCTTGGTGCCCAGGTCGCCCGGCACGATCTTGGCGGCGTAGAACGGGCCCTGCACCAGGGCGGCGAGGCACGGATTCGGCTTCACCGTCGGATCGCCGTAGTAGCGGTCGTAGTGGCTGTCGCCGCGCCCGAAATCGGCGTCCTTGCCGGTCTCGGCGAAGGTGTTGAACCGGGCGACGGTCGCCGCGAGATCGGTTGCGGGAACACCGATCTTGGTGGCCAGCTCTTCGATCGTGTCCGCCTTGACGATGTTGTCGTTCTCCATCCAGCGGGACGGAAACCGCTGGCCGGGCTGCAATCCGGCGAAGATGTAGCGGTTGCGGTAGCGCTGGTCGAAGACCAGCCAGGCCGGAATGTTCGCGCCCGGTCCGTCGCCCTGGCCGTACTCGCCGCCGTACATGGTGTGCACGGCCTCGACATACGGCGCGGACTCGTTGCCGAAGCGCTTGCCCGCGCTGTTGACCATGATGGTGCCCGGCAGGTTCCGCTCGGCCAGCGCGAACCACGGCCGCCCGCCCTTGAAGATGGTCGGACCCCACCAGGCGTCCTCCATGAAGCCGACATCGCCGCCCGCGGCCATCCCCGCGAGGATGCCGTCGCCGGTATTGGCGGCCGCGCCGGTGGTCCATTCCGTGGTGATCGGCTGCCGCTGATATTTGGTGCGCAGTTCGGCGTTGTGCTCGAAACCGCCGGTGCCGAGCACCACGCCGTAGCGTGCGCCGATGGTGACCGGCTTGCCCTCGTGTTCGGCCTCGACACCGGTGACCGCGCCGTCGCGGACGACAAGGCCCGTCAGCGGGGTGTTCAGCAGCACCGGCACCTGTGCGTCGAGCAGACCTTTGCGCATGGCGGCGATGATCGCCTGCCCCATGCCGAGGATGTGCTTACCGGTGAACTTGGCCCAGTAGGTGCGCGCACCTACCCGCATGGCGCGCATCATGCCTTTCGGGTGCCTGCGGATCAGGTTCAGCCGGACGAAGTCGGCCTGCATGACGACCACGTTCAGCGGCGCCTTGGCGTACGGCGGTTCCAGATTGGCCAGTTCCGCGCCGAGCACCTTGGCATTGAACGGAGCGGGCTCGCAGGAGCGGCCCTCGCCGAGCCCGCCCGGCGCCTCGGGGTAGTAGTCGGAGTAGCCCGGCACCCACTTCATCTTCAGCGGGGTGTGGTCGAGGACGAAGTCGAAGGCTTCCGCACCGCGATCGATATAGGTATCGATCCGCTCTTTCGGCACCACGTTCCCGATGATGCTGTGCAGGTAGTTGCGGGCCACCTCGCGGTCGTCGGGCCGGCCGGACGCGAGCAGCGCCTTGTTGCCGGGGATCCAGACGCCACCGCCGGAGCGGGCGGTCGACCCGCCGTAGTGCGCGGCCTTCTCGATGAGCACCACGCTCAGCCCGTGGTGGGCGGCGGTCAGGGCGGCGGTCATCCCCGCGGCGCCACTGCCGACCACGACCACGTCGTATTCCCGATCAATCATGTAGAACACGTTATAGAGTGTGGCTGCCGTTGGTCTATATTTATGTGGCAGAAGACCCACTCGGCGTCCGATATGTCGAGGAAACTCGTTTCAGTTTTAAGGCCGGAGTGAAGTACATGGGGTTCGATTGGGACCTGGTTGCCGACGTGGTGGTGGTCGGCTTCGGCGCGGCAGGCGCCGCGGCCGCGCTGGAAGCGGCCGCCGACGGTGCACAGGTGCTGGCGCTGGAACGTTTCGCGGGCGGTGGCGCCTCGGCATTGTCCGGCGGCATCATCTACGCCGGCGGCGGGACGTCGGTGCAGCGAGAGGCCGGTGTCACCGATACGCCGGAGGCGATGCTCGCGTATCTGGAGCGCGAGGTCGGCGCCGCGGTGAGCCCGCAGACCCTGCGCCGCTTCGTGGCGGAGAGCCCGGCGATGATCGAGTGGTTGCGCGGGCATGGCGTTCCGTTCGAAGCGTCGCTGTGCCCGTACAAGACGTCCTACCCGAACGACAGCTACTACCTGTACTACTCGGGCAGTGAGATCTCCGGTGCGTTCCGGGATATCCCGGCGGCGCAGCGCGGGCATCGAGTCAAGGGCAAGGGTACCTCCGGTAAGCAGCTGACGGGACCGCTCTCGGCGGCCGCGTCCCGGCTCGGCGTCCGGGTCGAAACCCTGACGCAGGCAACGCGACTGATCATCGACGATGCGGGCACGGTGCTCGGCGTCGAATGCCGCACGCTGCGCGACGCACCCGGCCGGGTGCGCGAACGGTACACCCGGATGGCCAAGGTCGCCGCCAAGCCCGGCATCTACTACCCGCCGCTGCGTGCCGCCCTGGAACGGCAGCTGACCCGGCTGGATCGCCGGTACGGCAGCACGATTCGCGTGCTCGCCCGGCGCGGCGTGGTGCTCAGCGCAGGCGGGTTCATCGCGAACCGGGCGATGGTGCGCGAATACGCGCCCGCGTATCGCGGCGGACTCGCGCTCGGCACCACCGGTGACGACGGCAGCGGCATCCTGCTCGCGCAGCAGGCGGGCGCGGCCACCGATCGGATGGGCAATGTCTCCGCGTGGCGATTCCTCCTGCCGCCCAGCGCTTTCACCGGTGCGCTGCTGGTCGACGCGGCCGGTCGGCGGGTGATCGACGAGACGAGGTACGGCGCCGCCGTGGGACAGGCGCTGATCGCCGACCATGACGGCAAGGGCTGGCTGCTCGCCGACGACGCGCTGATGCGGACCGCGATCGCCCAGATCGGCAAGCAGGGCGCCTGGTTCCAGCGCGGCCAGTTCGAGGCGATGCGGCGCAGCGCGATTCGCGGTGCGACGCTGGAAGCCGTTGCCGCGAAAGCGGGCATCGACCCGGCGGGCCTGCGCGCCACGGTGGCCGCGCACAACGCCGCGATCGAACTCGGCACCCCCGATCCGGTCGGCAAGCCCGCCGAATTCACCGAACCGGTCCGCACCGGGCCGTACTGGTTGCTGGATGTGGGCATCAAACCGAGCCTGACCAATCCGTGCCCGATGCTCACCCTCGGCGGCGTCGTGGTGGATGAGCGCACCGGCGCGGTCAAATCGACTGCCGGAATGGATATTCCGGGTCTCTACGCGGCCGGGCGGACCGCGGTCGGTATCTGCTCGGAGTCCTATGTCAGCGGATTGTCGCTGGCCGACTGCATTTTCTCCGGACGACGGGCCGGCCGGTCCGCCGCAGGCGTACACGTCCCGGCGTCCGATCAAGCAACAGCGGAAGGAAACTAGCGTGCTGTCCGACGCGGTACGAACCGAACTCGCCGACGAACTCGAGCGCGCCGAACGCGACCGGGTGCCGATCGACCCGCTGGTCAGCCGGTACCCGGACATCGACGTGGTCGATGCCTACGAGATCCAGCTGATCAACATCCGGCGCCGGCTCGACACGGGCGCCCGGGTGGTCGGCCACAAGGTCGGCCTCTCGTCCGAGGCCATGCAGCGGATGATGGGCGTCGACGAACCCGACTACGGTCACCTGCTCGCGGAAATGGAAGTCTACGAAGACGTTCCGGTCGAGGCGGGGCGCTACCTGTTCCCCCGGGTCGAGGTCGAGGTCGGATTCGTGCTCGGCGCCGATCTGCCCGGCGCGGACTGCACCGAGGCCGACGTGCTCGCCGCGACAGTCGCTTTCGCTCCCGCCATCGAGCTGATCGATTCGCGGATCAAGGACTGGAACATCGGGTTGATGGACACCATCTCCGACAACGCCTCCTCCGCCGGATACGTGCTCGGCCCGGAACGCGTGGCGCCCGGGGATATCGACATCAAGACCATCGACGCGGTGCTCACCCGCAACGGCGAGACGGTGGCCGAGGGGCACAGCGATGCCGTGCTCGGCGATCCGGTGATCGCCGTGGCCTGGCTGGCGCGCAAGGTGGCCGGCTTCGGGGTGCGGCTGAAGGCGGGCGACATCGTGCTGCCTGGCTCCTGCACCCGCGCCATCGACGCCCGGCCGGGCGACGCATTCCACGCCGAGTTCGCCGGGCTCGGTTCTGTCCGTTTGCAATTCATTTAGGAGGCCTGTGGTGTCCGAGACTGGGACCGTCACCGCCGCGATCGTCGGGTCCGGCAACATCAGTACCGATCTGCTCTACAAACTGCTGCGCTCGACCACCATCGAGCCGCGGTGGATGATCGGGATCGACCCGGACAGTGAGGGATTGAAGCGGGCCAGGGGACTCGGCCTGGAAACCTCGGCCGAAGGCGTGGATTGGCTGCTCGGGCAGTCCGAACTGCCCGAGCTGATCTTCGAGGCCACCTCCGCGTACGTGCATCGCGCCGCCGCCCCGCGCTACGCCGAGGCCGGTATCCGCGCGGTCGATCTCACCCCGGCCGCCGTCGGTCCCGCCGTGGTGCCGCCGGTGAACCTCGGCGCGAATCTGGATGCCCCGAACGTCAACATGATCACCTGCGGTGGCCAGGCCACCATTCCGATCGTCGCCGCCGTCTCCCGGGTCGTGCCGGTGCCCTACGCCGAGATCGTCGCGTCCGTGTCCTCGGTCTCCGCGGGGCCCGGCACCCGGGCCAATATCGACGAGTTCACCAAGACCACCAGTCGCGGGGTCGAGACCATCGGCGGTGCGCAGCGCGGCAAGGCGATCATCATCTTGAATCCGGCGGAGCCGCCGATGATCATGCGCGACACCATCTTCTGCGCCATCCCCGAGGATGCCGACACCGGCGCGATCACCGAGTCGATCCAGCGCATGGTCGCCGACATCCAGCAGTACGTGCCCGGGTACCGGCTGCTCAACGACCCGCAATTCGATCCGCCGTCGGTAGTTTCCGGTGGGATGGCGAAGGTTTCGGTATTCGTCGAGGTCGAAGGCGCGGGCGACTTCCTGCCCCCGTACGCGGGCAACCTCGACATCATGACCGCCGCCGCGACCAGGGTCGGCGAGGTACTCGCCGGTCAAGTCCGCGCGGCCCGGGTGTAAGGAGCGAAAACATGGGCTACTCAGCAGAACTCGACATCCGCGTCACCGACACCTCGCTGCGCGACGGATCCCATCACAAGCGGCATCAGTTCACCGCCACCGAGGTGCGCGATATCGTCGCCGCCCTGGACGGCGCCGGCGTGCCGGTCATCGAGGTGACCCACGGCGACGGCCTCGGCGGCTCGTCGTTCAACTACGGCTTCTCCAAAACGCCGGAGCAGGAACTGATCACGATCGCCGCCGAGACGGCGAAGCAGGCCAAGATCGCGGTGCTGATGCTGCCCGGTGTCGGGGTCAAGGAAGACATCAAGATCTCCCAGGACAACGGTGCGTCGATCTGCCGGATCGCCACCCACTGCACCGAGGCCGACGTCTCCATTCAGCATTTCGGGCTGGCGCGCGAACTCGGCCTGGAGACCGTCGGGTTCCTGATGATGTCGCATTCGCAGCCGCCGGAGGTGCTGGCCAAGCAGGCACGCATCATGGCGGACGCGGGGTGCCAGTGTGTCTACGTCGTAGACTCGGCGGGTGCGCTGGTCTTGGACCAGGTCACCGACCGGGTGGCGGCGCTGGTCGCCGAACTCGGCGACGACGCGCAGGTGGGCTTCCACGGTCACGAGAATCTCGACCTCGCCGTCGCCAACTCGATCTACGCGATCCGCGCGGGCGCCACGCAGATCGATGGCAGTGCGCGACGCTTCGGCGCGGGCGCGGGCAATACCCCGGTCGAAGCGCTGGTCGGGGTGTGCGACAAGCTCGCCATCAGCACCGGCATCGATTTCTTCGCGATCGCTGACGCCGCCGAGGACGTGGTCCGGCCCGCCATGCCGCAGGAATGCCTGCTCGACCGCTCCTCATTGATGATGGGCTACGCGGGCGTCTACTCCAGCTTCCTCAAGCATGCCGAGCGGCAGGCCGAACGCTACGGTGTCTCCGCCGCGGAAATGCTCGTGCGCGCCGGCAAGCGGAAACTGGTTGGCGGGCAGGAAGATCAGCTGATCGACATCGCGTTGGAGTTGCAGCGGGAGCAGGCGGCGGTCGCCGTCTGAGCGACGCTTCGTCCGGGCCGTGGCCGGTGCGAGTCACCGGTCGCGGCCCGCTGTCACGCCGCGGCTGCCCAGCGCCCGTCCGCCTGCGCGGCCGCGATCGCCGCGAATCCCGCCGCCCGCATCCGCCCGGCGGCGATCAGCGCCCCCGCCTTGGCGACATTGATCCGCGACCACGGGCTCTTGGCGCGCCGCGGCGAATACCGCTGCAGGTAGTACTCCGCATCCAACTTCCGCCGATGACTATCGATCCATCCGAAACACAGTGCCCCGTCCAGGGCCTCGGTAATCGTGATCGTCGAGCCGGTCGCGCCCTTCTTGGCGATCTTCAGCCATGCATCCTGTGCCGCATCGTGATTCGCGCTGAGCCACTGCTCCCACTCCGCGAGGTCGCTGCAGGTGATGATCTCGGTGCTGGTCATGCCTCCATCTTCCGCGCATAAGTGCGCACCGAATGAGCACTTAAGAACTCGGCGCACGACTTCGACACCGAAATAACCGCTGCCTGCCGTGATCGTGACTCACACCGGGACGATCTCCACCATGCTTTCCAAGCCGCGGAAGTCGGCGCTGTTGCGGGTGAACAGGGGGAGTCCGCGCGACGACGCGATGGCGGCGATCATCAGGTCCATCTTGTGCGGGTGCGGATCGCGCTTGGTTGCGAGGGTGAGGGCGACCAGCGTCCCATAGCGGGTCGCCGCATCTTCATCGAACGGCAGGGGATCGAACTCGACGATCGCGACGCCTAACCGCTCGGACCGCTCGGCGCGAACGACCGGGTCCTTTGCCATGGCCACTCCTTGATGGAGCTCCGCGAGCGTAATCGTCGTGATCTCCGGCATTTTCGGCAATGTGACCGGTTCGAGCTCGTACAAGTCGATGTAGGTGCAGGTATCCAGGATGCCGCTGCTTGGTCGTTCGCTCACCAGCGCGCTCCCCACGTGTCGTCGTCGCCGATGCGGTCCTCGGTCCCGAAGAACTCGTCGGCTTCCTTGCGCATCTCCGCGTAGTTCAGGCGCGGTAGTTTCCGATGCTTTTCGACCAGCTCTTCCGCAGTCAGCCGACGCCGACGGTTGACCGGCCGCAGTTCGGCGATTTCGACCCCGTTGCGAGTGACCCGAAATGTCTCCCCGGCCTCGACCGCATCCATGACCGCCGCGGAGTTGTTCCGAAATTCCCGCTGCGTGATCACCTTCATGCCGCCAGTGTAGCGCCCTGTAGCGCACGGGGCTACGCACTCTGGCGTCCACCGGACTAGCTCCGAGGGCGGCCGTCGGCCAATGCGGCTGCCGAAGCGCGGAGCAGGATGACCAGCTGGGCTCGGTCGGTGCGCGGGAGCTTGCCAGCTCGCCGAACGACGGTGGCTCGCCGTAGAGCTGACACAGCAGTTCGGCTTGCTGCACGGTCAAGCCGAACCGTCAAGCGATCAAGTGGTACAGCGATTGACCTCGCGGTTCAGCGCCGAGAAGGCGGCCGACAGCTCTGGCTCTTCGATCGTCACGGGGCAAGTTTAGAGAGCCAACTGTTGACACCCTCGATCAACACCAGGGCCACGTTCGTCGCGTTGCGTGAAGCAGCGAACCGTTTGCGGGACAACGGCCGGATCATCGTCGTCTCCTCCGGTGTGACGGCGACGCATCGTCCCGAGTCCGGTCTCTACAGCGCGAGCAAGGCGGCGGCCGAGGAACTGGTCCGGGTCCTGGCGAAAGAACTCGGCGCCCGGGGCATCACCGTCAACAATGTGCTGCCGGGCGCGATAAAGACCGAGGCACTGGCCGCGGCGCGGAGCCCGGAGCTGACCGAACAGATCGTCGCCGCAACACCTCTCGGTCGTATCGGCGAACCCGACGATATCGCCCGCATCGTCGCCTTCCTGGCGTCTGCGGCGGGTGGCTGGATCACCGGTGAAACAGTCCACGCTGGTGGGGGACTGTTCTGAGGAGTCGCCACGTGACCCCGTGCCGTGTGTCACCTTGTCCGGCACAGGGTTTCGTGGGGCGTCCTCACAGCCAGGTGTCGAGGGTGGTGGTGGTGAGGAAGTGTTCGAGGTCGGCGCGCCAGGGGGCGGGGGTGGTTTTATCGGGCTCGATGGCGGTGTATTGGCCTCGATAGAAGAGGAGCGGGCGGCCCGTGTCGGTGGATTCGGAGAGCGCTTGTACGCGGCCGATGACGATGTAGTGGTCGCCGCCGTCGACGACACGGTCCACCGTGCATTCGATGGTGGCCAGCGCGTCGTCGAGGACGGGGAGGGCGCGCGGGGAGGCGTGCCAGGCGGCGCCGGCGAACTTGTCGGGTTCGCGGGAACCGAAGCGGGCGCACAGTTCTCGCTGCTCCTCGGCCAGGACGTTCACGCAGAAACGGCCGGAGCGTTCGATGGCCGCCCAGGAGCGGGACGCCTTGGTGGGACAGAACAGGACCAGCGGCGGGTCCAGGGAGAGGGCGGCGAAGGATTGGCAGGCGAAACCGATCGGCGCGTCGGCCTCGTCGAAGGTGGTGATCACGGTGATGCCGGTGCAGAACTGCCCGAGCACATTCCGGAACTGCCTGCCGTCGATCTCGGGGTGGGCCATGGTGTCGCGCACCTCGTGCTCACCTACCGCGCCGTCCGCCGTCCTCTCGCCGGTCACTGCGGACGCTGCCCGACGGAGAAGTCGTGGCCCCACAGGCTCACCGCGGTGGATTCCCGCGCGATCCAGTCGTGGTCGTCGACTTCGAGTCCCTCACAACCGAATTCGACGTCGAAACCGCCGGGCGTCTTCATGTAGAAGGAGAGCATCTTGTCGTTGACGTGCCTGCCGAGCGTCGCCGACATCCGAACCTTCTTGCGCAGCGCGCGATCCAGGCACAGGCCGACGTCGTCGGCGTTCTCCACCTCGAGCATCAGGTGCACGATGCCGCTCGGTGTCGGCATGGGCAGGAACGCGAGCGAATGGTGGCGCGGGTTGCAGCCGAAGAAGCGCAGCCAGGCGGGCTCGCCGTCGGCCGGGCGGCCCACCATCTGCGGTGGCAGCCGCATGGAGTCACGCAACCGGAAACCGAGTACGTCACGGTAGAACTCGAGCGCGGCCTTGTCGTCTTTGGTGCTGAGCACGACGTGACCGAGCCCCTGCTCCTCGGTGACGAACCGGTGCCCGTAGGGGCTGACCACGCGCCGATGTTCCAGTGCCGCACCGTGAAACGCCTCCAGTGTATTCCCGGAGGGGTCGTCGAAGCGGATCAGCTCGTACACCCGGCGGTCGGCGAGTTCGGCGGCGGTGCCCTCCTTGTAGGGCACGCCCGCGCCTTCGAGCCGGGTCCGGATATCCTGCAGCTCTTCGGCATTGGCGGTTTCCCAGCCGGAGATCTGCAACCGGTCGTGTTCGCCGGGCGAGATCACCAGCCGGGCCGGGAATTCGTCCATGCGCAGGTACAGCGCGTCCGGGTTCGTGCCCTTGCCTTCGACCATGCCGAGCACTTTGAGTCCGTATTCACGCCAGGCGGCCATGTCGGTCGCCTCGATGCGCAGATACGCCAGTGATCGAATCCCCATCACTTCTCCTTGGAACCGGCCAGGAAATCGATGGCCAGTCGGTTGAATTCGTGGAACTTCTCCAACTGTGCCCAGTGTCCACACCCGCCGAACACATGCAACTGTGCCCGCGGAATCACCTTGGTCGCGATGAGCGCGCCGTCGAGCGGGTTGACCCGGTCTTCGCGGCCCCAGATCAACAATACGGGCTGGCACAGCTTGTAGGCGTCGCGCCAGAGCATGCCCTTCTCGAAATCCGCACTGGCGAAGGACTTTCCCATCGCGCGGGTCGCGGCGAGCGATTCCGGCGTGCTCGCCGAGGCGAACCGTTCTTCGATCAACTCGTCGGTGATCAGCGACTGGTCGAAAACCATGATGCGCAGGAACGCTTCCAGGTTCTCCCTGGTCGGCTCGTAATTGAACTTGCCGAGCAGCTTCACGCCCTCGGTCGGGTCGGGCGCGAACAGGTTGTTGCTCAACCCGCCCGGGCCCATCAGCACCAGTTTTCCGGCGCGCTCGGGATAGTCGAGCGCGAACCGCACGGCCGCCCCGCCACCGAGCGAATTGCCGAGCAGGTGCACCCGCGCGGTGATCTCCAGATGGTCGAGCAGATCTTTCAGTGCCGAGGCACTGTGCACGAAATACTGCGGATGCTCGGTCGGCTTGTCCGAGCGGCCGTAGCCGGGCTGATCCACGGCGATCACGTGAAAGTGCTCCGCCAGCACCGGAATGTTGCGGGCGAAGTTCGACCAGGAGGACGCGCCGGGACCACCGCCGTGCAGCAGCACGATCGTCGGGCCGTTGCCGACGCCCGCCTCGTGGTAGTGCAGTTTGAGGTCCGGACGCACCTGGGCGTACCGGGAGGTCGATTCGGCGGTCAGTGCCACGGTTGAAGTCAAGGCAGCTCCTACACCATGCCGTCGGTGACGGGCAGTCCGAATTCGTGCGTGCCGTACATCAGGTAGGCCCGCTCGGGATCGTTCGCCGCGTGTACCCGGCCCGCGTGCGCGTCCCGCCAGAAGCGTTGCAGCGGTGTGCCGTTCGCGAGGGCGGTGGCGCCGGAACTCTCGAAGAGCTTGTCGATCGCGGCGATCGAGCGGCCGGTGGCGCGCACCTGGTCGCGCCGCGCCCGCACCCGCAGGTCGAACGGTACTTCCTGACCGGCGGCGAGCAGCGCGTATTCGTCGGCGACGTTGCCGGACAGCTGCCGCCAGGCCGCGTCGATATCGCTGGACGCCTCGGCGATGCGCACCTTGGCGAACGGATCGTCCTTGGCCTTCTCGCCCGCGTACGCCGCGCGCACCCGCTTGCCCTGGTGCTCGACGTGCGCCTCGTACGCGCCGTAGGCCATGCCGACGATGGGGGTGGAGATGGTAGTGGGATGGATGGTGCCCCACGGCATCTTGTACACCGGGTCCGTGTTCTGTTCCAGGCCGGGCGATTTCATCTCGCTCATCGCGCGGAAGCTGAGGAACCGGTGCGACGGGACGAAGATGTCCTTCACCACAACGGTATTCGAGCCGGTGCCCCGCAGGCCGACCACATTCCAGACGTCGTCGATGCGGTAGTCGTCGCGCGGAATGAGGAAGCTGCCGAAGTCGACCGGCTTGCCGTCCTTGATCACCGGGCCGCCGAGCACCGCCCAGGTGGCGTGGTCGCAGCCGGAGGACCAGGCCCAGGCGCCGTTGACGAGGTAGCCGCCGTCGGTCACCACGCCCGCGCCCATCGGGGCGTAGGACGAGGAGATCCGCACTTCGGTGTCCTCGCCCCAGACGTCTTCCTGGGCCTGCTGCGCGAAGAGCGCGAGGTGCCAATTGTGTACGCCGACAATGCCGGCCACCCAGCCGGTGGATCCGCAGGCGCTGGCGATCTTGCGCACCGTGTCGTAGAAGACGACGGGGTCGGCCGCGTGCCCGCCCCACTGCTTGGGCTGCAGCAGCCGGAAGAACCCGGTCTCCTGCAGGGCCTTCATGGATTCGTCGGGAATGCGCCGCAGGTCCTCGGCTTCTTGTGCGCGCTCGCGCAGTGTCGGCAACAGCGCGTCGACCCGTTCGGTCACTTCTTGCGTCATCTCGGGACCTGCTCCTGCCTGGTCGATTGATAACCGGTAGTCATTTGCCTCTGAGACTAGAACAGGTTCCTATTTATGTCGAGAACGGGTGCCGATCCCACCGCATTGACGGACATGTGCAGGAAGTGACCGGAATCGCTGGCATGGAACGCGACATTTTTGTAACGTGTTCTAGTACAGAAGGAGGAGGATTCGCGATGGCAGTTACCCCACAGGGGGGCGGTGCGAAGGTCCGGGAGTTAGACGTCGGTACCGCACCCACCCGTTATGCACGGGGTTGGCATTGCCTCGGCCTGGCCAAGACGTTCCGCGACGGGAAACCGCACGCGGTCAACGTCTTCGGCACCAAGCTCGTGATCTGGGCCGATAGCAACGGTGAACTGCGCGTGCTCGACGCCTACTGCAGGCACATGGGTGGCGACTTGAGCATGGGCGAGGTCAAGGGTGACGACATCGCCTGCCCGTTCCACGACTGGCGCTGGTCCGGCACGAACGGCAAATGCACCGCGATCCCGTACGGCCGGCGGGTGCCACCGCTCGCTCGTACCCGGAAGTGGACCACGCTGGAACGCAACGGACAGCTGTTCGTCTGGCAGGACTTCGAGGGCAGCCAGCCGCCGCCGGAGGTGACGATCCCGCACATCGAGGGCCCGTACACCGACGCGGACGGCAACCCGACCGAGCAGCTCGACAGCGGCTGGACCGAGTGGACCTGGAACTCGATGCTGATCGAGGGCGCCAACTGCCGCGAGATCATCGACAACGTGGTCGACATGGCGCACTTCTTCTACATCCACTTCGCCTTCCCGACCTACTTCAAGAACGTCTTCGAGGGGCATATCGCCACCCAGTTCCTGGAGACCAAGGGCAGGCCGGACATCGGGATGGCGTCCAAGTACGGCGGCGACACCCTGCTCAAGTCGGAAGCGTCCTATTTCGGACCGTCCTACATGATCAATCCGCTGATCAACATCTACAGCGGGTACGAGGTCAAGAGCGTCCTGATCAACTGCCACTACCCGGTCACTCAGGATTCCTTCGTCCTGCAGTGGGGCATCACGCTGGAGAAGCCGCAGGGCGTCGAGGGCGAGATGGCCGACAAGCTGGCCGCGAAGATGACCGAGGGCATCAGCGTCGGCTTCCTGCAGGACGTGGAGATCTGGAAGCACAAGTCCAAGGTCGAGAACCCGCTGCTGTGCGAGGAAGACGGCCCGGTGTACCAACTGCGCCGCTGGTACGACCAGTTCTACGTGGACGCGGCCGACGTCACCGAGAAGATGACGCAGCGCTTCGAGTTCGAGGTGGACACCACCAAGGCGAACGAGGCGTGGGAGGCCGAGGTCGCGGAGAACCTGCGGCGCAAGCGCGAGGCCGACGAGGCCGAGGGCAAGCAGGCGGAGGCCGGGGTCTGATGGTCCGCTGGGCGAAAGCACCCGACTTCGCCGATCAGCCCGTTCGGCAGGCCGAAGTGCGCGCCCAGACGGTGGTCGACAAGCAGCGCTATCTGGAGCAGGGCCTGACACCGCTGCGGTGCCAGGCCTGCCAGAGCCAGGTGCTGGTGCGCAAGAGCAGCGCGCACCAGACCTCGGTCCAGTGGACCGAGCCGCCGCAGACGCACTGCCCGGTCTTCGCCGAACTGAGCAAGAACGGTGCACAGCCCGGGCGCCCCGACACCTGCGCACAGTTGGAGAAGACCATCAAATGGGCCGTGGACGAGGGCGTGCTGGAGGTGCCGGAGTAGCGGACGGCGGACCCTCGGCTAGGTTGAAAACGAGAGCGTACTCAGCCGAGGGAGATCCACGATGAAGGTGCACCATCTCGATTGCGCGACGATGTGCCCGCTCGGTGGGCGGGCACTGCTCGGCAGCGGCGGACTGCTGACCGCAGAGCTGGTCGCGCACTGCCTGCTCATCGAAACCGATAACGGCCTCGTGCTGGTGGACACCGGCTTCGGCACCGCGGAGATCGCGGACCCGAAGCGTCTCGGTTTCGGCACGCAGGCCATGCTGCGGCCCGTGCTGCGTTTGGCACAGACCGCGCTGCACCAGGTCCGCGCGCTCGGCTATCAGCGCGAGGACGTCCGCCACATCGTGGTCACCCACCTCGATTTCGACCACGCGGGCGGGCTCGCGGACTTCCCGGACGCCACGGTGCACGTGTTCGCGGACGAACTCGCGGCCGCCACCGCGCGCGCGACGCGGCTGGAGAAGAGCCGCTATGTGCCCCGGCAGTGGGCGCACGGCGCGCACTGGCAGACCCATGAGACCAGCGCCGAACCGTGGTTCGAGTTCAGCGCGGCGCCGCTGCTCGACGGTATCCTGCTGGTTCCCCTCGTGGGACACACACGTGGGCACAGCGGTGTCGCGGTCCAGCAGGGCGATCGCTGGCTGCTGCACTGTGGCGATGCGTTCATGCACCGCGGTCAGCTGCTCGACGACGGCACCGCGCCGGTGGGCCTGAAGGTCTATCAGCGGGCGACCGACGTCATGCACGAGCGGCGGGTGCACAACCTCGAGCGCCTGCGGAGCCTGCGCGCCGAGCACGGCGACGAGATCACGCTGTTCTGCGCGCACGACGCCCAGCAATTCGCGGAGCTGCAAACGGTCTCTTGAGTTTTGCAGGGCGAGCTGCCGAATTCGTTTGCCGTTCTCTGGGCACTCCGCCAAAGGGTGTCGCGCGGCTTCTGCTCGCCCCGCCGGTTGCCTTAGTGTCCGGGCATAGCTGTCCGGAAAGGGGCGCAGATGTCCGATGACGCGACGACCGCGGGGTTCGCCGAACTCACCGCACGGCTGACGGTGCCGTTGATCGCCGCGCCGATGTTCCGGGTCTCCGGGCCGGAGCTGGTGATCGCGGCCTGCCGGGCGGGCGTGGTCGGCTCGTTCCCGACGGTGAATGCCCGCACGCCGGAACAGCTGTCGCAGTGGCTGACCCAGATCGACGCCGCCCTGACCACCGACGAAGCGCGTCCGGCGCCCGTCGCGGCGAATCTGATCGTGCACCCTGGGAACGCGCGGTTGCAGCCGGACCTGCGGGTGCTGTGTGAGCAGCCGACGGAGATCGTGATCACCTCGGTCGGCACCCCGCGCGAGGTGGTGCGGCCGCTGCACGAGGTCGGCTCGCTGGTGCTGGCGGACGTCGCGTCGGTGCACCACGCGGTGCGCGCACTCGAATGCGGCGCCGACGGGCTGATCCTGCTCACCGCCGGCGCGGGCGGGCAGACCGGCTGGGCCAATCCGTTCGCCTTCGTCCGCGCGGTGCGCGAATTCTTCGACGGGCCGGTGGTTTTGGCGGGCGGAGTCGCCGACGGCGTCGCGTTGCGCGCCGCGATCACACTGGGTGCGGACCTGGCCTACATGGGCACCAAGTTCCTCGCGACGGCCGAAAGCATGGCCGACCCCGCGCACAAGGAGCTGGTGGCCGCCTCCGGCCTCGACGACGTGGTGCTCACCTCCGCCTTCACCGGTCTGCCGACCAACATGCTGGCGGGCTCGATGCGGGCGCTCGGCATCGACGTCGCCGCGCTACGCGCCGGCACCTTCGACCTCGCGGCCCATTTCGCCGGCGCCGACGCGCCGAAGAACTGGACCGACGTCTGGAGTGCGGGGCATTCCGCCTCCGGGGTCGGCGAGATCCTCGGCGTCGCGGCACTGGTCGAGCGGACCCGTCGCGAGTACGACGGTGACTGAGGTCAATCCATGTGGAAGTCGGCGAAATCGAAACCGGGCGAGACGATGCAGCTGACCAGGACGTATTCGTCGCTCGCGGGTCGCGCGGCCTGGACGACTCCGCCGGGTACGACGGCCTGCAACACCTGTCCGCGCTCCACTTCGGGGCCGAGGATGACCTCCTCGCCGCCGATGTTCAGCACCAGCGGCCCGCCGCGATGCCACAGCCACAGTTCGTCGGAGCGCACGGTATGCGGGGCGGACTGTTCGCCGGGGAACAGCAGGAAGTGGATCGCGGTCGCACTGGCGCGGCTGCCCGCATAGCCTTCGGGCGTGAATTCCACAGCGCTGCGCCAGGTTTCGCGAAACCACCCGCCCTCCGGGTGCGGGGCGAGGTCCAACGTGGCGGCGAGTTCGGGTCGGGTGTCTGTCACCGTTTCGACTATGCCTGATTCTGGGCACGCGCGCCGGTCGCCCGCGCGGAAAATGGGATGACCAGGGCGGACCGGTCGCGCTACCGTTCAAGTGCACGCCTTGGTGGGTGTAGCTCAGTCGGCAGAGCGCCTGGTTGTGGTCCAGGAGGCCCCGGGTTCGAACCCCGTCACTCACCCGAAACCGCCTGCGGTCCGCCTCGCGCCGGTCAGCACTCCTCGATGTGCCCAGTTATGCCGAAAGGCACTAGTGCGTCGAGGAATTCGCCCGCGTCGAAAGCTTCGGCCGGTGCGCCGGGTTTCGTGGTGTCCTCCGCGAGCCGGGGGCGACTTCCACCGGCATCAGGGCCGAGTCGCGGTAGGAATGCACCCCGCGCACGACCCCGCGGGTGCTGCGGCCCTCGATGCTGTGCGCGTCCATGAGCAGGTCATAGCGCAGATCGGCGCTGGGCAGCGCGGCGACGTCCTCCGTGGTTGAACCACCAGCGTGTCGAGAATCGACGTGGCGAGCGCGCCTTCGACGTAGGACACAGCTCGGTGCGGGCGCAACCGCCGGTGATGCCGTAGAGGGCGATCTTGTTGTGATGAGTGGCAATCTACGGCGACGGACTGAGACTACCAATAGCTGTATCGCGATCATCTATGTTTAGAACACTCAGCGCGGGAGCGCTATGGTGAGAGAGTGGACGTGCTCAGCGAAACCGTCGCCGCCATCCGTACCGGCAGCCCGACCTCCGGCATGTTCGTCCGGCATGCGCCGTGGGGGCGTCGCTATCCGGTCGTACCGGGTGCGGGTTTCCATGTGGTGCTGCAGGGTTCGTGCCGGCTGGTGCCGCCCACCGGGGCCGAACCGATGGCGCTCGGGGCCGGGGACGTGGTCTTCATGCCGCGGGGCGCCGATCACGATCTGGTCGACAACCTGGACAGCCCGGTCACCGAAACCGCGCGCCCTGGCGAGCCGCGGGAAGTCGAGGGCTCCGGCGTGCGGACCGTATTACTTTGTGGCGCCTACGAACTCGGCAGGCAGCGTAGCCATCCGCTGCTCGACGAGTTGCCCGAGTTCATCCATCTCCCCGCCCGTCCCGGCCGGCATCCGGCCTTGCGTGGCGCGGTCGACCTGCTCGCCGCGGAGATCGCCGAACCACGCCAGGGGAGCGACGCCGCGGTCCCCGCACTGCTCGAAATGCTGCTCCTGTTCGTCCTGCGCGCCTGGTTCGAGGAGCAGGCCGGTGCCCGAACCACCGGCTGGGCAGGCGCTTTCGCGGACCCGGCGGTCGCCGCCGCACTCCGGGCGGTCCACGAAGAACCGGCCCGTCCCTGGACCGTCCCCGACCTGAGCGCCGTCGCCGGCGTCTCCCGCGCCACCCTCGCCCGCCGCTTCACCGCCACCGTGGGCGAACCACCACTCGCCTACGTCACCAGATGGCGCATGCTCACCGCAGCCCGCCTACTGCGTGAGACCAACGCGTCGCTGGGTACCGTCGCCCGCAAAGTCGGCTACACCTCAGAATTTGCCTTCGCCAAAGCCTTCAAGCGGCAGTACGGCCTCGCCCCCGGCCGATACCGCAGCGCCGCCGACAAACCACCACTGGTCGCGGTCTGATCCCGCCTGCTGACCGGTGCCAACGCGCTGGTTGGCTGCCCGCGCGTTGCTTGGTTTCGCGCACCCTCTCTGCCTTCCCGCACTCGCTCTGACATGCGAAAACAGGTGCGGGAAGACAGAAAGGGTGCGCGAAATCGGTAGGGTAGGGGTGCGCTACCGGCGAGAGTGGTCGGGTGGACGTTGTGATCGAGGGACATCGGGGGTTGCTGGAGCGTGTGCTGCCTGGTGCGCGTTTGTCCGAGCTGACGGTGCGTGACGGGCAGTTCCACTACCTGGTGATCGGTGCCGACCGGGTGGTCTGTTTGGCTCGCACGGCGGCCGCCGCGGCGCGTCTGCCGCTGCGTGCGGCAGCGTTGCGCGCCGTGTCGGGGCTGGAGTTGGTTGTGGCGCAGGGGGGTCACAGATCTTCTGCACCGAGCACCGACGTGTCGTGCGGTGAGTCGCGTTGTGAACTGTCGACAACCTCTGTGAACAGCCGCCGGATCGCGGTGCCGCGGGTGGTGGATCTGTCCGACGACCCGCCGTACCTGGTGATGACGCGGGTCGGCGGCGAGCCGTTGGCGGCCACTGTGCTGAGCGACGCGTGTGCCGTGGAATCGGTTGCGCGGCAATGTCATGCGCTCCTATCCGCATTGTCCGCGGCTGGAGCCGGCCAGCAGTCGGTATTGCCGCCGGCACCCGCTGACCGCTGGACGCAGTTCGCCGCCGACGTCCGTGTCGAACTGTATCCGCTGATGAGCGCCGCCGGACGTGCCCGCGCGGATTGCGAACTCGCCGCGCTCGATACCTTGCCGCACCGTACCGAGGCCGTTGTGCATGGTGACCTTGGCGGTGAAAACCTGCTGTGGGACAACGACACTCGCAACCCGTTACTCTGCGGCGTCGTCGATTGGGACGGCGTGTGCCTCGGCGACCCGGCCGAGGACTTCGCCGCCATCGCCGCGAGCTACGGCGAGGAGGTCTTCCGAATGATCCTCCAGATGACCGAGCATGCCGACGATCTCGCCGCCCGAACAGCCATCATCGGAGGAACTTTCGCTCTGCAACAAGCCCTGGACGCCCACCGTGACGGTGACGCGGACGAACTCGCCGACGGCCTCATCGGTTACCGCTGAGCGGGTTTCAGCTGAACGGACTGCGCGGGCGTTCCTGGAGTTCGCCGTCTAGATAGATGTCGACCTTCTCGTTGTAGAAGCAGACCAGACCGGCGATCTTCTGGCTCTCGGGCAGTGGCGTGCGATAGCCCCAGACGTAGTCCTGGTAGTCCTGCTCGCCGACCCGGACGGTCCAGTAGTCCGCGGTGCCCTTGTACGGGCAGCTGGTGTGCGTGTCCGAGGGGTGCAGCAGATCCATCCGGACGTCGGTCATCGGCAGGTAATACCTTGCGGGAAGGCCGGTTTCGAAAAGGATGCGGGGCGAATGCGAATCGGCGACGGTGACGCCGTCGATCGCCACGCGCACGTGCCGGGAACTGCCGAGGATGTCGACCCGGGAGTAGGGGTCGCGCGGATGGACGTAGACCGGCTCGTCCTCCTCGAACCATTCGTCCATCTTGTGCCATTCCAGCCGGACCAGCTCGTTCAGTTCGGGCAGCGGCGAATCGTGGTAGCGCAGCGCGCCCGCCGGCGCGGTGGTGCCGTCCACCACCACGTCGTACTCCGTCGCGTCGCCGCGGCTGGGGGAGTGGTGGGTGGTGCCGGTCGGCTCGAGTTTCGCGTGCAGATCCGCGACCGGCAGGTAGTACGTCGGATAGTGCGGGCCCTCCCAGACCAGCACCGGATGCGCGGTATCGGCGACCACATGGCCGCCGAGGAACACCCGCACCCGCTTCTGGCTCGTCTCGATCTTCACCCGGCCGCGCTGCGTATCGCCCATACGACCCGAGGGTACGCGGCACGGCTGCCTGAATCCGGTATACCGATCCAGGCAGCCGTGCGCAGCGAAAGTCTCAGTCGCCGACGGTGATCGCCTCGGCTTCGTCGACGCTGTGCGGCGCGGGATCGTGCTCGTCGATGTGCGCGAGCGCCGCGCGACCGGCGAGCAGGACGAGCACCGCGGCCGCGGTACAGGCGGCCCCGACCCAGAACGGCAGCGCGATGCTGTGCTCACCGAGCTTGCCCGCCAGGTAGGGCGCGGCCGCGCCACCGGCGAAGCGCACGAAGCTGTAGGCCGCCGACGCGGTCGACCGCTCGACCGGCGCGGAGATCATCACCGCCTCGGTGATCAGGGTGTTGTTCACCCCGAGGAACAGTCCGGCGAGCACGGTCCCGGCGATCAGTACCGGCTTGTGCTCGGCGAACGCCGCCATCACCGCGAGATCGGCGGCGAACAGCCCGAGCGACAGGCCCATCATCGGCAGTGAACCGAACCGCCGCTGCAGGCGCGGCGCAAGGAAGACCGAGGCGAGCGCGAGCAGCACGCCCCAGCCGCAGAAGATGAAGCCGATCGCGTAGGTGCCCATGTCCAGCGGGAACGGGGTGTAGGCGAGCAGGGTGAAGAAGCCGAAGTTGTAGAGCAGCGCGGTGAGGCTGACGGTCAGCAACCCACGGTGCCGAAGCGCCAGGAACGGTGCGGCGATCGAGGTGTGATGCGTCGGCTTCGGTCCCTCGGGCAGCAGCGTCACGATGCTGATCAGCGCGACGGCCATCAGCACGGACACGCCGAAAAACGGTCCACGCCAGCTGATTCCACCGAGCACGCCGCCGAGTAGCGGGCCGGTGGCGATGCCGATTCCGAGCGCCGCCTCGTAGAGGATGATCGCCCGGGCGACCCCGCCGCTGGCCGCGCCGACGATGGTGGCCAGCGCCGTCGCGATGAACAGGGCGTTGCCCAGACCCCAACCCGCGCGGAAGCCGACGATTTGCGTGACGGTGCTGGACAATCCGGCCAGTGCCGCGAACACGATGATGATGGCCAGCCCGGCCAGCAGCGTCTTCTTCGCGCCGAACCGGCTCGACACCACGCCGGTGATCAGCATGGCCACGCCCGTCACCAGCATGTAACTGGTGAACAGCAGCGACACCTGCGAGGGCGAGGCGTGCAACTGCTCGCCGATCGGTTTCAGAATGGGGTCGACCAGTCCGATGCCCATGAACGCGATGACGCTCGCGAAGGCAACGGCCCAAACGGCTTTCGGCTGCCGGGTGGGTTCCGTGGGGTCCGCGCCCACGGCGCGGTCAGGTGCCAAAGTACTACTCATCGATGTTCCCTCGATATCGGATGATGCTGTCGCGTAGCCGTTTTCAGGGCCTCCAGCAGTTCGTTGAGATCGGTGTCCAGTTGCGCGAGCCGCGCGGTGTCGAAGCCTTCGAGCCGGGTGGTGAGTGCGGTGGCGAAGGCTTGACGCGCCTGGGTGAGCCGAGTGCGCCCGGCCGGGGTGAGTTCGACGACGACCGCCCTGGAATCGTCCGGGTCTCTGCGCCGGGTCGCGAATCCGTCCGCGACCAGCCGCCCGATCAGCGTCGTTGCCGCCGGTTGCGAACACCGATCGATCCTGGCGAACTCGCTCACCCGCACCGCACCGTGCTCGTCGAGCACGGCGAGCGCGCGCAATACGGCTCGCGGTAGGTCGTCGCCGCTGATCACCCCGGCCAGCCGAGTGAGCCTGCCCGCGGTCACGAGTAGATCGACGACGATGTCATCCGCTGTGGTTTCCTGAGCACGCTGCACCAGAATATTATTACATAAGCTAACTATGTAAGTCTCGTGAACCTGATCACGAACCGGAAAGTCCCGGTCGGCGCCGTTCCCGCCGAGGCGGCTATGCGTCCGATGCTTCCCGGCGGTAGCTTTCATGATGTCCCCGGGAGGAGCCGCGCCATGACCGACCCCGCCGTTACGTTCGCCTTGGTGCCCGACGAAGTGACAGATGCCGGACGCTACGTCCAGCAGGCCGCCGCCAACCTGATCGCGGGCCTGCGATCCGGCTCGGTCGAGGTCGACGGACTGATGACGACCTGGCACGGCCCCGCCGCCACCGCCTACGCCGCCGCCTGGGACGAAACCCATCGTGCCGCGCTCTCGGTGTTCGAGGCCCTCGCCGATATGGCCGAACTGCTCGGGGTGGTGGTCGACCGCAGTCAAGCCACCGACACCGGCACCGCCACGGCGGTGAGTTCACTGGATCTGCCCTGAGTCGTGGAAACCAAAGGGGGACAATAGGAATGACCGAACAGTATCGAGCCGACCTGGCCCATATCGAAGCCGTTACGGCGAAACTGGCCGGTCTCGACGAGTTCGTCACCGAGTCGCTGCGTGAGGTCGAAGAGCGTATCGCCGCCGTGCAGCGCAACTGGTCCGGCAAGTCGGCCGACGCGCACGCCACCGCGCACGCCGAATGGACCGCCGCGGCCGCCGAGATCGCCGCGGGCTTGGCGAAGATGCATCGCGCCGCCGCCGCGGCCCGGACCTCCTACGCCGACGGCACCGTGACCATCCTGTCCGCCCTTGGGCGCGGCGGATCCGCCCGATGACCGGCACGGTCCTCGACGTCGACACCGCCGACTACTACGACACCGCCACCAAGATCGCGGCCGGTGCCGCCGCCTGGTGGTCGGCGATCGATGCCCGCTGGCCGGAAATGGCCAAGGCCACCGACATGGCCGGCTCGTACACCGACGGCAAGGAGTGGAGCAAGAGCTACGACCAGCGGGCCGAAGACATCCTGGCCATGGTCACCAAAGTAGCTTCGGCGGCGCACGCCTATGCCATCGTGCTCAACAACTGCCGGCCGACGACGGAAGGCTCTTCATCCAAATGCGAGAAATGCCGCGGTAGCGGTGTAGGGAGATGGAGACACAATGCCTGAAGAAATCGATGGAATCTTCTACTCACCTGACGAGGTTGATCCGCTGCCACCCGAAGAGATCGGTCGTGCACAGGAGCGCTGACCATGATCGAACTCCCGCACCCCTCGTTGTTCTGAACCCGGCGTGTCTTCCGGCAAGTCGGGGTGCGGGAACACGGAACGGGTGCGGGAACCTCGCTCACGCTGAAAGCGTTGAGGGTCAGGCGGTTTGGGCTTTGGGGCGGGGTGGGGTGCCGAAGAGGTGGGCGTCTCCGTGGGCGCGTTTGAAGAAGAGGTGGGCGTCGTGTTCCCAGGTGATGGCGATGCCGCCGTGTAGTTGAACGGTTTCCGCGACGATGGTGGTGAGGGCGTCCGAGCAGTGCAGGCGGGCGACCCAGACGTCTTCGGCGGCGCCGGGGGACTGCTCGGTGACCGCGAGGGTGGCGGCCTGGGCGGCGGACTTGGCGGATTCCAGCAGCACGTACATGTCGGCCATGCGGTGTTTGAGTGCTTGGAAGCTGCCGATGGCGCGGCCGAACTGGACGCGGGATTTGGTGTAGTCGACGGTCAGTTCGAGGCAGCGTTCGGCGGCGCCTACCTGCTCGGCTGCGACTGCGGCCCAGGCGATCTCCCGCAGTTGCGTGCGCCCGGCGATTGGGTCTCCGCCGCCGAGGCGGCGCGCTTGGACCTCGGTGAAGGTGATGCTGCTCAATTTCCGCGTCGGATCCATGGTGGGTACCGTCCGCCGCGACACGCCCGCGGTGTCCGCCGGAACCTCGAAAAGCCCGCTCGCGGTGACCACCAGGAGGGTGTCGGCCCCCACGCCGTCGAGCACGTAATGCGCGGTACCGGTGAGCTTTCCGTCCGCCTCGCGGACTCCGGCTTCGTCCCAACCGCTCGCACCTGCCCAGCAGACCGCCAACGTCCGGGTGCCTTCGGCGACTTCAGGGAGGAGCCGTGCACACGCCTCCGCATCGCCGGACAGCAACACGGCTTGCGCGCCGAGCACGGCAGACCCGAGCATCGGCACCCCGGCGAGGGTGCGCCCGAGCTCGCCTACGACCAGCAGGGATTCGACCAAACTTGCCCCGATGCCGCCGTACTCCTCGGGCACGGCCAGCGCCGCGACCCCGATCTGCTCGCACAGCAACCGCCACAGCGCGGGGTCGTAGCCGAGTTCGGTGCCCATCGCTTTGCGCACCGCCGCGGATCCGGCGTGCTTGGTGAGCAGTGCGCGCACCGAGGCGGTGAACTCCTGGTGTTCGGTATTCGTCATGCCGTTCCTCGCTCGGCCGTCGCCTCGTCGCGCAGTGCGCGGGCGATCCGGCCGCGATGCAGATCCGTTGTGCCCCAAGCGGAGCGCAGTGCGGTGACCCGGGTGAGCCACAGCGAAAGGTCGTATTCGGCGGTGTAGCCGATCGCGCCGTGCACTTGCAGGGCGGCGCGCGAAGCACGGTAGGCCGCATCGCCGCAGGCGATCACGGCCGCCGAGACGTCCCGCCCGCGGGTCGGTGTCGCCATGGTGAGCGCGGCGCGGTAGAGCAGCGGCTCGGCCAGATCGAGCCCGATCAGCACGTCGGCGAGTTTCTGTTTGACGGCTTGGAACTCGCCGATCGGTTTGCCGAACTGTTTGCGCTGCTTGGCGTATCCGGTGGTGGCGTCGAGCAGTGCCCGGCCCGCGCCGAGCAACTGCGCCGCGCAGGCCAGCGCCCCGGTGTCGAAGGCGGTGGCGACGGCCGCGCGCACCGCGTCGCCCTCGGCGACCAGTTCGTCGGCCGCGACGGTGAACAGCCGCCGAGCCGGATCGATCGATCGGATGGTTCCGGTGCGTTGCGCGGTGGACAACCGCGCGTCGTCCGCGATCAGCACCATTTCGGCGGTGTCGGCATCGAGCGCGACGCTGCTTTGCTCCGGCGCGGTGAACGAGAGGGTGCCCAGCGCACTGCCTTCGGCGAGGCCGGGCAACCAGCGCGCGGCCGGTTCGTCATCCGGAAGTGCCTGCAGGAGAGCAGGTATCGCGGCCGCTGTCTCGATCAGCGGTCCGGGCGCGGCGGCGCGGCCGAGTTCGATGAATGCCACCACCAGATCGATCGGTTCGGCCCCGACCCCGCCGTGTTCGTCATCGATGGCCAGGCCGAGCACACCGGCACCGGCCAGCTGCCGGATGAGTGCGCGGCCGGGCCGCGGATCGCCGGTCGCCCAATGGCGCACGGCCGCGGGTGTGCGCCCGGCGTCGAGCAGCTTGCGTACGCTGCCGCCGAAATCGAGCTGTTCGGGACTGAGCGCGAATCTCATCGGCTGCTTCCTCTCGGTAGTCCGAGCAGCCGCTCGGCGATGATGTTGCGCTGAATCTCGTTGGTACCCGCGTAGATCGGGCCGGAAAGGGAGAACAGGTAGCCGTCCGTCCACGGCCCGGATCGTTCGGCGGCGGCGCCGAGCACATCGAGCCCGGTCTCGTGCATCGCGATATCGAGTTCGGACCAGAACACCTTGGTAATCGACGATTCCGCGCCGAGCTTGCCGCCCTCGTTGAGCCGGGTGACCGTACCGAAAGTGTGCAGCCGGTAGGCCTCACTGCCGATCCAGGCGTCCACCACGGCATCTCGCTGCGCGGTGTTGGCCTGGTCGCCCTGGTCGAGCCAGAGGTCGATCAATCGCTGCGCAGTCGCGCTGAACCGCCCCGGGCTGCGCAGGGACAGTCCGCGCTCGTTGCTCGAGGTGCTCATAGCGACCCGCCAGCCTTCGCCGGGCGCGCCGATCACGTCGCGGTCGGGAACGAACACCTCGTCGAGGAAGATCTCGGCGAAGCCGGGCTCCCCGTCCAGCTGGGGAATCGGCCGGACCGAAACGCCGTCGGCGGTGAGCGGGAACATGACGTAGGTCAGTCCCTTGTGGCGTTCGGCTTCGGGGTCGCTGCGGAACAGGCCGAAGGCCCAATCCGCGTACGCCGCACGGGAACTCCAGGTCTTCTGGCCGCTCAGCAGCCAGCCGCCGCTGGTACGGCGGGCGGTGGAGCGGATGCCCGCGAGGTCGCTGCCCGCTTCGGGTTCGGACCAGGCCTGGGCCCAGATATCGTCCCCGCGCGCCATCCGCGGCATGATCCGGTCCAGCTGCTCGGTCGTGCCGTGCTCGAAAAGCGTTGGCGCCAGCAGGAAGATGCCGTTCTGACTCACTCGACCCGGCGCGTTCGCCGCGTAGTACTCCTGCTCGAACAGCACCCACTCCAGCAGGGACACGTCGCGGCCGCCGTACTCGTCCGGCCACGCGACCACGGACAGGCGCGCCTCGGCGAGGGTGCGTTCCCACGCGCGGTGGGCCTCGAATCCCGCCTTGGTGTCCATCGAGGGGAGCGGTTGCGCGGGTTTGTGTGCGGCCAGGAAATCGCGGACTTCGGCCTGGAATTCCTGTGTCGCCTGGTCGATCTCGAGGTCCACTTACTTCGCCCCGTTCTCGCCGGTCGCGGTGGCCTTCATCGACTTGGCGTTCATGCCGCCGAGCGAATCGGCGCCGACTTCGGCGTTGTGCGCGTGGGCGAAATGATGCAGGCCGAACACCGAGTCCATTCCGGCTCGCATGCCCATCAGGTCTTCGGCCTGATTGACCGCCTTCTTGGTCAGCGCGAGACCGAAGCGCGGCATGGTGGCGATCTTTTCGGCCAGCGCGAGCGTCTCGCTTTCCAGCTCCGCGCGGGGCGCGACCCGGTTCACCATGCCCCACTCCTTGGCCTGGGCCGCACCGAAGCGGTCGCCGGTGAACAGGAACTCCTTGGCCGCACGCGGTCCCATCACCCACGGGTGCGCGAAGTACTCGACGCCCGGAATGCCCATCCGCACAACCGGATCGGAGAAGAACGCGTCGTCGGACGCGATGATTAGATCGCATACCCAGGCGAGCATCAGTCCGCCTGCGATACACGCGCCCTGCACCATGGCGATCGTCGGCTTGGGAATCTCCCGCCAACGCCGGCACATGCCGAGGTACACCTCGAGTTCGCGGGCGAAACGCTGGTCGCCGCCGGCCTTGTCGACGTGGTCCCACCACAGCGTCGCCTTGTTCGGGTAGTGCACGTGGTGGTCGCGGCCCGGCGTGCCGATATCGTGGCCGGCGCTGAAGTGTTTTCCGTTGCCCGCCAACACGATCACCCCGACCTCGGGGTCCTCGACGGCTCGCTCGAACGCGGCGTCGAGCGCGTAGGTCATCACCGAGTTCTGCGCGTTGCGGTAATCCGGCCGATTCAGCGTCACGATCGCGACGCGGCCGCGCACCTCGTAGGTGACGACTTCCCCCTCGTCCGGGACAGCCGGTTCCGACATCACGAAATCTCCTCACGTAGTTGACGCTTGAGCACTTTCCCGGCGGCGCTGTAGGGCAGCTGATCGCGGAATTCCACGAATCGCGGCACCTTGAAGTTGGCCAGCACGGTGGTGGCGTGCGCGCGCACCTGTTCTTCGGTGAGCGACGCGCCCGCCTTGCGGACGACGAAAGCCTTGCCCACCTCGCCCATCCGGGTGTCCGGCACCCCGACGACCGCGGATTCGGCCACGCCGTCCAACCGGGCGAGGGCCTGCTCGACTTCGGCCGGGTACACGTTGAATCCGCCGGAGATGTACATGTCCTTGAGCCGGTCGGTGATCTTCAGATAGCCGCGCTCGTCGACGCTGCCGATATCGCCGGTGTGCAGCCAACCCTCGGAATCAATGGCGGCGGCGGTGCTTTCGGGGTCGTCGAGGTAGCCGAGCATCACGTTCGGCCCGCGCAGCAGCACCTCGCCGTCGTCGGCGAGGCGCAGTTCGAAGTCGGCGATCGGCCTGCCGCAGGTGCCCGCGATGGTCGCCGCGTCGTCGTCGGTGCGGCACATGGTGCCGAACCCGGAGGCTTCGGACAGGCCGTAGGCGGTGAGCACGATGTCGAAGTCGAGTTCGTCGCGCATCCGTTCGATGAGCACCACCGGCACGGTCGCCGCGCCGGTCACCGCGATCCGCAGCGTGCCGAGATCGCAGTCGCGGCGCCGGGGGTGGTCGAGGATCGTCTGATAGATCGTCGGCGGGCCGGGCAGGACGGTGATCCGCTCTTCGCTGATCAGCCGCAACGTGACGGGTACGTCGAAGACCGCCTGGGGCACGATCGTGGCGCCGGTGACCAGGCAGGCCAGGATGCCCGCCTTGTAGCCGAAGTTGTGGAAGAACGGATTCACGACGAGATACCGGTCGTCTCTGCGCAGTGTGGTGCACTCGGCCCAGGCCCGGACCACCGAGAGCGCCTGGCGGTGCGCCACGAGCGTGCCCTTGCTGCGCCCGGTGGTGCCGGAGGTGAACAGGATGTCGGCGATATCGTCCGGCCGGACCGCCGACGCGCGGTCCTCGGCCTCGGCGAGCGTGGACTTTTCCGCGATCCCGGCCAGCTCGGACCAGTCGAACGCGGTGGCGTCGGTGGTCGTGGTGCCCGGTTCGACCGGGATGACGACCACCGTCTCGATGCTGAGATCCGGTGCGGTCGAGCGCAATTCGGCCAGGCGATCGCGCCCGAGGAAGGTGCCGGCGATGAACAGTGCCCGCGCGTCCACCCGGGCCAGCACGTCCGCGGCTTCCGCGGCGACATAGCGGGTGTTCAACGGCACCAACGCGGCGCCGACGTAGTGCGCGCCGAGCGCGGCGACGACCCAGTGGTAGGTGTTCGGCGCCCACATCGCGACGCGGTCGCCGGCTTGCACACCGCGTGCGATCAGCGCCCGCGCCACGTCCAGGACCGCGGCGTGCAGTTGCGTCCAGTCCAGCCGGACCGCGCCGTCGGCGAGCGCGGGCGCGGCGCCGAACGTCTGCGCGGCATGCCGCAGCGCCAGCGGTGTCGTCTGTGCAGGGGTTGTCACGGTTGTCCTTACCGTTCGTGCAGGGCACTTATGTGCGCGCCCTACAAAGCAAGTGCTTGGTAGGTTATCCTACCGGCGTGGGTGCGATCCAGACCTCAGAATCCGATACCGCCGGTTCGGGCGGGCGGTTTTCCGCGAGCGCGGACCAGCAATTCGCCGCCGACGTGCGCGAGTGGCTCGCGGACAACCTGAACGGCGAGTACCGCGAGCTGCGCGGACTCGGCGGACCGGGCCGCGAGCACGAGGCGTTCGACGAACGCCTCGCCTGGGACCGGCATCTGGCCGCCGCGGGCTGGACCTGCCTCGGCTGGCCGGAGGAATACGGCGGCCGGGCGGCCAGCGTGCGCCAGCAGGTGATCTTCCACGAGGAGTACGCGAAAGCGAATGCGCCCGCGCGGGTTTCGCATGTCGGCGAAGAACTGCTCGGACCGACGGTGCTCGCCTTCGGCACCCAGGCGCAGCGCGACCGCTTCCTGCCCGGCATCCGCACCGTGTCCGAACTGTGGTGCCAGGGGTATTCCGAACCCGGCGCGGGCTCGGACCTGGCGGCGATCACCACCTCGGCCCGTCGCGACGGCGACGAGTGGTCGATCAACGGACAGAAGATCTGGACGTCACTGGCCCACGTCGCCGACTGGTGCTTCGTGATCGCCCGGACCGAACCCGGCTCCACCCGCCACCACGGCCTGTCCTACCTGCTCGTTCCGATGAATCAGCCGGGCATCGATGTGCGGCCGATCATTCAGTTGACCGGCACCTCGGAGTTCAACGAGGTCTTCTTCGACGACGCGCGCACCGCCGCGGACCTGGTCGTCGGTGAACCGGGTGAGGGCTGGCGGATCGCCATGGGCACGCTGACCTTCGAGCGCGGTATCTCCACGCTCGGCCAGCAGATCCGGTTCGCCAGGGAACTGGCGGATGTCGAGGCCCTGGCCCGGCGCACCGGCGCCGCCGCCGATCCGTTGATCGCGGAGCGGATCGATCGCGCCTGGGTCGGCCTGCGGGTGCTGCGCGCGCACGCCATCCGCACCATGCAGGGTGCGGGTGTCACCGACGGCGGCCAGGCCTCGGTCGCGAAACTGTTGTGGGCCAACTGGCATCGCGGACTCGGCGAATTGGCGATGGCCGTGCTGGGGCCCGCGGGCCTGGTTGCCGACGCAGACGATCTGAACGAATGGCAGCGGCTGTACCTGTTCACCCGCGCCGACACCATCTACGGAGGTTCGAACGAAGTGCAGCGCAACATCATCGCCGAGCGGGTGCTCGGCCTACCGCGTGAGGCACGAGGATGACCGACCTCTCCGTGGCGTCCCAGCCGATTCCGGGACACGGTCTGCTCACCGGACGTGCCGCCGTCATCACCGCGGCCGCGGGCACCGGCATCGGCTCGGCCACCGCGCGCAGGCTGCTCGCCGAGGGCGCCGATGTGGTCGTCTCCGATTGGCACGAGCGACGTTTGGCCGAGACGGCGGCCGAACTCGCGGCCGAATTCCCCGACCGCAAGGTCGCTTCGATCGCTTGCGACGTGCAAAGCACCGAGCAGGTGAACGCGCTGGTGCGTGGGGCGGCCGAGGCGATCGGACGGATCGACATCATGGTCAACAATGCCGGCCTCGGTGGGGAGACACCGGTCGTCGACATGACCGACGAGCAGTGGGATCGCGTGCTCGACATCACCCTCAACGGCACCTTCCGCTGCACGCGCGCGGCGCTCAACTACTTCCGGGCCGCCGGGCACGGCGGCGTGATCGTCAACAACGCGAGCGTGCTCGGCTGGCGCGCGCAGCACGGCCAGGCGCACTACGCCGCGGCCAAGGCGGGCGTGATGGCGCTGACCCGGTGCAGTGCCGTCGAGGCCGCCGCCCTCGGGGTCCGGATCAACGCGGTCGCGCCCAGCATCGCGCGGCACGCATTTCTGGACAAGGTCAGCTCGACCGAACTGCTGGACCGGCTCTCCGAGCGCGAGGCGTTCGGCCGGGCCGCGGAGCCGTGGGAGGTCGCGGCCACCATCGCCATGCTCGCCAGCGACTACACCACATACCTGACCGGTGAGGTGGTGTCGGTCAGCAGCCAACGAGCCTGAGCCGGTTCAGGTTTGCGGTCGTACGCCCCGGTTCGCATCGGGTAGCCGACCGGTGGCTCGCGGCCCGGAACAGTCCGGTCGGGACGGACTGGACGGACCGTCGAGCACGGCAGAATGCGGTCGCGGGCACGCTCGGGCGCACCTCCGGCAAATGGGCGGCTGATCAGGTAGAAAAGCCGACGGCAGATGTCGCCGGGTTGTGCCATGCTGGTTGAGATCGGAACCCGCACTCTCCAAAGGGGCGATGGCTATGGGCCTTGATAGCCCAGCTGCCCGCGAACAACTGGAACTCGAATTGGTGCGCGAAGTGGTGCTGGCTCGGCGCAGGCTGGACAGCCTGGTGCTCGCCGCACTCACCCTCGGCGCCGAGTTGATCGAGCACACCTCCGAACGTGCGACCGCGATGCGGGCCGCGCAGATTCTCGAGCAGTTCGCGATCGATGAGGCCGCGGTGGCCCGTGATCCGCGCGGCGCGCTGCGGGCCGACCTGGCCCGAGATCACGAGCGAGCCAAACAGATCGGTCTCGAACCCGACCCCGGCGAGCTGTCCGCCGAGGAGTCCGAACAGGATCGGCGCAGGCATCGCCAAGCCGCGCTGCTGTGCGAGGTGCGCGCGGACCTGCTCGACGTGGTGGCCAAGTGCCGCAAGTTCCGGCTCGACCGCGTCGCCTTCGACGAGGAGATCGCGCAGGGTCTGTGCGCCGCCACCGACAAGCTGGTGATCGGTGCCGATATGGACACCTACCAGGCGTGGCAGCGCGGCATGGTGCTCAAGCTGATCGAAGAGCCGGTGCCCTCCGGCCCGCCGCGCGTCATGGCGACCGTCGACGCGGGGCCGGGCCGCGGACAGCTCACCGTCGAATGGGACAGCTGCGAAAGACGGCTGGCGCTGGTCGCGCGCATGGCCAGAGCCGGGGTGGCGCCGGTGGTCATCTGCGACCGGCTGCTCGCGGACCTATCGGTGTCCTCGCCCTTGCGTTATTCGGTGCGCTGATCGGGTCCTCGCGATCCAGCGATGCCGTGATCCGGCACTTTCGCGCATGCCGGCCTGTACCAAGCAAACGCTTGGTTGTATTATGGCCGATGTGACGGCACCCGACGCTTCGAAATCAGCACGGCGCAATGAACTGCTCACGCTGGCGGCCGAACTGTTCGCCGAACGCGGACTGCGCGCCACCACCGTGCGCGATATCGCCGACGCGGCCGGGATTCTATCCGGGAGCCTCTACCACCACTTCGATTCCAAGGAGTCGATGGTGGACGAGATCCTGCGCGGCTTCCTGGACGACCTGTTCGGGCACTACCGCGAGATCGTCGCCGCCGGGCTCAGCTCGCGAGACACCTTGGAAGCCTTGGTGATCGCGTCCTACCAGTCCTTCGACCGGCATCACGCCGCGGTGGCGATCTACCAGGCCGAGGCGAAGCGGCTGCGCACCGCCGAACGGTTCACCTACATCGCCGACTACAACCGCGAATTCCGCGAGCTGTGGCACCGGGTATTGACCAACGGTGTCCAGGACGGCAGCTTCCGGCCCGAGATCGACGTCGAACTGGCGTACCGGTTCCTGCGCGACACGGTGTGGGTGGCGGTGCGGTGGTACCAGCCCGGTGGCCCGATCACCGTCGACAACCTCGCCAAGCAGTATCTGACCATCGTGCTCGACGGGCTCACCGCCTCCGAAAACGGCTAGGCCGAGCACATCACGTAGGAGTACTCCGATGTCTGCACCCTCCACTCCCCGCCGCCCCTACACGCCGCTGCGGGACGCCTACGTGATCGATGCGGTGCGCACACCGGTCGGCAAGCGCGGCGGCGCCCTCGCCGCCGTGCACCCGGCCGACCTCGGCGCCGCCGCGCTGCGCGGGCTGCTGGATCGCAACTCGATCGACCCCGGCAATGTGGACGACGTGATCGTCGGCTGTGTCGACAACGTCGGCCCGCAGGCCGGCAACGTCGGCCGGACCGCCTGGCTGGCCGCCGGATACCCGGAAGAAGTACCCGGCGTCACCGTCGACCGGCAGTGCGGATCCAGCCAGCAGGCCATCAATTTCGGTGCGCAGGCCATCATGAGCGGCACCGCCGAGGTGATCGTCGCGGGTGGCCTGCAGAACATGAGCGCCATCCCGATCTCCGCCGCCATGTACGCGGGCAAGGAGTACGGCTTCGATTCGCCGTTCGTCGGCGCCGCCGGCTGGGACCACCGCTACGGCACCGCCGAGGTCACGCAGTTCCGTGCCGCCCAGTTGATCGCCGAGAAGTGGGGCATCAGCCGGGAAGACATGGAGCGCTGGGCGTTGCGCAGTCACGAGCGGGCCCGCGATGCGATCAAGAACGGTCGTTTCGATCGCGAGATCGTGCCGGTCGGCGACTTCTGGATCGATCAGGGGCCGCGCGAGACCACCCTGGAGAAGATGGCGTCGCTGCCGCCGCTGGCCGAGGGCAGCCCGTTGACCGCGGCCGTCGCGAGCCAGATCTCCGACGGCGCCAGCGCCACCCTGCTCGCCTCCGAATGGGCCGTCGAGGCTTACGGTTTGACCCCGCGCGCTCGCATCCACCACGTCAGTGCCCGCGGCGCCGACCCGATCTTCATGCTCACCGCGCCGATCCCGGCCACCAAGTGGGCGCTCGAAAAGACCGGCCTCACCATCGAGGACATCGATGTCATCGAGATCAATGAGGCCTTCGCCCCCGTCGTCCTGGCCTGGCTGAAGGAAACCGGCGCCGACCCCGAAAAGGTCAACGTCAACGGCGGCGCCATCGCCCTGGGCCACCCCCTCGGCGCCACCGGCGCAAAGCTTTTCGCCACCCTCCTCAACGAACTGGAACGCCGCAACGGCCGCTACGGCCTCCTCACCATCTGCGAAGGCGGCGGCACCGCCAACGTCACCATAATCGAGCGCCTCCCCAACTGACCCCACTCGTGCTCCCCGGCGGTGGTCGAAACACGCCACCGTCCGGGGGCGCTGCGGACCCCGAGGTTGCCGAGAATGGAATTGCCATTGCAGATCGAAGGATTGCCGGTGGCAGCGGTAATCCTTGGTGCCACGGCGACGATTCGATTCGGCGAGCCGGATGCCTTCGAATTGCAGATCGAGGGTGAGCTGACGTTTCGAACTTCGACCGGAAGCGTGCTGCAAGCCCCCTCCAACGACTATGTCGTAGTGGCCGCCGAGCTCGAATCTCTCATCGGCTCCGTGGTCACGCGAGCAGATGCTGGCGAAAGCGATGGCCTGATCCTCGAGTTCAGTTCTGGAGCTGCCATCCATGTTCCCATCGACGAAGACTATGAGGCATGGGGGATCGTGGGAAGGGATGGGTCACGCGTTATCTGCACGCCGGGTGGGGAATTTGCCATCTGGTCGGCGAACAAATAGCGGTGCGGGATGACCGTCGCGCCGCGATTATTTCCCGCATTCCGGAAGCGAGTGCGACCGGATGCGGAAATCGGGTGAGCGGTCAGCTTTTTTCGGCGGGTTCCAGGAGCACGGCGGTGCCGTAGGCGGCTACTTCGCTCATGGTGTTGGCGATCTCGTTGCAGTCGAAGCGCATGGCGAGGATGCCGTTGGCGCCGAAGGACATGGCGTGCTGGCACATTCGCATGATCGCCTCGTGGCGGGAGTGGTAGAGCAGCTGGGTGTATTCGGTGATCTCGCCGCCGCCGAGGGAACGGAAACCGGCGGCGAGGTTCGAGCCGAGGCCGCGGCTGCGCACGGTCAGGCCCGCGACCTCACCGAAAACCCGGACGACCCGGTGGCCGGGCACGTCGTTCATGGTGGAGACGAGGATCGGGAACTGCGGGCCCGGCTGCTGCTGCGGTTGCTGGTATCCCGGCGGCGGCTGCTGGAACCCGGGCTGCTGCTGCGGGTAGTGCGGTTGTTGCGGCGGCATGGGCTGGTTCATGAGCGGGATCGTACGGCCCGGGCGAACTCGACCACCACGGTAGTTTGCCCGCCCGGCCGCAACACGGACCGGCTGGACCGAGCAATACGCCCTGAGCACGCGAAATGCCCCGGCTCCCGGCGGGAACGGGGCATTCGCGGTAGGTGCTCAGAGGTTCTTCTGCAACGCCTCGATCCGGCCGACCGCGTCGGCGACGATCCGATCGATCAACTCCTTGCAGGTGGGCAGGTCCTCGATGATGCCGGTGACCTGACCGGCGGCGAGCACGCCCGCCCCGGTATTGCCCTCGACCAGCCCGGCGCGCAACAGCATCGGCGTATTGGCCGCCATGACGACCTGAGACCAGCTGAGGTCCTTGGTCTTTCGCATGGTCAGCCCGTCGCGTACCAGGGTGGACCATTTCATGCCGGTCATGCTCTTGAACTTCGCCGCGTTGGCGACCGCCGCGGCGAGTCCGCGGGTGCGACCCGAATGTTCCAGGCGCTGCACCAGTTCGGTGTTCAGCACCCGGTGCGGCATGCCGTCGACTTTGGTGGAGACGACGGTGTCCTGCAACTGCCGGGTGAGGTACTCCTGCTTGACCGCGTCCGGCACGGTGCTTTCCTGGGTGAGCAGGAATCGGGTGCCCATCGCGACGCCCGCCGCCCCGTAGGAGAGGGCGGCGGCCAGGCCGCGTCCGTCGAAGAACCCACCCGCCGCGACCACCGGAATATCGACCGCGTCCAGCACCGAGGGCAGCAGCAGTGTGGTCGCCACCGGTCCGGTGTGCCCACCGCCCTCGCCACCCTGCACGATCACCGCGTCCGCGCCCCAGGACGCCACCTTCACCGCGTGCTTGGCCGCACCGATCGACGGAATCACCACCACGCCCGCATCTTTCAGCTTCGCGATGAGCTCCTGCTTGGGTGCCAGGGCGAACGAGGCGACGGCGACCTTTTCCCGGATCAACAGGTCGATGCGTTCGGGTGCGTCCGAGGCGTCCGCGCGGATGTTCACACCGAACGGTTTCCCGGTGTGCGCCTTGGTTTTTGCGATCGACGCTTCGAGCTCCGCATAGGTCATCGTGGCGGAGGCGAGGATGCCCAGCCCGCCCGCCTCGGCGGTGGCCGCGACCAGGCTCGGCCCGGCCACCCAACCCATGCCGGTCTGCACGACGGGATGGTCGATGCCGACCAAATCGGTCAGCGCGGTGCGTAACCGCGGCGTGGGCGCGCTCATGCCGGGACCTCGGTTTCCCGGATCTTCTTGGGGTCGAGCACGTCCCGGATCAGTCGCAGTTCTTCGGCGGTCGGCAGCCGGGTCTCGCCCGCCTCGGCGAGTCCGTCGATCTCGAAGCCGGTGTTCTCGGCGACCTCGGCGGCGGTGACGCCGGGATGCAGGCTGCGCGCCCGCATCGTGTGGCCGGGACCGGTGAAGTCGAAGACGCCGAGATTGGTCACCACCCGGTGCAGGTGGTGGAACCGGTACGCCGGGTTCGCCGGATCGATCTTGTCGTAGCCGACGCCGGAGACGATGTCGACCTGGTCGGTGAAGACCCGGCTCGTGTGCCGCGAAACCCAATAGCTGGTCGCGTGATTGAGGGTGTTGCCCGGCGCGCCCCGGACCCCGAACATCTGCCGGGTGGGTTGCTGCAAGGCGCCGAACGCGGAGAGGTTCTGATTGCCGTACCGGTCGATCTGGTTGGCGCCCATCACCACGTGCCGCCGCCCGGAGGCCACCACGTCGAACACCTTCCGGAACGGAATCCACCCTTCGATCGGTGCTTTCCCGCCGATCGGCGGGGTGTCGGCGAAAAGCAGCGCCTCTCCGTCGGAGAGCAGCAGATCGGGTTCGGTGGTGAGCTTCGCCAGCCGCGCGCCGATGATCGACATGGGCGACATCGGGCTCGCCATGATTTCGCCCGCGCCGCTGAAGATCTCCGCGCAGGCCACCGCGCACACCTCGGCGCGGGTGCAGGTCTCGGCCGCACCCGCTACGGAATCGCCTCGCGCTGCGGTCATTTCTGGGCCTCCTGGGCGAACTCGCGGACGGCGGCCTGGTACTCGTCTTCGGAGACCGCCAGGTACTTGTCGACGAACTGCTGCCACGTCTCGGGCGTCTTCGCCGACTGCACGTAGTGCTTCTGGAACTTTTCGTCCCGGCCGTAGCTGTCGCCCGCGAGGGTGAAGTGGGCACCGCCGGGCGCCTCGACCACTCCGTCCACCATCATCCGGTTGAGCAGCAGTGATTGCAGCGGCACGGTTTTCACCAGTTCGTCGGTGTCGACGAGGCGCTCCACCGAGACGTACCGGCGCTCGGCGGCCAGGCAGTACAGGTCGTCGAAGTACGGGTCGACGCCGGTGTAGGCGGCGTTGCCGTGCTTGTCACCGAGGTTCAAATGCACCAGCGCCGCATCGAGATTGAGCGCGGGCATCGCGATCAGGGTTTCGGTGTGACCGTCGACGTCGGGATAGGGCGAAGCGACCGTGCGCAATTCGCCGTCCCAGAAGTTCGGCACGTCCGAGCCGAGCCCGGCCCGGATCGGCAGGAACGGCAGCCGGGCGGCGGCGGCCTCCAGCCCGCATTTGAGCATGCCTTCGTCCATTTCGCGGGCCACCAACGCGCCGCTGGTGCGCGCGTGCGCGAACCACGGATCGTAGAACGGCGGCGAATCCAGGGAGACGAACCCGTAGTACGCCTTACGTACCTTCCCGGCCGAGCACAGCAGGCCGAGATCCGGCCCGCCGTAGCTGACCACGGTCAGGTCGGTGAGGTCCGAGCGCAGGATGGCGCGCACCAGCGCCATCGGCTTACGCCGCGAACCCCAGCCGCCGATGCCGAGCGTCATTCCGCTGCGCAGTTCGCCGACGACCTCGTCGAGCGACATTCGCTTGTCTCGCATGAGTGCTGAACTCCCTATTTCTCGGCCTTGCGCGCGGCCAGGTCGTCGTCGAACCGGGCGCGGATCTCGTCGGCGACACCGGCGAGGTTGAGTTCGAAGGTGAATCCCTGTTCGTAGCGGTAGCTACGGTGCACGTCCTGCCCGTCGATACCGTTGAGCGCGCGTTTGGCCGCACGGACCACCCGGCCGTCCTTGGCGGCGATGTTCTTGGCGACTTCCATTGCCGCGGCGTCGAGTTCGGCGCGCGGCACCACCTGGTACACCGAGCCGAAGTGCTGCAGCTGCTGGGCGGTGATGGTGCTCGCCGTATAGAACAGGGCGCGCATCAGATGCTGCGGCACCAGCCGGGACAGATGGGTGGCCGCGCCGAGCGCGCCGCGGTCCACCTCGGGCAGCCCGAAAGTGGCGTCGTCGGAAGCGATCACGACGTCGGCATTGCCGACCAGGCCGATGCCGCCGCCGAGGCAGAAGCCCTGGACCACCGCGATCACGGGCACCGGGCAGTCGTAGACCGCCGCGAACGCTTCGAAACAACCATGATTCGCGTCGATCAGCGCCTGATGGCCGGGCTTGCTCTGGATCTCCTTGATATCGACACCGGCGTTGAAACCGCGATTCTCCGCGCGCAGCACCACAACCCGGGTCTCCGGATCGCGCCCGGCCTCGCGCAGCGCGTCGGCGATGGCGAACCAGCCGTCCGTCGGTATCGCGTTGACCGGCGGGTAGTCGACCGTGACCACGGTGATGCCGGTTGATTCGGAGTGACGGTTGATCCCCATCGCCTATCCCATCGTGAGTAGCTCGGCTCGTGATTAATCCAACACAGTGGCAAAGCAAGCAGTTGCTTGGTAGGTTAGCACGGTGGCACTCGAAATCGATCTGGCCGATCGCGTCGTCCTGGTGACCGGCGGTGTCCGCGGCGTGGGCGCCGGGGTGAGCCGGACGTTCCTCGCGGCGGGCGCGACCGTGATCGCCTGTGCCCGGCGTCGCGCCGAGGCGCCGATCGAGGTCGACGGTCGCGGCATCGAGTTCCTGCCCTGCGATGTCCGGGACGCGGACGCGGTGCAGGGGCTGGTCGACGCCGTCGTCGAGCGGCACGGCCGCCTCGACCACCTGGTCAACAACGCCGGTGGCGCGCCCTTCGCCCTCGCCGCCACGGCGAGCAAGAACTTCCACGCCAAGATCGTCGAGCTGAATCTGCTTGCGCCGCTGCTGGTCTCCCAGGCCGCCAACGCGGTGATGCAGCAGCAGCCGGGCGGCGGTTCCATCGTGAACATCTCCAGCGTGAGCGGGCACCGCCCGTCGCCGGGCACCGCGGCCTACGGCGCGGCCAAGGCGGGCATGGACAGCCTGACCGCCTCGCTCGCCGTGGAATGGGCGCCCAAGGTGCGGGTCAACTCGCTCGTCGTCGGACCGGTGGTCACCGAGCTGAGCCAACTGCACTACGGCGACCAGGACGGCATCGACGCGGTGGGGGAGACGATCCCGCTGGGCCGGATGGCCCACCCGGACGATATCGGCCGCTGCGCGGTCTTCCTGGCCTCGGAATTGGCCGGCTACGTCAGCGGGGCGAGCCTGCTCGTGCACGGCGGCGGCGAACGCCCGGCCTTCCTCGCCGCGTCCACCGCGGACGTAGGCCGGCAGCAGTCCTGAACACATCGGACCCACACGAAGAGGACACAGGTATGGACACCGAGCAGATCTGCGCAGGACGCACCGTCATCGTGACCGGTGCGGGCCGCGGTATCGGCCGGGCGCACGCGCTCGCCTTCGCCGCCGCCGGGGCGCGGGTGGTGGTCAACGATCTCGGCTCGGCGCTCGACGGCGCGGCGACGGGGGAGACCCCCGCCGAGCAGGTCGTCGCGGAGATCGAGGCGCTCGGCGGCGCGGCCGTGGCCAACGGCGACGACGTCGCGGATTGGCAAGGCGCGCAACGTCTTGTCCGCCAGGCGGTGGACACCTTCGGCGGATTGGACGTGCTGGTCAACAATGCCGGGTTCGTGCGCGACCGGATGCTGGTCAATCTCGGCGAAAACGAATGGGACGCGGTCATCCGCGTGCACCTCAAGGGCCACTTCGTCACCATGCGGCACGCGATCGAGTACTGGCGCGGCGAGTCGAAGGCCGGTCGGCCGGTCGATGGCCGCATAATCAACACCAGCTCCGGTGCGGGTCTGCAGGGCAGCGTCGGTCAGGGCAACTACGGCGCGGCCAAGGCGGGTATCGCCGGTCTCACACTCACGGCCGCCGCGGAGTTCGCGCGCTACGGCGTCACTGTGAATTCCATCGCACCGGCGGCGCGCACCCGGATGACCGAAACGGTGTTTGCCGAGACCATGGCGCGGCCGGACGCCGGCTTCGACGCGATGGCGCCGGAGAACATTTCTCCGCTGGTCGTCTGGCTCGGCAGCGCGCAGTCCAAGGGCGTCACAGGCCGCATGTTCGAGGTCGAGGGCGGTAAAGTGGCCTTGGCAGACGGGTGGCGGCACGGCGTCGCGGTGGACCGGGGCGCACGGTGGGATCCGGCCGAGCTCGGCCCGGTGGTGGCCGACCTGATTGCCAAGGGGATGCCGCCCGAACCGGTGTACGGGGCCTGACCTGGCACCACCCTTCTTTCTGCGCAGGTAACGATAGGGGTTTACTATGGCCCCCGTCCGTTAAAAAATCCCGTGTGAGCGTCGTGACCGGGGAAGTTCTGCGCTTTGCAAATGAGGGGAAGGCTCGACGCATGGCCGTTGGTCGCACGTTACGTGTGCTTGCAGTAGCGGGGACCGTGGCCGGTTTCGCGCTACTCGGCCCGGTAGCGGCCGAGGCACAGCCCGTCGGCGGCTGCCCCCAGTGCGCTCTGGACCCCGCTCCGCCGCCGTATGACACCGGTGGTCCCTGGTACCCCCTTTCGGTCCCCGGACAGCCCAGTGACGTCAGTGCGGTGCCTACCAACCCCGCGATCGGCACCGGTTCGGCGACCGGTTCGGCGGCGGCCGGCGGTTCGGCTGCGGCCGGATCCGCTGCGGCCGGTGGTTCTGCTGCCGGCGGGTCCGCGGCTGCGGCCGGGTCCGCGGGGCTGGGCATCGTGCTCGGTTCCGGTTCGGCCGGGCTCGGCCTGACCCTGGGCACCGGCTCGGCCGGGCTCGGTGTCGTGCTGGGATCCGGTTCGGCCGCGCTCGCCGCGACCGGGTCCGCCGGATTGGGCGCCGCCGCAACGGGTTCGGCCGCGGTCGGGTCCGCGGGTGTCGGCGTCGGCACGACCGGTTCGGCCGCGGTGGGTTCGGCCGGCGTCGGTTCGGCCGCGGTGGGTTCCGCCGGTGTCGGCTCTGCGGGCGTCGGGTCCGCGGGTGTGGGTTCCGCTGCAACCGGTTCTGCCGCAGTCGGTTCCGCGGCGGTCGGTTCGGCCGCGGTCGGCTCCGCCGCTCCGCTGCTCCTGCTGCTGATCCCGATTCCGCCACCGCCCGCCCCGGTGCTGCCTCCGATCGCGGTGCCGCCGGTGCCCTCGCCGGTGCTGCCGGCCATCCCGCTGCCCGTGCTCGCTCCGGTGCCCGCAGCGGCCCCGGCCGCCGTGCCGCCACCCGCACCGCCCGCCCCCGCGGCACCGCCGCAGGCCTCGCCCGCCAAGCCCAACCCCGACGTGCGCCCGACGAGCGCCAACGACGGTCTCCCGAAACCGAAGCTGCTCTCGGTGATCGGTGGCCTGATCGCACTCGGGCTCGCCGGCGCGGGTTCCGGCGCGGTCAGCTTCCAGGGCGCCTCGGCCGCACAGGCCCGAGTAGACGCCGCCCGTGCCATGTTCTTCCCGAGGCCGTGAGGGGTGTGGCATGAGTGAGCGGAGCGAACGAATTGTGTCACAGCGTGCGTCGCGCATGCCGGAACCGAGCGGCAGCGAGGTGCAGGCATGAGTGACTCGAAGACTCAGAGCAGTTCGCGGTCTTACCGGCGGGTGGCCGCGGCCGTCGATGCTGTGTGCGCGGTGGCGGCGGACTCCGACGCCACCACGCTGGACGAGGTCGTGCTCGCCATCGCGAGCGAGCGGCGGCGCGAAATCGAAATCGCCAGTGCGCATTTGGGGCCCGGCGTGTGCGGTCAGCGCCGGTTCTATCCCGATCGGGACGTGATCGTGCTGGCCGAATCGCTGCCGAGCCGCGAGCACACGCTCGCGCACGAACTCGGCCACATCGTGTTCGATCACGAGGGCGCGCCCGCGCCTGAGGTGACGCTCGAGGCCAGCGACGACCTGATCGCCTACATGCTGAGTCAGCGGGCGCACCAGCAGATCGTCGACGACGGCGCGGACGAGCTCGCCGAGTGGGAGGCGGAGACCTTCGCCGCCATGCTGATGACCCGGCTCCGGGTGTTCAACAGCCGAGGCGCAGGCGTCTCGGTCCTTCGATTCGATGAGGCGCTGGGATGACCCTCTGGTTGACGGCACTGCTGGTCTGGATGGCGGCAGGCGCCCGGGTGGGGCGCGTGCTGGTGAAGCCGGCCACAACGGCCCGGGTGGCCATCGTGATCGCGGTCGCCGCCGTTGCGCTGGCCGCAACCGTGGCGGTGCCGGAGATCGCGGTGGCGATCGACAACCTGCTGCCGGGTGGCGTGCACGCCGGCTGGCTTTCCGACGGTGTCGTGGTGTCCGCGTGGATCGCCTTCGTGACGGCCACCTCGGTGGTGGCCTCGGCGGCCTGGCCGGTGGTATCGCGCCGAAACCTGCGCCAGGTCGCGCTGGTGATCTACAGCCTCGGTCTGTTCGCGGTGGCCGCGACCATCGCGTGGTCGTTCACCTTCGGCTGGGAGGTGGTCGCGTTCGGCGCGGTGTTCATCGTCATCACCGGTCTGCGCAACCTCGACTGGACCACGCTCGGCCGCGGTATCGCGATCTACACCACGGGCACCGCTGTCGTCGCAGTGCTTGCGGTGCTTCAGGTTCGGCGCGCGTTCAATGATGCGCCGCGGGTCGCGCCGGGGAATCCGACCTGGGCGTGGCCGGCCTGGGAGGCGGCGAGTCTGCTGATCGCGTTCGGTGCGGTCTGGATCGTGGTGGAGCTCTGGGTGCGAGCCCGGGTGCTGCTGCGCCAGATCCGGTTGTTGCACAAGATCATGGTCGGCCGCTTCCCCGAGGTCGTCGCGCACGACCAGACCGGTACCTCGACTCAGCTACGAGCGTCCGATCAAGTGGCCCAGATCATGGACGCGTTGTATCTCCAGTCCGGCGGTGGCGTGGTGCTCGCTGCGGTGGCCCCGCCGCCACGGTCGATCGCGGAGCGGGCGGGCACGGTGGCGGAGTGGGCGAGAAACCCGTTGGGCGATGTGGCAATCGATGCGCGGTGGATTGCTCCGCCGGAGGGCATTAGTCCGCGCGGCTGGGTCCAGGCCATCGCGCGGGCATATGACGCGACAAGCCTGGAGCACGCCCGAAATTGAGCTAAGCGGTCTCTTCCGCCCGTATTTGGTGCACCCGTAGACACCCCGGGATCCGCGTTGCGGACTCCGGGTCGAGTTCTGCCCGGTGAACGCTGACTTATCGAAGCATGCACAAAATCAGGGGACCGGGATAACCGGTGCGGCAGTCTGTTCCGAGATAGTCGAATGCGGGTCCGCACGCACGCGTGATCGGATACCGCAAGCACCCTTGACAGGGCAAGCCCCTATTACCCGGGGCACGCCATCATGCATTGTCCAGGGTGTGAACGCATAACACAGCACAGTGCGACCCGTGGGGCCGCACTGTGCTTCGTGCAAGTGAACCTATTCGGTTCCATCCGGAGGAATTCCGGGCAAGCCTTCACTTGCCCGCAACTTCTCCGCCATGGAGGTGAGGAGGTTCTGTGATTCTTCGGACAGGTCGAACGCTCTACTCGACAGCCGTCGCAGTCCGTAGCCCTGCAGCTGGGACAGCAACTCCAGATCGTGATCGATCTTGGCGGCATAGATGTCGTTGAAGAAGTAGTCCGGCTTGACCTTGAAGAACTTCGCCAGGGCGGCCACCGTCTCATCGGACGGGTTCGTCCGTTGTCCCGACCGCAACTGCGACAGGTACGGTTTCGAGATCGGATGTCCGGAGGCCGTCAGCGCAGCCGCAACCTCCGCGTTGGTGTGCGGCTTACGCCCCGGGGGATGCAGGGTTTCGAACAGCTTGTTCAGCCGCGCCGCGAAATCAGCCATTGTGAGCCGCCCAATTCCCTTCGCTGTACTAACAGTCGTTATCTCGGATACGTATCATTGATATTAGCGGCTCAGTAACTGAAAACCTACGCCTGATTCCGGATTTCCTTGAAGCTTCTAGGTGCCGGTTGGGCGAAGGTACTGGGACCGTTGCGTTTGCGGGTCACCCCAACGGCTCTCGAGAAGCCGAGGTACGGACCGGTTCTGGCCCGTCCTGGAGGTCTTCCCCGCGCCACCCATGATAGCGGAAAGATAGCTGACGTCTCATCTAGTTGACGAAGCTCACTCATGTGTGGCGTACGACACGTTTTCGAGCCTGGGGGATGAACGTTCAACAAACCCGTTTCGCGGAGTTGAACACCCTATAGACGCTCGATGATCGTGCCTGTCGCCAATGCGCCACCGGCACACATCAGCACCATCGCGGTGCTGTTGCCGGTGCGCTCCAGCTCGTGCAAAGCCGTTGTGATCAGCCGGGATCCGGTCGAACCGACCGGATGTCCCAGGGCGATCGCGCCGCCGTTGACGTTGACCCGATCCAGGTCCGGCCGGTGCACCGAGGCCCAGGAGAGCGCGACCGAGGCGAAGGCCTCGTTGATCTCGAACAGGTCGATGTCGCCGATGCTCATCCCGGAACGTTCCAGCAGGCGCGAGCAGGCCTGCACCGGTCCGTCGAGGTGGAACTCGGGCTCGGAGCCGACGAGGGCCTGGGTGACGATCCGCGCCCGCGGCCGCAGGCCCGCTCGCTGCGCCGCCTGCTCGTCCATCAGCAGGACCGCGGCGGCGCCGTCGGAGATCTGCGAGGAGCTGCCCGCGGTGTGGACGCCGCCCTCGAGCACCGGCTTCAACTTGGCCAGTCCCTCGACCGTCGTCTCCCGCAGCCCCTGGTCGCGCGACACGTCCAGCTTCTCGCCGGTCGCGTTGCCTTCCTTGTCCACCGCCGGTGCGGTGATCGTGAGCACCTCGCGGTCGAAGCGGCCTTCGGCCCAGGCCTGGCCGGCCAGGCGCTGTGAGCGAGCACCGAACTTGTCGACGTCGGCGCGAGTGATGCCGCGTCGCTTGGCAATCCGCTCCGCCGCTTCGAACTGGTTGGGCAGGTCGATGCTCCAGGAGGCCGGCCTGCGTGCGCCCGCGTGCTCGCCGACGTTGGCGCCCAGTGGAACTCGGCTCATCGCCTCGACTCCGCAGGCGATGCCGACATCGATCGCCCCGGTGGCGATGAGCCCGGCGACGAGGTGGTTGGCCTGTTGGGCCGAACCACACTGGGCGTCGATGGTGGTCGCGCCGACCTGCCACGGCAGCCCGGCGTGCAGCCACGCGACGCGGGTCACGTTGTTGGACTGTTCGCCCGCTTGGGTGACGCAGCCGCCGATCACCTGCTCGACCTGTGTCGGGTCCAGATGGGCGCGTTCCAGCAGCCCGCGCTGCGCGAGGCCGAGTAGTTCCGCGGCGTGTAGGCCGGACAGCCAGCCGCCGCGCTTGCCGATGGGGGTGCGCGCGGCCTCGACGATGACGGGTGTGCCCATGTCCAACCTTTCGTATGGGACAGAAACTGTAACGAGTTCAGGGATGTTTCTGGCGGTTCTGTCCGGTTTCTTTCCTGATACTGCCGCCTATGCTTCAATGATTATAGAACGTGTTTCAGTTTGTCGAAGGAGACATCTGGTGGTAGACCCTCGGAATGTCCGGCCGAATCTGCCGGACGGATTCGACGTCACAGACCCCGGCATCTATGCCGAACGAGTCCCGGTCGAGGAGTTCGCCGAACTGCGCCGAACCGCCCCGGTCTGGTGGAATCCGCAACCGGCCGAGGTCAGTGGCTTCCACGACGAGGGCTTCTGGGTGGTGAGCAAGCACGCCGATGTCAAAGAGGTGTCCCGGCGCAGCGAGGTGTTCTCCACCTACGAGAACACCGCGATCCCGCGCTTCAATGACGACATCACCCGCGAGCAGATCGAACTGCAGCGCTTCGTGCTGATCAACAAGGACGCGCCGGAGCACACGAAGCTGCGCAAGATCATCTCCCGCGGCTTCACCCCGCGCGCGATAAACGGTCTGCGCGCAGAACTTTCGGCGCGGGCCGAATCGATCGTCAAGGCCGCGGCCGAATCCGGGAGTGGCGACTTCGTCACCCAGATCGCGTGTGAGCTGCCGTTGCAGGCGATCGCCGAGTTGATCGGCGTGCCGCAGGAAGACCGAATGAAGGTCTTCACCTGGTCCAACGACATGACCGGATACGACGACCCGGACAACGACGCGGACCCGGTCATGGCCTCGGCCGAGATCCTCGGCTACGCATACCAAATGGCCGCCGCGCGCAAGGAATGCCCGGCCAACGACCTCGTCACCACGCTGATCGAGGCCGATGTCGACGGCGACAAGCTGAGCGAGGAAGAGTTCGGCTTCTTCGTCATCATGCTGGCCGTGGCCGGCAACGAGACCACCCGCAACGCCATCACGCACGGCATGAACGCCTTCATGGAGCACCCCGATCAGTGGGAGCTGTTCAAGAAGGAGCGCCCGGCCACCGCCGCCGACGAGATCATCCGGTGGGCCACGCCGGTCACCTCCTTCCAGCGGACCGCGCTGGAAGACACCGAACTCGGCGGCGTACAGATCAAGAAGGGCGAGCGGGTCGTCATGCTGTACCGCTCGGCCAACTTCGACGAGGACGTCTTCGACGAGCCGGAGAAGTTCGACATCCTGCGAAAGGACAACCAGCACTTGTCCTTCGGCGGCACCGGCGCGCACTTCTGTATCGGCGCGAACCTGGCCCGGCTCGAGGTGGACCTGATCTTCAACGCCATCGCCGATCATCTGCCGGACATCACCAAGCTCGGCGACCCGAAGCGGCTGCGTTCCGGTTGGCTCAACGGGATCAAGGAATTCCCGGTGGATTACAAGACCTGCCCGGTCGCGCACTGAGCACACCGAAACCAAAGGCCCTCGGCCCGGTAGTCCCCACTCCGGTCCGAGGGCCTTTCGCCGGTCGGTCTGTCAGTCGATCTTCTTCGCGGTCGCCATGGCGCGGTCGACCTCCCAAAACGCGCGCAGCGCGGCGATTTTGCCGGTCTCGTCCACCCGGTAGGTGAACACCCCGTCGGCGTCGATCCGATGACCGCCGAGCGTGCTGCGGATGGTGCCGGTGAACGCGATCTCGTTGCCGCACGCGAACGAGTCACCGAACAGGAACTCGATCGAGGTGGTCTGCGCGATCGCCTTGTCCCAGAACGCCGCGATCGCTTCCTTTCCGCGGTGTCCCTTGCCCTCCGGGTCGAAACCGGAAGGGCCGATGGGATCTTCGACGATGCCGTCCTCGGCGAACAGGGCGACCCAGGCCGCCTTGTCCCGGGCGCGCACCGCGGCCTGCGACGCGAGCCCGGCGGTGCGGGCGGGATGGTCGGTGGTAGTGGTCATGCGGGTACCTCCGCGACGATCGGGTCCTCGATATGTGCCGCGGCGAATCGGCGCAGCGAGTCCTGTTTGGCGGCGAGCTCGCCGTCGAAGCCGATGCCGTCCATCAGCCACGGCACCACGATCGCATCGGTGACGCCGACATCGGCCAGGTCCTGATAGCCCGACCGGCCGTACCGGTCAACGCATACCGCCTGGATCTCGAACGGTTCGGCGCCCCGGCCGAATTCGGCGCGCAGGGCGTCGAGCTTGCCGATGGTCCGGCGCAGCTCGTCGTAGGTCATCATCGCCGAGGCCCATCCGTCGCCGACCCGGGCCGCCCGGCGCAGCGCCGCCTCCGTGTGCCCGCCGATATAGAACGGCACCGGCTCGGTGGGCGCCGGGCTGACCTGCAACGGATCGAAATCGAAGAATTCGCCGTGGTATTCGACCATGCCGCCGCCCAGCACCAGCTTGATGACCTCGATCATCTCGTCGACCCGGGCCCCGCGGCGCGCGTACGGCACGCCGCACCACTCGAATTCCTCCGGCGCCCAGCCGATGCCGACACCGAAGCCGAACCGGTTGCCGGACATGGCTGCCACTGACCCCACCTGGCGTGCGAGCAGCAGCGGATTGCGGGAGCCGAGCTTGAGCACGTTGGTGTAGAACCGGATCCGGCTGGTCGCCATGGCCATCGCGGTCGCCCCGATCAGCGGGTCGACCCAAGGTGTCTCCGGTCCCCAGAACCTGCTCCCGTCGGCGGTGTAGGGGTACTTCGCCGCCGCGGACTTCATGTAGAACAGCGAGTCCGGCAGCGCGATCGACGAGAAGCCGCATTCCTCAGCGGTCTTCGCGAGTTCCGGCAGCTGCTCCAGCGGACTGAGCGCGATGCCGAGGGTGAACTGTAGTGGGCTCATCGCCGCTCCGAGCCGACGACCCAGAGCGAGAAGTACTGGGAGCCACCGCCGTAGGCGTGGCCGACGGCCTTGCGGGCGCCTTCCACCTGGTACGCACCGGCGCGGCCCATGACCTGCTTGGCTGCCTCGGCGAACCGGATGAGCCCGGATGCGCCGATCGGGTTCGAGGAGAGCACGCCGCCGGACGGGTTGACCGGCAGAATGCCGCCGATCTCGGTTTCTCCCTTGTCGGTGAGCTTCCAGCCGTCGCCCTGCGGCACGAAGCCGAGGTTCTCCAGCCACATCGGCTCGAACCAGGAGAACGGCACGTAGATCTCCGCGACGTCGATCTCGTTGAGCGGGTCGGTGATTCCGGCGGCCTGCCAGAGCGCGGCCGCCGCGTCCTGACCGGCCTGCGGGTTCACCTGGTCGCGTCCGGCGAAGGTGGTCGGCTCGGTGCGCATCGCGGTGCCGTGCACCCAGGCCACCTTCTTGCCGGTCGCCTCCACCGCGGTCGCCGCTTCCTCGTCGCCGAGCACGATGGCGCAGGCGCCGTCCGAGGACGGGCAGGTCTCGTCGAAACGAATGGGGTCCCAGAGCATTTGCGATGCCAGCACGGATTCGAGCGTGATATCGGGCTGCTTGAGGTGGGCGAGTGGGTTTTTCGCGCCGTTGCGGCGATCCTTGACCGCGACCATCGCGCCGATATGGCTCGGCGCGTTCGAGCGGCGGATGTAGGAGCGCACGTGGGGGGCGAAGTAGCCGCCCGCGCCCGCGCCGACCGGCATGGTGAACGGCACCGGAATCGACAGTGCCCACATGGCATTGGACTCCGACTGCTTCTCCCAGGCGATCGCGAGCACGCGCTTGTGCACGCCGGCCTGCACCAGGTTGGCGGCGACCACGCCGGTGGAGCCGCCGACCGAGCCCGCGGTATGCACGCGCAACAGCGGTTTTCCGGTGGCGCCCAATGCATCCGCGAGATACAGCTCGGGCATCATGACGCCCTCGAACAGATCTGGTGCTTTGCCGACCACCACGGCATCGATATCGGCGATGGTCAAGCCCGCGTCGACCAGCGCGCGGTCGATGGCCTCGCGGCACATGCCCGCCATCGATACATCGGTTCTTTTCGTCACGTGATGGGTTTGGCCGGTGCCGAGCACCGCAGCGGGATTGGTCATCGGCTCGCCTCCGAATCCAGGACTGTCACAAGGTTCTGCTGCAGCGCGGGGCCGCTGGTGGCATGGGCGAGGGCACGATTCGCGGTGCCGCCCATGATCGCCTCGGCCGCGAAGCCGATGCGTTCGAGCCCGGCGGCGAACATCGGATTCGCGGCGAGCGCGCCACCCGACGGATTCACCTTGGTCCCGTTCTTCAGGCCGATCGCCTCGGTGAGGATCAGCTGCTGATGGCTGAACGGCGCGTGCAGCTCCGCGATATCGAAGCTGCTCGTGTCGCCGCCGGTAACCGCCTGTGCCGCAGCCGCGGTCGAGGGGGAGACGGTGAGGTCGCGGGCGCCGAGATTCGGTGTATCCACCCGATGCGCCATACCGGTGATCCAGGCGGGCCGCTCGCACAGTTCGCGCGCGCGGTCACCGACCGCAAGCACGATGGCCGCCGCGCCGTCGGTGACCGGCGCGATGTCGTGGGCACGCAGCGGATCGGCGACATACGGTGTGCCGAGCAGGCTTTCGACGTCGCCGTCATTTCCCGCGGCGACCGCGGCCATGTCCTGTTCGGTCCAGCGGCCCGCGTCCAGGCCCGCGCGGGCCTGCAATCCGGCGATCGACCAGGCATCCGGCCAGAGCGGTGTCACCAGGTACGGGTCGAGCTGCATGGTGAGCACCTGGCGCAGCGTGCCGGCCGAGGACTTGCCGAAGCCGTACACCAGCGCGGTCTCCGCCTGTCCCGAGCGCAGTTTCACCCAGGCCTCGTACAGCGCCCAGGCGGCGTCCATCTCCACGTGGGACTCGTTGATCGGCGGCACCGCGCCGATCGCGTCGATCGCCGAGATGAACGAAAACGCGCGCCCGGCAAGATAATCCGAGGAGCCGGAACACCAGAAGCCGATATCGGACTTGGTGATGCCGAGCCGGCTGTAGAGCTGCTGGAAGCAGGGCACCAGCATCTCGACGCCATTGGTGGTGCCGAAGGTCTCCGGCACGTGCGGCGCGTGGGCGAAGCCCACGACCGCGATGTCCGTTCCGTGGTCAGTCAACGTGGGCCTCTCAGAGGTGGTGCTTGTAGGTCTCGTAGTCGGCATCCGGCTCGCCGGTGGGGCGGAAGTGGTCCACGTTCTCCAGCCCGAAGCCCCACTGCTCGCGCGGCTTCCACACCGCCTCCACCCGCATGCCCATCCGCACTTCGCTTGCCTCGCAACCGAGTACGAGGTGCAGCACCGGGATGTCGGCGCCGTCGAGCAGCACGTACGCCGCGACATAGGGCGGCTTGATCCGCTGGCCGAGGAACGGCACGTTCACGATGCAGAACGTGGTGACGGTGCCGCGGTCGGGCAGTTCCACGGTCTGGTCGGTCGGCCTGCCGTCGGTCGGATTGGCGCCGCGCGGCGGGAAGTACACCTTGCCCGCGGCGTCGGTGCGCCCGCCGAGCAGCTTGCCTTCGGCGAGTCCGCGCAGGTAGACGGTCTCCTGCGGCGACGCGGTGTGCTTATAGCTGAGATCGACGGGCGTGGTGATGACCGAGATCGGCTCGCCGCCTGTCTCGGTCGCCGCGGTGGTCGCTTCCGGTTGTTCGCCCGGGACGAAGCAGGCGATGTCATGGATGCTGCCGCTGGTCTCGGCGGCCCATCGGACGGCAACCCGCATGCCGGTCCGGATGTCCTCCGGCGCCGCGACATCGACGGCGTGCAGCAGTGTGGTGTCCGCGTCGTCCAGCTGGATCAGCGCCCAGGCGAACGGGCGGTCGAACGGCTGGCCGGGCAGCGGTTCGCGCACCCAGGTCCACGAAGCGACGGTGCCGACCGCGGCCACGTCGACGAAGTCGGTGAGCGGCTCCGCGCTGACCGGGTCGTACTCGGGCGGCGGCACCAGCACCCGGCCGTCCGTGCCGCGCACACCGACGATCTTGCGGTCGCGCAGGGCGGTCAAGAACTTGCCGATCGTCGGTCCGACGGACCGGGTGTAGTCGAATTGCACCCGTAGAGGCGCACTGAGTACATCAGGTGCGGTGGTGTTCAAATCCGACCCTCTCTCATCCGCGATTACGCCGGATGCGGTATTCCCCTGAGTCACAATGTCGAGTAGAACAGGTTCTTATTCTGCTGGCAAGATGCGGTGTCGGTGACGGGCTGTGCAAACGGCTCGGAGGTCGGTCGGAAGGGTCGAACATGAAGTTCGGATTGCAACTCGGGTACTGGATGGCGCAGCCGCCGCAGCACGCGGGGGAGTTGGTGCTGGCGGCGGAGGCGGCGGGTTTCGATGCCGTGTTCGCCGCGGAATCGTGGGGCTCGGATGCGTTCGGCCCGCTGACCTGGTGGGGTTCGGCCACGCAGCGGGTCCGGCTCGGCACGTCCGTCGTGCAGATGTCGGCGCGCACCCCGGCCGCGACCGCGATGCACGCGCTGACCCTGGATCACCTCAGCGGCGGCCGGGCCGTGCTCGGGCTCGGCGTATCCGGGCCGCAGGTCGTCGAGGGCTGGTACGGCCAGCCGTTCGCCAAACCGCTGCAGCGGACCCGCGAATACGTCGGGATCATCCGGCGCATTCTGGAGCGGGCGGCGCCGGTGACCAACGACGGGCCGAACTACCCGCTGCCCTACACCGGCCCGGGGGCGACCGGGCTTGGTAAGCCGCTCAAGCCGATCGTGCACCCGCTACGTGCGGATCTGCCGATCTGGCTCGGTGCCGAAGGGCCGAAGAACGTCGCGCTCACCGCCGAGATCGCCGACGGCTGGCTCGCGATCTACTACGCGCCGCGGCTGGCGAACATGTACAACGACTGGCTCGACGAGGGCTTCGCCCGGGCCGGAGCGCGTCGGTCGCGGGCGGACTTCGAGATCGCCGCGAGTTGTCAGGTGGTGATCACCGACGACGCCGCGAGCGAACTCGAGCGGATGCGCTGGGTCATGTCGCTCTACATCGGCGGGATGGGCGCGCCGGAACAGAATTTCCACGCGCAGGTCTACCGCCGGATGGGCTACGAACGCGAGGTCGACGAGATCGGCCGGCTGTTCCAGGCGGGCAAAAAGGCCGAGGCGGCCGCCGTCGTGCCGGACGAAATGATTCTCGATACCGCGATCATCGGCGACGAGGCGCATGTGCGTGCACAACTGAAGGTGTGGGAGGCGGCCGGGGTCACCATGATGCTGGTGTCCGCGGCGGATGCCGAGCAATTACGTCGGCTCGCCCCCCTTGTCGATATGTAGAACACGTTCTAGATTCATAAAGATGACGGCGCAGGAGTCAACGAAAATTCTCGGTCTGTGGAACATCGCCGAAGCCGAACCGGATCGCATCGCCTTGGTCGATCCGGCGGGCCGGGAGGTGACGTATCGCGAATTGGCCACGCTCGCCGACCGATACGCCACCGGCCTGCGCGGGCTCGGCCTGGAAACCGGTGACGTGCTGGTCAGCATGGTGCACAACTGCACGGAGGCGGTCGCCGCGTACTTCGCGGCGTATCAGGCCGGGCTGTACATCGTCGCGGTGAACTGGCACCTGACCGGCCCCGAGGTCGCCTACATCCTCCAGGACAGCGAGGCGAAGGCGTTCTTGGCCAGCGACCGCTTCGCCGCCACCGCGACCGCCGCGGCCGATGAGGCGAAACTGCCTGCCACGGCACGCTTTTCGGTGGGCGAGATCGACGGCTTCCGCTCGGTGGCCTGGCTCGGCGCCGCCGACACCGGACGGCCGTCCGACCGCAGCACCGGCGCACCGATGCTCTACACCTCCGGCACCACCGGTCGGCCCAAGGGCGTTCGCCGGCCGCTTACCGGCGCCGATCCGGATGTCGTGCCGCCCCATACGACGGCCTTCTTCGGTTTGTTCGAACTCGCGCCGTACGACGAGCACGTGCACATCTGTGGCTCGCCGCTCTATCACACGGCCGTGCTGAACTTCGCGACCATCTCGATCCAGTTGGGGCACAAGCTCGTTCTGATGGATCGGTGGGAAGCCGAGGAAATGCTGCGGCTCATCGACCGGTACCGGGTGACGCACAGTCACATGGTGCCCACCCAGTTCCATCGGCTGCTCGCCCTGCCCGAGGCGGTGCGCGCCAAGTACGACGTCTCCTCGCTGCGCAGCATGGTGCACGGCGCGGCCCCCTGCCCGCAGGAAACCAAGCGGCAGATGCTCGACTGGTGGGGTCCGACGGTCACCGAGTACTACGCGGCCACCGAGGGCGGCGGCACGGTGATCAACGGCACCGACTGGCTGCGCAAGCCCGGCTCGGTCGGCAAGGCCTGGCCCTGGTCGGTGATCAAAGTGCTCAGCGAGGAGGACGGCACCGAGGTGCCCACCGGTGAACCCGGCCTGGTCTACATGCGCATGGGCGCTTCGAGTTTCGAATACCACCACGACAAGGCCAAGACCGAGGACTCGCGCGTCGGTGACCTGTTCACCGTCGGCGACATCGGCCACCTCGACGAGGACGGCTACCTCTACCTGCACGACCGTCGTTCCGACCTGATCCTGTCCGGCGGCGTGAACATCTATCCCGCCGAGATCGAGAACGTGCTCGTCACCCACCCCAAGGTCGCCGACGTCGCCGTCTTCGGCATCCCGCACCCCGACTGGGGCGCCGAGGTCAAAGCCGTGGTCCAGCCCGCCCCCGGCATCGAAGGCGACGACACCCTCACCGCCGAACTCTTGTCCTTCGCCGCAACCCAACTCGCCAAATACAAGATGCCCAAATCAATCGACTACCTCCCCGAACTCCCCCGCGACCCCAACGGCAAGCTCTACAAGCGCAAACTTCGCGAGCGCTACGTACCTGCCACCTAGGGGAACACCCCGCCCGTCGCCCGCCCCGGCGCGCCGTCTCGCTGCGCAGTGCGTGAGAAGCCGCGCGGCGCAGCGTAGTACGCGACCTCGGCGGGGCCTGGGGGGCAAATGGAACGCCCCGCGCACGTCTTCGCGACTCTTCCGGTGTGTCGCCCGGCAAGTCGTCGTGCGGTGCGCGAGAACCCGCGCGAGTCGGGCAGTACTGCGCACAGGCACACTGTCCGACCGCAACTGGCTGGGCGCAATGCTGGTGTGTCCAAACCTCCCCGGGAGGCGGGGCCGGGACCTACACCGCTTCGCGGAGTTCCGGGGCGAGCCCGAAGAGGGGGAACAGTTTGTCGGTGTCGAGGAAGAAGTTGAGGCCGGAGATGGTGTCGCCGTCGAGTTCCAGGACCGTGATCGACCAGGGGACCCAGACACCGGGCTCGCCGCTCGGCTTGTAGTGGCCGAAGGCGGGGTGACCGTTGGCGCCCTCGAGGCGGATCATCCGGGAGTCGCGGCAACCGCTGCCGTGGCCGAGCATGAACGCGACCACGTTCTCCGGGCCGGAGATCCACAGCTCGATCGGCGGCATGGACAGCGCCACATCAGTTTTCAGCAGCGAAGTCAGGGTGTCCATGTCGTAGGCCTCGAAGGCCTTGACGAAGTTGTCGACGAGCTTGCGCTGGTCGTCGTCGGACTCGTCGTAGTTGTCCGAGGTGGTCGGCTGCACCTTGGACATGGTCGCCCTGGCCCGCTGCAGCGCGCTGTTGACCGAGGCGGGCGACATGGTGAGGGCCTCGGCGGTCTCGTTGGCGGAGAACCGCAGCACCTCGCGCATGATCAGGATGGCGCGCTGGGTGGCGGGCAGGTGCTGGCAGGCGGCGACGAAGGCCAGCCGCAGGGTGTCCTTGGCCGAGGCGTGGTCGGCCGGGTCGGCACCGAAGGCCAAAGCGTTCGGGATCGGCTCGATCCAGACGTAGTCCGGCTGGGGCGCGGGTAGTGGCGAGTCCGGCCGCGACGGACCGGACAGGTCCATCGGCCTGGCCCGCCGCTGCGGGCCGTCGAGCATGTCCAGGCAGACATTGGTGGTGATTCGATACAGCCAGGAGCGCAGGCTCGCGCGACCCTCGAACGAGTCGTAGGACTTCCACGCGCGGGTGAAGGTCTCCTGGACCGCGTCTTCGGCCTCGAAGGAGGAGCCGAGCATGCGGTAGGCGTAAGCGCACAATTCCCGGCGGTGCTTCTCGAAGGATTCGAGGACGTCGGGAGCGAGGCCGGCGGTGTGGCCGGACAAGTCGTTCATGGGTGTCACCCTGCCACAGCCCACCGACACAGCCCAGACCCAAAAGTCCGCCACCTGCGTTTTCAAGATCGCTGAACCGGGTCGTGTGCCCGGTCACATCGCCCGCTCAGCGATGAGTTCCGGGCCTGCGCGTCGTCTGCATAGATGCGCAGGAAACAGGCGGACTACGAAAAGGGACCGACACATGAGCAGCCGGATGATTTTTCTCAACTTCCCCGTCGCCGATCTGGATCGGTCGAAGAAGTTCTACGAGGCGCTCGGCTGGAAGGTCAATCAGGAGTTCACCGACGACAACGCGGCCTGCATCGTGATCGACGACAACATCTGCATCATGTTGCTGACCAGACAGTTCTTCACCACGTTCTGTCGTCGCCCGGTGGCCGAAACCACCGAAAGAATCGGCGCCTCTTACAGTTTGGCGCTGACCAGCATCGCCGAAGTGGACTCCTACATCGGCGCGGCGCTGGCCGCGGGCGGCACCGAGGAGGTCAACGCGGAGAAGCGAGCGCAAGAGGAACAAGTCGGCATGTACAGCCGCACGTTCATCGATCCCGACGGTCACCAGTGGGAGCCGTTCTGGATGGCCTACCCGGCCGGCTGAATTCGCCGCGGCAGCGCCCCCGGTCGCCGAAAGGTGCCGGGGGCGTGGCCTTTTCAGCTACCGGTGAAGGTCGGCTTGCGTTTTTCCGCGAAGGCCTTCGGGCCCTCCTTGGCATCGGTGGACTTGAACACCGCCATGCCGAGCTTCGCGTCGATCTGGAACGCCTCTTCCTCGTGCATGCCCTCGGTTTCCCGGATGGTGCGCAGGATGGCCTGCACCGCGAGTGGACCGTTCGCGGCGATCTGGGCCGCGAGCTCGAGTGCCTTGTCCAACGCGCCGCCGTCCGGGACCACGTGCCCGATCAGTCCGATGTCCTTCGCCTCGGCCGCGGTGATGTGCCTGCCGGTCAGCAGGATGTCGGCGGCGACGGTGTAGGGGATCTGGCGGACCAGTCGCACGGCGGACCCGCCGAGCGGGAACAGTCCCCAGCGGGCTTCGGACACGCCGAATTTCGCGCTTTCACCGGCCACCCGGATGTCGGTGCCCTGCAGGATCTCGGTGCCGCCCGCGATGGCGGGGCCCTCGACCGCCGCGATCAACGGCTTGGTGAGCCTGCGGCCCTTGAGCAGCGCCTCGATTTTCGACAGGTCCCAGCCGCCGCCCGCGAAGGAATCGCCGGGATGCTGCGCGGTCATCGCCTTCAGGTCCGCGCCCGCGCAGAACGCGCCGCCCGCACCGGTCAGGATCGCGACCCGGATGTCCGGATCGTTGTCCACCTGGTCCCAGGCGTCCCGCATGATCGCCATCATTTCGGCCGAGAGCGCGTTGCGCGCCTCGGGGCGATTCATCGTGACGATCAGGACATGATCGCGTTCCTCGACGAGACAGTGTGGCATCGGCGAATCTCCTGACTTTCGAACCTTGCCAGGAACAGTAACACGTTCTATTTTAGGGCTGTGAGCTACAACATAGCGGACCTTGTCGAACACGCCATCGACCTGATGCCCGACCGCGTCGCGCTCGCGGACGACAGCCGTGAGGTCACCTACGCCCAGCTGGAGGAGCGCGCCAACAAATTGGCTCACTACCTGCTCGAACATGGTGTTCAGCCGGGCGACAAGGTGGGCATCTACTCGCGCAACACGATCGAGGCCGTCGAGGCCATGGTCGCGGTGTTCAAGGCGCGCGCGGTGATGGTCAACGTGAACTTCCGATACGTCGAGAACGAGTTGCAATATATCTTCGACAATTCGGACATGGTCGCGCTGATTCACGAGCGCCGCTACAGCGATCGGGTGGCGGGGGTGCTCCCGAAGACGCCGCTGCTGAAGACGGTGATCGTTGTCGACGACGATACGGCCGGTGCCACCGCGACCGCAGCGGATTCGGTCGAATACGAGGCCGCGCTGACCGCCGCGTCGGGGGAGCGTGACTTCGGTGAACGCTCCGGTGACGACATCTTCATGCTCTACACCGGCGGCACCACGGGGCTGCCGAAGGGCGTGATGTGGCGGCACGAGGACTGGTGGCGGGTGCTCGGCGGCGGTATCAACTTCCTCACCGGTGAGTACGTCCAGGACGAGTGGCATCAGTCCAAGCAGGGCGCGGGCAACCCGCAGATGGTGCGGTTCCCGATTCCGCCGATGATCCACGGTGGCTCGCAGACGGCGACCTTCCACAGTCTCTTCGACGGCGGCAAGGCCGTGATGATCCCCGAGTTCACCGGGCACGGGGTGTGGCAGCACATCGACCGGCACAAGATCAACCTCATCTTCATCACCGGTGACGCGATGGCCCGGCCGATGGTGGACGCGTTGCTCGAGGGGAATCCGGAAACCGGTGCGCCCTACGATCTTTCGAGCCTGTACGTGATCGCCAGCAGCGCCGCGCTGTTCTCGCCGACGCTGAAGGACAAGTTCCTCGAACTGCTGCCCAACCGGATGATCACCGATTCCATCGGGTCCTCGGAGACCGGTTTCGGCGGGCTGTCGGTAATCGCCAAGGGCGCCAACCATACCGGTGGTCCGCGGGTGAAGATCGACGCCGCCACCGAGGTGCTCGACGAGGACGGCAATCCGGTGGTGCCCGGCTCCGGGCAGGTCGGGCTCATCGCGCGCAAGGGCCACATCCCGGTCGGCTACTACAAGGACGAGGCCAAGACCGCGGCAACGTTCAAGGAGTTCAACGGGATTCGCTATTCGATCCCGGGCGACTACGCCCGGGTCGAGGAAGACGGCACGGTCACCATGCTCGGCCGGGGCTCGGTCAGCATCAACAGTGGCGGCGAGAAGATCTACCCCGAAGAGGTCGAGGGTGCGCTGAAATGCCATCCCGAGGTCTTCGACGCCCTCGTCGTCGGCGTCGAGGACGAACGCTGGGGCCAGCGCGTCGCCGCCGTCGTCCAGTGCCGTGGCGACAAGCGTCCCACCCTCGAGGAGCTGCGCCCCGTCCTCACCCAGGAGATCGCCCCCTACAAACTCCCCCGCAGCCTCTGGTTCGTCGACCAGATCAAGCGCAACCCCGCCGGCAAGCCCGACTACCGCTGGGCCAAAGCCCAAACCGACGAACGCCCCGCCGACGAACACGCAGAAGCAAGCACCAAGTAGACCGCGCACGCAGACCGAGGGTCGCCACGAATACCGTGGCGGCCCTCAGTTTTGCGTCATGCGGCGACCTCAGGGCCGGGCAAACACGAACGGCCCGCCGGGATCGGCGGGCCGTTCGCGGGGTGGGTCAGGTGGGGTTGGTGGTGAGGAGGGTGCCGAGGGCGCGGAGGTGGTCGGTGGCGGCGCCGAGGGCGAATTCGTGGTGTTTGGCGGCGGTGAAGTAGTTGTGCACGATGTGGTCGCGGTCGATTCCGACGCCGCCGTGGATGTGGACGACGGTGTGCGCTACGCGGTGGCCCGCGTCGGCCGCCCAGAACTTGGCGGTGTGCACGGCCGCGGCGCTCGGCAGGTCCTCGGAGAGCTGCCAGGCCGCCTGGGTGACCGCCAGGCGCAGGCCCTGGACATCGATGTAGGCGTCGGCGAGCCGCTGGGCCACGGCCTGGAAGCTACCCACCGCTTTACCGAATTGTTCACGCTCGCGGGCGTATTCGGCCACCAGGTCGAGTGCGCGCTCCACCGTGCCGAGCTGCAGCGCGCTGAGACCCAGCCAGGCCCGAGTCAGCACCCAGTCCAGGATCTCGGCGCCCTGTTCGACGGTGCCGACCAATTCGGCCGGGGCATCGGCGAATTCGACGAGGTACTCGGGGCTGCGATCGACGACCTGCTGCGCGGTCACGGTCGCCGCGGCGGGATCGACGAGGAACACCGCGGGTGCGCCCGCGACGGTGGCCGGGACCAGGATGCGCTCGGCGCGATCGGCCACCGGCACTGTGGTTTTGACGCCGGTGAGCCGCCAGCCGCCCGCCGCCTCGACCGCGACGGTGGTGGGCCTGGCCGTATCCCAGTTGTGTTCTTCGGTCAGCGCCGCGGTCAGGATCACCTGGCCCGCGCCCGCCCGGGTCGCCAGATCCTGTTGCGCCGCATCGCTGAACCGGGCCAGCGCGCCCGCGCCGACCACGATGGACCAGAGGTAGGGCACGGCGGCGAGCGACTTGCCGAGCTCGCGCAGCACGGCGGTCTGCTCGAGCACGCCGAAGTCGCCGCCGCCCACGGACTCCGGTAGCGCCGCCGCGAGCACGCCGGTCTCGGCGAGCGAACTCCACAGCGCCGCGTCGAATCGTTCGTCGGCCTTGTCGAGTTCGCGCAGCCGGTCGGCGGTGACGAGCTTGGCGCACACCTCGCCGGTCAGCCGGGCCAGATCGAGTTGGGCTTCGGTGGGAGTGAAATCCATGTCAGCTCTCTGCTTTCCGGATCAGCGCGCGGCGGCGGGTTGCTTGAGGGCGGTCATCGCGATGATGTCGCGCTGCACCTCGTTGGTGCCGCCGCCGAAGGTCAGGATCAGCGCGGCCCGATGCATCCGCTCGAGCCGTCCGCGCAGTTCGGCGCCGGGGGAATCCTGCCGCAGATAGGCCTGCGGGCCGAGCACCTCCATGAGCAGCCGGTACGCCTCGGTGGCCAGCTCGGTGCCGTACACCTTGCAGGTGGAGGCGTCCCACGGCCGGGGTGCCGCGTCGCCGCCCGCGTCGGCCCGGCTGGCGATCTCCCAGTTCAGCAGCTTCAGGTATTCGACCTTGGCGTGCACCCGGGCCAGGTTGACCTGCACCCATTCCTGGTCGATGACCCGGGAGCCGTTGCCCGCCTTGGTGTTGCGCGCCCAGTCGACGGTCTGGCGCACCGCGAGCGCGAGCGGTCCCGCCGAGGTGAGCGCGACCCGCTCGTGGTTGAGCTGGTTGGTGATCAGCGCCCAGCCGCCGTTCTCCTGGCCGACCAGTGCGCTCGCGGGCACCCGGACGTCCTGGTAGTAGGTCGCGCTGGTGTCCGGCCCCGCCATCGTGTGCACCGGGGTCCAGGAGAAGCCCTCGGCCGTGGTCGGCACGATGAGCATGCTGATGCCCTTGTGCTTCTTGACGTTCGGGTCGGTGCGCACCGCGAGCCAGACGTAGTCGGCGTAGGCGATCAGGCTGGTCCACATCTTCTGGCCGTTGATCACGTAGTCGTCGCCGTCGCGCACCGCGGAGGTGCGCAGGCTGGCCAGGTCGGTGCCTGCGCCGGGTTCGGAGTAACCGATGGCGAAGTGCAGCTCGCCCGCGGCGATCTTGGGCAGGAAGAAACGCTTCTGTTCCTCGCTGCCGTAGTGCATGATCGTCGGCGCGACCGAGTTGATGGTCAGGAACGGCACCGGGGCGCCGGCGATCGCGGCCTCGTCGGTGAAGATCAGCTGATCCATCGTGGACCGGTCCTGGCCGCCGTATTCCTTCGGCCAGGCCAGCGTCAGCCAGCCGTCGCGGCCCATCTCCCGCACGACGTCGCGGTAGACGGTGCCCTGGCCGTACTCGCCGGTCTGCGCGCTGAGCGCGGCCCGCCGCTCGGGGGTGATGAGTCGCGCGAAGTAGTCGCGCAGCTCCGCGCGTAGCTCCTCCTGCTGCGGCGTGTACGCAATGCGCATGGCAAATACCTCATGCCTTCTCGATGTGGGTGCACCCGATCATTGCATACCGACTGAAACATGTTCCAGTATTGCTACCGAATCCGGTCGATAGCGCCACCTGCGGCGGTGCCGGCTTGTTAGGGTTCGCCAAGGATCGCGGTAAAGGAGTTCTCATGAAGGTAAGCGTCGATCTGGATCAGTGCGAAGCGAACGGAATCTGCGTCGGAATCGCCCCCGACGTGTTCGAACTCGATGACGAAGACCAGTTGCACATCCTGACGGCCGAGGTGCCCGCCGATCGCGTCGCCGAGGTCGAGGACGCGGTCGCGCAATGCCCGAAAGCGGCGCTGCGGCTCCAGTGAAATGGTCCCTTGCCATTGGCTGGAACACGTTCTAGGGTCGGCCCCGTGGACGATGTAGATGTGAGCCTGGCCGGACGAGTGGCGATCGTGACCGGAGCGGGCGCCGGGCTGGGGCGGGCAGAGGCGCTCGCGTTGGCCGGTGCCGGAGCCTCGGTGGTGATCAACGACCTGGCCGAATCGGATGCGGTGTCCGACACCCTGTCCGAGCTCCGCGCGCTCGGCGCCAAGGCCGAGTTCGTCGCGGGCAGCATCGCCGAACGGGCCACCGCGGACGCGCTGATCCGCACCGCCGAGGAGGCATTCGGTGGTGTGCACATCGTGGTGAACAACGCCGGGATCACCAGGGACCGGATGCTGTTCAACATGTCCGACGAGGATTTCGACGCCGTCGTCGCGGTGCATCTGCGCGGCCATTTCCTGTTGTCCCGCAATGCCGCGGCCTATTGGCGGGGCAAGTCGAAGGCGGCCGGCGCGCCGGTCTACGGCAGGCTGATCAACACCTCGTCGGAGGCTGGTCTGCTCGGCCCGGAGGGGCAGGCCAACTACGGTGCCGCCAAGGCGGGCATCACGGCGTTGACGTTGTCGGCGGCGCGGGCGCTTTCGCGCTACGGCGTGCGCGCCAACGCGATCGCGCCGCGCGCGCGGACCGCGATGACCGAAACGGTGTTCAGCGCCGCACCCGAGGGTGCGGTCGATCCACTGTCCCCCGATCACGTGGCCCGGCTCGTCGCCTACCTCGCGTCACCGGCCGCCGACGCGGTGAACGGTCAGCTGTTCGTGGTCTACGGCGCGATGGTGGCGCTCATGGCCGCGCCCGTCGTCGAGCAACGGTTCGACGCCGCGGACGGTCAGTGGTCGCCGGGCGATCTCGCGGCCACCCTCGGCGGCTACTTCGCCGAACGCCCTGCCGGGCAGACCTTCTCGGCTTCGGCGCTGCTCGATCTCGGCTGAGTTCGTATCGCCGCCCGACCTTCGGCGCGAAACATGCGCAGCGAGGATCGGTATCTGCAAGACCCACTCGACACGAACTGCTGATCAACTGACCAACTGTTGATCACGGGTCCGGCACTTGGTAGACATTGGGTGTCGAGATGTGCTCCGCCTCACAAAGGTGGGATCAATCTCTCTGACACCCGTTCCAGATTTGTATGCCGATGCAGCTAAAAAGTGCAGTTCAAAAGTGACAAACATCTTCCGGCAACGTTGTGAACGTGTTCTAATCAGTGAGGCGGTGCGGCCTCGGTGAAGAATCGTGCCGTGAAGTTGTACGCGGGTTCTGAGCAAGGAGGTTCGTAGATGAACGAGGTCCTTGCCGTGCCATTGCGGGCCGTCGGCGGGTTCTTCGAACTGACTGCCGAAGTCGCACGCGCCAGCGTGCGCAGGCCATTTCAATGGCGCGAGTTCATCGACCAGTCCTGGTTCATCGCACGGGTCTCGATCGTGCCGACGCTGTTGGTCGCGATTCCATTCACGGTTTTGGTGAGCTTCACCCTCAACATCTTGTTGCGCGAGATCGGCGCGGCCGATCTCAGCGGCGCGGGCGCGGCGTTCGGCGCGGTGACCCAGGTCGGCCCGATCGTGACGGTGCTGATCGTGGCGGGCGCCGGAGCTACCGCGATCTGTGCTGACCTGGGCGCCCGCACGATTCGCGAGGAAATCGACGCGATGCGGGTGCTCGGTATCAACCCGGTGCAGCGACTGGTGGTGCCGCGCGTGCTCGCCTCGATGTTCGTCGCGTTGATGCTGAACAGCCTGGTCTGCACCATCGGCATCGTCGGCGGATTTCTCTTCTCGGTGTTTCTGCAGGACGTGAACCCCGGCGCGTTCGTCAACGGCATCACGCTGCTGACTCATTTGCCCGAATTGATCATCTCGGAAGTGAAGGCCGGATTGTTCGGGCTGATCGCCGGGCTGGTGGCCTGTTATCTGGGTTTGAATGTCAAAGGTGGTCCCAAGAGTGTCGGTGATGCGGTGAATCAGACCGTCGTCTTCGCCTTTATGGCTTTGTTCGTCGTGAACGTGGTGGTCACCGCGGTAGGCATCAAGTTCACGGCGCGGTGACCGCATGGCCTTCGTGATCGAATCCCGCTTCCCGCGTACCGTTCGACGGGTGCGTCGGATGTCGGACTCGCTCGATTCTGTCGGAAAACAGGCTGTGTTCTACGCGCAGGCGCTGGGGGCAATTCCGCGCGCGCTCACCCACTATCGGACCGAGACCATTCGACTGATCGCCGAAATCAGCATGGGCAGCGGTGCTTTGGCGGTGATCGGCGGCACCGTGGTGATCGTCGGCTTCCTCACCCTGTTCGCCGGCGGCACCATCGCGGTGCAGGGCTACAGTTCGCTCGGCAATATCGGCGTCGAGGCGCTCACCGGATTCTTCGCGGCCTTCATCAATGTCCGCATCGCCGCCCCGGTCATCTCCGGCATCGGGCTGGCCGCCACCATCGGCGCCGGCTCGACCGCGCAACTCGGCGCCATGCGGGTGGCCGAGGAGATCGACGCGCTCGAGTCCATGGCCATCCGGCCGGTGCCGTACCTGGTCGGCACCCGGGTGCTGGCCGGGATGATCGCGATCGTGCCGCTGTACGCGCTCGCCGTGATCGCGTCCTTCCTGGCCAGCCGGTTCGCCACGGTGGTCATCTACGGGCAGTCGGCGGGCGTGTACGACCACTACTTCTCCACCTTCCTGATCCCGAGCGACATCCTCTGGTCGTTCGCGCAGGCGATCTTCATGGCCCTGGCGGTCATGCTCATCCATACCTACTACGGCTACAACGCCGCGGGCGGCCCGGTCGGGGTCGGCGTGGCGGTCGGCAACGCGGTGCGGACCTCGCTGGTCGCGGTGGTCACGGTGACACTGCTGATCTCGCTGGCCATCTACGGCACCTCCGGCAACTTCCACCTCTCCGGATAGCGATATGGCGGATTCGACGAAATTGCGAAACGCGCTCGGGTTCAAGCTCGCCGGAGCGGCGATGGTGCTGGCGATGGTGGCGATCGTCGCGATCGCGCTGCTGATGTTCGTCGGCGGCTTCACCTCGACGGCGACCGTCATGGTCGACGCGCCGCGCAGCGGCCTGGTGCTCGACCCGGACGCCAAGGTGAAGGTGCGCGGCGTGGAGATCGGGCGGGTCGTCGGGATCGAGCAGACCGCCGAGGGCGCCAGCCTGAAACTGGCGGTGAATCCCGATCAGCTGAAACTGGTTCCGGCGAACGCGGGCGTAGATATCCGCTCCACCACCGTCTTCGGTGCGAAGTACGTGAATTTCACGGTGCCCGAACAGCCTTCGGCGACCTCGCTGAAACCCGGTGCGCGGGTGAGCGTGCAGCACGTGACCGTCGAGTTCAACACGCTGTTCCAGCACCTGTCCGACGTGCTGGCCAAGGTCGAGCCGGAGAAGCTGAACGCGACGCTGTCCGCGCTCGGCACCGCGTTGCAGGGCCGCGGCGAGAAGCTCGGTGACCTGCTCGCCCGCAGCGATGCCTACCTGCGCGATATCAACCCGTATCTGCCCACGCTGCAACAGGATCTGGTGCAGACCGGTCAGGTCACCGACCTGTACGCGGACACGGCGCCCGACCTGCTGCGCACCGTGGACAACGCCACCGTCACCAGCCGCGCGCTGGTCGACGAGCAGCAGAGCCTGGACGACGTGCTGGCCAACCTGATCGGCTTGGCCGACACCACCGGATCGGTGCTGAAGGAGAACGAGGGCAACCTCGGCACCGCGCTGGATCTCTTGCGGCCCACCACGCAATTGCTGTTCGAATACAACCCCGCGCTCGGCTGCGTCATCAACGCGCTCGGCCCGATGATGCCGCTGGCCGAACGGGTATTCGGCGGGGTGCTGCCCGGCATCGGGATGAACACCAACTTCATGTTCGGCGCCAAGCCCTACACCTACCCGGACGACCTGCCGAAGGTGAACGCCACCGGTGGCCCGCATTGCGAGGGCGTGGTCGACCGGGTGCCGAACAGCCATGCCGACTACGTCGTCACCGACACGAATCAGGGAGCTCCGTACGTGCCCAACACGGGTTTCGTGAAGCCCAACTCGGCGCCGAAGGTGTTCCAGCTGCTGTTCGCCGGGTTACCGGGGGTGGACGCACTGTGAAGAACACCGCGACGACCGTGAAACTGGCCATCTTCACCTTGGTGATGGCGCTGGTCTTCGCCGGGCTGACGGTCGTGTTCAGCCAGATGCGCTTCGCCAGGGAGCACGGCTACCACGCCGTGTTCACCAGCTCGTCGGGCATGCTGCCCGGGGCCAAGGTGCGCATCGCGGGGGTGCCGGTCGGCTCGGTCTCCTCGGTGCGGGTGGGCAAGGACAAGCTGGCGCACGTCGAGTTCGACGTCGACCGCAAGTATCGATTGCTCACCAGCACCCGGGCCACCATCCGCTACGAAAACCTGGTCGGGGACCGGTATCTGGAGCTGCTGGAGGGCCCGGGCGCCGCGGACGTGCTGCGCGACGGCGGCACCATCGACAAGGACAAGACGGCGCCCGCGCTCGACCTGGACATGCTGCTCGGCGGGTTCCGGCCGCTGCTGCGCGGCCTCGATCCCGCGCAGGTGAACGATCTGACCAGCGCCCTGCTCCAGATCTTCCAGGGCCAGGGCGGCACGCTGGTTTCACTGCTCAACAGCGGTGGTTCCTTCGCCAAGACGCTGGCCGACCGCGACGAGCTGATCGGCAACGTGATCAACAACCTGAACACGGTGTTGCAGACCATCGATCAGCGCGGCGACCAGTTCGCCACCACGCTCGACGAATTGCAGCGCCTGATCACGGATCTGGCCGCCGACCGGGACCCGATCGGCGACGCGTTGCCGCGGATCGCCGGGGCCACCAGGGATCTGACCGATCTGCTCGCGCAGGCGCGACCCGATCTGCGCACCGCCATCGAGCAGACCGGGCGGCTGTCGAGCAATCTCGACAACGGCTCCGACACCATCCAGTGGGTGCTCGACCGGCTGCCCGACACCTACAAGAAGCTCATCCGCATCGGCGCCTACGGCTCGTTCCTGCAGCTCTACGTCTGCGGGACCAACCTGCTCGTGGACGGACCGGACGGGCAGCCGTTGCAGGTGAACCTGCCGGGCAAGCAGACGACCGGAAGGTGTGCGCCCGAATGAACGAGCAGCGATCCCGTGTCGTCACCATCGGCATCGTCGGCCTGGTGGTCGCGGTGTGCGTGGCTTTGTCGGCCCTGCAGTTCGAACGGCTGCCGTTCATCCGCGGCGGCGCGAACTACACCGCGTTCTTCGCCGACGCCGGCGGGCTGCTGCCCGGCGACCCGGTCCAGGTGGCCGGGGTGCGCACCGGCCGGGTGGACAGCGTGCACCTCGACGGCGACAAGGTGCTGGTGCGTTTCACCCTCGACGAGTCGATCGTGCTCGGCCAGAAGACCGCTGCCGCGATCAAGACCAACACGGTGCTCGGCCGCAAGTCGCTCGAGCTGACGCCGACCGGGCCGGGCGCGCTGCGGCGCGACGACACGATCCCGTTGGACCGCACCACTTCTCCGTACTCGCTCAACGACGCGCTGGGCGATCTCGGCCGCACCGTGCAGGGGCTGGACCTCGAGCAGGTGGACAAGACGCTCGACACGCTCTCGGCGACCTTCGCCGATACGCCCGCCCCGCTGCGCGCGGCACTGGACGGGGTAACGGCGTTGTCCCGCAGCATCAATGCGCGCGACCAGGCGCTGTCCGATCTGCTGGTCCGCGCGCAGAGCGTGACCAAGATCCTGGCCGACCGCAGCAACCAGATCAACATGCTGCTGCTGGACGGCAACAACCTGCTCGGCGAGCTGGACCGGCGGCGCGGCGCGATCGGGCAGCTGATCGTCTACGTCAACGAGGTGGCCAAGCAGCTGTCCGGTCTGGTCAACGACAACGAGGCGCAGCTGAAACCGGCGCTGGACAAGCTGAACTCGGTGCTCGGCCTGCTGCAGCGCAACAAGCAGAACCTGTCGGACGCGCTCGACAACCTCGGCCCGTACGCCGCGGCCCTCGGCGAGCAGGTCGGCAACGGCCCGTGGTTCAACGCCTATGTCGTCAACGCCACCAGCACCCAGCTGCAGGGCCTGGTGGACGCGCTGGTGTGGCCCGAGCATCTGCCCGACGACCTGCGCAACATCTTCACGCATCCGGCACCGCCGTCGATCGGCCCGTCGATTCAGGAGCCACCGCGATGACCCTCATGGACAAGGCGAAAAAGGTGCCTCGCTGGGCGGTCGTGGTCGCGGGCGCCGTGGTGGTCGCGCTGGTGGCGTTCGGCGCGTACACCGGGATCACGCGGCTCGGCACGACCAGCATCACCGCGTACTTCCCGTCGACTTCGGGCCTGTACAAGGGCGACGAGGTCCGGGTGCTCGGGGTGAAGGTCGGCCGGATCGATTCGATCGATCCCGGCAAGGACCGGGTGAAGGTGCGGGTGACCATCGATCGCGGGATCGACCTGCCCGCCGACGCCCGCGCGGTGATCATCTCGCCGTCGCTGGTCTCGGCGCGGTTCATCCAGCTCGCGCCTGCCTACACCGGCGGCCCGAAAATGGGCGACGGCGCGCAGATTCCGATCGAGCACACCGCGGTGCCGGTGGAGTGGGACGACATCAAGGCCGAACTCTCCAAGCTGGCAACCACTTTGGGCCCGGTCGGCGACGACTCGCAGGGCTCGTTCGGCCGCTTCGTCAACACCGCTGCGGACAATATGGACGGCAACGGGCAGAAGCTGCGCGACACCCTGCGTGAACTGTCCGCCACCCTGAACACCCTTTCCGATGGACGCACCGACCTGTTCGGCACCATTCGCAACCTGCAGAAGTTCGTGGATGTGCTCGCGGCGAGCAACGAACAGATCGTGCAGTTCGGCGGCAGGCTCGCCTCGGTCTCCTCGGTGCTGGCCGGCGCCTCCGCCGAACTCGGTGCGGGACTGGACAATCTGGACACCGCGCTGGCCGACGTGAAGCGTTTCCTGGAGGGCAGCGGCGCCGAACTCACCGAGGGCGTGCAGCGGCTGGCCGATGTCACGCAGATCCTGGTGGACAAGCAACCGGAGCTGGAGCGGGTGCTGCACTCGGGTCCGACCGCGCTGGTGAACTTCTACCAGATCTACAAGCCCGCTCAGGGGACGCTCACCGGCGCGGTGGCGCTGAACAATACGGCCGATCCGCTCGGCTTCCTGTGCGGTTCGGTGCGCGCGCTGGAGATCAACCAGTCCGATCGCTCGGCCGACCTCTGCGCGCAATACCTTGCGCCGGTGATCAGTTCGCTGGCCATGAATTACGCGCCGATCCTGCTGAACCCGGCGACCGGTGTGCACGCGTTCCCGGAGCAGCTGAAGTTCAGCCCGCCGAGTCTGGCCGAACAGGCGCCCGCGCCGGGACCGCCGCCGGTCACCGTGCCGGAAGGCATTGCCGGACTTGCCATTCCGGGAGGGGGCGATGATGCCGCGCCGGATGACGACGATGGTGCTCGGTCTCGCTGTGCTGCTCGGTGTTTCGGGTTGCGAGTGGGACGGCTTGAACTCGCTGCCGATGCCGGGCACCGAGGGCACGATGGACGGCGCGTACCAGGTGCGCATCCAGATGCCGAATGTGACCACGCTGACCAGGAATTCGCCGGTGCGGGTCGACGACGTGACGGTCGGGACGGTATCGAACATCGAGGTGGAGGGCTGGCATGCGCTGGTCACCGTTTCGCTGAACCCGAACGTGCACCTGCCCGCCAATGCGGTCGCCAAGATCGGGCAGACCAGCTTGCTCGGCAGCAACCATGTCGAACTCGCCGCTCCCACCGATACCGCCCCGCAGGGGCAGTTGAAAGGCGGGGACGTGATTCCGCTGGAGCGAGCGGGCGCGTTCCCGACGACGGAACAGGTGCTGTCCTCGCTGTCGGTGGTGCTCAACGGCGGTGGCATCTCGCAGCTGGAAACGATCACCCGCGAACTGAATTCGGCGTTGATCGGGCGCGAAAACGACATCCGCGACCTGCTGCCCCAGCTCGAGACGCTGACCACGGGACTGGACAAGCAGCGCAACGACATCATCGCGGCGATGAGCGGACTCGACCGGCTCGGCGGGCAATTCGCCCAGCAGCGCGACGTGGTCGCCAGGGCGATCGAGCGGATCCATCCCGCGCTCACCGTGCTCGCCGACCGCAGCGCGAGCATCACCGCGGCGATCACGGCGCTCGGCGACCTCAGTGATGTCACCGACCGGATCATCACCACCAGCGGCGAGAACCTGAAGGCGAACCTGCGCAGTCTGGCGCCGGTGCTGGAGACGCTGGCCGACACCGGGATGAACCTGGTCGAGGCGTTGAAGATCGTCCCGACCTTCCCGTTCCCGATGAAGAACCTGGACAAGGCGATCAAGGGTGACTACTTGAACCTGTTCATCACGGTCGACCTCACCGGGAAGCGGCTGGACAACAACTGGTTGATCGGCACGCCGCTCGGCGGCCGCTTCGGCGGTGTCGAAGGCGTGGTCGGCGGCTTCGCCCCGGATACCGCTACGCAGGCAGGCAATCCGGCGACCGGACCGCTGCTGCCGCCGCCGGCCGACGGGCAGCCCGCGCCCGCGCTGCCCGGCCTGCCGCCCATCCCCGGCCTGCCCGCGATTCCGGGCCTGACCGTGCCGTTGCCGGGAAACACTGCGCCACAAGGGGGCCCGGGCCGATGACGCTGACCAGATTCGTCCGCACGCAGCTCGCGATCTTCGCCATCTTGACGGTGATCGGCCTGGTGGTGATGGGCGGGGTGTATGTGAAGGTGCCCGCGATGCTGGGCATCGGGCGCTATGACGTCACCGTGCAGCTGGCCGCGACCGGCGGTCTCTATCCCACCGCGAATGTCGCCTACCGCGGCACGAATGTCGGTGTGGTGCAGGATGTCCGGCTGACCACGACCGGTGTCGAGGCGCACCTGTCCATCGACAGCGACTACAAGGTGCCCGCGGATGTCAACGCCTGGGTGCGCAGCGTTTCGGCGGTCGGTGAGCAGTACGTCGACCTGATTCCCGCCGAGCGTCCGGTCGGCGGGAACCTGGCCGACGGTTCGGTGATTCCGGTGGGGCGCACCAAATTGCCCCAGGATGTCGGTACGTTGCTCGACCAGTCCGATCGGTTGCTGTCCAGCGTGGCCGACACCCGGCTGCGACAGGTGATCGACGAGGCGTTCAAGGCATTCAACGGGGCGGGCCCGGATCTGCAGCGGTTCATCGATTCGGCGTCGCTGCTGGTGCAGGAGGCACAGAACAACGCGGAACCGACCAAAAAGCTGCTCGATCAGATCGGACCTTTGCTGGACACCCAGATCCAGTCCGACGCCGCGATCCGTTCGTGGACCAGTGACTTGGCCACGGTGACCGATCAACTTCGCGCGCATGATGTTTCGCTGCGCAATGTGCTGCACGAGGGCCCCTCGGCGATGCAGCGGGTGAACGCGCAGTTCGAATCCTTGCGACCGACCCTGCCGCTGCTGCTGAACAACCTGGTCAGCACCGGGCAGGTCGGCGTGACGTATCACGCTGGGCTGGAACAACTTCTGGTGGTGTTCCCGCCGCTGATCGCGGCGTTGCGGACGGTCATCCGCGGACCCGCGGAGTACGGCGCCATGGTCGATTTCGGGACCGTGGTCAACGATCCGCCCGCGTGCACCACCGGATTCCTGCCCACCGATCAATGGCGTTCACCTAGCGAACTCGATTCGCTGCCCTCACCGGCGGGCCTGTATTGCAAGGTGCCGCAGGACTCGCCGATCCAGGTACGCGGCATTCGCAATACGCCGTGTGCGGAATTCCCCGGTCGGCGCGCGCCGACGCCCGAACTGTGCCGCACGGGTTATGTTCCGGAAGGCAACAACCCGCCGTTCGGTCCCGTACAGCCCGTGGCGCCCGCGGCAGCGCCGCCCGCGGAGGTTCCGGCGCAGACCGCACCCGCCGCGTACGTCGGCACCGGCACACCGGCGGCCGCGCGATCCTACGACCCGTCCACCGGTCAGTACATCGGTCCGGACGGACGCACGTACCGACAGGGCGATATCGGACCGAGCGGTTCGGGCACGGTACCGTCGAGCTGGCAGGCGATGCTCGAGGAGCAGCAACGATGACTGATATCAACGGAGATCAGCGGCGCACGCGGCGACGTGCCGTGCGCTCGGTGGGGCCACCGGCCGACGAGTCGGCGGCTCCCGGTGTGACATCGATACCGGCCGAGCAGACGAAGGTGCCGAAGGCCGGTGTGCCGGTGCGTACGGCGTCGTCCGGCACCGGGAGCGACCCAGCGCCGCCGCCGGCCGACACCGTCGTCGCGGACGCCGGAACACTCGATCTCGGCGCGGCAGCCGACGCCGAAACCGCCGAACCTGGCGCGGCGGCTACCGTCGAAGCCGCAGGCAAAACGGCGGACGGCGAAACCGTAGAACTCGGCAAAACTACGAGTACGAGCGGAGTCGAGCCCGATGCGACGCCGGCCGTCGACCCCGGGGCGCAGTCCCCCCTCCGCGTCGGGCGCATCCTCGCCTTCGCGGCCGCGGCGCTGCTGGTGCTCGCGCTGGTGGTCGGCGCGGGACTGTCGGTGGTCAAGGCTCGTTCGATCGACGCGCGTGACGAGCGGCGCACCGAATTCGTGCAGACCGCCAGGCAGGCCGCCCTGAATCTGACCACCATCCGCGCCGATTCGGCCAAGCAAGACATCGATCGGATCCTCGCGGTGGCCTCCGGCCAGTTCAAGAGCGAGTTCGACGGGCGGGTAGATCCGTTCCTGAATGTCGTGCAGCAGGCCAAGATCGTCTCCAACGGCGAGGTCGTCGAGGCGGCACTGGAAAGCGACGACGTGGATTCGGCGCAGGTGCTGGTGGCGGTCAAGCAGACCCTGACCAACGCGGGCCAGGAGGGGCCGCAGACGCGGCTCTACCGTTTCCGGATCACCGTGAGCCGGGGCGACGCCGGGTTGACCGCATCCAAGGTGGAGTTCGTCGGATGACAATGCGCAGCAAGATCCTGTTGGCGGGCGCGAGTGTGGTCGCCGTGGCGGCCCTGATCGTGCTCGGCGTCAACGGATTCCGGATCTGGAACGACGATCGGGCGGAGCAGGCCCGCAAGGACGCGGTGGCCGCGGCCGATCGATCGGTGTCGGCGATGTTCACCTACGACTATCAGACGGTGGACAAGGAACTGCCCAAGGCGGCCGACAACCTGTCGCCGAAATTCCGCGACGACTATCTGAAGCTGATCACCCAGGCGATCGCGCCCGGCGCGAAGGAGAAGCAGCTCACGGTGCACGCCACCACCCAGGCGGCGGGCATCGTGTCCGCGGACAAGTCCGAGGTGGTCGTCCTGCTGTTCGTCAATCAGGTGACCACCAGCAAGGATTCACCGCAGGGAACCACCACCGGCAGCCGGGTCAAGGCGACGGTGCAGAAGGACGGCGACCGCTGGCTGGTCGACCAGGTCACGCCGGTCTGAGCCCGCGCGGCAGCCGGACCGTGAAGGTGGTGCCGAGGCCCTCGACGCTCTGCACGCGCACCGTGCCGCCGTGCGCGGTGACCAGTGCCTGGACGATGGACAGGCCGAGGCCGGTGCCGCCGCTGCTGCGGGTGCGCGAGCCGTCGGTGCGGTAGAAGCGTTCGAAGATGTGCTCGGCCTCCTCGGGCGGCAGGCCGGGGCCGGTATCGGCGACCTCGAGCACGATATCGTCGGCGGTCGGGGTGAGCCGGACCGCGACGGCCGCCTCCGCCGGCGTGTGCGTGAGCGCGTTGTTGAGCAGGTTGGTCAGCACCTGACGGAGCCGGGTCTCGTCGCCGACGATCTCCAGAGTGCCCTCGCCGGACTGTATTTCGAGTTCGATGCGCCGCCGCGGACCCGTCGGATCGGCCGCCGCGGCCAAGGCGCGGGCACCGTGCACGGCGTCGCTGGCCACGGCGAGCAGATCCACCACGCCCTGCTCCAGCGGACGTTGGGCGTCCAGTCTGGCCAGCATCAGCAGGTCTTCGACCAGGATGCCCATCCGCTGGGACTCCCGTTCGATGCGGTCCATGAACAGGTCGGGCTCGCCGGTCGCGCCCTGCCGGTACAGCTCGGCGAAACCGCGAATGGTGGTGAGCGGGGTACGCAATTCGTGACTGGCGTCGGCGATGAACTGGCGCATCTTCGCCTCGGAGTGCCGGGCGGCCGCCTCGGACGCCTCGGTTTTGGCGAAGGCCTGCTGGATCTGCGCGAGCATCCCGTTCAGCGACCGGGACAGGCTGTCGACCTCGGTGTTGGTGCCGCGCACCGGGACTCGGCGATACAGGTCACCGCGGGCGATGGCGGCCGCGGTGTGCTCGACCCGGCGCAGCGGGCGCAGGCTGCGCCGGATGACGAAGTACGCGACCAGTGCCAGCGCGCACAGCACCGTCAGCCCGACGACCAGTTGCAGCACCACCAGCCGATGCACGGTGTCGTTGTTCTGGGTGAGCGGCAGCGCCACGGTCGTGGTGCCGTCCGGTGCGCGCAGTGTCAGCGCGCGCCACTGGACCGGCCCGCCGCCCGTCGAACCCACGGTGATCGGTCCAGTGGCCGGATTCTCCGGCAGCGCGGGTTCGCCGTCGACGCCGAAGGCCTTGATGAAGAACGTCCGTCCGTCCGTGCTGGTGGAATGCACGTAGAACTGGCTCGGCGCGTGCCGCGGGTCCGGTGGCAGCACCGGCGGCGGTGGCATCCGGGCCCGGCGTGACCATTCGATCACGCCCTCCCGTAACTGCTGATCGGTGCGGTTGGTCAGCGACTGCTCGAGCCCGGAGGTGACCACCGTGCCCGAGATGAGCAGGCCGAGCCCGGCGGTGAGCACCAGCACCACCATCAAGGTCACCCGCAACGGGACCGCCGACAGCGTGGCGGTGGCCTTGGCGCGAATCCTCCCGATCCGCCCCAGGCTCATTTCCCGGCCGACCGGCTGCGGCTCGGTGCGCGCATCACGTAGCCGACGCCACGCAGGGTGTGAATGAGCCGCTCGGAACCGGTGTCGACCTTCTTGCGCAGATACGACACATAGGTCTCCACCACGCCGACCTCACCGCCGAAGTCGTAGCGCCACACGTGATCCAGGATGCGCGGCTTGCTCAGCACGGTGCCCGCGTTGACCATGAAATAGCGCAGCAGCGTGAATTCGGTGGGCGACAGCGCGACCGGTTCGCCCGCCTTCCACACCTCGTGCGTGTCGTCGTCCAGCTCGATGTCCTCGAACCGGAGCCGCGAATTCTCCCGCTGCGGCGCGGTGTGCCCGGCTCGGCGCAGGATCACCCGCAGCCGCGCGACCACTTCCTCCAGGCTGAACGGCTTGGTGACATAGTCGTCGGCGCCGAGGGTGAGCCCGGTGATCTTGTCCTGCATCTCGTCGCGCGCGGTCAGGAACAGCACGGGGGAGTCGATGCCGTCGGCGCGCAGCCTGCGCAACAGGCCGAACCCGTCCATGCCGGGCATCATCACATCGACGATCAGCGCCTGCGGCCGGAAGGTGCGCGCCTTGTCCAGGGCCTGCGCGCCGTCGGCCGCGGTGTCCACCTCGAAGCCCTGGTAGCGCAGGCTGACCGCGAGCAGCTCGACGATCATCGGCTCGTCGTCGACCACCAGCACCCGCGCCTCGGGTGCCTGCTCCACAGGCGCACCACTCATGGGCTTCATGGTCCGTCATCCTCCTGCGAAGTCGCTGGACCAAACCTGGGTGATTCCTGTGAACGGAACTCAGCGGGTGGGTTGACGTTCCTCCGGGTAGACGTCGTCGTCGGAGAGCAGGGCGCTGCCCGCGACCTGATCCTGAGCCAGGGCCTCGAGGAAGGCGCGGGCCCAGCGGTCCACGTCGTGGGCGAGCACCTGACGGCGTAGCGAGCGCATCCGGCGGCGCTTGGTGTCGCGGTCGTCCTCGATCGCCGAGACGATGGCGTCCTTCACGCTGTCCAGGTCGTGCGGGTTGCACAGGTAGGCCTGCCGCAATTCGGCTGCCGCGCCGGTGAATTCGCTCAGCACCAGGGCGCCGTTGAGCCCGCTGTGGCAGGCGACGTACTCCTTGGCGACCAGGTTCATGCCGTCGCGCAGCGGCGTCACCAGCATGACGTCGGCGGCGACGAAGAAGGCGATCAGCTCGTCCCGCGGGATCGGCCGGTGCAGGTAGTGCACCACCGGGTAGCCGACCCGGGCGAACTCGCCGTTGATCCGGCCGACCTGGCGCTCGATGTCGCCGCGCATCTGGATGTAGCTCTCCACCCGCTCCCGGCTCGGCGTGGCCAGCTGCACCATGACCGTCTCCGCCGGATCGATCCGCTGCTCGAGCAGCAGCTCCTCCAGCGCGTTGAGCCGGATATCGATGCCCTTGGTGTAGTCCAGCCGGTCGACACCGAGCAGGATGGTCTTCGGATTGCCCAGCTCCGCACGGATTTTCGCGGCCCGCTCGCGGATCGAACGGCGGCGCGAATGCTCGTCGAGCTCGGCGGAGGAGATCGAGATAGGGAACGCGCCCACCCGCACCGTGCGGAAACCGACCTGCACGACGCCGAGTTTGGAGCGGACGCCGACGGTGCCGCGCGAAGTCGGCTGACCGGCCAGCCTGCGCGCCAGATAGAGGAAGTTCTGCGCGCCGCCGGGCAGATGGAAGCCGATCAGGTCGGCGCCGAGCAGACCCTCGACGATCTCGGTCCGCCACGGCATCTGCATGAACAGCTCGACCGGCGGGAACGGAATGTGCAGGAAGAAGCCGATGGTCAGATCGGGTCGCAGCATGCGCAGCATCTTGGGCACCAGTTGCAACTGGTAGTCCTGCACCCAGACGGTGGCACCCTCCGCCGCCACCTTCGCGGTCGCCTCGGCAAAGCGCCGGTTCACCGTGACGTAGGCGGCCCACCACTTGCGGTCGTAGACCGGTCGCACGATCACATCGTGATACAGCGGCCACAGCGTGCCGTTGGAGAAGCCCTCGTAGTAGTCGGCGACCTCCTCCGCCGACAGCGGCACCGGATGCAGTTCCAAGCCGTCCTCGATGATCGGATCGACATCCGCGTCCGGCACCCCGGCCCAGCCGACCCACGCGCCCTTGTTGTTGCGCAACACCGGCTCCAGCGCGGTGACCAGGCCGCCGGGGCTGCGTTTCCACCGGCTCGTCCCGTCCGGTAGCCGTTCCAGGTCGACCGGAAGCCGATTGGCCACCACCACGAAGCCCGAACCGGATTCGGCAGGGCCGACCGGGGTTTGCGGGTGGTCGGCGGAGGTGTCTAGGGCGGGTTCGGAGCCGTCGGACGAAGTCATCTGGTCCACTCACGCATCCTTTGCGCGTCGCTGGGTCCCACAGGATCTGGGTAGCTCGACGTCGCCGTTGGCGTCGAAGGTAAGAACGGGTTATTCGACCCGGGAACTGGGGCCGATGCCGAGCATCGACAACAGCATCCGGCACTCGTCGGCGTCCTCCGCATAGGCGGCGACCACGCGCTGAGCCTGTCGTGCGGTCTCGTCGGCCAGTGGTTCCAGATCGTCGTCCGCGATGTCGTTCGCGCTGCCCTTCGCGGCCATCTTCAAGTCCTCCCGGTTCACTACGCTCGTACGTGCGAATAGTCAATGGTATCTGGCGCCGCCAGGGGCGGGTGGTACCCGCGTCACACCGGCCCCCGGCCGGGTGTGCCGCCCCCGCTCGCCCCTATACCGTGGGGGACAGCAGCAACTCCACGAAAGGGTCGATATGCCGCTGGCCACGGTGAACGGAATTTCCCTCAACTACCAGGTCAAAGGTGACCGTGCGCGGGGTACCGATGTCAAGGGGTCGGGGCCGCTTGTGGTCATGATCATGGGCACCGGCAGCCCCGGGCGGGTGTGGGAACTGCACCAGGTGCCCGCACTGGTCGCCGCCGGCTACCGGGTGTGCACCTTCGACAACCGCGGCATCGCGCCCTCCTACGAGGCGGCCGACGGCATGACGATCGACCAGCTGGTCGCCGACACCGCCGGGCTGATCGAGCTGCTCGACGAGGGCCCGGCGCTGGTCGTCGGCACCTCGATGGGTGCGCGGGTGGCCCAGGAATTGGCGTTGGCCCGGCCCGAACTCGTGCGCAAGGCCGTCTTCATGGCCGGCCACGGGCGGCTCGACCAGTTCCAGAAGACCCTCTCGCTCGGCGAACACGAACTCGACGCCGGCGGCGTCGAGCTGCCGGCGAAGTACGAGGCCGCGGTGACCGCGGTGATGAACCTCTCGCCCGCGACCATGGCCGAACCGAACTCGGCCCGCGACTGGCTCGACCTGTTCGAGTTCACCGGCGGTCCGGTGACGCCGGGCATCCGCGCCCAGCGCCGGATGGATCACGACTTCGAGCGGGTGCAGGCCTACCGCGCGATCACCGTGCCCTGCCTGTCCATCGGTTTCGCCGACGACCGGATGATCCCGCCCTACCTGTCCAGGGAGATTGCCGAGGTGATTCCCGGTGCGCGCTACCAGGAAGTGCCCGATGCGGGCCATTTCGGCTACCTGGAACAGCCGGAAACGGTCAACAAGATCCTGCTTGATTTTTTCGCGAGCTGAGTTCTCACCGCCAGAGGTAACCGCCCAGGCGTAACGTCTGCCTTGCTAGGGTCGAAACTACGCTCGGGACTCTAACGGTGCGGACGTCCGTGGAACCTCGGTTCATCGGGCCTGTGCCGGGTGAACCACGAGCGGTCCCGTACATAGCGCCAGTATCCAGTGAGGTGAAATTGAGCACCAACCCCTTCGATGACGAAGACGGCCGCTTCTTCGTCCTGGTCAACGACGAAGAGCAGCACTCCCTGTGGCCCGCCTTCGCGGAGGTCCCGGCCGGATGGCGTGTTGTGTTCGGTGAGGACAGCCGGGCCGCCTGCGTCGAGTACGTCGAGAAGAACTGGACGGATATGCGTCCGAAGAGCCTGCGTGACGCCATGGCCGCCGACGATGCGGCCCGCCAGGGCGCCCAGTCCTGATCCGCGGTATCTGATACTGCGCCGGGACATTTGATCGATCGCCGTCTGCGTGACACCGTAATGCCGGTGTCGCGCAGTCGGCGTGCCCGGTTATGATGGCAACCGCTTTCGAGCGGACCCCGCCTCCTTAGCTCAGTGGTAGAGCACTCGCCTTGTAAGCGAAAGGTCGTCAGTTCAATCCTGACAGGGGGCTCCAGACGAGCGCGTCGGTTACGGCGCGCTCGTTCGGTCGGTAGAGGCCCTGCCTGATTTGTAAGCGAAAGGTCGTCAGTTCAATCCTGACAGGGGGCTCCAGACGAGCGCGTCGGTTACGGCGCGCTCGTTCGCGTGTGGGGCAGGGCGCGGACGTATTGGGGGCAAGACGGCGGCGAGAGTTGTCGTACCTGCCTGGTAGTTGTGGTGGCGGCGGTTGGGGTCGACCGCGCGTGAAACGGAGGGGAAAACCGATGCGCCCGAGCACGAGTCAGCTGATCAACGACATCTGTGACGAACTGGAGCGGATGCCGGAGGGCTACGGGTTGCCGGTGTGGCCGCCGCGGGAAGAATTGCCGCCGACAGCGAAAAGGGCGGCCAGGCAACCTGTTTCGGCGCCCGGCCACCCCTGGTTCACCCATCATCCGCGACGGGTTCAGTCGGGCACGTTCGCCCCGTAGCCGAGGTCGCGCAGCGCCTGCTTGATCCTGGCCTGGGCGTCGTCCATGGATTCGGGCGACGGGTCGGGGTCCGCGCCCGAGATGTCGAAATCGGTCATGGTGAACGCCGGGAAGACGTGGACGTGCAGGTGCGGCACCTCCAGCCCGGCGACGAGCAGGCCCGCGCGCGGCGCGTCCCACGCCTGCCGCACCGCCTGCCCGATCTTCTGGGCGACGGCGGTCAACCTGGCGAACGTCTCGGAGTCGACGTCCTGCCACTGATCGATCTCTTTGCGGGGCACCACGAGGGTGTGCCCGGTAGTGACCGGGGCGATGGTGAGGAAGCCGACGAATTCGTCGTCCTCCCACACGAATCGACCCGGGAGCTGACCGGCGATGATCGCGCTGAAGACAGAAGCCATACAGCGCAGACTAGTCCGGGCCGGCGCGGACTACACCGACACGAAGTGCGACAGGATGCCCTGCACCTCGTAGATGTCCACCTGGCGGTTGAACCGCTTCTGCAACGGATCGGGATTGCCGGAGATCCAGATGGCGAGCTCGGCGTCCAGATCGAAGGTGCCCGCGGTCTCCACCGAGAAATGCGTGATCGCCCGGTAGGGAATGCTGTGATAGCTCACCTTGCGTCCGGTCATGCCCTGCTTGTCGACCAGGATCAGGCGGCGATTGGTGAACAGGATGGCGTCGCGCACCAGCAGGTACGCCGCATAGATCTGTTCGCCCTCACCCATCAACTTCGCGTATTCCTGTTGTGCCCGACCGGGATCGATCCGTCCGGCGTTGCCCATGATTCCGTCGATCAGGCCCATCGTTTCCCCGTCCTTCGCACGATCTGGGTGTGGCAGGCCCGCGGCGGTATGCCGGAACCGTCCCTTTCCATGATGCGCTCCCCCGCCTCTCCGCGTATTCAGGCCAGACTCAGGTGCCGCGGTCGTGGCGTCGGCGGCCGACGGTGGTGTCGTGGATGTGTCAGCCCGTCCCCGACGAGTTACCCATGTCCGTGCGAAATCACCCGCTGAGTAAGAAGCCGCGATGACTTGGTCGGCACATCATGGTCGGGGCATGGTGTTGGACGGCTTCACCTAAGCTGTCTGCCGTGCGCGTACTCGTCATCGGTTCCGGAGCCCGTGAACATGCCCTCGTCCTTGCGCTGCGCAGGGATCCCGCGGTGACGGGGATCGTCGCCGCTCCGGGCAACGCGGGCATCGCCCAGCACGCGCAGACCAGGCCGGTCGATCCGTGCTCCGCGGAGGCCGTGGTCGCGCTGGCCACCGACGTGGCGGCCGAACTGGTGGTGATCGGTCCCGAGGTGCCGCTGGTGCTGGGTGTGGCTGACGCCGTGCGGGCCGCGGGCATCGCCTGTTTCGGCCCGTCGGCCGCGGCCGCGCGGATCGAGGGCTCGAAGGCCTTCGCCAAGGACGTGATGGCGGCCGCCGGGGTGCGCACCGCGCACAGCGAGATCGTGGACAACCCGGCCGATCTCGACGCGGCACTGGACCGCTTCGGCCCGACCTGGGTGGTGAAGGACGACGGCCTGGCCGCGGGCAAGGGCGTCGTGGTCACCGCCGACCGGTCGGCAGCCCGCGATCACGGCGCCGAACTGCTCGAGCAGGGGCATCCGGTGCTGCTGGAATCGTTCCTGGACGGGCCGGAGGTCTCGCTGTTCTGCCTGGTCGACGGCGAGACGGTGGTGCCGCTGCTGCCCGCGCAGGACCACAAGCGGGTCGGCGACGGCGACACCGGCCCGAACACCGGCGGCATGGGCGCGTACACGCCGCTGCCCTGGCTGTCCCCGGACGCGGTGACCACGATCATCGAAGATGTGGTGAAACCCGTTGCCGCCGAACTGGTTCGGCGCGGCAGCGGCTTTTCCGGACTGCTGTACGCGGGCCTCGCGATGGGCGTCGCCGGGCCCGCCGTGGTCGAATTCAATTGCCGCTTCGGCGATCCCGAGACCCAGGCGGTGCTCGCCCTGCTGGAGAGCCCGCTCGGCGAACTGCTCGCCGCCACCGCGAACGGCACCCTCGCCGAGGTCGAACCGCCGCGCTGGCGGGACGGTTCGGCGATCACCGTGGTCGTCGCCGCCGAGAACTACCCGGGCCGCCCGCGCATCGGTGATGTGATCTCCGGCGCCGGTGACGGCGCAATCGACGACACCGCGGCGGTGCTGCACGCGGGCACCGCGCTGCGCGAGGACGGCGCGCTGATCTCGGCGGGCGGCCGGGTGCTCAACGTCGTCGGTGTGGGCGCCGACCTGGCCGAGGCACGAACCAACGCCTACGCGCGGATCACCGCGATCAAGCTGCCGGGCAGTCATTACCGCACCGATATCGGTCTCGCCGCGGTGGAAGACCGTATCGCCGTGCCGGACCGCGCCTCCGCCAGTTCGGGCCAGACCCGGGAGTCGTAAACAGCCTCAGCCGAAGTTCAGGCCGTGGACCGCCAGCCACTGGCGGGGGTCTACGTGCTGACCACCGACGATGACCTCGAAGTGCAGGTGCGGGCCGGTGGAGTCGCCGCGGTTGCCCATGCGCGCGATCGGCATGCCCGCGGGGACGCGCTCGCCCCGGGACACGAAGAAGTCGTACATGTGGCCGTACACGGTGATCGAGCCGTCGTCGTGCCGGATGCGCACCCACAGCCCGAATCCTTCGGCCGGGCCCGCGTCGATGACGGTGCCGTTGGCGACCGCGTAGATCGGCGTGCCGATCGGGCCCGCGATGTCGATGCCGTTGTGGAAGGTGCCCCAGCGGGAACCGAACCCGGAGGTGAACACGCCGCGCGCGGGCATCACGAAACCGCCCATGCCGGGCAGTACCGCGCCGGGATTCGGGAGGGTGCCGCCCGCCATCCACGGTTGGTATTCGCCCGCGGCCGCCGCGGCGGCTTCGGCCTTGGCGCGCTCCAAGGTCGCGCGCGCGGCGGCGGCCACCACCGCCTGTTCGCGCAGGCGTTCACCGTTGGCGATGGCGTTCAGGTAGCGGCGTACCGAGGGCGGTGTGGTCTGCATCTGCAAGGGATAGGCCACGGCCACGCGCTGCACGTGGTCCACGTCGGGTAATTGATCGCTGATGGTGCCGGTGTAGGCGGTGTCGCCCGCGGCGAACACGGCGGTGGCCGCGAGCCCGGCCAGCAGCACGCGATGCTTGCGCAGCAGCGCGAGCATTCTGTCCCGATCGGGTCGTCGCTGCGCCCACAGTTCGGGTAACTCGGCCCGCCGCCGCCACAGTTCCCTGGGGTCGGGCCGGTGGCGCAGCAGTTCACCGAGTTGCACCCGATCGAACAGCACGCGGATGCCCCGGGCGGGTTTCTCCCGCATCCGGGCACGCCAATCCGGCGGAATGACCACGATGCCGCCCACTCCGCGCACCCGGTCGAGGCCGGCTCGTCGAGCATTCTCGAGCATCAAAGCGACCATAACCCTGGTCGCGGCCGCGTGCAGGACAGGCAGGCGCGACGGCGGGATACGGCGGAGTCTGCGCGACGAGACGAAAGCCCGGCATCCGCGCGCTGCCGTCGGGGGACACCGTCTAGCGTCTTGCGGGTGTCCAGAGAATCTCGCCGGTCGACCATTCCACCTTTCTACGTGATGGATGTCTGGAAAGCTGCGGCGCAACGGGCCAGAACGCACGGCGATGTGCTGGTACTCGCGGCCGGCCAGCCCTCGACGCCCGCGCCCGCGCCGGTGCTGCGCGCGACGAGAACCGCGATCGAATCCGAATTGCTCGGCTACACCGAGACATTCGGCATTCTTGCGCTGCGCGAGGTGATCGCGGCGCATCACACCGTGACCTACGGCTACCCGGTGGACCCGGACGATGTCGTGATCACGACCGGGTCGTCGGGCGCGTTCTCGCTGATTTTCCTGGCGGCCTTCGACCCGGGGGACACCGTCGTGGTGGCCCGGCCCGGTTATCCGGCCTACCGCAACACCCTCACCGCGCTCGGCTGCCGGGTCGTCGAACTGGACTGCGGCGCGGAGACCAGGTTCCAGCCGACCGTGGCGATGCTGGCGGCGTTGCCGGAACCGCCGGCGGGGCTGGTGGTCGCGAGTCCGGCGAACCCGACCGGCACCATGATCGCGCCCGCCGAACTCGCGGCGCTGGCGCGCTGGTGTGCCGAGCACGGCACCCTGCTCATCTCCGACGAGATCTATCACGGCATCACCTACGCGGGTGCGGATACCGCGACCTCGTCCGCGTGGGAGACCTCGCGGGAGTCGGTCGTCATCGGTTCGGTGTCCAAATACTTCTCGATGACCGGTTGGCGGCTCGGCTGGATGCTCGCCCCGGCCGGGCTGCGCCCGGCGCTGCAGCGACTCGCCTCCAATCTGACCGTGTGCCCGCCGGCCATCTCGCAGTACGCGGCCTTGCACGCGTTCGGTGCCGAGGCGAAGGCCGAGCTCGACGGGCACGTGCGGCGCTACGCGATCAACCGGCAGTTGTTGCTGGACGGGCTGCCGAAACTGGGCATCACCGATCTCGCCCCGGCCGACGGCGCGTTCTACGCCTACGCCGATATCGGTCACCTCACCGACGATGCGCGCGGCTGGTGTGCCGACGTGCTAGACCACACCGGCGTCGCGCTCGCGCCCGGTCTGGACTTCGATACGGTGCGCGGAAACCGGACAGTGCGGTTCTCCTTCGCGGGCGCCACCGCCGACATCGAGGCGGCGCTGCTGCGTCTAGGGCACTATCTCGCAGTCTGATCGTCGTGTACGGCAACAACTTTCCGCAGTTCGACACCATGACCGCGCGGATACGGTAAAACATCGATGGTTGCTTTTCCTCGCTGATTTCCCCTGGAAGAACTGATGACGACTGGCACGATGGCACGGTGATCACCGCGACGACCCCGAAAGGCGAACGGCGTCGCCAGGCTTTGGTAGCTGCTGCCGCCGAGTTGTTGCTCGAAGGCGGATTCGAGGCAGTGCGGCACCGTTCGGTCGCGACCCGCGCCGACCTTCCCTTGGCGTCGACCACCTACTACTTCGAATCGCTGGAAGACCTGATCGCGCGCGCGGTCGAATTCAGCGGCAATGTGGAACTCGACGCCATGCGCCGCCGGGTCGGCGAGGTGAGTCACCGCCGCCGCGGCGCCGAGGCGACCGTCGATCTGGTGCTCGATCTGCTGGTCGGCACCGACGGGCACGACGAGGGCGCGCGCGGGCAGTTGATCGCCCGCTACGAGCGCTCGGTCGCCTCGGCGCGGCACCCCGAGCTGCGAGAGGTGCAGCTACGGCTGCGCGCCCAGCTCGACGAGCTGCTCGCCGACGTGCTGCGCCGCTCCGATCGACTCGTCCGGCCCGAACAACTCCGCAGACTGGTCGCCGTGGTGGACGGCGCGGTGGTCGCGGCACTCACCGAACTCGACCCCGAACCCCGCCGGATGGCGCGCGGCGCCCTGCTCGAGGTGATCGACATCGTCGCTCCGGCGACGCCCCAGCAAGTGGACCGTTTCCGCACATTAGACTGACAAGACGTGACCCTCGTTCCGAACGTTCTTGCCACCCGATACGCCAGCCCCGAACTGGTGCGGCTGTGGTCGCCCGAACACAAGATCGTGCTCGAACGGCGACTCTGGCTGGAGGTGCTGCGGGCGCAGTCGGAACTCGGAATCGACCTTCCCGCAGGCGTACTCGACGATTACGAGCGCGTGCTCGAGCAGGTCGATCTGGCGTCCATCGCCGAACGGGAACGGGTCACCCGCCACGACGTGAAGGCGCGCATCGAGGAGTTCAACGCGCTGGCCGGGCACGAACACGTGCACAAGGGTATGACCAGCCGCGATCTCACCGAGAACGTGGAGCAGCTGCAGATCCGGCTCTCGCTCGAGCACGTGTACGCGCACGGTGTCGCGGTCGCGGCCCGGCTGGCCGAGCGGGCCGCCGAATATCAGACCCTGGTGATGGCGGGTCGTTCGCACAATGTCGCCGCGCAGGCCACGACGCTGGGCAAGCGGTTCGCCTCGGCCGCCGACGAACTGCTCATCGCGCTCACCCGGGTCCGGGAGCTGATCGAGCGGTATCCGCTGCGCGGGATCAAGGGTCCGATGGGCACCGCCCAGGACATGCTCGACCTGCTCGGCGGCGACCCGGCGAAGCTGTCCCGGTTGGAGCAGCAGGTCGCGCGGCATCTCGGTTTCGCGAACGTGCTCACCAGCGTCGGCCAGGTGTATCCGCGCTCGCTCGACCACGATGTGCTGTCCGCGCTCGTGCAGGTGGGCGCCGGTCCGTCCTCGTTCGCGCACACCATCCGGCTGATGGCCGGGCACGAACTGGTCACCGAAGGCTTCCAGCCCGGCCAGGTGGGCAGCTCGGCGATGCCGCACAAGATGAACACCCGCTCGTGTGAACGGGTGAACGGCCTGCAGGTGGTGTTGCGCGGATACGCCTCGATGGCCGCCGAGCTGGCCGGCGCGCAATGGAACGAAGGCGACGTGTTCTGTTCGGTGGTGCGCCGCGTCGCGCTGCCCGACGCGTTCTTCGCGATCGACGGCATGATGGAAACCTTCCTCACCGTGCTCACCGAATTCGGCGCCTACCCGGCCGTGATCGCCCGTGAACTCGACCGCTACCTGCCTTTCCTGGCCACCACCCGGATCCTGATGGCCGCGGTCCGTACCGGCGTGGGCCGCGAAACCGCGCACGAGGTCATCAAGGAGCACGCCGTCGCCGTCGCCCTCGCCATGCGCGAACAGGGCCGCGAACCCGATCTGCTCGACCGCCTCGCCGCCGACGATCGCCTCCCGCTCGACCGCGCCGCCCTCGACACCGCCCTCGCCGACAAGTCCGCCTTCATCGGCGCCGCCGAGGCCCAGGTCTCCGATGTCATCGCCGCCGTCCAGAAACTCGTCGACGCCGACCCCGAAGCGGCGCGCTACACCCCTTCGCCAATCCTGTAGCGAGAGCAACGATTTCGCCGGAAATCTGGTTCGCGGGTGTCATAGCTGAACGGTATCGTCCCACGGTGCCCTTTCACGCGTTCGTTGACGAATCGATTCGAAGAGATCGCTATCTGCTGTGCGCGGTGTTGATCCCGGTGGCCGAACTTGCGGCTGCGCGCGAGCTCGGTCGGAGTTTCTGCCTCCGGGGTCAACGTCGGTGGCATTTCAACCATGAGCCTGATCAGCGGCGTCGGCAGATCCTGGGCGCTATGGCCCAAGCAGCCAGCATTGACGTGGCGATCTATGAGGGCCACGGTCCGGAGGTCGAGACCAGGCGCGTCTGCCTGACCGAGCTTGTCGCAGATCTGATCGAAGCGAGGGCTGCGCGACTTGTGATCGAGTCGCGCGAGAGTCAGGACCAGCGTGATCGGCACTGCGTAGCGGCGGTGCTCAGGAAGACTTCATCGGAACTCCCTTATGTTCACCTACTGCCGCACACGGAGCCGGCGCTGTGGTGGCCTGACGCCATCGCCTGGGCGTTCGGGGCCGGTGGCGCGTGGAAGCAGATCGTGACGCCGCTGATTCGGAGGGTTGTCGACGTCGACAGCAGGCGGTAGAAACGCGAAACCCGACTGCCCACCGTCCGGTGAAGAGCCGGGTCCACTTCTTCCAGCTAGTGCCAGAAGCTGTCTCGATAGTACTTCATCTGATGCGTAGAGGCTATTGCAATTGTCGAGTTTCGTGTTGGGGTGGGGTTAGGGTGCTGCGGTGAATCCGTACACGATTTTTGGCGACATTGTGGCTGGGCGGGCGCCGGCGAGCCGGGTGTTCGAGGATGATGATGTGTTGGCGTTCATGGATATTCGGCCGATGACGCCGGGGCATGTGCTGGTGGTGCCGAAGGTGGCGGCACGGAGTCTGGCGGAGCTGGATCCGGTGGTGGGCGGCAAGCTGTTTCAGGTGGGGCAGCGGGTGGCGGCGGCGTTGCGGGTCAGCGAGGTCGGCTGCGACGGAGTGAATTTCTTTCTGGCTGACGGGGTTACGGCGGGCCAGGAGGTGTTCCATGTGCATCTGCACGTCATCCCGCGGACTCTCGGGGACGGATTCGGCTTGCGTGGCCGTCCGACCAGTCCGCCGCGTGCCGATCTGGATTATCTGGCGGGGTCGATCCGCGGGGCCCTCGAACGATGAGCCGCCGGACGTAGCGCATACATACCGGACAGTTTGCTGAATGGAAGCCTGAAATCAAGATCTCTTCCGTCCCGTCTTGCGGTGAGTTACCTTGAAGGTCATTGTCTTGCGGTGATGGAGGTGGGGACGTGCGGCGAACATCGGTTGCTGTGGCAGTGCTGGCCTTGGCGCTGGGCCTGGCCGCACCTGCGTGGGTGGGCTCCGGTCCGGCGGCGGCCGCGCAGCTCGAGCGCATCGACCGCCTCACGTCCACCCGTTCGGCGCTGTTCATCGATTCACCCGCGATGGGCCGGACCATCCAGGTGCAAGTGCTGCATCCGGCCGGCGGCGGCCCCCGGCCGACCTATTACCTGCTGGACGGGCTCGATCCCGGTCAGACCCAGAGCACCTGGACCAACGCGACCGACGCGGAGCACTTCTTCGCGGGTTCGCGCGTCAATGTGGTGCTGCCCGTCGGCGGACAGGCCAGCTACTACACCGACTGGCAGCAGGATGATCCCCGCTTCGGCCGTTACCGCTGGGAGACGTTCCTGACCGAGGAGCTGCCGCCGCTGATCGATGCGGCGTTCAACGGCAACGGCGTCAACGCGATCGGCGGGCTCTCCATGGGCGGCAACGCGGCGTTCATTCTCGCCGCCCGAAAGCCGTGGCTGTATCGCGCGGTCGCGGGCTACAGCGCCTGCCCCGACACCGGCTTGGCGATGGGCGCGACGATGTTCTCGATCGCGAACCGGGGCGGGAATCCGGTCAACATGTGGGGTCCGCCGGGTAGTCCGGCCTGGGCCGAACACGATCCCGCGCTGCTGGTGGAGAACCTGCGCGGTAAAACGATCTACCTTTCGTCCGGCACCGGTATCCCGGGTCCGCACGAACTGGAGATCAAACCGCAACTGGCCGAGAACATTTTCCTCGGCGGCCCGGTCGAGGTCGGTGTCAACACCTGCGTGGTCGCCTTCGAGCAACGCTTGCGCGCCCTGGGGATCCCGGCCCGAGTCGACTACAGCCCCACCGGAACTCACTCCTGGTCGTACTGGCAGGACACCCTGCACGCGTCGTGGCCGACTATCGCGCCCGCCATCGGCGCCTGACCGATTCCGTTGCGGCCCAGCGGATCACGTGCCGGGGCGACCCGCGGTGAGCACCAGGATCGCGATCTGCACCCGGTTCTCCGCGCCGAGTTTGGTGAGCAGTCTGCTGATGTGCGACTTCACCGTGGCGACGCTGAGGTGTAGTTCTTTGGCGATATCGGAGTTGGACAGTCCGCGGCCGATGGCTTCGGCGATCTCGCGTTCCCGGTCGGTGAGGGCGGCCAGGGCCCGGCGGGCCGGCTCGCGGGCCGCCTCGTCCGCGCTGGGCGCGGCGGTGGCCACCGAGATCAGCTGCGCGGTCACGCTGGGCGACAGCATGGGCTTGCCCGCCGCGACCTGTTTGATCGCGCTGACGATCTCGGCGGGTGGCGTGTCCTTGAGCAGGAATCCGTGCGCGCCGATGCGCAACGCCTGCAACACCATATCGTCGGCGTCGAAGGTGGTCAGCACGACCACGCGCGGCGGATCGGGCCGGTTGAGCAGTTCGCGGGTGGCGTCGAGCCCGTCGCGTACCGGCATCCGGATGTCCATCAGCACCAGATCGGGCCGTTGCTCGCGCACCACGGCGAGCGCCTGTTCACCGTTGGCGGCCTCGCCCACCAGCGCCAGTTCCGGATCGCCGCCGAGAATCAGCGTCAACGCGGAGCGGGCCAGCGGTTCGTCGTCGACGACGACCACCCGGATCGGCGCGGTCATCGCTCGCCCGTGGTGACGGCGGCGGGCCAGGGCAACACCGCGCGCAGGCGGTAGCCGCCCGCCGGATCGGGTCCGTAATCGAGGGTGCCGCCGACCAATTCGGCGCGTTCGGTGAGACCGAGCAGGCCGTATCCGGAGGATGGGATGGACAGCCCGGGCGCTCGTGCGGCGGCGTTGCCGACGACGACGGTCAGGTCACCGCCGGGGCCGCCGTCGATGCGCACCCGCACCGGCGCGCCGGGTGAATGCTTGCGCGCGTTGGTCAGTCCCTCCTGGGCGATGCGATACGCGGTGCGGGCGCTGGTCGCGGGTAGTTCGGCGGTGGTGGTGTCGGTGATCGACACGTCCATGCCGGTCGAGCGGGCTTCGTCGACCAGCCGCTCCAGATCGGCCAGGGTGGGTTGCGGCGGTTCCGGGGTGTCGTCGAGCGTGGTGTCGGCGCGCAGCACGCCGAGCACCTCGCGCAGCTCCTGCAGTGCCAGATGGGCGTTCTCGGCAATGGTTTTCGCGGTGGCCGCGGTCTGCTCCCGGCTCAGGTCGGTGCGGAAGCCGAGCGCCCCGGCGTGCATCGCCACCACCGAAATCCGGTGTGCCAGTACGTCGTGCATCTCCCGTGCGATGCGGTTGCGTTCCAGCAACCGGGCCTCGGCGGCGCGCGCATGCTGCTCGCGCTCGGCGGTTTCGGCGCGAGAACGCAACGACCACACCAGATCGCGGCGTGCGCCCACCGCGAAGCCGATCGCGACGATGGCGGCGACGGTGGCCGTGAGCACGGTCGGCCCGTACCAATCCGGCTGGATGTCAGGACGTTTGGGATAGAAGACGGTGTCGGTGAGTAAGCCGGTGCCGATGCAGACGATCGACATCGCGATCGTTTCGGCATACCGCCTGCGCGTGGCCAGCGAGCACAGCACGAGGGCGGCCGCGCCGTTCGCTGTCACCGACACGGTGGACACCACCGTCACGATCGCCGCGATGGTCACCGGATACCGGCGCCGCAGCAGCGTGAGCAGGATGCAGGCCACGCCGAGCAGTGGATCGACCACGTGGAACCAGGCCAGCTGCATGCCGTCGAGCGGTGCCATCTCGACCTGGGAGGTGTTCCAGGCCAGCCCGCCGATCAGCGCCGCCACCGCCAGCCGCCAGGCGTGCGACCACCACCGCAGCGGCGGCGCCGACGACAGGGGAGCGCTGGACATGAGGTGACTCTATGTGGGGGTAGCCGGCCGGCGCATCGCTCTGCAGGGCGAATCACGAGCGACCAAAGGATGAACCCGCCCCCGACCGATGACCGATGCGCGATTCAGGGTGCGCGGCGAACCATGAGAACGGCACCGAGGGTGTCTGGACCGGGCACAGCGACGAAAGGAAGAGCAGGATGGGCAAGAACGCGTGGATCGGCGTGCAGGTCGTCGGCATGGTCGTACTGGTCGCCTCGGCACAGGCGGTCATCCGGCTGCTGATCGATCACCGGAAATCGCAGCTGTGGGGCCTGTTCGATTGGGTGCCGGGCGGCTGGCTCGGCGAACTGGCCGGGCTCGTCGTGCTGGCGGCGCTCGGCGCGGTCCTCGCGGGCCGAGCGAACGACAAGGTGAAGGTACTGGAAGGCTGATCTGCTACTTCGGCTGTCTGCGCAACGTGCGCACCAGTGCGAACAGCACCAGCGCCGCGGCCGCCGTCGCGGGCGCGAGGATCACCGGACCGGCGGGCATGCCGAGGAATTCCACGGGTTCGAGCACCGTGAGCCGGCCGCGGACCTCGTCGTCGGTGGGTGCGGCGGCGAAGGTGAAGTCGGTCGTGCGGCTCGAGGGGTCCGGGATCGCGACCGACATTTTCGTCAGATAGTTCCGTCCGCCGTCCGCCATACCGGTCAGCGTCGGATTGGTGGTGTCGGCAATACGTCCGGCGAATTCCACATCGACGGTCTGCGTCGTCGCGCCGGTGTCCGAACGTGCCACGCGGTGGTCGCTCAGCACATACAACTGCACCCGCTGTGGTGCGGTGCCGGAGATCCGCATCGGGTAGACGGGGCGTTCGGTCGCGAAACTCAAACGGATCGGATCGATCCGCCCGGTCAAGGAAGGCGTTCCGGTCATCGATCCGGAACGGGTGAGCCGGATCGCGACGAACGACCAACCGTCCCTGCCGTATTCGTCGAGCGCGGTATGCGCTTCCGGCCGAAGGGCGTAACCGGTGGCGGCCAACCAAGTTCGCATGTCGGCGAGCTGCGCGCCGGTGAAGTGAAACGTCTCGAACGGACCTGTCGGGTCTTCCAGTGTCGCTTGATCGGGCCCGTCGGATGCGCCGGTGGGCGCGCCGGCGCCGAACCAGCGGCGCTCGGTCACTATCTCGGGCAGGGTCAGCCGATTCAGGTCGACGAAGGTGGTTTCGGCGACCGGCTCCAAGCTGGCCCGGCTCGGCGTCGGGACGACGAGCACCGCATTGTCGGTGTCCGCCAACAGATTCAGGTCGAGCACCAGGGTCTCGCGTTTGCCGTCCCAGCTGAGCAACGCGGTTTCCGCGGCGATCGAAGCCTGCCGCCCCGGCGGCACCGCGAGTGCGCCGCCGCTGGCCGCGGCCGGGCTCGCCGCGCCGAGTCCCGCCACCGCGGACAGTATCGTCGCGGCGACGGCCACCCGGCTGGCAACGGCGATACGCATAATCGCAACCCTACGACACGACGCAGACACGCCGATTCGTCAGGGCGACACGCCGATTCGAATTCGCGGCTCGCCGATAGAGCTGAGCGTCCGGCTCGGGCTACGCGCTGCGCGCCATGCTCGCCGCATACGCCGGATAGTCGCTGTAACCCTCGGCGGTGCGGCCGTACAGCCCGTCCTCGCGCAGGGCGGCCAGCGGCAGATCGTGGGTAATGCGGTGCACCAGATCGGGATTGGCGATGAACGCGCGACCGAACGACACCAGATCGGCGAGGCCGCGTGTGAGCACAGCTTCGGCACCCGCGGCGGATGTGGGTTCCCGGTTCTCGCCGATATTGGCGATGAGCGTGCCGTGCCAGCGGGGGCGCAGGTCGGCGAGCGCCGGGTAGTCGTCGTTGTCGGTCAGGTGCAGGTAGGCGAGGTCGCGCCGATCGAGTTCGGTGATCAGCGTCCGGTAGAGCGGGCCCGGATCGGCCTCGTACATGTTGAACTGCGGATTGCCGGGGGAGAGCCGGATCGCGGTGCGCTGCGCGCCGATCGCGTCCGCCACCGCGTCGACGATGGCCAGCGGCAGGCGCATGCGGTTGGCGGGCGAGCCGCCGAATTCGTCGGTGCGCAGGTTGGTGTTGTCGGCCAGGAACTGGTGGATTAGATAGCTGTTGGCGCCGTGGAGCTCGACGCCGTCGAAGCCCGCGTCGATCGCGTTGCGCGCCGCGTGGGCATGCTGCGCCACGGCAGCGGCGATGCCGTCGTGGTCGTACGCGGCAGGCGTGATGGGGTCGGCCTTGCCGCCCGCGATCAGGTGCACCCGATCCTCGTCCAGCACGGCGGACGGACCGGCGGGCCAGGAGCCGTCGATGCGGGCGAGCGGATGCCCTTTGCGGCCGCCGTGCATGAGCTGCGCGAAGATGCGGCCGCCGCGCGCGTGCACGGCCTCGGTGACCTGCCGCCAAGCCGCCACGTGCCGGTCCGTCTGCAGACCCGGCGACCACGCCTCGCTCTGCCCGGTCGAATGCGGCCAGAGGCCCTCGGTGATGATCAGCCCCGCCGTCGCCCGCTGGGCGTAATAGTCGATGACGTCCGCGGTCGGCGCGCCGTCGGGCTGGGTGCGCAGCCGGGTCATCGGCGACATGACGATGCGGTTGGGGGTGGTGAGTTTCGGATCGCGGTATTCGGTCAGCAGCCTCATTCCTGTACCGTAAAACCTGACATCAATGTCAGGTCAAGGAGCGATTGTGCGCATCGGAGAACTGGCCGAGCGGACCGGCGTCAGCGTCCGGTCGCTGCGGTACTACGAGACCAAGGGGCTGCTCGCCGCGACGCGGACCTCCGGTGGGCAGCGCGAATACCCGGCCGCCGCCGTCGAGCGCGTGCGCCGCATCCAGGAGATGTTCGCGGCCGGCCTGCACAGCGACACCATCGGCGAATTGCTGCCGTGCATCAACGATGTGGACGGCACGCCCAACGCGGCGGCCACGCCGTTGCTGCTGGAACGGCTCACCGAGGAACGCCGCCGGATCGAACAGGCGCTGCGTGATCTGCAGAGCACCCAGCAGGTTCTCGACGGTGTCATCCATGCCGCCTCGGACCACGCCACGATGCCCCGGGGAAACGCGGGATCAGCGGAGGTCTGACCGGAAGGCCGGAGTGTCCCCGCTGATCAGTGGGCAGGCCGGGTCCTGCCGGGACGGACGATGCGCGCGCCGCTACGGTGGAGCCCATGGCTCTCGACAGTGGTACCGGAACGATCTCAGACCTGGGCGGGGTGGCCGCGCCGATCGCCAAGACGGTGCCCACCGAACGCGTGCACCACGGTGACGTGTTCGTCGACGAATACGAATGGCTACGGGACAAGGAGAACCCGGAGGTCATCTCGTACCTCGAAGCCGAGAACGCCTACACCGAGGCGCAAACCGCGCACCTGGCCGGGTTGCGCGACAGCATCTTCGACGAGATCAAGTCGCGGACCCAGGAGACGGACCTGTCGGTGCCGACCCGGATGGGCGACTACTGGTACTACTCGCGCAGCTTCGAAGGCAAGCAGTACGGCGTGCACTGCCGCTGTCCGATCGCGGCCGAGGCCGAGGGCATCGACGCGTGGACCCCGCCGCAGCTCGAGGCCGGTACCGAGGTGCCGGGCGAGCAGATCCTGCTGGACAGCAACGTGCTGGCCGAGGGCCACGACTTCTTCGCGCTCGGCGCGTATTCGATCAGTCACGACGGCAACCTGCTCGCCTACTCCGTGGACACCAACGGGGACGAGCGGTACGTGCTGCGCTTCAAGGACCTGCGCACCGGTGACCTGCTGCCCGACGAGGTCGCCGAGACCGCACCGGGTGCGACCTGGTCGCTGGACGGCACGCACGTCTTCTATCAGACGGTCGACGAATCGTGGCGGCCCGACACCGTGTGGCGGCATCGGCTCGGCACCGCGCCGGACGCCGACGTCAAGGTGTTCCACGAGCCGGACGAGCGGTACTGGGTGAGCGTGGTTTCCACGCGCTCGGAGAAGTTCCTGATGATCTGGGTCGGTTCCAAGATCACCACCGAGGGCTGGGTGCTCGAATCCGACAACCCCGAGGGCGAGTTCCGGGTGATCCTGCCGCGCCGCGAGGGGGTCGAATATTCGGCCGAGCACGCGGTGGTGGCCGGTGAGGACCGGTTCCTGATCCTGCACAACGACGTCGTGGACGGCGTGAAGGCGGAGAACTTCGTGCTCGCCGACGCACCGGTGGCCGACCCGTCGAACCTGACCCTGCTGATCGGGCACCGCGACGACGTGCGGCTCGAGGATGTCGACGCGTTCGCCGACCACCTGGTGCTGAGCTACCGGCGCGAGGCGCTCACCCGCGTGACGGTCTGGCCGCTCACCGAGAGCGGCTACGGCGAGCGCAAGGAACTCGACTTCGACCTCGAGCTGTTCTCCGTCGGCGCGGGCGCGAATCCCGAATGGGCACAACCGACCTTGCGCATCGGACTGAGCTCGTTCATAACCCCGGTGCAGGTGTTCGACTACGTGCCGGCCACCGGTGACCTGCTGCTGCGCAAGGAGCAGCCGGTACTGGGCGGGTACGACGCGAACGACTATGAGCAGCATCGTGATTGGGCGGTCGCCGCGGACGGCACCCGGATCCCGATCTCCCTGGTCTGGAAGCGGGGCGTCCCGCTGGACGCACCGAAACCGTTGCTGCTCTACGGATACGGTTCCTATGAGGCGAGCATGGATCCGTCCTTCTCGGTCTCGCGCCTGTCTCTGCTGGACCGCGGCATGGTGTTCGCCGTCGCGCACGTGCGCGGCGGCGGCGAGATGGGCCGGCTCTGGTACGAGAACGGCAAGACGCTCACCAAGAAGAACACGTTCACCGATTTCGTCTCGTGCGCCCGGCATTTGATCGACACCGGCGTCACCGCCGCGGATCGGCTGATCGCCGACGGCGGCAGCGCGGGCGGCCTGCTGATGGGCGCGGTGGCGAACCTGGCCCCCGAGCTGTTCACGGGCATCCTGGCGAACGTCCCGTTCGTGGACCCGCTCACCTCGATCCTGGACCCGTCGCTGCCGCTGACCGTCATCGAATGGGACGAGTGGGGTAACCCGTTGGCGGACAAGGATGTCTACGACTACATGAAGTCGTACGCGCCGTACGAGAACATCGAGGCCAAGGATTACCCGGCCATCCTCGCCATCACCAGCATCAACGACACGCGCGTGCTCTACGTCGAACCGGCCAAGTGGGTCGCCAAGCTCAGGGCGACCAAGACCGGTGACGCGCAGCTGCTGCTCAAGACGGAGATGAGCGCGGGCCACGGCGGGGTCAGCGGCCGGTACGAGAAGTGGAAGGAAGTCGCCTTCGAGTACGCCTGGGTGCTGGACCGGGTCGGTCTCGCCGGTGCGTGACCCGCACGCGGTGCGGCCGTCGGATCGGCCGCACCGCAGGTAGCGACCTTGCCCGGCGCTGTTCGTCGCGCGGTCACCCGACCTGCACGTCGAATACATCTGCCGCTGGCATCGTAGGTTCATGAACGCTGAGCTGATCGTCTCGATCTCCGGCATCAGGGACACCACCCGGGACGCGGCGATCGAGTTCGCCGCGTCGATGGACCAGCGCGGTGTGCCGCTATCGCTGCTCGTGGCGCCCCGGCTGAAGGGCAAGTACCGCCTGACCGAGGACCCCGCGACGCAGGCCTGGCTGCGCGGCAGGCGGGCCCGCGGCGACGCCATCGTGCTGCACGGCTACGACCAGGCCGCGACCAAACGCCGCCGGGCCGAATTCGCCACGCTGCCACGGCACGAGGCGAAGTTGCGGCTCACCGCGGCGGATCGGGTGATGGAGCAGGTGGAGCTGCGTACCCGCCTGTTCGCGGCGCCGCGCTGGGACGCCTCGGTCGGCGCGCTAGAGGTGCTGCCGGAGCTCGGGTTCCGCGTCGCGCTGGGCCTGACCTCCATCCTGGATCTGGAAAGCAATGTGGCGCAGAAGGTCCGGGTGTACGGCATCGGCGAGGGTTTCCGCGCCGAACCGTGGTGGTGTCGCGCGCTGGTGATGGGCGCCGCCCGTACCGCGCGGCGCGGAGGGCTACTGCGCCTTGCGGTTTCGGCCGCCCAGCTGGAACGCTCCGGCCCCCGTCAGGCCATGCTCGACGCCGTCGATCTCGCGCTGTTCCACGGTGCCGTAGGCGCCGTCTATCGGTGGGAGTCGCCCGCGATCGCACGCGCGGCGTAACGCACCGGCGTCGCCGCCCGTCATGGCGTAAAGCGGGCGGCGACGCGCGAAAGACTCAGCCCGGGTGCGTGTCCCGTTTCGGGTCCGGCACCTGCGCCGTCGCACTGTGGGTGAATCCGCCCGCTTCCCGGCGGGTGAGCGAGGTCGAGAACGGATGCCGGGCAAGCTGTTTCACGCAGCGGTCGAAGTCGGCGAGCAGTAGGTCGGCCATGTCGACGGTGAAGCCGTGCCGGATCACCGCCCGCATGATGATCTCGTTCTCCCGGTGCGCGGGCAACGGGTAGGCGGCGATCAACCAGCCGCGGCTGCGCAGTCGATCCGACAGGTCGTAGAGGTTGAAGCCCGGGTCGCCGATCAGCCGCCACGACACCGCGGTGATCCCATGTCGCGGGTCGCCGTCGTGGATCGGCTCGAAGGTGCCGAATTCGCGCAGCCCCGCGGCCAGTTTCCGGGCCGCGCGGTAGCCGGCGGACTGCACCCGGGTGTAGCCGGTGCGGCCGAGCCGGATGAATTCGTAGTACTGGGTGATCGCCTGTCCGCCCGGCCGGGAAAAATTGAGATTGAACGTGCCCACGCTGCCGCCGAGGTAGTCCACATCGAAGATCAGCTCGGCGGGCAGATCGGCGGCCTCACGCCAGATCGCCCACCCCGCGCCCAGCGGCGCCAACCCGGTCTTGTGCCCGGAGGCGTTGATCGATTTCACCCGCGGCAGCCGGAAATCCCAGACCAGATCGGGCGCGGTGAACGGGGCCAGGAACCCGCCGCTGGCGGCGTCCACGTGGATCGGGATGTCCAGGCCGCTCACCTCCTGCACCCGGTCCAGCGCGCGGCTGATCCCGGCGACGTCCTCGTACAGGCCGGTGAAGGTCTGTCCGAAGGTCGGCACCACCATGATGGTGCGCTCGTCACAGTGCGCGGCGACCTCGTCCGGGTGCAACGTCAGCCGGTCACCACTGAGCGGGACCTGCCGGATCTCGACGTCGAAATACCGCGCGAATTTCTCCCAGCAGACCTGCACCGGGCCGCAGACGAAATTGGGTGTGCCGGTGCCGCCGCGCTGCCGCCAGCGGAACTTGGCGGCGAGGCCGCCGAGCATCGCCGCCTCGCTGGAACCCGTGGTCGAGGTGCCGTGCGTGCCTGCCGGATCGGGGCAGTGCCACAGGTCGGCGATCATTCGCACGCAGCGTCGCTCCAACTCGGCGGTCTGCGGGTACTCGTCCTTGTCGACGATGTTCTTGTCCAGCGACTCGGCCATCAGCCTGCGCGCCGTATCGTCGGTCCAAGTGGTGCAGAAGGTCGCGAGATTCATCCGCGAGACGCCGTCGAGCAGCAACTCGTCGTGCACGATCTCGTAGGCGACCTGGGGGCGGAGTTCATGCTGCGGGAAACCGGCCCGCGGCGCGATCCGGTTGATCCCGGGTAACGCGAACAGGTCGTCGGAGTCGGGGGTCTCGGACATCGGCTGCCTCCGGAGGGTCGGCTCGCGTGCTGGTACCGAACTGCGCTCGGGTACCAGAATCACACACGCGGCGGACGGCGGCGCGGGGCGCGGCGACACGAATCGGCCGTTGCGCGATATTTCACTCGGTGGACTGGTCAGTTCGTGCCAGAGTGGACGGGTGACCGACGATTCTCGTACCGCCGAACTGCGCGCGGCCGTGGCCGCGCTGATGCCACAGGCGAAAACCGATCTGACACAACTGGTTTCGTTCAAATCGGTGGCCGACCCGCGGCAGTTCCCGCCGGAGGAGTGCGACCGTGCCGCGCAGTGGGTGGCAGACGCGTTCGCCGCGGCGGGGTTGACCAGGGTCGGTCTGCACGAGACGCCGGACGGCAGCAAGGCGGTGATCGCCGCGCGACCGGCGCCGGAGGGCGCGCCGACCGTGCTGCTGTACTGCCACTACGACGTGCAGCCGCCGCTGGACGGCGCCGCCTGGCACTCGCCGGTCTGGGAACTCACCGAGCGCGACGGCCGCTGGTACGGCCGTGGCAGCGCGGACTGCAAGGGCAATATCGTCATGCACCTGACCGCACTGCGCGCGGTGGGGCCGGACCTGCCGCTGGGCATCACGGTGGTCGCCGAGGGATCCGAGGAGCAGGGCACCGGCGGGCTCGAACGGTTCGTCGAGACCAACCCGGAACTGCTGCGGGCCGACGCGATCGTGATCGGCGACTGCGGCAACTTCGCCGCGGGCGTGCCGACGCTGACGGAGACGTTGCGCGGCAACGTGAATGTCGTGGTGACCGTCGAAACCTTGACCAGCCCATTGCATTCCGGCATGTTCGGCGGCGCCGCCCCGGACGCGCTCGCGGCCTTGATCCACCTGCTCGCCTCGCTGCGCGACGAACACGGCAACACCACCGTCGCGGGACTGCAGCACGACCAGCGCTGGACCGGCGTGCAGTACCCGGAAGACCAATTCCGTAGCGACGCAGGCCTGTTGCCCGGCGTCGAGTGCACCGGCGACGGCACGGTCTCCGACATGCTGTGGGCCCGGCCCGCGTTGACCGTGCTCGGCATCGACGCGCCGCCGGTGGTCGGGTCGGCCGCCGCCGTGCAGCCGTCCGCGCGGGCCCGGCTCAACCTGCGCATCCCGCCGGGCACCGATCCGGAGCAGGCGCACAAGGCGCTCGTCGCGCACCTCGAGGCGAACACGCCGTGGAACGCGAAACTCACCATCGAGCTCGAAGGCGTCGGCGCCGCGTTCCGATCGAGCAGCGGCGGCCCGGCGCGCGAGGCGATGGAGGCGGCGCTGACCGCCGCCTACGGTCGTCCCACGACCACCCAGGGACAGGGCGGCTCGATCCCGCTGTGCAATGTCTTCGCCGACACCTACCCGGCCGCCGAGATCATGCTGCTCGGCGTCGAGGAACCGAAGGCGCTGATCCACGCGCCGAACGAGAGCGTGGATCCCAGCGAGATCGAGCACATGGCCCTGGCCGAGGCGCTGTTCCTGCTCGACTACGCCGAGCAGGCCCGGCGGGCGCGCTAGAACTCGCGCTGGTCTTCGGGCTCCACCACGGTGAATTCTGTTTCGGCAGGCCCCATTTCGGCCAGCCTGCCGAAGTAGATGCCCTGCGCGGCGGGCTCGATGATGCCGTAGTGGATGGGCAGCGCGGTGCGCGGGCGCACCGCGCGCAGGTAGTCCACGGCCTCGCTGAGCCGCATCCACGGCGCAGCCGCGGGCACCGCGAGCACGCCGACCGGGACCGGCGGCACCCACAGCGAGTCACCCGGGTGCACCAGCTGCGCCGGATCGTCCGGGGTGCCCAGCTGGAAGACGGTGTTGTCGACTACGGGCAGCTCCGGATGGATCACCGCGTGCCGACCGCCACCGCCGGTTATTTGCAGATCGCCGAGCGTGAGCACGTTGCCCGCGTGCACCGCCTCCCACGGCTCGCCGCGCTGCTGCGCGGTCTGCGGATCGGCGAGCAGCCGCGCCGCCGGATTGGCCTCGATCAGCGCCTCGATCCGGTTCGGGTCGATGTGGTCGGGATGCTGGTGGGTGATCGCGATCGCGTCCAGGCCGGTGAGGCCCTCGAAGCCGTGCGAGAAGGTGCCGGGATCGAAGAGCACCTTCTTACCGTGCAGCTCGACGAGTAGGCAGGAGTGGCCGAAGTGAGCTATGCGCATGGCGCCATGTTATGCGCGGTGCGGTCCGTGGCCCCCGCCCCGCGAATTTTGGCCGACCCCGGAGGTGCCGCGGGCAACCAGCACAACTACGCTGCTGAGGTAACCCCCCACCCCACTTGAGGAGCAACGCGTGGCACGAGTCGTGGTCGAGGTGATGCCGAAGGCCGAGATCCTGGACCCCCAGGGACAGGCCATCGTCGGTGCACTCCCGCGCCTGGGATTCGAGGGCATCTCGGATGTCCGGCAGGGCAAGCGATTCGAGCTCGACGTCGACGACAGTGTCGGCGACGCGGAGCTCGCACAGATCGCCGAATCGCTGCTGGCCAACACCGTGATCGAGGAGTGGAAGGTGGTTCGCCTGCCATGACGGCGCGGATCGGAGTCATCACCTTTCCGGGGACGCTCGACGATGTCGACGCGGCCCGTGCGGTGCGGTTGTCCGGCGCCGAGGCGGTCAGCCTGTGGCACGCGGACGCGGATCTGAAGCAGGTCGACGCGGTCGTCGTGCCGGGTGGGTTCTCCTACGGTGACTACCTGCGTGCCGGCGCGATCGCCCGGTTCGCCCCGGTGATGGGCGAGGTCGTGCGCGCGGCGCAGTCCGGCCTGCCGGTGCTGGGGATCTGCAACGGCTTTCAGGTGCTGTGCGAGGCCGGCCTGCTGCCCGGCGCGCTGACCCGTAACGAAGGTCTGCACTTCATCTGCCGCGACGAGTGGCTGCGGGTGGAATCGGCGGCTACGGCGTGGACCTCGCGCTACGAAGCCGGCGCGCAGATCCTCATCCCGCTCAAGTCCGGTGAGGGCCGCTACCAGGCGCCCACCGCCGTGCTGGACGAGCTGGAGGGCGAAGGCCGGGTGGTCTTCCGCTACGCCGGTGACAACCCGAACGGTTCGCAGCGCGGCATCGCGGGCATCGCCTCGGCCGACGGCCGCATCGTCGGCCTGATGCCGCACCCCGAGCACGCGACCGAGCCGCTCACCGGCCCGAGCGACGACGGGCTCGGCCTGTTCCTCTCGGTGCTGGACACGCTCGTCGCGGCCTGATCCGCCGTCAGGTGATGCGGTCGACGATGTCGAATTCGACGCCGTCGGCGCGGGCGATGAAACCGTGCTGGATCGCCTGATTGCCTTGAAAGGCGCGCTGGCCGCCGGGGGTCTCCAGGATCACCCCGTGGTCCAGCGCGCCGAGCACTTCGGGCACGCGCAGTGAGCCGACCGCGTGCGCGAGCCCGGCCAGCGTGTGGATGGCCTCATAAGTCATATTGCTGAAACTGGTCAGCGCGGGCGCGAATTCACCGTGCCGCTTGCGATAACGCGCCACCCGTTCGCGCCCGTCCGGTGAATGCTCGTCGATGAAAAAGCTGGATGCCACATAGAAGTTGTGGTTGGCGCCCGGCCCGCCCGCCAGCAAGACGTTCTCGTCCGCCGCCGGGCTGATCCGCAATTGCGAGGCCGCGCGACCGGTAGCCGCGAACTGCCGGTTGAACCGGGACACGTCCGCACCGACCATCAGGATCATCACGCCTTGGGCCTGATCCAGCGCCGGATGGGAGAGGAAGTCGCCGAAATCGGGTGAACCGAGCGGCACGAACCGCTCGAGCACGATGGCGTCGGGGTCGGCCAGGCTGTTGCGGATCGCCTTGGCCGATTCCCGCGGCCAGATGTAGTCGTTGCCGATGATCGCCCAGCGCCGGATGCCGTGTTCGCGGGCCAGCCAGTGCACGGCGGGCAGCGTCTGCCCCGCCGGATGCTCGCCCAGCATCAGTACACCGGGCAGCTCGTCCGGCAGGCCTTCGTGCCCGGTGGCGAACAGATAGGGCACCCGGCTCGCGGTCGCCCGCGCCACTGCCAGCCGCACCGCGGAGGTGTGCCAGCCGGTGATCGCGTCCACCATTCCGGTCGCGAGCAGGGCGGAAACCTCGTTCGCCACCTCGTGCGGCGGCCGGCCGCCGTCGATATTCGTAGTACGAATTTCGCGACCGAGAATTCCTGTGCCCCGGTTGATTTCGTCGACCGCCAGCGAAATCGCCGCGTCGCACGAGGGGGCCACGATACCGCCGGGACCCTGCATCGGAACGATGTTCAGGATCTCGATAGTGCCCTCGGGGCTCTCGCCGAACGCTGACATTCGGTACTCTTCTTCTCGTTCGAGCGAAATTCATGGCAGGCAGGAAATAACAATGACGACCATTGTAAGCGGATATTCGACGCTGCATGGTGCGCTGCGTGCCGCAGAACGCGGTTGGCTGCGTCACTTGGACGCAGCACTGTGTGCCAGGCAGCTCACGGCCGATCAGTGGTCGATGCTGTCGAATCTCTCCAGCGAGACCGGCATCACGATGAGCGAGCTTGCGGCCAGGTCACAGCTGGCGCCGTCCTCGGCGACCAGGCACGCGGACTACCTGGCCGAGCGCGGTCTCATCTTCCGGCTCGCCGCACAGGACGACCGCAGGCGGATTCTGATCGGGCTCAGCAGGCTCGGTGCGGAACTCGTCGCGTCGGTGCGCGCCGAAGAGGCGCGTGCGGAACAGGAACTGCGCGCCCGGATCGGTGCACGCCGTTATACGGACCTCATGCGACTGCTGGAACTCGTTTCCGTGAATCCGGGGTAAGCGCGTATTCATCCGATGTATGCCCGGAACGTCCGATCTGTGATCGGCGGCGTCTTCGCTTGTCCGCCAAACGATTCCACTCGGAACTAACCGGCGAGGTCGGCCATTCGGGCCGAAGCGCGGATTGTTTCGCGGGCATGTGAGTGGCCGTTCATTGCGGCCGCGCAATAGCCGGGCACGGCCGCGGCTCCGCGGTGCCGCGGTGGGGTCTGTCGGCCCGCTGGAGCCATCGGCCCGGCCCGGACGACTAACTCGTCCATCTTTCCTTTTTTTGTCGGCACAGCGGACGGCCGGGCTCGGCCGTCCGCTTGTGCTGCCATCGGCCGGATTGGGTTGTGCGGGTTGAGCATTGATTTGGTCGGACGACCGACCAGTTAATTATTGAGTAGCCATATTCTATTTAAATGAAGTCCGGAGCGAGGCGACTTCGTTTAATTTCCCGACACGCCGGGTCGGATCGTCACGTGCCACGTGACAGTTGGCATGATCACCAGCGCTAAGTCATCCATGGATCGACCTACAAACAGGAGGAACAATGCTGCTGCCCGTGGTTGGAAGTATGGCCGGTGCCGCTATTGCTGCGCTTACCGTCATCCTCGGCATCATCATCGCGGTCATCTAGCACTCCGTTCAGACCGAGTTCGTGAAACTGCCTCCGGTGTGAGGCGACCTCGGCTAAGTTCCTGAAATGTCGAGGTAGTTCGACATCTCTGATATCGGCAGCGGCACTCCGTCGCTGCGCGATCACTAGCTCTACCGACAACAGGAGGAACAATGCTTCTGCCCGTGGTTGGAAGTATGGCCGGTGCTGCCATTGCGGCTCTTACCGTGATCCTCGGCATCATCATCGCGGTCATCTAGCTTCCCCAGCTGGCTGAGCTCTCCCCGCCTCTCGTCCGAGGCGATCCTCGGTCGATTTCCTCTCCGGCCGAGATGGTTTGACATTCTGAAATCGAGAGTGGCATGATCGCCGCTGCTCGATTAAATGGTTCAACC
>NZ_BAFT02000044.1 GCF_000308475.2 Nocardia brasiliensis NBRC 14402 | reverse complement strand
GGATTCGGTGGCACCCCGTTTGTCGGCGAGCCCGGTTACGGTGAGTCGGTGACCACGCATCTGACGCATTGGGGAGCCTTCGAGGCGGACAGCGACGGTGAGCGGCTGACGGCGGTGCGGCCGTGGCGCGAGGACCCGGAGCCGATGTCGTTGATCGACAATGTGGCTTCCGCGCAGCATCATCCGACGCGGGTCGATCAACCGTATGTGCGGCGGGGGTGGCTCGAGCACGGGCCGGGCGCGCCGGGGCGGGGCGCGGAGCCGTTCGTGCCGGTGTCCTGGGAGACCGCGCTCGAGCTGTTGTCCGGCGAATTGCGCCGGGTGTATCGCGAGCACGGGGCGGAGTCGGTGTACGGCGGGTCCTATGGGTGGGCGAGCGCGGGACGGTTCCATCATGCGCAGAGTCAGGTGCACCGGTTCCTCAACTGCCTCGGCGGGTACGTGTATCACGTCAACAGCTACAGCCTGGGTGTGTCGCAGGTGCTGCTGCCGTACGTGATCGGCGATCTCGGCTGGGTGATGCAGCAGGCGACCTCGAAATCGGTGCTGGCCGAACACACGGAGCTGGTGGTGGCGTTCGGCGGGCTGTCGCCGAAGAACGCCGCGGTCTCGCCGGGCGGGGTGTCTCGGCACAATACGAGAGGCTGGATCGCGGCCGCGCGGGCGCGCGGCTGCCGCTTCGTGTCGGTCTCGCCGTTGCGTGACGATATTCCGGCCGAGGCGCAGGCGGAGTGGATCGCGGCCCGGCCCGGGAGCGACGCGGCGCTGATGTTGGCGCTGGCGCAGGTGCTGGACGCGGACGGGTCGGCGGATCGTGAGTTCCTGGACAAGTACACCGTCGGCTACGACCGATTCCTCGGCTATGTGCGCGGGGACGCGGACGGGATCGTGAAGTCGCCGGAGTGGGCCACGCCGATCACGGGGTTGGCGGCCGAGCAGATCCGGTCGCTGGCGCGGGAGATGGCGGCGGCGCGGACCCTGGTGACGGTCAGCTGGTCGCTGCAGCGGGCGCAATACGGTGAGCAGCCGCTGTGGTTGGGTGTGGTGCTGGCGGCGATGCTCGGCCAAATCGGCTTGCCCGGTGGTGGTTTCGGGCACGGGTATGGGTCGGCGGCGAGTCTGGGGGAGCCGGCGCGGGCGTTCTCGCCGCCGCGGCTGCCGCAGGGCCGCAACCCGGTGACGACGTTCATCCCGGTGGCCAGGATCGCCGACATGCTGCTCGAACCCGGTCGGCCGTTCGAGTACAACGGTCAGCGTCTGGTCTATCCCGATATCCGGCTGGTGTACTGGTGCGGCGGGAATCCCTTTCACCACCACCAGGATTTGGCCCGCTTGCGGGACGCGTTCACCCGGCCGGAGACGGTGGTGGTGCACGATCCGTTCTGGTCGGCGACCGCCCGGCACGCCGATATCGTGTTGCCCTCGACGATGTCGATCGAGCGCGACGATTACGGCGCGGGCGAGAACGACCGGGTGTTCTTCGCGATGAAGGCGCTCACCCGGCCGCACGGTGAGGCGCGCGACGACTACGCCGTCTTCGTCGATCTGGCCGAGCGGCTCGGGGTCGGCAAGGAGTTCGGCGAGGGGCGCACGGTCGAGCAGTGGCTGCGGCACCTGTACGAGCAGTGGCGGCTGCGGTTCGCCGAGCATGCGCTGCCCGATTTCGACACTTTTTGGGCGAGTGGGCAATTGGAGTTGCCGATCCCGGACCCGGACCAGGTGCTCGGGACGCAGTTCCGGGCCGATCCGGAGCGGTTCCCGTTGGGCACACCCACCGGCAAGATCGAGATCTACTCCGAGACCATCGCCGGTTTCGGCTATGCCGACTGCCCTGGGCATCCGGTGTGGCTCGAGCCCGAGGAATGGTTGGGGGCGCCGGATGTCGCGGAGTTCCCGTTGCAGTTGGTCGCGAATCAGCCGCGGTCGAAGCTGCACAGTCAACTCGACGTCGGCGAGTTCAGCCGGTCCACGAAAGTTGCTGGGCGCGAACCGGTTCGGTTGCATCCGGAGGACGCGGCCGCGCGTGGACTGCGCTCGGGCGACGTGGTGCGCCTCGTCAGTCGGCGTGGCAGCTGTCTGGCCGGGCTGGTCGTCGACGACGCGGTCCGTCCCGGTGTCGCGCAGCTGTCGACCGGTGCCTGGTACGACCCCGACCCCGCCGATCCGACCTTCTGCCGGCACGGCAACCCTAATGCTCTGACGCCGGACCGGCCCTCCTCGACGCTGTCCCAAGGCTGCACCGGGCAGTTGTCTCTGGTGGAGGTCGAACGGTATGCAGGTGCCGTTCCGCCGCTGACCGTCACGCAGGCACCTGAAATCGTTCGGTAGTGGTGCAACAGGTTTCGTGAGGGGCGCGGCCAAGCGCCCAGGGCTGCTTTGCGGTTATTCGCTGGTGTATTGCCGCTGAGGTGATTTGCGTTCGCCGGCGTTGAAACGCGCCTTCTTCTCGCGGTTTCCGCACGTGTTCATATCGCACCATCTGCGGGTGCGACTGCGGCTGGTGTCGAAGAAGGCGGCGCGGCAGGTCGGTGACGCGCACAGGGCCAGCCTGCCGTCGCGTGTCCCGGCGATGATGCTGATCGCGTCGGCGGCGATCACGCCCAGGGCATCGGTGACGCACGTGGGGGAGCTGAGTCGCCATTGCCGCGTGCCCTCGGGGGTCAAGACGGCCGTGGCCCGGCCCTGCGTGCTGCGCTCGTTGATGACCTGGAGGGCGGGCGCGGGGAGCGCTTCGTGCAAGGCGGCCGCCGTCGCGGCGGCGTGAATCGCTTCGCGCAGTTCGCGGGCGAGTTCGAATTGGTCGGGGGTGCAGGACTCCACGGGGAGGTCGTTCACCACCAGCCAGTCGACGAGTCGGCGCGGAGTGGGGATGCGTTCCAGGGGTTCGCCGCGGCGTTCCGACAGTGTCCCCGTGAAGCTGGTTGCCAGCACGTTACCGAGACGGAATTCGGGGAACCGAGCGCTCATGGAACCACCATAGACGGTTGCGGAGCCCGTTCGACGCATGTTAGAACCGTCGTAGCCGGTTCATGAACTGGCTAAGACGGTTCCAGGAGGAGGTCTCATGCCCGCATATCGTTTCGCACCCGACGCTGCACCCGTTGTTGGCGGCTCGGCAGCTCACGTCGCAGAGGTGGTCGCATGAACCGTCGAACCAGCGACGTGCACACGTTCGAAGCGCACGCCACCGAGGCCGACCTCGATGAGCTGCGCGCCCGACTCGCGGGCGCCCGGCTGCCGGAGCCCGAAACCGTCCATCGCGCCGCGCCCGGCCCCGGCCGCTGGGGCCAGGGCGTACCGCTCAAAGACCTCATGGAGGTCGTGGACTATTGGCGCACCGACTACGACTGGCAAGCGTTCGCAACGCGCCTCGACCGGATCGGCCAGTTCCGCACGACCATCGACGATCTGGGCATCCACTTCCTGCACCGGCGCTCGGCGCGCGAGGATGCCACGCCCTTGATCATGACCCACGGCTGGCCGGGCAGCATCGCCGAATTCGTCGATGTGATAGACGAACTCGCGGATCCCGCCGATCCCGGCGCACCGGCCTTCCACGTCGTGGCCCCGTCGCTGCCCGGCTTCGGGTACAGCGACAAGCCCGCCGACACCGGGTGGGGCATCGAAAAGATCGCGGCCGCCTGGGTGCAGCTGATGGACCGGCTCGGCTACCCCGAATTCGTGGCGCACGGCGGCGATTGGGGCGGCGTGATCACCACTGTCCTCGCCGGGCGGTTCCCCGACCGCGTCCTCGGCATCCACACCACCCTCGCACAGGCACCGCCCGGGGCGACCGCCGACGGGCTGACGGCAGCCGAGCGCGCGTGGACCGAGGAGACCCGCGATTTCTGGGTTCATCGCGCGGCATACGCGAAGCAGCAGGCGGCCCGCCCGCAGACCATCGGATACTCGCTCGTCGACTCACCGGTCGGGCTGCTCGCCTGGATCCTCGACAAATTCGCCGAATGGACCGACACCCACGACAGCCCGTTCGAAACGATGTCCAGAGACCGGATTCTGGACGACGTCACCCTGTACTGGCTGACCAGGACCGGTGCGTCGGCGGCCCGCATCTACTACGAAAGCCACCACTCGCTCGACCCCGAACTCCGCGTCGACGTGCCCGCGGCCATCACCATCTATCCCCGCGACATCGAAAAGTGCCCCCGCCCATGGGCCCAGCAGCGGTACCGCCAGATCGTCCGCTGGCGGACCCCCGACGCCGGCGGCCATTTCCCCTCCCTGGAAGTCCCCGACTTCTTCGTCAAGGACCTACAGCAAGGCCTCGCCGCAGTCCTGGCCGCCACCCGCTGACTTTTCACTGAACCCGTTCGCCCACGAGGTCAACTCGACGGTCGGCCGCCGGGGGTCTGCGACCCCACGTGGGGTGCACACCGGTCGGGCCGGACCAGTGGATCGAGCCGCCTCTTTCGAACGCTTGCCACGTGCTGCTGGGTTCGGAGAGCCGGGTTGAGCAGACTCCGAGCGCGGCGATCTCGAACTCATAGCTTGCAGCAGGTGCGGTGTTGCGTTCGGTGATATGACCGTTGAGGTTGTGGTGCCGCAGTTGCACGCCTACCGGGTGAAGGTTATTGGGCTGCAATGGCACTCGGTGCACCGTTAGGCTCGCGCGCATGATTTTGCGGCATGTGAGCATCGACTGCGCCGACCCGTACAAGCTTGCGACGTTCTGGGCGCACGCTACCGGGTGGCCGGTGTCCGACGCGGACCAGGCGGGTGATGACGAAGTCTTGATCGAAGCGCCTGCTCCGGTACCGGGATTGCTGTTCATTCGGGTGCCGGAGGGCAAGACGGTGAAGAATCGCATCCACTTCGATTGGCTGCCGGACGAGCGCACCCGCGACGAGGAAGTGGACCGGCTGCTCGCCCTCGGCGCCACGCTCTACGAGGATCACCGCACCGCGGACGGTCTGGGCTGGGCTACTCTGCTCGACCCCGAGGGCAACGAATTCTGTGTCGAGCGAAGCACATCCGAACGCGGCGGCACGGCCTGACCGTGGCGGGTCCGACACTCCCTGAATCGGCCTGTGCGGCGGACGGATCGGCGGTGACCTCTAGGATTCCCGCGTGACCTACGACGACCTCGAGCATCTCGACACGTCCAGGCTGCCGGAGCGGCAGCAGCGGATCCTCGCCACGATCCGGGATTGGGTGGTGCGGCACGGGTACGCGCCGAACTCCCGGCAGATCGGTGATGCGGTGGGGCTGCGGTCTTCGTCGTCGGTGTCGAAACATCTGAACAGCCTCGAAGAGCAAGGGTTCCTGCGGCGCAGCGAGACGATGTCGCGCCCGATCGATGTGCGGATGTTCCTGCAGGCGAGCGCGCCGCGGGAAACGAACGAGGACTCGGTGGCGGTGCCGGTGGTCGGCGATATCGCGGCGGGCACGCCGATCCTGGCCGAGGAACATTCCGACGACATGGTGACCATGTCGCGTCAGCTCGTCGGCCGCGGCACCGTGTTCGGGCTGCGGGTGCGCGGCGATTCGATGATCGATGCGGCGATCTGCGACGGCGACATCGTCGTGGTGCGTAAACAGAACGAGGCGCATTCGGGGGAGATCGTCGCCGCGATGATCGAGGGCGAAGCCACGGTGAAGGTGTATCGGCGGCGCAACGGGCACGTCTACCTCGAGCCGCGCAACCCCGCCTACCAGGTCATCGACGGTGACGAGGCGGTCGTGCTGGGCAAGGTGGTCTCGGTGATGCGGCGGGTCTGAGCGCCCGACGTACCCTGAACTGCATGCCCGACAGCACGTCACTTCGCGCGGACGTCGCACGGCCGGCCGAGGTGCTGGCCGGCCGGCGGATCGCCGTGCTCACCGGGGCCGGGGTGTCCACCGACAGCGGTATCCCCGACTATCGCGGTCCGGCCTCGCCGCCGCGCAACCCGATGACCTACCAGCAGTTCGTCGGCGATCCGGAGTTCCGGCAGCGGTATTGGGCGCGTAACCACGTCGGCTGGCGGCGGATGGACGCGTCACGGCCCAACCCTGGGCACCGCGCGCTCGCCGAGTTGGAGCGCATGGGTGTGGTGACCGGATTGATCACCCAGAACGTCGACCTGCTGCACACCAAGGCGGGGCAGCGCCGGGTCATCGACCTGCACGGCACCTACGCGCAGGTCCGGTGTCTGGGCTGCGCGGCCAGGATCTCGCGGATGGCATTGGCCGAGCAGTTGGAGGCGGCCAATCCCGGGTTCGCCGACGGTGTCACGACCGACGGGGTCGAGGTCGCGCCGGACGCGGACGCGGTGGTCGCCGACACCGCGGGTTTCCGGATGGTCGATTGCGCGCGCTGCGGCGGCATGCTGAAACCCGACATCGTGTACTTCGGCGAGAACGTCCCGAAGGACCGTGTGGCTGCCGCGTTCGACCTCGTCGACGCCGCGGACGCGCTGCTGGTCGCGGGCTCGTCGCTGACCGTCATGTCGGGACTGCGGTTCGTACGGCACGCGGCCAGGCACGGCAAACCCGTGGTGATCATCAACCGGGGCGAGACCCGCGGTGACGCACTGGCGACCTGCACCCTGGATGCGGGGTGCTCCGAAGCGCTGCCCGCGCTCGCGCAAACCCTCGGTGGTGTAAGGGTTTTCGCTGGAACCTAGTGTTCAGTGGTCGGCGAGCACGGTCAAACTGCGCACCAGATCCGCCGCCGCGGCCGAGGCGAGCCGGTAGCGCACCACCCGCCCTTCGCGTTCCGCGGTCACCAGCCCGGCGGTGCGCAGCACGGCCAGGTGATTCGACATGTTGGATTGCGTGGCCCCGGTGTGCTCGACCAACTCGCTCACGGACGCGTCGCCGCGTGCCAGGTTTTGCAGAACCGCAAGGCGCACACGGCAACTCAGCGCGCGACCGAGTGCGAAGAGTCGATCTTCCGGGTCATTGTCATCCATCAGTGGCCAATGATACATTGCCGAACACATCAGTAACGACTGATATGTCTATCGGCACGGGGAATCGATATCTCCCGGGAAGGGGCAGCAATGCCTGAGGGTAAGAACGCGGTCGTCACCGGCGCGAGCAAAGGCATCGGCCTGGCCGTGACCACCGCGCTGCGCGACCAGGGCTACCGAGTGGTGGCGTGCGCGCGATCGGTCAGCGCCGAACTCGCCGGCATCGCCGCGCTCGCCGTCGCCGCCGACCTGGGCACCCCCGACGGCCCCGGCCGGCTCATCGACGCCGCACTGGCCGAGCTCGGCGGCATCGACCTGCTGGTCAACAACGTCGCGGGCACCACGGGCCCGCATCCGGGCGGATTCCTGTCCGTCACCGACGACGACTGGCGCCACGCCCTGGACCTGACCCTGCTCAGCACCGTGCGCGCGACCCGGGCCGCGCTGCCCAGCCTGCTCGAGCGCGGCGGTCAGATCATCAACATCGGCTCGATCAACGCGCGCCGCCCGGCACCGCACCTGGTGGACATCGCCGCCGCCAAAGCCGCGCTGGCCGCGCTGGGCAAAGCGCTCGCCGAAGAATTCGGCCCACGCGGGGTGCGGGTCAACACCATCTCACCGGGGCCGGTGCGGACCTCGGTGTGGACCGAGCCCGGCAGTACCGGCGACGCGCTGGCCGTCCGCGCCGGTCTGTCCCGCGAAGAGTTCCTCGACGTCCTGCCCGCGACCCTCGGCATGTCGACCGGCCGCATCACCGAACCGGCCGAAATCGCTGCCCTGGTGGTGTTTCTGGCGGGCGGATCGGCACCCAACATCAACGGCGCCGACCTGGTCATCGACGGTGGTATGCGCAAGGAACTCTGAGCGAGCAGGCTTTCAGTACTGCCGATAACCGGCCAGGAAGCGTCCGATGCGTTCGATGATCGCCTCCAGATCGTCGGCATGCGGGAGAGTCAGAATGCGGAAGTGATCAGGGTGCGGCCAGTTGAAGCCGGTGCCCTGCACGATGTGAATCTTCTCCTGCAACAACAGATCCAGCACGAACTGCTCGTCGTCCTTGATCCGATACATGTCCAGGTCGATGCGCGGGAACGCGTAGATCGCACCTTGGGGTTTGACACAGCTGATGCCAGGGATCGCATTGAGCGCCTCCCAGGCCCGGTCACGCTGTTCGCGCAGCCGGCCGGTGGGCATGGTGAGATCGAAAATGCTCTGGTGCCCGCCGAGTGCGGCCTGAATCGCCTGCTGCGCAGGGACATTCGCGCACAGGCGCATCCCGGCCAGCATGGTCAGGCCCTCCAGATAGCTGCCCGCATGCTGGGTGGGGCCGGAGACCACGAGCCAGCCGGAACGAAATCCCGCGCAGCGGTAGGACTTCGAGAGCCCGGAGAAGGTCAGGCACAACAGGTCGGGGGCGAGCGCGGCGGCCGCGGTGTGGGTGGAGCCGTCGTAGCGGATCTTGTCGTAGACCTCGTCGGCGAACACGATCAGCTGATGCCTGCGCGCGATCTCGAGCAGCTCGCGCAACACTTCCGGTGGATACACCGCCCCGGTCGGGTTGTTCGGGTTGATGATCACCAGGGCGCGGGTGCGGTCGGTGATCTTGGCTTCGATATCGGCCAGGTCGGGATACCAGTCGGCGCCCTCGTCGCAGAGGTAGTGCACGGCGCGGCCGCCGTTGAGCGTCGTCGCGGCGGTCCACAGCGGGAAATCCGGTGCGGGAACGAGGACTTCGTCACCGTTCTCGATCAGCGCGGTCATCGCCATCATCACCAGTTCGGAAACGCCGTTGCCGAGGAACACCTCCTCGACATCGACCTCGGTGAGCCCCAGGGTCTGGTAGTACTGCACCACCGCGCGCCGGGCGGGCAGCAGGCCCTTGGAGCTGGAGTAGCCGCTGGAGGCGGGCAGCGTGCGCACGATGTCCTGCAAGATCTCCGGGGGCGCCTCGAACCCGAACAGCAGCGGATTGCCGGTGTTGAGTTTCACCACGTGGTGCCCCTCGGCCTCCAGCCGCGCCGCCTGCTCGGCCACCGGTCCACGGATCTCGTAGGACACCCCTGACAGTTTGCTGGACTGCTTGACCTGCATGAACTTCCTTTCTCGTGGCGACTCCGACCCACTGTACTTGGAAAATCCAAGTCTGCACTTGGATTTTCCAAGTAGCAAGCTACAGTGGGTGGCGTGCCACACCGAAGCTACGACCACTACTGCGGCGTCGGCCGCGCCCTCGACGTCGTCGGCGACCGCTGGAGCCTGCTGCTGGTGCGCGAATTGTCGTCGGGCCCAAGGCGATACAGCGACCTGTTCGCCGACCTGCCCGGCATCAGCACCGATATCCTCGCGGCCCGGCTCAAAGACCTCGAACGCGACGGCATCCTCACCCGGCAGCGGGTCGGACCGCGCGCGAGCACCGCGGTCTACGAACTCACCGCCACCGGAACCGCGTTACGCCCGGTCCTGGACGCACTTTCGGTGTGGGGGACACCGTTACTCGGCGAACGCCGCGCCACCGACGCGGTCCGCGCCCACTGGTTCGCGCTGCCCTTGGGACGTGCTGTCGCGCAACACTTCCCGGACGAGACGGTCACTGTTTTCATCGGCGACACGGTTTTTCACGTCACCGTCGACGATGCGGGACGGGTCTCCCATCACGACGGTCCGGCCGCCGAACCCGGCCGCGCACTGCACCTCGATCTGGACACCGCGATCGCCGTCGCCACCGGAGCCGTACCGCTGGCCGAGGTCGCGAAGAGCCGCTGACCTCCGGAGGCGACGCCGGCGATGCAGGTCCTGGGACGCGGTCGGGAACCGTGGATGCAGAGCAGTGTGCCGTCGGCTCCCGAGCCGCCGTCGCGATAGAAGATCTGGTGACCGCGGTGGGTGAACCGTCGGCCGTTCGCCCGCAGAACGCGAATACCCCCGCCGAGCCGAGGAGTGGGCGCTGCGAGCCGGTTGAATTCCTCCCCATTGGAACATACACCGCGCGGGTGGGCTTGTGGCAAGGACCCGACTATACCGCATAATCGCTGGTCTGAGCGGTTTCCTGGGCCGCTCGGGCAGCGCGGGGACGGGCTGTGCCGGACGAGCGGAACGGAGTGCGCGATGACAGAGGAACTGGCGACGACGGTGGGTCCGTCGCAGATCGACGTGGCGTTCGAGCGACTCGGTGATCCGCGACAGCCGCCGGTGCTGTTGATGATGGGTGCGGCGGGCCAGCTGATCGACTGGCCGGACGGTCTGTGCGCCGAACTGGTCGAGCGCGGGTTGCACGTCATCCGGTTCGACAGCCGCGACACCGGCCGTTCCTCCTACATCACCGGCGGACCCGCCCCCGATATCGCGGCCGCCATGTCCGGTGACGTGTCCTCGGCCGCCTACACCCTCTCCGATATGGCCGCCGACACCGTCGGTCTGCTCGACGTGCTCGGCTTGGACAGCGCCCACCTCGTCGGCGCTTCCCAGGGCGCGATGATCGCCCAGACCGTCGCGATCGAATTCCCCAGCCGGGCAAGGTCGTTGACGTCGATGATGTCGACCACCGGCAATCCCGAGGTCGGCCGCAGCGATCCCGCCGCCTTCGGCCGAGCCGGTGCGCCGCCCACCGAACGGGCCGACTACATCGCCTGGCGGGTCGCCGCCAATCGGGCGGTGGGCGCGTCCGCTTTCGCCTTCGACGAGGCCGCCGCGATCGAGCGCGCCGGACGCGGCTTCGACCGCGGGTTCTCCGCCGAGGCGATGATGCGCCAATTCGTCGCGGTCCTGGCCTCCGGCGACCGCACCGCGCAACTGAAATCGGTCCACGTGCCCACCGTGGTGATCCACGGCACCGAGGACCGCGCCTTCGACCTCAGCGGCGGCCGGGCCACCGCCGAGGCCATCCCCGGCGCCGAACTGGTCGTCGTAGAAGGGATGGGCCACAGCATGTCTCGCGAACTGTGGCCCACCCTGGCCGAGCACATCGCGGGCCTCGTGCACCGCGTCGAACAGAACCGCTAGGCGGGCAAGTGATTCCCCACAGGCGTACCGGCTTCGACGAGTCCGGACAGCGCCTGCGGCAGCGGGCCCTGATGCAGGACGCCCAAGCGCTGCGTCGCGCGGGTGAGCGCGACGTAGAGTTCGGCCGCCCCGCGCGGACCGTCGGCGAGGATCTGCTCCGGCGCCACGACCAGCACCGCGTCGTACTCCAGGCCTTTGGTCTCCGAGGCGGGCACCGCGCCCGGTACGCCCGGCGGCCCGATCACCACGCTGGTTCCTTCCCGGTCGGCCTCCTCGCGCACGAATGCGTCGATGGCAGCGGGTAATTCGTCGTCGGTGACGAGCCTGGACCACGGTTGCACGCCGCACGCCCGCACCGACTCCGGGGCCTGGACCTCGGGGGCGAACTCGGCGAGCAGCGCGGCCGCGACCGCCATGATCTCGGCCGGTGTGCGGTAATTGACGGTCAGCGACCGGTAGACCCAGCGTCCGGGCACGTACGGCTCCAGCATGCCCGCCCACGACCTCGCCCCCGCCGCCGAACGACGTTGCGCGAGATCGCCCACCACCGTGAAGGATTTGCCCGGACAGCGCCGCATCAGCACCCGCCAATCCATCTCGGACAACTCCTGGGCCTCGTCGACCACGACATGCCGGTAGGTCCAATCCCGGTCCGCGGCAGCACGTTCGGCGAGATCACGGGTATCGCGTTCGAGAAACCGGTCCGCGAGATCCTCGGCGTAGAGCAGGTCCTGAGCGAACAGGTGATCCTCGTCGTCCATCATGTCCTCGCGGCTGACCATGACATCCAGGACGCCCGCGGCGTATTCGGCCTCCTGTCGACGTTCCCGCTCGGCGCTGTCGTCGGCGGGCTTGTCGGGGCCCAGCAGATCGACCAACTCGTCGAGCAACGGCACATCCGACACCGTCCACGCCGCACCGTCGGCCCGCCACAGCGCCGCGTCGGCACCGGCCGCGCGGAGCCGGTCGTGCGATGAATACAAGCGCGCCAGTAGCGATTCCGGTGTCATGATCGGCCAGAGTTCGTCCAAGGTCGCGGTGAACGTGTCGTGCGTGGCGAGTTCCTCGAGCAGGTCCTCACGCAACTGTTCCCAGGCTTGCTTGTCCGAGCGGGTCAACCAGCCCTTGCCGATCCGGGCGATCGCTCGTTCGGTGAGGACCCACGAGACGATCTCCTGGAACACCTTACGGGCCTCGTTATGCGGCAGCCCGCTCGCGCGCGCCTCCTCCCTGGCCCATTCCGCGGTCTCGGCATCGATGCGGACCGTCGCGTCGGCCAGCTCGATCAACACCGGCTCCCGGGGGAGTCGCTGGCAATCGGCCACCGCGGCGGCGAGCACGTCCAGGATCTTCAGTGATCCCTTGAGCCGCGCGGCTTCCGGGCCGTCCTCGGCGGTGACGCGCAGCCCGGGCACGAGATCGCCGGTCGTCGTGAACACCACGTTGGTCTCGCCCAGCGAGGGCAGCACGTGCGCGATGTGGTCGAGGAACGCCGGATTCGGCCCGACCACGAGCACACCCTGACGTTCCATCCGTTCCCGCTGGGTGTAGAGCAGGTAGGCGACCCGATGCAGCGCCACCACGGTCTTACCCGTGCCAGGACCGCCCTCGATCACCAGCACGCCCTGGTGTTCGTGGCGGATGATCTCGTCCTGTTCGGCCTGGATCGTCGCCACGATATCGCGCATCCCCGGCCCTCGGGGAGCGTTCACCGCCGCCAGCAGTGCCGCGTCACCGCGTTCGGCGCCCTCCGGGCGGCCCAGCACCTCGTCCGTGAAATCGACGACTTGCCTTCCGCTCGTGTGGAACTGGCGACGCCGGCGCATGTTCTCCGGGTTCGCGGCCGTGGCCACATAGAACGCGCGCGCGGCGGGCGCGCGCCAATCCAGCAGCAGCGGCTCGAACTCGTTCGCCTCGTCGAACAACCCGATACGGCCGATGTAGGAACGTTCACCCGTCAAGGTGTCGAGCCGGCCGAAGCACAAGCCATTGTCGGCCACGTCGTAGCGCTGCACCGATTTCGCCAGCGCACGCACCTGGTCCTCGCGCTCCATCGCGGTCACCTCCCGGCCCCGCAGCGCCGCACCGTACTGGCCCTTGACCCGGGCGCGCTCGGCGTCGAGCCGCGCATAGAGTTCGGCCACATAGCCGCGCTCGGCTGCCAGTTCCGCGTCGTAACCCTGAGTTGACATGTGCCCCTTACTTTTTCGAATAGCGTGCGTCATGCCGATACCGGCGGCATGTGCCGGCGGTAGGTCGTGATGAGCCGGTGTGCGGCGACGGCGGCACCGTCCGCGCGGATCGTGTGCGCCACTGCCGCGGCCCGGTCTCGGGTCTCGGGGGCCAACGCTGTCTCCAGTGCGGCCGACAGCGACGCCACGGTCGGCACCGGGCCGGCCAAGGCGGCGCCGATGCCGAGATCCGCCACCCGCTCGGCCCAATACGGCTGATCCACCAGTTGCGGTACCAGCACCTGTGGCGCACCCGCGCGGGCGGCGGTCGTCGTCGTGCCCGCGCCCCCTTGCTGCACCACCGCGGCCACCCGGGCGAACAGTGCCTGCTGATTGACCTCACCGACCGCGAAACAATCGTCGCGGTCATCGACCAACGCCAGATCGGCCCAGCCACGTGACAGGACGACACGGCGTCCTCGCGCGCGCACCGCCTCGATCGCCACCGCGGCGACATCGGCCGACGCGAGCATCGGCATACTGCCGAAACCCACGTACACCGGCGGCGGGCCCGCCGCCAGGAACGCCAGCAACTCGGCAGGCAGCGGACGGTCGTCCGGGCGGAGCCACGCACCGGTCTGCACCACCGTCCGATCCGCGCTGTGCGGCCACGGCCCCAGAACCGGATCCGCCGCCAGCCAGGGACGGTCGGTGTACACGTGATCGCGCACGTTCTCGACCACGCGCAGACCTACCGTCGCGCGGTGCTCGTTGACCACCTCGCCGAACAACTCGTTCATATGCTGCGCGTTCAACTCCCACAGCGTGTCGTTGTCGGTCACCTCCGGCGGCAGGGGGCGTCCCGGCCACGAGTGCGGCCGATGATGCGGTGAAGGCAACAGGGTCGCGAAGAAGCTCACGAACACATAGCCGAGGCCCAGCTTCTCGGCCACTGACCGCGCCGCCGCCGTCGCCGGGAACAACCCGGTCGCCACCACCACGTCGCAGTCCGCGGCCGCAGTGCACACCGTGTCGTATTGCATCGCGAGCAACTCTGTCGCGCGCTGCCTGATATCGGACGGTTGCCACCGATCGGGCCCCGCCGTGATCCGGCGCACCGACGGACCGGCCGGCGCGAACGACACCCCCACCTCATCCAGCAACCCTGCGAAATCCGGCGGCGCGCACACCCTCACCTGCGCACCCTGCGCCCGCAACTGCACCGCCAGACCCACCATCGGCTCGACATCGCCACGCGACCCGAAACTCGACAACAACACCCGCAAATTCCTACCCCCGATTCGATGGACAACAGCTCAGGCCGACGATTGTGCGGCATCCCCCCGGCCTTGCCGCAAGACCGGGGGTGCGATATAAAATAGATAGCGGAAAGAGAAGAATCTCTTTCGCTTCCGGTCCTTGGTGGACTCAGAACCCCTCTCCTCGCTGAAGTTCTGCTGCGTTGTGCATGGGGGAAGTGTTGGTGCGCAAGGGGTTTCGGGAGGCGAGTGTTGGGGATTTGCCGGGGTGTTCGCGCTGCGTTGAGCCTCGAGGTTTCATATGTGGCCGTGTGGGCCTTCGCACAACGAATTCCCTATGTTCATGACTGGCGGTAGTGCGTGCTGGAAGTTCGGCGTCTCGTCCCGCACGTCGGGTTCGCACCTGTGCGGGTTTCGGTCGTCCGGTGTCTGTTCACGTGGCACTGCGGGTTCCATCCATCCGCCTTACGTGCGGTGGGAGACCGAGGTCGGCGGGATGTTTCGGGTGAGTTCAGCTGCGGTCCGGGATGGGGAGCAATGCGGTTTCGGCCCGGTCGGCGCTTCTGCGGGGGCGTTGCCCGTTCTTGCGGTGCGCTCGATTCACGCGGTGCACTCGATTCGCGGGCTGCCAGGCGGCCGGGCCGTACCGACTCCAGCTCGTGGGGCCGCAAACCAGCGGGCGTCGCGCGCAATTCTGCGACTTGCCAGTGCATCGTCCCGAACCCGCACGCAGCGGCTCACGAGGTTGTGCTGCGGCGGCTGCCTTGGGAATTTCTGCCGCGACCGCTCCGCCTAGCCGCAAGCGAGTCGGCAGGTGGTATGCCGCGCACTTTTTGTTGTCCCGCGCGCGTGTCAGTCGACTGACACGCGCGCGGGACAACAAAAAGTGCGCGGGGCGAACGGAAGATGCGCGAGGACGACCAAGATGGGCGGCGATGTCTCTGGCGCGCTCGCTGTGTAGCTCGGTGATCCGTCAGCACGCCGTTCGCGAAGCTCCGAGCGGCACCGGTTCGCCTGGCAGCCGCAGGGCGGCGGGGGTTCGCTTGGCAGCTCGAAGGCGCCAGCGACAAGTGCGGCCCGGGCCAAGGTGCTTGTCCTGTACGAAGGCGGCGACGTTGCTGGTGGGCCTGTCCTGTGTGGCCGCGAGTCGCCGACACTCCGTCCGCGTAGCTCCCAATTGCAGTAACTCCTAATTGCGCGGACGGCGGGTTGCCCGAAGGCCCGAGGGTGGCGGCCCGCGCAGCTGTGCCGCGAGACCCGCGCTTCGCTCAAAACGGACGGCGGTTTGCCTGGCGGCCCGAGGGTGGCGACCCGCGCAGCGGTGCCGATCGGCCCGCCCTACGCCCGGGCGGCGACGTCACTGGCGAGCGTGTTCGGTGTGGCGCGAAGTCTCCGACACGCCGCGTGACACTCGCTCGGGGCACTGGTCACCCGATCAGGAGGTAGTGGTGGCGGGGGCTTCTCGGGCGATGCCGCCACCATTTCCTCCTGATCGAGTGACCAGCGTGGGCGGACGTCGTCCGTGCCCAAAGGTGTCGGTTGGTCGCGGTCGTCGTCGCACTGTTCGACGACAAACCCGACGACGACTTCCGCGGAATGCCCGACCTGGCTGCGGGCTTGCCTCGTGGCGCCGCGATTCGCGCCTGGGCCGCGAACGACGAATCGGTGAACCTGGTGCTCCGGCTTGCGGCCGGTGATCGGGGAGTTCCCGCCGCTCACCTGGCGTCGTGGGTGGCGAGGAATTGGGTGAGTTGGTGGGCGAAACCCGGGGCGGCGGCGACGAAATGGCCTGCGCCGGGGGCGATGATGCGCTGGGCGTTCAGGAGGGCGGCGAGGGCGTCGCAGATTCGTTCGAGGGCGGGGGTGTGGCCGCCGGAAGCGACCAGGGCTGGGATCTGGGCCGCGCGCAAGGCTTCCCAGTCGGGATGGGCTTCGCCGGGGAGACGGCCGCCGAGTGCACGGCGGACAGAGGCGACGGCTGCTTGGGGGAGTTGGCCCGCGTCGACGCCGGGTGCGCCGGAGAGCACCAGGAATTCGCGCAGCACCTCGGGGTCGGCGTCGAGGCCGTTGGTGAGGACCGCGTCGCCGAGGCGTTTCAAGTGGCGCACTTCGGGATCGTCGGGGGCGACGACGTACAGCGGCGGTTCGATCAGGGTGAGGGAACGGACGATGTGCGGATCTGCTGCCGCGGCCAGAATCGATCCCAGCGTTCCGTAGGAGTGGGCGACCACGTGGGGGCGGTGGGCTCGGAAGATCTCGCCGAGGTCGATCGCGTCCACCAGGAAATCTTGCCGTCCGTCGAGGGGTGCAGGACTCGGATCGTATCCCCGCCGATACACGTGCAGCACCGTCCACCGCTCGGCGAGCGAATCCAACCCCGCCCAAGTCGATTTCGGCCCGGCGCCGCCGTGCACCAACGCCACAACCGGCCCAGCCCCGCTCGCCCGCACCACAAGCTCACTCACCCGAGCAGTATGGGTGCACCGACCCCACCGAGTCCACGCAACACGTATCCCTCCGGCCGGCCGGCAGTCGCGAACGAGTCCAGCGCCGCGGTTGCCGAGCCGAAGTGCCACATGCCCTGGTCTCGACACCGCCGCACCCCATCGCATGGGCCTGGTTGAACAAAGTGCCAGGGCAACATGAACTGGCTCGCGCGCCCGTTCCTACCCGGAGTGGGAGGAAGGTGGTGAAGTTCGGGATCTCGATCGCCGAGGTGCCGAGCATGATCAGGGGAGGTGGCCGCACCGAGGCCGACGATCGCGGTCACGATCGGCACGAAGGCGGCGACGATCGCGCCGAAGAGTACGACGGCGGCGCGCTCCATGGTTGTCGGAGTGAGGCCCAGCCGCATGACCCGTCGGCGCACTCAGTCGAGCCGGCCGACCAGGTTGACGCTATGCCAGCCGTTGAGCGCAGTTGCTGGTCTGCGGGTGCTGGTCTCGATTTCGGCGAAGTACGGCATTGACACCACCTGTCGGTAAGTGGAAACTTACGGTTCGTAGATACTTACCGAGCAGGAGATGAGTGGGGTGCGCTGGCCGACCGGATGCGGCGCACGATTGTAGAGCGCCTGGCGGAGAAACCGCAGGCGGTCGGTGAACTCGCGCAAGCGTTGCCGATCAGCCGACCGGCAGTGTCGCAACACCTGAAGGTGCTCAAGGAGGCGGGGCTGGTGCTGGACCGCGCCGTCGGGACACGCCGGATCTACCAGTTGAATCCGGACGGGATGGGTGCGCTGCGCGCCCAGCTCGACCGGTTCTGGGGACGCGCCCTCGCCACGTATCAGGAGCTGGTCGAACAAGATTCAGGAGAAGTCATGACCCAGACCCGAACCGAACCCGTGCGGTTGCAGATCGTGGTCGACGCGCCGCTCGAGCGCGCGTTCACGCTGTTCACCACACGATTCGATGTGATCAAACCGCGCGAACACAACCTGCTGGCGGTGCCGATCGCCGAGACCGTCTTCGAACCGCGGGTCGGCGGGCACATCTACGACCGTGGCGAAGACGGCAGCGAATGCCGGTGGGCGCGGGTGCTCGCGTACGAACCGCCGAATCGGGTGGTGTTCAGCTGGGATATCAACGGCCGCTGGGAAATCGAGAACGACCCGGACAAGACCTCCGAAGTGGAGGTCCGCTTCACCGCCGAAACCCCCGACCGCACCCGCGTCGATCTCGAACACCGGAATCTCGACCGCCACGGCGACACCGGTGACGCGGTACGCGCGGGCGTCGGCAACGATGCGGGCTGGCCGCTGTACCTGCAGCGCTATGTCGATGTCGTCGGACGTGAGGCTTGACCACGTCGCCTCGAGCCGTCGCGGGTCAGACCGAATCCCGCGCCCGGCCGAGAAGGGGATAGTGGTGTAACCGGTCAGGATCCGGCGCTAACGGCGTTCCGGACTGGCAGAGGCCGGTATTCGGGTAGGCCGGTATTCAGGTCGACCGAGCGGGTAGCGGTCAACGGGCCCGCGCCCCAGGCGTCGCCCATCGTCCCTGGCCGAGCGGGTGGCGATCCGGTCGGGGAACATTTCCTGGTCCCCGAGATCGCGAAGGCGAGTGCGCCGGAAGCCCACCGGCTCAGTCCTCATTTCGGCGCGGCCTACGATCCCCGCGCCGGGCTGTCCTATTCACCCGCGTTCGAAGTTCTGACCGACCTGGGTGAGAACCGTCTCGCCGATATGGACCAGCACGGCATTTCCATGCAGGTGCTGTCGTGTCTGTCGACCCAGCAACTCCCGCCCACCGATGCGCAGGAGCTCGTCCGCGCAGCAAACGACACCTTGGCCCGCGCACCCCGACCGATTCGCGGGTTTCGACCCGGTGCTGCATCGCGCCCACGACCTCGACGTGCCGATCTACCTGCATCCCGGTGTTCCTCCGACCGAGGTCACCGAAGCCAATTACGCGGGACTGGACCCGCTGGTCGTCGCGCGGTTTCAGACCAGCGCGTGGGGATGGCACCAGGAAACGGCGGTGCACTTCCTGCACATGGTGCTGGCGGGAGTCTTCGATCGATACCCCCGCCTGCAGATCATCCTCGGCCACTGGGGCGAGATGATCCCGTTCTACCTCGACCGTTTGGACGAGGCGCTGCAGCGCGAGGTCACCGAACTCGATCGCACGATCGGAGAGTACGTTCGCCAGAACACCTACATCACTCCGAGCGGAATGTTCAGCCACGCCCAGTTGAAGTTCTGCCTGGAAACCGTCGGCGTGGACCGGATACTCTTCTCGGTGGACTACCCGTTCGCCGGAAACGACGGCGCGGCTGCGTTTCTCGCGGACGCGGAGCTGCCGGACGAAGACAAGGACAAGATCGCGCACGGCAACACCGAGAGGCTGCTGCGGCTTTGACCCGTGGTCCCACCCGCGGGTGGGAAAGGGGCACCGGCCCCGGACACAGGCGTCCTGCGGTCCGGCTCCTCATTCGCCCTTGACGGGCTCGAATACCACACGTCGCCGCGACGCCGACCGGCCCGAGCCCGGTCGGCAGTGGGACCGGATCCACCGATCGGGCAAAACTCACGTGCCAGAGACGACCAGCAGAATTGGCGTCGGGTGAACATCCGCGCGGGATCCGGCGCTGACAAGTTACCGCATATAGCCACGCACTATGTGCGGTAGCGTAGGTGCCGCCCTGGCTCGATGCACTGCGCAGGGATCGGGTCGCCGAGATCCTGGGATCGGATGCGCCGCAGGCGTTCCAGGTCGATCACCTTGCGCCGGCCCTCCTCGCGCGCAATCAGCCTCCCCAGCAGAGAGCGGGCAGTAAGCGGGTCCAGTTGGTTCGCCAGTTGCGCCCACAATCGCTCGTCAGCGGCCTGACGGTCTTGCGCGACAAGACGTTCCAGGTCGTCACACCCTGCGGCAACAGCGCGCGGCGGTTCCGCAGCCAAGCCACCGCACCGTCGAAATCGCTTTCGGGCCATCGCCGGTCATCCATGCCTGGTCCGAGATCCACGCCGCGAGTTCACCTTCGACCTCGCCGAAGGCGACCAGCCCGCACTCACGCTGAATCTCCCAGGCATGCTCGAGGCGGGTCTTGTCCCGGTCGGTGTAGGACTTCACGCACGCCGGATCGGCGATATCGAGCTGCTCAGCCAGATACGCCACCAACTCGGCGGGCACCCCCAGCGGATTCGGCAGAAACATGCCGAGAGACGGACCGTGACCAGCTGCAGGGCGAACCCCCAACGGTCCGAATCGCGCCGACGGGCCGCGAGCAGCCGCCGATCCTCATCGTCAAGATGGATAAAACCGCTCCAATTCGTGGAAGCGCAGAGCTGGCAGCTGATCGTGCAACTCCCCAGAACGGGAGCCGTGGACGACATCGACGTCTTGCAGGAGTTGGAAGTCGCGCTCGAAACAGCCTTTCCGCGTGCGGATATCGGCGTGATCGACGGCAACGATTTCGGGTACGAGACGATGAATGTGTTCGGTCTCGTCCGGCCGAGTCAGTGGGTCATGGTCGTCGAAGAAGCCGAAAAGCTTCTCCGAGAACGCAATCTGCTGGAGAAAGCGGTGATCGCGCGCCGCGACATGGATGCCGAGGGCGGGCCGCACGTCGTCCGGCCCGATGACTACACCGGTGAATTCCGTTACTGAGTCGACCGCCGGTGTCCGGAATTCGCCGACGGGGCAGGCGTCCACGAAGCGGGCGACGGCCGCAGAGCGGAACTGTTTCCCGCTCTGCGGCGACCGGTCAGCTCGCGCAGACGGCGTTGAACGCGTCGGTGGCAGCGTCCATGTCGGCGCCGTCGTCGAGCAGGGCGGCCGCGTACGCCTCGATCGCCGCCTTCTCCTCGCCCACGGCCGGAAGCCCGGACAGCCGCGCGGACAGCGACTGCAGGGTGGCCGCATCGAGATTGCCGTCCGGGGACATGTCGATTGCCGCGTTGATCCAGGCGATGGCGGTGTCGCAGACCGGCGACTTGGCGTGTGCGGTCGCGGCGGGCACGAGAACCAGCGAGCCGACGGCCGCGGCGGTCAGCAGAGCGGCAGAAAAGATCTTGTACAACGTTCCCTCACGGTGTCAGCAGGAAGATCCGCGACCACGCTGGTCGCGACCCCTAAGCGGACACCTTATGCAGAACGGACGAAAGCCACCAAAACCGGCGGCACCCGCAAACGCCCACCTCGCTGCGGGGCCTTCAGCTGGGACGGCAATCTTCAACCGAGTGCCCACCCCAGCCGGTACGGGTCAGTCCGGCGCAGGCACCTTGGCTTCGCGTGGGTTCCGGTCGGGGCGCAGTCCACGCCAGCTCGGATGGCGCAACCCATCGGAGCTGACCTCCCGGAACTCGATGTCGGCGACGAGTTCCGGCTCGACCCAGTGCGCCGCGTTCGCCACCTGTCGCGGTGGCGGGACGTCGAAAGGCGTGTCCGGGCGCGCGATTTCGGTCAGCCGGGCCTGCAGGGCACGGCGGTCGCGCATGGTCCAGCCCGTGCCGACGTTGCCGACGTGGACGAGGCGGTTCGCGTCGTCGTAGGCGCCCATCACGATCGAACCGAAGATTCCGGTGAAGCGTCCGCTGCCGGGCAGCCACCCCGCCACGACGATCTCGGTGGTGCGTCGCAGCGGGGTTTTGATCCACACCGGCGCCCGTCGGCCGGGCTGGTAGGTGGAGTCGAGGCGTTTGGCGACGATGCCTTCGAGGCCGTGTTCGCGCGCGATACCGAGCATGGTGTCGGCGTCGACATCGGTGTAATAGGGCGGCGTGCGGATCAATTTCGCGTCGAGTGCCAAATCGTCGAGGCGCGCGCGACGCTCGGTATACGGCAGCGACGTGATCGCGGTCCCGTCGTCGAGCAGATCGAATATCAGATACTGCACCGGAACCTCGCGTAGCAATTCGGCCCCGGGGTTGAGCACGTGCATGCGTCGCTGCAACCGACGGAACGAGGGTGCCCCGGTACTCGGTTCCGGCGCGACGATCTCGCCGTCGAGGACGAGTTCGCGGTCGCCGAGCAGTTCAATGAACGCGGCGGTCAGTTCCGGGAAAGACGCGCTGATATCGCGATTGTTGCGACTGTAGAAACGGCATTGGCGGTCCCGCGTGACGGTGACCGCGCGGATCCCGTCCCATTTCATTTCGATCGCCCAGCGGCCGATATCCACCGGTGGCCGTCCGGAGACGGCCAGCATCGGCGCCGGCGCAGACTGCACAAGATCAGCATATCCGCAGCATCGGGATCGAAACGGATCTGACGTGCATCAATTGCAAAATATTCCGCTGGTACGTGGTGATTGCGGCCAGAGTAGTGATCTGTCAGTTATCGATGGTGGCTCGAATGTCCGGCGGCTTGTCGTACCCCGTGGCTAGGGTCCTGGGCATGGGATACGAATTTCAGGTCGTCGTCGACAGTGCCGACCCGCATACGCTCGCGGACTGGTGGGCCGAGGCGTTGCGGTGGGAGGTCGAGCCGCAGGACGAGGACTTCATCCGCAGCATGATCGCCCAGGGCCACGCCACCGACGAGGACACCACGACCCATCACGGCAAACTGAAATGGAAGATCGGCGCCGCCATCCGCCACGCCGACCGCCCGCGCGTGCTGTTCCAGTTGGTGCCCGAGGCCAAAACGGTGAAGAACCGGATGCACCTCGATATCCGCGTCGATTCCGCGCAACGCGCCGCCGAGGTCGAACGGCTGACCGGAATGGGTGCAAAGGTCCTGTACGAAGGCAAGGAAGGTCCCTCCCAGTGGGTGACCATGGCCGACCCCGAAGGCAACGAATTCTGTGTCGCTTGAAGGTTGCGCGATGTGATCACGAAAAAGGGTTGGGCGCGAGCAGGTTCGAACTGTTAGTCTCGCGCAGACCGTGACACAAGCCGAGGAGGTGAGACCCGTGAACACTGTATCGACGTGGGGCCTCCCTATCGCCGTCATGGTTTGGCGAACACTGTAGCCGTCGCCGGGAGTGCCTGTGTCACAAGGCAATTCCGAAAGGCGACGTACAATGAGTGCAATACATCCGGGTGACCCCGAGATCACGCGGCTTTCCCCCATCCGATGGCAGGCGGTCGCGGACGGCCGAGTGCTCGGCCGCGCCGACGCCGCACAGCGCCCCGACGGCCGGACCTTCGTGAGCATCGACTCCTGGGACGACACGGTCTTCGACCGCCTCGCCACGGCCATGGTGAACGAGCTCGCGGCACCACTGCACACCGTGGTCGACGAGCTCGAGACGGACCTGCGGTCGCGCTGGGCACATGCTGGTTTCATCACTCGCCGCCGCAAGTGGGAATATTTGATACCCGCGAATCCACAGCACGCCGGGTCGGCACCGGTCCCCGCAGACGTGACATTGCTGCCGATCGGTGCGGCACAACAGGTTCCGTTGCTGGCAGCCTATGCCGCTATGCGCGCAGAGATCGAGGCCACCGCCGGGTGGGACACCATGCCCGCCGAGATCATCGCCCGCCCGCTCGACTGCGGGCACTTCGCCGTCGCCGTCTCCGACCAGGAATATGTGGGTTTGCTGCGAACGGCAACGCGCCGCAGCCACGCACGCATCGAACTGCTCGCCGTGCGCGCCGAGCACCGCAGGCGCGGGATCGCCCGTGCACTGCTCGCCCAGGTGCTCGACGCGCTGCACCGGTCCGGAGTCGACTCGGTCTCCGCGTGCGTCGACGAAACCGCCACTGCGGCAGTCACATTGTTCGACAGTCTCGGCGGGGCGCGTCGCGCGGGCAGCACCCTGGAGTTGGTGCTGCGATGACCAACACCCGAAAGCTCGGCAAGGGCATCGAGATCGAGGGCACGGTGGTGGAATGCTTGCGCAACGCCACCTTCAAGGTGGAGCTTCCGAACGGGCACACCGTCCTCGCGCACATCAGCGGGAAGATCCGCAAGAACTACATCAAGATCCTGCCGCAGGACCGAGTGCTGGTCGAGCTCAGTCCATATGACCTCACCCGCGGTCGAATCCTGTTCCGGTACAGAACCTAACCTTCGATGCCGCGGCGGATCGGCACCACCCGGCCGATCCGCCGCGCCCCGACTGAGGGTTCCGTGCCACCCCGGCGGTGGTCGCGCCTCGACCATAGGCACCGCATCATCGCGAAGGCATCGCGAGCAACGGGCTCTCGAGAAGGCACGCGTCGGCGATGGGCACGCTCGGGACAGTTGCGTTCAGAGCCCGAGTTTGGTTACGGCGTTGTCCTCCAACGGGTTCGCGGTGCGGATGTAGCCGTGCACGGTGCGCGGGTTGGACCAGCGGCCCTGGCGCATGATCTCGCGGTCGCTGGCGCCGCCGAGGGCGGCCTGGGTGGCGAAGCCGGCGCGTAAGGAGTGTCCGGAGAAGAGGTCGGGGTCCAGTCCCGCGCGGGCCGCGTACCGTTTGACGAGTTCGGCGACGGCCCGGCCGGACATCGGGTCGGTGCCGACCGTGCCGTGCCGATTGATGGTGGGGCACAACGGAAGATCCGGGTCAGCGGCGAGTGCGGTACCGGTGAAACCGTGACAGCGGTGGATGGCCGGATCGGTGTCGCCGCCGTCGGCGAGCCACGCCCGCAAGCCCGAGGTGCCTTCGGCGGCGAGTATTTCGAGCAGTCGCACCCAGTCGGCGAACGCGCACACCGGGCAGGTATGCGGGCGTTGACCCCGCGGCAGCGCGACGCGCTGTTCGGCGACGCCGGTGGGGTCGGTCTTCGTCGACGGCAACCGCACCAGCAGCACCGGTTCGCCCGTGGCGTGATCGACGCGCACCTCCACATCGGCGATCCGCAAGCCCGCCAACTCGCTACGCCGCAACGCTCCCGCGAAACCGACCAACAGCATGAGCGCGTCACGGCGGCGCGCAGGTTCGTTCGGCCAACCGGGTTCGGGCAACCCGGCCAGCAACTGGTCGAGGGTGTGCAGCAGGACCGGACGTTTGCGGGTCGGCTGAGTGCGCCGGGTGCGCCGGATACCGCGCAGGGTCAGGCGGACGACATCGGAACGGGTCGGCGAAGGCAGTCCATTGGCCGCGTGCACCGCGGCGATCGCGGCCGACTTCCGTTCGAGGGTGGCCGCGCTGAACGCCCATCCGCCCGTGTCGCGACGGGCGTCGGCCGCGGCCGCGAGATACACGGCGACATCCAGCGGATCGGCGGGCATCGCCTGCCTGCTCTCGGCCACGCACCACGCCGACCACGCGATCCAGTCGGTTCGATAGGCGCGCAACGTATTAGCCGACTGCGAGGCCTCCAGATACCGGCGCAGCGACCCCGCCTGCACCTCATCGAACCGTTCCCGCACCAACCGCAACGCCGCCGCGTCCACCAGGACACTGCGCACGCCACGACGCAATTCGTTGCGCACCGACTCCGGCACGGCGACCACGGCAGACCGCTCTTCCATCGATCAACTCCCTGTTCGTCGACCACTCCCATTCTGCCGCCGCCCCAGTCGAATTCGCGGCAGCCGAGCCCCGCGCGTCGGGCAGTGCCGCACGGCCGTAATACCCGGGTGCAACCCGCAGCTTCGAGGCGCACAGAAACGGCGGAGGAACGGGCCGTGTCGGTGAGGACCGTCGTGCGCGGTCCCGCATCGTCACCGGGCTGTCCGGGTACTGCGATCGCCGGGCGGACAAGGGCTTTTGCCGGCGGGACCGCGGCGGGTTCATCGGCCGGATACGGTGTCGGGGTTCGCGGCGATCGGGATCGCGAGGAGCAGAGGTGGGTATGGACAACGCGGGTGTGGTCGCGGCGGTGCTGGGTTATCCGAGTGCGGCGGTACTGGGTGAGCAGGAAGCGGCGGCTCGGGCGTATCGGTTGGCGTATGTGCTGGACATCCCGATCCAGGGTGCCGAGGGACTGATGATCCTCGACCGCGTGCTGGAACTGTTTCTCGCCCAGACGCAGGTGCCCGACAGTGGTGACGCGCGGGCATTGCAGGACCAGACCCATGAGATCGCCGCACGCTGCGTACCGATCGAGGACGAGCTGTGCCAGGCGATCGCCGAAACCTTCGGCCGCGGCGACGATCCCGACCCGGCGCAGGCGGTGTATCAGGTCAGCTCCCGCGCGGCTCGATTCCTGGCGAAGTCGGTGATGATCGCGCGCGGCGACACCGACCGGCTCTTCGAGGAGCCCGCCGACGCACCGGATTCCCTCATCGGCGTGAGCGATATGCAGCGGCTGGTCGAGCGGGAGGTCGCGAAGGGTGTTCCGGTCGAGGCGGTGCTGTCCACCATCAACGACATGCACCACTACGAATTCACCTTTCCCGGCGACACCTACGTCGAGGATGTCGCGCAGGCGTGCGCGGAACTGACCGGGCAAGGTCATGTGCTGATCGCCGTCGGGGTGGCGGACCTGCACGAGGACCCGTCCGGTGCGGGACTGAACGTTTGCTGGTCGGTCCCCGAGGGCGGGCGCGGTCTGGAGGTCCGCTTCCGCGTGCGTGACGACGGCGGACGCGCTGCCCGCCAGTTGTCCGAGGGCTGGGTTCCGGCGCCCGCGCCGGCTCCCGGCACCGAACTGTACGTCGACTCCCACCTGTTCGTCCTGCGCGGACACGCCAACCTGCGCGGCGGCCGCACCACGGTCCGCGCCGCGCAAACCCACCCGGCCTTCGGTAACGCGGTCCTGCTCGAGGTGGCCGACCACCCCGGCTACTTGCACAACTGGCATGCCCTGGAGCCCGAACAAGCACGGCTCGCAACACAATTCGGCACTCAGGCCGCCCGCCCGGACCCGGAGGAAGCGCCGATCGCCCCCTGAGATCCGCTCGTTTCTGGCACGAGCGTCCGCCCGCGCAAGTCGCCAGCCGCACCGGCGACCCGCACCCGAAACCCCGCGCAGGGTGCGCCATGGGCCACCTCCACCAGCAGTTCCCGCCCAACGAGCCCGCCCCCGACGGCCTGAGCGCTGCTGGTCGATTGGTCACCAGGTAATGGTGGCGGGGGGCTCTCGGGCGATGCCGCCACCATTACCTGGTGATCAAATGGCCAGTTCCCACCGCGGCCCCCCCACGTCGTGCGATGCGGGGGTCACCGGCGGTGGGCGCGTCAGCGATCATCGTGCGCCGAGGGCAAAGGCGTCGCAGCGGCGGCCGAGTGGACTCCAGCAGCACGGTGCACGAGAGTCCGAGAGTCGTTGCGGCGCAAGTACAGCGGCCGTCCAGGTGGAGGAGCGGTCCGGTCCCGTGATCATCCGCTCAGGCCCACCGCCGCCCATACGTGGCGTGCGCGCTGGCGATCGTCCCCCGCCGATACGTGGCCTGCGCGCTGGCGATCGTCGCGCGCTCGACGTCGAGGACGTCACGGCGGCAGGCGAACGAAATTCGATCGGGTGACACATGAGAGTTGTTGCGGCGCACGTACAGTGCGTCGTCTACGAGAGTGGGAGCAGCCCGGTCCCCTTGATCATCCGCCCAGGCCCCACCGCCGCCTGTATACATCATGCGCGTCGGCGATCATCGTGTGCCCGAAGTCGAGGATGTCGCGGCGGCGGGCGAACGGGCTCCGGTAGATCGACGTTCGAGAGTCGTTGCGGCGCAAGCGTAGTGCTTCGTCGATGAGGCGGTGCCAACGGTCCGGGAAGTACTGGCGGGCATGTCGGCCCGCGCCGTCCTTGGAGGTGATGTCGCCGGTGACGATCGTGTAGTGCAGGCGGGCGATACCGGTGACGGTCCAGACGGTGCCGTAATCGGTCAGCAGGCCGAGGCCGTGCTTGCTCGCCAGACGGGCACCCGCGGCCAATCCGCGTGCCCAGTAGTCGTCGAGGTTGGTGTTCTGCCAGGCGGCCAGCGCCGCGGCGTCGGTCCAGATGTCGAGTTCGGTGATGTCCGGCCCGCGCAGGGTGACGCCGTGCCCGGCGAGCGTGTGCCAGGTGACCGGGGTCTGGTGCGCGCCGCGTGGCTGGAATTTTCCTTGGAGGCTGATCGGTCGCCCGGCCGCGGCGTCCGGACCTGCGGCGAGGTCTGCCCAGGTGAGATAGCTGCCGTCGAAGAACGGACGACGTTGCTGGTACCCGAGCCGGGCGTGGACCCGTTCGAGCGCGGCCACCGTGGCGCGGTCGGGCGGCGCGGCGGTGACGGCGACGAAATCGATATCGCTCGCGCCGGGACGGTAATCGTCCAGTGCGACAGAGCCTTCCAAGTACAGGCCCTCGATCAGCCCCGGCGCTTCGGCATCCGCTAACGCCAGGTACGAGTCGATGGTGTGCGCGACGAGTGGGGGAACCGGCATGGGTCGAGTCTGCCGGAAAACGAAAACGCGTCGAATACGCCGCAGGTTTGCGAGACGATCGTCGAATGAGTGATGGATGGTCCGATCACCTCGTGGTGCGTCCCTTGACCGTCGACGATGCCCGCCAGGTGGTCGGGTGGCAGTACGGCGGTCCGTGGCAGATCTACAACCTGACCGCAGACGAGGAGCTACCCAGCGCCGCCGACGGATATATGGCGGTGGCCGATGCGGGCAGCGGTCGCCTCGTCGGCTTCTTCTGCACCGGTCCCGAAGCGCGGGTGCCCGGTATCGCCGCGGATCCGGGCATCCTCGACCTCGGTGTCGGCATGGACCCGCACTGGGTCGGCAAGGGGCACGGCAAGCAGTTCGGCAGCGCGGTGCTGACCGAACTCCGCCGCGACCACCCGTCGACGCCCGTACGCGCGGTTATTCAGGCGTGGAATGCCCGCAGTCGACAGCTGGTCCGCCAGTTGGGGTTCGCCGAGTGTGCCGAACACTCCTGCATCCAGGACGGCCGCCCCGTCGCCTACGTGGTGGCGATGCTGCCGGTCTCGTCGTAGTTCCGGGCCGACGGCGGGGGAGTTCGGGTGGGGCGGAAGCGCATCGGGGGTTCGGTGTATTCCTCCAGCGTGTGCGCGATCCAGCCGATGGTGCGGGCGAGGGCGAACAGGGCCTCGCCCGCGTCGGGACGCATCCGGTAGGCGTGCATGAGGACGGCCAGCGCCAGGTCGATGTTCGCGACGGTGGTGTGCGGTGTGCCGAGCTGCTCGGTGATGGTGTCGACGGCGGCCAGGGCCGGGGCCGCCGCCGGTATCGCGCGGAGCCGGTCCAGCAAGATTTCGGCGCGCGGATCGGTGGCGCGGTAGACGAGGTGCCCGAAACCGGGCAGCCCGGCACCGAGGCGGAGCCGTTCGGACGCCGCGCCCAGCGGGTCGGTGATCGCTTCGGCCAGGAACCGATAGGCGAGAGTGCTTGCGGTGCCGTGGTATTGGCTGTCGAGGGCGCCGAGGCCCGCTGAGACCACGGCGTACGGGTGCACGCGCGCGCTCGCCGCGACCCGCGCCGCCACCGTGGAGACCGCGAGCCCGTGATCGGCCAGCAAGGTCAGCGTCGCGTCGAGCAACTCGGGCGGCACGGCGGCGTCGGTCAGGCTCGGCGCGAGCCGTTCGACGAGCGTTGCCGAATCATGCTGGGCCGCACCGAGCCCCGCTGCCTCGACGGCGAGAAGTATGCGCGCCGTGCGCAGTACGCCGGGTGTGGACAGATCGAAGCGCAGCGGGTCGCTCGCGCCGGCCACCGTCACCGCGACCCGCAGGCGATCGGTCAGCCGCACCGTGGGGTCGAGCGCGGCCACTGCGGCGCGCGTGGTCGCGAGAAGCGTTGCGGGCGCGTGGAACTCCTGCGCTACCGCCTCGCCAGTCCACAACAGCCCGGCGACGGATTCGACCGGATGCGCGGCCACCAGCTCGGCGACATCGCGGCCCCGATAGTGGAGCCGGTCCTCGTCGATGGCCGAGATCGCGGTGGTGACATCGTCGATGGTGCTGCGGTGACCGGTGCCGCGGCGGCGGCCGCGGGCGAGGCGGGCTACCTCGTCCTCGCGGAACAGGCTGCCGCGCCGGTCCGCCGCCGCGACCTTGGTCAGCAGGCCGCGGCTCACGTAGGCGTAGACCGTCGCTGGCTTGATCTCGAGCCGGTCCGCCACCTCGGCGGTGCTCAGGTAACGTGCGTCACTTTTCCCGGTCACGACCTGCCCCTCCGTGCTCATGTTGACTTGATCAATATTGACTCTAGTCGAGCGTGCTCGCACAGTTCAGTCAAGAGGAGGTCTGCAGATGACGAGCAACGCTGCTGAACTGAACGACATCGACGAGCTGATCGAGGTACCTGCCGGTTTGCGGCACGTGGTCGCGGCCGAGACCCGGCTCGGCGACGTGCGCGGACGCGAGGGCTTCTACCACTATCGCCAGTACTCCGCGATCGACCTGGCGACCACGTGCACCTTCGAAGAGGTGTGGTTTCTGCTGTTCGAGGGCCGGCTACCCGATGCGGCGGAGCTCGCCGCGTTCACCGCCGAGACCGCGCGGCTGCGCACCCTGCCCCCGGACCTGTTGCCGCTGTTGGCGCCGATCGCGGCGGCCGGGGAACGGTTGCGGCCCATGGCCGGGTTGCGTACGGCGTTGTCCTTGCTGGCCGGTCTCCGCGATCTGCCGCCGCTGTGGGACAGCATGCCCGCCCAGCGTAAAAACGACGCGCTGCTGATCTGCGCGGTGACGCCGACCATTCTGGCGGCCCTGCACCGGCTGCACCGCGGGCTCGCGCCGCTCAAACCGCGCACGGACCTGTCCACGGCCGCGAATTGGCTGTATCTGCTGACCGGCGAGGTGCCGGAGGCGCGAGCGGCGCGGGCGATCGAACAGTATTTGATCGCCACCATCGACCACGGCTTCAACGCCTCGACCTTCGCGGGACGGGTCGTGGCCGCGACCGGGGCCGACCTCTCCTCGGCCGTCCTCGCCGCCATCGGGGCGTTCTGCGGACCGCTGCACGGCGGGGCGCCCGATCGAGCCCTCGACGGATTGGACGAGATCGGCAGTGTCGAGCGCATCGACAGTTGGGTGCGCGGCAAGATCGCCACGGGTGATCGCATCATGGGCTTCGGGCACGCCGTCTATCGCACCGAAGATCCACGCTCGGTGCTCCTTCGGTCGATCGCCACCGAAATGGGCGGGGAACTCGTCGAATTCGCGACCGCCGTGGAACGGCGGGTGACCGAACTGCTCGCCGAACTCAAACCCGGCCGGCACCTGTACGCCAACGTCGAGTTCTATGCCGGAGTAGTGATGGAACTGTGCGGTATTCCGCGCACCATGTTCACGCCCACTTTCGCGACGAGCCGAGTGATCGGCTGGACGGCGAACATGCTCGAACAAGCCGAAACCGGGAAGATCATCCGGCCGTCCGCACGGTATGTGGGACCGGCTGCGCCGCAACCTGTCCCGTCGAGACCACGACCCACTCCTGCACAGTGAAACAAGACCGCAGAATTCGGGGGTCCGAGCGCCGAATTTGACATATCCGCACAACATTTCGGCAAAATGTCCTGCAGGTGGCTAGCATTGCGGCCAAGCTGAACGCCGTCGTGAATACTGTTCGGCTCGTTCACTATTCAGCTGGGGGCAGCTGAGCGTCACGTCCCCGAGGGCGAAACGGGGTTGTCGATGACGTTACAGGCCGATCTGGAAAAGCTGGGCGTCAAGTCCAATCAGATGTACGGGTTGGGGGACGAGGCCGCGCGACTGGAAGTAGCAGACGGAATGCTTCCGCTGCTTTCCTGGGGCGAGAAATTGCGCGCGGTCGACGAGGCGAAGGGTCTGGCCGGCGACGTCGAAGACCGTTTGATCACCGCGGTGACAGGGCGCTTACGGGAGATCGGCGGACTCATGCATCAGGCCACGATCAAATTCCGGGAAGCCGAGGCGGACAACGCGGCGGAAATCTTGGCGGCGACCTATACCAAGGACTCCGGCGAATGGGGGGCGCCGAGGTGACCGGAACACCGTCCAGGCGCCAGCTCGACGACTACGACCCGCAGCCCCTGCTCACCATCGCGGGCGGGCTGCGGGATTGCGGCACGAAAATAGAGGGCCTGTTCGAACGCTACGTCACCGTCGTCACCGATAACGAGTGGCGGGGTAAGGCCGCCGAAGCGGCGCACGATCGCGCCGTGAGCGACCGTAAGAAAGCCTTCGCGCTGGTGGATGCCCTGGAAGGGGCGGCAGGGCGACTCGAGCAGGGCTACTGGGACATTCATGCGCCGTTGAACTCCGCGCGCAGCCTCATCGCGTCCGCCGAGCGCGACGGTTTCGTGGTGCCGGGCGGTTTCACCGGTATGTTCGTCGCCGAACCCGTCTCCGTGACCCATCCGCCGGGTACCGTTCCGACGCTCGAACGCGAGGGCGCCCGCGGCGTGTGGGAGCGCCGGATCGTCGAAGCCGCCGATGCCGTCGCGGCCGCGGATACGCGGATCCAGCAAGAACTCTCGGGTATCCGCGCCGCGCTGAATACCGAGTTCGCCGGCGTCGCCCCGATACAGAGCACAGCCGATCAGAAACGTGCCAACCAGATCGCCGCGTTTCGCGCCGTGTATCACCGTGATCCGGTGTCCGAGAACGACTGGCGGATGGCCGAAGCGCTCGACCCGCACACCTACGACCCCAAATATCAAGGCGTCAACGCCAATATCGTGGCGGTACGGTTCGACCCGGTCACCGGCGCGGGGCTGTACCGGCAGAACATGTACATTCCGGTGGACCAGGTCAACAACATCGCGCTCAATATCAACGACTGGCTCGAGGGCCGGCTCGTGTATCCGATGCGCGGAGACAATCGTGGTCCGTCCGCCGACGCTTCGGCGGAAGCCTCACGGGTTTCGCTCTACGTCGACATGGAGAACGGCATCCTGATCGCCCGGCAGAATCCCACGGTGTCGGTCGACGGCAGGCAAGCCGGTGCCGGCGTTCCCGACGTCCGGGTGGCGCAGGGCTCCGACGGCTCACTGAAGGTGCACTATTCCGCGGTGGACCCCTTCGCCCCGGAAATCGCCAAACCCGTTGCGACAGTGAACGGTGACATGACGATCACGCGTCACGGCGGCGATGTCGTCGCCGGTGGACAGGTCACCCAGTACCCCAGCACCGAGGCGTACCAGTACCGGTCCGACGGGTCGACGACCCAGCTGGTCGACCGGCGCGCGTCCACCGACGAATGGGCGGCGGCCACGGATCTGCCCGCGCCGACGGTCAAGGTCGGCACCGTAGAACCCACCCCGATGTCGTCGTATCCGGCCCAGCCGACCGACAGCAGCCCGAAACATCTGCCACCGTACTATCCGACGGTCGCCGGCCCGGTCGACAACCCGCCGAAAGTCGTAGTGGTGGAACCCTATTCGCCACCGCCCGAGCCGGAGGAGAAGGAGCCCGTCCCGGCGCCGCCGGGCCGCACCCCGGAACCGCCGCCACCACCTCGTTAGCGGATCGGCTACTCGCCCAACAGGTTCAGCGGCACGAATCGGTGCGTAGACCAGAGGTGCCAGGAAGTCTCTTCGGGATAGCACTGCGTGCCGGGCCTCGTCGCGTAGACGCGGGTCGGCCGGGTGCGCGGATCGTAAGGGGGCCAACCGGGGTCGCCGGTGGTGGCGAAGCGCAGCCAGTCGGTGCGCATGGCGTGACCGACGCCGGACACTTCTGCGGCGGCGTTCGGGCGCGCGGCGGGGTGCTCGCGCACCTCGTTCGCGCCGAGGGTGCCGAAGACGAGCAGGACGTCGAGACTGTGCGAGGCGCCCTCGTCCCGGTGGAAACTCCAAGCAAGTTCGTAGAGCCAGGCGCGGCCGCGACCGGCGCGCTGGGCGGCGGCGAGATGCAGGCTCGGCATACGGAAAAGCCAGTCCGCGTTGACTGTTTCGTACAGCTCGGCGTTCGTGGCGTCGGGATAGGCGGTGCGGTAGTCGATTCCGGGTGCGAGGCGGTGCAGCGTCGCCGTCAGTTCCGCATCGGTCACCGTGCCGCCACGGTGCGGATTGAACAGCCGGAACTCGTCTCGGGTATGGCCGACCAGCACGTCGACACCGCTGGCCGCCCCGTCGGCGAGGGCCTGCCACGGCGCACAAGGCAGCACGTCACCGTCGACGACCGGAGAGAACGGGGTCGGGGTGAGCGCCATCGGGCCCCACGATTCCACCGCGTCCGGCATTTTCGCGATCACCGTGCCCGTCGCGTCGATCAACGCGCGCGGGCTGATGGTGGACAGCTCGTCGATGTCGGCGCCCGCTCCGACTTCCGCCGCGATGGACGCGGAGATCGCCGCGGCCAGCCGCGGTGCGAAATAGGTGCCGGGAACGCTCTGGGCGATGGCGCGCTGAAACAGTCCGGCCGCGCTCGGCATAACCAGAAGTGCCGCAACCGAACCCGCGCCCGCGGACTGCCCGAACACCGTCACCCTGTCCGGGTCGCCGCCGAACGCGGCCACACTGTCCTGCACCCACCGCAGCGCGGCCGTCTGGTCGAGCAGTCCGCGGTTGTCCGGTGCGCCGGTGATGTGCGCGAAACCCTCCACTCCCGTGCGGTAGTTCATGCTCACCACCACCGCGCCCGCCGCCGCGGGCAGTGCGCCGTCGTGGTGCGGGTTGCTGGATTCGCCCTCCAGATACGCGCCCCCGTGAATCCACACCAGCACCGGTAGCCGTGCGGCACCGAGGTCCGGTGACCACACGTTCAACGTCAGACAGTCACCGGAATCCGCACCCGCCCAACCCCTTTGCGGCACTGGCGGACCGAACTCCGACGCGTCGCGGACCCCGTCCCACGGCAGCACCGGCACCGGCGCGGCGAAACGTCGCGCCCCGACCGGCGGTCGGGCATATGGAATGCCCCGGAACACCGCAACGCCGCGCACCCACTCGCCCCGCACCACTCCCGAAGCCGTGCGAACCTTTACCCGCTCACCCACAGTCATTCGGCGAAGTTGTCGTATGCGCTCGCGCGAGCGGGAGTTGCACGATCGTGCGGAACCGAAGCCATAGGCCCCATCCTGGCATGTGCGACTGGGAATCCCGTGCGATGCTTCGGTGCTGTCGGCCGCTTCGGGGCGATGGCCAATGGCCGTAAGTAGGGTCAGAGCCGGTCGTAGATCGCGACCAATCGGTGCAGTATTTCGGTCGCGGAAAGTAGGGCGGCGGTGTCTTGATCGGCCAGTTCCTCCTGCAGGGCCGCGTGCATGGTGGCCATGCGTTCGCGGCAGCGGGTCCGGCCCGCGTCGGTGAGAGTGACCAGTACCGAGCGTTTGTCTCGGGGTGAGCGCTGTTTGGTGACGTAGCCCGCGGCGACGAGGCCGTCGACGAGCTGGGTCGTTGCGGCGCCGGTGGTTTCGGTGCCGGCCGCCAGTTGGCCGATGGTGAGCGGGCCTTGATCGGCGAGTACGCGCAGCGCGCGAGCGTGGGTGAGGGAGAGGGCGTCCGGGCTGCGGGTGGCGCGGCCACGTAGCCGGGAGTCCGCGGCGCTGAGGCGATAAGCGGCGCGAGCGAGCTGGTCGAGGGCTGTATCGCGGGTCGGCAAGGTCGTCTCCTTCGCTGGGCTCGAGGGCTTGACGCCAGCTTAACCTAAGTACTTAAATGATAAGTACTTAGCTAAATGAGAGGATGGCAAGGACATGAGCGCACGTTCGATCGGACAGAGTTGGGCACTCGACCTCGCCCTGGCCCAGGGCGGCTTCGACGCGCTGCACCCGGCGGCCAAGGGCACCATGGAACAACTCGGCCACGACCACACCGATTTCGACAAGGTCTTCGACCTGGTGCAGAGCGCGGCGATGCTGCCGAAAGCGTGGGCGACCGTCGCCGCACAGGCCGAGGAGCGCGCCGCCCACCACGAGCGGCACGGTTTCGCGCGCACCGCCGCCGACCTCTACAACCGTGCGGCGGTGATGTGGGGCCGGGCGCAGTACTCGATCTTCGAGGCCGCCGATCCGCGCAAATGTGCCTTCCGCACGCGTGCCGATCACTGTGTCGAGCGGCTCGGCGCCCTGCGCGGCGGGTTGGTGCGGCGGGTGGTCCTCGACTTCGAGGGCAAGCAGATCTATGCGCTGCTGCACCTGCCCGAAGGGGTGGTGCGCGCGGCGCCCGCGGTGATCCTCGGACCCGGCATGGACATGATCAAAGAGGATTACATCTACGCGGCCGAGCGCTACTACACCGCACGCGGAATCGTCGCGCTGTCCATCGAGGGGCCTGGGCAGGGGGAGTCCCGGGCCAACGGCCTGACCGTCGACCTCACCAATTACGAACGCGCCGTTGGCCGTTACCTCGACTACCTGACCGAGCTGCCCGAGGTGGATCCGCAGCGGATCGGCATGTTCGGGATCAGCATGAGCGGCTACTGGGGTTCGCGTTCGGCCGCGGCGGACCGGCGGCTGGCCGCGCTCGCCGCATTCGAGGCGCCCACCGGCGATTTCCGCACCATCTTCGAGCGCGCCCAGCCGACCTTCAAGAACAACTTCATGTACATGGCCGGCTACCAGGACGAGGAGGCGTTCGACCGTGAACTGGCCTCCCGCATGCCGCTCGGCGAATTGGTCGGCGACATCACCTGCCCGGTGCTGTTCGGCATCGGCGAATTCGACGAGCTGACCCCGCTGGAGCAGGCGCTGGCCAACTACGAACTGGTCAAGGCGCCCAAGGAGATTCGCGTCTACGAGGGCGAATTCCACCCCCTCGGCGGCGTCGCGGCCGAGGTGTTCCGTTTCGGCGCCGAGTGGCTCGAACGCGCCCTCTCCGGCGAACTCGCCGAAACCGGCCGCGACGTCCGCCACTACGTCCACCGCGACGGCCGCACCGCCGACAGCACCGCCGACCCCCAATGGTGGTCCGGTGCAGTCCCTTCCACGCTCGAACACCTGCGTACCAGCTGAGTAGTGGTCGTCGGCGAAACACTACTCAATGGTTTTCGCGGGGCACAGCGCGACGGTCGATCCGCCGGAACCGCACATTGTCGAGACGGACCGCTCGGCATCGAGTACTGTTATCGGCAGCAGGTCTTTGATGAATCTGCGGTGCGGTAGGCCCGCACCACGCTCGGTCCGCATTCTTCGCGGCGAGAGCTTCTCTTTTCCCGGTTCGTCTCCCGACACCGGACGTTTCGCGTACCCCCAACTCGCGGCCGTGCGCCGCGCCCATCCCACGTGCCTCGAGCACACCCAGCGAAGGAGTGAAAACCTATGAGTATCAACCGGATAACCGATGGTGGCGAGCGCGCGATCATCGAGAACATGCTCGACCGCAACCGCGAGGCACTGATCGATACCGTGCGCGGTCTGTCGGAGGCAGACGCGCGCCGCAAACTCGTCCCGTCGTTGACGACACCGATCTCGTTGCTCAAGCACGCCGCCGGCGCGGAACGGATCTGGTTCCAACGGTTCTGGGCGGGCCTCGACGAAGCCGACTGCGACGGTTACTCGCGCCGCGACGAAGGCACCTTCGCCGTCGCCGACGACGAGTCACTGGCCGACGTCATCGCCGAATTCGAGCGGGCCAGCCGGCGCTCCCGCGAGATCGCCGCCCGTTTCGACCTCGACGACACCAAGGACAATCCCCGCGAAGGCAAGGTGAGCATGCGCTGGACCCTGCTCGCGATGATCGAGGAATTCGCCAGGCACGCAGGTCACGGTGACATCCTGCGCGAACAGATCGACCAGGCGCGCGAACCGGCCCGCGGCGCACGAGCCTAGGATCGACACGAGCACCGCGATGTGGACCGCGGTCCACGGCAGGAAGGACGGGCGTCGATGACGTTACGGCAATACGAGTACGCCCTGGCCGTCGCCGAGGTGGGCTCGGTGACCGCGGCGGCGGAACTGCTGCACGTGGCGCAGCCCTCGATGTCCCAGCAGATTCGTGCCCTGGAACGCGAACTCGGCGTCACGCTGTTCGCCCGCACACCGACCGGGCTGGTACCCACCGTCGTCGGTCGCGCATTCCTGCGGGACGCCCAGGTGGCGGTGAACGCGTCGCGCCGGGCGCGGGCGACCGCCCGGGCCGGGGCCGAGGAACTCGAGGGCGAACTGCTGGTGGCGGCGCAGCTGGGTCTGGGCACGCGGCAGTTGCCGAGTGCCCTGGCCGCACTGCGCCGCCGCTACCCGCGGCTCGAGGTCACCGTCTTCGAAGAGCCGAATCCGGCCGAGCTGGAACGGATGGGCCGGCGCGGCGTGCTGGACCTCGTCCTGGTGACCGCGCCGTGCGAGGAGACCTCGGCCGACGCCCATCACCTCGGCGACGAGGAATTCGTCGTGGTGCTGGCCGCCGGACACCGGCTGCTCGGGGCGGACCGGGTCGAGTTGCCCGAACTGGCGGACGAGCCGTGGGTGCGTTTCGACCGGGACAGCGCCCTGGACGCGGTGCTCCGAGATGTGCTGCGGGACAACGGACTCACCCCCAGCACGGCCGCGCGGGTAACCCAGGCGGCGACGGCGGTGCGCTGGGCTTCGCATGGACTCGGGGTGACGCTCGTCCCGGCCTCCGCGGTGCCGCAGGGCTACGAGCACCTGGCCCGGCCGGTATTCCCCGTCGTGTCGCAGCCTATTCTCGCCGCTGTCCGGCACAACGCCGGCCCGGCCGAAACGGCCCTGCTCGAGCTGCTGCGTCGGGAAACGTGGCACAAGTCCGCATCGTTCGCGCCGGTGCGAACGGACGAACTCAGAGCTGGGTAGCACCGCCGTCCACGACCAGCTCGGCGCCCGTGGTGTAGGTGGCTTCGAAAGCCAGAAACACTGCGGCCCTGGCGATCTCGTCCGGAGTGCCGAAACGGCGCATCGGATTCTCGGCGATCCGCGCTGCCTTGAATTCGGCGGCGGCCTCGGCGGTCATCGCGCTGCCCAGGATTCCGGTATCGATCGGGCCGGGGCTGACCGCGTTCACCCGGATCCCGCGGGGAAGCAGCTCACCGGCCAAGCTGCGGGCCATCGAACGTACTGCCGCTTTGCCCGCCGAGTAGACGCCGGCCGTGGGCATGCCCATGACGTTCGCGTTCGAGGTGGTGAGCACGACGCCCGCCGTCGGGCTCAGCAGCGGAGACAGCTTCTGCACGGTGAAGAAGACACCTTTGACGTTGATCGCGAACAACTCGTCGTAGAACTCCTCGGTCGTCGACTCGAACGGCATGGCTTTCGCGATGCCCGCGTTGACGAAAAGCGCGTCGAGCGTCCCGAATTCGCTTCGCACGCGATCGGCGAGCGCGTCCAGATCGGTCAGTGCGGCGACATCGCCGCGCACGGCGATCGCATTCTCGCCGAGCTGCTGCTGCGCGGTGTCGAGGCTCGCCTGCGAACGTCCCGTGATCACCACTCGCGCACCGCCGTCCACCAGCAGCTTCGCCATCGCGAACCCCATACCGGTGCTGCCGCCGGTGATCACCGCAGTCTTACCTTGGTACATATCGGTTCTCCTTCAAATCGTCATCGGACCGGCGTCGAAAACTTCGGCTCCGTGGCAGGAGTCATCTCGCCACTTGCCCTTTCGGCCACAGGGGTATTCACTCGGCGAACAAGAATCGGAGCGCATTCACGAAGGCTTTCGGAGCGCACCGCGTCGAGCTGTTTCACCGTATGTCGCCGAAACAGCCACCGGCAAAGACGAATAAGCAGCAGAAGCCATAGGTAGTTCCTATACAGCCCTAAGATCACTGGCGCGACGATCGACCAGTCAGGGGAATTCGTTGAACCACAACCACGTTCGCACCGGTGTGTACTTACCGCCCTTCGGCCCCTTCGGCGACCCGGCAGTGCTGGTCGACTTGGCGATTCGGGCCGAGCAGGCCGGATGGGACGGCGTCTTTCTCTGGGACCACGTGGTCCGCGAGACCATGCCGATCGCCGACCCGTGGACGACCCTCGGCGCCGTCGCCCACGCCACCGACCGAATCCTGTTCGGCACGACAGTGACGCCGCTTGCGCGCCGACGCCCCTGGATCGTCGCCCGCCACGCCGCCACACTGAGCGAGCTGTCGAACGGACGCTTCGTGCTCGGCACCGGCCTGGGTTCCGACGAGTCCGGCGACTTCAGCCGCTTCGGCGAAGGCGACGACCTGCGCGCGCGGTCCGCCAGGTACGACGAAGGACTCGAGATCGTCCGGGCGGTGTGGGCCGGGCGGGCGTACCGGCACAGGGGGACGCATTACACGGTGGACCTCCCGGAAGCAGTCCCGCAGCCGCACCGCATCCCGATCTGGGTGGGCTGTTCGACCAACAGCCCCAAAGTTATTCGCCGAGCCGCCGGCTGCGACGGAATCTTCCCGCTCGCCGACGGCCGTACGCCCACCCCGAAGCAACTGAGGACTGTGGTCACCGCGGTGGAGAGCACGAGGCGTGGTCCCGATCGCCGGTTCGCGATCGTCGTCGCGGGCAATGCGAGTCCTGCGTGGAACGAACCGGCATCGGTGGATCTCGACGGGCTCGTCGATGCGGGCATGACCTGGTGGATGGAATCACTCATGCACTTCGACCCGTTGGAGCTGTCACTCGAAATCGTTGATGCGGGGCCGCCATCGATAGGGCTCGGGTAGCCGGGGCGCGAGACCCGATGACCAGTACTGATGAGGGGCTAGCCGTTGTGTTCTTCGAGTTCAGTGGCCGGGGTCTGCTGGGTGGCCGCCCACGATGCCAGGAGCGCCAGATTGTCGGCGGTGGGCGTGCCCGAGGGGGCGGTGTAGATGGTGAGGTGCAGGCCGGGTTCGGCGGGGAGTTCCAGGGATTCGACGTCCAAGTCGAGGCGGCCCACGATCGGATGGTGCAGCCGTTTGCGTCCGGATCGGCGCAGCCGCACGTCCCGCGAAGCCCACCGTTGCCGGAACAGCTCACTGCACGTCGACAATTCACCGACCAGGGCGATCAGGTCCTCGTCGTGCGGGTCGCGGCCGGCTTCCATCCGTAGCTTCGCGGCGACGTCAGCGGCGATTCGGTCGTAGTCGACAAAGAAGTCCCTGGCCGCCCCGGGAGCCAGATAGACGAATCGCGCGGTGTTCGCGGGCCGTCGCGGATCGGCCAGCACCGGTGAAAACAGCGCTCGGGCAAGATGATTCGTGGCGAGCACGTCATAGCGGCCGTTACAGATCCAGGCCGGGGCAGCGGAGACGGCGTCGAGCACCTGCTGCAACGCCGAGCGCACCGGCACGGCAGGCTTGCGCCGGCGGGGACCGTTGGACGTCCCGGATCGGCGCGCGAGGTGGAACAGATGGTCGCGTTCGGCTTCGTCGAGTTGCAAAGCAGCGGCCACCGCACCGAGCACGCCGTCGGAGGCGCCGGCGAGACTCCCGCGTTCCATGCGCACGTAGTAGTCGATCGAAACTCCCGCCAGCAGCGCCACCTCCTCGCGACGCAGACCTTTGACCCGACGATTGCCGCCGTAAGCGGGCAGGCCCGCCTGCTCGGGTGTGATGCGGGCGCGACGCGAGCGGAGAAACTCCCGGATGTCGGTGCGTAGATCCGTGGTGGCCATGCTCCCACCGTAGGCCCGTCCCGCAGTCCGAGGGAGGCACTGCGGGGACCCCCGACGGCTGGCGTCGAGGCCGGGATTCGGGCAGCCACGGCTACGCTACGACATCCTGCGACACGTGCCGGCCCGGCTCGACCTCGGGGAATCGATTGCCGGTTCGACTCGGAGGGGACGTCGGCGAGTCGTCCGCGCCGCGGGCAGAGCCGTCCCAGTGCCGGGGCGTCATCCGCTGGACTGCCGCATTCCACCTCCGTCGCCGAGCCGGCCCCTGTGCAACACCGCCACGCCACCTGCCCCACCGCGACCCGAGATCCCGAAGTCGGCACCTGCCGCACCGCCCTGGATAGAACGTCGGCGGCATTCGCAACGCGGATTGAACGGAAGGCCCCGCGTCAACGCCTACGTACCCGTTGCGGTCGTCGCGATGCCGCCGTCCACCGGGATGATGGCACCCGTGAGGTAGGCCCCGGCCCGGCTGGCGAGGAACACGGCGACGCCCGCCATGTCGTCGTCGCGGCCGAGCCGGCGCAGCGGGGCCTTCGCCGCGATCGTGTCGCCGACGGCATCGAGCGTGGACGCCATCATCTGCGACGGGAACGGACCCGGCGCGACCGCGTTCACCGTGACGTGCTCGGGGCCCAGCTCTCTGGCAAGCACCCTCGTGAGCTGATGCAGTGCCGCTTTGCTGCTGGCGTAGGAGTAGTTGGGCGATTCGGCGACGTGGATGGCGGCGATACTGCCGATGTTGATGACCCGCGCGGGATCGTCGGCGACGCCCGCCTTGCGAAGCGCGGGGAGCAGCGCCTGCACCAGCCAGAACGGCGTCTTGAGGTTGAGGTCGAGCACGGTGTCCCAGGCCTCGTCCGGGAACGTCGCCAGCGGCTCGCGCCACATCGCGCCCGCGTTGTTGACGAGGATGTCCAGGCGTGGGGAGTCGGCCTCGACCAGATCGGCGAGGCGACGGCATTCGTCGTGCCTGGACAGATCGGCGGGGATGGCCCGAACGTCGCCGAATTCGGACAGTAGACGCTGTGCCTGTGCGCACGTCTCTGGCTTGCGCGAGCTGACTACGACGCGTGCGCCTGCCTGGAGCAGACCGCGCGCTATCATCAGCCCGATGCCGCCGGTGCCGCCAGTGACCAGAGCGTACTTCCCGCTCAGATCGAAAAGTTCTGCGTGCGTGGCGAATTGGTTGCCCGTCATGGGTCTCCGTCCTTGCTGCCGTGGCAGAATGCGCGGACACGATCGCGCATCGGGGCAGCTGCAATGTGTGTCCAGGGAATGTCGTCGGCGGCTTGTCGATGGAGCCGGAGCCGACTGGACAAGGCTGACAGGCATTTCGGATCTCCGGGAGACCCTGGCGATACAGGTACTGGGCGTGCCCCCTTGCCCTGCACTGTCACAACGGTTCCTGCACAGTCACTTTCGTGATTGCCGCGACCTTCAGCGCAGCTCTGCCGTGCGGTCAGTCGCTGTCGCGCCTTGCGGACTTTTGCGCCGTGGCTGTCCATCCGTCGTCGAGGAGAGTGAAGATCCGGTCGAGCGCTCGCTCGGAGTCGTCTCGTCCGTGGACGAGACTGACGGCTTCGAGAGCGAAGTGGGCCAGCGCCTGCGCGGCGGGGTCGCCGTCGGGTAGCCCGGAGTCGGCCACAATCGCTGCGGCCAAGGCGTTCTCGTGACGCAACCACATGCGCCGCGCATGCTCGCGCAGTGCCGGCGTGGTGTCGATCAGGTGCAGGAAATCGGGGAAGCGCGGGTCGGTGCGGACCTGTCGGGAGCGCTCGTCGCGTAGCAGTGTGCGCAGCGCCTGGGGGATGGACTGGCCGGACGGGCGCTCGCGGACGGCGGCGACGAGCGCTGCCTCGCGGTCGGCGTCCTGGTCGAAGACCAGTGCTTCCTTGCCGCCGGGGAAGTGCTTGAACAGCGTGGCCACCGAGACGTCGGCGGCGTCGGCGATCTCCCGCACGCCGACCGCGTCGTAGCCGCGCTCCAGGAACAGCCTCAGCGCCGCGTCCGCTAAGGCTTGGCGGTTGGCGGCCTTCTTGCGCTCGCGGCGTCCCGGTTCGGTCATGTGCCCACCCTAGCGCATAGGTAGAACCAATCGATAAGTAGAACGGATATACTTTTCGAACGATATCAGTTATGTTGGTTCGGGCCAGACCGTCCGGCCTGCGTCCAGCGGCGACAACCACACCGCCGCAACACGTTCGGAAAGGATCCACCCGCATGACCACACCCCGTATCGCCATCGTCGGCGGCGGCCCCGCAGGCTTGATGTGCGCCCGTGTGCTGCAGAGCTACGACATCCAGCCCACGGTGTACGACGCGGACGCCGCCGTGGACGCCCGCGACCCGGGCGGGACGCTCGACCTGCACGCCGACAGCGGCCAGATCGCGTTGGAGGACGCCGGGCTGATGGACGCCTTCCGGGCGTTGGCCCGGGTCGAAGGCCAGGCCAAAAGCCGCCGAGACCAGCACGGCACCGTCCTGGCCGAGTTCACTCCCGCCGCGGGCGACGACGCGGCGCCCGAGATCGACCGCGGCCAACTGCGGACCATGCTCTATGCGCACCTGCGTCCCGGCACGGTCGCCTGGGGACACAAGCTCCTGCGCGCGACCCCGCTCGAAAGTGGCACGCACCGACTGGAATTCGCCAACGGCGTCAGCGCCGAAGCCGACCTCGTCATCGGCGCCGACGGCGCATGGTCGCCGGTGCGCCGACTGCTCACCGACGCGGTCCCGCAGTACCTCGGAGTCAGTTTTCTCGACGCCCGATTCGACGACGTGGACACCAGACATCCCGAGATCGCCGCGATCGTCGGGGACGGCCACATGTTCTCCACCGACGGCGACGGCCGCGCGGTGATCGTCCAGCGCAACAGCAACGGTGTGGTCCGCGGTTACGTCGCCTTCCGCGCCGAACTCGACTGGCACGTCACCGCCGGCGTGGACGTCACCGACCGCGCGGCCGTCCGAGCCTTCCTGCTACGGGAATTCAGCCAATGGTCCGCGCTCATGCGACCACTGATCACCGACAACGACGGCGACTACATTCCACGCAGCTTCTGGGCCCTGCCCGCTCCGCTGACCTGGAACCACGTTCCCGGCGTCACCCTGATCGGCGACGCGGCGCACCTGATGGCACCCTTCGGCGGCCACGGCACGAACCTCGCGTTACTCGATGGCGCGGAACTCGCGCACGCCATCGCAAAACAGAACGATCTCGACGACGCGATCGCACACTACGAGACGACGATGTTCCCCCGATCCGGGGAACTCGCCGTGAGCTCGAACACCGCGCTCACCCGGTTCTTCGCCACGACATCGCCCGATACGCCGCACCTGCCCCCGGACCACGCCCAGGAACACAAGAACTACCAGGCCCGGGCGGCCGAATATCGACGCAGGCAACCGAATTCATAGTCTCCCCGCAGCGAGAGACCAGGCTTTGGTGCTCCAGTTCAGATCTGGCCGCGCGGCGTGCTCGAGTTGCTCGCCCTCAGCAGATCTCGTGACGATCCAGCAATCGCTGCTGGTTCACGCTGCGGGTCCGGGTCGGCGAGGTGCAGCGGCTGATGGTCTCGCCGAGCGGGCCGGCGCCGGGGGGAGGCGAAGTAGAAAGTCCAGGTCTGGGTGGTCCACCGCACCTGGTCCGCGGGAAATGCGCGACTCAGCTCGAGCCAGCGTGCCGCGTGCTCGGGCGCATCACCGAAACCCTTGTGACCGGATTTGAAGGAGCTGTCGCTGTCCGGCCGGCGAACTTCTATGTCCACCTCCCACTCGCGGAAGTCCGGCCCCTCGGCCACCTGCTCGCGGAATGAGCGGACCACCTGCGCGACCTGCTCGGCCGAAGCATCCGCGGTCAGCACGACGACCGCGGAGAACGTGTTACCGGAGTGGGTGGTGACCTGGTGGACGCCCGGCAGCCGGTCGAGCATCGTTCGTGTTTCGGCCGCCTCCCGGACCAAGGATGCCCGCTCGCCGGGAACGGCGAAATTCACTACGCCATAACCGGTGCAGGACGAGGCGAGGACCCCGACCACGGCGATCACCACCCCAGCCAACCGATTACTGTTCCGCCGGTCCGAGCGGAGCACCCATCCCGCCACCAGCACAGTGACGGCGACGCCGACGAAGATCACGGGCACAGCGAACGATCGCGTCTCCTCGCTGCACTCCAGGTAGAAGCAAACATCGGTGAACAACAGCACGAGCGGAACGAGTACACCGAAGCAGGCTGCGCCACAGTAGGCGAACCAGTACCAATCGAACGTGGCACGACGCTTGCGATCGTTCGATTCTTCGGCGAGCACGACGATCCCCACTCGATTCTCGGTGTCACTGTGACGGACGGTCAGCGACAACGGATAATGCCGCGGTAGGTAACGTCGTGAACCTTTGCACGGGCGATCGCGGCGTTCAACACCCCGGTTTCAGGGGCGGGGTGGGCAGCGGATGTTGTTCGGCCAGTGACAGTTTGAAACCCACGTGGCTGGCTTCGAAACCGAGCTTGCCGTAGAAGCGGTGTGCGGCCGTGCGGCTACCGTGCGAGGTCAATTGCACCAGGGCGCAACCCTGCGCCCGCGCGCGCCGCACACACTCCTCGATGAGCTGAGCGCCCAGGCCGTTGCCACGCAGCGGTCGATCCACGCGCACCGCTTCGATCTGCGCCCGTACTGCCCCCTTGTGGCCAAGACCCGGCAGGAAGCTGAGTTGCGCGGTGCCGACTACGGCACCGCGGTGTTCGGCTACCAGCAGTTCCTGGCGCGGATCGGCATCGATGACAGCGAAGGCCGCGCGATACGGGCCCAGATCGTCCACCGACTCGCGGGTACTACCCAACGTGTCATCAGCGAGCATCCGCACCAGCGCCGGAAGGTCCTCGATCGTGGCGGACCGAAAGTTGATCTCGTCCATGCACCGATTCCATCATGCGCCGGGGGAGGACTACCGCCCGCTTCCCACACAGGCAGGGCTCGTCGCGTCGCTCGGACACTTCGGAAGGGGACACCGAATTGGTACCGGCGTACAGGGGTGCACAGTTTTCGATGGGTTTAGTAGCAGTTTCGTTTCGTGTGCGCAAACCAAACGGAAACGTAATAGCGACACGGGAGTTGAGCGACCGACCAAAGTTCTGACCCCCGATAATGTTCACTTATCGGAGGTCAGAACCGATGGCTGGCCCATGAGTCTTCCTGCGACACGACAGATTTCGTTTCGTGTTAATACGTCACTATTGACGAAACCAACGCTACGATTTTCGAGTGTCCAACGTCTGCAACTACCCGGGCTGTGCTCGACCCATCACGCGCGGCGGGGGGCCCGGCCGCCCTTCGGAATACTGTGATCACCCGGATCACACGAGATGGCGCGCGTGGCGGGAACGCCAACGGCTACAACAGGAGTCGGAGGTAACCGAGGCTTCCGTCACAGTGACGCAGCAGGGTCCGGTGACCGTGGCTCGGTTACGGGCGGATGAGCTGCTCACTCAATTCCGGGGTCTCGCAGATCAACTGGGTAATACGCTGAACGCCGCCGTCGCGGAACTGTCCACGCTCGGCGATCCCTCGGTGGCCGAGGCGCAGGTCCAGGCGGTGCAGGCCGATGCGGCGCGCCGGATCGCGGAGGCCGAAATGGCCACTGTCGCGGCCGAACAGGCGCGCCGCGAAGCCGAGGAAGCGCGAGCGCTGGCCGAGGCGGCAGCCGATGACGCCGCCGGTGCGGCCGAACGGGCGGAAGCCGCGATCGCCGACGCGCACAGCACCCGCGACGACGCGCTGCGCGAGGTCGAACGCGCCACCCGTCAGGCTGCCGACGACGTGTTCGCCGCGCGCAGCGAGGCCGAGGCCGAGGTCCGCACCGCGCGCCGCGAAGCCGCCGAAGAGATCGCGCGCGTCCGGCAGGAAGCGGCCGAACAGATCGAGCGTGCCGAGCGGCGGGCCGCCACCGATATCGCGCACGCGGAACGCGAAGCGGCGGCCAAGGTCGCCGCCGCGCACTCCGAACGCGACCTCGCCGTGCAGCGGGCCGCCGACGCCGAACGAGCGACCGAACGCGCCGAGCAGGCGGCGATGGAACGGATCGAAGCCGCCAACGAGGCGCGCGAAGAATGGCGCCGGGTTCGTGTCGAACTCGACAGCACCCGCACCGAACTCGCCGAAACCCGCCGGACCGCTGCCGCTGATATCGCGGCGGCCCGCGCCGAAGTCATTGCCGCAGTGGAGAAGGCGCGCGCTGAAGCCGCCCAGCGGATCGACGCACTCGACGAGGCGCGGGCGCAAACACTCGCTCGCGCCGAACGCGCCGAGGCGCAACTGGACGAACTACTCGCCGAAGCCCGTCGCCCGGCCACCGACCGCCCAGCGCGAGCGGGCGCCTCGTAGCCGCGGTGCCGGTCCACCTACTCGCCACACAAGGCCCGGACAGCAGGGACGACGTCACCGATCCAGCGACGGAGTTGGGTTTCGTCCTCGGACTCCGGCCAGTACACGAAGGTGTCGAAGCCGGTTTCGGTGGCGAGATCGGCCAGGATGCGGGCCCAGCCGGCGGCGTCGGTGCGGATCTTTTCCTCACCGCGCAGGGTGACCGGGCCGGGTGCATCGGTGATGGTGCCGACGAGTTGCGCCATCCGGGTGATGTCGGTCGGCGCGCGTCCCGCGTCGACGGCGGCGGCCGAGATGATGTCTTGCGTCGCTTGCCATTTCTCGTAGGGCAGATAGTGCGGAATGGGTGCGGCCCAACCGTCGGCGATGCGCCCGGTGAGCGCGTTCGCCTTCGGGCCGACGCTGCCGAACCAGATCCCGACCGGATGGGCGGGCGCGGGGCCGGATTGCACACAGTGCACGGTATAGTGCGTGCCGTCGACTTTCGCTTTCGTCCCGGGCTGCCACATGGCGCGGATGACGGCGGTCGCTTCTTCGAGCGCTTGCAACGCTTCGGGATTCGATCGTGTCGGGCCGCCCATGGCGCGGATGGCGGGCCAGAACGCGCCGGCACCCAACGCGAGCTCGAAGCGTCCGCCGCTGAGCAGGTCCAGGGTCGCCGCCTGCTTGCCGAGCATGGCGGGCCCGCGTAGCGGCAGGCTCGCCACGTCCGGAAACACCCGCAGCCGTTCGGTTTCCGCCAGCACGGTGGCGATCACGGCGAAGGTGTCGGCCAACCCGCCGGAGTACGGGTGGTCCTGGATGCCGAGCAGATCGAGACCCTCCCGATCTGCCACCTTCGCCAGCGCACGCAGCCGCGGCAGTTCGGCCGCCGTCGGCGCCCACTGAATACCGAATCGTAAACTCACCTCGCGATCATGCCATTCACCGGCACAACGGATGATCTTGATGCGGCCGACGTCCGCCCCGGCGGCGAAACCCGCGCTCGCCCGTCACGGTGCCTGGAAACCGCCGATCTCCCGCTCGAGCAACTCGGCCAGGCGCAGCGGGGTGCGGTCTTCGAACATCGGGCCGATGAGCTGCACGCCGACCGGCAGTCCGTCGGCGGTGCGGTCCGCGGGGATGGCGGTGGCGGGCAGACCCGGCATAGTGGCCAGGCCCGCCCAGACGAACTGGTCGTTGAACGGATAGTCGACGCCGTCGATAGCGATGCGCCGCGCACCGAGACTCGTATGGTCGTGCGGGAACGCGGGTGTCGGCGTGATCGGGCACACGACCGCGTCGAACTCGGCGAACAATTGCCGCCACCCTTGGCGATGTAGTTCACGGCGGTTGTTCGCTTCGATCCACTCGCGGTGGCTGAACACCGCACTGCGCTGCCACACGGCTTGATAGCTGTCGTCCTGCGGATCCAGTCCGGCCGCGGCGGCGCGCAGCAATTCGTATCTGTCCGCGGGGAAACGCGCGGCGAGATCGGACACCAGCAGCTGGGTGTAGAGCGTCGCAGCCTCGGCGAGGTCGGGCAGTAAAGGACTTTGCCGCGCCACGTGCACACCGGCGGCGACCAACGCGTCGGCGACCCGGTGCAGCCCGGCGCGCACCGCGGACCCGGTCGGAATGTTCGGATGTTCGTCGAGGATCAGCACCCGGAAGTCGGCGAGCCGCTCGTGGCGGGCGGGCGGCAGCGCCAGCCGATAGGCGATGCCGTGCGTGAGCGGATCGGGCCCGGCCATCACGTCCAGCAGCAGGGCCAGGTCGCGGGCGGTGCGGGCCATCGGGCCGACCACCGGGAGATCACGCTCGGCGGGCAGCGCGGGCCCTGGTGGCGCGACCATGCCGCGACTGGCCACCAGCCCGAGGGTCGGCTTGTGGGCGTAGACACCACAGAAATGCGCGGGAGTGCGCAGCGATCCGGCGATATCGGAACCGAGCGAGAGCGCACCGAAGCCGGCGGCCAAGGCGGCGGCCGACCCGCCGGAGGATCCGCCCGGTGTGCGACCGTGATCCCACGGATTGCTGGTGGTGCCGTAGATGTCGTTGTAGCTCTGGATGTCCTGCAACATGAACGGCACGTTGGTCTTTCCGAGGATCACCGCACCGGCCGCTTCGATCCGCGACACCTGCACCGCGTTCTCGGCGGGCACGTAGTCGCGGTACGCGGGCACACCCCAGGTCGTGGGCAGGCCCGCGATGTCGTAGGACTCCTTGACCGTCACCGGGACACCGAGCAGCGGGAGGTCCTCGCCGCGTTTCCGCGCCTCGTCGGCTCGGATCGCGGCCGCCCGCGCCCGGTCGAAGTCCGGCACACAGATGGCATTGATCGCTTTGTCGTCCCGCTCGATCCGGGCGATCGCTTCCTCGGTCAGCTCGACCGAGGTCACCTCACCCCCACGCAGGGCAGCCAGAAGTTGTTCCGCCGAATGAAAACTCCGCTCCATGCTCGTGACCCTACCGACGCCGCCGGGGTACTCGATCCCGCGAGCGGGTCCCGTCCCTGCGCCCCGAATGCCCAGACATACGTCCAGTTCTCACCGAAAACGACGTGCGCGACGACCGGCCGCGCCTCTATGGTGAGCCGATGGCATCGGTGCGAACGGTTCAAGTCACCTTCGACTGCGCGGATCCCGAGCGCGTCGCCCGGTTCTGGTGCGAGGTGCTGGGGTACGTCTTGCCGCCGGCGCCGGAGGGCTTCGCCGACTGGGACGAGTACAACAGCACGTTGCCGCCGGAACGCCGGAACGCGGGGGCCGCGGCCATGGATCCCAAGGGTGTGGGACCGCGTCTGTACTTCCAGCGCGTGCCCGAGGGCAAGGTCGTGAAGAACCGCGTGCACCTCGATGTGCGGGTCGGCACGGGACTGGCGGGCGAGGAACGGGTGGCCGCGCTCGAAGCCGAATGCGCCCGGCTGCTCCCGCTCGGCGCGACCCGGCTGGAACTGCTGCTCGCCGACGACGAGAACGAATCCTGTCTGGTGATGCAGGACATCGAGGGCAACGAATTCTGCCTCGACTGAACTACTCGCTCACCGCCAACTCGGCAGCCAGAGATGGTGCTGCCAGCTCGCCGGTGTGATCGGCAGGCCGGTCAGAATCGGATAGAGCCAGATGAAGTTGGCCACCACCAAGCCGAGATACAGGCATACCGCGAGCAGTCCGGTGCCGCGCCGTTCCCTGGATTCCGCTGCGCGCCCGAGGATCTGGCCGAGCGCCAGCGCCAGCAGCATGACCAGGAACGGCGCCATGACGGTCGCGTAGAAGAAGTACATCTGCCGGTCCAGCGCACCGAACCACGGCAGCCACGCGGCGCCGTACGCGGTGAGCACGGCGATGTAGCGCCAGTCGCGCCGCGTCGCGGTCTGCCACAGCGCCCAGCCCAGCACCGGGAACGCCAACCACCAGACGGCCGGGGTGCCGATCAGCATGATCGCCCGCACGCACTCGGATTCCCCGCAGCCGTGGGCGTTTTCGGGGTAGTAGTACAGCATCGGACGCAAGCCCATCGGCCACGTCCACGGCTTGGATTCCCAGGCGTGGTGGTTGCCCGCCGAGTTGGTGAGGTGGGTGTGGAAGTCCAGCACTCGGGAATGGTTGAACCACAACGCGCGCAACGCATCCGGCACGAACGAGAAGTAGCCGCCCGGCCCCACCTGGATGCCGACCGCGTGCCGGTTCACCCCGGACTCGCTGGCGAACCAACCCGCGTACGACCCCAGATAGACCCCGAGCGCCACGAACGGCAGCGCGAACGCGGCCGGTAACGCGTCCCGGACCAGCGTGCCGACGAACGGCCGGGGCACGCCGTACGCGCGGCGCGCGGTGACATCGAAACCGAGCGACAGAATCGCGAAGGCCACCACGAAATACAACCCGGACCACTTCGTGGCGCAGGCCAGTCCGAGCAGGACGCCCGCCCCGAACCGCCACCACCGCACGCCCAGCCGCGGGCCCCACGGCGTGCCGGTCGCCGCGGCGCGCGCCAGCCGGGCCCGTACCTCGTCACGGTCGACGATCAAACAGCCGAACGCGCCGGTGACCAGCACGGTCAGGAAGATGTCGAGCATGCCGATCCGGGACGAGACGAAGGTGACGCCGTCGGCGATCAGCAGGATCCCGGCGATCGCGCCGATCAGCGTCGAGCGTGCCAGCCTGCGCACGATCCGCACGACCAGCAACACCAGTACGGTGCCCGCCAGCGCCGCGGCGAACCGCCACCCGAGCGGGGTGAAGCCGAACAGCGCCTCACCCATCGCGATCAGCATCTTGCCGAACGGCGGATGCACGATCACGGGGAAGCCGGGATTGTCCTCGATGCCCATCCCGTTGTTCAGCAGCTCCCACGCCTGCACGGCGTAGTACTTCTCGTCGAAGACGGGTGTGCCGCCCTCGGTCGCCGTGCCGAGACCGGCGAACCGCAGCACCGCGGCCACCAGCGTGAGAAAGATCGTGACCCACCAGCCGCGCGCGGTGTCGCGCGGCCCCTCGTCGACACTTCGCTGCGCGGTCATCCCGGCGACCACCGGCCGTGACAACACTCCACTCCCCGAACCCAGCACGTCACGACCTTACGGGAGAAGCGGAAAGGCAATGGGCGCACGATAGTTCATCGAGTGTGCTCGCTTATGCTCGAGCGGAGCGTCCGGCGGTTCGAGCGGGGCGGCGAAGGAGGGCGCACGGATGGCTGTCATCCACGAGACGACGATGGTGCCGACGAAACTGGAATTGCTGACCGCCTGGTTGCCCACCCGCGCGTGGTATCGAGGCACGGGGCGGCCGGTGCTGCGGCGCGCGGGCGGGTTCCGCCTGGACGACCCGGCCGGTGCGGTCGGGATCGAGTTCATGGTGCTCGTGGACAGTTCCGCCGAGCCCATCGCTTATCTGGTGCCGTTCGCCTACCGCGGGGCACCGCTCGACGGCGCCGAAGAGGCGCTCGTCGGTACGTCGATGCACGGCGTCCTCGGTGAGCGCTGGCTCTACGACGGCACCCGCGACCCGGTGGTCGTAGCGCAACTCGTGGCGTTGCTGGCCGGTACCGCCGAGCCCCAGGCGCAGCACGCAAGCGGCACACCCGATCCGTCGATCCAGGTCACGCCCGCCGAACTCGCACTGCCCGCGGCGGCGACGGCGACGGACGCGAACACGCACACCGAGATCGGGGGAGTGCTGCGGGTGCATCGCGTGCTGGAGCCGGCGGGCACGCCGAGCGCCGGACAGGTCAGCGCACCATGGCAATCCGCGGACGGGACGTCGGATCGTAGCGTGGTGCTGTCCGCGGTGTAGACGGCAACTGCCGTTCGGCCATGCCTGCTCGCCGCACCGAGTGAAAGCAAACACGCGGCTAACCGCGGTGTGCGCTCATATCATGGAGCTATGCCCGAAGACGAGCTCGAAGGGCGTGCGGACCCACTGGCCGGGACAGCCCGGCAGGCGATCCTGGTGTCCGGTGCCTGCTCGATGATCTTGGGTGTGGTCATAGCGGTATGGCCACACAAGACGCTGCCGACCGCGGAACTGCTGCTCGGCGCGTATTTGCTGGTCAATGCCGGGTTGCAGGTGATCATCGCGTTCAGCGCGCGGATGGCGCCCGCCCTGCGGGTGCTCGTTTTCGTCAGCGGTCTGATCTCGACATTGCTCGCGGTGCTGTGTTTCAGCGGCGGCAATTCGGCACTGCTGCTGTCGTTCTGGGTCGGCCTGGCCTGGTCGGTACGCGGCATCTGTCACGCGACCGTCGCGGTGTGGACACCCGAGTTGCGTGGCAGCGGTCGGCAGGAGGTGTTCGGCCTGGTCACCCTGCTGCTCGGCCTCGTGGTGGGCGTGCTGCCGTTCGACTCGCTGGATGTGCTCGGCCTGGTGCTCGGCCTGCTGCTGATCGTGATCGCGACAATGGAGGTGCTCAGCGTCGCCGCCGTCCGGCAGGGTGTGCTCGACCTGTCCGGGCTGGCGCGGCCGCGCGCGGTACGCCTCGACCCCTGAGCCACGCCGAGAAAGATCGAGTAGCCGGTCCGGCGGGATTCGAGTAGCCGGGCACTCGTGGCATCGGGCGCCGTGCTGGTCACTGTAGGCAGTGGCGAGAAAGGAGCCCGAGATGTTCGAGCGAACCTACGACACGGCCGAGACCGGACCGCGCACGCGTGAGGTGGCGTCGTGAAGATCGCACACCTGCGTGCGCCGGGACCACACCATCGGCCCGAATTGGCAGGCGGCGCAGGCATGCACGGCATGGTGGTTTTCGGCACCGGACTCGACTGCTACCTCTCCTACCGGCCCACGTTCGATGCCCCCTACAACTTCCAGGTGCTGCTCGCGATCGAATTCGACGAGCGGGGCCGCCGCGCGCTCGGAGCGGACCGGCGGGTCGGGTACACCGACATCCACACCTTCGACCCGGAGGATTTTGAGATCGCCGAGCTCGATCCGGACCGCGCCGACCCGCGCAGGTCCTTCCGCGGCACGCTGATCCGGGGACGCGGTGAACGCGGCGGCATCGCGATCGCCGACGACGTGCGGGTCACCGTCGGCCGGGTCCTGCACTTCGCGGCGCTCGAACGGGACGACTGCGGTACCTTGACGCACCTGTGCTTCGGGCGGCCGGACCGGATGTATCTGGCGCACCGCATCATCCGGCGCCCCAGCTTCGATCAGATCGTCGCGGCCGAACTGATGCCCGGCACCGTGACGGACATGCTCGGCGTCCCGCTCTCCGACGACGTCGCACGCCGCGGCTTCGAGCACGCTCAGCCGATCCTGCTCGGCCGGCGCGAGTTCACCGGCGCGCGGCTGCGGGCGGGCGAACTGGCCGTCGCGGCGTTCCCCGGTGGCGCACAAGGCTTCCTGGCCGAGATCACGGTCCGTCGCCAGATCTATCTGGAGGTCGGCGACCTGGTGTGACCGACCAATGGCGGATGTCAATACGCCAGAAGTCGCGGAGGCGGTATGTCCGGTTCAGCACCCCGGTCGATCCGGCGGCGGACGCGCGGACCGGTACGGACGTCTACTTTCACAGTATGTCCGAATCCGTTGCCCCTGCCGGGACCTCGAATCGACGGATCGCCGAGGTCGATATCCTGCGCGGCTTCGCGCTGTTCGGCATCCTCATCACCAACGTGATCGTCGCGACCACGCTGTGGTCGTTCACCGGGCCCGCCGACGATCCGCAGGCGGGCTGGGACGGGCCGATCGACCACGTTGTGAGCGGTCTGGTCGACGCTTTCTTCACCGGCCGGTTCTATCTGCTGTTCGCGTTCCTGTTCGGCTACTCGTTCACCTTGCAGATCGCGGCGGCACAGCGCGCCGGGGTGTCGGCCAACGCGCGACTGCTGCGGCGCTGCGCGGCACTGCTGATCGTCGGGCTCGCGCACGTGTTCCTGCTGTGGATCGGCGACATCCTCACCCTGTACGCGTTCCTGTGCCTGATCCTGATCACGTTGAAGAAGCTGAAGCCACGCACGGCGGTGATCACCGGCGCGGTGCTCTACATCCTGTGGTGCGGGTGGATGTTCATCCCGGGCAGCGAGGGCGACGACCTGTCCGCGCTCGACATCTTCTTCGACCTGCAGCGGATGCACGACGGATACACCGGATCGTTCGGCGACACCTTCGCCAACCAGATGTGGATCGCGCCGATCTTCATCGGCCTGATCTGGTTCACCCAGGGCGCGACCAGTCTCGGCATGTTCCTGATCGGCATGGCGGCGGGCAAACGGCAACTGTTCGACGATCCGGATACCTTGCGGCGCTGGGCGCCTCGCGTGCTGATCGGCGGATTCGCGGTCGGCCTGCCGGTCTCGGCGGTGACCTTCGCCGCGGCGCAGAACTGGTTCGTGCCGCCTTTCTACTGGGCCGGGATCCAGGAACTGGTCAATCCGTTGATGACCTTCGCCTACGTCGCGGGCATCATCTGCCTGACCCGTTGGGCGCGCAGCGCGCCGTGGATCGGGTGGCTCGCGCCGGCCGGGCGCATGGCGGCCTCGAACTACATCTTCCAGTCGATCGTGCTCATGGTCGTCTACACCGGCTACGGGTTCGCGCTCGTCGACAAGGTGCCGCCCGCCGGTGTCATCGGCATCGCGCTGCTCACCTACGTCGTGCAGTTGCTACTGAGTCATTGGTGGTTGCGGGGTCACCGCTACGGCCCGGTGGAATGGTTGCTCCGAGCCGCCACCTACCTGTCGATCCCGGCGTGGCGGCGGGCCCCGGAATCCTTTCCGGCACACCAGGAAAGACTCGCACGACAGCCGGACGATACCGGGCGGCGCTAGCGTTCACGATCAGCCACCGGATAGCGTGGCCGCGGTACCGGTCCATCGGAAGGACGAGCGAAGCATGTCTGTAGCAGGGATCTGGGACCTGACCATCGCCACCCGCCTCGGTGACATCAAAGTCGTCTTGGAACTCCAGCAGGACAACGGTGTGCTCACCGGTACCGCGCGCGCCTCCGGAAAGAAACGGCCGCTCGACGACCTCGAGTTCGACGGTGAACTGCTGAGCTGGCGGCAAACCCTCACCCGCCGCCTGATGCGCCTCGACCTCGCCTTCGCCATGACCACCGTGGGGGACAGCATGAGTGGAACGTGCGTCACCGGGCGGTTCCCGGCCGTCCACGTCACCGGCGCGCGGCGCGCTTGAAGTTCGGTCTCAGCGCACCGCCGCCGTGGCGGGCCGGGTGCGCAGTTGCGTGCCGAACGCGATGAGCGCGGCGATCGTCAGCGCCAAGCCGCCCTCGACCGCGTGCACGTAGTTGCCGAAAGTGTCGACGGCCATGAAGCGCAGGACGTTGTCCCCGCCGAAGAACCCGAAACCGGCGAGGTGACGCAGCAGGGCGCCGCGGTCTGCGCCGAACAGCAACCCGTACCGGCCATGCACGCGATCCTGGCCGGGGCCAAGATGGTGATGGCGGGCGGCGATCAACCGCCCGGCTGTGCGGTCGCCGCCGTCACCCTGGGTGCCGGACCCGACGACCACACCCTGCACGAAGCCACCCGCGCCATCTTTCGGCGCTGGCAGCAGCCATTCCAGGAATGCTTGCAGCGCAACGGTTTCGACGAAGGCGATGCGAAGAATCTCGCGACCCTCTTGATCGCGGGCATGGAAGGCGCACTGGTGCTCTGCCGTGCCGAGGGGACTACCGAGCCGATCGACCGTGTGGCCGCTGCGCTCGAATACGCGTTGGCGCGCTGAGATTTCGCACCGGTCCTGCGGTGGCAACTGCCAACGGGTCGGTCTGGTTGACCACGATCGCTCGGGCCCAGGAGTCGAGCGTCCTCGATGCCCGGCACGACGCTCGACCGGCTTGGTTCTGTCTCGGAGTGGTGAGGTGGGCCTGCGGCCTGGTACCGGAAGTGCCGGTTTCAACCCCGCCCATTTGCAGCTGTACCGCTTCTCGGGATTTACACCTTTTCTGGGCGGCCAGAAGGGGTGTGAATCCCGAGAAGTGTTGCAGGTGCGCGGGGCTGGGGGTTCCGGCGTGGTCGTCTGGCTGTGGTGTTGTTTGGGATCGCCGTAGTATCGGCCGAATTTCGGGCGGATATGGCGTAACCCGCTGGTAGTGGTGAGGTTTGGGGTTGTCGTGCTGCGGGTTTGGGTTGTTGGTGCTTTGCTGGCTGGCGTCGTGGTCACGACGGTCGCGCCGAGGGGATAGCGCAGTGTCGGCGTCCATCTCGGGCATCGGCTCCGGATCCGACTGGCGAGCCCGACATATGCAGAAGTCAGGACTTACTGCGTGCGAAAAGAATCGCTTGCTGAGCTTTCGCGTCCGGGTCGAGCAGCATCTGAGCCTCGACCACGAATCCGGCATCGCGCAGCCAGGATGCCACCCGGTCAGGCTGACGGCGGTGGACATGGACCTTCATCGGGTGACCGCCATAGCCGTCGGTCTTCAACCGCGACTCGTCGCCGACGTGAAACAGCAGCTGCAGCGGTCCGCCGGGACGCAATGCTCGGTGGAAGTGCCCGAACACGGTCGGCACCTCGTCGTCAGGGATATGGATCAACGACTGCCAGGCGAGCAGGCCGGCCATCGAAGCGACGGGCAGGTCCAGGTCCGTCATCGAGCCCACCTCGAACCGCAGGCCGGGGTGGTCGCGCCGGGCCACGTCGATCATCGCCGGGGAGAGGTCGACACCGAAGGCGTCGACCCCGAGCTCATGCAGGTGGGCGGTGACTTCACCGGGGCCGCAGCCGACGTCCGCGACCGGCCCGCCGCCAGCGACCCGCACGCTGTCGGCGAACAACGCCAGAGCCGCGCGAAGGTACTGGTGTCCGGCGAGGGCGCCGCGCACTTGGTCGGCATAGCTGACCGCGACCGTGTCATAAGAGGTTCGGGTGTCGGCCAACCAGTCATTCGTGGTCATGACCGGCACGATATTCCATGATCACGACCTCGTGGACGGCCGACGCAGAGAGAACCGATCATCGCCCTGAACTCCGCCGCGTTTCCGCGGACCGCAATAATGACCCTTTGACGACAGCCGCCGGGGACGACACCCGGCCGCGCGGATCGTGCGGAAACGCCACACCCGATCCATTGCCGTCCGTTCCGTACGCACGCAGCACCGCGACCGCCGACCGCCGACCGCCGACCGCAAGGCATACCGGATCTACCGCGACCGCATCACCCAACAACCCCCGGCCTGACCAGCACCCAGCGCGCAGAACCCGCCCTCTACCAGCGGGTTACGCCATATCCGCCCGAAATTCGGCCGATGCTACGGCGACCCCTGTTTCCGAGAGTTCCTTGACGAGGTGTCAGCGGTTTCGGGTGGGTGACGTTGTGGCTCGGCGTGTTTCGCTGGGCGAGTCGCGGGGTCACAGACCTTCCATACCCTTCACAGCAGCTACAGCCCCTGTGAACCGTAGGAAACCTCTGTGACCCCCAACCACTCCCGCGGCGGGTACACCGAACTAGGCAGGCGCGGACGGGACTTCGAGACAGAACCTAACTCCGAGCGACCTCGGCGGTGTGCGCGGGGACGTAGCGCTCGCCTGTCACCTGGTCGCTCAGCGGGTCCAGCGTGGCCAGCGCCTCGGCGTCCAGGGTGAGTTCCAGCGCGGCTGCGTTCTGCTCCAGCCGGGCCGGGCTGCGGGTGCCCGGAATGGCTGCCACCGCCACCCCGAGCCGCTCGGCTTGGGCGTACACCCAGGCCAGCGCCACCTGGGCCGGGGTGGCGCCCAGCCGGTCGGCCACTTCGCGCACGGTCTGCGCGATCTTCTCGTTGGCATCGCCCGCCGCGCCGGCGAAACGGGGATTGCTCCGCCGAAAGTCCTTCTCGCCCAAGGTGGAGCGGTCCAGGGCGCCGGTCAGGAACCCCCGCCCCAGCGGCGAGTACGGCACCAACCCGACCCCCAGCTCGGCCATCACCGGGGTGAGGTCCTCGACATCGCGGGTCCACAGCGAGTATTCGCTCTGCACCGCGCTGATCGGGTGCACCGCGTGCGCCCGGCGCAGCAGCGCGCCGTCGACCTCGGACAGGCCCAGATGGCGGACCTTGCCCGCCTCGACCAGCTCGGCCATCGCCCCGACGGTCTCCTCGATCTCCACATCCTGGGGCGGGCGGTGAGCGTAGTACAGGTCGATCACCTCGACGCCCAAACGCAGCAGCGAGGCGTCACAGGAACGCAGCACGAAGTCCCGGGCACCACGGATGCGGCGGGCCCGGTCACCGGCGCTGCGGTCGATGCCGAACTTGGTGGCCAGCTGCACCTGGTCCCGGCGGCCGTGAATGGCCCGGCCCACCAGCACCTCGTTGTGCCCGGTGCCGTAAGCGTCGGCGGTGTCCAGGAAAGTGATGCCCAGCTCCAGTGCCCCGCCGATGGTGGCCATTCCGCCGTCCCAGTCGGCGGCGCCGTAGCTTTCGCTCATCCCCATGCACCCCAGTCCCATCGCACTGACGGTGAGACCTGTTGAGCCGAGCGGGGTTCGAGTGATCATGCGCGGATACTCCTTCTGCCCGACGCCTCGGGCGGTACCTCGAAAGCTGACGAACGCCCCGACACTAGGACTTGGAGTGCACTCCAAGTCAAGCCGTCGGATCGACCTGTATCCGCCGAGCAGTGCGCTGGGGTGGGCGTCAGTTGACGGTGCTGGAATTTGTCCGGGCGGACTGCAGGACGTCGAGGAGCTTGTGGCCGAAGGCTTCCGGGTGCTGGTTGAGTCCGCCGTGGCCGCCGGGGAATTCGACCAGCGGGGTGCCGAGGCGGCCGGCCAGGGTTGCGGCCGGGCGGTACGGCAGCGTGCCGGGGGATTCGGCGCCGACGGCGAGGACGAGGCGGTCGGCGACGGCGGCCAGGGCCGCTTCGTCGGGCAGATGCGAAGTGATCTGGCGCAGTTCGTGTTCCAGCATGATCGGCAGGTTCGCCATGACGCGGGCGACCATGTCGGCGGCGCGCGGCGGCAGCGTCGCCGGGTCCGGCAGGCCGCGCAGCTGTGCGCCGACACCGGCGGCGAAGCGCGCACCGGCGACCGCCGCGCCTTCGCGATGGAACAGCTCGTAGACCTCGTCGACGAACGCGCGATGGTCGGCCGCGTCGGGCAGCAGGCCGAAGGAGGGCGGTTCGTGGGCGACGACGAGCGCGAGCCGATCGGGGTGCCGGGCGAGCAGGTCGAGTGCGACCACCGCACCGCCGCTGGCGCCGAAGACGTACACCGATTCGCCTGCGGGAGCGCGATCTTCGATGAGTCGGTGGATGTCCTCGCTCATCACCTCGACCTGTTGATCCACCGGCGGGCCGTCGAGCGGGCTACGGGAATAGCCGCGGGGATCGGCGGCCAGCACCGTGAAATGCGGCACCAGCAGTTCCGCGAGGTGATCGAACATCGCCGCGTCCGCGCCGCTGCCGGGCAGCAGCACGAGCAGCGGCCCGCTGCCGCGCTCTTCGTAGAACAGCGTCGCGCCGGGGACTTTCAAGGTGCCGGACTTCATGATTCATCCTTCTTCTCGGGTGACGGCCACTGCTCGAGCGCGACGTGCAGGGCATCGATGATGCGTTCCCAGGAGGCGGCGGTATCGCGGGAGTGCTGGAAACCGCCGACGGCCTCCAACGTGGCGTAGCCGTGAAAGGTGCTGCGCAGCAAGCGGACCGCGTCGGTGAGGTCCGGTTCGGCCAACCCGTAGGCGCGCAACATCCCGTAGGTGAGTTCGACGGCCCGCGCCGCCCCGGGACCGGTGTCGACCAGACCGGGCGGCACCGGTGATTGGGTCGCGGCGTAGCGGCCCGGGTGGCGCAGGGCGTAGTCGCGCCAGGTGTGCGCGTATGCCGCGAGGGCGTCGCGGCCCGCGCGGCCCGCGACGGCGGCCGCGATCAGCTCGGCCTTCTCCGCCGCCGCCAGCACGCTCACCCGCGCCCGCAGTTCCTGCAGGTTCTTGACGTGCGAATAGAGACTGGCGTCCTTGACGCCGAACTGCTTGGCCAGCGCCGACATGGTGACACCGTCGAAACCGATCGCGTCCGCGAGATCGGCGGCCGCACGCGTGATCCGATCCGCGCTCAAACCCGCTCGTGCCATCACGGCACACCTCCTCTGAGCTAGTACATCTAGGTTATAACCTAATGTCATTAGGTTCTGCAATGCGCGCGATCAGGAGCCGTAGTGCGGATGGGCTTGCGCTGCAGACCTGGGCGCAGCCACCGTCCACGGCGAGTTCACTAGCTGGACGCGTCGGGACAAGCCCAGGCTCGTGCAACGATGAGTGGCAAAGTGCCGCACCTCGATTAGTCGGTGGCGCGGATCCCGTCGATAGTCGTGAGCAACGAACTCGCAGAGGAGAACTCATGACCCGATCCAGCGCGCACACCCTGCCCGTTCCCGGCGCCGAGCTGCATTACGAAGTGCGCGGCAGCGGTCCGCTGATCGTGCTCGTCGGCGCACCGATGGACGCCGCCGCGTTCGCGCCGCTGGCCGAGCGGCTCGCCGCCGACCACACCGTGCTCACCACCGATCCCCGCGGCCACAAGGGCAGCGTGCTCGACGACCCCGCCCAGGACTCCACGCCGGATCTGCGGGCCGACGATCTGGCCCGGCTGATCACCCACCTCGATGCCGGTCCCGCGACGGTCCTGGGCTCCAGCGGCGGTGCGGTGACCACCCTCGCCCTGGTGCAGACCCGGCCCGACCTGGTCGACACCGCGATCGCGCACGAACCGCCGCTGCGGACCCTGCTCGGCGACAACGACGAACTGGCCGCGCGCAACGCCGACATGATCGCCACGTACCGCGACGGCGACCCGATCGGCGCGTGGCGAAAGTTCTTCGCCATGGCCGGTTTCGCGATACCTGAGGCTGCGCTGCAAGCGATGTTCGGTGGCGAACGCGATCCCGCGCAGGTGGCGAGCGAGCACTACTGGTTCCTGCACGAACTCATCGGCACCACCTCGTGGGAACCCGACCTGCCGGTGTTGCGGGCGACGCCGGTGCGGTTGATCCTGGGTATCGGGTCCGATTCCACGGGCCAGTTCTGCGACCGGACGACCCGGGCACTGGGTGAAGGACTCGACCTGTGCCCCACCATGTTTCCGGGCGGGCATATCGGATTCGTCGACGATCCGGCGGGTTTCGAGACCGGACTGCGCGCCGCACTCGGCTGAGCCCGGCACCTGGGCGGCGGCGCTGCCCTCGCCGCCGCCCAGGACGAGCACCGGGCGGCCCGAGACGAAGGCGCCCGGCGTCGGTGACCGGCGCGGTCCGGCGCCCCGGTCACCAACGACTACGGGGTCAAGCCCCGGATGAACTCGGCGAGATACTGCCCGCTGTAGTCCGGCTTTCCGTTGTTCTGCACCGCGGCCGCCCCGATCGTGTCCACGTGGGTGTAGCCCGGCAGCTGCTCCACCTGTGCGGTCGGCGGCGCGGGAAGCCAAGTGCCGACGCCGTATTGGACGACGCTGTCCCCGGCGTACGCGATGAAATTCGGTTTCGTGCGACTCATGTTGTGGTAGCGCAGGTTCACCATGTCGCCGGTGCGCGCGCCGCCGAAACCGGCGCCGATATCGATGATCATCCGCAGCGGGAAATAGGTCTCCCAGTACGCCGTCGGCCAGCCGGTGCCCAATTGCCGTGCCACCTCGTGGATATCGGCGGTCTCCCGGTTCGGCGCCGTCCACGGGACGCCGACGACGTCGTTGTAGTTGCGCCACGAATACAGCGCCGTGCGGTCGGTGGGGCCCACCCGGGTCTGCGGTCCGGCGCTCATCCGCATATAGTTGCCCAGCACCGGGACCTGGGTCAGCCCACCGTGATTCGGGAACGTCTTCTCTGCCACCGGGCCGCCCGCCAACGCGCCGACACCCTGCTGGAGCAGCGCGAAATTGCCGGAGTTGTTGTCGATGAACGTGCCGAGCAACGCGGCATTGGTGAACCGGTAGTCGCGGATGGTGCCCTCGCCGTTCGCGCCGCCCGTGACCGCGGCCGCCCAGCTCGGGCTGAACACGGTGGTGAGCGTCGCCTCGATATCGGGATCGTGGATGTGCGCGAGCAGTTGGCTTTCCGCGTCCGGCGCCAGATGCGCGGCGAGCCCGGCCAAGCGGTAGAGCATCATCGCCTTGGTGCCGATCACAGGCATCGGGCCGAGCGTGCGCATCGGCAGCACACCGCTGTCGAATCCGGCCTTGAGCACCCCGTTGGTGGGCCCGGTGATGGCTTCGGTGACGTCGCGGAAGAACGGCGTGTTCTGGATCGCGGCCGGGTCCGAGGAGACCATGGAGTCCTGCGCGGCGAAGGCGGCGCACTGGTTGTAGCCGGCGTCGGCCTGGGTGCCCGGGTTGCCGTCGAAATCCCAGTCCGAGAAGAACCCGGTGACCAGCCCGCCCATCGAGATACCGGTGCAGACGTATTTCCGTTGCCGCTCAGCCTGATCCGGGAGCTCGTGCAGCATGATCTCGTACTGGTCGCGCACCACTCGCTCCAGGCCGAAAGCATCCAAGATGGGCAGGTCCGCCGAGGCCTTGAACCCGGCGAAGGTGCGGCCCTCGAGCGGCTTGCCGTTGAAGTAGTAGTCGACCGCGTCGAGATAGTCGCCCGACTGCAGTGCGTAGTCGAAGCCGACTGTCTCATCCAAACAGGAGCCGCGCCGGGCCAGCGCCCAGAATTCGACGTTGCGACCGAGCGACTTCGCCGAACGCACCGTGTTCGCCGCGACGCCGTCGGAATTGATTGCGCCGCCGATCATTCCGCCCTGCTGCACCACCACGGCGTCCGCGTCCCGCGCGTCCTGCGGACTGCCCACCGCGCGGTAACGCAGATATCCGGTACGCTCGCACGACCCCGGATGCGGTGCGGCGCTTGCCGGTAGCGGGAGCAGGAAACTCACGTAGGAGACCGCGATGCCGTCGCGGGTCGCGATCTGCTGCTCCTGCCGGTCCGTGGCCGCCGAGACGGGCGGAACCTCCGCTGCCGCCGAGCCCGGTGGTAGCAGACCGGCGGCGACCACCGTCAGCGCTACCGTTGCCGCCCAACCGTTTCGGAGCCCGCCGCGCGCCCACCCCTGCTGTTTCGGCCGTCCGAGACGCCGTGTCGCTCTTGCCACGGTTAGTCACGTTGCCACCCACCGTGTCCCACGTCACTGGTGCATTTGTCAGGAGATCCCCGCTCACCTAGTGCATTCCAACAACTTTCGTGCCCGCACACCTCGTGTGACTCAGACGGCGGAAGCGAAGCGGCGGGTCAGGCTTTGCGCGCGCTCGGACGAGGCTTTCCCAACGCCGGGAACTCGTCCGGCGCATCGCATAGTGTCGAGGACATGACGGAGCTGGCCGATAGGGTCGAACGCCTCGCGCAAGAGTTCGCGGAATCCGGAGCGACCAGTGGGACATTGCGCATGCACCACAGCCAGTGGAGCAACGGAATCGATCCGTCGTACGTGGTCGGCACCGATCGGGTGCACCAGGTGAGCGGCCGACGCGAACTGGCCCACGCTGTGCGCTCCGAACTCGGTGTTGATATGGACGGCGTAGTAGAAATGCGGCTCCGCCTGTCCGGCGACAGTTACGAGTTCCAATACCAGTGCACCCCCGGCTCCAGCGAGCGCTATTGGGACGCTGCGCGACGGCTGGTCCTCGACCACGACTATCGATATCCGGGGCGTCAGCAACCGGTCGCAGCGGTCGACACGGTGCCCGACAACCGGCCTACCGACCCGGCGGTCCTGGCGACAGTGCGTGAGCTGGTACGCGGATACATCGATGTCTACACCGCGGCCCACTCGCGGGCACCCGAACTGGCCGCAGGTGCGGCCGAGGGCGACATCGCCGCGGCAGAGGCGCGGATCGGCCTGCGGTTGCCGGAAGACCTGCGGGCCCTGTACCGGCTGGTCGGCTACGACCACGACGACCGCGGCGTGCTCGGTATCACCCGGCTGTCGCCGCTCAGCGATGTCGCCGCGACTCATCTGTCCGACAGTCCGACGGTGATGGGGTTGTCGGCGGACAGTCGATCCGTGGGGGACGACTCGCTGTTCACTGACGATCAGGTGGTGTCGGAAGGCTGGCCGCACGGCACGATCCAACGCGTCTCGCGTAGTGCGGGTTGGGTGTTCATCGGCACCAGCGACCGCAACGCACACGGGGTCGACCTGGATCCCGGTCCGACCGGTCGCCGCGGGCAGCTGATCGAGATCGGCCTCGGGTACGATTCGGCCACGCGCTGGGCCGTATCCGTAACCGAGGCACTGCAGAAGTCGATCGAGTCGCAGCGGGCCCGGGAGAACTTCGGGAGTCTGTACGACACAGCGCAACCCGCCCACGCTCGTCGACTGCACGACCCTGGCGAGACGATCGATGATCTGCCCGACAAGTTTGCCGTGCAGAAACTCGATCTCCGCAGCAGCGACTCGTTCGACGCCGCCGAACTCTCCGCACTGCCGATGCTGCGCCAGCTGCGGGTCGATGGCATTCGAACCTTGAATCTTGCAGTGCCGCAGGATATTCCTCTCGAATCACTGTGGGTGAGCGGCCCGCATTTCGACCTGGAGCCGCTGTCGGGCCACCCCGTGCTGTGGGACGTACACCTGGCCGGAGCGCAGCATCCGGTACGCCTCGCGCCGCTCGCTGCGCTGAAAAACCTCCAGCGACTGGACATCTCCGAGATCGACGCCGCCGATCCAGAGATCGTCGCCGAACTGGCGAATCTGCGCGTCCTCGTGGCGAACCGCCAGCAGTGGCGCCGACTGCGCGAACTCGACGCCGTACCCGCACATCTCGCCGCAGCGGAGTTGGCCGGCGACGCCTCGTTCGCCGAGGAAGCGGCCTGGGCCGACACCTTCGGCCGCGGTGCCGAATTCGCCGAATTGCCCGTCATCCGCGGCGCCCTCGGCGAGGTTCGTGTCCGGCCACAACCCGAGTCCGAAGACTCGGCAGCGCGAATAGCCGACGTCATGGCAGACGTCCCCTGGAACCTACTGCTCCAACTGCGCCGAGAGCCGGAGTCCGGCGCGTAGCAGCCTTACCTGCCGCAGCGCGGGCATCCCGGCGCGAATACGTTGCGCGAGAATCAGAACCGCGATCGAGAGCCTCATCCAAGGCACCGCCGAAGGACTGGTACACGTGGAGGCACTAATACACCCCGACCGCCGTATGCACCACTACGCGGTGGCGGGATCGCGAAGGCCGTCCGCGACGAGTTCAGCACGTAGTGTGGCCGCGCCTGACCACAGTGGGTCAGCTCCCCGGTGGGCTATCAGCGGCGATGATGCCGCGTAGTTGTGTGCGAGTGCTCCGTGTTTGGTTGCCGACGAGAGGTTCGTTCCAGATATGCAGCAGCACGTGCTCGTCGATGTCGATGAGACGGTCTGCGTGTCCCGGTGCGGTCGCCCGGTAGGGTTCGTGCGGTCCGGGGACCTCGTAGAGGCGCACGTGCACTCGTGCCGGGCCCGAGCCGGTGAGCGGGTCGGCGAGCTGTCCTTGGCAGTGCTCGTAGTAGCACGAGCCGACATACTGACGACCCCGCTCGGTCCTGTAGGTGGCTTCCTCGAGGAACTGCGCGTCGACCGGTTCGGGAGGGTACAGGTCGGCACCCATCTCCACGCTGACGCGGGCGAGATTGCCCTGACGTTGCCGAGTGCGGATGGCAAGGGCGCCGATCCCCGGAAGCAGGCGGGGCCCGGCAGTCATCCTGATCGTTGCCGTCTGCTGGTCGAGGTCGTGGTCGAGTAGATAGATCATCCCGCCGTCGTAATCGACCACGTCGGAAAGTCTCACCATCGGCTATACCTCTCGCTCGAGTCACATCGATGAATCCGCTCGAACGTAGAACTCGTCGCGGTCCATGACCCGGTTCTCATAGTAGAACTGGGCGATGACATTGGATTGCTTGTTGTTGGCATCGACAGGTGTTGTCGGAACCATACACACGCTGTAGCCGTCGCGGCCTGTGCGCGCAGGGTCGACGCGGGGCGGGTCAATGATCTGGCAACCGGGGAAGGTCCTGCCGTTGGCGGGCAACAAAACGTTGGGCGGTTGAGCTGCACCCTGATAGGTAGAGCGAAAAGGGTACTCGTCGCAGCTGAACCCCGGTGTCGAGTAACGATTCGACGGGCATGCTCTGTTGCCGTTGCGTTCACGTTGATCGAGATCGGTCATTCGGCTCAGTGGCCCATTGGAATACAGTCTGGGCGCACCTGGCAGGCCCGACTGCTGCGCCTTGCGTACATGGTCGGCGATTGATATCAGCTCGGGGTCGGAGGCGAAGTCCATCACTGGGGCACGGTCAGGATAGATGCATCCTTGCGATGGCAGACCCGCAGAGATACCCGGCCGACCGGAATCGTTGTCGCAACGAATCTCGGGCGAATTGTTGCGCAGTTCGAGGCTGCCCGGGGATTCTTCGGTGGCCCCGGGGAAGTTGAAACGCATATTCAACCCCATGATCAAGGTCATCACCTGGTTGGGGCCCAGCGAATCGGGACCGAATTCATAGAACCCGAACACCTTCGCGCCCGGAGTCAGCGGCTCGTTCACGAGTTCATCACGGGTGGTAACTGGGCAGCCGGCCACGGGTGCGGTGCACGGGGCTTGCGCGGTGACGGTCCAGCCAGCACCGGTGATCTGTTCGACACCGAACCGGACCCGGTACTCACTCTTGGTCCGTTTGTAATTGGTGATGAGTTCTTGTTCGAGCTTGCCGGCCACGACGGCGACCGTTTTGCCCCGGTCATCGTGGATCACGGCGTTGACCGGGTTCACCGCGCAAGCATAGAGGCGATCGTATTGCCAGTACGGGCCGTCGGGTTCTCGTCCAGCCAAGGCGTCGGCCTTCTTCTTTGCATAATCCCGGTCGCATCCAGGCTTGAGGGCGATCGGATCAGCGAACGATTCGATACCGGGCCCAACTGTGCTGGGGTCGGTTGTATCGGTGTAGCCCAGACCCGCACATCCGTAGAGGCTGCCGTTCGACGTCGGGTATGTCGGCCGCTGCGCACACCGGTTCCATCCGGTACCGCCTGGCTGATTAGCCGCACCGGAACGGTGGTCGGCATCCGGTGCGTAGTCCCCACCGCCGAGCCCCTGTTGCCGCACTGCGTCCTCATCGGCGTCACTACCACCACTGACCGGTGTAGGAACCCGGATTTTGCCGTTCTGAAAGTCCTGCTCTCGGCGGCTGCCAGCAAGGGCGCGTTCGTCGCCGACGGGGTAGCCGTACAACCCTGCTTCGTATTGTTCGCTGCCCCACTCGATCAGGATCGCGCCCGCGACAGGGTGTGCTCCGGTCTGCGGCGACCAGTAGACGACACCTTTCTCGAACCGGTTGAACCGGCCCTGCCCGTCCGCGGTCTTGCTTTCGTCGCTGATCGGGTACCCGAGCCAGCCACCCTCCCAGCCGGTATTGCCCCACTTGTCACGAATCGCGCCGGCGACGTAGTAAGCCTCGTTGAGCTTCCAGTAGATCGTGCCGCCCTGGAAGTACTGCCGCCGTCCGACGTTGTCGGGGTTGACGACCTCATCTGAGGTCGGGTATCCGAGGACCCCGGTCTCCCAGCCGTTGCGCTGCCACGCGGCGAAGAAGTGGTTGACCACCGGATGGGCGCCACCGGCCGGGGACCAGTAGATCGGCCCGTTCTGGAAGGTGGAGCGTTTCCCCACGCCGTCGGGATTGGTGAGTTCGTTCGAGGTGGGGAACAACAGGAAGCTGTTCGGGCCACCGAGTTCGTTGTATTTGTCGCGGATCGCGCCACAGACCTCATACGGTGCCGGCCAATACACCTGACAGCCTTCGGCGGCCAGCGCCGACCGCTGCCGGGACCGCACAGCGAGTGCGGCTTCCATCGTCTCGGCTTTGTCGGCCTGTTCCTTGCTGAACCCGCCCGGGATGTCTTGGCAGTCCGAACGCATCCGTCCCGGCGTCACACTCGACTGGGGGTCGGCGGTGGGTTCCCACTTTTCCGGTGCCCGCGTTCGTGATCCGGGAACGCAGGAGCCACCGGAGGGTGCGCTCGTGCGCGGTGACGTAGGCGCTGTCGTCGTGGTCGGCGACGATGACTGGGTAGCAGGCGTCGTCGGCCCCGGTGTGGTCGTCTGAGTGGGCGGAGCAGCAGTCGTGGGGGCCGGACTCGGAGCCGACGGCTGGGCACTACTGGGCGGTGTTGGTGCGGTGGTCGATATCGGTGGCGGGCTCGTGGTCGGGTCCGCGGCGGCAGGTTGTGTACCGGCCACCAGTAGGAACGTCAGCCCGGTTGCCGCTACCCCCACCAAGCCCCGACGGATCGCCCGAGACCGCTGAAGCGTCGATGCCGATGAATGTCTCACCTGAAACCCCCTCCACCCCGGATTGCCAGCCCATAGCTGACACGCGAATCAGGGTGTCACACACAACCGTTCCTGTCACGCACCACGAACAACTGGGGAACACAGATCCCGCAGGCCCACCGTGGACGATCTCACCCAGATCGGTGGCCCGCCGAGTCCCGAGTCGAATCGCTCGATCCGTCACAGGCTGCACCCTGAACACGAAAACCGTTCCTTACCAGCCCACTACGCCATATCCAGTCGAAATTCGGCCGATACTACGGCGTCCCAGCGACGGCCGTTGAGCGCGACCCCGCGACAGTCGGCTCGGCACAGACGACCGAGCCGCGCACCTGGTGCAGGTGCGCGGCTCGGGTAGGGGATCAGCGGGCGAAGGTGGCGGCTCGGTCGGCGAGGTCCAGGAGTAGCTGGGGGAAGACGCCGAGGATGATGGTGGCGCCGGCGCCGAAGGTGACTACAGCGGTGGTCAGGAACGGCGTCACCACTACGGGGGCGTCGGTGGGCGGGTCGGTGAAGAACATCAGGACGATCACGCGCACGTAGAAGAACGCGGCGATCGCACTGCAGATGACACCGACGATCACCAGCGGGGTCGAATCGCCGGCGGCCGCGGCTTCGAACACCGCGAACTTGCTGACGAATCCACTGGTGAGGGGCAGCCCCGCGAAGGAGAGCAGGAACAGCGCGAACACGCTGGCCAGCCAGGGGGAGTGTCGCCCGAGCCCGGCCCACTGACTGAGCGCGGTGGCTTCTTCGCCCGCGGCATCGCGCACCAGGCTGACGAGCGCGAACGCACCGAGCGTGCCGAGACCGTAGGCCACCAGATAGAACAGCACCGCGGCGACGCCCTTGGTGTTGGCCGCGACCAACCCGGTGAGGATGAAACCGGCATGGGCGACAGCCGAATACGCGAGCATCCGTTTCACGTCGGTCTGGGTGATGGCCATGACCGCACCGACTGCCATGGTGGCGATGGCGATGGCGCCGAGCACCGGCCGCCAATCGTCGCGCAGCCCGGGCACCGCGATGTGCAGCACGCGCAACAACGCACCGACTGCGGCGATCTTGGTCGCGGCGGCCATGAACGCGGTCACCGGTGTCGGCGCGCCCTGGTACACGTCGGGCACCCAGGACTGGAACGGCACGGTGCCGATCTTGAACAGCAGCCCGACCGCCAGCAGCGCGACGCCGAGCAGCGCGAGCAGCGCGTTGTCCGGGTGCGCCGCGATGGCATCGGCGATCCCGGCCAGTTTCACGGTCCCGGCCTGCCCGTACAGCAGCGCGACACCGTAGAGGAAGAACGCCGAGGAGAACGCGCCGAGCAGGAAGTACTTCAGCGCCGCTTCCTGGGAGAGCAACCGCTTGCGCCGGGCGAGCCCGCAGAGCAGATACAGCGGCAGCGAGAGCACCTCGAGCGCGACGAACATGGTGAGCAGGTCGTTGGCGGCCGGGAACAACAGCAGGCCGCCGACCGCGAGCAGGGTCAGCGGGAACACCTCGGTGGTCGCGATACCCGCTCGCAGTGCGACCTTTTCGCTCGCACTGCCCGGCACCGACGAAGCCTGCGGCGTGAACGCGTCCACGCCCCGCCCGAGGGTGGCCGCGGCCGCACTCCACGTGCCCGGCCCGCTGCGCACCGGGGCCGCCGGTCGGTCGGCACCGCGCTCGGCCATGAACAGCACGCCGAGGATCGCGACCACGAGAATGGTGCCCTGCAGGAACAGCGTCACCCCGTCGACCGCGACGGCACCGCCGATGGCGGTGGCGTTCGTGCCGGCCAGCAGGATCACCGCGACCAACGCGACGATCAGCCCGGCCAGGCTCAGCAGCGCCTGTCCGCCGAACCGGAAGCGCCGCCCGGCGAACGCCTCGACCAGCACGCTGAGCAAGGCGGCACCGAAGACGATCAGCATCGGCGACAGGTAGCCGTACTCGATGCTCGGCGCCGGTATGGCGGCGGCGAGCGAGGTTCCGTGGGAGGTCAGCTGACTCATTTGTGGGCACCTCCGGGCTGATCGGCTTTGCCCGCTTCGGGGATGGTCGGCGCGGGGTCGTGTTTGCCGATGGTCGTCAACGTCTGGCTCACCGCGGGATTGATGAAGTTCAGCACCGGTTTCGGATAGACGCCCAGGAACAGCAGCGCCGCGATGAGCGGCACCACCACGGCGAGTTCGCGCGGCACCAGGTCGTAGAGACGCTCGTTGCCCTCCTTGACCGGCCCGGTCATCATCCGCTGGTAGAGCCAGAGCACGTACACCGCGGCCAGCACCAGCGCCCCGGTCGCGACGACGGCCGCGAACTGGTAGCGGCTGAAGGTGCCGACCAGAACCAGGAATTCACTGACGAACGGCGCCAGCCCGGGCAGCGAGAGGGTGGCCAGGCCCGCGATGAGGAACGTGCCCGCCAGCACCGGCGCCACCTTCTGCACGCCGCCGAAGTCGGCGATGAGCCGGGTGCCCTTGCGCGACACCAGGAATCCGGCGATCAGGAACAGCGCCGCGGTGGAGATGCCGTGGTTGACCATGTAGAGCGTCGCCCCGGTCTGGCCCTGGCTGGTCATCGCGAAGATGCCGAGGATGATGAAGCCGAAGTGCGAGATCGAGGTGTAGGCGATCAACCGCATCACGTCGGTCTGGCCGATCGCGAGCAGCGCACCGTAGATGATGCCGATCACCGCGAGCGTGATCACCAGTGGCGCATAGGTGTCCGAGGCGCCGGGGAACAGCATCAGGCAGTAGCGCAGCATGCCGAAGGTGCCGACCTTGTCGACCACCGCCATCATCAGCACCGCACTCGACGGTGTCGCGGCGACCGCGGCGTCGGGCAGCCAGGTGTGCAGCGGCCACAGCGGCGCCTTCACCGCGAACGCGAACATGAACCCGAGGAACAGCGCGTTGAGCACCGCCGGCGCCGCGCCGAGCTGTCCGGAGTTCGCGGCGGCCACCACGACGCGGAAGTCGAAGGTGCCCGAGCCGCCCTCGCCGAGCCCGTCCCGCGCGGTGACCACGTACAACCCGATCACCGCGGCCAGCATGATCAGGCCGCCGAACAGGTTGTACAGCAGGAACTTCACCGCGGCGCGCGAGCGCTGCTGCCGCAGCTGCGCGTCCGCCGACCGGGGCCCGAAGCCGCCGATCAGGAAGTACATCGGGATGAGCATCGCCTCGAAGAACACGTAGAACAGCAGAATGTCCAGCGAGACAAAGGAAATCAGCACCATCGCCTCGACCAGCAGGGTGAGCGCGACGTAGGTGTGCGCGACCCGGCGGCCGCTGCCGACCTCGCGGTCGTCGCGCCAGCCCGCCAGGATCAGCAGCGGCACCAGGGCCGTGGTGAGCAGTACGAGCACCAGTGCGATCCCGTCGAGCCCGACGGTGTAGCCCGCGCCGAATGCCGGGATCCACTCGTGGTCCTCGACGAACTGATATTGCGCCCCACCGGGATCGAAGCGCACGGCGAGCACCACCGCGAGGATCAGCACCGCTATCGACACACTCAACGCGAGGATCCGCGCGAGCAGCCGTTGCCCGGCGGGCAGCACCAGCACCACCACCGCGCCGAGTACGGGCGCCAACCACAGGAGGGTCAACCAGGGAAAGTTCGTCACCACAACCTCACCGCCAGCAGGGCGGCAGCCACCAGGGCCGCGCCGGTGAACATGGAAAGCGCATAGGAGCGCACGAACCCGGACTGCACCCGGCGGATACGTGCGGACAGTCCGCCGATCAAAGCCGCTGTGCCGTTGACGATTCCGTCGATGCCCCGGTTGTCGAGGAAGACCAGCGCGCGGGTCAGGTAGCCGCCCGGGCGCATGAAAGCGGCCTCGTTGAGCGCGTCACCGTAGAGGTCCTTGCGGGCCGCGACGGTCAGCGCGGACACGGCCTGCGGTGCGGTCTCGGGAATCCTGCGCTGCGCGTACTGGTAGTAGGCGAAGCCCACGCCGGCCGCGACCACGACGAGCGCGAGTGCGGTGACGACGGCCGCCGGGACGGTCGCCTCGCCGTGATGCGCGCCCACCACCGGTTCCAGCCAGTTCTGCAGCGCGGAACCGAAGACGAACAGTGCGCCGGCGGCGACCGAGCCGAAGGCCAGCAGCACCATCGGTCCCGTCATGACCGCGGGGGATTCGTGCGGATGGGTGTCGGGTTTCCAGCGCCGTTCGCCGAAGAACGTCATCAGCATCACCCGCGTCATGTAGAACGCGGTGAGGCCCGCACCGAGCAGGGTCACCGTGCCGAGC
>NZ_BAFT02000045.1 GCF_000308475.2 Nocardia brasiliensis NBRC 14402 | reverse complement strand
GCGGACGATCCGGATCGCGCAGCGGCTGGCGCCGAGCACGCCGGCGGCGCCGGTGCCTGTGCGCCGGACCGGTTCGCACAAGGGCCGCAACGTGCTGGCCGGCCTGCTGGCGGTTGTCATCCTGATCGGCTTGACGGTGACCGTGATCGTGGTGTCCAGGAACGGCGGCGACGACGGCCCCGTGCCGCCCGGCTCGACCACCGCCGCCGGGTTGACCTGTCCGACCGGCAAGGACGGCAAGGTGACGGTCGGTAACGGCAACGGCGACACCGCGAGCGGGCCCGGCGCGATCCTCGGCTTCCAGTACGCCTTCTACGTCCAGCGCAGCGGCGCCCAGGCCCGGGCCTTCGTCGCGCCCGACGCGGAGAACGTCTCGTCGGCGGAGATCATCCAGGGTGGCATCAACGCCGAGGTTCCGGTCGGGACCAAGCACTGCCTGCGGATCACCGAGGTGGCGAGTGACACCTTCGACGTGGATCTGACCCAGCGCAAACCGGACGGCACCGAGACCATCTACCACCAGACCATCACCACCGCGGTGCGGGACGGAAAGGTGCTCGTCTACTCGATCAAGCCGCGTGAGGTGTGAACAATTCTCAGAATATGAGAAATTCGTTTCATATATTGGTCGGCGCCGTGCGAAAGTAGACTTTCGCATATCTGGCGTTCGTTCGGAGGTTTCTCATGTCGCCGACCCGTCCCGCGCTCGCGGCCAAGCTCGCAGGACTGCAGAGCTCGGCGATTCGTGACCTGCTCAAACTCACGGCTCGCGCCGAGATCATCGGGCTCGCAGGCGGCCTGCCCGACGCCGCGCTGATGCCGCGCGAGCGGATCGCCGAAGCCGCGGACGCGGCGCTGCGCAAGGCGGCCTGCCTGCAGTACACCGAGTCGCCGGGCTGGGCGCCGCTGCGTGCGGTGCTCGCGGAACGGGAATCGGCGCGCCTCGGCCGGGCGGTGCCGGTCGACGAGGTGTTCGTGACGCACGGTTCGCAGCAGGCGCTGTCGCTGCTCGCCGAGGTGCTGCTCGATCCGGGCGCGCTGGTGATCGTCGAGGATCCGGCCTATGTCGGTGCGCTGCAAGTCTTCCGGGCCGCGGGCGCGCGCATCGTCGCCGTGCCGCTGGATGCCGAGGGAATGCGCACCGACGTGCTCGCCGACCTGCTCGCTCGCGGTGAGCGTCCCGCGGTGGTGCACACGGTCAGCAATTTCCACAACCCGGGCGGGGTCACGATGAGTCCCGCACGCCGCGCCGAACTCGCCGAACTCGCTGACGCGCACGGTTTCTGGGTGATCGAGGACGACCCGTACGGCGAGCTGTGGTTCGACGAGCCCGCACCCGCTCCGGTGGCCACTTACTCCCGCAACGTGATTCGGCTGTCGAGTTCATCGAAGATCCTCGCGCCGTCGCTGCGGGTCGGCTGGTTGGTCGCGCCGAACGAGGTGTGCCGCGCGGTGGAATTGCTGAAACAGGGTGCGGACCTGTGTGGTTCGGCCCTGACCCAGCAGATCGCGGCCGATCTGCTCGCCGACCGGGACTGGTTGGCCGCGCACATCGATCACGTGCGTACGGCCTACGGCGAACGCGCCAAGGCGCTGGTGCACGCGGTGCGTACCCGCTTCGGTGACCGGGTGCGCTGCACCGACGCGACCGGCGGGATGTTCGTCTGGGCCGATTTCACCGACGGCACCGACACCCATGAGCTGCTGCCGCGCGCGCTGGACGCGGGCGTCGCGTACGTACCGGGCGCGGCCTTCGCGGTGGCCGGCGGCTATCGGAACTCGATGCGCATGTGCTTCACCACGTCCGACGCGGACACCCTCGCCGAGGCGGTGCGCCGTCTCGCCCTCGCCGCGGAATAGCCTGCCCGCCCGAGGTTTTCGTCGGCATGCCCGCCGCGGCCGGGCGCGCGGGCGGAGTCGCGCAGTCCGGCGGCCGCGGGCGGGCGCGTCAGCGCTGGTTGATGCCCGGCTGCTTGCCGCCGATGGGCAGCCACACGTTCCCGTTGCCGCCCCAGGCGCAGACGAGATTCTGCTCCCGCAGGGTCTGTCCCGCGATCGGGCAGGGCTCGTTGATCTGGGCAGCCTGCGCGGACGGTGCGACGAGGGCGACCGCGCCGGCGGTCAGTGCGCCGATGGCAAGCGCAGATAGGGTGCGGCTCATAGCTTTTCATGCCTTTCGAGAGAATGATCAGTACGTCGGATTCGACGGCGGCGGCGCTCCCGTGGTTCCGTCGAGTGATGCGGATCACTGCTCTCGAGTTGTTCAGTCGGCCCAGCCGTAGGTGCGCTCGACGGCCTTGTTCCAGGCCCGCAGATGCTCGTCGCGATCCGCTTCGGACATCGTGGGCTCCCAGGTCTTGTCCGCGGCCCAGTTCTCTTCGATGTCCTCGGTACTCGACCAGAAGTCGACCGCCAGGCCTGCGGCGTAGGCGGCGCCGAGCGCGGTGGTCTCGTTGACCACCGGACGCACCACGGGCACGTCGAGGATGTCGGACTGGAACTGCATCAGCAGATCGTTGCCGACCATGCCGCCGTCCACCTTCAGGGTGGTGAGTTCCAGGCCGAGGTGCTCGGATTCGGCGTCGGCGCGCATGGCGTCGACGACCTCGCGGGTCTGGAAAGCGGTGGACTCCAGCACCGCTCGGGCCAGGTGGGCCTTGTTCACGAAGCGGGTGAGCCCGGCGATCACCCCGCGTGCGTCCGGCCGCCAGCGCGGCGCGAACAGTCCGGAGAAGGCGGGCACGATGTAGGCGCCGCCGTTGTCCTCGACGCTGCGCGCCAGCGGTTCGATCTCCTCGGCGGCGGAGATGATGCCCAGGTTGTCCCGGAACCACTGCACCAGTGAGCCGGTCACCGCGATCGAGCCCTCCAGCGCGTACACCGCGTCCGCGTCACCGAGCTGATAGCAGACGGTGGTGAGCAGACCGTGCTGGCTCACCACCGGCGTGGTGCCGGTGTTGAGCAGCATGAAATTGCCGGTGCCGTAGGTGTTCTTGGCTTCGCCGGGCGAAAGGCAGGCCTGGCCGAAGGTGGCCGCCTGCTGGTCGCCGAGGATGCCCGCGACCGGCACCCCTTGCAGCGGACCGGAATTGATTTCCGCGTACACCTCCGAGGAACTGCGGATCTGCGGCAGCATCGCCTCCGGCACGCCGAACTCGGCGCAGATCTGCCCATCCCATTGCCGGGTGCGCAGATCCATCAGCATGGTGCGCGAGGCGTTGGTCACGTCCGTGATGTGCTCGCCGGTGAGGTTCCACAGCACCCAGCTGTCCATGGTGCCGAAGCAGAGCTCGCCGGCCTCGGCGCGGTCGCGGGCGCCGTCCACGTGGTCCAGGAGCCAGCGCAGCTTCGGTCCGGCGAAGTAGGTGGACAGCGGCAGCCCGGTGCGTTCCTGGTAGCGGGTCGGACCGATATCGCCGCCGAGCTCGGTAGTGAGCCGGTCGGTACGGGTGTCCTGCCACACGATGGCGTGGTGGATCGGCTTGCCGGTGGCCCGGTCCCACACCACGGTGGTCTCGCGCTGATTGGTGACCCCGACGGCCGCGATGTCGCCGGCGCTCAGATCGTGCTCGTCGAGCACTTCGCGGAGCACTGTTTCGGTGTTCTGCCAAATGGATTCGGCGTCGTGCTCGACCCAGCCCCGGCGCGGGAAGATCTGCTCGTGTTCGCGCTGGGCGACGCCGACCACGCGCCCCTGCCGATCGAAGACGATGCACCGACTCGAGGTCGTGCCCTGGTCGATGGCGGCCACATAGCGACGCATTCGTGCAGGTTACTAAACGTGCGACGCGCTGAGGCCGATTGTCGTGCGCGCGGGTTGCCGCCGGTTTCACATCGCCGCGGCCGCGCGCCTCGAGTAGGTTGGTAGTGGTTACCGCCGGGTAGCGTTCGACGACACGGGCGGACGTCGCGGTCGACGAGATCGCGGGCCGTTCGCCTAGCCTGTTAGCAGAGCAGCTCGAGCTATGCCCGAAGAAGACCACAACGTCGTCGGCAACCGGCGCGGCTGGAGGAGTCGAGCATGACCAAGAAGCCGGAATCCCAGTTCCTCGGTCCGGAGCAGCGCAGGACGGCCTGGGAGCGGTTCGGTAAGGACCATTTCGACGTGGTCGTCATCGGTGGCGGCGTGGTCGGCGCGGGCATCGCCCTGGACGCGGCCACGCGTGGCCTGCAGGTCGCGCTGGTCGAGGCCCGTGACCTCGCCTCCGGCACGTCGAGCCGGTCGTCGAAGATGTTCCACGGCGGCCTGCGCTATCTGGAGCAGTTGGAGTTCGGCCTGGTGCGTGAGGCGTTGCGCGAGCGCGAACTGGCGCTCTCCACGCTGGCGCCGCATCTGGTGAAACCGCTGCGGTTCCTCTACCCGCTCACCCATCGGGCCTGGGAACGCCCGTACGTCGCGGCCGGGCTGGTGCTCTACGACACCATGGGCGGCGCCAAATCGGTTCCCGGTCAACGGCATCTCACCCGGATGGGGGCGCTGCGGCTCTCGCCCGGACTCAAGCGCAGCGCGCTGATCGGCGGCGTCAGCTACTACGACACCGTCGTCGACGATGCCCGGCACACCATGACGGTGGCGCGGACCGCTGCGCACTACGGCGCGGTGATCCGCACCTCCACCCAGGTGGTCGGCTTCCTGCGGGAGGCGGATCGGGTGGTCGGGGTGCGGGTGCGCGACAGCGAGGACGGCCGCACCGCGGAGGTGCGCGCGCACGTGGTGATCAACGCGACCGGCGTGTGGACCGACGAGGTGCAGGCGCTGGCGCATCAGCGGGGCCGGTTCCATGTGCGCGCGTCGAAGGGCGTGCACATCGTGGTGCCGCGGGACCGGATCGTCAGCGATGCCGCGATCATCCTGCGCACGCCGACCTCGGTGCTGTTCATCATCCCGTGGGGCAACCACTGGATCGTCGGCACCACCGACACCGACTGGAATCTCGACCTCGCGCATCCGGCCGCCACCAAGGCCGATATCGACTATCTGCTCGACCGGGTCAACGAGGTGCTGGTCACCCCGCTCACCCACGACGACATCGACGGGGTCTACGCGGGGCTGCGGCCGCTGCTGGCGGGGGAGAGCGACGAGACCTCCAAGCTGTCGCGCGAGCATGCCGTGGCCCGGGTCGCGCCCGGTCTGGTCGGCATCGCGGGCGGTAAGTACACCACCTACCGGGTGATGGCCTACGACGCGGTCGACGAGGCGGCACAGGACATTCCGGCCCGGGTCTCGCCCTCGATCACCGAGAAGGTGCCGCTGCTCGGCGCGGACGGCTATTTCGCGCTGGTCAATCAGACGGTGCAGCTGGCCGAGGCCTACGGCGTGCACCCGTACCGGATCAAGCATCTGCTCGACCGCTACGGCTCGCTGATCGATGAGGTCATGGCCATGGCGGAGGGTAAACCGGAACTGCTCCAACCGATTACCGACGCACCGTCGTACCTGCAGGTGGAGGCCGTCTACGCGGCCGCGGCCGAGGGCGCGCTGCACCTGGACGACATCCTGGCCCGGCGCACCCGCATCTCCATCGAGTACTCCCATCGCGGTGCCGACTGTGCCGCGCAGGTGGCGCAGCTGGTCGCCCCGGTCCTCGGCTGGGACGACGCCGAAATCGACCGTGAGGTAACGACTTACCGGGCCCGGGTCGAGGCGGAGATCCGCTCGCAGACCCAACCCGACGATGCCTCGGCAGACGCGTTGCGCATCGCGGCGCCCGAACCGCGGCCGGAGATCCTCGAGCCGGTACCGGCCGACGGCTCGGCGAGCAGGGCGGCGCGGCAACCGAATTCGTAGCGGTTCAGTCCAGGCCCAGCGTCGGCGGCGGTAGCGCGATGGTCGCGAGGGTGCCGCCGCCCGGCGCGGGTTCCATCGTGGCTGTGCCGCCGTGCAATTCGGCGATCCAGGCGACCAGCGCGAGGCCGATGCCGCTGCCCCGGCCGCCGGTGACACCTCGCTCGAACGGATTGCTCGACAGCTGCGGGTGCAGTCCGGCGCCGTGATCGCGCACGCTGACCCGGCCGTCGGCGACATGCACCTCGATCGGGGCGCCGGGGTTGATCGCGCCGTGCGTGATCGCGTTCTCGAGCAGATTGCGTACCGCGAGGCTCAGCAGATTCGGGTCGCCGACCACGACGGTGGGATTGCTCTGCACGATGATGCTCGCCTTGAATTCCTCGACGACCGATTCGGTGAGTTGATCGAGCAACAACTGCACCCGCTCCATCGTCGTCACCCCGGCCTGCATCCTGGCCCGGGCGAGCAGTCCCGTGACGATCCGCTCCATCCGGGCGCCGAGCGCACCCGCGTCGGCCAGCGCGCGTTCCACCTCGTGTGGATTGCGTCGTCGCGGCGCGGTGACCAGACCCAAAGTGGTGAGCGGCGTACGCAACTCGTGCGCGGCGTCGCCGAGAAACCGTTCCTGTTCCTCGATCAGCACCATCGCCTGCCGCATGCTGCGACCCGAAAGCGCATGGGCGGCAAGGGCGGACAGGGCGACCAGGGTCAGGCCGCCGACCACCAGACCCCAGAGCAACAGGGCGCGATCACGGTCGCGCAGACCGGGATTCGTGCCCGCGATGACCACCGCCTGGGTCGTGGTGTCCTCCCAGGACACCGGCGTCGCGGCCAGCCGCACCGGTCGCCCCGCGCTGTCGTGGTCGTCCTGGAAGACGGTGCCCGACGTGCGGACGGCTTCGTCGGCGAGCGCCTCGGCGCCCACCGACGCGGGTAACCAGGAACGCAGGTGCCCGTAGATCTCGCGCCAGTGCCCGTTCTCGTCGGTGCGCACGATCAGCACCGCGGTCTCGCCGTTGGCGAGGTCGTCGCGTTTCACCTGTTCGAGATCGATGGCCTGCGCGTCGAGGTCGAAGTCGATGCTGCGCCACAGGCCGGTCACCACCCGGTCGAGGCTGTTGTCGATCGCGTTGTGCCGCGAGCGCGCGTCGATGGTCGCCGCGACGACGCCGAGGATGATCAGACAGGTCGCGGTGATTCCGGTGATGAGCGCGGTCAGCAGCCATCGGGTGCGGCGCAGCCGGGCCACCGCGGGGCGTGCGCCGGTGAAACCGGCCGAACGGATGCCGCCGCGGCTCGGGCCGGGACTCAACGTGCGAATGCTGCACTTCCGATCATGAACCCGGCACCCCGCACGGTCTCGATCACCTGTGGCGGCCCCAGTTTACGGCGCAGCTGGGCGATGACGGCGTCGACCACATTGGAGGCGGGTTCGGCCATCTCGTCCCAGCAGCACTCGATGAGCTCGCTGCGCGACACCACGGTGCCCGCGCGGGTGGCGAGCAGTTCGAGTACCGCGAACTCCTTCGGCGTCAGCGAGCGCAGGATGCCCGCGCGCTGCACCCGCCGCCGCGGCAGGTCGATATCGATGTCACCGAGCACGATGCGCGCGGGCGCCGGGTGTTCGCGGCGGCGGCTCAGTGCCCGTACCCTGGCGGCGAGTTCGGGCAGGGCGAACGGTTTGACCAGGTAGTCGTCGGCGCCGTGGTCGAAACCGGCGATGCGATCGGCGAGCCCGTCGCGGGCAGTGAGCATCAATACCGGTACCCGCAGTCCTGCCGCACGGTGGTGGGCGACGAGGCGCAGACCGTCGCCGTCGGGCAGGCCGCGATCGATGACAAGAACGTCGTAAGTGTTGACGGCGATCTTCAGATCGGCGTCGGCGAGCCGTCCGGCTAGATCCACCGCGCAGCCCGCCGCGCGCAGCCCGGCGGCGACTTCGTTGCCGAGCCCCTCGTCGTCCTCCACCACCAGCACACGCACGAGGTCTGAGAATAAGGCATTTCAGACCTCGTGCGTGTGCCGGACGGCTCAGTTGGTGGAGTAGTACAGGTCCCACTCACCGGTCGGGGTCTGCCGGCACTCCCACCACTTCCAGTCGGGGTGCGCGGGGGCGTCAGCGCCGTCGGCGCGGCAGGCCGCCTCGGTGCCGTAGGTGCCGACGTAGATCGTCTCCGCGTTGGCCACCGCCGACCCCCCGGCGACGAGGCCCGCCGACAGCGCGACGGCGGCGAGCAAGGTGCTGATCTTCATGGTTTTTCCTTTCTCCCTGGCGCGTGATCCGCGCCCGGCATCAGAAAACCAAGCTGTCCGTGAGAATTTCGTGATGGACCGCGCGGGCGATCAGTGCGGTGCTTCCTGCCGGACCGCCCAGCCGACCAGCGAGCGCAGATAGCGCAGCACCATTTCCTCCGGATAGGCCGCGGGATCGGTGAGGTGCAGCCGGGCCAGTTCTTCCATGGCCGCCAACAGGATTCGTTCGGTCGGGCCGTCCGGATCCACGGTGACACCGGTGTATCGGGACAGGTGCCGCGCGCCGATCGCCCTGGCGTAGGAGCGGCCGAGCTCGAGCCGGGCGCGCAGATCAGGCGGGCCGCCGTCCGGCGGGCTGAGGATGATCCGCCAACTGGTCGGGGCTGCATGCAGATACGCGAGGATGCCACGGCCGACCTGATCGATGTCGATCTCGCCCGGCCAGTCGACTGTGCCGATGCCGGCTAGCGCGATCGCCGACTCGCGGTCGAGCAGCGCGGTCATCAGCCCGGACAGATCGGTGAACTGCTGATACACCAGGGCCCGCGCCACCCGCGCGGCGCGGGCCACCCGGTCGATGGTGACCGCCGCAAAGCCGTCCTCGGCGACGATGTCCCGCGCGATGTCCAGCAGCTGGGCGCGTCGGTCGGCGGCCGACATCCGGCGCTTCGGGGCTGCCGGACCGTTCGGCGGGTCTGCGGCGGGCCGGGATCCAGAGGGCGGGGATTGAGCGGCGAGCTCGGACGTGGCGCGATCCGTGGTCACCGCACCGACGGTAGCGTAAGCAGCAGGTCCACCGCCCTGGCAGCGCTCTGCACCGCGCTCTCCATGGTCGCCGACCAGTCGGTGGCGGTCCAGTCACCGGCCAGGACCAGGGTCGGCACCGAGGTCCGCTGTTTCGGACGCAGTCCGTGCGTGCCCACCACCTGGGAGAATGTCGCCTTGGGCATGCGCACCACGTGACCCTGCAGCACCGTCGCCGCGCGTGCCGCCGGATAGTAGCGACGCAGCAGTGCCAGCTGTTCGGCGACGATCTCCTCGTTCGATTTGTGGATCTGCTCGTAGGCGCCGCTGGTGGTCAGGCAGTACAGCCAGGCTCGCTCGGTGCTGCGGCCGGTCATCCGCTGGCGGTCGAAGACCTCGTCGATCACGCCGGTGCCGCCGATCAGCGCCTCGAATTCGGCCGTCGTCCCGAGCGGCCGATCCAGATAGAGATTGGTGCTGACAATCGGCGTGTAGCCCAATTTGTCGGCGGCCGAGTAGATTTCGGCGTGCTCAGGTAGGTCGTCGAGCAGTCCGTTGATATTCGAGTTGGGTACCGCGCAGACCACCGCGTCGGCGGGCACGGTGCTGCCGTCGGCCAGCGCCACCCCGGTAACCCGGCCGTCGGCGATGTCGATCCGCCGTGCCACGGCGCGGTGGCGCACCTGAACCCCGTGCCGGGCAAAGACTTTCAACGCGCCGGTGACGTAGAGCGTGTCCAGATCGGTGGTCGGGTAGCCGATGGTGGCGGGCCGCCGATGTTTGATGCCGAGGCGGATGCCCGTCGCCATCACATCGGCGAGCACCTTCGCCGATTCCTGCTGCACCGGTTCGGCGGCGACACCGAGCGCCAGCCAATCCCACAGCGCCTCACGGGCTTTGGCGGGCATGCCGACCCGGTCGAACCATTGCTCGGTGCTCAGGTCGGGCAGGTCCGCGGGCTGGTGCAGGCACTGCCAGCCGAGTCTCGCGGTGGCGACGGCGGCGCGGGCGCGCTCCAGCAGGGAGGCGTCGGGGTGGGCGCCGGACAGCGTGCGCAGCGCACCGAGCCCCCTGGTGTGCATGGTGACGCTGCGCCCGTCCGGCCAGCGCAGCGTGGCCTGTTGCGGGAAGGCGACGTACTGGCGGGTGCCGACGCTGGTGAGGTACCGGAACAGGTGCTCGTAACCGCTGGCGATCACGTGCTGCCCGTTGTCCGGCGGATCGTCCGCGGCCTCGACCTTCATGGCGTGGGTGCGGCCGCCGAGCCGGCCGCGTCGTTCCAGCAGGGTGACCTTCTTGCCCGCCTCGGCGAGCCAGACCGCGGCCGCGAGCCCGGCCAGTCCGCCGCCGATGACCACGTACTGCCGTGGATCGTTCATGCCGCACTCCTCGATAACTTACATATTGCAAGTTATGCGGGCTGGCTCACTTCGTCAAGGGTGCGGGGAGACCTCGGACACCGACGGGTGCGGCGCTTGCGGCGTCGAGCCCTCGGCCGAATTCGGGTGCAGCAGAAGGTAGCTGAACAGCACAGTGGCCAGCGTCGCCAGGGTGGCGAAGAACAAGCGTCCGGCGATCGCGAGGAACAGTCGTCCGCTCGTTCTCGGTACCGTCGTCATGGCTTGCTCCTGTGCTGTGTCGTGACTGCCACGGATGTAGTCGTGTCGCGTGCGCCGAGCATTAGCAACTGAGTGGCAAATTACAGTGCCGGTCGGGTGATAGCGCGTTGGCACGCCGGTATTCGCCATGTTCGGACGGTAGGAGCCGGGGGCCTTCGTCCGGAAGCGGTGATCAACTGGGGAGGCCGTGACCTGCGTCGACGCCGAGGTCCGACGCCAACTGGGCAGATCGCCGCGGCAGGTGGCTCAGCCAGCTGGGTGGCGCGGCCGACGGGTGACTCAGCCGGTGGGCTCGGGTTGGCAGCGCGGGCAGAAGTAGATGCCACGCTCGCGTTTGGCGAGCCGATCCGTCTCCGGCGCGGTGTCGCCGAGCAGGCGCACCGTGATCTGGGTGCCACAGCGCTGGCACGGCCAGCGGGTACGCCCGTACGCCAGTGGGCGCCAAGGCGGTTCGTGCACGGCCTTGTTCAGCACCCGGTGTGCCTCGTGCACGAGCGCGAGCAGGTCGGGCACCGCGCCGACGGGGGTCGCCGGATGCACGCGCCGCAGGTAGCAGATCTCGCTGCGATAGATGTTGCCGATACCGGCTAGGTTGCGCTGATCCAGCAGCGCGACCCCGATCGACTGGTCCGGCTGCCGCTGCAATCGGGTCATCACCTCGGCGACATCCCAATTCGGTCCGAGCAGGTCGGGGCCGAGGTGATCGATCACGGTGTGCTCGTCGGCCAAGCGCAGCACCTCGACCTTGCCCAGCGAGAACCCGACGGCCTCCACCTCGTCCGTGCGCAACACCAGCCGCGCGGTGACCCGCGGCCTGGTCCAGCGCTGCCCGCAATGGAAGACCCGCCAGATGCCCTCCATCTTGAGGTGCGTGTGAATGCTCACCGTAGAGGTCCGGATGAACAGATGTTTGCCGTAGCTGCCGACGCTCTCCACCACCTGATCGCGCAGATCCACCGTTGCATAGCGGGGCACCCGGAAGTCGCTGCTGGTCAAGGTCTTTCCTTCGAGCGCGGCGCGCAGCCGGGCAGCGGCGAAGTAGACCGTGTCACCCTCTGGCATGACACCACCGTGCCGGGTGGCCGCCCCTCACGGCCGCGTCCGGAGGCGCAGGCCGCGCGGGGTGGCGGAGAAGCCCGCTTCGGTGAGGAAGCCCGCGAAGGTGTTGCCGTGCACCGTTTCCCCGTCGACCTTGTCGATGACGAGGGAGTCGACGCGCCGGCTGTGCACGAGGCCGGCCATGGCGTGTGCGGCGGCCTGGCGGGCGTCCGGGTCCTCGGTGAAGGTGAGCAGTGTCTTGCCGCCGCGTTCGAGGTACAACACCAGTTCGCCGTCGACGAGCACGACGATCGCGCCCGCCTTCCGCCCGGGCCGATGTCCGCCGTCGCCCTCGCCTTTCGGCCACGGCAGTGCGGCGCCATAGGGATTGGCCGGATCGCAGGCGGCCAGCGCGAGGGCCTGCCCGGTCTGGGGTTTGGCCTCCGACGGTCGGCGTTCGGTGTCGAACGAGCGCAACCGGTCCACCACGTCGGTGGTGGAGAACTGGGCGCCGCCGAGCGAGTCGACGAAATAGCCACGGCGGCAACGGCCGCGGTCCTCGAACTCGGTGAGCACCCGGTACATCAGCGCGAAACCGCCCGGGATGCCTTCGTTCTGGACCGAACCCCTGGTCAGCACGCCGTAGCGCTCCAGTAGCAGATCGGCGGTCGCGTGCGCGCGAACGGTGTTGTCCGACACCCGCTCCGGCAGCAACGACCATCGACCGGCCACCATCGGCGGACCGGACCGGGTCGGCATGCTCGGCCGCGGCAGGTAGGCCCGCCCGCGCGGGGCGCGGCGCGGGGTCCGGTGCGCGGTCGTGGTGCGCGTGGTGCCGGACAACAGCGCGCGCACCGGCGCGAAGGTATCGCCGGAAACCATTCCCGCCCAGACCAATTCCCACAGTGCCGCGGCGACCTGGGTGTCGTCCAGCAAACCGGTGGCATCGGAGAGTTGGCGGAAGAAGTAGGCGCCCCCGCCATGCAGGACCGGAGCGAGCCGGGGAGCCGGGGCACCGGCCCCGGGCGGTGCCCCGGCACTCGTGTCGAGATCCAGTTCGACCGGTTCCTGCTGGGGTAGCGCGGAATTCGCCGGTCGCGGCACGAGTGTCGCACCGAGCGCGGCGAGCAGGCTGAGCTGCACCTCGGAGAGTTCGATGTCGTCGGGCGGCGGCAGGGTGAACGCGGCCTGGTCGGTCAGGTGCAGGGCGATCCAGCCGTCCTTTGCCGTGATCGAGCCGTGGCCGGACCAGCTGACCTCGCCGGTGGCCATCAGCTCGTCCAGCATGGCGGGGGAGTAGTCGCGCACCCGCGCGGGCAGGATGAGCGATTCCCAGGCCGAGGCCGGAATCGGCACGCCCGCCAGCTGCTCCACCACCGCGGCCACGCCGTCGACGCCGCGGAGTTCGCCACTGCCGATGTGCTGCCAGGCCGGCAGGAAACGGCCGAGCGTGGCCGTCGACACCGGTTCGACCTCGTGTCTGGCGGCCGCGAGCGAGCGGCGGCGCAGCCGGCGCAACACCTGCGCGTCGCACCATTCGGACCCCGCCGCGCCGGGCGTGAATTCGCCCTCCACGAGGCGTTTTTCGGTGACCAGCCGATGCAGCGCGGTGGCGGCGACCGCGGTGCCGAGCCCGAACCGGGCCGCCACCGCCTCCGTGCCGAACGGGCCGTGTGTGCGGGCGTAGCGCCCGACCAGATCGCCGAGCGGGTCGGCGACCGGTTCGATGAAGGCCGCGGGCGTCCCGATCGGTAGTGGTACGCCCAGTGCGTCTCGCAGCCTGGACGCGTCCTCCACGGCCACCCACCAGCTGCGGCCCGCGAAGGTCACCTCCATGGCGCGCCGCGCCGCCAGCAGGTCGGCGAACCAGCTCGCCGGATCGTCTACGCAGCGCTCGGCGGCCTCCGCGGCGGTGAGCGGACCGAGCAGGCGCAGCAGATCGGCCAGTCCCTCGGCGTCGCGGGCGTGGCGCTCCGGGGTGCGCCGCTGGAGTTCGCGTTCGGTCAGCTCGAGTACCGAGGCGTCGAGCAGTTCGCGCAGTTCCACCCGGCCCAGCAGTTCGGCGAGCAAGCCCGAATCGAGCGAAAGGGCGGCGGCACGGCGTTCGGCCAGCGGGCTGTCGCCGTCGTACATGAACTGGCCGATGTAGTCGAACAGCAGCGCGTTGGCGAACGGCGACGGAGTCGCCGTCTCCACCTCGACGAGTCGCAACTGCCTGCGCGCCACCCGGCTGAGCACGTCGCGCAGCGACGGCAGATCGTAGACGTCGCGCAGACATTCGCGCACCGTCTCCAGCAGGATCGGGAAGTCGGGGAATTTGCGCGCGACGTCGAGCAGTTGCGCCGAGCGTTGCCGCTGCTGCCACAGCGGGGCGCGTTTGCCCGGATCGCGGCGCGGCAGCAGCAGCGCGCGGGCGGCGCATTCGCGGAAGCGCGACGCGAAAAGCGCTGAGCCGCCGACCTGTTCGGTGACGACGTCGTCGATCTCGTCGGGCTCGAAGACGAACAGCTCGGCGCCGGGCGGGGCGTCGGTGGTGTCGGGCAGGCGCACCACGATGCCGTCGTCGGAGGCGTTGGGCGCCGCGTCCACACCGAACCGTTCGCGCAGCCGCGCACCGATCGCCAACGCCCACGGCGCGTGCACCGGCAAGCCGTACGGCGAATGCAGCACCAGCCGCCAATCGCCGAGCTCGTCCCGGAAACGCTCCACCACCAGGGTCTTGTCGCTCGGCAGGTGGCCCGTCGCGGTGCGCTGCTCGTCCAGCAGGGCACCCAGATTACTGGTCGCGAACGCGTCCAGACCCGCTGCGGCCGTGAGCTTTTCCAGGTTCTCCGGATGCTGGCCGACCTTGCGCACGAATTCGCCCAGCGCGCCGCCGAGTTCGGCGGGCCTGCCCAATCCGTCGCCGTGCCAGAACGGCAGCCGGCCCGGCTGCCCGAACGCGGGCGTCACCAGCACCCGATCGAAGGTGATCTCCTCGATCCGCCAGCTGGTCGCGCCGAGCGCGAAGACGTCGCCGACCCGCGACTCGTACACCATCTCCTCGTCGAGTTCGCCGACCCGCGAGGCCTTTTCCCCGACCATGTACACCGCGAACAGGCCACGGTCGGGGATCGCGCCGCCCGAGGTCACCGCGAGCCGCTGCGCACCGGGCCGTCCGGTGAGGGTGCCCGCGTCGCGGTCCCACACCAGCCGCGGGCGCAGTTCGGCGAACTCGTCGGACGGGTAGCGCCCCGACAAGAGGTCGAGCACCGACTCGTAGGCCGAGCGGGGCAGCGTCGCGTAACTGCCGGTGCCGCGGACGATCTCGAACCAGGCGTCGACGTCGATGGGTTCCAGCGCGCACGCGGCCACCGTCTGCTGGGCCAGGATGTCGAGCGGGTGCGCCGGGATCTGGATGGCCTCGATCTGGCCCGTGGTCATCCGCTGGGCCGCGACGGCGCAATGGATCACGTCGGTGCGGTGCTTGGGGAACAACACGCCGCGCGAGATCTCGCCGACCTGATGCCCGGCCCGACCGACCCGCTGCAGGCCGCTCGCGACCGAGGGCGGCGCCTCCACCTGGACCACCAGATCGACCGCGCCCATATCGATGCCGAGTTCGAGGCTGCTGGTCGCGACCACGCAGCGCAACCGCCCGCTCTTCAGGTCGTCCTCGATGAGCGCGCGCTGCTCCTTGCTCACCGATCCGTGATGCGCCCGCGCGAGCAGCTGGCTCGCGCCGTGCACCACCTCGGTGCTGGCGCCGATCAGGGCGGGGGGCTTGTGCTCGAGCTCGACCGGTGCGCCGATCCGTTCCGCGTAGGTCTCGTTGAGTCGGGCGGTGAGCCGCTCGGCGAGGCGTCGCGAATTCGCGAAGACGATCGATGACCGGTGCTCCAGCACGAGATCCACGATGGCCTCGTCCACGTGCGGCCAGATCGAGCCCGGCTGATCGGAGTCCCCGGGCTCGGTCATGTCCGCGACCGGCACCCGCACGGACAGGTCGAAGGTCTTCGGCGCGGGCGGCGCGACGATGGTGATCGGCGCATTGCCGACCAGGAAGCGCCCGACCTCCGCCGGCGGCCGCACGGTCGCCGAGAGACCGATGCGCTGGGCCGGACCGCTCGGCGCCCGGCCGTCCTCGTCGCGCGGTTCCGAGGTGAGCAGGTCCAGCCGGGCCAGCGAAAGGGCCAGGTGCGCTCCGCGTTTGGATCCGGCGATCGCGTGCACCTCGTCCACGATCACGGTGCGCACGTCGCGCAGCGTCTCCTTGGCCGCGGAGGTGAGCATCAGGAACAGCGACTCGGGTGTGGTGATCAGGATGTCCGGCGGGGTGCGCTGCATCGTGCGGCGGTCGGCCGCGCTGGTATCGCCGGAGCGCACGCCGACCCTGATCTCCGGGGGATCCAGGCCGAGTCGCTTGGCGGTCTGGGTGACGCCGACCAACGGGGCCCGCAGATTGCGCTCCACGTCCACCGCGAGCGCCTTGAGCGGGGACACGTACAGCACCGAGGTACCGGTGCGCTGCGCGGACGGCTCCCGCGTCGCCAGCTGGTCGATGGCCCACAGGAACGCCGACAGCGTCTTGCCCGAGCCGGTCGGCGCGATCACCAGCGTGTGCTCACCCGCCGCAATCGCCTCCCACGCCCCCAGCTGCGCGGACGTCGGCGCCGGAAACGCACCGTCGAACCACTCCTGGGTAGCCGGGGAGAACTGAGCCATGTCCTCAGTCTGCACCCCACCACCGACACACTTATCGGTGTCAACCACCCTGACCACTGATCTCGTTCGCACATGGGTAACTCGCCGGGGACGGGCTGAGCGGATTCCGGCCCCACCGCCGGTCGCCGACGTCAGTGTTCGCGCACCTCAGTCTGGCCTGAATACGCGGAGAGGCGGAACAGATAGCCGTACGCTTCTCGCGTGCACAAGGTGCTGAGACTCGACCTGGTCAGCCATGGAATGACCGAGGCGATGCGGAAGGCACGTTTTCCAGTCGACGAATCGCTGACCGAAGCAGGCCGCCGCGCCATCTCCGGCAGCACCGCGCTGGCCGCTCCCCGGGTGCTCACCGGTCCGGAACGCCGGACGGTCGAAACGGCGGCCCTACTGGGGCTACCAGGCGAAGAGGACACCCGACTACGTGATCTGGACGCGGGGGCCTGGCGCGGTGGCGCGCTGATGTCGGTGCCGCAGGACGAGCTGTACGCGTGGCTCACCGACCCGAAGTTCCGCGGCCACGGCGGTGAGTCCGTGGTGGACGTGATCGAGCGGACCAGGTATTGGATGGCCGAGATCGCTTCCGAGGGGAAATCCACCATTGCCGTCACCCATCCCGCCGTGATCCGCGCGGCGCTGCTGGTGACGCTGGACGCGCCGCCGAAGTCGTTCTGGCGGATCGATATTCCGCCGGGCAGCGTCACCCGGCTGCACTACCGCGGGGAATGGACGCTGCACTTCACCGCATGACGGCCGTCAGGAGGTGGCGGTACTCTTCGCGGCGAGCGGCCCCGTCCCGAGGGTGAGCAGCATGCGCAGCGCGTCGGTGATCAGCCTGGCCGGGATGGACGGGTCGATGGCGCGCTGCATACCCAGGCCGATGCCCATGCTGAGGATGCCCGTCGCGGCGTCCTCGACCGGCACCGGCAGCTCTATCCCGATCGTGTCGGCCAGCGTCTGGACCTGCGCGGCAACGGCCCCGCGCAGCACGCTGAGGCTGGACACCAGCGCCGCCTGCAGTGCCGGGTCGTCCCGGGCGACGGTGGCGAATTCGAATTCGAGCATGGTCCATCCGACGTCGCCGACGGTGTGCTCGGCCCACTCCTGGAATCGCTCCAGCCGCTCGTCGAAGTCGTCGCCCGCGGCGAGCAGGTCGGTCACCTCTTGGAACTTGGTCGCGTGGATCAGCTCGAGCACCTCGAGGCCGAGCTCCTTCTTGGTGCGGAAGTTCGAGTAAACGGCACCCTTGGAGTACCCGGCCTCCTCGGCGACCCGTTCCAGGCTGGTGCTGGCGTAGCCGTCGGCCAGGAAGAGGTCGCGGGCCGTGGCGATCAGGTCCGCGCGGGTGCGGGCCTGGCTCTCGGATCGGGTCAGTCGTGCCATGCCGTGATTCTACGTACCGCAAGATTTCGGATACCGCGGGTATTTGAATTCTGCTAGTGTTTGAAACCATGGGTAACAAGAACGGGTCGCAGCACCGCGGCCTGGCCATCGGCTGTGGTGGCACGCTCGGCGCCGCCTGGATCGTCGCGGCACTCGCCGCGGTGCGCGAAGTGCTCGACTGGGATCCGCGCGAGGCCGACGTCCTGATCGGCACCTCGGCGGGCGCGGAGCTGGTCACCATGCTCGGTAGCGGTGTCGCGGTGCCGGAGCTGGTCGCCATGCAGGACGGCACCTCGGCGAACCCGATCCTCACCGCGCACCTGCGGTCCGGGCCGGGGCGGTTCCCGCCCGTGCCGCGGCCGCGCCTCGGCTCCCTCCGATTGCCGTTGCGGCGCACCGGGTCCGGGCAGCGGCTACTCACCGCGGGCAGCGGGTTGCTGCCGGTCGGCGGTGGCGACGCGAGCTGGTTGCAGCAGCTGGCCGAGCGGCTTAATCCCGGCCGCGCCTGGGTACCGCATCCGGCGACCTGGTTGGTGAGCATGGATTACGCGACGGGACAGCGGGTTCCGTTCGGCGCACCCGACGCACCGACGGCACCGCTGGGAGCCGCGTTGCGCGCCTCGTGGGCGGTGCCCGGGTGGTTTCCACCGGTCGCGATCGACGGCCGCCGGTTCATCGACGGCGGTGCGGGTTCGACCGCCTCGGTGGATCTGCTCGCGCCGGCGAAGCTGGACGAACTCGTCGTGCTCGCTCCGATGGCCTCGACCGGTCAGATCCCCGCGAGCGGGCCGGGTCACTTCCTCGAACGGCAGCTGCGCAATCGCATGAGCGCCGCCCTCGATGCGGAGATCGCTCAGTTGCGCGCCACCGGCACCAAGGTGCTGCGCATCGACGCCACCGCCGCGGATCTCGCGGTCATGGGCCCCAATTTCATGGACGGCCGCCGCCGTCTCGACACCTTCCAGCACAGCCTGACCAGCACGCGCCGTGCGGTCGAACAAGGAGCCTTCGCATGAGAATTCTCGGTCACGGTTACCCCGGCATCGATCTGAAAGGCGCGCGGGTGCTGATCACCGGTGCCGGCCGCGGCATCGGGCAGTCCACCGCGGAACTGTTCGCGGCCAAGGGCGCCGAGGTGGTGATCGCCGATGTGGATACCGTCGCCGCCGAAACCGCCGCTGCCGCACTGGGTGCCGCCGCCGTCGAACTCGACGTGCGTTCCCGGGGCCAGTGGGACAAGGTGATCGCCGATCTCGGCGGCGTCGACATCCTCGTCAACAACGCGGGTGTGATGCCCGCGGGCGCATTCCTCGATGAGCCGGATGTGGTGGGGCAGGCCACGATGGACATCAACGTGTGGGGCCTGATCCACGGCATGCGTGCCGTCGCGCCCGGCATGATCGAGCGCGGCCGCGGCCATATCGTCAACGTGGCCTCGCTGGCGGGCAAGATCCCGGTTGCCGGCCTGGCCGTCTACAACGCGAGCAAGTTCGCCGCCGTAGGTCTTTCCGCCGCAACGCGTTTGGAGTTCGCACCGCAGGGCGTCAGCGTCAGCTGCGTGCTGCCCTCCGCGGTGCGCACCCGGCTTTCCTCCGGCCTGACCCTCGGCCACGGCATGCCCACTGTCGATCCCGAGGACGTCGCCGCCGCCATCGTGCGCACCGTCGACACCCGCAAGGCCGAGATCGCCGTCCCCAACTACCTCGGCCCCATCGACGTCGCCCTCGCCGCCGCCCCCGAACGCGCCGTCCGCCTGGTCCGCCGCCTCTTCGACGGCGACCGCGCCCTGCATCCCGCCGACGAGAAGACCCGCGCCGAATACGAAGCACAGGTCCGCAACATCAGCTGAGCCGCCCGATCGGCTGACACGCAGCCCCGGCCTTCCCGGCCGGGGCTTTTGCCTTTCCTCGGCGATTGGCTGCGGCGTCGCTGTTCCTGTGTGCTGTGTCACCTGCGGTTCCTATGCTGGGCATTCTCTGCCATGCTGAAATAGCTAAAAAATAGCTACATGGGGAGTGGGGGGTTATTCGTGCAGTCGCAAGGCCATTTTTCGAAGATTGCTGTTCGATTGTCCGCTGTGTCGCCGTGTGTCGCGCGTGGTCGCTGCGCTGACCTGGTGCCCGCTCCTGTCCTCGACCTCTGTTCCGTCGCGACTGTCGGCGGCCCGGTCTTCGTGTACAGCGAAAGGATCATCCGGTCATGAGCATCAGCCCGACCCTCGGCGTTCCGACCGCTGACAACGCACGCGAAAACGCCACGGCCTCAGGCGATCACGAAACGGCGGCGTTGGCAGGTCCAGCGCTCATCCTCGGCGTGATCCTGCTGATCGCCGCCTTTACCACGCTCGATCGCATCCCGGGCTGGGCCGACGATTACGGTGCCGTGCTCGTCTACCTGGCGTTCTTCCTCTACATGTCGACCGCGGGTCGGCTGACCTGGTGGGGCGTCGACACGATCTACGCCCAGTTGAAGGACCGTCGGAGCGGCCGATGAGTGGCCGCGCGGGGCGCACGATTGCCGCGGGATTCGCGATTGCCGCAGCCGGCGCCGGTATCGGGTTCGCGTTGCTCGGCACGCCGAAAGTCGCTGCTGCGCCGTATATTCCCTGCGCACAGTGGCAGCAGATGCACCCTGGCTGGCCGTGCATCGATGTGCCGGAGCCGCCCTCCCGGCCCCCTACTGCACCTTCTGTGCCGCCACCGCCCAGCGGCGTTCCGGCACAACCGGGTTCCGGTGCCGGGGTCGGTGCCGGGGCCTTGGTCCCGCCTGCGCCGGGGTCGGGAAACGGCACACCGATTGTGCCGGTCCCCGGCGCGCAGCCGCCCGTAACCCACGAAGGGCGGCCGACCACCGGCTCGGCGACCACCGCCGCGCCGGAGATCACTGCGCCGGAGACTGCGCAGGCGCCCCCACCGTCGGTTGAATCGGCGCCGCCCGCAATCACTTCCGCGCCGCCGCCGCGGCCATTGCCGCAGCCTGCTCCCGAGCCGGACCGCAGTGCCACCGAAGGGGGGACAGATCGCCGAATTCCCTTGCTGCTCTTGGCTGGAGCGGCGGCCTTCCTGGCTCCCGCATTCCGATCGCGCACGTTCGCGTCGTCACACCAGTTGACGATCCACAAGCTGTGGGGTGGCGAACAGACCTTCATTCTGATGACCGATCCGTCGGCACCACGAATCTATCGGTTCCCGATGCAAGTCCCTCCCGGCGGTCGAGTGCGTCGAAACCTGGACGGGACAGTGGACGTCATCGACGCCGATGGGCAGATCGTCCAGCACACCAAGGCGCCGTGGGCATACGACGCGCTCGGTCGCCCGGTGCGTACCTGGTACGAGGTCGACGGCAACACCTTGGTGCAGCACATCGAGCCCGACGCAGACAACGTGTACCCGATCGTCGCCGACCCGGACAGCGACCCGTTCGGCAAGCCTGACGTCAGCGGCCGCCAGGAAGGCGATTCCTGGACCACGAAGCTCCCGGACGGTCGCGAGGTCATCAACCACATCCCGGTCGGCAACGGCACGCAAACCGTCGACCAGACCATCCCGGACGGCAAGGGCGGCTTCACCACCTCGCGAATCACCGAGAACGGTGCGGGGGGATATCAGCGCTGGAACGACGACAGCAGCGGAACCGCCTCGTACGCAGCGAAAGACACACCGGACGCGACCGTCTACGGGCAGTCGTTCGACCGGGGCGCGTCGACCTCCGGTTCGCCGAGTCATGAGTGGGGCGCCACCGCCGACTATCAGCACACCGTCACACCGACATACGACGACAACGGCAATCGAACCGGCGCCGTCTACGGTGATCAACGCTCCGACGGATACTGGAACAGCGCCGTAGAAGACAACCAGGGCAACACCACATACCTCGACGGGCACCCGGACGGCTCCGGCGGCATCGCCAATACCGTTACGGGGCAGGTCGACAGCGACGGGACCGGCTGGCGGACCCTCGAAGACGGCCGCCGAGCAGAGGTTTTCACCGACGGAAACGACAACCCGGTCATGGTCGTCACCGACCCGAAGACCGGTGCGCAGTCCTACCGGTACATAGAAGACGGCATCGTTCAAGAGAACGCCTTCGACAAGGATGGGCGGTGGAACGGGCATACCGAGTACCGCGCCGACGGCACGATCGTCCAGTGGAGCCGTGATGCGCAGGGTGACAAGTGGACCACCCTGAATCCCGATGGTTCCGGAAAAGTGGTGTTCGACAGCGTCAATGGCACCGTCTCCACCACGACGTTCGCCGCCGACGGTTCCGGCCGCACCACCGCGAACGACGGCTCCTGGCAGGTGTTCGACAAGAGCGGCCGGGTCACCGAAAGCCACGGCCCGACCGACAATCGTTCCGGGCCGGAGAAATTCGTCGACGGCTTCGCCAACGCTGCGGACCGGACCGCCTCGCTCGTCGGCCTGGGCAGTCATGGCGTCGGCGAATCCTGGCAGGCGGTCGGCACCGGCACCTATCGCATCGTGTCGTTCCCGTTCCGGGAGATGCACGAGTCGATGATGGCCGCCGCCACCTACAATCCGGTCACCGGCACCGGCTATCAATACGACCCTCGGGCCGACCTCGTCGAAACCTTCCCGGTCATGGATCCGAAGCTCTGGCAGGAGGATCCGTGGGGCATGGCGGGAGGTTTGGCCTTCGATGCCACCCTCGGCCTGGCAACTTCGCGCATCCCGCTGAAGTTCCCCGGCAAGCTCGGCGAAGCATCCGACGTGCCGACGATCGACATCGAGAATGCCACGTACGCGCAAAAGACCGCCAACGTGAACTTCAGTAATACCGGCAAGTTCGCCGGATCGACCATCGACGATGTTGCGAACATGCTCGCCGATGGACGACTCGCACCGTCCGACGTGCCGATCGAAGTTGCACAGATCGAAAACAGCGTCCTAATATTGAATACGCGGTCGTCCATGGCTTTAGAGGCCGCCGGAATTCCTAGAACTTCGTGGTATGTCGTCGATGTGACAGAAGATACCGCTGCGATGGCTCGGTTGCTGGGGCAGTTGAACCGGAACAAGCTCGGCCCCGAAGGCTTGACCGGAAGCCCTCGAATCACGGGAAGGTGAAAAGAGTGACCGAAGTCAAATCGACCGTCGTCGAATTGTCACAGCCGTCGACCTCCGCCACGGCGTTCCAGTACGTCACGAACGGTGCCGATATCGTGCTGCGACTGGACTACGAGGACGAGGACGGCAGGAAGACGCAGGACACCGTTACTTTCCGGCGCGTCCGAGCTGCCCACTGGCGAAGCGAATCATGCTGCACCCCATGGCATATCAATGGAGTTTTCGATACGGTGGCAATCGTCCGTGAGTCCGGATGGCTGGCCGAGCTCTCCGCTGTCGTGCCCGAGCATCAGCGGCTGACGTGGTCGGAAACCCAGCATTTCATGCTGTATGTCGACGGAGTGGGCTGCCATGAATTTCTCGCTGATTCTGTAGATGTTGTCAGCACCTGAATTCATCGAAAGGCGCCGGTGACAATGCCGCTGTCGGACGAATCCATTTCCAAGAGGCTGTCGCTCGTATTGCGGCACGACCCGGACGCGCATGGTGTCGTGCTGGACGCCGAGGGCTGGGCGCAGATAGCTGACCTGCTGGCCGCGCTGCACCGCCTGGGAGACGACTGGAGCGGCTTGGCGGCGCGCGATATTCGCCGGGTCGTTTCGGCTGCCGGTAAAGCCAGGCATGAAATAGACGGCGAGCGTATCCGGGCACGGTACGGGCATTCGATCGGAGTTCGTCGCGCCGAAGCGCCGGCTGTCCCACCGGCGATCCTGTATCACGGGACCTCGAGATCCGCGTGGGCGGCGATCGAGCGAACGGGGATCAAGCCCATGGCGCGCGACGCCGTGCACCTGTCCTCGTCGAGCGAGGCCGCTCGGTCGGTCGGCCTGCGGAAGGATCGTCGACCCGTTGTCGTCGAGGTGCACGCGCTACAGGCGTATGAGCGTGCACAGGTGCAGTTTTGGCGTATGTCCGAATCGTTGTGGTTGGCGGGCTCGGCCATCGGCCCGGAATTCGTCGCGCAATGGCACCGGGATGAATAGCAATGGGCTCCCCGGTGCGTCGGTCGTGCTCCAGAATCCGGATGGCCGAGCGGGTGTGGAGGCTTTCCTGTTACGGCCCGTGCCGGTGGAGACAGCGGCTATACGTGTCGTCGGCGCCGGCGAAAGCAAGTGGCCCCGGAGTCGAACTCCGGGGCCACTTTTCGGTGTGGGATCAGCAGGTGGTGGGGGCGGGGTCGCCGCGGAAGCGGGCCTCCACGTAGTTCCAGGCTTCGACGAAGCCCGCGGCGGCGGTGGTCAGGTGTTCGGCGATCTCGTACGGGCGGAACTCGACTCGGGCGCCCGCCTTGCAGTAGCGGTCGACGACCTCGGCGACCGGTGGGAAGAAGGTCATTTCATCGAAGCGGCCCTGCCAGATGAAGGTGGGGATGCTGGGGACGCCGTCGTAGTAGCGCAGGCTGTTCTCCCGCAGCACCTGATGCGCGACCGGGCTGTCCATCAGGCTCTTCGACGCGGCCATCTGCTCGGCGTTGCGGAACGCGCCGTGGAACAGCAGGAACCGGCGGCAGGCGTCGTGGGTGAATTCCCGGAACCACAAACCGTTTTCGTTGAGCTGATCCGAAACCGGCAGTCGCTCCGGGTATTCGCGTTCCAGTCCCATCGCGGCGGCGAAGGCCAGGCCGAAGCCCGGATGCGGCGCGAAGCCCAGCGCCATCGCCATCTCCTCGAGATCGGCGGGGATACCGCCCGCGACGGCCGCGGTGAGCTTCAGGTCGGGGGCGTAGGTGGGCTGCAGCGCGGCCGCCCACGCGGTGGCCATGCCGCCGCCGGAGTAACCCGCAATGGCGACAGGCGAATTGCCGAGTCCGAGTTCGGTCACCTGCTGCACGGCTTTGACGCTGTCCAGCGTCATCATGCCGCTGAGCCGGGCGGCGCCGTAGGCCGAGGTGGGGCCGAGGTAGTCGGGCAGCGAGACCGCCCAGCCGCGCCCGATCGGCAGCATCGCGCCGACCGCGTCCTGCAGTTCGCCGTTGAACAGCGAGCGGGACGGGTTGCACTGGGTGCCAAGGGAGTTGATGAGCGCCTGGTAGGAGACCAGCGGCGGGTTCTTGACGCCGAGTGGCAGCAGCACCGTGGTCACGCCCATGACCGGCTTGCTCTGGGAATTGGTGGACCGGAAGGCGACCTGCCAGCCCTCGGTCCCGACGTACGGGCCGGTGTCGATCTTGCGGGAACGCACGACGTCGCCGGGTTTCAAGTCCGCCAAATTCGCTGGCGCACTGTAGAACGCATCCGGGTCAGGGGTGGGGTAAAGCGGCTGGGCGATTGTCGCGGGCAGGCCGACCAGGCCCATCGAGACAATGCTCAACATCAGGATCGCGATCCTGAACGGAACTCTTCGCACGGCTTTCCTTCGAATCTCGGCCGTCATCGACTCGCCGACCCCGACTTTCGTTCGGCAGTTCGGACGGACCACCACTGCATGGAGAGATCGCGGCGAACGTCGTCGTTCGCTGCGCGGACGGTAAGCAGGAACCCACAGCCGCACCGAGGGGCGGACCGGCACACCACCTTTCGACTCGACGCTGCGGATCGCCGCAGCAGGCGGCACCATCCGCAGCGAAAGTAGCGTCGCGACCGCGGCCCCGCGCACCCGGCCCCGGCATATTGGACAAGTAACAATGCGCTACCTGTGCACCTGCACAAGATCACTATTGCCAAACCATCGCAACTCCTGCCCGTCGGTGATGGAAGCCGTTTGCTATCACCGCAGTAGGGCTGGCGTGGCGAAACGCGCTGGGCGGCGGCGCGTACGCCGACCGGCGCTGTCGTCGCCGATAGGGCGGGTCGCCGAGTCGTCGCTCCCCGCGTTCGCCGGGATGTCGCCGCGACCTCCGCCGCGCCGCTGGCCCCCCGGGCGTGCGGGCCGCGTGGCACGGCCGAGTGGTGGCAGTCACAACAGACCGCACATCATGCATAGTGTGTGCCCATTCACAGGTGATCAAATTGGGCAACATGCTCAACAAAGTGAACAAAGGTTGTTCAAGTAGCGCTTTAAAGGCAGGGTATGCGGCAAGAAGTGCTCAACTAGGAAGGCGCCCGATCGGTGCTGACCGGAGGTGGACCGAATGACCGAGCTCGCCGATCACGACCTGATCCCGGCTCCGTATGACCTCGCCGACCGTTACCGCGTCGGCGCGGGCACCGTTGTCCTCACTGGCGTCCAGGCGATTGCCCGACAGCTGGTGGAACAGCACGTGCGCGATCTGCGCGCCGGGCGCCGGGTCGGCACCTTCGTTTCGGGATACCAGGGCAGCCCGCTCGGCGGCGTCGACAAGATGCTCAGCGGCATGCCGAATGTGCTGGCCGAGCACGACATCGCGTTCGTCCCCGGCTTGAACGAGGAACTCGCGGCCACCTCGGTGTGGGGGAGCCAGGCCGACCTGCCAGCCGGTGCGGCCACGCACGACGGCGTCGTCGGCGTCTGGTACGGCAAGGGGCCCGGTCTGGACCGCGCGACGGATGCGTTGCGGCACGCCAATATGTACGGTGCGAACGCGCGCGGCGGTGTGCTGCTGCTCGTCGGCGACGATCCCGCCTCCAAGTCCTCGACCGTGCCCGCGGTGAGCGAACGCTCGCTGGCCGCGATGGGCATTCCGGTGCTGTTCCCGCGCAATGCCCGCGAGATCATCACGATGGGTCTGCACGGGGTCGCGCTGTCGCGCGCCTCCGGCTGCCTGGTCGCGCTGAAGATCGTCGCCGACGTGGCCGACGGCGCCTGGACGGTCGAGGGCAACGTGGGCGACATCGACATCACGGTGCCCGAGATCACCTGGGAGGGACGCCCGTTCAGCTACCTGCAGCGTCCGATGGCCGCGCCGACCGACAGCGTGATCGCCGAGGCGGACCTCTACGGGCCGCGCTGGGAGACGGTGAAGGCGTACAGCACGCTCAACGAACTCGACGTGATCGAGGTGAATCCGGCCCAGGCCACGATCGGGATCGCCGCCACCGGAACGACTTTCGACGCGGTCCGGCAGGCGCTGATCGACCTGGGCGTGGACGACGAGGCGCTCATGCGGGCCGGGGTACGGCTGCTGCGCATCGGTATGCCGTATCCGATTGCGCCGGAGCGGGTCCGGCAGTTCGCCAAGGGCCTCACCCGGTTGGTCGTGGTCGAGGACAAGACGGCGTTCATCGAGACGCAGCTGCGCGAAATCCTCTACGGCACCGCCGATGCCCCCGAGATCATCGGTAAGCGCGACGCTGCGGGCCGCCCGCTGTTCAGTCAGGACGGCGAGCTCACCACCGGCCGGATCGCCAAGCCGCTGTGCCGGGCACTCGACGGTTTTGTGGACATGAAACGACCGCTGCCACAGCCGTTGTCGCTGGCCGTGCTACCCGCCAAGCGCGCGGCCTATTTCTGCAGCGGCTGCCCGCACAACCGCTCCACCGCCGTGCCGGAGGGTTCGCTGGCGGGCGGTGGCATCGGCTGCCACACCATGGTGACCATGTCCGGTCGTGAGGACAGCAAGGTCACCGGCCTCACCCAGATGGGTGGCGAAGGCGCGCAGTGGATCGGTCAGGCACCGTTCACCGACGTGCCGCACCTGTTCCAGAACATCGGCGACGGAACGTATTTCCACTCCGGCCAGCTCGCCGTGCAGGCGTGCGTCGCGGCCAAGGTGAACATCACCTTCAAGCTGCTCTACAACGACGTCGTCGCGATGACCGGCGCGCAAGACGCCGAGGGCGCGCTCGCGGTGCCGCGGCTGACGCACAAGCTCGCCACCGAGGGCGTCGCGCAGATCATCATCTGCGCCGACGAGCCGAAGAAGTACCGCAAGCGTGACCTCGCCGCGGGCACCCGGCTGTGGCACCGCGACCGGCTCGACGAAGCGCAGCGCATCCTGCGCGAGATCCCGGGTGTCACCGTGCTCATCTACGACCAGCACTGCGCCGCCGACGCACGCCGTCAGCGCAAGCGGGGCACCCTGCCGGTGCGCCAGACCCGGGTGGTCATCAACGAGGCGGTCTGCGAGGGTTGCGGTGACTGCGGTGTGAAGAGCAACTGCCTGTCGGTGCAGCCGGTGGACACCGAGTTCGGCCGTAAGACCCGGATCGATCAGACCTCGTGCAACACCGACTACAGCTGTCTCGACGGCGACTGCCCGTCCTTCGTCACGGTGGAACTGCCCGAGCCAGGGAAAGCCAAGAAGCGCAAGGGCACTCAGCGTCCCACCCCGCCCGTGCTGCCGGACCTCCGGCAGGATCCGCCGACCACGACGCAGAATGTCTTCCTCGCCGGCATCGGCGGCACCGGCATCGTCACCGTGAACCAGGTGCTGGCGACCGCGGCGCTGCGCGCGGGTTACGACGTGGCGAGCCTGGACCAGATCGGGCTCAGCCAGAAGGCGGGCCCCGTCGTCTCGCACCTGCGGTTCGTCGCGGGCGTACTGGAGCCGGCGAACCGGCTGACCCCCGGCTCCGCGGACTGCATCGTCGCCTTTGACCTGCTCACCGCGACCGACAACAAGAACCTGGCCTACGGGTCGAAGGAGACCACCCTCTCGGTCGCCTCCACCAGCAAGACCCCGACCGGGGACATGGTCTACGACAAGTCGGTGCAGTACCCGGAGACGCCCGCGCTGCTGTCCCGGCTCGACCAGGCCTCGCGGGAACTGCGCTCGTTCGACGCGCTCGGCGCGGCGGAGGTGCTGTTCGGCAACACCGCGGCGGCCAACTTCCTGATGGTCGGCGCCGCCTACCAGCTCGGCGGCTTGCGCCTGCCCGCGGCGGCGATCGAGGAGGCCATCGAGATCAACGGGGTCGCCGTGAACGCGAATATCGCGGCCTTCCGCTGGGGCCGGGTCGCGATCGCCCGCCCGGACGAGTTCGCGGCGGCGATCGGCCGTCCGCAGGCCGAGCGGGCCGAGATCAAGGTTCCGGCAGACCTTTTCGACACGCTGACCGCCACCGGTGAGACCCGGCGGCTGATCGAGCTGCGCGCCGCGGAGCTGATCGGGTTCCAGGGTGTCCGGGTCGCCCGGGACTACGTGTCGACGATGCAGCGGGTGTGGACGGCGCAGGAGCAGGTCACCGGTCGTACCGAGTTCAGTGAGCAGGTGGCGCGGGGGCTGTTCAAGTTCACCGCGTACAAGGACGAATACGAGGTCGCGCGGCAGCTGATCGACCCGGCCTTCCTGGACCAGGTGGCGGGTCAGCTGCCCGAGGGCACCAACCTCACCTACAAGCTGCACCCGCCGATCCTGCGCGCCATGGGCCGCAAGAAGAAGATCGGCATCGGACCGCGCGGGCACCTCGCCCTCAAGGTCCTGGCCAAGGGAAAGCGGCTGCGCGGCACCAAGTTCGACATCTTCGGTTACGCGCACGTTCGTCGCGTCGAGCGGGAACTGCTGGCGCACTACACCGAAATGGTGCTGGCACTGGCGGGTTCGCTCGACGAGGCGGGTTACGACCGCGCGGTCCAGGCCGCCGCGCTGGCCGACACAGTGCGTGGCTACGAGGGCGTCAAGCTCGCCAACGTGGAGGTGTACCGAAACAGCCTGCGCGAACTCGGAATCGAGCCGCCGCAGGTGTGAAGCAGCGCGGCCTGGGCAGTAGGCCGCGCGCCTGGTCGAGCGTAAAGGCCACGCTCCCAGGCATATGAGAAGCGACCCGGAACCGCATCGGTTCCGGGTCGCTTCGCTGTCGGGACCGCGCGTCAGGCGCCCGGCCTGCGGTGGCGGCAGACGGTGACGGCCAGGGTCGCCGGCGGGGTCAGCGTGAGAATCCCGAGCACGGCCACCACCAGCGGCGCCTGCGCGGGCAGGGCGAGGCACAGGGCGACCACGCCGGCGGTGATGACGAGGGCGAGTACGGACACGCCGAAGCCGTGCCAGGTCCGGCGGATGCCGAGCGCGCGGCCGCGCGGGGCCGGCACCGGGGCGAACGGCGCGGGATCGGGTGCGGGACCGGCCGCGGCGGCATCGCTGCGGACGGGATCGGGCGTGAGCAGAGGCACTGTCGTCTCTCAGGGTTCAGTGGACAAGTCGCGCAGGCAATACCCGTTCGCCGGCGGCTCAATCAGCCCGAATCGGTCTGATTTTCCGACACCGCCGCGGCCATCCGAACCTCGATCGTGCACCGGGTCGGCCGAGGGCGACGAACTTCGGACCGGGAGCAACACTGGACGGCCCGCCGGCGTGGTGCGGGATCTCGTTGCCGCACGCCGAAGTTCGTACCTGACGTGCACTCATCATAGCTTATGTGCATGGAGGCCTGTGCTGCGGCAACGTCTTCCGCGCGACTGCCGCCGGGGTCGCTGCGAGAGCTTCTCAAATCTGTTGCCCCGAAATGGAACCGATCGGGTATCGGCCGCGTCTAACCCCGTGACTAGACACAGTAAGGACAAAAAGGTGGGGGTTTCCATGAACGCTTTGCAGCTGAGTCAGGGCATCGAGGCGACGGCCACGACCACCGCGTTCGCGCATCCGAGCCTGCGCGACTATCTGGATCCGGCGGACGGGCGGTGGGGCAGTCTGTTCGCGGCACCGTTCCGGCTCGAGTTCGCCGAGTACGACGAGTTGAGCGACCGCCACGACACCGAGGGAGCGCCGATCGTGCTCCCCGTGCACACCGAGTGCCAGGCCGAAAAGCTGCGCTCGATTCGGGCGCGGCACGCCATGACCCTGCTCGTCGCGGTCACCAACGACGTCACCGGTCATTCGACCTACCTGGCGATCCGGGCCGGCGCCAACTTCGTCATCAACCTCGCGATCTCGATCGAGCGGCAAGCCGAGGTCCTGCGCGCCCGGCTGCTCGACCATGTCAGCGCGCAGCCGAGAAGGCCGCGTCCGCCGGTCCTGGGCGCGGTACCCGATCGCGCCCCCGCCGCCCGCGAAACGCGCGCTGCCCGCGACACTGCGCCCGCCGTCCCGAACGGCCTGCGCGCCGCCAGTCCGATCGGCCGACCCGAGCTGGACGAATTCGACGCTCGCCTGCTGCGCATGCTGAAGACCTCGATGACCGTCGCCGAAATCGCCCGGCAGAACTACCTTTCGGAACGGTCGATGTACCGCCGCATTCGCAATCTCTACGACGTCCTGGGCGTCGCGGGCCGCAACGATCTGGTGAACTCGGGTGCGCACGACCAGGCCCGGGCGCCACTCACCGTGCTTCGCGGCTGACCGGCGCGGACCGCACGCCCGCACGACCAGCAGCCGCCCGCAGCGGCTGCGGCGAATCCACGACTACCGAAGGATCCGAGCATGAACCCCGACCTCATCGACTACGTGACCTGGGACGACCAGCACAACGTCGCCTACCTCGCGCTGCGGCAGAACACCGCAGGCCCGCGCTACGCCGCCCGAACCCTGCCGGTCCAGGACAGCACGGACAACGAGGTCGTCGCCGCGCTCGACTTCGGCGCGGACGGCGAACTGATCGGCATCGAACTCCTGCGGGCCGACTCGCAGTTGAGCGCCGCACTGAAGGCAGCGGCACGCACGGAACGCGAAACGGATTGATCGGCGATTCGCGGTGAACCGTCCGGCCGCTGCTCGCTACGTACCGGAGGAGACCGAAAGAACGAGGAGACCCATGGCCACCACCGCACCACATCAGGGGCTCGAAATACGCCCCGGGCGGGACCAACCCAGCCTGTGGCATGTCACGGCGACCGAACTGTCCAGGATGCGGCGTGGCTTCATCGGCTGGTTCGTGATCCTGGTGCCCATCATCCTCACCGTTCCGCTCTATCCGATGTCGCTGGCTTCGCCGGAGGGCAAGTCCGGTCACGCGTGGATGGTGTTTCGCGACGTCACGCTCGAAGGCTGGGGCGTGCTCATTCCGATGACGGCGGCGCTGCTCGCCGCGCTCTCGGTGCGGGCCGACCAGGACGCCTGGCGGCTGCTCTTCTCGTACGCGGTACCGCGAACGAAGTACCTGCTGGGCAAGTACTTCGCGTTGGCGGCATTGTCCGCGGTCTCGACGACACTACTGGCGGCACTGCTGTGTGTCGGTGCGGCGCTCGGCGGTCGGCTCGGCAGCAGCATCGGGACCATCGTCGCGGCGAGCTTCCTGCCTTGGCTGGCCGGACTGGGTTGCGCCGCAGTGGCTTTGGTCGTCTCGGTGGTGTGGGGTCTCGGGCCGACCATCGCGATCGGCGTCGTCGGCATGATGAGCGGCATGCTCATCGCCGACAAGACGTGGTGGATGGCGGTGCCGTTCGCGTGGCCGATGCGCGTCATCCTGCCGCTGGCCGGCATCGGGCCCAACGGAGTTCCGCTGCCGGCCGACAGCCCGGTCCGCGATCACGGGGTGATTCTCCCCGCGATAGCCCTGTCGTTCGGACTGGCGGCGGTTGTCCTGGCGCTGGGTTCGGCGCACCTCGAGCGCAAGGAGATCTGACTGTGGCGGCGTTGGAAGTCTCGCAACTGCACAAGCATTACGGAAAGCATCGCGCGCTCGACGGCGTCGAGCTGTCGGTCCGAACGGGCGAGGTCTATGGCCTGCTCGGCCCCAACGGCGCGGGCAAGTCCACCCTGATGAAGACCGTGCTGGGGCTGCAGCGGCCGACCAGTGGACAGATCCAACTGTTCGGCAAGCCCTACCACCGGGCGCAGTTGGTCGATGTCGGCGCGCTGATCGAGACTCCGGGACTGTGGCCGAAGCTGGACGCGTTGACCCATCTACGCATTCACGCGAAACTGCGCGGCGTGCCCGAAGCCTGGATCGAGGAGGCGTTGGCCGTGGTGCAACTGAACGACGTCCGGGACCGCAAGATTCAGGCCTTCTCGCTCGGAATGCGCTGGCGGCTCGGCATCGCCATCGCATTACTCGCGCGACCGAAGCTGTTGCTGCTCGACGAGCCGACCAACGGACTCGACCCGGTGGGCATCCGGGAGATGCGCGGGATCATCCGTTCGCTCGCGGCCAACGGCACCACGGTGTTCATTTCCAGCCACCAGTTGACCGAGATCGCGCAGGTGTGTGACCGCGTCGCGGTGCTGGTAGCGGGAAAAACCCGCTACGAGGGAACGCTGGAGGGCATCGCGGGCGACGGTGATCTCGAAGCAGGATTCTTCCGCATCCTCGAGTCCTGTGATTCGCATATTCGCTGAAGCGCGCGGGCGCAGTGCCGAGTGAGGGCGATCCGAACAGCCGATTCGGATCGCCCGGCATCCTGGCTCGCAAAACCGAAGCCACCGTCGGACTGCTGCTGGGCAAGCAGGAAACCCGTCGCGCGCAACGGAAGCGGACGTGCGGTCAGCCCGAGTTCGGCGCAGCCGCGCAGCAGCGTCGCGAGCGCTTCGAGGTCGTAGCGCCGAATCGCCAGCACCAGTAGTGAATCCAGCACTACCGCCCACGTGGCCACGGGTGCGGTTGATGCGGGGAGGTTGTCGAGGGCGCGCCAGCGAACCGGGTCCGCGCACAGCAGTTCCATCGGTGCCGGCTCCGGAACATGCTCCTGCGCACCGGCTTCGGCGACGGAGCCGACTCCGTCGTCGAGGGCGTCATCGACGCCGATCAGCCACGCTCGGGCAGCACCGAGCGCGTGTTGCGTGCGGGACCGCTGTGCCTCGGCGACATTATCGAGCACGGTGGCGCTCCCGTTCTGCGGCGGCCATCGCCGCGACCATGGTGGTGTGGTGACAGGTTCCGAAGGCATAGCCCTCGGCGACCTCGTCCCGCAAAGTCGACCAGCGGGCCGGGTCGAAGAGCGGCCCGGGCACCGCGCCGTCGGACAGTCTGTGCCGCGCCAGGGTGTGCCAGCCATGCGTGGTCAGCGCGCAGTCGGGCGGTCCGATGGCCAGCAGACACAGCAACAGTTCACCCGCTAGATCCATGTCGCCGAGGGCGAGATAGGTGCCGAGCAGTGTGCGCAATGCCTCGACGAGCTCCGGCTCGACCGGTGTCGGCCGAGCGGCGAAATCCGTTGCGTAGAAGAGGACGTGGGTGAGCGCGTAGACCTCGTCATCCCGCAGATAGAGGGGGTCGGGCGCGCCCGCGATGATGGAGAGTTCGAGCAGATCGGCGCTCGGCGGCAGCGGGTTGGGAAACTGGCCGAGCTCGAGGACATAGTGCAACTCCAGGCGGCTCAGCGGTGTACGCCAGGCACCGTGCTGGCCGCCGCAACCGGTGGCGAGGACTGTCCGGACGCGCTCCGCGGCACCCGGCACCGGCCTACCGAGCTCGGCGAGCAGCGCGACCAGGTACGCGCGATACGGAAACTTGTCGTCACCGAGGCCCAGTGCCGCGTGGAACGAGTCCGTGGCGGCCAGCGAATGCGCCAGCTCGACCGCGTCCGCGATGAGCGGATGATCATGGAATCGGCCACGGCGCAGGATGCGGCAGAGCATGAGCAGTTCGAGCGCGGCGCCTTCGCGGAACGGCCGGGGCGGCAGCATCCGCTCCCATATGTTCGGGTCGAACCAGCGGAGGTGAGCGTGCAGCCAGGCCACCGCGGCGTCCAATATCGGCGCATCGCCGCGGTATTCGATCGGGCTGATCGCGGGCCAGACCGGGTAGCCGCTTACCTGTCCGCGCAGGTCTGCGTCGAGGTACCGGTCGGCCACCGGCGTCACTGCCCGATCCTGAGGCGGATCGCCGCCGCGAAGAACACCGCGAGCGCCGCGAGCACGAGCACGTCCACCCCGGCTGGGACGAGGCCGCGTTCGGCACCCACCAGCACATGCCTGCCCAGATCGACCAGATAGGTCAGCGGGTTGAGCCGGATCAGCACCGAAAGCCAGGTGGGGACCACCTCGGGTTGAAACACCGATCCGGAGAGGAACAACATCGGCATCATCATCATCTGCACACTCGCCTGCAGGGTTTGGATCTGGCGGAAAGCGGTGGCCAGAAACAAGCCGAGCAGACTGAACACCGCGGAACCGAACAGGTAGATCAGCGCGGCCACGGCGATCTGCCCCATGGTCGGCGTCAGTCCGAAAACCGGTGCGCACGAGAGCAACAGCAGGCTCTGTATGCCGACGATGACGCCGGTGCTCGCTACTTTGCCCAGCGGCAGGCACATCCGGGGCACCGGGGCGACGGTCATCTCGCGCAGGACGCCGAACTCGCGGTCCCAGGCGTAGGACAGGCCGGTCGCGATGCCGATCGTCGCCACCTGAATGGCGATGATGCCGGGGAGGATATACGCGCTGAACGACACCGAGTCGACGGTGCCGACCATCGCGTCGAAGCCGACGGCGTAGATCGCGATGAAGAACAGCAGTTGCGCGGCATTGCTGAGCAGCAGCCCGGGACGCCGGAGCTGCCGTTGCAGGTCCCGTCCCGCGATCACCGCGATCGCCCGGACACCGCTGACCATCGCGTGTTCCCGCGCAGGGGCGGCAGTCGGATGCATCGTTGTCATGAAATGCCTTTCCCGGCACGGGCGGTGGCGGCGACATAGACGTCGTCCATCGACGGGTTGTGCACGGTGACGCTCGAGATCGGCAGCTCGAGCACGCGCACGATATCGGCGACGCGGCGATCGGGTTCGGTACATCGCACCTCGAGCTCGGTGAACCCGGTGACCACCTCGAACCCCGCCCTGCGCAACTGTGCGGCGGCCGTCTCGTCGTCGTGGGTCCGCAGCCGGACACAGGAGACCCGTAACTCGTCCTTCAGCTCGACCGGCGAACCGGAGCGACCGATCCGGCCGGCGGACATGATCACGATCTCGTCGGCGTATTCGGCCTCGTCGAGATAGTGGGTGGAATACAGGGTGGTGACACCGAGTTCGTCGCGCATTCGGAGGAGATCTCGCCATACGACGCGACGAGATTGTGGATCGAGGCCCGTTGTGGGTTCGTCCAGGATGAGCAGTCCGGGGCGATGGAGCAGTGCACGAACAAGTTCCACGCGTCGCGCGGTGCCGCCGGACAGTCGTTCGATCGCGGTGCGCCGGTGCGCGGTGAGCTCGAGCAGGTCGAGCAGGCGATCGATCTGCGCGGCAGTGTCGACTCGGCGCATGCCGAAGAGCCGGGCATGGAACCAGAGGTTCTGCTCGACCGTGAGTTCCTTGTCCAGCGTGCGTTCCTGGAACACCAGACCGAGTTGGGCGCGGGCCCGCATCGGTGCCACCCGTACATCGCTGCCGAAGATCCGCACCGTGCCCGCGGCCGGCCGCGCCGCCGTCGAGAGCACATTGAGCAGGCTCGACTTTCCCGCACCGTTCGGCCCCAGCAACGCGGTCAGCTTGCCTGGTACCGAATGCAACGAGACCGAGTCGACGGCCAGCGTGCTGCCGTAGCGCACGACGATATCCGAGAGTTCGAAGGCGTTGACTGCCATCGGACGACCCCTTTCTCAGCTCAGCGCGAGGACGCGGTCCCAGGGATGCCGTGCCGTCTCGGCACTACCGTCCGGGAGCACCGACAGCAGCGCGCACGCCACCCCGGCCGCCCCCTCCAGCAGTCCGGCGATATCGAGCAGCTTGAATTCGCTCGGCCCTGGCGCAGACCTCGGATACCGCATCGGCTGCCGGAACACGAAGGGCGCGGCCGGATCCGCCATGTCGAGGATCGTCGCGGCGAGCCGGTGCTGCGCGGCCAGTAGCACGTCGTCCTGTTCGGCGGTGCCGATGCGATGGACCACCTGGAGCAACCCCGCGTAACCGTGGCAAATCGTCGGTCCCGCCAGGGTCCAGCGCGATTCGTCCCGGGCCAGCGCGTCGTGCAGTGCCCGGACGGCATGCGCGCGCCACTCGGGGATGCCGAGAGTCTGACCGGCGTGGTGTACCGCCGCCGCGACGCCCGGCGCGCCATAACACCACGCGGTCCTGGTGAACAGATCTTCCGTTGCGGTGGCGGCGATTTCGTCGTCGAACGGTATTCGGCAGGGCCAGTAGGTGCCCTGGTCGTCGGTGCGGATCCAGCGGATCAGCCACTGCACCATGCGGGTCAGCGCCGCGCGCTGTCCCGGCACCTCGTGCCCGCGGCGCAAGGCCGCCGACAGCACCGCTATCGGTCCCGGAATGCCGTGTGCGAGACCGAGATTGAAGTCGCCGCGCGGATAGTCGATCCGGTCCTGCTCGACGGGTTGCGCCGCCGCGGGAACCCACCAGCCGGGCACGATGTGGCCGTCCACGGTGATCGGTTCACTGATCTGCACCAGGTACTGCAAGGTGTCGTAGAGGGCGCGCCGGACTTCCGCGCTGTTCTCGTCCGGATCGTCGAGGGAATCGAGCAATATTCGTGCGGTGCCGGACAATCCGTTGACGATGTCGTAGCACTCCCAGGAAATACCGGGCCCCGGCTGGGCGCGCAGGCGCCGCAGTCGGGTCAGCTGGTCGTCGGCCAGCCAGGCGGCGAGTTTGCGTCGCAATCCGGGGTAGTGGCCCTCGCAGGTCTGCGCGGCCGCCAGCAGCGCCGCCGGTCCCGCGTACAGCCCCCGGCTCGGCTGACTCGACATCGTCTCGCCCGCCGCGCGGACGTGGTCGTGGGTCGTGCTCGACCAGGACGGAGTCCGGCGAGCCAACTCCGCGTAGAACATCGCCGTGCCGGGCAATCCGGTGGACAAGGTCATCGGTCCCCACATCACCGACCCGTAGATGGGGTCGTGATTGTCCGGGCGGTCCGCGATCGTCGCGATGGCGGCGGGATCGGCCAGCCGTTCCGCGACCAGGGTGACGAGTTCGGCCGCCCGTTCGGCCGGCGAAACCTGTTGCGGTAGGGCGGTGCTCATCGTGCGTGCCTTCTTTTGCCGAAGTTGTCCTGCACGGCGCCGCGGGCAATGGCGACCGCCGCGCGCTCTCGATCGGAGTCGCCGCCGAAGAGCCGATTGCAGCTCATGTGCATCAGGCTGCCGACGAGCCGTTGGTGCCGGAGCGCAGGGGCTGTCAGTGCTGCGCGCAGTTCGCGGACGGCGGTGTCGCGGGTGTGGAGTACGTCCAGCGCAGCAGCGCCGTACGGGTCGGCGCGCAGCCCGTCCCACCCGCCGTGCGGGTCGACCAGCCGCCGCCAGTTCTGTGCGTCCACCCGGTAGGCCGCAGGCAGGTCGGCTCGTGCGCCGGTCATCGACAGCCAGGCGAAGGCCGCGTCGGTTGCCCGCCGGTTGTCATCCGCCGGGTTCGGCTCGGGTGGACCGTAGGCGGCGGCCAGCGCCGCGACGGAGACCGCGGCGAAGGTATCCAGCGTATGCGGGCACGAGGGGTCGTCCACCAGCTCGAGAAACCGGATCGCGCGACTGTCTGCCTCGAATACTCGCTCGGCCAGCGCCATGGCCGCCACGCCGCCGTATCGTTCCAGTTCGGCTTCGTAGGGCTCGATACGGTGCGTTCTGATCAGCCCCCCGCGCTGCCATTGCTCGAGTTGACGTCCGAGTGACGACGCGGCCGCACCCCACAGATCCGCGGCCGGGCCGTGGCATCGGATCCGCAGATGCGGCCCGTTCGGCCCGGTGTACCGAATGAAGAACCAACGGTCGCAACCGTTTTCCTGAGCTCGCTCGACCAGGCCGGGCAGGTGCACACGGAGGAACTCGCTCTGCTCCGCTACCGGAAGGTACAACTCGAGCGAGAGCCAGTCGCTGCCGAGCCCGGCAGCCGTCCGATCCACCCCGAGGCGGCCACCGTGCGGCGAGCGGGCCGGGCGAGTGTCGCGCCGTGACAACGGCACGACGATCTCCATCGCGTGCCCATCGATACCGTCGAAATATTCGTCGTCCCCGGGTATCTCGTGCGCGACGAGGCCGGGGTCCTTGCGCAGTTCGTCCCACAGCAGCCCCAGATGGGCGGGATCGGTCAGGTCGAACAGCAACCGCTGATCCATCTGGACGGTCAGGATCCGCCCGGGCACCCGCCACTCGCGCCGCCATGCGGCGACCGCTGCCGCGAAGTCCGGCTCGGCCACACCGAGGAGCGCGTCCATGCGCCACACCGCAGGGGCCAGCACGAAACGGCCGTGCCTGATCCGCGGCACGAAGGGCAGCTCTGTCAGCCCGGACCAGGTCCACGGCTCCCACAGTCGTTGTCCCTCCAACCCGATCTCCCACAGCAGCCGGGCGGCGTTGGGCGCCTGGGTCATCGGGCTGATCATGTTGTTCAGCACCGGAACGATCTCCCGGCCGGTCGGCAGATGTACCGCACACAACCGCTCCGTCGTCGCACCGACGGCTACCTCGGCGAGGGGGATCTCATCGATGCCGACGGCCGCGGGCAGTCCGATGCTGATCCGGCTGCCGCTGTGCACCGCGCAGTGGGCGAGGTTCGCCGCTTTGCCGGAACGTGTCATGAAGGCCAGGTCGACGCGCATCGCGCCGTTCACGTGGACCGGAATCGCCGCGGACTCCGCCGCGATCTCGGCCCGAATCTCCGCCGGCAGCAGGTCGGCGAAGCGGGCGAGCGTCGCCCCCGCGTGGTGGGAACCCGGGCTGGGTGCCAGCACGATCCGGAAGTCCCCGGCCGACAGCGCGTCCAGCGACGCAGCGATGACGTGGAAGGTGATCTCGCACGAGTTCGGCGCGTCCGTGTCGCCGTCGTCCGTGCCGATCAGGTCGTGCAACATCGCGTCGGTCAGCTCGACCTCGCGCAGGCCGTCGCGTAGTGCGACTCCGGCCAGTTCGTGCAGCAGTCGAATTCGGCTCGGTTCGCGAGCGATGGCCGAATCCGGCTTCGTCTCTTGGCTTTCCGGCCAGATATAGCCGGCGGGTGCACCCATGCCCCGCGTGGCGTCGAGCAGCTCGCCGACGCGGACCAGGCGATCGGTGCCGTAGCGTTCGAGGAATTTCGCGTGATAGTCGCGCAAGGCGACGAGGCCGAGCTTGGCTGCCGACATCCGCCACATCAACTCGGCCGCGCGCTCGACCTCGGTGCGCACCTCGAGCGGTAACTGGACGTCGATATCCACCGCCGTATCGATGTGCAGCGGTGTGTCGTAGGAGTGCAGGCGGTCGGCCAGCGCCGCGGTCTCGATCAACCGCGCGGTCCCGGCCTCCAGGGACAGTAGATCGCTCGATCGCCGTCGGTCATCGATCTCGCGCAGCGCGCGCAGCGTCGCCGCGATCGGTGCGGCCGGATCTCCGACGGCCGCGAGGACGTCGATCACGTGGTCGAGTGGGTCGCCGCCGTCCAGCGGTGGCCGCAGCTCGGTGAGCAGGAATTCCTGCTCGACCAGTACCCGTAGCACCTCGGCCACGCGGTGCGGCGGGGCCCCGAAACGGACCGCGATCGTTGCCGTGAGTTCGTCGATCGGGATCATCTGCTCGGCGGCGGCCAGCGCGGCGTGGACCACCGGCGAGTTCCGTAGCGACACCACCGCCCGGGTCTGTCCGTCGAGCGGTGCGCCGAGCGGTGACGGGCAGTCGAGCACCACCCGGTCGCCGCGACCGGACAGTGCCGGGTGGGCCAGTACCCGTAGCCCGGGTAGCAGCTCCGGCCTGCTCTGCAACTGCTGTACGAGGCCGAGCAGCCATTGCATGTCCGCGTGTGTCCTGGTGCGGTGGCGGGTGCCGCGGTCGAGCTTCGCCGAGGAATCGAATCGGCCACCCGTCACGCCGGAGAAGACGCCGAACGGCGTCGGGCGCATCCGTGTTCGGATGTCGTAGCGGAGTACCGCGAGCGCGGCGCGGCGCAACTGGGTTGCTTTGATGCCGCGGTGTTCGCCGCGGTGGACGCGGTCGAGCAGGTTGCCGAGACTCGGGCTGGCCAGCGTGATCGCGGTGCGCAGCGTGGTATCGGCCGCGGCGGCGCGCACGATGCCGAGGTGGCCGCCCGCGGTCGGGATGCCGGAGCGGCCGAGCGCCAGCGGGGCGCGGAGCATGAAGACATCCCAGGCCCGGAAGATCGAATCCGACACCAGCCCAATTCCTTTGCGATGGTCGACGATGTGGGGGCACCCGGGCCGCGCGGTGCCGCGCGGCCCGGGTCTGGCGATCAACAGCAGTGGCTGCAGCCGCTGCCGCCGCCCGAGCTGGTGCAGCCCGGGGTGCAGTACGACCAGCTGTTGATCGCCGCGTTGCCCTGGATGTTGCCGACGCCGACGCGGATGTCGAGATCGAACAGATCGACTGTTTCGACGGTCTCCACCGGTTCCATGGTCACCGTGCTCACGGTGTTCTCCTCTTCTGTGGCACTGCCCGGCTGATCGAACGACCCGGCCGAGGGAGGCCCAGCGTTCCCACCGGGCCTGCCGGCCGGTGCTGTTCCCCCGGTAACGAGACAAGCACCGCACACCACACGGCGACAACGTCTCGACCGGTATCTGGCAGCGTCCGAGGCCGCTGCCAACTCTGCGCAGCGCGCCGAATTCCGATCCGGGTTGAACCGTTCGGCGCGCACCCGCTACACACGACTGTGTGGACTCGGACGAAGCGTTGCTGGCCGCGGTGGCCAAGGGCGACCAGGCATGCCTGCGTGTGCTCTACGACCGGCACGCGCCCGCGATGCTGCGGGTGGTGCGCCGGATGACGGCGCAGAGCGGGGTCGCGGAGGAGATCCTGCAGGAGACCTGGCTGGCCGTGTGGCGCTCGGCGGACAGTTTCCGCGGCGAATCCTCCGCCCGCGGCTGGCTGTTCGGTGTCGCCAAACGCCAAGCCCACAACTATCTGCGCAAGTCGGTGCTCGCCACGGTCGATCTCGACGAGACGCCGGAGATATCCGATCACGCGGGGACGGTGGAAGACATCGTGCTCGCCAACGCCGCCCGCGGGGATCTCGCGGCCGGCATTCGCGACCTGCCGGAACATCTTCGCGACGTCCTGTTGCTGGTGCTGGTCGACGATCTGTCCTACCCGGATGTCGCCACGGTGCTCGACATTCCCGTGGGTACGGTGAAGAGCCGAATGTCGCACGCGCGCAAGCGACTTGCACAGGCCCTGTCCGGCACCACCGCCGATCTGTCCATTCGTTACGGAGGCGAGCGATGACCAGCCCGAACACCCTGGGCCCACACCTCTCCGACGATCAACTGATCGGCGTACCGGACGATGCCGCCAGAGCACACCTGCGTGCCTGCGCGGAATGTCAGGCCCACGCTCAGATTTGGCAGCAGATGGCAGTCGCGGCCCGCCAGGTTTCCGCCGATCTGGTGGGTGCTGCTCGTACGCCCTCCTTCGATGCGCTGCTCGGCGACGCGCTCGGAATGCCCTGGGCGACAACGAACGAGGCAGTGCGCCCGGGGTGGCGAGCCTCGCTCCTGCTGACGGTGACGCTGGCTCGGGCACAGCTACGGCTGCTGCCCCGGGCACTCGTTCTGTTGAGCGCGCTGGGCTTCGTGGGTTCGGTGCTGCTCGCTGTGCTGACGCGGCACAGCGGCGCTGCCGCACCGCTGTTCGGTCTCACGGTGACCTTGCTCTTCCAGCTCGGCACGCTGGCGACCTGCATGCCTCGATCCGATCCACGGTTGGAGTTGTTCGCCACCTTGCCCATCGCGCCGGCGGCGGTGTTCGCGTGCCGGCTGATCGTGGTTCTCGCCGCCGATCTCGCGCTGGCACTGCTCGCCTCGCTGCTCGCCAGCGGCGTGGGTGCGTCCGCCGATTTCGGCGCGACGGTCGCGGGTTGGCTCGGGCCCGCGTTGCTCGCCTCCGCGGTCGGCGTCGCCGGTGCGGTCTGGCGTTCCCCGCCGGTCGGTGCCGGCGCGGGTGCGGTGATGTGGCTGCTCGGCGCGGCGGCCACCGCGGATGCCGGACCCGCGCACCGCGTCGGCGCGGTGATCGCACCGCTGTGGTCCACCTCGGTGCTCACGCTCGCGGTCGCCGCGCTGCTGCTGGTCGCCGCCGCGGCCGGGATGAGCAGGCCGCGCTATCGCACCGTGGCCGGATGAACCGAATCGAGCGGCTCGGCTACCACAATGAGGTGAATCCGATCTGGTGGTACGAGATCCGGCGCTGCGGGCCCGGAGTGCTGGTGACGGCGCCGCTGGTGGGCGTCGTCATCGGCATCGCGCTGGTGGCTTTCGACGGCACGATGATCCTGCGCACGATCGCCATCGAGGTCGTCGCGCTGACGGCCGGGCTGGCCACCGCGGCGGTACTGGGCCGGGAGCGGATGGGTGAGCTGCACCTGACCGTGCGGACGCCGTACCCGCAGACCGTCGTGCGCCGCCTCGTCCTGGTCGGGGCATCGGCGTGCGGTGCGGTGGTGCTGATCGGCCTGCTCGGCTGGTCCGCGGGGCCCGTTGCCGCAGGACCCCTGCTGGTGAGTACGCCCGCGTTCGCCCTCGCGTTGATCAGTGTCGCGACCTACGTCGTCGTCACCTCGGGTTCCGCTGCGGGTGCCTCGGCGATCGTCGTGACCGTCTGGTCGGCGAAGCTGCTCTTACTGGATCAGGTCGTGCGCGGTGTATGGGCACAGGCCGCGGTCATGGTGACGCTCGCGGCACTGTTCGCGTGGCCCGCGGCAATGCGCGTCGCGGACAGCGAGACCCAGCTGCGCGAGGTGCGGGCATGACCGGCCGGTCCCTCGGGGCGCTCGGCGCGACCGTCCGTTACGAGGCGTTGCTCTCCTTCCGGCACCGCACGGTGTGGCTGTCGTTGCTGCCGCTCGTCGCGTTGATCATGGTGCTGGGGGAATTCCCGTACGGCCGGAATCGAACAAGCGATATCGCCGCCGTGGGCGAGACCGCCTTGCTGATCAATTTCCTGGGCTCCCTCGGTATCGCCATCGTGCTCGCCGATCGGCTCGCCGGACAGCGGCGACCAGGATTGCGGGAATTGTTCGGTGCCACACCGTCCGGTGGACTGACCAGAACGGCAGGCCTGGTCCTGGGCCCCTGGCTGATCGCCTCGGTGCCCGCGACCGTGGTCCTGGTGAGCATGGGGGGATGGCTGGCGATCACCTCGGGTGGGCCCGGCCCGCTCGGCGCTGCAATGATCGGTGTGCTCACCATCGTGGCGCCCGGATCCTTGCTACTGACCATGCTCGCGAACGTCGCGGCCCTGTTGCTGCCCAGCGCCGTCGCGCGTGTTCTCCTGGTGCCGTTCTGGTACTGGGCGACGCTGCTCACGCCACTGCTCCCGATACCGACGCCGGCCCGGACCGTACTGTCGCCGCTCGGCGATTACCAAGCGGCGCAATGGCTCGAGGTCGCACTGCCCGGGCGAAGCGGCGGTTGGCTGTATCCGGCGGTGAGCGTTACGTCCTCGATCCTCGCCTGCGGGCTCACCCTGGCGGTGACGGTGCTCGCCTTTTTCATCGGCCACGCGATCACGACCAAAGGTCGTTGAGCCGGAATGGAGTTCGAATGACGATCACGCTGCGCAAGCTCACCAAGGTCTACCGTGGGCGCAACGTCGCGCTCGACGAGATCGACCTGACCGTGACCGAGGGCATGACCGGCTTGCTCGGCACGAACGGCGCGGGCAAGACCACCCTCATCCGCATTCTGACCGGAACCATCCGCCCGAGTGCGGGCACGGTCGCGGTCTGCGGACACGATATGGCGACCACCGCGGGTCGCACCGCCGTCAAACGGCTACTCGGCTATCTGCCCCAGGAGCTCGCGCTCTATCCGGACCTCACCGGTCGCGAGTTCCTCGACTATGTCGCATTGCTCAAGGGGATCGACGACAAGCGGCGCCGACGCTCACAGATCGATAACCTGCTGGACCGTGTCGGACTGGATGCCGTCGCCACCCAACGGATCGAGCGATACTCCGGCGGGATGAAGCGCCGGCTCGGCATCGCGCAGACGCTGCTGGGGGACCCGAAGCTGATCATCGTCGACGAACCGACGGCGGGACTCGATCCCGAGGAACGGATCCGCTTCCGCACCTTGCTCGGCCAGCTCGGTGGCGACCGCATCGTCGTCTTGTCCACCCACATCCTCGACGACGTAGCGCACAGCTGCCCGATGGCCGCCGTGCTGACCGAAGGCAGGTTGGCCTATCACGGCACCACCGGCGGTCTGGTCGCACTGGCCGACGGGCAGACGCACGTGCTGCGCGCGGCGCACGAGCCGGTGGGCGATTTCACCGTAGTCAACGTGACCAGCACCGGCGACGGGGTGCACTATCGGGTGGTCGGCCCGGTACCGCCGCCCGAATCATGGCCGGTGGCACCGACTCTGGACGATGGCTACATCGCGTTGCTCCGTGCCGCCAGGGCCGGGACCCGCTGATCACGCCGCCGCGGTCGCGTCGACCAGTGCGTGCAGATACCTGTGCTGTGCGGGGAAGCGCTCGCGGACCACGGTGCCGATCGCGCGTGCGTGCTCGCGGTCGGTGCACCACAGCGGCAGCAGTATCGCGTAGTGGTCGCCGATCGCCGCGTAGTTCAGTTCCTCCAGCAGGCAGGGCTTCTCGTGCTGCTCGAAGTATTCGTGCAGCGCTTGCGCGACGGTGTCGGGCGGTAGGCCTTCGGCCAGCCGATAACGATCGGAATCGGCCAGGCTCGCATACCACTCTTCGACCTCGGTGAAATGGATTGTGCGCAAGGAGTTTCGATGTTCCGGCGTCTTGATGGCCTGGAGTACGGCTTCCGCGGCGGCCAGGTCCGGGACCCGCTGGAGCACTACCGCCTGCGGTGGGCGCAGGCCGTTGCGACGCGTGCCCGGGCCGACGGTGAGCAGCGCGGTGTGCTCGGCGGAAATCGTGAAATCGTAACCGCGCCTTGCCGTCCGGAACCATAGATCCCAGTCCTCGTAGCCGGCCCGCACGGTGGTCCAACCGCCGACCTCGGCCAGCAGCGTCCGCACGTGGCCGACGCGGGACGGTTCGAACATCGCATGGGTGGTCTGTAGCTCCGGATGCCAGACCAGATCGGGGACCGCGGTGCGATCCAGTTCCGTCCCCGTTTCGTCGACCCGGCGGCAACCGGTGGCGGCGAAGGCAGCACCGCGGTCGAGCATGCCGAGCAGAGTCGCCAAATGCGTTGGCAGCCAGCGATCGTCATGATCGAGGTAGGCCACCGCCGGGGCCGTCGCCGCCGCGACACCGACGTTGCGCGGACCGCCTGGGTGCCCATAGGGGCCGGTGCGCAGGAGCCGGATCCGCGGATCGCGATACGCGCGCACGACGTCGTCGGTGTCGTCGGTGGAGCCGTCCGACACGACCAGCAACGTCCAGTCCGGCACGGTCTGTGCCAGCACGCTGTCGATCGTGGCCCGGATAGCCGCAGACCGGTTGAATGTCGGACACACGATGTCGATTCGAGACGACCGGGATGCGGACAACGACTCTCCAAAGGGCGCGAAGGGATGCGCTCCGACCATATCCGGCCGGAACTGCCGGCTCCGCTGACAGCCACGCTCGTGAACCGAAACTTGGCAGTGCGCAACGTTATCGATAGACGGATACCCGAAGGCTGGAGGAAGCATGATCCCGCAGGTTCGAGGAGTACTGATGGCCGGTGCGGCGCTCTGCGGTGCCGTGGCGATCAGCGCGTGCGGTGGCGGTTCGGGGCCGAAGGACCCGGCCCATCGGGACGGTGTGACCCTGCCCGAGCCGACGTCGAGCAGCCAGGCTGTCGCCAGCGAGAATCTCGGCTACCTGTGGCCGTTCACCGTCGATCGCGGCACGATCGAGTGCCGGGCGGGTGCGCAAGCGACGTTCACCGCTCCGGATGGAAAGACCTACGCGCTCAACGAGAAGGCCGAACAGGCAGGCCTTCCCGGCATCGAGCCGTTGCGAGCGACCGGCGCCGGTGGCGACAAGGTCAGTCTCGGCGCCCTGCGCAGCCGAGCGATGCAGCTGTGCCGCTTCGCGAACTGACCTCGGGGGCCGAACATGCTGTGGCACAGTAGGAATGGCACTGCCGGATCAACGCAGAATCGTTGACTCCGCCCACCATCGGTGTCAGCGTCGCCGCATGACCCACCGCGCCACAGACACTCGGCCCGACCTTGCACGCCTCATTCACGTCGCCGGGGCCAGCGATGGCCTCATCGCCGAGCACATCGAGTCGATGGGTGTCGAGCGGACCGCGCGGACGGTCGTCCGCGAAGTACTCGACCGTGTCGATCTGCGCGGTTGCCCGCCGATCGACGTGCTGTTCCGGCTGCATGCCGGTGCGCAGTCGGCCGACGTGCTCGTGTGCGTTGCCGCGGACGGCAGCACCACGACGCCGACCGCCCCGTCGTCCGGTGCGGTCGCCGCCACGATCGAACAGTCACTACCCGAGTTCGTCCGCAGTGTGCTCGGGCCGCGCGGCGCGGCGACGAGTGCCACCCGCGTGCTGCACTGGCCCGATCTGTCCGCCTTCGAGACGTTCGGCAGGCCGCAACCCGCATTCGAACCCGTTCGGCGGCTGCTCGATTCGATCGACCACGGCTACGGCGTCACCCTCGCCGAATTGTGCGTCCGGGCCGGTTCGGACAAGTGGGGCGTGCATCAGTACCCGCAGCACTACGCGAAGCACTTCGAGATGCTTCGGGATCGTCCCCTGACCGTGCTGGAGATCGGGGTCGGCGGTTTTGCCGACCCCCGGCGCGGCGGCGAGTCGCTGCGCATGTGGAAACGGTACTTTCCGCGGGCCACGGTGTACGGCATCGACATCGTCGACAAGTCCGAGCTGTCGGAGCCACGGATGACGGTATTGCGGGCTGATCAATCCGCGCCGGCCGACCTCGCCAGGGTGCTCGAGACAACCGGGCCGCTCGACCTGGTCATCGATGACGGCAGCCACCTCAGCGCCCACGTCATCGCCTCGTTCGGCGTGCTGTTCCCCGCTCTCCGACCGGGCGGAATGTACGTGATCGAGGATCTGCAGACATCGTACTGGCCACACTTCGGTGGCAAATCCGGTGTCTACGATGACACTTCGACGAGCATGGGGTTTCTCAAGTCCTTGATCGACGGACTCAACTTCGCCGAGATCGACGGTCGGGAGCCGAGGAGAACCGACAGCGCGATCAAAGGGCTGCACTTCTATCACAACATCGTGTTCGTCGAGAAGGGCGAGAATCGCGACGAGGGAGCGCCGGCTTGGCTTCGCGGGGCGTGAGCTAGCGACTGTTCGGGTTGTAGGGATAGTCCTGCACCCAGTGGAAATTGCGGCTGAGCAAGGGCAGTGACTCCAGATCGAGTCGGCGCAACCAGATCTCGGTGCGGTGGCCGTTCAGTGTGCCGGACAGTTTCAAGCTGTCCGGCTCGGCGGTATCGAGCCGGAGTTCGGTGACCTGGTCCGGACGGTCGTATCGGCTCAACGCCAGTCGGTGGCCGGTGACGTCGACGGTGGCTCGATAGAACCCGATCGAGTCGTTCATGCGCTGGAATTTGAACTCGTCCGGGTACTCGAAGAACACGCGCCGCCACTGCTTCTCGTCGGTGATCAGCAGCGGCACGTCCTTGCCCTCCTCGGTCGCGCGCTCCACGTTCCACACCCCGTACAGTGGCGGTTTCACCCGTCCGGCACCGTGCTCGCGCCACGCGGCCACGCAGTCCCCGACGATCGGGATCGCGATCCACAATCCGAGCAGAACCTGTGCGGCAAGGGCGATCCGAGCCGCCCGGCGAGCGCGGAAGAGCGGTGGCTGAGCCGAGACGCCGACCGGCCTCCTGGACAGCAGCACATCGAACAGGCGGCCGAGTTCCGGCGCCAGCAGCACCAGGGTCATCACCAACAGGTGCAGTGACATCGACTTGACCGGAACGTCGTAGGTCAGGTTGAGCACGAATATCTGGGTGAGACCGACGGTGCCGAGCACCGCCCCGAGGGTGGTTGTCCGCGGCAGCACGAGCAGCAGGCCACCGATGGCCTCGAAGCTGCCGATCATGATCTCGTAACCCGGCGCGGCGCCGACCGATGACCAGAGCAGGCCCATGGGGGTCAGCTCGCCGAACGGTGACACCAGGGTGGTCAGCGGAGGTGACGGCATCTGTGTCAGCAGGATTTTGGCGATGCCGTAGAGCATGAGCTGTCCGGCCAGCGTGAATCGCAGGAATACCCGGAACCAGGCCAGCAGCGCCGGATACCGGGTCCGGCGTCGATCCAGCACCGACCAGACGAGGGTCGCCACGGCGGCGATGACGAACAGGCAGAACAGCAGCACCCAGTCGTAGGTGCGGTCACTGCTCGCTGTCGCGGCGTGCACCAGGGGTGCACGCACACCGAAGACGTGGGCAGCGGTCCAGTCCACCAACGGCGTCATCAGCCCGCTCACGTTCCACCCGGCGCTCGGACTGCTGAAGAAGCCGAACAGCGGACTGATGAGCTGGGTGAGCACCGCATAGAGACCGAAATAGCTGACGCAGAAGCGAAAAATGATGCGAGTCAGCGGCTTCCATGCCGCGAGCGTCGATTCCTCGGGCAGTTCGTGCTGTGGCTCGGCACGCGTGATCACCGACATTCGACATCAATCCTTCGCTCGGCCCATCCGCGCCGGCGTGATCGGTGCGGTCGAAGGCGTGGACGGGTGGTCCCTCGCGGATCCCATCGTGCATCGGGAAGGACGCGCCGACATCGGCCTGCGCGGTTGTTGGCACCCCGATGGCAGGCCGTACTGCCATCGGGGTGGCCGGTCGAATCAGTCGGTCGCGGAGGCGGTTTCGGCCCACGCGTCGAGCTCGGCGAGCCGATCGGCGAGGACGAGCCGATTGTTCGCGGTGAGCTCGGCGCCGTCGAGAATCTTCTGGAACAGGTGGCGATACAGTTCCACCGTCGCACGGTCGAAGTCGTAGCGGAGCACCGCTCGATCGTCGACACCGTGTGCCGCCTGCTCGATCCCGTTGCTCGCGGCGAACTCTGCCAGGCGAGCCACCTGATCTGCGGTGAGTCCTTCCGGGAACAGGATCTGCCATTGCTGTGATCCGGGCTCGGTCATGGGCAGCTCCTTTCTAGTCGAAATCGAAGAACGTGGTATCCGCGTCGTAGATCTCCTCGCGCGGATAGGCGAGCGTGCGCAGCCATTCGTCGAATCGCTGGACTGTGTCCCGAATCGGGTCGAGGTCGGTTGTGCTCAGCGGCTCGTTGTTCAGCGCTTTGCGCAAGATCTCTCGGTGCGCGTCGACCTCGGTGCGGTCGAGCGCACCGGAGTGCCAGAACCGCGGATCCCGGCCCGCGCGGACGAAATCTGCCGAGCCGGGATCGCACATGCCCTCCGCAACAGCGAAATCCGCGATCCGCGCGATGTTTTCCTTCGTTGTCCCCGGTTCGAACCGTATCTGCCACGGTCCGGCGGCGGTCGGCGCGTCTGCGGTGTCGTTGTTCGAATGGTCCAAATCAGTCACCAATCCGGTTGAGGTTCGCGTCGTAGGTCCCCATCCGGGTCTTCTTCGAGGCAAGGTTCTCCGGCGAACTCGCCATTTTCCAGCGCCCCCCGTTGTGGCCGTCGACGTCTTGTGAAATGTACAGGTTCTTCTTCTCGTGCTTGAAGATCAGGCAGCCATGGCTCTTGCCGACGTTGGCCACCGCGTAGCCGAGGTCGCGCGCCGCTGCCCGGTCCTCGGCGTCGGTGAATCGCTTGCCTGCGACGGCTTGGAATGCGGGCGGCACGCCCGGGGTGTCCGCGTCGACGACGATCGTCGCGGGGGCCGGGGTGCTCGCGGACGGCGCGGCGGCCGCCTGGGCGCTCGTCAGGGCGATGAGTGGCAGCGTGGCGAAGAGCGCTGCGGCAAAGGACTTGCGGATAGTGATCAAGGTTCTTCCGATCGTCTACAGCCGAGCCGGCGGCTCGGGGTTCCTGCCGCGCCGACGAGGGCGCAGGCGCGAGTCAGGGATTGGGTGGTAGTGATGCACCGCGGCGCTGTCGGCGTGGCAGTCGACTGCCACGTCGACACGCGGGGCCGCGTCAGACGCGCTCGACCGTGACGATCTTGGCGTCCTCGCTGATCGCTACCGCGACTCCGCCCCAGGTCACCAGCCAAGTGCGGTGCTGGGGCTGCCACTGGCCCTCGTACTTGCTGTAAATGGCGCTTTCGACCTGGTCCTCGTTGATCCGGCGCTCGGCCATGCGCTGGCGAGCGTGGTCCGTGTAGCCGGAGATGTAGTGCGGGCGCCGGCCCGCTGCTTCCTCGAACCTGAAATCCCCTGTGCCGGGGACCTGCTCGGCGGCGACGAACGTGACCGCGGTATCCGGCGTGGCAGTGGAAGTTGCTGCGGCGAAAGGCATTCCGGTCAGCAGAATGGCGAAGGCGGCCACGGGTGCGGCGGCGGCACGAATGATTGATCGCAAGGGTTCCCCTCCTGGACTACTTGGGCTCGCAACGCCCCGATGATCGGGTGGCCACCGAACCGGTTGCGCACCCAGCGGATTCATCGTGCCCGGCGGAACGCCCGAAAATGTTGCCCGGAACCAGCTTTGGCATTCCCGTGGCAGATGGTCGGCAAATGTGGCAGTGGGCCAAGAATCCGCCGGGGCTGATCCGTGCCGGAATCCGTGTCCCGATATCCGGGATACGCCCGGCCGCGACGCGCCCGCGCCGCCACCGCCGCCTGATCCGGGCAGCGGTACCGGGTCGTCCTCGGGCTCCAGCCTGGATTCTGGATCGGGTTCGGGGAGTTCCGTACCCGACAGGATCGAGTGGCCGGGGGTGCGAATCCGGCCGGAGTTCGAGCCGTTTCCGATACCGGTGCCCGGCGGTCCCGGCGATCCGCCGCAGCCCGCGCCACCTGACGTAGTGCATCCGGCCGAACCAGGTCCGGTCAGCGAGCCGGTGCCGGTGCCGCGAGTGGGTTCGGTCGACCTGGTCGGTCAGGTGACCGGGCATGGATCGCAGAACCGTACCGATATGCGCTGGCAGGTCGACGGCACCGATCTCGGGATCGTGTGGGAGACCAGACCCGGCGAGGTCGCGGTGGTCTTCGGTGACACCTTCGGCGCGGGCTGGGAAGCGGGCGCGGTCGGTGGACCGGACTGGCGCAGCAATGTGCTCGGCTACAGCACCGGTCGGGATCTGTCCAAAGGACTGATCATCGACAACATGGTGCAGGACAGTCGCTGTCACGCCGCCAGCATGCCAAGTGGGACAACATCTTCGGGGAGAATCGGTTTCAGATGACGGCCATGGCGCCCGTTGCCGAAAACCAGGCCACCTCAATAGCTTCCGGGATGTCGGGGGAATGGGGTTTCATCCATCCCTGGTCGACCGCCACGGACCTGTACTTCACCCTCTCCGCATGGGACACCTACAACGTCTATCTCATGCACGCCGAACTGAAGCCGGCGCGCTGACCCGGGCCGAAAAATAGTCTAGGCCGGAGACTTTGGTAAGTCTCCGGCCTAGGCTGTGCTGTAGCGGGGACAGGATTTGAACCTGCGACCTCTGGGTTATGAGCCCAGCGAGCTACCGAGCTGCTCCACCCCGCGTCGGGTGTCCCCAACCTTACACACCTTGGGGGCGGATGCGAAAACGCCTGGTAGGGGTGTCTGATTGCGGCGGGCGGTGCCGCAGCAACGGCCGCAGAGGTATGGCGCGCATCACTGAATGGGTGGCGGTGAGATAGCCGACACACCGGGGTTACCTGAGACGCCGTGTCAGGTTTATCGTGACTACTTCGCATTGCGTAGCTTCTGGGCGGATCACCGCCGCGGTCCGGGGACGAGAGCGACCGCTGACAACCGATCATGCACTCTCTCTTCGGATTTCAGGAGGCGCTCATGGCGCTGCCTATCGGGCATACCGGGAAACGGACGCGGCGGACCGAACCGGTGGCGGCGCCTTCGGACAATCCGGGCGGCTTCACCCATCGGCAGGTGCTGATCATCCTGAGTGGCCTGGTGCTCGGGATGTTCATGGCGGCGCTGGATCAGACCATCACGGCCACGGCGGTGCGGACCATCGCCGACGATCTGTCCGGGTATTCGTTGCAGGCGTGGGTCACCACCGCGTACCTGATCACCGCGACGTTGACCACGCCGCTGTACGGAAAATTGTCGGATATGTACGGCCGCAGGCCCTTTCTGCTCGCCGCGATCGTGATCTTCGTGGGCGGATCGCTGCTGTGCACGGTGGCGCAATCGATGTACGAGCTGGCGGTGTTCCGGGCGATCCAGGGCGTCGGCGCAGGCGGGCTGATGTCGCTGGCCTCGGCGGTGCTCGGGGATATCGTGAGCCCGCGGGATCGGGCGAAGTATCAGGGTCACTTCTTGGCGACCTGGGCCCTGGCCAGCGTGATCGGGCCGGTGCTCGGCGGTCTCTTCGCCGGGCAGCACAGCATCCTGGGCGTAACGGGCTGGCGCTGGGTCTTTCTGGTCAATGTTCCGGTGGGCTTGATCGCGCTGGTGGTGGTGTATCGCGTGGTCAGGATTGCGCGGCCGGATCGGGAGCGGGTCGCGGTCGACTGGCTGGGCACCGCCGCGTTCGCGGTCGGCATCACGCCGATCCTGATCGTCGCCGAACAGGGACGTAGCTGGGGTTGGACTGCCGCAGGCGCGGTGATCTGCTACCTGGTCGGTGGAATCGGGCTGATCACGTTCGTGGCCGTCGAGGCCAGAATGGGTGATGCTGCGTTGATTCCATTGCGGCTGTTCCGAAATCGCACGTTCGCGCTGGGTGTCGTGATCGCGCTGGTGGTCGGGGCGGCGCTGTTCGGCGGCATCATCCTCGTGCCGCAGTACCTCCAGGTGGTGCGGGGCGCCAGTCCGGTCGCGGCCGGTCTGCAACTGCTGCCGATGGTGCTCGGGCTGCTGGTGGGCTCGGCCGTGTCCAACCGGCTGATCAGCCGGACCGGCCGCTATCGCGTGTTCCCGCTCGCCGGAACGGCGGCCGTCGCGGCGGGCCTGTTCCTGTTCCACTACCTGACGCCGGAAACGCCGCTCTGGCGCACCATGATCTTCATGGCGATCACCGGGGTCGGGCTCGGAAATCTGTTGCAGCCCATCACTTTGGCGATCCAGAATGCCGCCGCTCCCGCGGACATGGGCGTGTCGAGCGCGGCCGCGACGTTCTTCCGCCAGGTCGGCGGCACGCTGGGGGTCGCGGCCCTGCTGTCGACGCTGTTCGGCCTGCTGCCCGCGCGGGTGGACGCGGACGTCGCGACGGCGGCCGCCGATCCGGGCTATCAGCGGGCCGTCGCGGCCGGCCTGCACAGTGGCGATCCGGCCGAGGTCGCGTTCGCGCAGGGCCTGGTCCGGCACGACCCGGCGGCGGTGCAGCGGATCCTCGACGACAGTTCGCTCATCCAGCGGCTGAATCCCGTGTTGGCGGCGCCGCTGAAGACCGGTTTCGCCGATGCCATGTCGACGGTGTACCTGGTGTCCGCAGGCCTCGCGGTGCTCGCCCTGGTGCTCGTGCTGTGCTGGAAAGAGATCCCGCTACGGGAATCCGGCGGCCTGGGCGGGTAATCGGCGACCTGCCGAAATTGCAGTGTGTGCACGTCGTTGCACGGCGGTAACTGTAGGTCGATCATCGGCGTGAATTTTTCGGCTGCCGGTCTCACAGAGATCCCTTATATAAATGTATTCTTTGACCGTTTCGCGTGATTGTCGATTTCCGTTTCGCCGTTTACGGGAATGGTCCCGAGTGCGAAAAATGCGGCAATACTCGGGATAGCCGTTGTGCATAATCCCAAGCAGGCGGGCATGCTTTGAGCAGTCGCCTAACCGGTCAGCGGTGTTATTCTGTAAAGAATCCGTAATGTCTTGTGAGGTGGACTACACCGCCTTGAATAGCATTAGCCGCAGGTTCACTGTATTCGGTACGGGCGTTGCGAGACGGGCCATCGGCACGGCGGAAAACGGTCGGATATGAGCTTCGTCGGTATTCAGAAATCGAAGGGAACGGTGGCGTCATGGTTGAACTACTCGACGCGATGGCCGTAGAGGAAATCGACCCGAACTTCTTCCGCGGCAAGCGGCAGCACCGCACCGCACTGAGGCGAACTTTCGGCGGGGAGGTGGCGGCTCGGGCTCTGGCGGCCGGCTCGTCCGGGATGCCCGCAGAGTTCATGGTGCATTCGATCCACGGATACTTCGTCCGGCCGACCACGCCGGAGGTCCCGATCGACTACCTGGTCGACACGGTCAAGCACGGGCGCTCGTTCGCGGTGCGCCGGATCCGGGCGGTGCAGCACGGCAAGGAGACCTTCCTGATGGTCGCCTCGTACCACGTGGGTGATCGCGGGGTGCGGCATGCCGACCCGTGCCCGGACGCGCCCGCCCCGGAAGCGCTGGCGCGGATCGGCGTGGACGACGCGGGCAACGAATGGGCGGGCTGGGATATCCGGCGGGTGCCGGACGGGCCGACACATGCTGCGCGCCAGCAGGTTTGGCTGCGATACACCGGCGAGCTGCCCGCCTGCACGGTGACCCACAGCTGCGCGCTGACCTATGCCAGCGATATGACCCTGCTCGGCGCGGCGGTCGCCCCGTACCCGGGCATCGCCATCCAGACCGCCGCCCTCGACTATTCGATCTGGTTCCTGCGGCCGTGCCGGGTCGACGATTGGTTGCTCTACGACGAGATCTCGCCCTCGGCCGAGGGTGGCCGGGCCTTCACCCAGGGCCGGATCTTCAGCCGGGACGGCCAGCTGGTCGCGATGGTGGCGCAGGAGCGGATGCTGCGGCTGGCCGAACCGGAGTTCGGCGCCGCGCTGACCGCGAAGGCGGCGTCCTGATGTCGCCGGTGTACGTCGGGCTCACCGACAAGGCGTTCCTGCGGTTCCATCACGGTCACGGCGTGCCGGTGATCAGCCAGACCGTCGTGGTGCTGGCGAACCGGCTCACCGAGGACCAACTGCGCTCGATGTACGAGATCCTGTGCGCGGGCCCGTCCATGCGCCGGGTGCACCGGCCCGCGGTGCCGTTCGCGCGCTGGCGCTGGGTGCCGGCCGACGCCGCGCTGCCGCTGAGCCTCGATCACGCCGCGATCGACGAGTGCGACATGCTGGCCTGGGCGAACACCCAGGCGCACTACCCGCTCGATCCCGAAAACGGTTACGGCTGGCGGATGTCGGCGGTGCCCACCCGGTCCGGCGGCATGGTGTGGTCTGTCATCGCCTCGCACGCCATCGCCGACGGGCACGCGGGGTTGATGGCGATCGCCGGGCTGGTGCATCCCGAACTCGCCACGACGGCATCACTCGGCGCGGTCATCGATCACCGCGGCGATCTGCTGGACGGCTTGCGCCGCAGTATCGCCGTCGCGCGCGGCGTCACGGCGGAAGTGCGCCGGATGGCCCGTGATCCACAACATCGCGCGGCGGTACGGCGGGCGTTGACCGCGCGCGAATCCGCCCCGGCGGGCGAGCCGCTCGGCTGGCGCGAGGGCTCGGTCGTAGTCACTTTCGATGCGGCGCAATGGAATGCGCGCGCGGCGCAGCGCGGCGGCTCACCCAATACGCTCTACCTCGCGATGGTCGCCGATCTGCTGCGGCACTGCGCGCTGGTGGGGCCCGACGGCGCGCTGGTGTTGCTGACGGCGGTGCGGATCCTGCGCGAGCAGGACCAGGCCGACTCGAATTCCTTTGCCCGCGTGCCGATCGTGGTGGACCCGGCGTGGCTGGACCGTGGCGATCTCGCGCCGCTGCGGCTGGCGAGCAAGGCCGCGTTCGCCAACGCGCACGACGTGGGTTCCGGTGCGATCTCGCGCCCGCGGAACATGCCCGTCGAACTCATCGACGTGCTGCCGGAGGGCGTGGTCGAGCGGCTGGCCGAGACCGCGCCCATCACCGTCGGCATGTGCTCCAACATGGGTGTGGTCGACTCGTTCGTGCCGACCGCGATGCGCCACGGCGCGAACCCGTCGATGTTCATGATGCGCGGGGTGTTCCAGGGCATCGATGCGCCGCGCGCCGACCGGCAGCCGATCGCGCTCGCGACCTGGTTCTCCCAGTTCGACGGGAAGATCCAGTGGGTGCTGGAGAGTCTCAAGCCCGAAATGGCGCATTCCGACGAGGAATTGGTCTTCCTGGCTCGGCTGGTAGCGGAGAGCTGGGATCTGAAACCCCTGCACGTCATCAGCGGTGACGGCAGCACCCGTACGACCCACAGGAAGTTCTCATGACCAAACCACTGATCAGACTCGGCACCGAGTTCCTTTACAACCCCTACCCCGTCTACGACGAGCTGCGCGCGCAAGGACCGGTCCATCACGTGCTGCTGCCCAACGGACTGTCCACCTGGCTGGTGGTCGACTACCAGCTCGGCCGCGCGGTGCTCGCCGACGACCGGGTGCGCAAGGACGCGGCGAGCATCGCGCCGATCACCACGAGGCTGCGCGGCGAGCACGATGGAATGACCGCGGTCAGCACCGACCTGTGGAAACACATGCTCAGCTCGGACCCGCCGGACCACACCCGGCTCCGCAGGCTGGTCAGCAAGGCCTTCACCGCGCGCACGGTCGACCAATTGCACCCGCGGATCGAGACTTTGGCCGATGAGCTGCTCGACAAGATGGCCGGAGCACCTGAGGTCGACCTGATCGAGGGCTACGCGCTGCCGATCCCGATCACGGTCATCTGCGAACTGTTCGGGGTGCCCGAGGCCGATCGGAACCGGTTCCGCGAGCTGTCGACCACGATGACCGCGACCTCGGCGGAGCACGTCGAGGACCCCGACGCCGCCGACTCACCGTTCTACGCCACCGCCGCCCAACGCGCCGCGGCGAGCGTCGAACTGGCCACCTATTTGATCGGGTTGATCGCCGAACGCGCCAAGAACCTCGGGGAGGATTTGCTGTCGCAGCTGATCCAGGCCACGCACGAGGGCGACAAGCTCAGCGATCAGGAGCTCATCGCCATGCTGTTCCTGATCCTGGTGGCCGGTCACGAGACGACGGTGAACCTGATCGGCAACGGCCTGCTCGCGCTGCTGCGGGACCGGGCGTTGTACACCGAACTCACGGCGGAGCCCGAGCGGATTCCGGCCGCGATCGAAGAGTTCCTCCGCTACGAGGGCCCGGTCCACGTGTCCACGTTGCGGTACACCGCGGAGCCGATCACGGTGGCTGGCATCGACATTCCGGCCGACGAGCTGATCTCGGTGTCGCTGCTCGCGGCCAATCACGATCCCGGCCGGTTCACGCACCCGGACCGCATCCGGATCGGGCAGGCCGCCAAAGGTGGGCACCTGGCGTTCGGGCACGGCATCCACTACTGCGTCGGCGCGCCGCTCGCCCGGCTGGAGGCGCGGCTCGCGTTCGAGAAGATCCTGGCCAGATACCCGGACATGCGGCTCGCCGAGGCGGTGCGCTGGCGGCCGAGCAGTACCTTCCGCGGCGTGCAGTCCCTGCCGGTCGTGCTCGAATGAGCTTGCCGGAGCGCGGAAACGGCCGAAGCCGGGTGGTCGATGGCGACCACCCGGCCGCGGCGTTGCCCTGGCGCGTCAGGGGATTCGGCGGGTAATCGCCGATCAGCCGAACTTGATCCCTTGCGCCAGCGGCAGTTCGGCGGAGTAGTTGATCGTGTTGGTGGCCCGGCGCATGTACGCCTTCCAGGAATCCGAGCCGGATTCCCGCCCGCCGCCGGTCTGCTTCTCGCCGCCGAACGCGCCGCCGATCTCGGCGCCGGAGGTGCCGATGTTGACGTTGGCGATGCCGCAGTCCGAGCCGTCCGCGGCCAGGAAACGTTCGGCCTCGCGCTGGTCGGCGGTGAACACCGCCGACGAAAGCCCCTGCGGCACCGCGTTGTGCAGGGCGATCGCGCTGTCGAAATCGTGGTAGGTGAGCACGTACAGGATCGGCGCGAAGGTCTCCTCGCGCACCACCGCGGTCTGCGCGGGCATCCGCACGATCGCCGGGCGCACGTAGTACGCGTCCTCGCCGAACCCGTCGACTCGCTCACCGCCACAGATCAATTCGCCGCCGTCGGCCAGCGCCTTGTCCAGCGCCGCGCGCATCCCCGCATAAGCCCGGCCGTCGATCAGCGGGCCGACGAGAACGCCATCTTCCAGTGGATTGCCCACGCGCAGTTGCTGATAGGCGCTTTCGATCCGCTCGAGCAGCGGTCCGACCACGTCGGCATGCACGATCAGCCTGCGCAGCGTGGTGCACCGTTGCCCGGCGGTGCCCGCCGCCGCGAACACGATGCCGCGCGCCGCGAGCTCCAGATCCGCTGAAGGCGTGACGATCGCGCCGTTGTTGCCGCCCAGTTCCAGCAGGCAGCGGCCGAACCGCTCGGCCACCCGCGGCGCGACGATCTTGCCCATCCGCACCGAACCGGTGGCGCTCACCAGCGCGACCCGCTCGTCGTCGACGAGGCGGGCGCCGACCTCGGCCGCGCCCTGAATCAGTTGGTGCACTTCGGGATCCGCGCCGACCTCGGCCGCGGCGCGACGGAGCAGGGTGTGGCAGGCCAGCGCGGTGAGCGGGGTGGTCTCCGAGGGCTTCCACACCACCGTGTCGCCGCAGACCAGCGCGATCGCGGTGTTCCAAGCCCAGACCGCGACCGGGAAGTTGAACGCCGAGATGACCCCGACCACGCCGAGCGGATGCCAGGTCTCCATCAACCGGTGACCCGGGCGCTCCGACGGCATCGTCTGCCCGTACAGCTGCCGGGACAGACCGATGGCGAACTCGCAGACGTCGATCATCTCCTGCACTTCACCCGCGGCCTCGGCGCCGATCTTGCCCGCCTCCAGCGTGACGAGCTCGGCCAGTTCGCTCTTGTGCGTGGTGAGCAGTTCGCCGAGTCTGCGCACCAGCGCGGCCCGGACCGGGGCGGGCACCGTGCGCCAGGCGGCGAAAGCCGTGGCGGCCCGTTCGATCGCGCTGTCGACCTCGTCCAGTGCACTGGCCCGCAGGGTCAGCAGTCGCCCGCCGGTGATCGGACTGCGGGCGGGCAGGTCGCCGGGTTCGGGAGATTCGACGCCGAGGCCGCGCAGCACCGCCGCGGCGCGCTCCGCGAGTTCACGAGTGGTCTGATCGCCGGGTGCGGTCTCGCGCGTCCGCGAGTCGTGGGCGCTCTGCACATCTGTCATCTGTTGCTCCGCCGTACCTTTCGGCCGCATTGCGGCATATCTGTCCCATGTCTTGGGAGGATCGGGGTGAGGTTTCTGCCACGAGCCGGGTCGCCTGGTTTACCCTTCGCTGATGGCGGATACACCGGCAAGACCAGTACTGGACGACATAGATCGCCTGCTGATTCGTGAATTGATGGCCGATGGACGCGCCACGCTGTCGAACCTGGCCGAGAAGGCGAGCCTGTCGGTTTCCGCCGTGCAGTCGCGGGTGCGCAGGCTGGAAGCACGCGGCGTGATCCGCGGATACACGGCGCACGTCGACCCCGAGGCGCTCGGCCAGCTGTTGTCGGCATTCGTCGCGATCACTCCTCTCGACCCGTCGCAGCCGGATGATGCCCCGGCAGTGTTGCAGCACATCCCCGGGATCGAGGCGTGCCACTCGGTGGCAGGCGACGAGAGCTACATGCTGTTGGTCAGGGTGGCCTCGCCGCGGCACCTCGAGCAGCTGCTGCAGGAGATCAGGGCGACCGCCAACGTCAGGACTCGAAGCACCATCATCCTGCAGACATTCTATGACAGGTAGCCGTTACGTGTAATTAATCCGCTTTCCTGTACAGATTCCGTAAATTTTCGTACCCTCGGTGGTGTGACCATCGAACTGGAACGCACCCGCCCGGCGGTCACCCCCGCCGCCCGAGTGCATGAGATCTTGTCGGCCAGCATCCTCGCCGATGGCTTCGAACTAGTCCTCGACCTACAGAAGTCCCGCGGCTGCCGGCTCGTCGACGAGCGTGACGGCAGCTCCTACCTAGACATGTTCGGCTTCTTCGCGTCCAACGCCCTGGGTATGAATCACCCCGCGCTGGCCGAGGACGACGAGTTCCGCGCGGAGATCGCGACCGCCGCGATCAACAAACCGAGCAACTCCGACATCTACACCGTCGAGATGGCCCGCTTCGTGGAGACCTTCGTGCGCGTGCTGGGCGATCCCCGGCTGCCGCACCTGTTCTTCATCGACGGCGGTGGCCTCGCCGTGGAGAACGCGCTCAAGATCGCGTTCGACTGGAAGAGCCGGCACAACGAGATGCACGGCCGCGCACCGGAACTCGGCACCAAGGTGCTGCACCTGACCGGCGCGTTCCACGGCCGCACCGGATACACCATGTCGCTGACCAACACCGATCCGGTGAAGGTCGCGCGGTTCCCCAAGTTCGACTGGCCGCGCATCGAGTCGCCGTACCTGAGCGACGCGCACGATATCGCCGAGGTCGAAGCGCGCGCACTGGATCAGGCGCGCCGCGCCTTCGCCGAAAACCCGCACGACATCGCGTGTTTCATCGCCGAGCCGATCCAGGGCGAGGGCGGCGACCGGCACCTGCGGCCGCAGTTCCTGCAGGCGATGCAGCAGCTCTGTCACGAGAACGACGCGTTGTTCGTGCTGGACGAGGTACAGACCGGCGTCGGTATGACCGGAACCACCTGGGCCTACCAGCAACTCGGCGTGCAACCCGACGTCGTCGCCTTCGGCAAGAAGACCCAGGTGTGCGGTGTGATGGCGGGCGGGCGCGTCGATGAGGTTCCCGACAACGTGTTCGTGGTGAACTCCCGGATCAACTCCACCTGGGGCGGCAACCTCACCGACATGGTGCGGGTGCGGCGGATTCTCGAAGTGCTGGAACAGGATTCGCTGGTCGATCGGTCGAAGGCGCTCGGCGCGCATCTGCTGGATCGGCTGGAGTCGCTGGCCGAGCGGCATGCGAGCATCAGCGAGCCGCGCGGTCGTGGCCTGATGTGCGCGGTCACCGTGTCCTCGGTGGCGCTGCGTGACGAGGTGCTCACCGCGCTGCGCGAGCAGGAGCGGGTGCTGATCCTCGGCACCGGCGAGCGTGGCATCCGCTTCCGCCCGCCGCTGACCGTCTCCGCCGCCGAACTGGACGAGGCGGTCGACGCGCTGGACCGGGTACTCGACCGGCTCGGCTGACAAACTTCGCACACCTCGCCGGAACCTGGTCCGTGCGTCGCCACGGCGGGTTGCAGTGTGACGACTCGGCGAGGTGTGCGAACACCCTCAGCCGGTGTGCGGGCGCAAGCCGAGCGCGCCCTCGACGAACCGCTGCACAGCGCTCAGGCCGGCATCGAGCGCCTGCTCATGGCCGGGACGAGCCCAGCCGGTGAGTTTCGCGGTGCCGTCCGGCGCCGGGGTCGCGCCGACCTCGGCGACCAGCTCGGCGGTGGTCGGTTCGCAGACGGCCCAGGAGAAATGGGATTCCTCGACCCAGCCCGCGAAGCGCAGGGCGACGTAGCCGGGGTCGGTGATGCCGCCGTGGGCCAGGGCGGGCCGATCGTCGATGCGGTCGTCGGCGCGCAGCGCGCGCAGATACCAAGTGCCCGCGTTGATCTCGATCGGTTCCATCCGTGTCCGCGCTCCTCGACGATGTGCGGCGGCGCCCGCTCGGGCACCCCTCGATACGTCGAGGCTATCGGTCGGCTTCGTGCACGATGCGGCCGTCCCGGAATACCGTGTCGACGGCGCGCAGCGCGGTGATGTCGGTCAGCGGGTCGCCGCGGACGACCAGCAGGTCGGCGGCGCGGCCCGGTGCCAGTACCCCGATGGCGTCGGCGTGCAGGGCGGCGGCGGGTGTCACGGTGGCCGCGATGAGGGCTTCGCGCGGGGGCAAGCCCGCGGCGACGAGCAATTCGAGTTCGCGGATCAGGCCCGGCCCGGCGTAGACGCCGGGCATCCCCGCGTCGGAACCGGCGATGATCCGGCCGCCCGCGTCGCGGAACTCCTTGACCCGCAGCCGAATCGCCGCTTTGGTGGGCTCGTCGAAGACCAGGTCGGTGACCGCGAGCGTCGGTGCGAGCGTGATACCGCGCCGCACCAGAGTTTCGGGAAAGCCCTCGGGCCAGCCGGTCAGCACGCCACGGGGCTCCAGATGGTCGAGCCCGTCGACGCCCGCCGCGAGCAGATCCTCCAGATCGGCACGAGTTCCCCAGTGCGCGAAGACCTTCGTGTCGTGCCGGTGCGCCTCGTCGATGATCGCCGCGAGGATATCGGGCCGGATCGGTTCCAGCACTTTGCGTTCCGGGCTGCCGCGCTCCTGCACCACCTTGATCAGATCGACCGGATCCGCGCCGGTGACCAGCGCACGGACCATTTCGCGCGCCTGCTCGGGACTGTCCGGGAGCCGTACCGCGTCCGACTTCGGCTCGACGCCGATGGTGGTGACCGGATGGCCGCCGGGTGTGGTGAAGATCGGTCCCGCGATCAGCAGGCGCGGTCCCGCCAGGTCGCCTTCGGCGATTCGTCGCCGCAGCGTATGCACCCATTCGTTCTCGTCGCCCATGCTCCGGACCGTGGTCACGCCGTTGCGCAGGAAGTTTCGCCGCTTGTCGGGGTGATAGCGGTACCAGTCGGCGACGATGCCCGGCATGTCCAGCAGGCCGGCGCGCTCGCCGCGGGGCACTTCCGGCGCGTTGAGGTGCACGTGGGAATCGATCAGGCCGGGCAGCACGGTGCGGCCGGTGAGATCCCGGCGTGCGGCGTCCTGCGGTATCGCCACGCCCGGGCCGATCGCCGTGATCAGGCCGTGCTCGATCAGGATGGTCGCGTTCGGGTGCGGTGTCAGGTCCGCGCCGACGAGCACAGTGGCACCGGTGAGCGCCAATTTTCCGGTCTGTCGCGGCGCGGCCTTGTACAGCGTGAGCCGGTAGTGCGCGTAACCCGCCGCGAGGGACAGCAGGAGCAGTGTCACCGCGACCGCGAGCGGATACAGCAACCAGCGGCGCAGTCGGGCGGATCGCGTCATGGCTTCGACGCTACGGTGACCGGCTCGGGCCGGTCATGACCCGAGAAATCGGCGTCAGTCAGTCAATTTCGGGATCGCGCCGGTTGCGGCGGCGCTCCCGTCCACCGCCGTGGCCACCGTGTCCGCCGTGCCGTCCGCCGAACAGCAGCGCACCCATCAGTGGGATCGCCAGGAACCAGAGCCAACTGCCGGTCAGGAAGAACAGGATGACGGCCAAGATCGGGATCACCGCCATCACCCGCTCGGGCCATTCCGAGAGGAACCCGGACTCCGGTTTCGCAGGCACCGCAGCCGCTTTGGCCAGCGGCTCCGGCAGATCGGTGAACACCTGCGTCAGGTCGCCGCGGGTGACAGCGGCCGCGACGATCGCGCTGCGCTCGTCGAATTCCGCGACGCTGAGCCGCCCTGCCGCGAAATGATCGGACAGTCGCCGCATCGCGTCCTCGCGCTCGGCGGTGCCGATACGGATTTCGGGTAGCTCCTCCATGAGGAAAAGGCTAGCGGGAGGTTCCATATATGGGTGCGACGTGGTTCGGCCACTATCGCCTCGATCGATTGCTCGGCAGCGGTGGTACCGGGCAGGTGTGGCTCGCCTACGACGACACCACCGGACGGTCCGTCGCGCTGAAGGTGCTTTCGTCCACCTACGCCGGCGAACCGGCCTATCGGCAGCGGTTCACCAGGGAGGCGCGGCTGGCGGCGCAGGTGCGCGGACCGCACCTGGCGTCGATTCACGCGTTCGGCGAACACGACGGGCGGCTCTATCTCGCTATGGAGTTCATCGCGGGCGTCGACCTGGCGGCGCTGCTCCAGCGGGAAGGGCCGCTGCCGCCCGCGCGGGCGGTACGGATCGTGATGCAGGTCGCGCAGGCACTGGACGACGCGCACCGGGCGGGGCTGGTGCATCGGGATGTCAAGCCGTCCAACATCATGCTCGGACCGGACGACCACGTTCATCTGATCGACTTCGGTACGGCGTATCGGATCGATCAACCGGCGCTGACGACGAGCAGCAATGTGGTCGGCACGCTGGCCTATATGGCGCCGGAGCGTTTCTCCGGCGCTGGGGACGCGCGGTCCGATCAGTACTCGCTGGCCTGCGTGCTCTACGAATGTCTCACCGCGCGAAGGCCGTTCGGCAACGCCGACGCCGCCCAGTCGTTGCTCGCCCATCTGATGACCGAACCGCCGCTCGCCGCGGCGTGGAATCCCGCGGTGCCCGCCGCGCTCGACGCGGTGATCGCCCGCGGCATGGCGAAGGTGCCGGAGCAGCGGTGTGCGAGCGCGGGTGAGTTGGCGGCCGCCGCGTATGCCGCGGTCACCGGGCTCGATGTGCCGACGGTGGAGACCGCGGCCGTGGTGCTGCCGACGACAAGCGTACCGAACCAACCGTTTCGGGCGTCCGAATCGGCGGAGACGCTGCCGAGTACCCGGCCGGAGCGGATGGCCGATGCCCAGGCCGCGGCCGCACCGTCGCCGAGTCCGGCACGGCGGGAGACGAATTCGCGCATTGCGGCTGCCGTGCTGGTCGGCCTGCTGGTCACCGTCGGGCTGGTGCTCTGGTTGGGGCAGTCGCTCGATCGGGAAAAGGGTTCGGCTGCCAGGGCTTCGGCCCCGCTGACGCCCTCCGGTGGGGTTTCCGCGCCGGTCGAGACGGTGCCCACGCCTGTTCCGGCGGTATCGGTGCCTGCCGCGCCGATCGCCGGTGTCCCGGCCGCGTGGCAGCCCTGTGATCCCGCTGTTGCCGCGCGTGCTGTCGCGGCGGACGGCAGGCTGCTGCGCTGTGTGCCCACCGTCGGGAGCGCCGCGAGCTGGATGCCGTCGGAGCCCGGTGCCGAACCGCCCCGTGCGGAACCGCCCCGGGGGGAACCGCAGAAACCGGATACCGCGAAGCCGGAGCGCGGTGGACCCGCCGGTGCCGAGGACGGCAACGACGGCACCGGCAAGGGCAAGAACGAGCACGGCGGCCACGGGCACGACAACGGGCAGGGCCGTGGAAAGGCCGGCAAGGACAAATAGCGCGGCCGACGAAGGGCGGCGAGCATCACGGTCACCGCGAGGGTGTCGTTCACGACACACTGGCCGGGGTGCCGGGGCGCGGTTACGCTGCGAAGGAGGTTGGGTCTTTTGGTATCTGCGGCCGGAGCAGGTGTTTTCCGGTGTCGCCGCAGGTAATCGGGGCCGGCGGGCCGAGCCTGGACAAGTCGACGGTGACTGGAGGTTCGCGATGGGGGAGGTGCGATTCGGGGGCTACCGGCTGGATCGATTGCTCGGCCGGGGCGGCATGGGGCAGGTCTGGTTGGCATACGACAATGCCGGTGCGCGCTGGGTCGCGCTGAAACTGTTGCCGACCGAACTCGCGGCCGACGCGAGCTACCGCAAGCGTTTCGAGCGCGAAGCGGAAGTGGTGTCGAGGCTGCGTGACCCGCGCATCCCGCGTATCCATCGCTTCGGGGAGATCGACGGCAGGCTCTTCATCGACATGGAGTTCGTCGAGGGCGCCGACCTGGCGGCCATGATCGCGGCCGGGGCGCTGGGGCCCGCCACGTCCGTCGGCATCGTCGCTCAGGTCGCCGCCGCGTTGGATGCGGCGCACCGAGCCGGGCTGGTGCACCGGGACGTCAAACCGTCGAACATCGTCGTGCACGCGGGCGGGTTCACCTATCTGATCGACTTCGGTATCGCGCATGGCATCGGGCAGACCGCGGTCACCACCACCGGGTTGGCGATCGGCACCCTGGCCTATATGGCGCCGGAACGGTTCACCGGCAAGGCGGATGCGCGTTCCGACGTGTACTCGCTGGCCTGCGTCCTCTACGAATGCCTGACCGGCGCCCGGCCCTACGGGGACACCGACCCCGCCCAGCAGATGCACGCCCACCTGATGACCGATCCGCCGCGCGCAGGCGCCCGCAACAGTGCGGTCCCGGCCGCCCTCGATGCCGTCATCACCCGCGGCATGGCCAAGAATCCGGCCGATCGCTACCCGACCGCAGGGGATTTCGCGGCTGCGGCCAGCGCCGCCATCGGCATCCGCCGCCCCCTGCTACCTCCACCACCCACCAAATCCGTGCGGCCCCCGAGCCAGACCAAGGTGCTGCCGAACGACGGGCCACCTCACCCCGATCCCCACGGTTCGTCCGGGGTTGTCGGCTCGCCGTACCCGGGACCCGCCCGCGGGCAGCGCCTTTCGCCGACGCGCGTGATGCCCCCGGCTGGAGCGGCCGCCGCTTCTGCCGATGCGGAACCGGCCGTGGGTGGCGCGTCTGCGGGTGATGGTGGGGCGAAGCAGCTTTCGCCGACCAGAGCGTTGCCGCCCACCGGTGCGGCCGCGTCTTCATTCGACGGCCGCCCGGCGGGAAGTGGCGTTGCTGCGGGGGGTGCCGGGGTGCAGCGCCTTTCGTCGACGCGCGTGATGCCGCCGGCTGGAGCGGCCGCCGCTTCCGTCGACGCGGGATCGGTAGTGAGTGATGCGTCTGCGGGTGATGGTGGGGCGAAGCAGCTTTCGCCGACCAAGGTGATGCCGGAGGCTGGGCCGACGCCGACGCTGGTGGCAACCCGGCTTGCTGAGTCGGTCGTGTCGGCTCCGCCGCAGGGATATTCGCAGCCCGGGAGTCGGTTGCCTGCGGCGGGTGCATCGCATTCGCCGGCGGGCAAGGCGGGTTTCGGTACCGGCGCGCCGGGGACCGTCGTGCCGCATCGGCCGATGCCGCCTCGGTCGCTCGCGGCGAAGTTGGGACTCGTCCGATCCAAGCCGAGACCTGTTGTTTCGCAATATGTTCCGCAGGCTCCGCAGCCGCCGGTCGTCCCGTCTCGGTACCCCGTCGGGTATGGGCGCAAAGTTTTTCCGGCTCCGGCGAAACCGCCGAAGGACGCGCGACGGCGACCGCCCGCAGCCCGGCCGCGCCGTCGCAAGCGCGGCTTCGTCTCGAAGGTCGTCGGCGCGTTGGTCATCGTCTTCCTGACGCCGTTCATGCTGGCGGCCGGATGCGTCGCATTGCTGGCGGCGGGCAATCGGGCTGCGGACTCGGGCGGGAGCACGGCCGCGCCGCCGCCACCGACCGCCGTGGCCGAGGAGAACCCGGGACCACCGCCGGAACAACCCGGTCCGGTGGGGCCCGCCGCGGCCGGAACTGCGGTGCGGGACGGCAAGTTCGAGTTCGTCGTCAGCGATGTCGACACCGGCGTGCGCTGGGTCGGCCTGCAGCAGGCCGCCGGTTCGTTCCTGGTCGTCACGCTCGCGGTCCGCAACATCTCCGACGAGGCGAAGTGGTTCCTGCCGTTCGGCCAGCGCCTGTTCGACGCCGCGGGCACCGCGTTCGACCACAACGCCACCGCGACCATGTGGCAGGTCGCCCAGCACAGCTACAACTACTCGTTCGAGCTGGCCCCCGGCCAGTCCGCGACCACCCAGCTGGTCTTCGACGTCCCCGCTGAATCCACTCCCACCCACCTGGAACTACACGACTTCGTCCTCTCCAACGGCGTCGCCGTCCGCCTCAGCTAGCACTCACGCACCCGTTCTGACCTCACGCACCCGCTCTGCCATGCCACAGCGCGTGCGAGAGCCCAGAACCCGTGCGAGAAATCAGAACCGGTGCGGCGCGGGGTCAGGCGACGCGCATCGTGTCGGCGAAGACGGCGTGGACGGCGGTGCGGCCGATTTCGAGGGCCTCGGCGAGCAGGCCTACGTCGCGGGCGGCGCTGTCGACGTCGGGAGAGCCGACGGGTGGGTGGATCTGGAGGACTGCCTCGCCGCGTTCGGTGAGGGCGCGGTCCTCGATCGCCTGCTGTTGCGGACGCTGGATCCAGGCGCGGTAGGCCCCGGGGGCGACGGCGCGCAGGTAGCCGCCGCCGACGACGCGGTGCAGCAGCGAGGCGGGCGGACGCTGTTCATCGATCCGGCGGGTGCGCAGCACCAGCGCGTGCGTGGCGCCGGCGCGGACGGCGGTGCGGATCGGGACCGTTTCGGTGAGGCCGCCGTCGAAATACTGTGCGCCGCCGAGCCGTACCGGCGGCCCGGCCAGGATGGGCAGGCCGGCGGAGGCGCGGATCGCGCCCATCAGCGTGCGCTTGTCGACGATGTACGGGTGCAGGTCCACCGCCCGACCGGTCCGGATATCGGTGGCGATGGGATGAAAAGTGGTGGGGTTGGCCAGGATTGCCGGGAAGTCCATCGGCTCGATGCCGTCGTAGACCTGATGCACCAGATAGCGCAGGTCGAAAGCCGGTCGGCCGCGCAGCATCCGGGCCGGATCGATGGCACGGCGCATGATGTCCGGGTCGGTCCAGGAACGCATCCCCGCCACCGCGCGCCCGCAGAGCAGCCACGCGGCATTGATCGCGCCCGCCGACGTGCCGTACACCGCGTCGAACACGCAAGCGAGGCCGAGTTCCTCGAGCGCCGACACCATGCCGCTCGAATACACGCCGCGACTGCCGCCACCCTCGATGACAAGCACCAGCCGATTGCCGTCGGCACGGCTGCCCGCGGTGCGCCGCGCGCGGATCAGCTCCGCGACGACGGAGACGCTCGTACTGGTCACCGGACCACGATACGACAGAGCGGGCGCGGGCGGCAGCGCCCAGCGCCCGCTCGAAGCGGTGTTCGCCGTACGTTTACGCGAGGACTACTCGAACTCGCTCAGTGTTCGGAACGTCTTACTTGATCTCGGCGAGCACGGTGCCCTGGGTGATCGCGGCACCCGCCTCGACCGCCAGCCCGGTGACCACGCCCGCCTTGTGCGCGTTGACCGGGTTCTCCATCTTCATGGCCTCGAGCACCACGATCAGGTCGCCCGCCTCGACGGTCTGGCCCTCTTCGACGGCGACCTTCACCACGGTGCCCTGCATCGGCGCGGTGACCGCGTCACCGGAGGCCGCGCCGCCGCCCGCGCCGCCCCGCTTGCGCGGCTTGGGCTTCTTGCGCACGACGCCGGCACCGTTGCCCGCGGCGGCCGCACCGCCACCGAGGCTGAACTGACCGGGCAGCGACACCTCGACGCGTCGCCCGCCGACCTCGACGACCACCTTCTGCCGGGGCAGGGCCTCGTCCTCTTCGGCCGGGGCCGCGCCGGTGTACGGCTCCACGGTGTTGGTCCACTCGGTTTCGATCCACTTGGTGTTGACGTCGAACTTCTCACCGTCACCGATGAAGGCCGGATCCTCGACGATCGCGCGGTGGAACGGGATGACCGTGGCCAGTCCCTCGACCTGGTACTCGGCCAGCGCGCGCCGGGCCCGTTCGAGGGCCTGGGTGCGGTTCTCGCCGGTGACGATCAGCTTGGCCAGCATGGAATCGAACTGGCCGCCGATCACGCTGCCCTCGACCACGCCGGAGTCCACGCGCACGCCGGGGCCGGTGGGCTCCCGGTACACCGAGACCGGACCGGGGGCGGGCAGGAAGCCGCGGCCCGCGTCCTCACCGTTGATCCGGAACTCGAAGGAGTGCCCGCGCGGGGTCGGGTCTTCCTTGATCGACAGCTCTTCGCCGTTGGCGATGCGGAACTGCTGGCGCACCAGGTCGATACCGGCGGTCTCCTCGGTGACCGGGTGCTCGACCTGCAGGCGGGTGTTCACCTCGAGGAAGGACACCGTCTCGCCCTGCACCAGGTACTCGACCGTGCCCGCGCCGTAGTAACCGGCTTCCCGGCAGATGGCCTTGGCCGAGGCGTGGATCTTCGCGCGCACGTCGTCGGACAGGAACGGCGCGGGGGCCTCTTCGACCAGCTTCTGGAACCGGCGCTGCAGCGAGCAGTCGCGGGTGCCTGCGACCACCACGTTGCCGTGCTGGTCGGCGATCACCTGGGCCTCGACGTGGCGGGCCTTGTCCAGGTACTGCTCGACGAAGCATTCGCCGCGGCCGAACGCGGCGATCGCCTCGCGGGTGGCCGACTCGAACAGCTCGGGGATCTCCTCGATGGTGTGCGCGACCTTCATGCCGCGTCCGCCGCCACCGAAGGCGGCCTTGATGGCGACCGGCACGCCGTACTGCTTGGCGAACTCGACGACCTCGTCGGCGTTCTTCACCGGGTCCTTGGTGCCCGCGGCCATCGGAGCCTTGGCCCGCTCGGCGATGTGCCGGGCGGTGACCTTGTCGCCGAGATCGCGGATGGACTGCGGGGACGGACCGATCCAGATCAGCCCGGCGTCGAGGACGGCCTGGGCGAAGTCGGCGTTCTCGGAAAGGAATCCGTAGCCGGGGTGGATCGCGTCGGCGCCGGACCGGGCGGCCGCGTCGAGGATCTTGTCGAACACGAGGTACGACTCGGCCGAGGTCTGGCCGCCGAGAGCGAAGGCTTCGTCAGCGAGCCTCACGAAGGGAGCGTCCGCGTCGGGCTCCGCGTAGACCGCGACGCTGCCGATGCCTGCGTCCTTGGCTGCCCGGATCACGCGCACGGCGATCTCGCCTCGGTTAGCTACGAGTACCTTCGTGATCCGTGCGCTGGCGTGGCTGGGCACTGAGCCTCCTGTGTGCAATCTCTTTTGGTCGCCCCGAGGTCGACAGAACTACGTCTCGGGCGAGTGTAGGCAGTCTGCCAACAGACGCCGAACTCGGCCAGTCCTACTGGACAGTAGGTCGGGTATCACACACCGCCTGTCCGGCGAGAACGCCGAGCATGCGCTACCTCGCGCGAGCGCGCCGGCCCGCGGCCGCCGGTATCGCACCGGGTTCAGCCCCCTTGGCGATCGGCATGCGCACCGAGTTGCCCCACTCGGTCCACGAACCGTCGTAGTTGCGCACCGTGTCGATGCCGAGCAGATACCGCAGCACGAACCAGGTGTGGCTGGAACGTTCGCCGACCCGGCTGTAGACGATCACGTCGTCCGCGCCGGCCAGCCCGCCGTACACGGCGTCCAGGTCGGCGCGGGAGCGGAAGCGGCCGTCGTTGCCGAATGCCTCGGTCCATGGAATGTTGGTCGCGGTCGGGATGTGCCCGCCGCGCAGTGCCGCGTCCTCCGGATTGATCGGCTCGATGGTCAGCATCGCGTAGCGATTCGATGGGGGGTGGTGGTCGGGCGACGGGTGGGCGAGCTCGCCGGAGTATTCCTCGGGCGAGCGCACGTCGAGCAGCGGTCGGCCGAGGTGGGCGAGCACATCCTCGCGGAAGGCCCGCGCGCTGCTGTCGTCGCGGACCACGTCCGGATAGTCGCTCACGGAAAGATAGGGGGTGTCGAAGGTGGTGTCGCGTTCCTCGGAAATCCAGGCGTCGCGGCCGCCGTCCAGCAATCGCACATCCTCGTGCCCGAACAAAGTGAAGACCCACAATGTGTGCGCCGCCTGCGCGTTGCCCCGGTCGCCGTAGATCACCACGGTATCGTCTCGCTCGATTCCCTTGGCGCGCATCAACTCGGTGAATCGGGCGCCGTCGATGTAGTCGCGGGTGACCGGGTCGTTGAGATCGCCGCGCCAGTCGATCTTGATGGCACCGGGTACATGCCCGATGTCGTACAGCAATATGTCCTCGTTGGACTCGACGATCTTGAGTCCGGACGTGCCGATGTTTGCCGACAGCCACTCTGTGGTTACTAGTCGGTGAGGATCTGGGTAAGCACCGAATGAGGGATGAGGGTCCGGAGCAGCGGGCACGTTGTGGGTCCTTCACGCGAGGTAGACGGCGGTTACGGCGGTTCAGGTCTCACAGCGATGGTAAGTGTGAGGCGATAGTTGCTTTCGTTTCAGATCACAAATCGGCTGAATGAGCGAATAAATCGCACCTGCATCCGATAAAGTCTCCCGGGAGGAGGGGTGAGCTATGTCCGATTCTTGGCCGCGGCGGCGACTGCTCGCGATCCTACGTGGCGCCAGCGAGCCTCTCGACGCCCAGGAACTGGCCAGAATCACCGGACAACACGTCACCACGGTTCGGTTTCATCTCGACGTGCTCACCCGGGAATCCCTGGTGCGCCAATTCCAGCAACCGCCGCGCGGTCGCGGCCGTCCGCGGATCGGTTACAGCGCGGTTCAGCGATCGGTCGGCTACCAGGATCTGGCCCAGGTGCTCGCCGATCAGCTCGGCCCCGATCCGCGCAGGCGTTCGGAGGCGGCCATCGCGGCCGGCCGGGCCTGGGGCGCGAAGCTGGACGTCGGCGATCATCGGGTGGAATCGCTGGAGGACGCGAAAGACGTCACCATGACGCTGCTTTCGGAGCTGGGCTTCGCCCCCGAACGGGACCCGAACAACGACACCGCCGAGCAGGTGCTGGTCCGCCTCACCGCGTGCCCGCTGCGCGAACTCGCGCGCACGCACTCGGAGGTGGTGTGCGGCGTGCACCTCGGGCTGATCAAAGAGGTCCTGGATCGCAACGGCGCGCGCGGCGAGGTGAACGTGCGCCTGCACCCGTTCGTCGAGCCGGAACTCTGCGTGGTCCGGTTGGAACTGCTGGCGCGGCGGGAACAGGACGCGCGCCGCGAGCCGGACAATCGTGAGGTCGCGGCGGTGGCCGCGGTCGGCGACGCGGCCGCGTCGGTGGAACCGGTGATCGCGCCGCCGTCAGCGGGCCGGATCGCCCCACAGCTGCGTAACGGCGACCCCAACGTCGCCAAGCAGTCGGCGCAGCAGTGGTAGGCCGATACCGATCACGCTGGACGGATCGCCCTCGATCCGGTCGATGAACCAGCCGCCCAGCCCGTCCAGGGTGAACGCACCCGCGACCTGCAGCGGTTCGCCGGTCGCGATGTAGGCGTCGAGTTCGTCGGGTTCGGGCTTGCCGAAATGCACTGTGGTGGAACTGCAGTCGAGGGCCTCGGCGGTGCACTCGCCGTCCCGCAGCCGCAGCACGCAGTGTCCGGTCACCAGATCGGCACTGCGCCCGGCCATTTCGCCCCAGCGGGCCCGGGCGACCGCGGCGGTGTGCGGCTTGCCCTGCAGTTCGCCGTCCACCAGCAGCATCGAATCACAGCCGACGACAACGCAATCGGCGCTCAGTTCGGGAATGGTCGCGGCCACCGCCAAGGCTTTCGCCCTGGCCAGTTCGACGACCACGACCTGCGGTGCGGTGCCGGCGGGCAGTGCGGCCGCGACGGCGTCTTCGTCCACCTCCGAGACCCGCACGACCGGGTCGATGCCCGCCGAGCGGAGCACTTCCAGGCGGGCCGGGGACGCGGAGGCGAGAACGAAGGTGGTCACCCGCGCAGGTGCGAGAGCTGTGGGAAGGCGTAGGGCGAGAACGGCGAGGTGCCCCGGTGCATGAAGGTGGGACGGCCCCACATGTCGACCGGGCCGCTCGAGCCCGCGGCGGCGGCGTCCTCGGCGGCCGCGGACAGCACGCAGACCAGCGCGGCGATCTCCTCGTCGCTCGGGTTGCCCTTCAGTACGCGGAAGAACGGCTCTCCGGTCGCGGCGGTTTCGGCGGTTGCCGCCGTGCCATCGGCCGACTCGGCCTGGTCGGGCAGCGCACCGACGGAGAGGTCGAGTTCGGCGGCGGTCAACACATCTTCTTCTGCCACGGTCGTCACAGTGCCAGATCCTCTCTTTGCCTGATCAGGCGTGTTCCTTGTTCGAAACTAGCGGTCGATGACGCGATCATCCTCGGATCCACTCATTGCGTCGCTCTCACCAGTGTGCGCGGCGTACCGAGGGTATCGCTTGATCACAACGGGATGTTGCCGTGTTTTTTCGGCGGCAGGCTGACCATCTTGCGCTCGAGCAGCCGCAGTGCCGACACGATCTGACCGCGGGTGTGCGAGGGCGGGATGACCGCGTCCACGTAACCGCGTTCGGCAGCGACGTAGGGGTTCACCAGGGTGTCCTCGTACTCGTTCTGCAGCTCGAGCCGCAGCGCGTCGACGTCATCGCCGCTGTTGGCGGCGTCTTGCAGCTGCTTGCGGTAGACGAAACCGACCGCCCCGGACGCGCCCATCACCGCGATCTGCGCGGTGGGCCAGGCCAGGTTCACGTCGGCGCCCATGTGCTTGGAACCCATGACGTCGTAGGCGCCGCCGTAGGCCTTGCGGGTGATGACCGTGATTTTTCCCACAGTGGCTTCGCCGTACGCGTACAACAACTTCGCGCCGCGGCGGATGATGCCGTTGTACTCCTGGCCGGTGCCCGGCAGGAAGCCGGGCACGTCGACCAGCGTGAGGATCGGGATGTTGAACGCGTCGCAGGTACGCACGAAGCGTGCGGCCTTCTCCGAGGCGTCGATATCCAGGCAGCCGGCGAACTGAGTCGGCTGGTTGGCGACGATGCCGACGCTGCGGCCGTCGATCCGGCCGAAGCCGACGATGATGTTCATCGCGCGCTCGGCCTGCACCTCGAGGAACTCGTCGTCGTCGAGCAGGCGACGGATCACCTCGTGCATGTCGTACGGCTGGTTCGGCGAGTCCGGGATGATCGAGTCCAGCTCGAGGTCCTCGTCGGTGAGCGAGTCCTCGATCGCGCCGTCGATCGGATCCGACGCCGGGAAGCGCGGCGCCTCGGCGCGGTTGTTGCTCGGCAGGTAGGACAGCAGATCCTTGACGTAGTCGAGGGCGTCCTGCTCGCCGGAGGCGACATAGTGCGCGACACCGGATTTCGTCATGTGGGTGTGCGCGCCACCCAGGTCCTCCATGCTGACGTCCTCGCCGGTGACCGTCTTGATGACGTCGGGTCCGGTGACGAACATCTGGCTGGTGCCGTCGACCATCACCACGAAGTCGGTCAGCGCGGGGGAGTACACGTGGCCACCCGCGGCCGGGCCCATGATCAGCGAGATCTGCGGGATCACGCCGGAGGCCTGCACGTTGCGGTGGAAGATCTCGCCGTAGAGACCGAGCGAGACGACGCCCTCCTGGATGCGCGCGCCGGCGCCCTCGTTGATGCCGATCAACGGGCGGCCGGTCTTGAGCGCCAGGTCCATCACCTTGACGATCTTCTCGCCGTAGACCTCGCCGAGGCTGCCGCCGAACACGGTGACGTCCTGGCTGAAGATGCAGACGTCGCGGCCGTCGATGGTGCCGTAACCGGTGACGACGCCGTCGCCGAGCGGGCGGTTCTGCTCCAGTCCGAAGTTGACGCTGCGGTGGCGGGCCAGCGCGTCGAGTTCGACGAAGGAGCCCTCGTCGAGCAGCGCGAGGATGCGCTCGCGGGCGGTCATCTTGCCCTTGGCGTGCACCTTGTCGACCGCGGCCTCACCCATCGGGTGCTTGGCCTCTTCCAGCCGATTCCGCAGATCAGCCAGCTTCCCGGCGGTGGTGTGGATGTCGGGGGCGCCCGCCGGGTCTTGCGCGGACTGCTGCTGGACACTCGTCATGGCTCCGGAGTGTAACGAGTGGCAGTCCTTCTCTCTAACCGAGTAGGGGCTACCGACCGGTAAAAACACGCAGCTAGATCAACGTTGCGCCGGGAAAGTTCCAGGTCGTCGGTGGCGTTTCCATTCGGCAGAAAATGAGTATCGCCGCGACCGGGAGCCCGGATACCCTGGAGTGGTCGAGTTTCGCGCTCCGACGGGGGAGCCGGGATAGGAGAACACGCGCCCAGGCAGACAGTTACACCGCCCAGGCAGCTCAGGGGAGGAGCACAGTATGTGGGGATGGAGCACGACCATAGCCGAACACGCCGCCGCGGGGGCATTCACGAGGTGGCCGGTGACCGAGCCGGAGCCGACGATCGTCGATCCGGACTTCCGGACCGAGGCCGAACACGGGGAGGACGCGCCCCCTGAGCAAGCAGCACGGGCGCCGAGCTGCGGTTACGACCTCGTCGGATAGGCGCACCAGCGCCCGGCGGGTGTCGGGCACGACCTCGCGCACCGAGTAGCCTGCCCGTGTGGACAGGCCCCCTTTGGATGCAGAGCAGTTGCGGCGCAGTCTCATCGAGTCGCCCGAGCTGTCGTTCTTCCACCACATCGAGGTGGTGGAGTCGACCGGGTCCACCAACGCGGACCTGATCGCGCGCGCAGGCGAACCAGACGCCGATCGCGCGGTACTCCTCGCAGAGCAGCAGGAGCAAGGGCGCGGCAGACACGCACGCACCTGGATCAGCCCGGCGCGGGCACAGATCTCGATGTCGCTGCTGGTGCGGCTGCCCGGGATCGAGCCCGCAGTCCTCGGCTGGCTGCCGTTGCTCACCGGCATCGCCGTGGTGGACGCACTGCGCGCGACCGCCGGTGTGCACGCGAACCTCAAATGGCCCAACGATGTGCTGATCGATGGCCGCAAAGTGGCGGGCATCCTGGCCGAGGTCGCGGTGAGCGGCGAGGTGCCGGCCGTAGTCATCGGGATGGGCCTCAACGTGAGCCTCAGCGAGGCCGAACTGCCGGTGCCGCATGCGATTTCGCTGTTGCTGGCCGGTGCGGGCGATACCGATCGGACCCAGCTGGTGCAGGCGATGCTGACCGAGTTCGCACGACGCTTCACCGCCTGGCGGGACGCGGGCTGGAAGACCGCCGACCTGGCCGCCGCCTATCGCGAACGGTGCGCGACGCTGGGCAAACAGGTGCGCGCCGAACTGCCCGGCGGGCAGACGCTCACCGGTGTCGCAACCGATATCGACGACGCGGGCCGCCTGCTGATCGGCGATCGGCCGGTCTCCGCGGGCGATGTCACGCATCTGCGCGCCGACTACTGAACGGTCCCCGCACTCGAATTCGGGTGCGGGACATCGGTGTCGGCGTAAGGCCCGGCACAGTGCGGCTTCGACCGCCGCGCGGATCCCTGGTCACACGTGCCTCCCCGGTGTGCCCGGCGACGGATACGAGCAGAGCCTTTGTTCGCGTACGACTTTGGGGTCGAGATGGCGTTCCGGGCGCGGCTGCGGCGTGGCATGTGCGGCTGATCGAGCACGGCGTCGGCGGCGCGGTCAGCGCTTCGGGTAGGCACGCGAACGCGGTGCCGGCCCGCGCCGACCGATGATTGTGCAGCACGACGCGGTGCGGTGTCAGGCCTTTCGGCATCTGCACGCGGTACTGTTCGACCATGGGTTATCCGGAGGATGTGCTTGCGCCGGAAGAGCAGCTGATTCTGCATCGTCATCCGCACTGGAAGATGCTCTTCTGGCCGATCGTGACGCTGATCGTCGCCACCGCACTCGCCGGGTTCGCGGGGGGCCTGGCCTCGCGCAAAGCGCCCGAGGGAACCGCGCGTACCGCGCTGCTGATCGCGGTGCTCGCGATCTGGCTGATCATCGTCGTATGGCGTTGTGTCGCACCGATTCTCGGCTGGAAGTCGACGCATTTCATCATCACCGACCGGCGCGTGCTGGTGCGGCAGGGCGTGCTGACGCACACCGGCATCGACATCCCGATGAGCCGCATCTCCAGCGTGCAATTCCGGCACGGACTGTTCGACCGGATGCTCGGCACCGGCACGCTCATCATCGAATCGTCGTCCTCGGAGCCGCTCGAGTTCGACGACATCCCGGCGGTGCAGCGGGTGCACGCGCTGCTGTACCACCAGGTCTTCGAGGTCGAGCAGGGTGACAACGGTCGCGACGCGTACTCGCGCGAGCGCGGCGACTATCGATGACCGTTCGCGTTAACCTGGGCGTATGACGGCCGTACTGCTAGCTGAAGACGACGAGGCGATCGCCGCGCCGTTGTCGCGCGCCCTGGGGCGCGAGGGGTACTCGGTGACCGTCGAGCGCTTCGGTCCGGCCGTGCTCGAACGAGCCCTGGAAGGGCATCACGATCTGCTGATCCTCGACCTCGGCCTGCCCGGCATGGACGGGCTGGAGGTGTGCCGTCAGGTCCGGGCCAGCGGCGCGGACATCGCCGTGCTGATGCTCACCGCCCGCACCGACGAGGTCGATTTCGTGGTCGGCCTCGACGCGGGCGCCGACGACTATGTCGGCAAGCCGTTCCGGCTCGCCGAACTGCTGGCGCGGGTGCGAGCGCTGTTGCGGCGCAGCGGAATCGGCGACGACACGGTGGAGGTCGGCGGCATCCGGCTGGAGCCGGCCGCGCGCCGGGTGCTGGTGAACGGCGCCGAGATCGGTTTGGCCAACAAGGAATACGAGTTGCTGAAGGTGCTGATCGACCGGGCCGGTCAGGTGGTCCCGCGGGAGACCATCCTGCGCGAGGTCTGGGGCGACGCCGAGTTGCGCGGCTCCAAGACGCTGGACATGCACATGTCCTGGCTGCGTCGCAAGATCGGCGACGAGGGCCCGATGGCCGAGCGGCGCATCGTCACCGTCCGCGGTGTCGGCTTCCGGCTGAACACCGACTGACGTGCGGCGCAGAATCCTGCGGTCCATGCTCACCGTGCTGATGCTCACCACGGTGGTGCTCGGCGTGCCGCTCGTCTACACGGCCTGGCTCTGGGTCGAGGACATCACCCGCGACGATCTGCAGAGCAAATTGGAACGGATTGCCGCGGCGATCATCGTGCAGGAGCACGGCGACGGCATGGTGCTCGGCGAACTGGACACGCGCGCGATGGAACCGGTGCTGCCCGCGGACGCCAAGCTCACCATCGTCTATCCGGCCCCGCAGGACAACGCGTCGCGGGTGGACATCGGCGTGGACGAGGTGCAGGAACCGCTGGTCGAATCGCTGTCCATGGGCCAGCGGGGGTCGCTGCGGCTGGAGGTGCCGTCCGCGCCGATGCACGCCAGGCAGCAGCAGGCCGTCGCGGTGGTGGCGCTGGCCGTGCTCGCCTCGCTGGGCGCCGCGGTGTCGGTCGCGGTGGTCACCGCACGGCGGGTGGCCGATCCGTTGCGTGACGTGGCCGCCAGGGCCGCAAGACTGGCCATGGGTGACTTTCGCCCGGACCCGCGCCGGCACGGCATCTCCGAACTGGACCGGGTCTCCGACGTGCTCGACTCGGCGACCGTGGAGATCGCCGGGCGTCTGCAGCGCGAGCACGCGCTGGTCGCCGACGTCTCCCATCAGTTGCGCAGCCGGCTCACCGCGGTCCGGCTGCGGCTCGACGAGCTGTCCGCGCACGCCGATCCCGAGGTGGTGCACGAGGCCGAGGAGGCCATGGCCCAGGTCGATCGGCTCACCGACGCGATCGACGATCTGGTCCGCGCGTCGCGGGACGAGGACGCCGCCGACCTGGACCCGGTGCCGGTGATGGAGGAACTGCGCGGCGTGGTCGCCGAATGGACGCACCCGTTCTCCGAGGCCGGTCGCACGCTGACGCTCATCGGCGACGAATCGCTGCGCGCCCCGATCACCGGTTCCCGGCTGCGCGAGGCGGTCGCGGTGCTCGTCGACAACGCGCTCATGCACGGGGGCGGCACCTGCACGGTGTCGGTGCGCACGGTGCGGCCTGGTATCGATCGCGATCCGCTGGTCTGTGTGGAGGTGGCCGACGAGGGCGACGGCATCCGGGACGAACTCGCGCCGCACATCTTCGACCGCGGCTTCTCCGCGGGCGGCTCGACCGGTGTGGGGCTGGCGCTGGCGCGGGCCCTGGTCGAAGCCGACGGCGGGCGGCTGGAATTGCAGCGGCGCCGGCCCGCGCTGTTCGCGGTGTTCCTGAATTCGGCCGCGTATCGGACGCAGAACTCGGTGGTGCCGGAACCGCGGTGAGTCAGGCCCGCACGGCCTCAGTTACGGCCGAACTGCTCTTCGACGATCTCGTCGAATTCGGCGGCGATCTCGTTCATCTCGTCGGGGAACACCCAGCGGCGCATCGCCCAGAAGCGGAACGCCATCTGCAGCAGGTTGCCGATGATGAAGGCGCTGATGAAGTCGGCGATGTTCTCGACGGTGAAGCTCACATCGGGCTGGCGCAGGTCGAACACGTAGCTGGAGATCCACAGCGGGATGAAAGCCAGCACCACGCCGACGCCGCTGACGCCGAAGAACAGCAGCGCCTCATGGTGTCGTTCGCGCCCGCCCCGGTTCCGGAACGACCACTCCCGATTGAGGATGTAGGACGCGATCACGGCGATGACGCCGGAGATGATCTTCGCGGTGACCGGTTTCTCCGACAGCACGGTCCACTTCAGGACGTAGAAGATGCCGCTGTCGATCACGAACGTGGTCGCGCCGACGATCGCGAACTTGATCAGTTCCCGATGCCGGAACGCGATCCTCGCGAGAGGCCTGGGGAGGACGCGGACCACGTCGTCGACGAATGACACGGGGCCGAGTGTACCGGTCGGGGTCATTTGCGCCGGACATGACAATATTGTCCGACGTGGACGCAGTACGTTCCTTCGAATCCTCGGGCATGCCCACCGTCACCATGATCGGCGGTGGTCAGCTGGCGCGCATGACGCACCAGGCCGCCATCGCGCTCGGCCAGCGGCTACGGGTGCTCGCCGAACGCCCCGACGACCCGGCCGCCCAGGTCAGTCCCGAGGTCGTGCTCGGCAGTCACACCGACCTGGCCGCGTTGCGCAAGGCCGCGGTCGGCTCGCACGCGCTGACCTTCGACCACGAGCACGTCCCCACCGAACATCTGGAGGCGCTGGTCGCCGAGGGTGTGAACGTCCAGCCGCCGCCGCAGGCGCTGGTGTTCGCGCAGGACAAGCTCGCCATGCGGTTGAAGCTGTCCGAGCTCGGCCTGCCGGTGCCCGCGTTCACGCCGGTCGGTTCGGTCGAGGACGCGGTGCGGTTCGGCGCCGAGCACGGGTGGGCCGTCGTGCTCAAGGCGGTGCGTGGCGGTTATGACGGCCGCGGTGTCTGGATGCCCACGTCCGCGGCCGAGGCCACCACCATCGTCACCGAGCAGCTCGCGCACGGTGTGCAGTTGCTCGCCGAGGCCAAGGTCGATCTGAAGCGGGAGCTGTCGGCGATGGTCGCGCGCTCGCCGTTCGGGCAGGCCGCGACCTGGCCGGTGGTCGAGACCGTGCAGCGCAACGGCCAGTGCGCGGTGGTGATCGCGCCCGCGCCGGACCTCGACGACGACCTGGCGGCGCAGGCGGAGACGCTGGCGCTGAACCTCGCCAAAGAACTCGGTGTGGTCGGGGCGATGGCGGTGGAGCTCTTCGAAACCCACGACGGCGCGCTGCTGATCAACGAGCTGGCGATGCGGCCGCACAACTCCGGGCACTGGGGGATGGACGGCGCGCGCACCGGTCAGTTCGAGCAGCATCTGCGCGCGGTGCTGGACTATCCGCTCGGCGACACCAGCCCGCTCGCCCCCGTCACCGTGATGGCCAATATTCTCGGCGCGGCCGAGGCGCCCGCGATGACCATGGACGAGCGGCTGCACCACCTGTTCGCGCGGATGCCCGACGCGAAGGTGCACCTGTACGGCAAGGGCGAACGCCCGGATCGCAAGATCGGGCACATCAACATCCTCGGCGACGATGTCGCCGAGGTGCGGGAGAAGGCCGAACGCGCGGCGCAGTGGATGTCGTGCGCGGTATGGACGGACGGATGGGATCCCCACCAGTGAGCGAGGCGCACGCATGACCACTCCGCAGGTAGGCCTGATCATGGGCAGCGACTCCGACTGGCCGACCATGGAGGCCGCCGCGGAAGCGCTGGCGGAGTTCGGGATTCGGTTCGAGGTCGGGGTCGTCTCGGCGCACCGCACCCCGCAGCGGATGCTCGACTACGCGCGCGAGGCCGCGGGCCGCGGCCTCCAGGTCATCATCGCCGGTGCGGGCGGCGCCGCCCATCTGCCCGGCATGGTGGCCTCCGCGACCGCACTGCCCGTCATCGGCGTCCCCGTCCCGCTGAAGTACCTCGACGGCATGGACTCGCTGCTCTCCATCGTCCAGATGCCCGCGGGCGTCCCGGTCGCCACCGTCTCCATCGGCGGCGCCCGCAACGCGGGCCTGCTCGCCGTCCGCATCCTCGCCGCCCACGACCCCGCCCTGCGCACCCGCATGGAACAGTTCCAAGCCGCCCTCGAACAAATGGTCCTCGACAAAGACGAGGCCCTACGCACCAAACTCCTCGGCTGAACGATCCGCGAACGTCGCGGCGCTCGCCGGGGCCCGCGGCTCGCTACGGTTGGTTGGTGACTACTGGTGAGGGGCGGGTGCGGGGGGAGGACAACGCGGAGTTTCGGCTGGCGGTGGTCGATCAGGCGTTGCGGTTGTTCGCCGAGAAGGGGTACGAGGCGACGACGGTGGACGAGATCGCGGAGGCGGCGGGGATCTCGCGGCGCACGTTCTTCCGGCAGTTCCGCTCGAAAGAGGACGTGATCTTCGCCGATCACGAATCGCAGCTGGCGCGGGCGGCCGAGTTCCTGGCGGCCACGCCGGGGGATCCGTGGGAGATCGTGTGCGAGGCCGTGGTCCAGGTCTTCGTGCGGTTCACCCAGTGGCGTGAGATCGCGGCGCGGCGGTATCAGGTGGTGCGGCGGGTCCCCGCGCTGCGCGAGCGGGAGATCGTGACGGTCTTCCGGTACGAGCGGCTGTTCACCGACTACCTGCGGGAACGCCTGCCGGAGGTGCCCGACCTGGCCCGGGTGCAGTACACGGCCGCGGTCACCGCGACGCACAACTACCTGCTGCGCCGGATGGTGCGCGGCGAATCCGACGCCGGTGCCGCGGACCTGCGCGTGGAACTCGCGGCCATCCCGCGCGGCGACGGCAGGCGGACGGCGGCCGACGAACTGGTGGTCGCGGTGTTTCCGCGCGACACCCCGCCTCGGCAGGTCGCCGATCTGGTGGCGCGCAAACTCGGTAGTCTCTGAACCGGGCCCAGTGCGACCAATCTGACACTGAGTGCCAGAAGATATCCGCACGTTGGGACGCCGTGTAGGCGTACACTGGATCCCGATATGGCACCGAGTGCCGAAGTGCGGCAATGCCCGAGCAGTGCCGGCATGTACCGACGACCAGGAGTGAGCCCCATGGCGGGAAACCCCGATTTCAACCTGTTCCAGCTCGAGGACTTCCACGACGAACTGCGTGCGGCCATCCGCGGGCTGGCGGAGAAGGAGATCGCTCCGCACGCCAAGGACGTCGACGGTAACTCCCGCTTCCCCGAGGAGGCGCTGTCCGCGCTGAACGCGGCGGGCTTCAACGCGGTGCACGTGCCTGAGGCGTACGGCGGCCAGGGCGCGGACTCCGTCGCCACCTGCATCGTGATCGAGGAGGTCGCGCGCGTCTGCGGTTCCTCCTCGCTCATCCCCGCGGTCAACAAGCTCGGCACCATGGGCCTGATCCTCAACGGTTCCGAGGAACTCAAGCAGCAGGTGCTGCCCGATATCGTCAACGGCGAGATGGCCTCCTACGCGCTGTCCGAGCGCGAGGCCGGTTCGGATGCCGCGAGCATGCGCACCCGGGCCAAGCAGGAGGGCGAGGACTGGATCCTCAACGGCTCCAAGTGTTGGATCACCAACGGCGGCAAGTCTTCCTGGTACACCGTCATGGCGGTGACCGATGCGGACAAGGGCGCCAACGGTATTTCGGCCTTCCTGGTGCACAAGGACGACGAGGGTTTCGTCGTCGGCCCGCTCGAGCACAAGCTCGGCATCAAGGGATCGCCCACGGCCGAACTGTATTTCGAGAACTGCCGGGTGCCGGGTGACCGGATCGTCGGCGAGCCGGGCACCGGTTTCAAGACCGCGCTGCAGACCCTCGACCACACCCGCCCGACCATCGGCGCGCAGGCTGTCGGCATCGCCCAGGGTGCGCTGGACGCCGCGATCGCCTACACCAAGGACCGCAAGCAGTTCGGCAAGACCATCGCCAGCTTCCAGAACACCGAGTTCATGCTCGCCGACATGGCGATGAAGATCGAGGCCGCCCGCCTCATGGTCTACACCTCCGCCGCCCGCGCCGAGCGCGGCGAGAAGAACCTCGGCTTCATCTCCGCCGCCGCCAAGTGCTTCGCCTCCGACGTGGCCATGGAGGTCACCACCAACGCCGTCCAGCTCTTCGGCGGCGCCGGCTACACCACCGACTTCCCGGTGGAGCGCATGATGCGCGACGCCAAGATCACCCAGATCTACGAGGGCACCAACCAGATCCAGCGCGTCGTCATGAGCCGCGCCCTGCTCAGGGGCTGATTTCCAGATCGGTCGGGTGTTCCGCATCCGCTACTTCTCCGCGTCCAGGCCGTCTACAGGCCGTGGGGAGTGGATAGACCGGAACACCCGATCGATCGCTTTACGCGCTCGTGCATAGCTCGAGGGCACCAGGTGTGTGTAGGTCCGCAACGTGAAGCCGGGATCGTTGTGGCCCAGGAACTCCGCGAGTTCTTTGATCGAGCATCCGTCGGCAAGCAAGATCGACGCGAAGAAGTGGCGCAAGGCATGCATGCCGTCGCCGCGGCCCCGGTACTCGATTCCGCCGACTCGGAACGCCGCCTGCCACACGACTTTCGTGAAAAGGTCACCGGTGTACAGCCGCCCGCCTTCTCCGGTCATGAGCAGCCGAACAGTCACCAGCTCGCCGTCTGGCTTACCCCACGGCAGCGTGACAAGGACTGCGGGGAAACGCTTTTCGTGCTCTTCGATGGAAGTGAGCACGCTTTCTGCAACCGGCACGGTGCGCGTCTTACCGCCTTTGGGTAGCGCGAACATCATCACTCCCTTCACGGTCTTGATCTGCCGTTCAACGCTGATCTCGCCGGTAGTGCGGTTCACGTCGTCGGGGGAGAACCCGAGAATCTCGCCTTGCCGGAGTCCCGCTCCAGCCCCGAGCGATACGACTACTTGGAACCGTTCCATGAGCGCATCTTGAACGGCGCGTAGCTTGTCTTCGGACCAAATAACGATCTTCGGGCTACGAGCGACCGGCCGACGAACCGTCTTCGCCTTGCACGGATTCTTGCGAATCACCTTGTCGTCCACGGCCGAATCGCACACTGACGACACGATGGTGAAGATTGCCGACTGGTAATTGTCAGATAACTTCTCCTCGTCCATCCAGGCTACGAAATCCCTTATGGTGGAGGGCTTTTCGATGTCCACGAACGTCTTGCTGCCCAGCTGCGGGTAGATCCGATGTTCGAGACGTGATCGTATGATCTCGCGCGTGGCCGGATCGGGCGGCAGAGCTGTGTACCAGCTTTCGGCTTGTTGCCGAAAGGTCTTTCGGGAGGCGCGCGGGTCGATGTATTTGCCCTCGCGCTTGTCGGATTCGACCTCGATCAGGAAGTCGTCCGCGTGCTTCTTTTCGCGGTCCGGGAACGACTTCGAACGCTCGACACCATCGGGATCGATGTAGCGAACTCGGTAGCGCAGGCCCCGGCCGAACAGTTCGGTCTTCTCCATGACCGGTTTGCCGCGGCTGTTGACCACGATTCGGTCATCCTCGTCACGCTTGGGCCGCCACCAGCGATCATCAACGTGTCCCATCAGGCAGCCTCGTCCATATCCGCCCACGCACGTACGCGTGCAGGGTTGTAGCGCAGGTGCCGACCGACCTTGCGCACCGGTGGCCCCTCTCCGAGCCATTTCCATTGGTAGAGCGTCTTCACCGGCACGTTGAGGAAGTACGACGCTTCCTCCACCGTCCATAGCCGATCCTCGGGTAGCTCCATGACGATCCCCTCCCTATGCCGCGTGCTGAGTTGCCGAAGTTTCTGGGGGCTCTGGTGGGCCTGCGGCGAGTTGGGCTTTGAGCAGCTCTGCGCGCCAGGTGTTGCGCCGTGAGATGGAGCCCATAATCAGGTGCTCACGCAACGGCCGGGATTTGTCGCCGGGCTCCACCGGAGTCACCTTGTAGTGGCTCGTGTCCGGCTTCTCGATGCCGGCATCGGCGAGGAGTTGCCGAACAAAATCGACGCGGTCTTGTTTGTGGTCGATGAGGGTCTTGCCGGACCAGCGGCGGGAGACGAGGACGCGTCGGCCGGGCAGGCCGAGGGTGTCTCGGCGGTGTGCTTTGCCGCGGCAGCGACCCGGGACGGTCTTGTCGCTCGCGCCCTGGGGGACGATGCCGTATTCGAGCCACACCGCGCAGCGAGGCGAACAGGGAGTGTTCTGGAGTTCGGCATGAAGCCGGTCGTAATGTTCGGCGGCGCGATCGGTCTGAGCTTCCACGATCTCCGAGATGGACTTGGTCAGGTACTTGGTGACGTAGCCGATGGTCCGGCCGGCCTTTTCCGCGACCACGCCCTTGATCTGCTTGCGGTCCATCTGCGAGCCGAACCGCACCACGTGTGCGGGTTCGAGGTCGTCCACCTGGTCGAGGGTGTCCAATGCGTCGTCCCAGTAGGTCAGGGGCGCATGGGTTTCGGGGTCGATGAAGGTGGCCCGCTTGGTATCCCACACCGGTTGGTGCGCGCCACCGTAGACACGGTTCTCATGGTCGAAGTGGGGCCACCACACCTGGTGGTAGGTAGCCGCGGTGACCAGCTTGAGCAGCTCGCGGGAGATCGCGCCACGGATCAGGATGTGCAGGTGCGGTGCGCCGCGTTTCTGTGGTTCGACGGTGGCGAAGTACTGCACGTCCCGGCCGACCGCGCGGCGCAGGTTCTGAATCCAGCGGTCGACCAGCTTGGAGAAGAACACGATGTCCCGTGCGGCGCCGGTGTAGTCGTAGCTGTCCATGTCGACCGGCGACCCATCCGAACACGACTGGCCCTTGGCATCGAGGGCACCGTCACGGCGGATACGACCCCGGCTCGGCATGGTGAGCGTGACGAACATCGAGGGCTGATGCTTGCCCGCGAACACCTGTCCCACAGTCGATTTCGACACCTTCTTGCGAGGCAGGTCCGGCACGTCCTGACGCCGACGAGTGGAACGCTTGCGCCGATCCCTGGCTGTGGCGTCCAGGGCCGGGAGACGGCCACGCAGCCCGGTTTCCCGCAGATCCTCATCCAAGGCCCGGATGACCGCGCGCAGGGACTCGGCGAGGTCTTCGGCCGCCTGAGCAACCGCGGCCCGGTACTGGGTGACCAGGTCCGCGCGTTCGGTCAGCAGCTCGACCTGACGCGCCGTCGGATCGGTGCTGTCGGGAACGAGTTCGTGACTGGCGTGCCAACCTTCCCGGCACTGAGCGACACGCAACAACCGGTTAGCTTTCGCACACGCGGGGCACACCGATTCGATGGTGGACTTGCACGGGGAACCTTCGTAGGTGACTGTGCCGGTCTTGGGGTCTTCCACACGCATCGCGATGGGGCGTTTGCACACCATGTACTGATCAGCCGCGGCTTGGGCGACCTCGTAGAGGTTGGGTAGGGCACGGCGCTGGGCCGCTGTCCCTCCCGCCTTCACACTTTCGCTGGTGGGGGTGTTCATCAGATGGTCTCCTTGAGGAAGCGCCCGCCGTCGACGGGAGGCAGTGCGAACGGATCGGCCAGGGCATCGGCACGACGGAACCGCAGTTCCACCAGACCGGGACCAGCGATGCGGACTTGGCAGTCGGTGGCGCCGAAGGTGTGAGCCAGGTTGTCGGAGCGTGATTCCCAATCGGCGGGGCATTGGCCATCGAGCATCCGCACTCGCACCACATCCAGACAGGCCCCGACCGTGACCGAGACCCTGCGGGGGACCAGCAGTCCGGTTCCGTGGGCGATGGTGAGCTTGCAGGCCGTCAGTCGCCCGCTCCAGCGCAGCCGGTAACGCCACCAGGACAGGAACCGGGACCGTGCTCGCGCCGTAATGGCCAGCTCGAAGGTTCGTGGACTCGATAGTCGCCACGACACCATCCCCGCGAGCCACACCACCGCCACCACGACCGCGAAAGGCCAGCCGAGGAAAAGGCCGGCGGCGACCGCTGCGCCCGGGGGGATCGAGATCATCGGGAACAGCACCGCCCACCACACGGTCACGGCCGCGGCTTTGATGATCTGCCAGACCAGTAGGCACAGCGCCTCGAAGAGCTGTTCGGCCGGGTCCTTGTGCACGACAGTGTTTTTCGTGGCCATCATCGGGCCTCCTTGCCGGGTAGATCGAATGCGAGCTGGGTAGGAACGGGTTTGTCATCGATCCAGCGCCGCCACCCGAGAGCTTCTGAATCGCGGTACACCACAATGGCTTTGGCACGTTTGCGAGCGGTGAGGTTGCAGGCGTACATGGTGGCGTCGGTGATGTTGCGGGCCTTCACCAACGGCCGCACCTCACCGGCGACCAGCAAGCCCCACTCACGCCTCATCACTGGACTCCTCGTCTTCGAAGGGTTCGCAGTGCCCGCACTGGTAGCAGCGCGACACCTGGGAGGTGAAGGTCTGCCAGTCCCATGGAGCCGTCTCGACCGCCATCGCCACCCCGCAGCACTCCAGGGCTTCCTCGTTGCTGTTCATGCCGCCCACTCCTCGTCCTGTGCGTCCCAGGTCGGGGCGGTGTCGATGAGTTGGCGGGCCGAATGCAGGCAGATCACCGCGTCCAACTCGTCGCGGTCGAATGCGTCGGTGTCGTCGTAGACGTGAATGGTCATGACTGGGCCTCGTTTTCGGGGATGTCGCACACCGTGCAGCAGCGAACGACAGGAGTGGAACGGGACGCGAGCCGCCGCGGCGGCAGATGCCGGTCACCGAAGCTGTGGCCGTGGTCGGTGCAGTAGGCGGTAGCGAGGCAGCCGTCGCAGCGCACGAGGTCACCGTCGTAGAGCCAGCCGATCGTTGCCGAGCGGGTGTTGATGTAGGACACGGCCTGGTTGATGGAATCGAAACAGATTGATTCGCTGGTGTTTTCGGTGTAGACGTCGCCGCAGCCGTCGCAGTAGATGACCACGTGTGTCTCGGTCACGAATCCTCGCTTCACCGTCGTTCACCGCCCTTGGTTCGCTGGGGCAGCCACCGCAGCGGACGCACCGACCGCGGGGCGATCGAGGCGTAGACACGCACGTCACGGGTGGAGTGCCGGGCCGGGTAGGTGCCACTGGTCTCGATGTCGAAGCCGATGTGTTCCAGCAGCCCCAGCAGGTCTCCGACATGGCTCGCCGACCCGCACACGCGCACACTCACCACGCCACGGTCCGGGGTATCTCGCATGTCGCTCACGCCGCCACCCCCTCGTCTTCGTCGCCGAGGTCGTCCGGGTCGAAACCGCTGTAGTCCTCAGTGGGGCCGAGGATCTGCGGTGCCGGGGAGAACGCCTCCACGATCGCGTCGGCGTCTTCGTCACGAATCCAGAACGCCCGCACCCGCTGAAACGCTTTCGTGCCGTCCAGGCCGACGTAGGCGACACCGGGAGTGTGTTCGGAGATTTCGTCACAACGCGCACCGCGGTCACGGGCACTCTTGCCGTGGATCATCTCGTTCTGCGTCGGCTCATCCAGGCGCAACCCGATGCGGACCGGGAAGAGCTGCCGGTTGGGCATGGTCTCTTTCGAGGGGTCCTGCACGGCCACGATCACGCTGTAGCCGACCGCACGCCCTTGGGTCAGGATCAACCCGATCAGCCGCAACCCTTCCCGCACCTGCTCCGGTGTGGCGAAGGCGGACATGGCCGCGTACTCATCGATCATCACGACCTTGAGCGGCTCGTCGGTGGTGGGGACGAACTTGCGGATACCGGCGTGGCGGAACCGTGCCGCCCGTTCCTGCATGTCCTTCTCGGCGGTGGTGAGCATGGTGATGATGCCGTCCGCGGTCCACTGGAAATCGGTCCACAACCGGCCCTCACCGCGCCCGAACTCCATGCCGCCCTTCGGGTCACCGAGCAGCACGTCCACCAGGCCCGCTTTGATCCCCGGACCGATGCCGGCCACGATCGACCACAGCACCGAGCCCTTACCCGAATCGGTGCCGCCCGCGATGAGGATGTGCCGGTAGAGCACCCGCAACCGCCAGGTGTCGCCGTCTTCGGTGACACCGACCGGGACCGCCTCCAGGTCCACACCATTGGGGACCGCCTCCGGCGTCGTTGCCGGGGCGACGAGAGTGTCGAACACCCTCACCTGGAGACGAACCCACGACGGAGCCGGGAACACCGCGCTCACCCTCGGCACCGCCAAATACGTGGCGAACTGGTTCAGCACCTCATCGTTGGACCAGTTCTTTTCCGACTGGCCACCGAGCATCACCACGTCCACCGACAGCCCGTAGCGGGTGTAGTCGTAGCGTTCGACGTAGGGGAAACCACCCTCGGCCGACCCGAGTTTCAGCGCGGCCAGCATCAGGTTCGTCTGCAACGGATCAGCCAGAATCCCGACAGCCGTACGCAACTCAGGTGTGGCGTCGTCCACGATCTGCGCCAGCGTCTGCGGCTTCGGCTTGGGCTGCTTGGTGTTCGGCAAGTCCCGGCGAACCAGCCAGATCAGCCCCGCAGGCACCACCACCGACCCGCCTGCGGCAAGGATGCTGAGAATCCCGCTCATCGTGACCACCCCGACTGAGGTCCGGGGTCCTGCTCGGCCTCCAGCAACGCGGCCACCTCATCGTCACAGTCGGTGCAGGCGCAGCCGTCGAACGTGATGTCACGGAAGCCGATCGGCTCCAACGCCGCGCCCTGGGCGACCCAGGCGTCTCGCACCGCGGCCGCCAGCAGCTGCACCAGCTCCTCGGCCGCGTCGACGCTCATCGCCAGGAACGGCATCCGTCCCTTGCTGTGATGCCCGCCCAAGGTGAGCACCACCCTGCCGGGGAACTCGGGGAAACCGTGATTGTCGTTGTAGCGCACGCCAGGAGCGCCGTAACCCTCGATCCTGGTGCCGCTGATACGGAACTCGATCCGGCAGCCCGGATCACGCGGCACCCAATAGCCCTCGGCCTGCACCATCTCCTGCCCGCTCATCACCGCACCGCCTTCGGTGCCGCCTGCACACTGGTCAGAGGCGCGCACTCCCACGGCCTGAAGTCGATCACCGGGGCTTGGGCGCAGTTACCGTCGCGGAACGATGCCTTCGGCACGTCTTCGCAGAACATCACGCACCCATCCGAGCGAGGGGCGACCGTAGCCACCGTCCCGCCAGGCTCACGGCCCACCGTCAGCAGCAAGGCCAGCGGAAACGCCACCACACCCGCCAGCAACACAATCCCGGCCATCCACCGCTGACGGACCGCCATCGATACCAGCGCACTGTTGTTCTCGGCCATCACGCCACCGCCTTTGCCAGATCGACCTGATCGGCCGAATCCGCCAGATAGGCCAGGGCATCAGCGATTCCGGCGTCGAGCAGACCGCGAAGCAATGTCGCCTTGTCCAGCTCCAGGAGCATGAACGCGCTACCGACGTAGACGTGCACGCGGCCGTTGTGCATCGCCACCCGAAACGATCCGGATGTGCTGTGACACATCGTCACGTCGTCATCGGCACCGGATGTGTGGGCGGGATAGTACTTCTCGGACATCTCGTAACTCCCTTGACTAAGACACCGTGATCGGCAGCGCTTGTTGCACCGGCCGCACGGGATGAACAGAACGCACCGGCACCGGCCGCACAGGGGCCACCACAGGCGCAGAAACAGGGACCGGTGCCGCCACCGGAGCAGGAGCAGCAGCAGGTTGCTGTACAGCCGGGGTCGGGGCCGACTTGGCGTAGTTCGCCGCTGTCTGGGCCGAAACACCCAGCGCCCTACCGATTTCGGCGAACTTCTTCCCCTCGGCATACATCGCGACCGCCTGGGCGACCTTGCGCGGATCACGCCGTATCGACGCCTTCCGGCGAGGCGGTACGGAAGGTTTCGCGGGCGAAGCCGCGGAGCCAACCGCCACCGGAGCCGGGACCGGGTCAGGTTCAGGCGCAGCGTCCACAAGCGGTTCAGGAGCTGAATCCTGCTGTGCCGCACGGAACAACACCGCCAACCCATGCGTGTCCACCAGCAGCGAAATCGGGGCGATCGCCGCCACCAACGCCGCCGCCCACCACGGCAGGATTCGGCCGGCCGCGACCGCATGAAGCGAGTTGCCCGCGATCGAAACCAGGGCACCGACACCGAGCACCCACAGGAACCAACGACGTTCCCGCGACTTCGCCAGCACCAACGCACCGACAGTCGCTTGAATGATCGTGCCGTCCACGATCACCGGGAACAGCCACGCCCACCGCTTCGGAGTGTTGGCCAGAATCGCCAGATCACGCAACGCAGCGAAGCTGAGCACGAACGCAGCCGCCCCGATAACCGTGATGATGACCACGGCAGACCAGCGCGCCCACCGCATCCCCGCCGACTGCTGGCCCGCCGCCATCATCACGCCGCCTTAGAACCGGACGGACGCGAAGCACCCGGATCGTTCGGGGCCTGCTTGGCACCGGAGGTATCACCCTTGATCCCGGTCGCCCGGATGTTCCAGCCGATCGACTTGAACTCTCCCGAACCCGCGATCTTCGGCTTGATTTGCAACCCCTCCAGCTCAACCATGAACACGTTCTCCGACACCTGCGTGCCCGCCGGAACCGGCTGAACATCAGCCACGAACGTCACATCGAACGATGAGTTCCTCGACCCCATCCCCGACGGATCAGCCACCGTGCCCTTCCACAACCGCAGGCCCGTCCCGTTGCCCTCGTCGTCCACGTCGATCCGCTGCCGCTTCGGCGCATTGCGATCACGGCTGAACTCCGTCACCGGCTGAATCTCACCCATCAACAGCAACCCGAACGGGAACGCCTCACGGAACTCCGGGCGAAACCACACATCCTTCAAAGCCATCGTTCTGTCTCCTTCTGCTCTTTCGCTGGCGCTAATAGAACCGGCTCTATTCGAACATGCGCAGGAGTGATGGGCAATAGAAGTGGTTCTAAATGGCCGAAAATATAGATCGGCCGCTTAGGGCTACCCTTATGAGGGTCAACGCCAAGGGAGGAAGGACTCGATCGAGATGAGTGGATACCGCGACGTGGCGGACAGCCTGCGCGAGGCGATCCAGCGCGGCGAGTACGCACCAGGGGCGACACTGCCCAAGCAGGACGAACTAGCCGATCGATTCGGAGTCAACATCAAGACCGTCCGGCAAGCGGTCGGACAGCTAGAGGCCGAGGGACTGGTCACCCCGATCCGCCGCCGGGGGACGGTCGTCCGCGAGCGACCGCCCATTCGGCGACTCGGGACTGAACGCTATTCCAAAAGGAAGTGGAAGTACGGCGACACTGTCGCGTTCGTGGCCGACCGCGAGGCATCCGGCCGGCCTTGGAAGTTGACCGACCAAACGCAGACCGTGGCCCTGATCGAGGCCGACACCGAGGTAGCCGAAGCCCTCAACCTGAAACCGAGGTCGCTCGTATACGAACGTGCCCGCACCGTCAGTGAAGGCGACCAGCCAACCCACACGCTGGCGAGCTACTACCGGCCCGAACACGTCGAGGGGACGCCGCTAGTGGACCCGAAACCAGGCCCGGCCGGGCGAGGCGGCGGCTTCGCTGTCCTGACGATGCAAGGCTACGAACCCGACCACATGACTGAGACGATCCTCGCCCGCATGCCGACGCCTGACGAGGTCGAGACGCTTAAGCTCCCCGCGGGTGAGCCGGTAATGATCCTGACCCGACGCACCTACACCGCAGACGGCCTCATCGTGGAGTTCGCACGTGGTGTGCACGCGGCATCGCGATTCGCATGGACATACGATTTCAAACTGCCCGACTAGGAGAGGAACGCCCGGCATGCCATCCGCCACGGTGCCCGAAGAGCTGCGTTCCGAAGTCGAAACCCTTTGGAACTACAACCGAATGCATCATCAGGTGCGGCCCGTCGATGTCGGGATCGGGCTAGGAGGTCACGACCTAGGCGTAGCCGACCACATCGCCGATCTCTACCACCGTGGCATGTTCCCGCTGGTCGTCTTCACCGGAGCCAACGCACCAAGCACCAAGGCCCTCTTCCCGCGCGGCGAGGCCGTGCACTTTCGCGAACGGGCGATCGAACTGGGCGTACCCGCCGAAGCGATCCTCGTCGAACCACGAGCCACCAACACCGGTGAGAACATCGACTTCACCCGCGCGCTACTCGAAGACCGCAAGCCTGTGCGATCGGTCTTGCTCGTGTCTCGCCCATACCAGCAGCGCCGAAGCTATGCGATCTGCCGAAAGCGTTGGCCGACAGTGGATGTCATCTGCGACTCCCGCCCAACGCCCCTTGACGATTACATCGCTGGTATCGGCGACGTAGACCGCGTGATCAACACACTCGTCGGCGATACCCAGCGAATCTGGATCTACGCGGACAAGGGGTGGGCGATCGAGCAAGAGGTACCCGCCGAAGTTCACAAGGCTTACTCCCAGCTTGTGGACGCCGGATTCACCGGCCGCCTACTTTCCGAGTAGTCCGCAACGGTGCCCGACCGGGCACCCTGTGCTGAGACCGCCGGATCGCTCCACGGCGCGTCGCACCAAGCGGTACAGCACGTTTCGCCGCCACCGACCATTGATTCCGCGTGCTTGTTGCCGAATTCCGCCATTGAGGATCAAGAGCGGCGCTGCGCGCCGCCTGCGCGGCTACCGCCGCGCCGCGCCGCGCGACCGCCGGCCTCCGCAAGCTACGGCAGGCGGGCGCGTCGGCACGTCGGCAACCGCGCTTACGCTCACAACTGCCACTCCAGGACACTCCTGGTCGCTTCTCGCATATCCGAGGAAGTGTGGGCGAGCCGTGAGCCGTACCCGACCTACCTCCGCAGCCGATCGCGAATCGTCCGGCGCCGTACGGGGTGACTAGCTGTGGTCCCGGCCGACGAATCGAGAATGGGACCAAGCCGCGGCGACATGGTGGCCACGGGGCGCGAAGGTTCCTGCCTCCTCATGGCCCAATTGTCTGACCTCGCTCGGACGAATCAAGGGAAAGAACGCCCTTGACACGCCCTCCCTCCGCTCAGGGATGGCCAGTATGAGGAAGCAGGGGAAGGTAAAGTCCCCAGGGAAGACCGCGTCTGTGTGCCAACCAACACTTCATGGAGTGCCGAGATCGCGCACCACCTGCTTGTAGTCGTGCGGGAGAGACATCCGATCAAGCCACTCGTCCGCGAAAGCTGTCGCCGAATCACACGCCCATCGAGCGCACCCGCTGGCAAGACACTTATTCGGGAACCACGGCATACCGATTTTCTGCCGGTTGTGCGGGAACCTCGGCGTCAGTCGCCTCTCGATGTCACCAGCCTGATTTTGCTTCGCGCCGACCTGTTGCCACCCAACCTTGAAGTGCACGAGCTCGTTCCGTAGGTAGATAACGTCGCCAACCTCGCTGTAGATACGATCAGCCTTCACAAACTGAGCGGCACCGGCGATTCGGAGCGACCGCTGGTACTTGTCGAGCAGCTGAATCCGCTTGGTCTTCCGAACCTCGCTCTCGTTCCACACGGTCGCCAACTCTGCGATAACCACGGGCGCGAAGACTGTCATGCGCCCATTGACGGACATGTACGGGTCTGCAGCGTCGCTGAGCAGGTCGTTCACTAGTGATTCCAAGAAGGAGACCGCGAACTTCACGGCTGCCATGGCATACGACCGATGCGGATGGTCGACTCTGTCAAGCCCTGAGCTCGTGATGTCGTCCTCGCGCTCCTCGCAGAGTCGAGCGAAATGGAGGGCAGCCCACAAGTGCTGCGCACTAAACCCTTCGCGGGCCTGAACAGCTGCAACACTCAAAGACCCAATCCCACCGAAAGCCGCAACCGCCTCAATCACCGCATCCTCGGACTGCTCATTCTCCGACATCGCTACCTCGGCGCACAGAAAGTGTTGTAAGTGAGATCAGCATAGAACCCTGTCATGGAACCTCCGATCTGCAAACCCTGCACGTCCGACATTCGGCGCAGGTGGATGTTTGGGGTCAGCGTGCTCGACCTGCCGCAGCATCGGGATCGCCAATCTAGCTAGACGACACAACTGACGACAACGGCGCCGACACCCTGACTACGGATCAGGTGTTCGCCAGGCCGTCTACAGGCCGTGGGAGGCCGAAAAGTGGCCAGAACGGCCGAGAACCCATGAGATGCGAACTGGCAGCTCAGGGGTAGTTTTCGGCGAATTCGCCGACGTCAGTCAGGACCGCCCGAGAGATCACCCAGATCTACGAGGGCACCAACCAGATCCAGCGCGTCGTCATGAGCCGCGCCCTGCTGCGCTGATCCACGCGGGCGAGAAGTCAACGGTGGCACCGGGTTCCGGTGCCACCGTTTTTCGTCAGGCGCTCATGGCGGGTTCTCGGAGCAGGGGGGTCGGTAGGGGAGCGGCGTGCAGGACCGTGAGGGTGCTCACGGCTCGGGTGAGGGCGACGTAGAGGCGGTGCAGGCCACGGGGTTCCGCGTCGACGATGGTGGCGGGCTCGACGACCACTACGGTGTCGAATTCGAGGCCTTTCGCCAAGGTGACGGGGACGAGGTTCAGGCGCGCGGCGTCGATGCTCGCCTCGTCGGTGCCGAGCAGAGTGTGCGAGAGTCCCGCATCGGTCAATGAGCGGTGCAGTGCCGGGATATCGCCGTCGGCGGCAATGAGCCCGATCGACCCGGCTTCGGAAAGTGCTCTGGCACAGTCTGTTACGGCAGCGCCATGCAGTTCTGCCGCAGACGTGCGCACCACGCGCAGAGCCTGCGCGGACTGCCGGAACGAGGACGGTCCGCGCAGGTCCGGGGCGATATGCGGCAGCAGGCGGGCCGCGTAGTCGATGACCTGGGCCGGCACGCGATAGCCGCGCGTCAATTCCTCGATCACACCGTCGGTTCGGTCGAGATGGCCGAGGACCTCGGTCCAGTCCGTGACGGCCGAGGGGCTGGTGGCCTGCGCGAGATCGCCGAGCACCGTGCAGGATCCGGTCGCGCGACGGGCGATCGCCCGCAGCTGCATGGGACTGAGGTCCTGGGCCTCGTCGACCACGATGTGGCCGAGTTTCGCGGGCCGTTCGATCATGCTCGCGGCTTCATCGATCAGCACGAAATCTGCCCTGGACCATCGCATTCGGCGCACGGTGCGGGGCGGTGCCGTGGACCGGATTGCACTCTGTTCGGCGGGCGAGAGCAGGCCGTCCGCCATCCGGGCCAGCTGGTCCGGATCGGTGAGGAGATCGAAAACGATTCGGGCGGAATCGGTTTCCGGCCACATCCGCTGCACAGCGCGCACGATCGCCTTGTTCCGGCACAGCTGGCGCAGCGTCGCGTCGGTGGTGCTGTGCCCCGCCTGTTCCATCCGGCGCAGCACGAGCAGGGCCAGTCGCCGGCCGAGCAACTCGATCCCCGTGCGGTAATCGGTCCCGCGTGCGCGTACCTCGTCGAGTTCTTCGGCGATCTCGTCGGAATACAGGTGCCAGGTCCGTTGCAGGTGTTTGACCGGCACGGCCTCCTCCAGTGGCCGGACGCGCGACCAGAGCAGGCGCCGAATGACCTCGGCCATCCTGGCGTCCCCCTTGATCCGCTCGGCCTGCGGATCATCCACGTGCGCAGTGTCATTCGAGCCGGTGAGCTCTTCGACGGTGGTTTGCAGTACGGCCACTTCGCCCAGGGCGGGCAGCACATTGCGGACGTAGTCGAGGAAGGCGCGGTTGGGCCCGATGACGGCGACGCCGCCCTCCCGCTGCAACCGTTCCCGCTCGGTGAACAGCAGATACGCCAGCCGGTGCAGGCCGACGGCGGTCTTGCCGGTGCCGGGCGCGCCCTGAATGCAGAGCGTGCGTTCCAGCGGAGCCCGGACGAGCCGCATCTGTTCGGGTTGGATGGTGGCGACGATGTCGCGCATCGGGCCCTTGCGTGGCCGTTCGATTTCCGCGGCGAGCAGCCGGCCGTCGCGGTCGGCGCCGTGGCCGTCGAGCGCTTCGTCCTCGAAGGCGGTGAGGGTGCCGGTGTGATCGAAGCCGAACCGGCGGCGCACCCGCACGCGCATCGCGTCCTGCGGATCGGCCTCGTAGAAGGCCCGCGACAGCGGCGCCCGCCAGTCGATGACCATCAGCTCACCGCGTTCGTCGGCGATACCGCGGCGTCCGATGTAGACGCGGTCGCTGTCCGGCGCGGACGAGGGTGCGCCCACTTCGCGGACCGCGTCGTAGAGTTCACCCGGCGGAAAGTCCAAGCGCCCGAAGAACAGTGGGACGTCGTCGAAGCCGGACAGCTCCTCGATCTGCGTCTTGTGGAACTCGCGCGCGGCGAAGTTCTGGAATTTGTCGAACACGTCGCCTTGGCCCAGACCGTCCGCCAACGCCGTGACCGCGGCGTCGCGCATGCGGGTCAGCGCGGCGCGGCACGAGGTCAGGTAGTCGCGTTCGGCACGGATTTCGGGCTCGACAGGATCGTGATGCATCGGCTCCCCACCTCGGTTTCGGAAATTTAACCCGGTAAACAATACAACCGCGTTAATTTGTAGACCAAGGTAATTTTCTCTACGCTGGCCGCATGGAGGCACCAGGACTGCGCGAACGCAAGAAGCTCCGGACGCGTCAGGCGATCCTGGACGCCGCTTTCGCGCTGTTCGAGGAGTCTGGTTTCGACGGCGCCTCGGTCGCCGAGATCGCCGCGGCCGCCGAGGTCTCCAAGCCCACCCTCTTCGCCTACTTTCCGACCAAGGAAGACCTGGTACTGCACCGATTCATGGACGGCGGCCGCGGGTCCGCGCACGTCGTCCGCGCCCGCCCGCCCGGCACATCGCCCTTGGCCGCCCTGCGTCAGGACTTCCTGGACCGCCTCGCGGACCGTGACCCGCTCACCGGCCTCAACGACACCCGCGCCGCCGTTACGTTCCACAATCTGCTGTATTCGACGCCCGCCCTGATGGCGCACCTGTCCGGCTACATGATCGATCAGGAACGCGACCTCGCCGCAGCGCTGCTCGCGTCCGGTGAGCCGGGCGACGAGTTCACCGCGCACCTGATCGCCGCGCAGGTGTTCAGCGCCCAGCGCATTCTCACGTCCTACAACGCCCAGGCCGTCCGCGCGGGCGCGCGCACCGAGGACATCTATCCGATCGCGGTCATCCGCGCCGAAACGGCCTTCGAACTCTTGGCGCACAGCCTCGCGATGTGTTCGCAGGGCGAGTAATGCGGGCGGCTATGAGCCTTCGGTCCACGTCCGATTGCGCGCTTTACCGGAGTGATCACCGGCTTGATTGATTGCCTGCTTGATTACTCGCGTTCCCGGATCGACCACCGGCGTTCCCGGATTGACCAGGCACGCCTGGTGATTCGTCGCCCGAGTGATCGCTGCCGCCGCGTTCGCTCGGACCGCTCGGCCGATTCTTGTCCGGACCGCCCGTTTGGCCGTCGAGCTCACCGCCGGGATTGCCCTGCTCTACGCAATTTTTGAAATCGGCGTAGCTGGCCGACTTCCGCGCGCACCGTTCCGCGACACCCGGGTCCGTCGGCTCTGCGGCGGCGAGGCCGGCGGAGCCGAGTGCCGCCGCGCCCAGCAGCGCGACCAAGCCGATCAGTTTCGAGCTCCGGTACATGCCCTACTCCGATCACATAGATGGAATCCATCGGCAACCGCATCGAGCAACCCGAAACTATCAGCCGGCGCGCGCCCCGGCGTTCAGCCGACGAGATCGGCGTATTCGCGGTGTTCGGCGATGTACTTCTCGACGTACCAGCAGGTGGGGACGACGGTGTAGCCGTTGGTGCGCGAATCCTGCAGCGCGAATTCGACCACCTGGGCGGCGACGCCGCGGCCCCGGAACTCGGGAAAGGTCATGGTGTGGTGGAAGTCGCGAACCTTCGTTTCTTCCCGCTCGGCGTAGTCGGCGTAGCCGGCGAGGGTGTCGTCGAGGTAGATCTCGAAACGGGTGTCGGCGACGTTGTGCTCGAGCCTGGTGGTCATGATTCGGTGAAACTCCTTCGCGGCCGGGAATGTTCCATGGGTCAGAGAATCGCGCCCGGATTGAGGATGCCGTGCGGGTCGAGCGCGTCCTTTATGCGCTGGGTCAATGCCATCACGTCGGCGCCGAGTTGGTCGGGTAGCCACGCCTTCTTCAAGCGCCCGACCCCGTGCTCGCCGGTGATGGTGCCGCCGAGCGCGATGGCCAGATCCATGATTTCGCCGAAGGCGCGGTGCGCGCGCTCGGTCATGGCGGCGTCGGCGGGGTCGTGCACGATCAGCGGGTGTGTGTTGCCGTCGCCGGCGTGCGCGATCACCGAGATGGTCACCTCGTTGCGCGCGGCGATCTCGGCGACACCGGTCACCAGGTCGCCGAGCCGGGGCAGCGGGACGCCGACGTCCTCCAGCAGCAGCGCGCCCAGCTTCTCCACCGCGGGGATCGCGAACCGCCTTGCCGCGGTGAAGGCTTCACCTTCCTCGGCGTCGGCGGTGTGGAAAACCTCGGTCGCACCGGCCTTTTCGCAGGCGGCCAGTATAATCTCGGCTTCCCGCCCGGCGAATTCGCCGGGCGCGTCCGAGCGCGCGACGAGCAGTGCGGCGGCCTTGCGATCCAGGCCCATCCGTAGTTCGTCCTCGACCGCGTTGATCGAGACCGAATCCATGAATTCCAGCATGGCGGGCCGCAATTCGCCGGTGATGGCGAGAATCGCGTCGACGGCGGCGGTCAGGGTGGCGAACGAGGCGACGACGGTGCTCTGCGGCGGCTGGGCGGGCAGCAGGCGCAACGTCAGCTCGGTGATGACGCCGAGCGTGCCCTCGCTGCCGACGAACAGTTTGGTCAGCGACAGTCCGGCCGAATCCTTGAGCCGGGGGCCGCCGAGCCGCAGCACCGTCCCGTCGGCGAGCACCACCTCCATGCCCAGCACGTAATCGGTTGTCACGCCATACTTCACGCAGCACAGCCCGCCGGCATTGGTGGCGGCGTTACCGCCGATCGAGCAGATCTCGAACGACGACGGGTCGGGCGGATACCAGAGGCCGTGCGCGGCGACAGCGCGTTTCACCTCGGCGTTCAGCAGCCCCGGTTGCACGACCGCGGTCCGGGTGACCGGGTCGACGGTGATCGCCCGCATCCGCTCGGTGCTCAGCACCAGTCCGCCGTCGACTGCCGTGGCGCCGCCGGACAGCCCCGACCCGGCCCCGCGCGGCACGACGGGCACGCGCCGTTCGTGTGCCCAGCGCAGCGCCGCGGCGACATCCTCGGTGCTCGTCGCACGCACCACCGCGACCGGCGTGCCGGCCGCGGGATCGCGCGCCCAGTCCTGCCGGTAGCTCGCCAGCAGATCAGGGTCGGTGACGACCGCACCCTCGGGCAGTCGGTCGATCAGGTCACTAACGTCCACAACCCCACGCTAGTCCGCCGGGGCACGCCACGGCCGCCCCGGCGGATCGACGCGGCGTTGCCGGATGATCATCTGGTGGTCACCTGCCGCTGGCACCCTGGCAGCGTGCACGAGCCGGCGCAGACCACCGACAACATTGCCGACCGCTTCACCCGATGGTGCGAGGCGGTCGTCGCGTGGCTGCCGTGGGGCCTGAATCGTCTTGTCGCGCCGACCTTCCTCGGCTTCGCGCTGATCAACAGCGGCACCTTCGGCGTGGACCTGGCCCTGCTCACCCTCTTCCATGGTGGGCTGGGCCTGCCGGTCTGGCTGTCGGTCTCGGTCGCCTACGTGTGTGCGTTCGGGTTGAGTTTCGTGCTCAATCGCACCTTCAACTTCCACTCGCACGCGCCGGTCGGCAAGCAGGCCGGGGTCTACGTCGTGGTCGTGGCGATCAATTACGCCGCGTTCATCCTCGGCGTCGGCAGCGGACTCACCGCGCTCGGCGTCGACTATCACCTGGCGCGGTTGCTCGCGGGCGGCTGCGAAGCGGTCTACATGTACAGCGCGATGCGCTGGGTCGTGTTCCGCCGCGACGCGAAGGCCGAAGTCGCACCCCCGCGCGACGTGCGGTCGCCGACGTCGTAGCGCGGCGGCGAAGACGGTTTCCGCGTTCGTGATCAGGCTTGTTCAGGACCCCGCTGAACCGATCAGCACCTCGGTGCGATCGCCGTCGACGACGATCGCGTCGTCATCGGTGAGCGCCCAGTGCGGGATGCCCTCGGCGCGATAGGACTCGGCGAGCCGATCGCACAGGCCGAGCGGGTCGGTCGGCGAGGCGATGTGCGGCACGATCCGCTGTTGCACCAAACCCAGTCCGTCCCAGCGCGGTTCGATTCCGCACGTGGGCTGGACCTCGGCCGGGTCGTCGGAGGATTCCAGTCCGTGCAGATCGGGGGTCAGCAAGCAGGCGCCGGCGCTGTAGCCCGCGTACACGAGCGCGTCGGCCGCCAGCAGCCGGGGGAGCACGACATCGGCGCCGCTGCGGGCGAATTGGGCGCGCAGCACGAAGGTGTTGCCGCCGCGCACCCACAGCAGGGGGAATTCGGCCAGCGTGCGCTCCAATTCCGCCGGGCGGCCGACGAAGTCGCGCAGATCCACCGTCTCCGGCTCGTACCCGAGCCTGCGCAGCGGGACGATATCGCTGATGATCGCCGACTCCCACAGCTCGGGCCAGGCGTCACAGGCGTTGGGAATCAACGCGACTCGGCCGGGTTCGCCGACGAGGGCGGCGAGCCGGTCGTAATGCGCGCCGAAGCGGTAGCTGGACAGGAACAGGCGCATCAGATGGTGAACGCGAGATTCTGCACGAGTCGTTGCCCGAGTTCCTGATCGCCGCTGATGGTGATCCGGTCCAGGTGCTGGTCCGCGGTGGTCCGTCCGCCGCCGAGCCGGACGAAATCCGCTGCAGGCAAATGGATGTCGACGGTCGGGGAACTGTCGAAGGCGTCCACGAAGTTCGCCCGGTCCGCCACCTGGATGTGCAGCGAGCGCGCCAGCGGTCCGGTCAGCGAGAAGGTGATCCGTGCACCGTTGGGCGCCCCACCCTTTTTCACCACGATCCGCGGGATGCTGCCGAGAAATTCGGTGAAGGCGAATTCGCCGCGCTGCCCGCCCTCGTCCACCCGGACGCCCAGCGCGTCGGCGATATCGAGTTCGTGCATCCAGCAGTCGAACAGCCGCACCCGCATGAACCGGCCGTAGCTGACCAGCCCGATCGGCGACTGGGTCTGGGCCTGCCAGTCCACGTCGCCGAGGGCGTGCAGCGCCGCCCGGCGTCGTCCCGTGACGTCGTGGAACATCTCCAGCAACCGTTCGCCGGACAGCGGCCGCAGCCGGTCCACCCAGATCTCGTTGAGCACCGCCGTCTCGTTGCGGACGTGCGGCAGCGTGCGCACGTCGGCCTTGGGCGTCAGCGGGTCGTGCGCGGGCGGGCGCTCGCCGAGCAACCACGATTCGGTGCCGACGACGTGCGCGACCACGTCGAACACGGTCCAGCCGGGCAGTGCCGTCGATGTCCGCCACTGGTTTTCGTCGAGGCCGGTGACCAACGCGGCGATCGCGTCCCACTGTTCGGACAGCAGTTTGGTCAGTTCGGCCCGGTCCAGGGTCGGGTCGATCATTCGTGTGCTCCTTCTTCCGGCCGGTCCGCGCCCGGCCGCTGCCGACTCGATGCTTCGTCTTTTTCCAGCGCCGCGATGCCGGCCTGGATGGCGGCCGCGGTCGATTGCGGATCGTGCGGCCTGCGCAGCAGGAAGCCGGCGGCGAAGCGCAGCTTGTCGCCGTGGCTGCGCGGGATCACGTGCAGATGAACGTGCGGAACGGTCTGAAACGCGGCGGTGCCGTCGTTGAGCACCAGGTTCGCGCCGTCGGCGGCGAGCGGGCTGCGCCGTACCGCGAGCGCGAGCCGATGCCCGGCCCGGAAGACGTAGGCGCCGAGTTCGGCGTCCAGATCCTCCAGTTCGGTGGCGTGCTGCTTGGGGATCACCAGCGTGTGGCCGCGGGCGATGGGCCGGATGTCGAGAAAGGCGCAGAGCGAGTCGTCCTCGTACACCTTTGTTGCGGGGGCAACGCCGGCCACGATGCGGCAGAAGACGCAGTCGGTCACAGGCTGGACCTTACGGCGTACGAGCGGCCCGGAACACCCCGGCGCGAGAATCGATCATGATGCACGTCACTTCCCAGGCCTGGCGTCCCCCGCCTGACCTGGTGCCGAACCTTCGAGTAAGTAATGGACCTGCACGTTCGGTCTTGTCGCGGCCAGCCGCGGCGACCACCATCAGAACCGGCGCTCATCCGAACAACCACCGCGCAGGAGGTGACCCCGATGACCTCGAGAACCCGGCATATCGGCGGAATCCGGCGCGATCGTGTGACGGGCGTCTCAGCGGTCCGCACAACACGCCGGGTACAGTTGCGAGGATTTGGGCGACCTTACTCTGAAGTAACATCGTCCGGCCGTCCATCTGTTGCCTGCAAGCTCAGCACAAGAAGGAACTGACATAGTGGAGACAACGCAGAGCGTAGGCGATCAGTCGCCACGCGGCGCGCGTGTCGGAGTCGTTCGCGAGTCCAACGCGGGCGAACGACGTGTCGCATTGGTGCCGAAGATCATTCCGACCCTGCTGAAGCAGGGGGTGCAGGTGGTGGTCGAGTCCGGTGCCGGTCTCGGCGCGCTCATTCCCGACAGCGCCTACGAAGAGGCCGGCGCGACTATCGGCGACCCCTGGTCGGCCGACGTGGTCGTGAAGGTCGCCCCGCCCAGCGACGCCGAGGTGGCCAAGCTGTCCGACGGGCAGACCCTGATCGGCTTCCTGGCCCCGCGCAACGCGGACAATCAGATCGGCAAGCTGAAAGCCGGTGGCGTGCAAGCGTTCGCGGTCGAGGCGATTCCGCGGATCTCGCGTGCGCAGGTGATGGACGCGCTGTCCTCGCAGGCCAATGTCGCGGGCTACAAGGCCGTGCTGCTCGCGGCGTCGGAGTCGACGCGCTTCTTCCCGATGCTCACCACCGCCGCGGGCACCGTGAAGCCCGCGACGGTGCTGGTGCTCGGCGTGGGTGTCGCGGGCCTGCAGGCGCTGGCCACCGCCAAGCGCCTCGGCGGCCGCACCACCGGGTACGACGTGCGGCCCGAGGTCGCCGACCAGGTGCGCTCGGTCGGCGCGCAGTGGCTCGATCTCGGCATCGACGCGGCCGGTGAGGGCGGCTACGCCCGCGAACTCACCGACGAGGAAAAGGCCGAGCAGCAACAGGCTTTGGAAGACGCGATCAAGGGTTTCGACGTGGTGATCACTACCGCGCTCGTACCCGGCCGTCCCGCACCGCGCCTGGTGACCGCGGCCGCCGTCGAGGGCATGAAGCCCGGCAGCGTGATCGTCGACCTGGCCGGGGAAACGGGCGGCAACTGCGAACTCACCGAGCCGGGTGAAACCGTGGTCAAGCACCAGGTCACCATCGCCTCGCCGTTGAACCTGCCCGCGACGATGCCCGAGCACGCCTCGGAGCTGTACTCGAAAAACATTGCGGCACTGCTGGAACTGATGCTGAAGGACGGTGCGCTGGCACCCGACTTCGAGGATCAGGTGCTCGCCGATTCCTGCGTCACCCGGGAGAGGGAAGCCTGATGTACACCGAACTGCTCGCGAACATCGCGATCCTGGTGCTCTCCGGGTTCGTCGGGTTCGCCGTCATCTCCAAGGTCCCCAACACCCTGCACACCCCACTCATGTCCGGTACCAACGCCATTCACGGCATCGTCGTGCTCGGCGCGCTGGTCACCCTGGGCAACGTGCAGGACCCCTCGATCCTGACCCAGATCATCCTGTTCGTCGCCGTCGTCTTCGGAACCCTCAATGTCATCGGTGGTTTCGTGGTGACCGACCGGATGCTGGGCATGTTCAAGGGCAAGAAGGCGGCAGCGCCGGCGAAGGCGGAGAAGTGATGCATACCTTCGACAACGTGACCTACCTGGTCAACGGTCTCTACATCATCGCGTTCGGCATGTTCATCTACGGTCTGATGGGCCTGACCGGTCCGAAGACCGCGGTGCGCGGCAACCTGATCGCCGCCGTCGGCATGTTCATCGCCGTGGTCGCCACCCTGATCTCGGTGCGCCACACCAGCAATTGGATCCTGATCGTCGCCGGACTGGTGGTCGGCATCGCGCTCGGCGTGCCGCCCGCGCAGTTCACCAAGATGACCGCCATGCCGCAGCTGGTCGCCGCGTTCAACGGTGTCGGCGGTGGCACGGTGGCGCTCATCGCGTGGTCGGAATTCATCAACAGCCAAGGCTTTTCGCACTTCGACGAAGAGCCGACGGTGCACATCGTCATCGGTTCGCTGTTCGCGGCGATCATCGGCTCGGTTTCGTTCTGGGGCTCGCTGATCGCGTTCGGCAAACTCCAGGAGATCCTGCCCGGCCGCCCGATCGGTCTCGGCAAGCTGCAGCAGCCGTTGAATCTGCTGCTGCTCCTGGGCGCGATCGCGGCCGCCGTGGTGATCGGCGTCGGCGCCACCAATGACGGTGTGTCCCAACTGTGGATGATCGCGGTCCTGGTGCTGGCCGGGGTGCTCGGCCTCGCCGTGGTGCTGCCGATCGGCGGCGCGGATATGCCGGTGGTCATCTCGCTGCTCAACGCGCTGACCGGATTGTCGGCCGCCGCAGCGGGTCTGGCGCTGAACAACACCGCCATGATCGTCGCGGGCATGATCGTCGGCGCGTCCGGCACCATCCTCACCAACCTGATGGCCAAGGCGATGAACCGGTCCATTCCGGCGATCGTCGCGGGCGGATTCGGCGGTGGCGGAACGGCGCCCGGCGCCGGCGGCGATGGGGAGAACAAGCAGGCCAAGGCCACCTCCGCCGCGGACGCCGCGATTCAGATGGCCTACGCCAACCAGGTGATCGTGGTCCCCGGCTACGGCATGGCCGTCGCCCAGGCCCAGCACGCGGTCAAGGAGATGGCGGCGCTGCTCGAAGCCAAGGGCGTCGAGGTCAAATACGCCATCCACCCGGTCGCGGGCCGCATGCCCGGTCACATGAACGTGCTGCTGGCCGAGGCGGAGGTCTCCTACGACGCGCTCAAGGAAATGGACGACATCAACGGCGAATTCGGCCGCACCGATGTCGCCTTGGTGATCGGCGCCAACGACGTCACCAACCCCGCGGCGCGCGAGGATGCCAGCAGCCCGATCTACGGCATGCCCGTCCTCAACGTCGACCAGGCCAAGAGCGTCATCGTGCTCAAGCGCTCGATGAACTCCGGCTTCGCGGGTATCGACAACCCGCTGTTCTACGCCGATCACACCTCGATGCTGTTCGGCGACGCCAAGAAGTCCGTCGGTGCGGTCACCGAGGAGCTGAAGGCGCTGTAGGGATTCGGATTCGAACGGCCTCCTGCGCACGCGGGAGGCCGTTCGGCGTTAAACCAGTGGACAGGCGCGGTCCGCAGGCCCGATCATGCTCCGAGTGTCCGCACGTAACGAGCCCCTTCGGTTGATCGACCCGAGTGAGCCCTCGGCCGATCTCGCCGAGCGGCTGCCGTGGACTGTCGCTGTCGACTCGGCCTATTCGACGCGCGACGCGATCGATGCGCTGGCGGTCAGTCCCTTTCTGCGCGGTGATCAGCCGTGCGCGCGCACCGCGCATCTCGAGCGGATCAAGCCCGACGCCCTGCTGCGGCCGGAGCACGGCCGGGTGGTGCGCTCGACGCAGGACGACGACAGCGGTGCCGCGCTGGTGGTCGGGGCGGGTTGGTCGCTGCGCGCGGTCCGGTGGTCGGGTGGCTCGGCGATGGTCGAGGTCACCGCCGTCACCGACGAACTCGCGACGACCGTGCTCGCCGAGGCCATCCGCGACGCGGCCGCGCAGCCGGAAATCGGCGAGACCATCGAGATGGGCTTCTGGCATATGAACAGCCACGGTCCGCAGCGGCGTGGTCGCACCATCACCGCGCCGACCTGGCCGGAAATCCGTGGCAACTATGCCGCCGACGTGGCGGGCGCGCTGGACCGGCTGATGGCGTTGACCGCCGCGGACGTGCGCGGCCGGCTGGTGCTGCTGCACGGCCCGCCGGGCACCGGAAAGACCACCGCGCTGCGTGCGCTCGCGCGCGCCTGGGGGCCGTGGTGTCAGTTCGACTGCGTGCTCGACCCCGAGGTGATGTTCGCCAAGCCCGGTTATCTGATGGATGTCGCGGCGGGCATCGACGGCGACGAGGACACCAAGCGCTGGCGCATGCTGGTGCTCGAGGACTGTGACGAACTGATCCGCGGCGAGGCCAGAGAAACTGCGGGACAGGGGCTTTCGCGCCTGCTCAACCTGACCGACGGCATGCTCGGCCAAGGCCGGGACGTGCTCGTGGCGATCACCACCAACGAGGATCTGACCCGGCTGCACCCGGCGGTGACCCGTCCCGGTCGCTGCCTGGCGCAGCTCGAGGTCGGGCGGCTCTCACCCGCCGAGTCGGCGGCCTGGCTGGCCCGGGAACAGCGTCCGGAAACCCCGGGAGAGGTCTCCTGTCCGGACGGCGCCACGCTGGCGGAACTGGTCGCGTTGCGCGACGGGGACACCAAGATCCAGTCGGTGCCTGCGGATCCGGTCAACCCGGGCCTCTACCTCTGAGGGCGTAGCGGCAATCACCCAGCGCACGGCCGTCGGATCGATCGGCTAGATTCTGTGAGTTCGTTCGGCCGCCGAGTGCGGCCGAGTTCGCGTAAACCCTGGGGAGGGGAACATGACCACACCACCGAACTATCCATATCCGGGGCAACCCGGCGGCCAGGGCTATGCCCAGCCGAGCTACCCGCAGGCGCAGGGGTATCCGGGTCAGGCGGCACAGCCGGGTTACGGGGCGGGCTATCCGCCGCCCGGCACCGGATATCCGCCGCAGCCGGGCATGCCACAGCAGGGCATGCCGCCGCAGGGTTTCCCGCCACCGCAAGGCGTTCCACCGCAAGGCTTTCCGCCGCACGGCGGACAGCCCGGGTTCCCGCCCGGTGCCTTCCAGCCGCCGGGGCCGCCGCCGCGTTCGGGCGGCAAGGCCAAGGCGATCATCATCACTGTCGTCATCCTGGGCATAATCGCCGTGGTCGCCCTCGTCGTCAGCGTCGGGCGACCGGACGGCAAGAAGGTCGCGGTCGGCGAGTGCGCGAAACTGTCCGGCACCACCTACAAGGCCGAGTTCGCGATCAAGGAATGCTCCGATCCCGAGGCCAATTACGTGGTGGCACAGCGGATCGACGGATCGAACAAGAACTGCGAGAACAAGGACTACGCCAGCTACTACGAGACCGGTCGCAACGGTTACACGCTGTGCCTGCGCCTCAATGTGAAGGAAGGGGACTGCATCAAGAGCGGCACGCTGGCGGCGAGCACCAAGGTCGCCTGCAGCTCCGCCGCCGACTACAAGATCGGCCGCATCGTGCGGGGCAGCGCGGACAAGTCCGCGTGCGGCTCGAAATACACCGAGGACAGCACCATCGTGTATCCGAAACCGGATCCGATGACACTCTGCCTGGTGGCACCCAAGTAGTCCCGGGCGGCGAGCGGAATTCGCTGTGTGTCAGCGTTTTTCGCTTGCCGCCTGCGGCGCGGCCACGGCCCCCGCGTATGCGCAGCACACCACCATGGCCACCAGCGGAACCAGGAAGGTGGCGGTCAGCGGAATGACCGCGCTGAGCCAGCCGATGACAGCGGGGCCCGCGAGCAAGCCCAGATAGCCCAGGCTGAAGACCCGCGCCATGTCGGTGGCCGCGGTTGCGGAGCCGAGATTGCCTGCGGCGGTGAAGATCTGCGGTACGGTGCCGGACAGGCCGAGACCCGCCATGGCCCAGCCGAGCAACGACAACGGCACCCACGGCGACACCATGATGACGGTGAGGCCGAGCGCGGCGAGCAAGGTGCCGTAGCGGACCACCGCCACCCGCCCGAATGCGCCGCTCACCCGGTCGGCGGCGAGTCGGCCGCCGGTCATGGTGACCGAGAACGCGCCGAACGCCAGGGCGGCCGTGGCCTGGTCGACGCCGAGGTGCTCGCGCATCTGCAGCGTGCTCCAATCACCGGCGACGCCCTCCGCGAGCAGCACCGCGAAGGCGATCGCGGCCAGCGCCAGCACCTTTCGCCGATGCGCCTGCCCGGATGTCAGGTCGGCGGTTACCCCTTCGCCCGCGGCCGGGGTCACGGCCCGAGGCTCGGTCTCGCTGTCCCCCAGCAGGCGCGGTACGAGCGCCGCCGTCAAGAGGACACAGCCGGTCGCGGCCAGTGTCAACGTCATTCGCAGATCCCAGCCCGCGCGCAAGGTCGCCGCGCCGAGCAGCGAACCCAGCAGGCCGCCGCCGGAGAACAGCGCGTGGAAGGCCGACATGATCGGCCGCCCGTAGGCCCGTTCCACGTGCACCGCTTGGGTGTTCATCGAGACGTCCAGCGCGCCGTTGCCGAAACCGAAGCAGCACAGGGCGATCGCCAACGTCACCGGGCCGGTGGCCAGTCCGGGGCCGAGCACCGCCACCGAGGCGATCACCGCGGCGGTGCCCACCAGCGTCCGGCTGCCGAATCGATCCGCGAGCGGGCCGGCGATCCGCATGCCGACGATGCCCGAGCCCGCCATCAGCAGGATGAACATGCCGAGCGTGGACTTCGCGACACTGGTCCGGTCCGTGATCGCCGGAATGTGCACCACCCACATGGCGAGCAGGAATCCGTTCAGCCCGAACACCGTGAACACGGCGACGCGAGCGAGGCGGAGCGTGCGATCCATCGTCGGACTGAACACCCCTTCGACGGTACCGATGATCTTCGCGCCTGGCGCGGATCGATGCCGGGTGCGGTCTCAGCGCGGCTGGATATCCCAGACGCCCGTCGCGGCTGCCTCCTTCGCGTAGTCGGCGAAGTCCTTGGGTTCGCGGCCCAGCGCCCGCCGCACACCGTCGGTGGTGGCCGAGTTGCGGCCGTCCAGCACTGTGCCGAACAGGTAGTCGAGCAGGCTCACCACATCCGCGGGTACGCAATAATCGGTCAGCGCCGCAACGAATTCCGTGCGCGTCACCGGCACGAAGACGATCTCGCGCCCCGTCACCTCGGCGATCTGCGCGACCGCCGCGGTGAACGACAGGGCGCGCGGCCCGGTCAGCTCGTAGACCGCGCCGGCGTGCCCGTCTGCGGTGAGCGCCGCGGTGGCGACCTCGGCGATATCGTCGGCGTGCACGAACGGCTCCGGCACGTCGCCGTTGGGCAGCGCGATCGCACCCGCCAGGAGGTATTCGGTGAACGCGCCCTCGCTGAAATTCTGGGCGAAGAAACTACAGCGCAGCACGGTCCAGTCGAGGCCGGACTGCTGCACGATCTCCTCGCACTCCAGCGCCTCCGGCTCACCGCGACCGGACAGCAACACCAGTCGGCGCACGCCGCATCGCTTCGCCACCGCGGCGAACGCCCGCAGCGTCTCGGGTGCGCCCGGTACCGCGAGGTCCGGTTGGAAGGCGACGTAGGCGGCGTGCACACCGGTCAACGCCGCGGGCCAGGTGCTGCGGTCGGCCCAGCTGAACGGAATATCGGCAGTGCGGGAGCCGACCCGGACCCGGTGGCCCGCCGCGGTGAGTCGCGCGGCGACCCGGCTGCCGGTCTTACCGGTGCCGCCGGTGACGAGGATGCGGGGCCGGGAATCGGTGCTGTGTGTCATGGATCCAGTACATCCGCGGGCGGCGAGACGGAACATGGTTCAACAGCTCATGATCATGCGTAATCGTCTAGGGTTGATGGCGTGGATGCGCTCGCCAGTCTGCTCGAAGGTCCCCGTGCCAGAGGCGCGTTCTTGATGTGTTCGATGCTCGCGCCGCCCTGGTCCCTGCACATCCAGGACGAGGCGCCGCTCACCGTGGTGTCGATGGTGCGCGGCGGCGCCTGGATCATACTGGGCCAGCACGCGCCTCGACAGCTGTGCGAGGGCGATATCGCGATCTTCCGCGGGCCCGACCACTACACGGTCGCCGACGATCCGGCCACCGAGCCGCAGATCTACATCCATCCGGGCAACGTCACCAAGACCGCCGACGGTGAGATACTCTGCGAGACATTGAGTCTCGGCGTGCGGCAGTGGGGCACCGACGCCGATGGCGCGACCATGATGATCACCGGCACCTACGAGTCGGCGGGCGCGGCCAGCCAGCGGCTGCTGCGCGCGCTGCCGCCGGTGATCGTGTTGCAGCGCGGCGATTTCGACACCCGGCTGCTCGACATCCTGGTCGACGAGGCGGTGAAAGACGAACCCGCACAGGGGGCGGTACTCGATCGGCTGCTCGACATGGTGCTGATCGCCGCCCTGCGCGCCTGGTTCGCCCGCAACGACGCGCCCGCCTGGTACCACGCCTACAGCGATCCGCTCGTCGGCAAGGCGCTGCGGCTGCTGCAGCACAATCCGGCGCACGGCTGGACGGTGGCCGGCCTGGCCGAGGCGGTCGGGGTGTCCAGGGCCGCGCTGGCCCGGCGCTTCACCGATCTGGTCGGCGAGCCGCCGATGTCCTTCCTCACCGAGTGGCGGCTGGCGCTGGCCGCGGACCTGCTCGCCGAATCCGACGCGACCATCGAGTCCATCGCCCGCCAAGTCGGGTACGGCAGCGCGTTCGCCCTCAGCGCCGCGTTCAAACGCCACTTCGGCGTCAGCCCGCGCGACCACCGGCAGGGCGCGAACCCGCCTGAGCTAGTGTCGGCCGGGTGACGCAGCAGCAGTATCCGGTGCTCTGGCCGATGCCGACCCGGTGGGCGGACAACGACCACTACGGGCACGTGAACAACGTGACCTACTACTCGTACTTCGATACCGCGGTGAACGCGTGGTTGATGCACGCCACCGGCACCGACATCCGTGAGCTGCCCGCGCTCGGCGTCGTCGCGCAGACCTCCTGCCAGTACGTCGGCTCGCTCAGCTTCCCCGACCGGCTCCAGGTCGGCCTGCGCATCTCCCGGCTGGGCCGGTCCAGCATCACCTACGATCTCGCCATCTTCCGCAAGGCCGACGACGACCTCGAGCTGGCCGCCACCGGCACCTTCGTGCACGTCTACGTGGACGCCGAAACCCGCAAACCCGTCGAGATCCCCGCCGTGATCCGCACCGCCGCAGCGCAACTGACCACCTGACTTCCCGCACCCCTTCTGTCTTCCCGCACTCGCTATGCCACGCCACAGCGGGTGCGGGAAGGCGAAAAGGGTGCGGGAAGCTGGAGAGGGGTCAGATGCGGCTGAGCAGCGTCAGCGGATCCTCTAGTAGGGCGGCGGTTGTCGACAGGAAGCGGGAGGCTAGTTCGCCGTCGATCATCCGGTGATCGAAACTGATGCCCAGGGTGGTGACCCAGCGGACCGCGAGTTCGTCGCGGAATACCCAGGGGCGCTTGCGGATCGATCCCAGGCACAGGATCGCTGCCTCCCCGGGATTCACCAGCGGTACGCCGGTGTCGACGCCGAAGACGCCGACGTTGGTGATGGTGAAGGTGCCGCCGCGCAGGTCGGTGGGGCTCGCGCCGCCGGATCGGGCGGTCTCGGCCAGCCAGCCGATCTCGCGGGTCAGGTCGCGCAGGCTCAGTGACTGCGCTTCTTTGATGTTCGGTACCAGCAGGCCGCGATCGGTCGCCACCGCGATCCCGAGATTCACGTAGTGCTTGGTGACGATTTCCTGATTCGCTTCGTCCCAGAAAGTATTGATCCCGGGGAATTCGGTGAGCGCGGCGAGCGCGGACTTCGCCACCAGCGCGAGCGGGGTCAGGGTAAGTCCGGCAAAGGGTTTCGTGCTGCGCAGGTGGTCGAGCAGTTCCACCGACGCGGTGCAATCCAGGGTGACGAAGGTACTGGCCTGGGGAATGGTGCGGGCACTGGCCAGCATGGCCGCGGCGGTGCGCTTGCGCACGCCGGTGATCGGCACCCGCTCTTCCCGGGCCGGCGGGCGGCTCACCCCCGCGTGCGGGTCGGTGACCGCGGCGGGCTCCGGCCGGGGTGTCACCGGGCGCGGTTGCGAGACCGGGACCGCGCCGCGCACGTCGTCCACGGTGACCGCGCCGCCGGGCCCGGAACCCGCGACGAACCACAGATCGATGCCGATCTCGCGGGCCAGCCTGCGCGCCGCGGGTGTCGCGGCGGCTCGACCGGCGGACCGGCTGCTGCCGGACTGATCCGTGTCGATCGACGAAACCAGCTGTGCCGCAGGCTGTTCAGGGATCGAATCGGGCGTGTCACCGCCCTGCGGCGGAGTGGGGTCCGCCGTGGCGGCAGGCCTGCGCCGCCGGGATACGGTTTCCCCCTCCGGGCCGTAGCCGACGAGCACCGCGGTCCGTCCGTTGTTCGTCTCACCAGCCGCGCTGTCCTGCGCCGGTTGCTGATCGCTCTGTATTCGGATCAGCGGCGCCCCGACCAACACGGTCTCGCCCGGTTCCGCGAGCAGCTCGACCACTCGCCCGGCGAACGGCGAAGGCAGCGCCACCACCGCCTTCGCCGTCTCCACCTCGGCGATCGTCTGGTTGAGCGCCACGTCGTCGCCGACGCCGACCGACCAGGAGACCAGTTCGGCGTCGGCGAGACCTTCCCCTAGATCAGGGAGGCGGAATTCCAGGACGTTCCCCGAACCGGGTTCGTCGGCGCGATCTTCCACGTGGGCACCTCTCACTGCGGCGTACCGGCGTCAGGCGGCGAGCGTTCGATCGACCGCGGCGAGAATGCGGTCGGGATCGGGGAGATGGAACTTCTCGAGCTTAGCGGGGGGATAGGGGATATCGAATCCGCCGACGCGCAGCACCGGCGCCTCCAGGTGATAGAAGCACCGCTCGGTGATCCGCGCCGCGATCTCGGCGCCGAGACCCGCGAACACCGGGGCCTCGTGCGTGATGACCAGTCTGCCGGTCTTGGCCACCGATTCCTCGATGGTGTCGAAGTCGATCGGCGAGAGGCTGCGCAGATCGATCACTTCGAGCGAATGCCCTTCTTCCGCAGCTATTTTCGCGGCCGTCAACGCGGTGGCCACGGTGCCGCCGTACGCGACGACGGTGGCGTCGCCGCCCACGGTGCAGACCCTGGCGCGGTCCAGCGGTAGCTCCCCGTCGCGGTCCAGCGCGAGGAAATCGACCTCGGCCTTGTCCCAGTAGCGCCGCTTCGGCTCGAAGAAGATCACCGGGTCGTCCAGCGCGATCGCCTGGCGGATCATCAGATACGCGTCGGCGGGGTTGCTCGGCGTCATCACGCGCAACCCGGCGGTGTGCGCGAAGTAGGCCTCCGGCGATTCCGAATGGTGCTCCACCGAACCGATCCCGCCACCGAACGGAATGCGAATCGTGATGGGCGCGATCACCTTTCCCTGCGTCCGGTAGTGGATCTTCGCTACATGCGAGACGATCTGATCGAAGGCGGGATAGACGAAGCCGTCGAACTGGATCTCGCACACCGGCCGGAAGCCGCGCAGCGCCATGCCGAAAGCCGTTCCCACGATGCCGGATTCGGCCAGCGGAGTGTCGACGACCCGATTGTTGCCGAAGTCCTTCTGCAATGCGTCGGTCACCCGGAACACCCCGCCCAGCCGCCCGATGTCCTCGCCCATGAGCAGTACTTTGGGGTCGTCCTCCAGCGCGCGCCGCAATCCGGTGTTCAATGCGCCGGCGAAAGTGGTGATCATGAAGGGACTCCTTCCGGTCGCGCGGGCGCATCGCTGGGATCGCCAGCCAGATACTCCGCGTATTCCCGTCGCTCTTCGGTGATGAGCGCATGCGGGGAGGCATAGACGTGATCGAACAGGTCGATCGGCGCCGGATCGGGCATATCGATGGTCGAGGTGCGCACCTGCCGGGCCACCTCGTCGGCGTGCTCGGCGACGCGGCGCTGGAACTCGTTGTCGAACAACGACTCCCGTTCGAGCAGCCGGCGCAGCCGATCGATCGGATCGCGGCGCGCCCACTCTTCCGTTTCGGCGGCCGAACGGTAACGGGTGGGGTCGTCGGCGGTGGTGTGCGGGCCCATCCGATAGGTGAGCGCCTCGATGAACGACGGACCGCCGCCGCTGCGGGCCCGCGCGATCGCCTGCCGCGTCACCGCCAGCACCGCGAGCACGTCGTTGCCGTCGACCTGCACGCCGGGGATGCCGTAACCGTAGGCGCGGCGCACGATCGGGGTCTGGCTCTGCACCCGGACCGGTTCGCTGATCGCCCAATGGTTGTTCTGGCAGAGGAACACTACCGGTGCGCTCCAGCTCGCCGCGAAACCCAGTGCCTCGGCGATATCGCCCTGGCTGCTCGCGCCGTCACCGAAGTAGGTGATCGTCGCGATCTCCGCGCCTTCCAGATGCGCGGCGTACGCGTAACCCGTCGCGTGCAGTCCTTGCGAGCCGACGATGATGTTCGGATTGGTCATGTTGACCGCGTTCGGATCCCAGCACGAATGCGCGACACCGCGCCACATTCGGGTGATCTCGGTGGGATGCACGCCGCGGCAGTAGGCGACGGCCGCCTCGCGGTAGCTGCAGAACACGTAGTCGTCGGGGTGCAGTGCGCGGGCCGAACCGACCTGGGTGGCTTCCTGTCCCAGCAGCGGCGCCCACAGGCCCAGTTGTCCCTGACGTTGCAGGGCGGTCGCCTCGGTGTCGATGCGCCGGGTGACGACCATGTCCTCGTATAGGTCCCGTAGTTGATCGGGGCCTATGTCGGCGACCAGTGCGGCGTACTCGCGAGCTAGGACGCGGTGTCCGTCGGGCTGGACCAATTGGACCGGATATTCGATCTTCTCTGGCATCGGGGTCCGCCTCCTCACGGGTGCGCATGTGCTCTACCTCACAGCATCCACGAGAATGCGATGTGCGCAAGTGAACGACACGCGAATGCGCAGAATGCTCAATTCCGACCAGTACGTTGCTGTCATGCTGCGTCGAATGCCCAGCGACGGCCTGCGATCAGCGAAGATGGTCCCGCGGTCGGATGCGCGCTCGAAATATGGGACGAATCGGACTCACATGACGTGGCGGTAGTCCATGGTCGGAGGGACCGAGATTTATGGGCGTGTCGGCCTCGCGGCACCCCGTCCAGCCACTATCCCAGCGAGCCGAGTTCATGCCAGGCGAGCAAGAAGCTGACTGCCCGACCGCGACCAGCATCGAAAACCCTCGTCCGGGACGGAGGAATTCGTCTATTGCGGGTTGTTGCGGCAACTACGACCCCCATCGGGACGGTTCCATCCGCGTCGCGAAACCACGGTCGTTGCCCTGCAACCTGTCACCGGTCGATCCTAACAGTCCACCAGCGGAAAGCTGCACGAAATCTCCACGGATTCAACACAACTGACCGAATCGGCGCTGCTAGCTCGACCGCATGGCCGCTTCTGCGCGTGCAGCCACGCGCAATCGTGTGTTCGGGATCGCCTACATGGCGCAGCTCGCCGCAGTGACCGCGTTTGTTGTGTCGTGGGCCTATTTCTACGCGGCCCTCTTCTGGGAGGCACCCGGTCGCGGCGCTCCTCGTCGGCGTATCGGCCGCTCTCGCCACTTTCGTGGTGAAAGTCGCCATTGCCGACGTAGATTCCTATGGCGCACAGGGTCTCGGCAAAATCGGCTGGATGGGTCTCTCCGGCGGATTGCAGACGAGCATGCTGCAGGCCGTCTTGGCCGGTGCCGCCGCGATGGCGGTAGTCGACAGTGGTGACGGCGATGATCGCCGTGGTACCCACCGCTGTGCTGAGCGCCATCTCGATGACCTTGGTGGCCGACGCGGCTGACAGTCCGTCCGGCAGCAGCGATCTGCCGGATCTCAGCGTATTCGTCATCGTGCTGTACACCTTGGTCGCGGTCGAGGTCAGCGCTGTCGGGCTGTTGTATTTCTCCGGCGTGCCCGTCGGACGATGGCTCGCTGCCCGCAAACCTCGACCGCATCCGGCGATCGAGAACTCAGAAGACTAGCCGCCTACGATCAGCTTGATAGGGGTCGCCTTCGCCTCCGGATAAGTATTCTGACGTTGTTCTCCGGCATGGCAACTTGCCGTTATAACTCGCTCCCCGGCGCGTACACGAGCAAGGCCGGCCTGCTTTGTCTGCCCCGGGAAAACGCGATCTCGGCCGTCTTTGTAAATGATGAGCGGGTTGCGTTCTCCGGCGACCGGGAACGTGTCATCCATATACGCCCAACAATTGACACCCGAGAACTCGGCGTTCGGGTTGGAGACCGTCACATCTATTGTGTGACCCCAGCCATCACCTCGATCTGGAGTCAGCGTTGCCGACAATATCGGCGCCGCCAATTCTCCCTGTTCAGCGGTCTGGAGTGGTGCTGCCGTGGTAGCGGGCGCGAAGAACGCCACCCCGACGAGTAGTGCAATGACTCCGCCTGCCCGGTGAAGGATGCCGCGACCCGATGTCTTGCTCATTCTTTGTCCTCCCCATTGCGCACTGCTGCGAATTCGTGCAGCGTCGATGATGCTAACCGCTGCGCCGAATCCATTCGTATTCTTCGCTGAAACAGACGCAGATCTCGAACTTTCTGTGGGAAAGTTCACTGAAAAGAGGGCTTTGGCAGCGAGCAAGCCCCGACGTGCAAGCTTTCACAATGAGTGACCAATCCCGCAACGATGAATCCGGGTGTCGCCCGGCGATATCGCCATCCTCGCGTCCGACGGTGCCGCCGCGTTCGCGCGACTGTCGCCCGGCCTCAGCGGCTTGACCGCGGCCGTCGTTATCACCGTGTTGCCGTATCACCGATCGGCCGGACAATGGTGCAAACGCCCCACGGCCTGGCGAGTCGAGCAGGCCACCGCAGCAGGCAGCGGTCACCGGCGGTCGATCCGGTGACTACGTGGAGGTGTACAAAGGGCCTCTGGCCTGGACAAATACCGGGTCAGCGGCCACTGGGGAGTGCCAGTGGTGCCATACTGCGATGCATGACCAGAGAAACGGCCGACGTGACCTTGGACGCGACCGACGCCAGGTTGTTACTGGAGCTGGTCGCCAATCCGAGAGCGACGGGTGTGGAACTGGCGGCCCGGCTGGGGCTGTCCCGCAATACCGTGCAGGCGCGACTGTCGCGCTGGGAGGCGGGTGGAGTGCTCGGCAGTTTCGAGCGCCGGGTACAACCTCGCGCGCTCGGCTATCCGCTGTCCGCGTTCGTCGCGGTGGTCGTGGATCAGCACCAATTGGATTCCGTGGTAACCGAACTCGCCGAGGTGCCGGAGGTCACCGAGGTGTGCGGCATGACCGGGCTCACCGACCTGACCGTACGGGTCGTCGCGAAGGACGCCGACGATCTGTACCGGATCGCCGGACAGATATTGAAGATTCCCGGCGTGGAGCGCACCAACATGGCGCTGGTCATGCGGGAACTGGTCGGCCCGCGCACCGCCCCGCTGCTGGACCGGCTGGCCGGCGCGAACTGAGCGGGGGCGCGCCACTGGCAGCGCGGTTGATTAAGGTGCGGAGATGGAGATTTCAGGCAAGGTTGCCATCGTCACGGGGGCGGGCGCGGGGATCGGGGCGGCGCTGGCGAAGACGCTCGTCGCCGCCGGGACTCGGGTGGTGCTCGCCGACCTCGATGCCGAGAGCGTGACCCGCGTTGCCGAATCGCTCGGCGCGGGCGCGGTCGCGATGGGCGGCGACGTCGCCGACGAGCAGGTGATTCGCGGCTTGATCGAACGCGCCGCGACCGAATTCGGCCCGGTGGACCTGTATTTCGCGAATGCGGGCATCGGCGGTGGCGGCGGGCTGGACAGCACCGACGCGCAGTGGGCCGCCGCGCTCGAGGTCAATGTGCTCGCACACGTGCGGGCCGCTCGCCTGCTGGTTCCGGAATGGTCCGCGCGTGGTGGTGGCTACTTCGTGTCCACCGCGTCGGCGGCGGGCCTGCTGACCCAACTCGGTTCCGCCCCTTACGCGGTCTCCAAACACGCGGCCGTCGGCTTCGCCGAATGGCTGTCGGTCACTTACGGCGACAAGGGAATTCGAGTCAGCTGCCTATGCCCGATGGGTGTCGACACCCAGCTCCTGCACACCGGCCTGGTCCCCGGGGAATCCACCGCCGATGCCGAACTCGCCGTGAAAGCGGTGACCACCGCGGGCCCCGTCCTCTCCCCGGACGAGGTGGCCGAGGTCGTGCTGGCCGCCCTCGACGCCGAACACTTCCTGATCCTGCCCCACCCCGAGGTCCTGAAGATGTACCGCTACAAGGGCGCCGACTACGACCGCTGGCTCGACGGCATGCGCCGCTTCCAAGCCACCTTGCGCGCGACATAGTCGCACCAGTTCCGACTCCCCGCACCCCTTCCGTCGTCCCGCACCCGCTGTGGCCTGGCATAGCGGGTGCGGGAACGCAGAAGGGGTGCGTTCTAGGTCAGCACCTTCCTCAACACCCCCGAGTTATCCACAATTGCTTCCTGGCCGGTGGTCGGCGGGGGCCGATCGGACGAGCATGTCGTCATGGGCGAGATTCAACGGCGGCAAAACGCACTCGTAGACGGCTACACCGATCACGACATCCGTCGGCGCTATCGCGGTAGCCGGTGGCATCGACTGCGTCGCGGCTGCTATGTCGAGGCCGCGGAGTTCGACGGCCTCGACTCGATCGATCGACACAGGCTGCTGATCGATTCGACCCTGCCGGCGCTGGCCCACGATGCGATCGTCAGCCACCAGTCCGCGGCGGTGCTGTACGGATTGCCGCTGTGGGCAACGCCATTGGACCTGGTGCACGTCACCAGGGATCGGTGTAACGGCGGGCGAGTTCGGCACGCGATGAAGGTGCACTGCGCCCCGATATCGGATGGTGTCGTCGAGATCGACGGGTATTGGGTCACTACCCCGGCACGAACCGTGGTCGATCTGGCTCGCACCTTGCCGTGCGAGCAAGCGGTAGTCGTCGGTGACGCAGCCATGCGCACGTTAGGCATCACGCCCACCGAATTGGCAACGGAGCTGGCACTCGCCGCTCGACGCCACGGGATAACGCAGGCGCACAGAACAATCGGCTTGCTCGACGGGCACAGCGAGAGTGTCGGCGAATCGCGCAGCCGGGTGATGTTTCACCGAAACGGGTTATCGATTCCGGCTCAACAGGGCCAATTGTTCACCGCGACAGGCAAATTCTTGGGCCGTGTCGATTTCTACGACGCGGCCGTCGGGATCGTGGGCGAATTCGACGGCAGGGTCAAATACGGCAGGCTGCTGAAACCGGGCCAAGAGCCGGCCGACGCACTGTTCGAGGAGAAGCTTCGCGAGGACGCGATCCGCGAGACCGGACTGCTGATGGTCCGCTGGACGTGGCAGGACCTCGACGGCACTGCGGCAGCGCTGCGCTGGCAACGCGCCGTCGAGCGGGCCCGGCGAATGCCGCCGCCACCCGTCACCCTTACCCCCGCGGCGCTCCCCGAAGGGCTCCGGCCGGAGGTTCACCCCGTGCCGATGCGCCCCTGACTTCCCGCACCTCTTCCGTCTTCCCGCACCCGCTGTGGCCTGGCACAGCGGGTGCGGGAAGACGGAAAGGGTGCGGGAAAGTGGGGGTGTGATGTCACGTGGGGGAAACATTGCCGGGGGTTTGCCGTAAAGAACGGCGACTAGTTGTTTACCTATGGGAGAGGCGGCGCATTCTGTCGATCGCAGGTTGCCGTTCGGGCGGCAGCTGACCTTCGGCATCCAGCATGTTCTGATCATGTACACCGGGTGTATCACCGTGCCGCTGGTGTTCGGGGCGGCGGTGGGCCTGGACCGGAGCACGGTCGGGCTGCTGATCAGCGCGGACCTGCTGATCGCCGGGGTGATCACGCTGGTGCAGAGCCTGGGCATCGGCAAACTCGCGGGCGCGCGGCTGCCGATCATCTGCGGGGCGACGTTCATCGCGCTGGACCCGATGGTGCTGATCGCCAAGGAGTACGGGCTGGCCGCGGTGTACGGGTCGATGATGATCGGCGGTGTGGTCGGGATGGCGCTGGCTTGGCCGTTCGCCCGGATGGCCCGGTTCTTTCCGCCGCTGGTCTCCGGGACGGTGCTCACCATCGTCGGGGTCTCGCTGATCGGATCGGCCGGTCGGCTGATCATCGGGAACGACCCCTCGGCGCCGTCGTTCGCCGCGCCGTCCCATATCGGACTCGCGGCCGTGGTGGTGGTGCTCGCGGTCGGCTTCATGTGCGTCGCGCGCGGGATGTGGTCGCAGCTCGGGGTGTTGTTCGCGCTGGCGGTCGGGATCGCGCTCGCGGTGCCGATGGGGCTGGTGGTCACCGACGGCATCGGGAACGCGGCCTGGGTGGGCCTGCCCGAACCGTTCCATTTCGGGGCGCCGCAGTTCCCGATCGCGGCGGTGGTCGCGATGAGCATCGTGATGGCGATCGTGTTCGCCGAGTCGACGGCGAGCATGCTGGCGATCAGCGAGATCACCGGAAAACCGGTCGGCAGAGCCGATTTGGCGCGCGGCCTGATCGGTGACGGACTCTCCGGCGTGCTGGGCGGCGTGTTCACCGCGTTCGTGGACTCGATGTTCAACCAGAATGTCGGAGCTGTCGCGGCGACCCGGGTGCACAGCCGCTACGTGACCGCCACGAGCGGCGCGATCCTGGTGGTGCTCGGGGTGCTGCCGCGGTTGGGGGAGGTCGTCGCCGCGGTGCCCAAACCGGTGGTCGGCGGGGTCGGACTGGTCCTGTTCGCGACGATCGCCATCGTCGGCATCGACACCCTGCGCAAGGCGGAACTCGGCGACCGGGTCAACGCCGTCGTCGTCGCCACCTCGCTCGGCGTCGGGCTGGTTCCGGTGCTGGCTAAAGGCATGTTCGACAAGTTCCCGTCGTCGGTGCAGATCCTGCTGGACAGCGGTATCGCGATGGGCGCGGTCACCGTTTTCACGTTGAACCTGCTGTTCAACCACAGCCGGATCGGCGTGTACGCGCGGCGTGACGAAGTAACCGAACAGGCCGAAGTGCCTGTCGTACAACTAGATTCGGCCCCGATGGCGACCGGCACAGCACCGACCTAGGGCTCATCTGCCGACCGCACCGGCCCCGGACTCGTTCACTGCCGCAGCGACAACACTTTTCGTGCGACCAGTCCGGCGAGCAGTGCCCAGAAGGCGGCGCCGATACCGGCGAAGCCGACCCCCGAGGCGGCGATGAGGAAAGTGATCACGCCTGCCTCGCGGTGTTTTTCGGAGCTGAGGGCGCCGGTGAGCGCGGCCGCCAAGGTGGTGAGCAGGGCAAGGCCCGCAACGGTTTCCAGCACACCCCTGGGGGCGGTGGCGATGAAGGTGACCACGGCGGCCGAGGCGAGCGTGATGCCGAGGTAGACACTGCCCGCGGTGAAGGTGGCGAGCCAGCGCTTCTTCGGATCGGGATGCGCGGCGGGCGCGGCGGACAGCGCGGCGCTGATCGCGGCCAGGTTGATGGCGTGGCCGCCCGCGGGCGCGCCGATGATCGTGCCGAGTCCGGTCACGGTCATCGCCGCGCGCCAGGGGACCAGGTAGCCGAACGATTTCATGACCGCGGTGCCCGGAATGTTCTGCGAGGCCATGGTGACGATGTAGAGCGGTATCGCGACGCCGATGATGGCCTGCCAATTCCATTGCGGAACAGTCAATTCCACCGTCGGCACCATCGCGGCGAAGTCGAGGTGCCGGTGCTGCACGACGATGCTGATGCCGGAGCCGAGCGCCGCGGTGCCGAACGCCGCGATCACCGCCCAGCGTTTGGCGAAACGTTGCAAGACCAACCAGACCAGGATCACCGGCACCACCACCGCCGGGCTGGTCTGGACCGCCTTGACCGGGGCCAGGCACAACGGCAGCAGCACGCCGGCGAGCATGGCCTGGGCGATCTCGACCGGAATGGCGGCGACCAGCTTGCCCAACCGCTGCCACAGGCCGGTGATCACGATCAACACCCCGGTGATCGCGAAGGCGCCGACCGCGGCGGGCCAGCCGCCCGCCACCGCGCCCGTGCTCGCGAGCAGCGCCGCGCCGGGGGTGGACCAGGCCAGCGTGATCGGCATCCGATACCGGAAGCTGAGCAGTATCATGCCGATCGCCGGGGTCAGGCATACCGCGAGCAGTCCCGACGCCGCCTGTGCCGAGCTCGCGCCGACGGCCGTGAGTCCGCTCAGCACCACCGCGAACGAGCTGGTGAAACCCACCAGCGCGGTGACCGCGCCCGCGCCGAGCGGTTGTCCGAGCCCGACCGCGGCCTGGTCGGTGGCGGGTGGTTCGTGGTCCTCGACGGGTGCCGCGGGCGCCGGGGAAAGGTTCGACATTGTGGCGATCCTGCCCGCAACTGGACTGCCAGTCACGGGCCAGTGTGGGGAAACTGGACTGAATTCGGCGGCGGCCGAGGGCCTGGGGCGGCGCCCGCTACCGGCGAGTAGTGCTGGGGTGCAGCCACATTGCCCTGCTCAGATGCGTAATGTTGAGGGCATTCGGTGCGCGAAGGTGCGATTTCTGAACGAGGAGCTGGGTTGAGCGCGGTACTGATCTCACCGGTGGAGCTTCGAGAAGCCTTGTCGGGCAAGCAGGTTCGCCTGCTGGACGTGCGCTGGGCGCTAGGCGACCCGGACGGCCCGCAACACTATCTGGACGGCCACATCCCCGGCGCGGTGTTCGTCGACATGGAAACCGAGCTGGCCGCGCCGCCGTCGCCCGCCCGCGGTCGGCATCCGCTGCCCGATATCGCGCAGCTGGAGAAGTGCGCGCGCAGCTGGGGCATCCGCCGGGGCGACGCGGTGGTGGTCTACGACGCGACCGGCGGCATGGCGGCGGCCCGCGCCTGGTGGCTGCTGCGCTGGGCGGGCATCGCCGACGTGCGGATTCTCGACGGCGGACTGCCCGGGTGGACGAACACGGACGGCGCGCTGGCCACCGGCACCGAACCCGATCCGGAACCGGGCGATGTCGAGCTGACTCCGGGACATCTGCCGGTCATCGACGCCGACGCCGCCGCCCGCTGGCGCGGCCATCTGCTCGATGCGCGCGCGGGCGAGCGGTATCGCGGCGAGGTCGAGCCGATCGACCCGCGGGCGGGCCACATCCCCGGCGCCGTCAGCGCCCCCACCGCCGAGAACCTGGATGCCGATGGCCGCTTCCGCGCGCCCGCCGAATTGCGCGACCGTTTCTCGGGATTCACCGCCGAGCCCGTCGCGGTGTACTGCGGCTCGGGTGTCACCGCCGCACATCAGGTCGCGGCGCTGGCCGTCGCCGGTATCGAGGCGGCGCTGTACCCCGGTTCCTGGTCGCAGTGGTCCAACGACCCGAAGCGGCCGGTCGCCACGGGAGCCTGACCGAGCGGTTCACGGGCAGGTGCGGGCCACCGCGTGCAGGGCCGCGCTGTCCGCCGCGGTCACCGGCAGGTCGTAGCGGGCGGCGGAGGTGAGATACCGGCCCGCGTAGAAGCAGTGGTTGGCCCGTGCGGGCGGCAGCCACTGCGCCGGGGTCTCGTCGCCTTTGGCCTGGTTGGTGCGGCCTTCGGTGGCGAGCAGGTTGACCTCGAGGTCGTTGGCGAACCGGACCCGCTGCGCCGCCGGCCAGCCCGCGGCACCCAGATCCCAGGCGGCGGCCAGCGGATACACGTGATCGATCTGCACGTCGTTCGCGTCGGCCTTGGTGAACGAAAGCTGCTTACCGGTGTACGGGTCGTGCAAAGTGCCGCCGACCACCACGCAGTTGTTGGTCCCCGGCCGGAAGCTCACCTCGACGAGCTGGCGGGCCAGCACGTTGTTGCGGGTGTCGCAGCCGTCGTGCCCGCCGGGACCGTCGTGGTCGTCGGACCACGCGGTCCCGAACACGCAGCCCTGCCCGGGTTTGCACCCACGTTCGTACCCGCCGGGATGCGGCCGATCCGGAACCACGCGTACCGCGGCCAGCAACTGCTCCAGCTCGATCCTGGTCGGGCTGCCCGGCGCGGGCGCTACCGCGCCGACCCCCAATTGAGCGCAGCCGACGGTGCACACCAGCACGAAGAGGCTCACGAGCCAACGCCGAATGTCCGCACCCATGGCGCCAGATCTACACGTATGGACCGACATTCACCAGAACCCGAGCGGAAGCAGTTGTCAGGGGGCAGCGCGGGCGACCCTCACAGCCAGGCGCGGGCCAGCAGATCCTCGTCGGCGACCTCGCTCGCCCGCGGCGGGAACCGGGTGGCCGAGATCGATTCGGCGTTCGCCCCGTCGTGCCCGATCAGCCACGAGCCGCCGCGTTCCTCGCACTCGGCGAGTTTGGCGAAGGTGGCGAGCAGGAAGGTGATGGCCTCGTGCGGGTCGACGGTGCGGGCCAGGCGCTGCGACTCACCTGGGCGGGACAGGTCCAGCCAGACGCCGGACTGGCCGTCCAACCGCATCCCGACGATCTTCTCGGCCTTGATGAAGGTGAATTTGCGCCGCTCCCACGGCGTCGTCGGCGTGAAGCTCTGCTCGAGTACCTGGAGCAGAATCGTCATGGCTGCCTCCGCTTCCGTTGACACCTGACCGCGATTCTTCTGCGATGACCAGCGGATATCCAAGTATGTCCCGCTCCGGCCCAGAAATCCAGAAAAGCGGGATCGCGGTGGCCGCGGCGGTGTCGGACCTACCTGCTTGGATGGGCTGATGCTGCACGGTCTGTGGTCGCCGGGATCCGGGTTGCTGCTCTGGCACGATTCGCCCCTCACCGCGCTGCCCGAACCGCTGGGCGGCGTCTTGAGCGCGTCCAAATTCCGGCACCGGGCAGATGTGCTGGTGGCGGGGCCGGACGGCAGCACCACCGAGCAGGTCCGCGCGCACGCGATGGCACCGCAGAGCGCCGCGGAGGCCTTGCGGCAGCGGTTGCCCGCCGAGGCAGTGGCCGGCGATCTGCGGTTTCTCGCGCATGTCGCGCACGGCATCGAGCGCTGGGTCCGCGCGGGCCGGATCGTGCCGGAATTGCGCCGCGACGACGGCCAGTGGTGGGTGCGCTGGCGGCTGGTAGGCGGCGAACGGCAGCGGGCCTGGCTGGCCGAACTGGCCGTCGCGATGCCCGCCGCGCTCCGGGTCGCCGGGCGGCCGAATGCCGTGCTCGACGATCTGGTCGGCGAACTCACCGATCCGATCGCGCGAGCCCTCGTCGATCTGCCTGCGCCGACACATCCCCTGGTGGACGCGCTGGTCCGCGATGTCGCGCTGGACAACGGCAGCTACCAGGTGGCCGAGGTGCTCGAACGCTGGCGCGCCACCCTCACCGGCGACGAACCGGAGCTGGTGCTGCGTCTGCTCGAACCCGACGGTGAACTCGGCACGGCGGACGATTCGGTGGCGCTGTGGCGCCTGGAGGTCTGCCTGCGACTCGACGGCGAGGCACCGAGTCCTGTTCTGCTGCACAGTGATCCGAATCTGCTGCGGGTGGCGGGGGAGCAGCTCGGCGAGGCACAGCGTGCCTATCCGCGGCTGCGCGACCTGCCGAGCGACCCGCGCTCGATGGATCTGCTGCTGCCCACCGAGGTGGTCATCGATCTGGTCGAGCACGGCGCGCACGCGTTGCAGGCGGCCGGTGTCCGGTTGCTGCTGCCGCGCGCCTGGAACGTCAGCGCGCCGACCATGCGCCTGCGGGTGGAGAGCGCGGTGCCCGCGGCCGAGAGCACGGTCGGCATGCCCGGCCTGGTGTCCTACCGCTGGGAACTCGCGCTGGGCGACACCGTGCTGACCAAAGCCGAGATGGAGCGACTGGTCCGCAGCAAGTCCGACCTGGTCCAGTTGCGCGGCGACTGGGTGCAGGCCGATCACAAGATGCTGGCCGCCGCCGCCCGCTACGTCGCAGCGCACGCCGACACCTCCGAGATCACCTTCGCGGATCTGGTGGGCGAGCTCGCCGCGGGCCGGGTGGAGCAGGTGCCGGTCACCGAGGTGACCGCGACCGGCTGGGCCGCCGACATCCTGGATCGGACCCGCGAGTTGCCGCCGATCGCCCCGCCGGTCGGCCTCAAAGCCCAGCTGCGTCCCTACCAGGAACGCGGACTGTCCTGGCTGGCGACCATGAGCCGCATGGGTTTCGGCGCGATCCTCGCCGACGATATGGGACTCGGCAAGACCGTGCAGGTGCTCGCGCTGCTGGTGCACGAACGTGAAGTAGGTGCGCGCACGTCGGCGGGGTCGAACCATCCGGCGGGTGATCGGAAAGTCGCGCCGAAGACGGGAAAGAAAGGCCGCGCCGAATCGGCGAATACGGATGAGCAGGGCGAGTCGGCAGGTCCGCGCATGAAGGTCGGTGCGGTTCAATCGGCGGGCACGCAGGAGGCGGCTGCGCCGGATCTTCAAAGCGCGGTGGTGATTTCGCTCGATGCCGCGCGGCGGCGCAAGGCGGCGAAGGCTTCTTCGGACGGCAGCCCGGAGCCCTTGGCGGGCAAGCAGATCGACGGCGAGGTGGCCGAGGGTCGGCCGCACAGCACACCGGGTGACCGCGCCGTGGGCCCGACCCTGCTGGTGTGTCCGATGTCGGTGGTGGGGAACTGGCAGCGCGAGACCGAGCGGTTCGCGCCGGATCTGCGGGTGTGGGTGCATCACGGCACGGGTCGGCATACGGGGGCGGAGCTGGACGCGGCGGTCGCCGAATCGGACCTGGTGATCACGACGTATTCGCTGCTCGCCCGGGATCTCGACGAGTTGAAGCGGCAGTCGTGGGACCGGATCGTGCTCGACGAGGCGCAGCACATCAAGAACGCCGGGACCAGGCAGGCGCGCGCCGCCCGCGCCTTGCCCGCGCGACATCGGTTGGCGCTCACCGGAACTCCGGTGGAGAACCGGCTCGAGGAACTGCGCTCCATCATGGATTTCGCCATGCCGAAAATGCTCGGCAGCCCGCAGACCTTCCGCGCGCGTTTCGCCGTGCCGATCGAACGCGAGCGCGACGAGAACGCGATCAGCAGGCTGCGCCTGATCACGCAGCCGTTCGTGCTGCGCCGGGTGAAAACCGATCCCGCCGTGATCACCGATCTGCCGGACAAGATCGAGATGACCGTGCGCGCGAACCTGACCGTCGAGCAGGCCGCGCTGTATCAGGCCGTGGTCGACGACATGCTGGCCAAGATCAAGGACGCGAAGGGTATGGCCCGCAAGGGTGCCGTGCTCAGCGCGCTGACCAGGCTCAAGCAGGTGTGCAACCATCCGGCGCACTATCTCGGCGACGGTTCCGGCATCCTGCATCGCGGCAGCCACCGCTCCGGCAAGCTCGCCCTGGTGGAGGACGTGCTGGACGCGGTGCTCGCCGACGGCGAGAAAGCCCTGCTGTTCACCCAGTTCCGCGAGTTCGGTGAGCTGATCGCGCCGTATCTGACCGAACGCTTCGGCACCGAGATTCCCTTCCTGCACGGCGGCGTGCCCAAGCAACGGCGCGACACCATGGTCACCCGGTTCCAGGAGCCCGACGGCCCCGCGCTGATGTTGTTGTCGCTCAAGGCCGGTGGCACCGGCCTGAATCTCACCGCCGCCAATCATGTGGTGCACCTGGATCGTTGGTGGAATCCGGCGGTGGAGAACCAGGCCACCGACCGTGCGTTCCGCATCGGTCAGCAGCGCAATGTCCAGGTGCGCAAGCTGGTCTGCGTCGACACGATCGAGGAGCGGATCGATGAAATGATCAACGGCAAAAAGCAACTCGCCGATCTGGCGATCGGTGCGGGGGAGAACTGGATCACCGAACTCAGCACCGACGACCTGCGCGAACTGTTCACCCTCGGCGCTGAGGCGGTCGGCGAATGAGCACCGACGGACCCGACCAGGGCATCTATATCGACTACAGCCAGTTCGGCAAGCGGCGTCCGGTGCGCGGCGGCGCGGCGGCGCGGAGCAGGCGCGGCGGTTTCGGGCGCACCTGGTGGGGCAAGGCTTTGGTCGACGCGGTGGAGCAGATGGCCGAGCCCGGACGGATGTCGCGCGGCCGGACCTATGCGCGCGCGGGGCAGGTGGTGAGCTATCACATCGAGCCGGGTGCGGTGACCGCCGAGGTGCAGGGCAGTCAGCCGCGCCCGTTCACCGCCGTGTTCACGGTGCGGCCGCTGCGCGAGGAAGAACTCGAGTTGCTGATCGAGACGATCCGCGAGGCGCCGGGCATGCTGGCCGAGATCGCCTCCGGCGCACTGCCGACCGAGCTCGGCCCGCTCTTGCTGCCGACCACCGCGGCCGATCTGGACTTCAGCTGTAGCTGCCCGGATCCGGGCTGGCCGTGCAAGCATGTGGCCGCGGTCTGCTATCTGCTCGCCGAACGACTCGACGAACGGCCGCGCGAGATTCTCACCCTGCGCGGCCTCGACCTGGACACGTTGATCGGCGGTATCGAACGGGACCTGCGCGCAGCGGATTCCACCGACCTGTACGGCGACGATATCGAGCTGCCGAAACTGCCGAAGGTCGAATTCCGCCCGGCGACCGAGGATCTCGATCCGCTGCTGTTGCGCAAGGCGATGCGGATGACCGCGGCGGAGGAGCCGATCGCGGCGGCGGGACTGCGTGAACTCGCCGCGCTGTATCGCCAGATAGAAGGATGACAGCGCCAGATAGAAGGATGACAGCGTCGACTAGAGGGCTGGCAGCGACTGATCGCGCCCTGTGTTTGGTGAGCATCCGGCGTCGGGGCTTTCGGGGCGCCGCCGGACCTTCGGGGCGGGATCGAGTCCGGTGACACAGGGACCGGGACTTCCCGACACCGGATGCCTCGTCCAGTGTGCGCCCGGTCACACCGTCTGGGTACTGCCCGAAGGTTGCCAGGCCGCTGCCCTTGCGCCGAACTTCGGCAGCGCTCAGGCGCTTTCGCGGGGGCCGGCCACCAGCACGGTCGTGAAGCACAGTGTCGCGATGATCGACACGACGATCACCGGCTCGGGAAAGTACAGCAGGGCGATCCAGCACAGTCCGCCCGCCGCCGCCACGCAGACGCCGTTGAACAGCGACCAGCGTGCGATCAGCTGTGGGGCCGAGCGCACCGCGGCGATCGCGAGCAGCCCGAAAAGCAGTCCGAACAGCCCCATTCCGACGCTGTAGCCGGTGTTCAGGTCGAACACGCTGAGTTGCCTGCCGCCCTCGAACAGCGCCGTGCTGACGTGTGTGGACAGTTCGTTGACCGTCTCTTCGGCGGGTGAGTCGGTGCCGCCGAAGGCATGCACGACCAGCAGGTGCGCCAGGCCGACCACGCCGAGCAGTGCGGAGCCCGCGAGGTGGACCGGCGTGGCCCAGCGGGCGGACAGGGTGGACGAGGGTGTTATCGCGGTCATCGCGACCTCCGTGACTCGGGCCGAACCAGCATTCCCAGAACAGAACAAAACTTATGTTATAGGCTGGGAAATGTGGCGGGCAAGAGTTCATGGCTGGAATCGGGCTTGGCGATCCTCGGCACGGCGGGACCCGCCGGGCTCACGCTGGAGCGGTTGGTCGCGACGACCGGGCTGAGCACCGGCTCGTTCTACCACCACTTTTCCGGCATCACCGGCTATAAGGCGGCGTTGCTCGCGCACTTCGAGGAGGTGCACACCACCCGCTACGTGCGCGAGGTCACCGCCGCTGAGTCGCTCGACGCGCGGGCGCGGCTGGACCTGTTGCTCGATCTCGTCCTGGAGGACGACGGCCCGGCCAGATTGGAGACCGCGGTCCGGTCCTGGGCGATCGACGACCCGGCCGCGGCCGAGGTGAAGGCGCGGATCGACACCGCTCGGCTGGATATTCTGCGAAAGCTCTTGCAGGAGAGCGGCTATCCGGAGACCGACGCGTGGGAGACCGCGCGGATCCTCTATCTGCTCGTGCTCGGCGCGAGCAATATGCTGCCCGCGGTAGCGCCGGAGGAACTCCGGATCCTGGCCGGGCGGGTCCTGTCATGAGCCCGGTGCGCGACGATCTGGGCACGGTGGTGCCGCTGACCGAGCCGCGACGGGTGGTGTCGCTGGTGCCCTCACTGACCGAGGCGGTGGCCCGCACCTGCCCCGAAGTCCTTGTCGCCGCCACGGATTGGTGCACGCACCCGGCCGGTCTGGACGTCGAGCGGGTGCGTGGCACCAAGAACCCGCACGTGCGTCGCATTGTCGAGCTGGCCCCGGACCTGGTGCTGTGCAATATGGAGGAGAACCGGCGCATCGACGTCGATCGCCTGCGCGCGGCCGGTATCCCGGTGTGGGTCACCCGGATCGAGACGGTGGACGAGGCGTTGGCCTCGTTGCGCCGGCTCTGCGCCGTCGCCCTCGGTGCGGGTGTCCCCGGTTGGTTGGTGGCGGCCGAAACCGTCTGGGCGGCACCGCCACCCGTGCCGTTGCGACCCGCCGTGATTCCGATCTGGCGTAATCCGTGGATGGTGGTGGGGCGCGACACGTTCACCGGTGACCTCGCCCGCCGGCTCGGCCTGCGCCTCGTCCATGCCGGCCGTGCCGAGCGCTACCCTCGGCTCACCGAGGACGAGCTGACCGCCGGCGTCGAACTGGCGGTGCTACCTGACGAGCCGTACGTCTTCACCGAAACCGATGGCCCCGAGGCCTTTCCGGGGTGCGCCGTGGCCCTGGTCGAAGGACGCAGTCTCACCTGGTACGGCCCGTCGCTCGCCACCGCGCGAAACACCTTGACCAGTCAGCTGGCTCAGGCCTTTCCTGGCTGAGTTGCGGCCGGCGCGTTACGCCGAGGTGGCGAACCGGTAGTCGGACAGGTCGAAATGCCCGCTGCGCCAGGCGGCCTCCACAGTGGTCGACGGACGTAATGGCACGTCGCCGTGTTTGTCGAAGTAGTAGCTGTTCGCGACCGCGCAGCTGTCCTGCCAGAACACCTGGCCGCCGCGGCGGTCCAGCATCTCCTGGAAGAAGCGGTCGTTGGCCTCGCGGGTCACCTCGACCACCGTCGCGTTGCCCGCTCGGGCGTGGCGCAGGCAGCGCAGGATATGCCTGGTCTGGTTCTCGATCAGGGCGAAGTAGGACGAACCGTTGTAGCCGTACGGGCCGATGATCGAGAAGAAGTTCGGGAACCCGGGCACGCTCACGCCCTCGTAGGCTTGCAGCCGGTTCTCGTCCCACCACTTCTCCAGGTCGAGGCCGTCGATACCGCGCAGTCGATAGGTCGGCATGTTGCCGGCCTCCATCACCTTGAAACCGGTTGCCAGCACCAGGATGTCGACCGGGTATTCCGTACCCGACGCCGTGCGCACCCCGGTGTTGGTGATCGCCTCGATCGGGTCGGTTTCCAGCACCACGTTGGCGCGGTTGAACGTGGCCAGGTAGTCGTTCGAGAAACTCGGCCGCTTGCAGCCCAAAGCGTAACGGGGCGTGAGCTTTTCCCGGGTCACGGGATCTTTCACCTGGCTGCGCAGGTGTGCGAGACCGGCCCGCTCGCCGATCGCGGCTGTGGGCAGATTCTTGTGATAGTGCGCGGCGATGGGGAAGGTGACCTCGACGTAGGTCTGGCTGATCAGCCGGGTCAGCGAGCGGGCGCCGGGCACCCGCAGGGCCCACTGCACCGGCTTGGGCAGCGGGAGGTCGAGCCGGGGCAGGCACCAGATCGGCGTGCGCTGGAACACGACGAGCTGCTCGACCTGCGGGGCGGTCTCCGGAATCACCTGCACCGCAGACGCTCCCGTGCCGATGATCGCGACCCGCTTGCCGCGCAGATCCTGCCGGTGGTCCCAGCGTGAGGTGTGCATGGTGACGCCTGCGAACGCGTCGACACCGGGGATCTCGGGCAGTTTCGGGCGGGTGAGCACGCCGGTGGCGCTGATGACGAATCGTGCGGTCAGCTCGTCGCCGGTCGCGGTGCGCAGCCGCCACCGGCAGCCGTCCGCATCGAACTCGGCCTCGGTGATAGTGGTGCCGAACCGGATTCGGGACCGCAGCCCGTATTTGTCCACGCACGATTCGGCGTACGCCTTCAATTCCCGGCCCGGTGCGTAGGTTCGGGACCAGCCGGCGCGCTGCTCGAACGAGAACTGGTAGCTGAACGACGGAATGTCCACGGCGATACCGGGATAGGTGTTCCAGTGCCAGGTGCCGCCGACACCGTCGGCCTCGTCCACGATCAGGAAATCGTCGAATCCGGCCTCGCGTAGCTTGATCGCCGCGCCGATGCCGGCGAATCCGGCGCCGACGATGATCACCTCGTGCTCGATCCCGTTGTCGGGCATGGCCACCTCCCACGTACCGGCGGCGCACACACCGCCTCGTGTGTTCCGGCGGCCGCTGGGGGCTGACGATCATCGCATAATTGGCCGCACCTGCCACCAATTAGGCGCGCGGTGGCGTACTTTGTCAACCATGAGCTTGCGTGTACCGGCCCGGACCTGGGGCGGGCGCACCGCGGAGGAGCGGCGCGCCGAACGCCGCGCGCGGCTGCTCGACGCGGCCCTGGAGATCTGGCTCGATAGCGGCTGGGCCGCCGTGACCATGCGCGGCGTGTGCCAGCGCACCGCGCTCAACGACCGCTATTTCTACGAGCACTTCGCCGATCGCGACGAATTGCTCGGCGCCGCCTGGGATGCCGTGTGTGCCGAGGTGTTCGCCGACCTCGCCGCGGTCGTCGCGGAGCAGGTGACCCAGCCGCCGCTGGCGATCCTGCGCGCGGCGGTGACCCGGGCGGTGGCCTTGCAATCCGACCACGACGGACGCGCGCGCATCCTGCTGGCCGACCACGCGGGCAGCGCCGTGCTCGAGCAGCGCCGCAAGACCATGCTCGGTGACGCGACCGAACTGCTCATCGCCACCGCGCGGCCATATCTGGCACCCGACACCGATGAGGTGGACGTCCGGATGAGCACGCTGGTCTGTATCGGCGGTTTCATCGAGTTGCTGACCGCGTGGCGGACCGGGGCGATGGAGATCGACGGCCCGCGGATCATCGAGCACACCTGTGGTCTCGGTGCCCTGTTCGCGAGCCGGTATCTGCCGCCGGAGGTCATTTCCGCAGGGGAGTAACGGGTTTCGCGCGCTCAGTCGTCGAATCGGTAGACGCGGCGGGCGTTGTCGCGGAAGATCCGCACGATATCGTCCGGGCCCGCGCCGAGCGCGGTGGCGATCGTCTCGGCGCTGCCCGCGATGGTCGTGATCGGCTTGTCCACCGGGAAATTCGAGCCCCAGATCAGCCGGTCCACGCCGAACACGGCGAGCGCGTGCGTCAGCAGCGGACCCACCCGGTCCACCAGTTCGGGCACCGGCGTCGCGGTGCCGCGAGGCGGTACGGGGTGGCCGAGCACCGGCATCATCAGGCCGCTGACCTTGGCGACGACGTTGGGTTGCGCGGCGAGGGCGGTGAGATCGTCGCGCCAGCGCAGGAACAGTTCGCGGCGAACGCCGGGATTTTGCCCGGTGTGCGGTCCGATCGGGCCGAAAATCCCTGCGGGCGTGCCGAGATGGTCGAGCACGATGGGCACCTGCGGATAGCGCGCGGCCAGGGCCGTGACCTCGGGCAGCTGGTGCGAGTACACCCACGCCTCGAACGAGAGGTCACGCGCGGCGAGGTGGGCGAAGCCGTCCAGAAATTCCCTTGATGACAGCTGGTTTTCGGCGCGTCCGTACGGGCGGACGGTGGGGTCGGGATGACGGGCGACCGCGGCGCGGATGCCGCGCAGTGTGGGGGCGGCGGCTAGGTGCGCGTCGAGCAGCTCGCCGAATCCGGGCGCGGCGGGATCGCCGCTGCCGATGATCGCACCCAGCGCCGGGGTGTCGACACCGAACGGCAGGCTCGCCACCCAGCGCGTCTCACCCGCCTTGCCCAGCGGACCGCCCTGTGCCCATTGGACTTCGATGTGCACGATGGTCTCGACCGGCAGTGCTCCCGCGTCCGCGCGATAGTCCGCAGGCAGGTAGGGCTGCAGATAGGCGGTGGGGTCGCCGACGAACAGGCGGTCCCGGCGCGGTGCGAGCCGGGCCGCCAGGTCGACCGGAACCGGCAGCGCGCGCAGCAGTTTCGCGGTACTGCTGAAATCTCGCGGGGTCGTGAACGGATCCCACTGATGGATGTGCGCGTCGACGATCCGAACTCCCGCGAAATCCATACCTGCCACCCACAATCGTGCCGTCGTCCCGCCCGCCACCGGCGATTGTCACACGCCGACGCGCACGCGCAACGACATTCGCCTCGTCACCGCGGGCCGTACGGGCACCGGAAGGCCCGGCCGGCGGGCTCGGCAACGTCACACGTTGCGGCGGTACTGGCCGCCGACGGTGAAGAAGGCGTCGGTGATCTGTTGCAGGGTGCAGACGCGGGCGGCGTCCATCAGGACCTCGAAGATGTTGTCGTCGGTGCGGGCGACCGCGTCGAGGCGGGCGAGGGCGGCATGGGCGGCGTCGCGGTGCCGGTGCTGGAAGTCGCGGACCCGTTGCAGCTGGGACTGTTTCTCCTGCTCGGTGCCGCGCGCCAATTCGATCTCGTGGTGCGGTTCGCCGTGCGGGTTGCGGAAGGTGTTCACGCCGATGATCGGCAGCGAGCCGTCGTGCTTGCGATGCTCGTAGCGGATCGACTCGTCCTGGATCTTGCCGCGCTGGTACCCGGTTTCCATCGCGCCGAGCACCCCGCCGCGCTCGCTGATCCGGTCGAACTCGGCCAGCACCGCCTCCTCGACCAGGTCGGTGAGTTCGTCGATGAGAAAGCTGCCCTGCAGCGGGTTCTCGTTCATCGCCACGCCCCACTCGCGGTTGATGATCAGTTGGATGGCCAGCGCGCGGCGCACCGATTCCGCGGTGGGCGTGGTCACCGCCTCGTCGTAGGCGTTGGTGTGCAGGCTGTTGCAGTTGTCGTAGATGGCGATCAGCGCCTGCAACGTGGTGCGAATGTCGTTGAAGCTCATCTCCTGCGCGTGCAGTGAGCGGCCCGAGGTCTGTACGTGGTACTTGAGCTTCTGGGCGCGATCGTTGGCGCCGTAGCGATCGCGCATGGTGATCGCCCAGATGCGCCGGGCGACCCGGCCGATCACCGAATACTCGGGATCCATGCCGTTGGAGAAGAAGAACGACAGGTTCGGCGCGAAGTCGTCGATCGCCATGCCTCGCGCGAGATACGCCTCCACGTAGGTGAATCCGTTGGCGAGGGTGAACGCGAGCTGGCTGATCGGATTCGCGCCCGCCTCCGCGATGTGATACCCGGAGATCGACACCGAGTAGAAGTTGCGGACATTGTTGCGCACGAACCATTCCTGGATATCGGCCATCATGCGCAGGCTGAATTCGGTGGAGAAGATGCAGGTGTTCTGGCCCTGGTCCTCTTTCAGGATGTCGGCCTGCACGGTGCCGCGAACCGTCGCCAGGGTCTCGGCCCGGATATCGGCGGCTTCCTGCTCGGACGGCGGACGCCCATTGTCCGCCGAGAAGCGTTCCAGCGCTTGGTCGATCGCGGTATTGAGGAAGTACGCCAGGATGGTCGGCGCGGGGCCGTTGATGGTCATCGACACCGAGGTGGTCGGCGCGGTCAGGTCGAAGCCGTCGTAGAGCGCTTTCATATCGTCGAGCGAGGCGATGGAGACGCCGGAGGTGCCGACCTTGCCGTAGATATCGGGACGCTCGGCCGGATCGTGACCGTACAGCGTCACCGAATCGAACGCGGTGGACAGCCTTTTCGCGTCGGCGTACTCGCTCAGCACCTTGAAACGGCGGTTGGTGCGGAATGGATCGCCTTCCCCGGCGAACATCCGGGCCGGGTCCTCGTTGTCCCGCTTGAACGGGAAGACGCCCGCGGTGAACGGGAAGTGCCCGGGCAGGTGCTCGGAGCGCAAGAACCGCAGCAACTCACCGTGGTCGGTGTAGCGCGGCAGCGCGACGCGCGGAATCGAGTTGCCGGACAGTGTTTCCCGGCGCAACGTCGTACGGATCTCGCGGTCGCGGATGCGCACCACCTGCTCCGCACCCCGATAGGACTCGGCCAGGGCGGGCCATTCGGCCAGTAGGGCGGCGTTTTCCGGGCTCAGTTCGGTGCGGGCGGTGGCGGCGAGCTCGGCGACGGCGTGATCGTCCGGCAGTTCCGCGGCGACCTGGTCCAGGCGCTGCACCCGCTGGGCCGCGACGATCTGCGTGGCGGTCCGGGCGTGATAGTCGCGCACCGCCTCGGCGATCTCGGCCAGGTAGCGCACCCTGGCGGGCGGAATGATCTGGGCGAACCGGGTCGAGGTGCGGGTGTCGACCTTGGGCAGCACCCCCGGATCCAGTTGCAAACCGTGCTCGGTGAGCAGACCGGTCAGGTGCTGGTACAGCGCGGTGACGCCGTCGTCGTTGAAAGTGGCCGCGCTGGTACCGAATACGGGCATGTCCTCCGGTGACGCGCTGAAGTCCGCTCGGTTGCGGATGAGCTGGCGCGACACGTCCCGCAGCGCATCGGCGGCCCCGCGCCGCTCGAACTTGTTGATCGCCACCACGTCCGCGTAGTCCAGCATGTCGATCTTCTCCAGCTGGGAGGCGGCGCCGAATTCCGGTGTCATGACGTACATGGACACATCGACCTCCTCGGTGACCGCGGCGTCGCCCTGTCCGATGCCCGGGGTCTCCAGGACGACCAGGTCGTAACCCGCTGCCTTGCAGGCGGTCACGATGAGTTCGATGTGGTCCGGCAGCTCGCGACCGCCCCGGGTGGCCAGCGAGCGGAAGAAGATGTGATCGCCGTCCAAGGCGTTCATCCGGATGCGGTCGCCGAGCAGTGCGCCGCCACCTCGGCGCCGGGTCGGATCCACCGCGAGAATCGCGACACGCAACTTGTCCTGCTGGTCGGTGCGCAGCCGGCGCACCAATTCGTCGGTCAGCGAGGACTTTCCGGAGCCGCCGGTGCCGGTGATGCCGAGCACCGGCACGGTGCGCGCGGCGGCCGCCTGTCGCAATGCGAGTTGATCGGGCTCCGGCAGCACACCCTGCTGGATACAGGTGATGGCGCGGGCCAGCGCCGCGCGCTCGCCGGTGAGCACCGCGTCCAGCACCGGCGGCGCGGCGGCGAGATCGATATCGCAGGCGTGGATCAGCCGATTGATCATGCCGGGCAGCCCGAGTCGCTGGCCGTCCTCAGGGGAGAAGATGGTCACGCCGGATTCGGCGAGCCGCGCGATTTCCTGCGCGACGATCACGCCACCACCCCCGCCGAATATGCGAACGTGTTCCGCCCCTGCCTTTTTCAGCGCGTCGGCGAGGTATTCGAAATATTCGACGTGCCCGCCCTGATAGGAACTCACCGCGACGCCTTGCGCGTCCTCGGTGAGTACCGCGTCGACGACTTCGCGGACCGAGCGATTGTGCCCGAGGTGGATCACCTCCGCGCCTTGCGACTGCAGGATGCGGCGCATGATGTTGATCGCCGCGTCGTGCCCGTCGAACAGGGCCGCCGAGGTCACGAAGCGGACGGGGTGGATCGGCGTATGCAGTGTGCTGCTCTCGGCCACGGGTTTCCTCCGGTGCTACCACGGGGCGTCCGATACTAGGACGTCAAACTAATCCTACGGTGATGCCCATCACAGCGCTACCGGGAAACGCCCGGTCGATTCCGGAAAGTTCGTCTCGGGGATTCCGCTCACCGTGACCACAAATGGCGACAACCCGTTCGAGCTCGAGTTCCGATGGGACGCGATGCCCTGAATCAGAAATCCACGCACGAATTTCACCGAAGGACGATCCATGGGACGGAATTCTTATCGGCTCGCTGCCGCGGTAGCCGCCCTCGGGCTGTCGACGCTCGCCGCACCGTTCGCGCACGCCGAACCCGCGCCGCTGAACGGCCTGTTCTCGCTCGCGCCCGGCGTCTGCTCCGGCGGCGCGGTGACCGGCAGCTTCTTTCGGATGATCCTGCCGACCGGCGACGCGGGCGGTCCCTACCTCGCCAACAGTGATTCCGGGTGCAGCGACCAGACGGTGACCCCGCTGTCCGCGGGCAGCGACGGCGGGCTGATCAGCGGGAGCTATCAGCCGCAACCCGCCGCCGCGTTCGACGGGGCGGGCAACGCGCAGTCGGGCCGGGTCACCACTCCGGTCCGTTTCTACGGCGTCGACTTCGCCACCGCGACCAACCCCACCGACCCGCAGACCGGCGGCGGCACGGGCACCCCGCAGCTGTTCTCCGACGGTGGCCAGCTCTCGGGCGACCTGAGCAGCCTCGGCGTCACCTGGAACAACCAGGTGTTCAATCAGGGCTCGCCGAAGCCGGGCGGTGGACTGCCGGGCAAGACCAGCCCGGTGCGCGGCACCATCGACGGCTCGGGCAACTTCGTGCTCGAGTGGACCAGCCAGATCGTCGGCGGCCCGTTCAACAACTTCACCGGGCTGTGGCACCTGGCCGGTC
>NZ_BAFT02000046.1 GCF_000308475.2 Nocardia brasiliensis NBRC 14402 | reverse complement strand
GGCGTGATCCGGGCCACGACCGCGCGGATCGACTGCTCCGCGGCCGCGACGCCGCCGGCATTGGCCAGGCCCGGCGTGCCGGATCCGGTGGCGGCGCCGATCTCGTGGCCGTCGCGGCGCAGCGAGGCGCGGCAGCCGGTCTTACCGAGATCGATCGCGAGCACAAGGTCGGTCATGCGGACCATCATGCACAGCGGCCGGGCCGCGCCCGACTCGGTACCGGCGCTACCCGAAGCGCCGACGCGCACCTGCCGCGTCGGCGCTCCGTCGGCGAATTACGGGGTGGAGTAACCGATCAGGGCCCCGATGCCCGCGCCGATCGGGATGGTGACCAGGGCGCCGACACCGCCGAGGAAGAACCCGATCACCGCGCCGATGCCCGCGCCGATCAGGGCGCCGATCCCCGCGTTGTACTGCTTGCGCGCGATGGTGTCGTCCGCCTGATCGACCAGCTGGGCCAGGTGCGCGCTGGTTTCCGGGGCGCTGACCGGTGTCAGCGTGACCGTGCGGCCCGCGTCGGCGAGCTCCGGCCGCAGCGCGAACGTCGCGCCGCCGGCGGTGAACGAGGTGGGTAGCGCAGCGACCACGGTGCCCGCGGCGTCGGTCAGCGTAACCGCGGTCCCGTCCTGGGTGAGCGCGAACGCGCCCGCGTCGACGGTGGTGCGCACGCCGCGGCCGTCGGTTGTCGTGGTGTAGCCGATGCCATGATCGACGCCATACGCGCTGACCTCGGCTGATGGTGTCGAAAGCGGTTCGGCGGCGACGGTGCCCGCGGTGATTCCGGTAGCTCCTACCGCGAGAAGCGCGGTGGCAAATCCTTTGATTTTCATCGTGTTTCCCCACATGTTCTGCTCGGCCACGACAGCCGATAGTTCGGAGTGAAGGCGGATCAGGCCGCTTTTATTCTCGCGCGGGGGCCTGGGCCGAGTGATCGATTCCGCGAATCCCGCGCAACGAAATCCGGCGAATCGCACCGCGAAATCGGCAGGAGCACAGCGGTTCCGGCGCCGATTTCCTGAGTTGCCCTGGCATCGCTGGGAGCTCGCCGTCAACATCCGGACCGGTTGGTTGTGCTGCGCATGATGCCGCGATGATCACCGAGCGCGGCAGGCGACTCGCAAGATCGCGGCCTGGGTGCTGTTCCGCAAGAAGGACTGGCTGTAAACGCCTCACCCGCCGCAAGTTGTCGATCTGATGACAGCGCTTGCCGGAATCGCTACTGTCCGAGGACATTCAAGGCGGATCGTGTCGGCACGCGCTGGTGACCTCACGCGTGTCACGGGTTCCCTCCATTTCTCGACATGGGGAGAAACGCAGTGAGATTCACAAGAGCTGGTGCGTTGACGGCGGCGGTGCTATTGGCCGCGGGCCTCGGACTGTCCGCGTGCTCGTCCGACGAGGACACCGACGCGGGCATCGTGACGACCAATATCACCGAGCCGCAGAACCCGATCGTGCCGACCAGCATGAACGACAACAACGGCAGCCGGATCGCGGACCGGATATTCGCGGGGCTGAAGTATTACGACGCCGACGGTGTGGCGCACAACGACATGGCGCAGTCCATCGAGACGACCGACCGGAAGAATTACAAGATCACCATCAAGCCGGATTGGAAGTTCACCGACGGTACACCGGTGACAGCCGAGTCCTACGTCGATGCCTGGAACTACGGCGCGCTCAGCACCAACGCGCAATTGCAGGGCTATGTTTTCGCGCCGATCGTCGGATACGACGACGTGGCCGCGGAAAAGCCCACCGCGCAGACGATGTCGGGCCTGAAGGTGGTCGACGAGCACACCTTCACCGTGGCGCTGACGCGTCCGTCGATCGACTTCGAGCTCGCGCTCGCGTTCACCCCGTTCTATCCGATGCCCGAGGTCGCGTTCAAGGACATGAAGGCCTACGGCGAGAACCCGATCGGCAACGGGCCGTACAAGTTCGCGCGGACCGGCGCGTGGGAGCACAACGTCAAGGTCGACCTGGTCGCGAACCCGGACTACAAGGGCGCTCGCCCGGCCAAGAACAAGGGCATCAGGTTCGTCATGTACCAGTCGTTCGACACCGCCTACGCGGACTTGATCGCGGGTAATCTCGACGCGCTCGACACCATCCCGGACAGCGCGCTGGCCTCCTACAAGCAGGACCTCGGCGATCGCGCGATCACCAAGCCCACGGCACAGAACCAGCACGTGAGCAGCCAATCCAATATCCCGCACCTGTCCGGCGAGGAAGGCGTGCTGCGCCGTAAGGCGCTGTCCATGGCGATCAACCGGGAACAGATCTGCGAGAACATCTTCCACGGCACCCGGGTGCCCTCGCGCGACTTCACCGCGATCACGCTGCCCGGCTTCGACGGCGACCTGCCGGGCGCGGAGGTGCTGAAGTTCAACCCGACCGAGGCCAAGAAGCTGTGGGCCCAAGCCGACGCCATCTCGCCGTGGTCGGGCCGCTACGAGATCGCCTACAACTCCGACGGCGGGCACCAGGCCTGGATCGAAGCGGTCGCCAACAGCATCAAGAACACGCTCGGCATCGAGGCGATCGGCGCGCCCTATCCGACGTTCAAGGACATCCGGACCGCGATCACCGCGCGGACCATCGGCAAGGCGTTCCGCTACGGCTGGCAGGGTGACTACCCGACCATGCTGCAGTTCCTGACCGCGCAGTATTACACCGGGGCCGGCACCAACAACATCGACTACGCCAACCCCGAATTCGACAAGCTCATCGACGCCGCGCTGGCGGCCGCGTCGCTGGAGGAGTCCTACAAGCTCGTCGGGCAGGCGCAGGCCCTGCTGTTGCGTGACATGGCCGACATCCCGGTGCTCGACTACATCGCCACCGCGGGCCTGGGGGAGAAGGTGAAGAAGGCCGAACTCACCTGGAACGGTCAATTCGACTTCGAGAACATCGAGAAGTAGCCGCCGGACGGGCCGCGCCGCCGGATAATGTCGGCGCGGCTCTGCCGTCGCCACCCGGCTCCGGGTAGGCTGACGCGTCGGTCGAGCACGTGGCGCACGAGGGTGGTGGCGGAATGAGTGAACGGGTATCGGAATCCGTGACGGAGACAACGACGGTCGCCGTGACCGTCCCCGCGACGCCGGAGCAGCTGACCATGCTGCGCGCGCTCGCCGAGACAGTGCTGCTGATCGCGGACTTCGGGCTGGACGAGGTGACCGATATCCGGCTCGCGCTCGACGAGATCGCGACCGTGCTGCTGCAGGACGCGGTGCCCGGTTCGACCATTTCCTGCGCCTTCACCTACCGCGAAGGCGTGCTGAAGGCCGCGATCCAGGCCGTGGGTCGCTCCGAAACCGAGGTCGGGGCAGGCAGTTTCGGCTGGCATATCGTGCAGACACTGACCGACTCGGTCACCGCGACCCGTGCGCCGTTCGACGCGGCCGTCGACGGCTATCCGACTGTCGTCGAATTCGTCTGGGCCCGGGGCGAACTCGATGAGCAATGATGCGACCCGGTCCGAGGTGGACCAGCAGCCGCGTCGTCGTGGCGGCGACAGCTACGACAATATCGAGCCGCAGTTCCTGGAGTTGGCCGCGCTCGACCCGGACGACCCGAGACGCGCGGCGCTACGCGAGGAACTGATCGGTCGCTGCCTGCCGCTGGCCGAGCACATCGCGCGCAAGTTCACCGGTCGCGGCGAGAACTTCGACGACCTGTTGCAGATCGCGCGGGTCGGGATGGTCGCCGCGGTGGACCGTTTCGATCCCACCCAGGGTTCGCCGTTCCTGGCCTTCGCCGTGCCCACCATCATGGGCGAGGTGCGCAGGCACTTCCGGGACTACACCTGGTCGGTGCGGGTTCCCCGGCGGCTCAAGGAGATTCAGCAGACCATCGCGCCCGCGATCGAAACCCTCGCGCAGCGCCTGGGCCGGATGCCCAAGGCGCGCGAGATCGCCGAGGAACTCGGCGCCGACCTCGTCGAGGTCACCCAGGCGCTGATCGCGCGCAACGCGTACCAGACCTCCTCGATCGATGTCGGCTCCGACAGCGACGACGAGAACGCCCCGCGCTCACCGCTGGACAGCCTGGGCGCCGAGGAGCCGGAGTACCGCATCGTCGAGGACTACATGGCGGTGAAACCGCTGATCGCGGCGTTGCCCGAACGGGAACGCCAGGTGCTGGTGATGCGGTTCTTCGAGTCCAAGACCCAGGATCAGATCGCCGCACACCTGGGCGTATCGCAAATGCAGGTCTCCCGGATCCTCGCCAAAACGCTCAGCACCCTGCGCGAACAAGCCCTACGCGACTGACGGCCCGCGCCGGGCTACGGTGGTGCTCGAGCCGACCGACGATTGGGGTGTGCTGTGACCAGCGACAACGCTACGCGACTCGCGGTGCTGATCGACGCGGACAATGCCCAGCCCGGCATCGCCGACGGCCTGCTCGCCGAGGTGGCCAAATATGGAACGGCGCACGTGAAGCGGGCCTACGGGGACTGGACGAGCACGAACCTCAAGGGCTGGAAGGATCAGTTGCTCGCCCAGTCGATCCAGCCGATCCAGCAGTTCGGCTACACCACCGGCAAGAACGCCACCGACTCGGCGATGATCATCGACGCGATGGACCTGCTGTACACCGGCAACCTGGACGGCTTCGTGATCGTCTCCAGCGACAGCGATTTCACGCGTCTGGCCAGTCGAATCCGCGAATCCGGCCTGACCGTCTACGGTTTCGGTCAGCACAAGACGCCGAAGCCGTTCGTCGCGGCCTGTGACAAGTTCATCTACACCGAAAACCTCACCGGCACCATCGAGGAGGCCCCGGCGGGTGCTCGGCGTAGCGCGGCCAAGCAGTTCGAAGGCGACGCCAAGCTGATGAACCTGCTGCGCAACGCGGTCGACGCCGCCTCCGACGACTCCGGCTGGGCCACCCTGGCCGGTGTCGGTTCGATCATCAACAAGCAGCGCCCCGACTTCGACCCGCGCACCTACGGCTACCGCAAATTGGGTGAACTCTTCAGTGCCACCACGCTTTTCGAGTTGGAGACGCGCAGCCCCGGCGAAGGCAAGCAGGCCGTCACCTATGTTCGCGACCTGCGCAGCCTTACGGCGGGCAAGTAGCTCTCACCCGTGATGCTTTGGCCCGGAGCCTGATTCGGCGTGCATGCCGGGCATGTCCATGACCATGGGCGCCGGCTGCCGGCCCGGGGCGAGGACGAGGAATTGGCCCATCATGCCGTGGTCCTCGTGCAGGAGCAGGTGGCAGTGGAACATGTACGGGTAGGTGGGGTCGCTGTGCGTGGCGAAGCGCATGGCCAGGCGATAGACGCGCTGGGGCTCGGTGTAGAGGGTGTCTTTCCAGCCGCCGAGTTCGGGCGGCGGGGCTTGGCCGTCGACGGTGATCACCTGGAATTGGACGTCGTGCACGTGGAAGTTGTGCGGCCAGTTGTCGTTGTTGCGGACCGACCAGACCTGGGTGGTGTCGACCGGAATCGTCAGATCGATGCGGTTCATGTCCATCCGCTGACCGTTGATCATGAACCACTTCAGCTCGAATTCGTGATCGACCGGAGTGTCCGGGGTGGCGAGCGGTGCGATGGCGGTGAGCGAACTGGCAAGGGGCGCAGCTCTTTTCAGGTTTCGACCAGCGCGTAGCAGCACGATGTCGAAGGTGTCGTCGAAGCCGAACGCGGCGGCGCGATCGATATCGCGACGCGCGACGATCGGTAGCGAGCGCAGCATGACCTGCTCACCGTCGCGCAGGCCGACGACGATTTCGGCGCGCTCGCCGGGACTGAGCTGGACGGCGCGCAACGGCACCGGCGCGACGAGCAGTCCGCCGTCCGAGGCGACGAGCTGGAATTCGCGGTCGTCGGCGAACGCGAGCCGGTAGATGCGCCCCGACGACCCGTTGAGCAGCCGCAGCCGGACCCGGTCGGTGCCGACGTCCAGGTGCGCGCCAGCGATGCCGTTGGTGACGATGGTGTCGCCGAGCAGACCGACATCGGTCGGGTCGGATTCGTCCAGTGCGCCGTCGGCGGTGAAGCGCCGGTCCTGGATGATCAGCGGAATATCGTCGACGCCATAGTCTTTCGGGAGGTCGAGCGCGTCGGAGGGGTCGTCGTCGACCAGGAACAGGCCGGAAAGTCCGCGGTAGACATGCTTTTCGGTGGCGCCGTGCGGATGCGGGTGATACCAGAGGGTCGCGGCCTGCTGATCGATCGTCCACTCCGGCGACCAGCTGCCGCCCGCTTCGATCGTCTGATGCGGGCCGCCGTCGTGCCGGGCGGGCACGTGCATACCGTGCCAGTGCACGGTGGTCGGCTCGGCGAGGGTGTTGCGCACCGTGCAGGCGACCGCCTCGTGGCGGCGGGCCCGCAGCGTCGGTCCGAGGATCGACCCGTTGTAGCCCCAGGTCGGGGTGCGCTTGCCCGGCAGCATCTCCGAGCTGCCCGCCTGGACGTCGAGCCGGAAGTGCCGGACGCCGGCGGCGTCCACCGTCGAGGGGGCCAGCGTGGGATGGGCAGCGGCCGGGTGGCCGTGGTGGCCGAGCTCGGCGCGCCCGCGGGTCGCGCCGTGCACGCCGCCGCGAGCGGCAGCACGGCGACTCCGGTGAGGAAGCCTCGTCTCGAGACCACGTCTACTCCTTGTCGTCGGTGTCCGTTCCAGCTTCGATTGCTCATCGATTGCGGAAATCGGCCCCGAAGCCGGTCCTGGCGGCGGCCCGCTCGTCCCGCGGACCCTTGTGCGCGGCTCGCCGACGTGCTAGAAGCTGAGCCCTTCCGGTCCGTGCGCATCGCTCGGCCCGGAGGTCTCGGTGGCCGCGACACCGCAGTCCCTTACCGTGGGACCGTGATGGAGATGGGTTCCCGGCCCGCCGTGCGGTCGGCCGTTCGGTGTCTCCCGCTCGTCGTGGTTCCGCTGCTGCTGGTCGCCAGCACCTTCCCCGGCCAGTACCGGGTGCCCTGGGGTTACTGGGTGTTGGCCATGGTCGCGAGCGGGTTGTTCGTGGTGGGTCGGCGGTGGCCGCTGGCCGTGGCGCTCGCGCTTGCGGCGCTCGCCGTGCCGATGTTCCGGACCGAGGCCTGGGGTCTGTCCGGGCTGGTGCCGTATCTCGGGGCCGTCGCCCTGGTCGAGGCGGTGATGCGGACCCGGAGCAACACCCGGGTGATGCTCGCGACGGCTTGCTGGGCCTGCGCGGTCCTGCTCGGGCGCTGGGGCAGTCACGACGCGTCCCTCTCGCGCGCGGCGATTCTGGTCGAGGCGGGTACCTATGTCGGCGTACCGCTGCTGCTCGGCCTGTACCTGCGCGGCCAGCGGGCGCTGGCGGCGAGCCTGCGACTGCGCGCGGCGGACGCCGAAGCCCGCCGCGCCGACGCCGAACTGCGCACCCGCGCGAACGAACGCAGCGCGCTGGCCAGAGAACTACACGACCTGGTCGCCCATCACATGGCCTCGATCGTGCTGCGAGTCGGCATCGCCCGGCATGTGGCCCCGGATCTGGACCCGGCCATGACCGCGGTGCTCGACGACGTCCGCGACACCGCCACCGACGCGCTCGCCGACATCCGGCGTCTGCTCGCGGCGCTGCGCGATCCGGCGCTCGGCGAGGTCGCGCTCGTGGACGCGGCGGCGGTGCACAAGGAGATCACGGCCGCCGTGCAGCGGGTGCGGGTGGCCGGGTTCACCGTCGACGCGGAGCTGGCGCTCGGTTCGGCGGGCCTGGACGCGATCGGGCGGTTGACCCTGCTGCGGCTGGTGCAGGAATCGCTGACCAATGTGATGAAACACGCCGATCCGGCGGTGCCGGTAAGGGTCGGCGTGCGCGATCGAGACGGTGGGGTGCGGTTGCGCATCGATAGTGGCGGAAAGGGCAGTGCGACAGCGGCTTCGGCGGGCCACGGCATCGTCGGCATGCGCGAGCGAGTGGAACTCGCGGGCGGCACGCTGGATGTCGGTGCGACCGAGCGGGGTTGGGCGGTGGCCGCCTGGTTGCCCGGCGCCGCGGACCGAGCGGCGGTCGCTTCGTGATCACCGTGCTGCTGGTCGACGATCAGCGTCTGGTCCGGGCGGGCCTGCGCATGCTGATCGAGGCCACCCCCGACCTCGAGGTGATCGGCGAAGCCGCCGACGGCGTCGCGGCCATCCGGTCGGCCGCCGAACTGTCACCCGATTTGATCCTGATGGATCTGCGCATGCCCGGCCTGGACGGTGTCGCCGCGACCGAGCAGATCGTCGGGGCGCGACCCTCGGCGAAAGTGTTGGTGCTCACCACCTTCGACGACGACGAGCATCTGTTTCCGGCGCTCGCCGCCGGTGCCGCGGGTTACCTGATCAAGGACACCGAGCCGAGCGAGCTGCTCACCGCCATCCGCCGCACTGCAGACGGCGACATGCTCTTCTCGCAGAACCTGCTGCGCCGCCTCGTCGATCGCGCCGTGACCACCCGGCCGGAACCGGAACCGCCTGCCGCGCAAGCGGAATTGACGCCACGCGAACGAGAGGTGCTGTCCCTGGTCGGCGCGGGCTGGAGCAATCAGGAGATCGCCGACCGCCTGCACCTCGGTGTCACGACGGTGAAGACACACGTCGCGAACCTGATGGGCAAGACCGGCTGCGACAACCGGGTGCGCCTGGCGGTCTACGCGCACAAGCTGAAGTGAGGGTCAGGGTGGCGGCGTGCGGCGGGTCTTGCGGGCGGGCTCGCGTTCGCTGATCGCCTCACCGACCATGGCGCGCACCGCGTCTCGGAGTCCGTAGAGCGGATGGTGGCCGACGGGCCCCGCACCCGGGTCCTCGCGGAGTTCCTTCAGCAGTGACCAGCACAGCGCGAGCATCACCAGGACGAAGGGGAGCGCCACGAGGATCGTGGCGGTCTGCAAGGCGCCGAGGCCACCCGCGACGAGCAGCACGGCGGCGACCCCGGCCATCAGGATGCCCCAGGTGACCACCAGCCAGGACGGCGGATTGAGCGCCCCGCGGCTGGTCAGCGAGCCCATGACGAGCGAGGCGGAATCGGCGCTGGTGACGAAGTAGGTCATCACCAGGATCATCGACACCCAGGAGGTGACCGTGCCCAGGGGCAGCGCGTTCAGCATGTCGAACAGCGAGGCCTCCGCGTCGGCGGCGTTGGCGGTGAGATCGGCGACGCCGGTGCTGCTCAACCGGATGGCGCTGCCGCCCATGATGCAGAACCACACCACGGTGACCCCGCTGGGCACCAGCAGCACCCCGATGAGGAATTCCCGGATGGTGCGCCCGCGCGAGATCCGCGCGATGAAGGTGCCGACGAACGGAGCCCAGGACAACCACCAGGCCCAGTAGAAGATCGTCCATTTGCCGAGCCAGGTCGAATCGGCGTAGGCGCCGGTCCTGGTGGCCATCGGCAGCAGGTTGGTCAGATAGTTGCCGATGCTCGACGGAATGCTGTCCAGCACATACACGGTCGGGCCGAGCACGAAGACGAACACCATGAGCAGCGCGGCCAGCGCGATGTTCACCGTGGACAACCACTTGACGCCCTTGTGCAGACCGGAGAAGGCGGACAGGACGAACGCGGCGCTCAGCGCGCCGATGATGATCAACTGCACGGTCACCGTGTCCGGCGCGTTCGCGGTGAGCTGCAAACCCTTGGCGACCTGGAGCGCGCCGAGCCCGAGGCTGGTCGCGGTGCCGAACACGGTGGCGAACACCGCGAGCAGATCGATCGCCTGCCCGGCCCAGCCCGCGGCCCGGCGGGCACCGAGCAGGGGGACGAACGCGGCGGAGAGCCGGTTGCCGCGCCCCTTCCGGAAACCCGCGTAGGCCAGGGCGAGCCCGACGATGCCGTAGATCGCCCACGGCGTGAGCGTCCAATGGAACAGCGAATACTGCAGGGCGGTACCGGCGGCGGCGGCGGTCTGCGGCGCGATGCCGGTGGACGGCGGCGGCTCGACGAAATGCTGGAGCGGTTCACCGACTCCGTAGAACATCAGGCCGATGCCCATACCCGCGCTGAACATCATGGCGATCCAGGCGAGGTTGCTGAATTCCGGTTCGGCGTCGTCCTTACCGAGCCGGATCCGGCCGAACCGGCTGACCGCGATCACCACGCAGAGCACCAGGAAGACGTCGGCGGACACCACGAACAACCAGTCGAAGTTGCCGAGCACCCAGTTCAGTGCCGTCTCGGAGGCGGTGCCGAAACTGTCCTTGCCCAGGGCCGCCCACCCGGCGGCCGCCACCACCGCGGTGACGCCGATGCCGATGAGCCGCAGATCCGGCGCGGTCGAGGTCTTGTCTGTCTCGGTAGCCATCGCGATCCACTATTACGGGTAACCGCTGGATAGCCGAAGGGACGCGCCGCCGTTCACCGTTGTGCGGCGTAGATCTCGAGCTCGCGCAGGTCCGGCCGGGCGGCCGGGTCCGAGGCGGACAGGGTCAGGCGCAGGTAGCGGGCCGTGAGCGGGCGGGTGGGCGCACCGGTGGCGGGATCGAGGTCGACCGCGGTCCACGTGTGATTGTCCGGCGAGGCCTCGAAGGTGGCCGCCGGGGCCGGGCCGGACCAGCGCGGAAGTATCCGGCCGACCGATGTGCCGGTGCCGAGGTCGACGGTGTAGGTGGCCGGTCCGGCGCCCGGCGCCCAGCCGGTGCCGACGCTGCCGTCGACCGCGGCGTCGGCGTAGCGCCCCGGTTCCTCGGCGCTCGCCGTGACGGATTTGCAGCGGGCGAGGTTGTCGGTGGGAGTGCGGTCCGGGCGGCGGGTCGGCAGGGTCAGCGGCTCGTCCCGGCTGACCGTCGCCACGCCGGTCGGCGTCCGGACCTGCACGGCCGCACCGTCTTTCAAGATGATCCTGGTCTGGTCCGGCCCCAGTTCGGCGTCGAAAGTCCGGCCCTGCCAGCGCATTCCGTGCAGCTGCAGGCCGGAGCTCAGCTCCGGCGGCAGCATCGGATCGACCCGTATCTCATCGGCGCGCTGGCGCAGGCCGAGCAAACCATTGGTAAAGGTCTGCAGGAAACCGCCCGCGGCCGTGACGAAAGTGAAGGCGGGCGCACCCGCCAGCGCATCCTTGACCCCTACCTTGTTGCCGCGAGCCTCGGCGAACTGCCCGAACGGCGCGCGCATGAACGGGCGCACGGCGCGTTCGAGGTAGGTGTTGGTGGTGCAGCCGGGCGTACCGATGGTCGCGGCGTCGATGGCGTGCACCGAATCGGTCATCGCGGGGCCGTCGGGATCGGTGTGCTCGGCGTAGTACTCCAAGGTCCTGGCCGAAACCTCCGGCGGCATAGGCCATTCGAGCGGGTAGACGAGCAGGACGGTATCCGCCTGTTTGATCGGTGTGCCCGCGTAGCCGTCGTACTGGGCGAAGATCTGCCGTTCGGCGTCGAACGGCATGCGCAGCCGATCGGCGATGGCGACCCATTGGGGCGGGGCGGGCGCGCCGACGAGCTGCGCGGCGCTGGTCGCATTGCGCAGCGCCAGTGCGGCTACCGCGTTGGTGTAGGCGCCGTCGCGCACGCCGTTGCTGTATTCGTCCGGGCCCGCGACGTTTTCGATCGAATAGCTGCCGTCATCGTTCGGTGTCACCCGGGAAGCCCAGAACTCGGCGAGGTTTCGCATGATCGGCCAGCCGCGCTCGCGCAGATACCCGGTGTCGGCGGTGGCCAGGTAATACTGCCAGGCCGCGAGCGAGATATCGCCCTGCAGGTGGATCTGGGTCAGGCAGTGCGGCGGATCCCAGCTGTGGCATTCGGCCAGCGCGCCCCGGCTCGCACTGGTCCAGGGGTAGAACGCGCCGCGCAGGCCGAGCTGCGCGGCGTTGGCCTGCGCGGCGGGCAGCGTCTTGTAGCGGTACTCCACCACGGATCTCGCGAGTTCGGGCGCGAATTGCAGCAGGGCCGGGAACATCCAGATATCGGCGTCCCAGAACACCGCGCCCGCGTAGTTGTCGCTGCTCAGCCCGACCGGTGAAAGGCTGTTGTCCTGTTCGGGATTGGTGCCGGCGTACAGCGAATAGAGCGCGCCGCGCACCCAGTTCTGCAACTCGGGGGCGTCGGGTGTCTCGATATCGCCGCGCCACAGCGCGCGCCAGATCGCGGCCGTACCGGCCAGCAGCTGCGGCCAGCCCCGGTCCGCGGCACGGCGTGCGGCGGCGCGCGCCGCGGCGGCGGGCTCGGGCGCGGTGAGCTGGGTGTCGACGCCGACGAATTTGGTTATTGCATAAGACTTCCCGGCTTCGACCGGGAACCTGCTCTGCTGTTCCGCGGTGAGTTCACGGGCCGGTCCGGGCTGTACGGGATGTCCGGTGCGCAACACCGAGGCGACCTCGCCGGGCACGCCGGTGCCCTCGGTGCGGAAACCGACGCCGATCCCGTCGCCGCGCGCGCCGGCGTCGACGGGGGTGAGCCTGCGCGCTCCGGCGCCGTCGAGGCGGTCGGTCACGGTGAGTTCGCCGGACCAGTGCGGCACCACGGTCAGGTGGACCGCGCCGACATGCTGGTCGGCGCGGTCGGCGAGCACCTCGTACACCAGGTCGGTGGCCTTGCCGTCGCGGCCGGTCCAGGTGAGCGTCGTGCGCACCAGTCCGCAGCGCAGGTAGCGGGTCTGCGCGAACTTCGTGATCTGCGCGGCGGGCGTCGCGGTGGAGAACGTGTCGTCGCCGGCGCCGACGGTGAGCGTGGACCAGTTCGGGATCGCCGCGGCGACTTCCCGATCGTCGGCCAGACCCGGTGTGTGCCCGTACAACCCGGCCACGAAGGCGCCGTCGTAGCGCGGCGTGTACAGCGGCCAGCCGGACGGCTCACCGGTGAGCGCGTAGCCGGTGCCGCGGGGCGGGACACGCAGCCCGAGATAGCCGTTGCCGACGAACGGATGCTGGTCGAACGCGGCGTCCACGTCGGTGTTCGAGGACATCCAGCCGGGATCGGACGAGGCGGCGTCCTCGGGGCACACGTGCGCGGCGTCGGCCTCGCCGGTGTGCCGGACGGCGTAGAGCACACCGCAGGCCACGAGAATCACTGCGGCGACGAACGCGGTGCCGATCAAGAACCTGGTGCGCGAAGCCAAACCGTACCTCCATGTGCTGCATGGACGATCGTGTGGTGCTCGGCGATACGGGGTTCATCCTATGTCCGGCGTCGCGTTCGGGCAGCAGTCGTCGCGGCTCTGGTCATACGGCGGTCAGGGGGTGGCGGTAGTGGCGTCCGGGTCGAAACCGCCGGGGATCTCGTAGATCACGCCGGTGAACGTGGCGCCGAACAGCCGGCCCGCCGAGAAGCCGGTCGGGCCGCGACCGTAGGTGAGCACACTGGTCAGCGGATTGCCGCCGGCGAGCACGCAGTATTGATTCGGCGCGTCGATCCGGATCACCTGTCCCGCGGTGTTCAGCGGAACCACCGGCCGGTCCAGCGAATCCAAGGTCAGCCCGTCCGGCGCGGCGAGCGCGTCGGCGCCGCCCAGGTCGAGCAGCGACTGGGGTGCGCCCGGGTTCGCCGTCGGAATCCGGCTCACTCCCGGGTTGGCGAATGTCCTTCCCACATACAGGTATTCGTCGTCCCTGCCGAGCACCGCGCCGTTCGCACTCGGGAACGCCGCCCAATCGGCCTGCACCACGCGGTTCGGATACACCCGGCCGATCAGCGCACCGAAATCGTTGGTGGCATAAACCGTTCCGTCCTGCGCGACGTCCATGCCGTTGGCCGCGCTGAGCCCGGCCGCGAACGGGGTGAGCGCGCCGGTGTCCGGATCGAGTTCGACGATGCCCGCGTGCCGCAGCGCGTCGCCCGCGAACACGCGGGCGTCCGCACCGTAGCCGACGAGCAGTGTGCCTTCCGGCGTCCAGGCCAGCGCGCCCCCGCCGCCGCTCGGCACGGTCGCGATCGGCACCGGGACCGCACCCGGGGCGTCGATCCGGTAGACCCGGCCGGTCGCCAGGTCGGTGGTGTATGCCCGGCCGCGCGCGTCGACGGTCAGCCCCTCCAGCGCGCCGGGCAGCGCCGCGACGGGAACGGTCGGTTGCCCGGCGCCCGCGCACACCGGTGCGGCCTGGGCCGCGGGCGCGGCCACGGCGGACACCGTCGCGAACGCCAACGCCGCCAATACCGTTGCTGCCTTGCGCAGTTCAGTCATGGTCTCCCTTTCCCGACGGGTGCGCCGGTGATGAACCGTTTCCGGCCGCGGCGGCCTGGGGCGTCGCCCGCCGGTCGCGGCGGCGACTCGTGCGGTATGCCCATGGCACAGCGCAGTATGCCTCGGCGGACCGGAAATCGGCGGCGATGTCGGTGACGGTGGCGCGCCAGGTCCGGTTTACCCTTTGCTGAGGCCGGATGGGCGGCGACCAGGTGCGTCGCGCCCGGCGTGTGAAGGGACTGGTGCGATATGACCGACGAGGTGGCGACCCCGCCGTTCACCGAAATCATCAACGGAGCACTGGAATTCACCATTCCGGTCGCGCACCGGATGGGGATCACGGCGGCCGAGGTGCGCCGCGGCTTCGCGGCGACGACGGTGCCGGTCGAGGGCAACGGCAACCACTTCGGGGCGATGTACGCGGGGGTGCTGTTCACGGTCGCGGAGATCCTCGGCGGCGCGATCGCCATCGCGACCTTCGACAATTCCGCGTACTACCCGCTGGTGAAGGACCTGCACGTGTACTTCCGCAAGCCGGCCAAGACCGATGTGCGCGCCGAGGCGACGCTGTCCGACGCGGAGATCGCCCGGATCGAGGCCGAGGCCGCCGCGAACGGGAAGTCCGACTTCACGCTGCGGGCCGTGGTCACCGACGCCGCGGGCGTGGTCGTCGCGGAAACCGAAGGTCTCTACCAGTTGCGCGCCCACGGCAAGTAGGGACGTCGGCGTGGCGGCGTCCCGCTGACCGGGACTCGGCACCGGACGTTGCGAGCGGAAACACAATTTCGCTGTGATCTCGGGCACATAACGTAACGATAACTGAACGCTCGTATAACCCTTTCCGGCTGCTCGGAAGGGGAAATAGCAATGCCCTCTCAGTTTGTGTCGACAATTCATCCGTGATCACCGCGTGATTTGCAGCGAATTCTTCGCTACCGTCGCCGAAGCCCGATCGAAGACGGGCTCGAACTCGGACCGTTGAACGCCGGTAACCCTGTCCCACGGTCCGCGGATCCCCGACCTACCTGGGGGCAGGGACGCGACCTCGACGGTCGTGTCGGTGGGCGCAGGCAGGAAACTCCCTATGTCGCTCAACAGCAAGTTCAGCGCTCGTGCCCTCGGCCTCACGGCCGCGCTCGGCGCTTTCGTCGTCGTCCCGTTCGGCCTGTCCACCGCCACCGCGTCCGCGCACAACTGGGATGCTGTCGCGCAGTGCGAGAGCGGCGGCAACTGGGCCATCGAGACCGGTAACGGCTTCTCCGGCGGTCTGCAGTTCACCCAGAGCACCTGGGAGGCCAACGGCGGTGTCGGCCGGCCGAGCAACGCGAGCCGGGCCGAGCAGATCCGGGTCGCCGAGAACGTGCTCGCCACCCAGGGTGCCGGTGCCTGGCCGGTCTGCGGCGCCCACCTCTGACGCCGATCGGCGCCTGCCGCGAAACGCGGTAGGCGCCGGGCTATTTCGGGGCGATTGCGTCACCGGTGGAAGGCGTCGAGTTTTCCGGTGATATCCATGGAGCTGCGCTGTTTCGCGTGCCGCCGAATGCGGGTGTGCGCAGCGAGTATTCAGATATTTCGTCCCATCTTTCGGAACTAGAACACGTTTCGGTCTCGGGCCGGGAAATGCCTGCGCGTGGTGATACCCATCACTACCCTGTTGCCACCCGGCTCTCTCGGTGCTGGATCGTCGTGGATCCAGCCGAGATGCCGTGGTCAGAAAGGCATCTCGACCATGAGTTCGACCCCGACCGCAGCCCCACCGACGCTTCTCACCGGGCTGTGGCAGCGCAAGCTACCGCACTACCCCGACACCCCAGCCCGCTCCTGGTACCTGACGGTCGTCGTCGTCACCTCGATCGCGCTCTACTACCAGTTGTTCGTCACCGGCGCGGTGGGCAACGAACTGATCGCCTACTTCGAGCTGTCGTTCGCCTACTTTGTCTGGATCTTCATCATCGGCGCGGCCTTCGGCGCCGTGGCCTCGGTGCTGGCCGGGGTGCTCGACCGCTGGGGGCGCGCGAACATCGTCGCGTACGGCGTGGTGATCTGCTCGCTGCTGACGCTGTTCGCGGTGCCCGCGACCACGACGAAGGAGCAGTACCTCTTCGTCTACTGCGTGGTGAGCATCGTCGAGGGCGCGGTGCTGGTGGCCACGCCCGCACTCATCCGCGACTTCTCGCCGCAGCTCGGCCGGGCCTCGGCGATGGGCTTCTGGACCCTCGGCCCGGTGATCGGCGCGCTGGTCACCACCGGCATCTCCACCAGGACGCTCGACGCGCACCCCGACTGGCAGTATCACTACCGGCTCTGCGGCGTGATCTGTCTCGTCATCGCGGTGTTCGCGGTGATCGGCCTGCGTGAGCTCAGCCCGCCGTTGCGCGACCAGATCATGGTCTCGCTGCGCGACCGGGCGCTCATCGAGGCGCGGGCGCGCGGTTTGGACGTGCGCAAGCTCGAGCAGGGGCAGTGGCGCCAGATGCTGCACCTGGACATCGTCGGCTCGGCGTTCGGGATCAGCCTGTTCCTGGCGTTCTTCTACACGATCGTGTCGTTCCTGACCGTCTATATGGCGACCAATTTCGGCTTCAGCCCGGCCAAGGCGAACGCGCTGGGCAACTGGTACTGGACCGCCAACGCGGTGGCGCTGGTGCTGGCCGGGCTCGCCTCGGACTACCTCAAGGTGCGTAAGCCGTTCATGATCGTCGGCGCGGTGCTCAGCATCGTCGGCATGTACCTGTTCATCGGGTACACCGACGACCCGGACACCGGCTATTACACCTTCGCCTGGGTGTTCGCCCTCATCGCGATCGGGACGGGCATCGCCTACTCCACCTGGATGGCGAGCTTCACCGAGACGGTCGAGCAGCGCAATCCCGCGGCGACCGCGGTGGGTCTCGCGGTGTGGGGCGGGATGCTGCGCGGCGTGGTCACCGTGGTGCTGTTCGGGCTGCTCGTGGTGGTGAACGCGGCGGGGCCGCTGGTCAACCACGGTCCGCGGTTGCACGAGATACAGACGCGCTACGGTGCCCAGCTGGCCACGATCCAGCAGGTGGGGCCGGAAACCCTGGCGGTGCTGGGCAAAGATCCGAACGACCAGGCGGCTCAGCTGGCGGCGCTGACGAAGCTGACCGGGGTCACGCCCGCCGAGATCCAGGCGGCGTTCACGCTCAACGCCCGCTACCCGGACGAACTGGCGACGTTGCAGGCGATCGAACCCGCCACCCAGGCGGCGCTCGCCGCGAACCCCGCCGACGCCAACGCGGGACTCGCGGCGGTGGGTCAGGTCGCACGGAAGTTCGGTATCCCGCCGGATCAGGCGATCGCCCGGCTCACCGCGGTCCAGCAGATCCCGCCCGCCGAACTGGCCGGCGCGACCGCCGTAGGCCCGAAGCTGAACCAAGCACGGGCACAGCTGGAGACGGTCGGCACCATCCCCGCCGCCGACCAGGCGTACCTGGCCGCGCACGGGAAAGAGGTGCAGCAGGCCAAGGACGATTCGCCGGAGCAGTGGGCCCGCTGGTGGTGGATCTGCCTGCTCGCACAGGTCGCGTTCCTGCCGTTCGTTTTCCTGATGGCCGGGCACTGGTCGCCGAAACGAGCCGCGGCGGCGGCCGCCGAGCACGACCGGGTGGTTCAGCGTGAGCTGGCGGAACTGACGCCGGTGCCGACCGGGCGCTAGCGCGTAATCGCGGACGGCAACGGGTGGTCCGGCTCCAGGGCGGGTAGGCCGTCGATGCTGGTCGCGTTGTCGCCCGCGATGCGCTTGGCGAAGTCGGCGTCGCCGCGGCGGTCGTGCAGCGCGTCGAGCACCGGGCGCTCGTCGACGAGTTCGAGATAGGGGACCGAATACCCGCAGGAGTCGGCGATCCGGTCGATGCTGACCACAATGACACCGCGCAGGCCCGGATGCTGGAGACCGAAATGCGGTCGCAGCGTGTCGAATTCGGCGGAATCGGGCCGGACGAGCCGACCGGTGCCGAAGAGCCGCAGGATCTTCGAGGTGCGGGTGAACGAGCAGAACATGATGGTGATCCGGCCGTTGTCGCGCAGGTGCGCGATGGTCTCCGCGCCGCTGCCGTAGAGATCGAGGTAGGCGAAGGTGTGCTCGTCGAGCACCGCGAAGGTGTCGCGATAACCCTTGGGGGACAGGTTCACCCGGCCGCCCTCGGACGGTGCGGTGGCCACGAAGAACATCGATTGCTCGCCGATGAACTTGCGGAGCGCGTCATCGAGCTGTGCGAAGACCTTCGCCATCGGGGCCCCTTCCCATGTCGTCCCACGATCGGACACCGATGAGCGTAACGCCGCGACACCCGGTCGCCCGGCGGCTGAGGCTTAGATCACGCCTAGGCCCGCCAGATCTGCGCACCCGCGCGGGAGACGACGATGTTGGGCACCACGGCATTGCGGGACAGGCGCGTGATCGCCAGCACCAGTTCGGCGATGTCCCCGGTGGTCAGCATCGCCGATGGGGCGAGCACGTCGCGCTTCCACGCCGTCATGTCGGTGTCGACGTAGCCGGGGGAGATCGCGGTCGCGCTGACGCCGTTCCCGGACTCTTCCAGCGAAACGGTTTCGCAGAGCGAGATCAACGCGGCCTTGGTCGCGCCGTACGCGGCCAGGCCCGCTTCGCCCGCGACGCCGGTGATGGAGGCGAGCGCAACGATTTTCGCGCCACGGTGCGGATCGTCGGCGGCGCTCTTGCGGAGCAGGGGGAGCGCGGACTGGATGAGCGTGAGCGGAGCGCGGAAGTTCACGTCCAGCATCCGCTCATAGCTTTTCGGCGGCATCTCGGCGACCGTGCCCGCGGTGCCGGTGCCCGCGCTGAGCACCAGCGCGTGCAGGCCGTCGAAGCGGTCCGCGTGCGCCCGCACCAGTTCCCGCACCTGCGCGGGGTCGTTCATCTGCGCGACAACGGGATTCACCGCGGCCCCCGTTTCCGCGTGCAGGCGGCGCGCCGCCTCGTCGAGCGTGTCCTTGTTCCGTGCCGCGATGGTGAGCTGGTAACCCTCGGCGGCCAGACGGCGCGCCACCTCGGCGCCGATACCGCGGGAACCGCCGGTGACCAGCGCGCTGCGGGCCGCGCTCATCCGAGGGTCTCCAGACCGATGTCGAGCAGCAGCGGGACGGCCGCGCCGATCGTGGCGAAACCGTCGCCGACGGTCTTGCCCGCGAGGAAACGCTGATGGATGCCCTCGGCGATGACCGCCAGCTTGAAATAGCCGAGCGCGCGATAGAACGGCAGCCGATCGAGGGCGAAACCGGTTGCGGCCGCATATCGTTCGGCCACCTCGTCGCTGCTGGGGAAGCCGGGATTCGCGCTCGGGGCATGCCGGACGCCGAGCACCGGCTCGCAGCGATTGTCCCAATAGACCTGTAGCAGGCCGAGATCGGCGAGCGGGTCGCCGAGCGTGGCCATCTCCCAGTCGACGACCGCGGCGATCCGGCCGGGGTCGGTGCGGTCCACGATCGTGTTGTCCAAGCGGTAGTCGCCGTGCACGATGGTCTCGGCCGACTGCTCGGGCACGGTGCGCCGCAGGGCCTCGGTGAGCCGGTCCAGTGCGTCGAGTTCCCGGGTGGCGACCCGATCCCACTGGCCGCGCCAGCGTTTCACCTGCCGGGCCAGATACCCTGCGGGACGGCCGAATTCGGTGAGACCGGCGGCGGCGTAGTCGACCGCGTGCAAGGCGGCGAGGGTGTCCACGAGGGCGTTGCCCGTGGCCCGCGCCTGCTCGGTGGTGAGCGCGGCCGTCTGGTCGCCGTCCTGCAGGACCAGCCCGTCCACGAACGAGACCACCGCGAACGGGACGCCGATCACCGCGGTGTCCGCGCACAGCGCGATCGCCTGCGCGACCGGGACATTCGTATCGCGCAGGGCCGCGACGACGCGGTATTCCCGGGCCATGTCGTGCGCGGTCGGGGTGAGCGGCCCGAGTGGCGGGCGGCGCAGCACCCAGTCGTGCGTGCCGTCGCTCAACCGGTAGGTGAGATTCGACTTGCCGCCCTGCAACAGCGTCGCGGTCAGCGGGCCCGCCGTGTCTGGGACGTGCTGCTCGAAATACCGTTGCAGCGCAGGAAGATCCAGACCCGCGGGCGTCATCCGAGCCGCTCGATGATGGTGGCGTTGGCCAGTCCGCCCGCCTCGCACATGGTCTGCAGGCCGAAGCGGCCGCCGGTCTGTTCGAGATGGTTCACCAGGGTGGCCAGGATGCGGGTGCCCGATGCGCCGAGCGGGTGGCCGAGGGCGATCGCGCCGCCGCGCGGGTTCAGCTTGGCGGGGTCCGCGCCGAGCTCGTGCTGCCACACCAGCGGCACCGGGGCGAACGCCTCGTTCACCTCGTAGGCGTCGATCTCGTCGATGGTCAGCCCGGCCCGCGCCAGCACCTTGCGGGTGGCGGGCACGACCGCGGTGAGCATCAGCAGCGGATCGTCGCCGACCACGGCGAAGGAGTGGAAGCGGGCGCGGGGACGCAGACCCAGCTTGGTCGCCGCCGCCTCGCTCATGATCAACGCCGCCGAGGCGCCGTCGGTCAGCGGCGACGAGTTGCCCGGCGTGATGGACCAGTCGATTTCCGGGAAGCGCCGGGTGAACTGTTCGTCCACGAACGCGGGCCGCAGTGCGGCCAGACCCGCGGCGGTGGTGCCGGGGCGGATCGTCTCGTCCGCGGTCAACGTGCCCGCCGCGAGCAGTTCATGGTCGAAACCGCCCGCGGCGGCGGTCTCGGCGGCCAGCCGGTGCGAGCGGGCGGCGAACTCGTCGAGCGCGGCCCGGTCGAACTTCCAGCGCGCGCTGATCACCTCCGCCGCGATCCCTTGCTGCACAAGACCTTCGGGGTAGCGGTGGGCCAGCGGACCCTGGTTCGGATCCTTGCCCTGCGCGTTGGAGAACATCGGCGCGCGGCTCATCGACTCCACACCGCAGGCGATCGCGATGTCGTACGCCCCCGACATCACGCCCTGCGCCGCGAAGTGCGCCGCCTGCTGACTCGACCCGCACTGCCGATCCACCGTCGTGGCGGGCACCGACTCCGGGAAGCCCGCCGCGAGCGCCGCCGTCCGGCTGATGTTGAACGCCTGCTCGCCGCTCTGCGTCACACACCCGCCGACCACATCGTCGATCAGCGCCGGATCCAGGTCGTTGCGCGCTACCAGTTCGCGCAACACCCCCGCCAGCAAGGTCGCCGGATGCACGTCGGCGAGCCCACCCCCGGCCTTGCCCTTGCCCGACGGCGTGCGCACCACATCAACGATTACGGCGGACCCCATAGCCCTCTCCGATCAACTTAAGTTACCTGCGATTCTGGTCTAAGTTAACACGGATTCGCGCGGTTGCCGCCGTCGACGCACTGCTCGTCCCGGAGTCTCGACGTCAGAGGTCGAAGACTGCAGCCAGCGATTCGGCGACCACGGCGCGCTCGATCCAGCTCTCCAGCTGTTCGGTGTCGGTGCAGGCCATGATGCGGGTGTGGAGGTCGTCGGGGACGGTGAAGCGGCGCACGGCGAGAATTCGCAGCAGCGATTTCGCCTCGCCTTTCGCCTCGCCTTCGGCGCGCCCCTGATCCAGCAGGCCGTCCATGAATTCGTCGCGGTAGATGGAGCTGGCCATGAGTTCCTCCAGGGCTTTGGTGGCCGCGTCCGAGGCGGCATGCCGGACAAAACGAGTGTAGGTGTTGCGGGTCTCCCGATCGAGGTCGGCGAGGTTGTCGAGAACCATGCGCCGGGTGGCGTCATCGTCCAGATCGAGGGCGTGGGTGAGGCTGGCCAGGACGGTGAGTTCGGGTGTGGCGGTACGGAAGGCGGAGCTGTTCGGGGCAGGGGTGTTGTGCGGGCCGATGACGATGGGGGTCAGATCGAAACCGGGGTGCCCGGTGCGCACGGTGCGGCGGCAGGCGCGTGCGGTGGCGGGGCTGTCCGTGATGACGACCAGGACGGCATCGCATTTGTGCTGGGCCTGGGCGACGGCGACATACGCGGGCCACGCCCTGCGCTTTCGGCGTTTCGGTGGCGCGGATTGGGATTCGGTGATGACCGCGAGTTTGCCGTGCGCGCCTTCGAGCAGGGTGACGGCATCGGCCAGGTACTCGGGCGGTTCGCAGGTGCTGAGGTTGCTGTCGGTGATGGTGGCGCGAGTGTCGGCGGCGAGCGGAATGCCGGTACCCGCCAGGAGCGCGGCGGCCAGCAGTGGGTTGTGACGCAGCAACTCGAGTGGGGCTTCGTGGCGGAGGCTCGGCATGGCACGCAGCGTGCCAGTGGGTACCGACAAGAATTGGGGCTCAAGGGTTTTCGGGGGTACGACACGCCGTGGACGTCGCACACCGATTGTGCGGTCGGGTTGGCGGAGGGCCTGCTCGGAGGTGTGCCGCACTGCGATTCAGGACGGATAGGTGTGTGTTTCGGTGGCTTTTACGGCGGCCCAGAGTCGGATGCCGGGTTGCAGGCGGAGGTCGGCGACGGTGGCGGGGGTGACGTCGGCGAGGACGGGTGGGGCGCCGTCGAGGCGGACCCGGATGGTGTGGGCGTGCTGTTCCAGGCCGGCGATGGTGACGGGCCAGGTGTTGCGCTGGCTGCCGGCGGGTTGTTCGGGGTGCAGGCTGACGGCGGTGGGCGGGAAGGCCACGTGCACCGGGCCGCTGCCGGGTTCGGCGACGGTGAGGGTGCCGCCCGCGTCGAGTTCGACCGTGGTGCCCGCGGCTCGGCCGCGATACAGGTTGAGGCCCACCAGGTTTGCCACGTAGTCGGAGCGCGGCCGCCGCGCGACCTCGCTCGGCGCACCCTCCTGCACGACCCGGCCGTGCTCCAGGATGATCAGCCGGTCGGCCAGCACCATGGCGTCGAGTGGATCGTGCGTGACGAGCACGGTGTGACCCGGGTAGTCGGCGAGGTGATGGGCCAGGTCGGCGCGCACCCGCAGCCGGGTACTCGCGTCGAGCGCGGCCAGCGGCTCGTCCAGGAGCAGCAGCGCGGGCTCGGTGGCCAGCGCCCGCGCCAGCGCGACGCGCTGGGCCTGCCCGCCGGACAGCGCGCGCGGTTTCGCGTGCGCCTGCTCGGCGAGCCCCACCCGGTCCAGCCACTGTGCGGCCCGTTCCCGGGCGACCGCGCGCCGGCTGCCGCGCGCCCGCAACCCGAACGCGACATTGTCCACGGCGCTGAGGTGACCGAACAGCAGATAGTCCTGGAACACCACGCCGACCTCGCGGCGTTCGGCGGGCACGAACACCTTCGGCGGTGCGTCCCAGACCTTTTCGCCGATCTGCAGCGCACCGGCGGTCAGCGGCGTCAGCCCCGCCAGCGCCCGCAGCGCGGTGGTCTTGCCCGCGCCGTTGGGGCCGAGCAGGGCGACGACTTCCCCGGGCGCCACGGACAACCGCAGATCGAGTTCGAATTGCCCGCGGGTGACCCGTAGTTCGGCGGCCAGGCTCATACCGCGCCTCGGATCCACCGCTCGCGCAACGCGACCAGCACCACCACCGACACGGTGAGCAGCACCAGGCTGAGCACGATCGCGTCCTCGGGGTCGGATTCCAGGGCGAGGTAGACCGCGAGCGGCATGGTGGTGGTCTTGCCGGGGAAGTTGCCCGCGAACGTGATCGTGGCTCCGAATTCGCCGAGCGCCCGTGCCCAGCACAGCACCCCGCCCGCGACGACGCCGGGCAGCACCGAGGGCAGCGTGACCCGCCGGAAGGCCAGCCAGCGCGAGGCTCCCAGGGTGGCCGCCGCCTCCTCGAAGCGGGGATCCGCCGCCCGCAGCGCGCCTTCCACCGAGATCACCAGGAACGGCATCGCGACGAACGCCTCCGCGACGATCACCCCGGCGGTGGTGAAAGGTAGTGAGACGCCGAACCATTCGTACAGATGCCGCCCGATCAACCCGCGCCTGCCCAGCACGAGCAGCAGCGCGACACCGCCGACCACCGGCGGCAGCACCAGCGGCACGGTGACCAAAGCGCGCAGCACCCCGCGTCCGGGGAGGTCGCCGCGCGCGAGCAGCCACGCCAGCGGTACGCCGAACAGCAAGCAGAGCACCGTCGCCGAGCTCGCGCACACCAGCGAAAGTTGCAGGGCCTGACCGACTTCGGCGTTGAACAGGCGGTCCGGCAGGCCGCGCCACGGCGTCCGCCACAGCAGGCCGACGAGCGGCACCAGTAAGAACGCCAGCGCGCACAGTGCGGGCAGCAGCAGGACGAGCGGTCGCCGCCCCGTGGCCGTCCGCCGCACCGTCCGGGTCACGGGTTGTCGAATCCCGCCTCGGTGAACACGGCGCGGGCCTGCGGCGACTGCACGAACTCGACGAACGCGGCGGCCGCAGCCGCGTTGGGGGCGTGCGCGAGCGGCGCGACCGGATAGTCGTTGATCGCCTTGCTCGATTCCGCGAAGTCGATGCCTGCGACCTGGTCGCCCGCCGCCCGCACATCGGTCCGGTAGACCAGCGCCGCGTCGACCTCACCCAGCTTGACCTTGGTCAGCACCGCTTTCACGTCGGCCTCGCGGGTGTCGGGCTGCGGGATGACCCCTGCGGCCTCGAACACGGTCTTGGCGGCGGCACCGCACGGCACCTGTTCGGCGCACAGCGCGAGCTTCGGTTCGGTTTTGCCGAAGTCGGCCAGCCCGGTGATATGGCCGGGGTTGCCTTTCGGAACCGCGATCTCGAGCCGGTTGCGCACGAAGGTGACCGGCGCGACGGTCACCTCTCCCTTGTCCTGGACCTGCCGCATGTTCTTCGGCGCGGCCGAGGCGAAGACGTCGGCGGGCGCGCCCTGGTTGATCTGCTCGGCCAGCGCCGAGCTGGCGCCGAAGCTGTAGACCACCTTGACACCGGGGTGCGCGGCCTCGAACTGCGTACCGAGTTCGGTGAAGGTCTCGGTGAGCGAGGCCGCGGCGAACACCGTGACGGTGCCGCCGATCCCGCCCGTGCCCGCGGACTCGGCCGTGTCGTCCGAGCCGCAACCGGCCAGGCTCAATACGGTGACGCCGACCAGTGCGGCGCTACTCAGCGAACGAATCATGTTCGATCTCATCAGCTTTCCGGAATCTCGACGACGACGTGGGTGGATTTGACCGAGGCCACCGCGACGCTGCCGACCTCGAGCCCGAGCTCGTCGACGGATTCCCGGCTCAGCAGCGAGACCAGCCGGAACGGACCGGCCTGCATTTCGACCTGCGCCATCACGGTGTCCTTGACCACCCGCGTCACGATGCCGCGCATGCGGTTGCGGGCGGAGGCGGCGACGGTGACGCCCGGTTCCAGCGTCTCGGCGGTCGCCTGGAGGAATTCGGCCAGCTCCCGGCCGCGGACGCCCTTGCGTCCGTTGCCGAGCTGGATCGCGGTCAGCTTGCCCTGATCGATCCACCGGCGCACGGTGTCGTCGCTGACACCCGCCAGCACCGCTACCTCGCTGATCCGCAAATTCGACACAGAGGGCAGTATATTTCCGCATCTGCGGAAATCAAGGGTCAGCTGCCGCGGCGGCGGGACGCGACCGATACCTCCGGAATGGGCCTGCTGTGGCGATTGTGACGAGAGCCGCGGTGAACTCCCTCACAGCGGCCGCATGGCCATTGCCCGCCAGGCGTGCCGAAACCGCCGTCCGGGCATGCCTTTTCATGGGATGACCGCGTCGGCACCGGTCGCTCCAGCACCGCTCGAGCAGCGCGTACGCCACCGTCGATCACTACATTGAAGGGGATTTCGCAGTCCCATCTGATGGAGGAATTTCGGTGCCGCTTATCGATCTGGGTTCGTCCGCGTTGAATCTGGCGAACGTAGTCACGTCCATTGCCGCCAACATCACCTACCTGCTGCAGGCCTGGCACGTCATCTAGACGAGGTGCTGTCCCGGCGGCGTCCCGGCGTTCGCGTCGGCCGCCGGGAACAGGCGATGGATCAGCGCCGCCGCGGCGAGCAGCCGCGATCCGTCGGGTTCGCCGGGATCGATGCCGGTGAGGTCGGCGATGCGGCGCAGGCGGTAACTGAAGGTATTGGGGTGGATGTGGATGCCCGCGGCCGCGGTCTTGCGGTCGGTGCCGTGGCGCAGATGTGCGTCGAGGGCTTCGATGAGGTGGGGACTGTCCAGGATCGGCGTGATCCGCTCGGCCAATCGGTCCCGGCGGTCCGGGACGGGTGAGCTGATATTCGAGTAGCAGATCATCGAGGCGATAGCAGCCGGCCGGTCGGCCCAGCAGGCGGGCCAGTTCGGCGAGTTCGGTGGCTTCGCGCGCGATCTGCGGTACCGATTCCCTGGCGACGCAACGATATTCGGTGACGAACACCGCGACGCCGAAGTGCCCGGCGAGTTCTGCCGCGAGCTGCTCGAAGGGCTGTTCGGCGGGAGCGTGCTCGGTGCCGGTGGGCAGCAGGGCGATTCCGGTCGAGCCGTCGAAGGTGGCCAGCGCCGTGGTGCCCGCGAGCGCGTCCAGGGCGCGCTGCAGAATTCTGATCCGCCGCCTGCTGAGGAGCCCGGCGACGGCGCTCGGGTGATCTTCGTGGCGAATGTGGATGGCCAGCACCGTGTATCGCTCCGCGAGCGCGGTATCGGCGCGCGCGGCCAGTTCTTCGGCGGGTAGCCCGCCGAGCAGTGCCGCGCACAGTGCGCGGCGCGCCTCGCGTTCGGTGTGATAGATGGACTGCTCGACCTCGGCGTAGGTCTCGACGACGGTGATGTTGATGTGCATCAGCAGTTCGAGCAGCCTGCTGACGACGACGACCAACTCGTCCAGCTCGGCGGTGCCAGCCAGGGCCGCCGCCTCGTGCAGCACCGACTGGGCGGAGCCGTGCATCGCTTCGATCAACAGCGACAACGGAATACGGTCGGCCGCGTGCCGCTGGGCGACCGGCGCGACGAACGCCGCCACCTCGGCTCTGGTGAACTCCCGCTCTTCGCCGATGGCCTGCAGGACGGCTCGGCCGCACGCGTAGATCGCGGGCAGCACCTCGGCGGTGAAATGTCCTTCCGGCAGATCCGCCGTGGGCGCGGTGGTGCCGAGTCCGGCGGCCAGCATGCGTTCGGAGATCTGCGGCCAGCGGGTGAGCAGCCGGGTCACCAGTGCGGCGCGATCGGTCGGCGGCGAAAGGATGGCGGACATGTGCCGATTGTTTCCAACGACAGGTTTGCGCGGCAAGACAACCGGCACATCGAGCGAAACTTTGGTGCGCGCAACAATCTCGCCGCCCGATTGTTCTCGCCGACGTGCAGTGACATCGCGGCGGCCACCGCCATAGATTCGATTACGCCTCCGATATGACCCGCATCACAGTGGTGTCGTCGATTCGCGTACGGAGCGCGAAATCGTTTGATGGGAATGTGAACTGACATGCTTGCAATGACGCACAACGCCATGCGCGCCCTGCTCGGCGCCGCGCTCACCGCGGGCCTGACCGTCGCCACACTGCTCGGTTCCGGTGCGGCGAGCGGTGACCCGGCCGAATCGGCACTCGTGGCGGCGATCGACGCCGGGCTGGCACCGGCGGCGGACGGCAGGCAGCCGCGAGCCGTCCTGGATACCGGAAGCAGCGGTGCGCTCAGTTATGCGTCGGACGTGCTCGGTGAAGGGCCGGAAACGTCGTCCTACTTAAGCGCTTTCGCCTATGGGCTGACTCATCCCGATGCCGCGCCGCCGGGCGCGAACCGCTGGGATTGTCAGCCGAGCGCCGCGCACCCGCAGCCGGTGGTGCTGTTGCACGGCACCTGGCTCAACGCCTACGACAGCTTCGCCTATCTCGCACCGCGCCTCGCCCGCGCCGGATATTGCGTGTTCGCCTTCAATTTCGGTCGTTCCGGTCTGCTGACGGGCGGTGGTCTCGGGCCGGTGCTGCCCGGCCGGTACGGGGTCGGCCGGATGGAGGATTCCGCGCGGCAGCTGAGCCGATTCGTCGACCGGGTGCAGGCGGCCACGGGCGCGGAAACGGTGGATATTGTCGCGCATTCGCAGGGCGGCACGGTGGCCAACCAGTACCTGAAATTCGAGGGCGGTGCGCCGAAGGTGCGCAGGCTGGTCAGTTTCGGCGCCACCCATCACGGCACCTCGCTGCTCGGCATCGCCACGCTGGGCCGGCTGATCAACAACCTCGGCGTGGACATCCTCGGCTTCTACGAGCCCCTGGTCGGCTTCGCCAATATTCAACAAGCCGTGGGTTCTGCGTTCTATGCCACCTTGAACGCCACGGGCGACACCGTTCCCGGCGTCGAATACACCTCGGTCGGTTCGCGTTTCGACCAGGTGATGAATCCGTACGACTGGACCTTCCTGCGGGCGGGCGCCGACGCCACGGTGCACAACATCACGCTGCAGGACGGCTGCGCGCAGGACATGTCCGATCACCTCACGCTCATGTACTCGCCGCGCGCGGCCTCGATCGTGCTGCACGCGCTCGATCCAGTCGCCTATCCGACGCTCGAATGCACCTTCAATCCCTGGCTGATCGGCGGCGGAGGCAGTTTCTGACCGCGCTGTCACTACCCGCGGTGGAGAAATGCGGGCAGCGTGAATTGACTTTCGCACCAATTCATTTCCGCGTCGCGGCGTGGTTGGGTTGGCCGCAGGACAGGGCGCGGCACCGATGGCGCGACGAGGCGATCGAGAGGAAGCAGAGCCCATGAGTGCCGATCCCGTGCGCGGCCTGACCGGTCCGGTCGTCGCGCCGCGCACCGACTTTCCGCTGCTGCCCGAGGACGATCCGTTCTACGCGCCGCCGCCGGCGCTGGATCAGCTGCCGCCGGGTGCGATGGTGCGCGCCAGGGCGGTCGAACTCGCACTGTTCGGCCTTGTCCGGCAGCGTGTTCCGGCCTGGCAGCTGCTGTATCGGACCGGGGATCTGCACGGCGTCCCCGAGGTGGCGGTCACCACAGTGCTGTTGCCGTGGGGCGCCGACCCGGCCGTGCCGCGGCCGCTGGTGTCGTTCCAGTGTGCGATCGACGCCGTCGCCTCGAAATGCCTGCCCTCCTACGCGTTGCGGCACGGCGCCCGGGCGGCCGGCTCGATCCCGCAATTGGAGTTGCCGCTCATCGCCGCCGCGCTGACCCGCGGCTGGGCCGTGTCGGTGCCCGATCACGGCGGTACGGCGGGCCGCTTCGGGGTGGCGCGCGAGCCCGGACACCGTGCGCTCGACGGCATTCGGGCCGCACTGGCCTTCGCGCCACTCGGCCTGACGCCGAGCACGCCCGTCGCGCTGTGGGGGTATTCGGGTGGTGGCCTGGCCACGGCATGGGCCGCCGAGTTGGCGGCCGCGTACGCGCCGGAGCTGGCGCTGGTGGGTGCGGTGGCGGCCTCGCCGGTCGGCGATCCGGCCAAGGCTTTCGTGCGGCTCAACGGCGGGCTGTTCGCCGGTTTCGCCGCGGTCTTCACCGCGGGACTGCGCCGCGCCTACCCGGATCTCGATCGTCTGCTGCGTGCCCACCTGGACGCGCGGTACCTGGCCTGGCTCGCGGCGACCGAGACCACCGCGACGTTTCCGCTGCTGTACCGCTTCGCCCGCCGCGATATCGACAAGCACTGCCGTGGTGGTCTCGCGGCGCTGCTGGCCGCACCGGCGCTGCGCGCGGTGCTCGCCGACATCGAACCGGGCGCGCAGGCGCCCGCCATGCCGCTGCTCGTGGTGCAGGGCGTGTACGACGAGGTCATCGCCGTGGCCGATGTCGACGCGCTGGTCGCCCGCTACACGGCGGCCGGTGCGCACGTCCGGTACCTGCGCGACAGGCTCAGCACCCATCTGCTGCTGCAGTTCTCGGCCGTGCCGGTCATGCTCGACTGGCTCGGCGACCGGCTCGCGCGACGCGCTGTGCCCGCGGCGGGCACCGAGACCACCTGGTCGCTGGTGTCGTCGCGGCGGGCGCTCATCGGGCACCTGGATTTCGCCCGCTTGCTCGGGCGCATGCTGTTCGCACGCCCGATCCGGGCGGCCCGCGAATAGGAGCCGGTCGGTTCTTTCGGAATCGGTACCTGCTTCCGGTTTGCTTTTATCCCCTAATTCCGTTGTCCAAGAGCTGAATACGGTTGTTGCGCCGGTGGCCGATTGTTATGGTGGCAGCCAAGCCGTGGGAGGCGATGCTTGGTGTTTGTGGGGCGCACCGATTTACTCGAATTGATCGACCGATTGGTCGAGGTATCCGCCGGTGAGGTGGCGGCGCCGCCGAAACCTGTGCTGGTGCTGGAGGGTTGCGGCGGTTCCGGCCGCAGCGCGGTGCTGGGCAAGGCGCTGGCCAAATGGCAGGGGCACACGCCCTCGGTGCTGGTCCGGCCGCTGGCGCAACCGTTCGACCTGAACAATCCGGTGCGCACCGTGCTGGCCGCGGTCATGCTCGGCCTCAGCGTCGACATTCCCGGCTACGCGGTCGCGTTTCCCCGGTCGGTGATCGCGCAGATCGTCATCGCCGAGAACTTCGGCGACCTGCCCCCGGACGAGCAACTGACCCGGCTGCGGTTGCTGCTCAACCAGTATCAGCGCCGTGCGGCACTGGTCGGCTTCGTCCAGAACATGATCAATCTGGCCGGTTCGCTGGCCGCCAATATCAAGGTGCCCGGCGTCGACGTGATCGCGCCCGCCGTGGCCAATACGGTCTCCGACGCGGTGGTGGGCCGGTTGCTGGGCGGACGGCTGCTCGGCCGGGTCACCTGGGGACCGAAGGCCGCGTGGTTCGGTCATCAGGATCTGGAGCTGCGGCTCGACGCCGAGCGCGCGCTGATCGGGCTGAGCCACAACGCCAGCAGCCTCGACCCCCGGGTCCGCCGCGACGTGGACGACGTGCTGGTCGGGGCCTTGCTCGCCGACCTGCGGCACAGCGTCGCCAAGGTCAAACGGCGCACCTCGAACGTCTTCGTGCTGATCGATGACGCCGACGCGCAGGCCGCCACCCCGTTTCTCAGTTCCGTGCTGCGCGTGCGGCGTTCGATCGCCGCCACCGGCGCCGAGCTGCCGGACCCGCTGACGATCGTGGCCGCGAGTTCCGGTGTCCTGGTCGACGAACTGGCCGGCTTGGTGCCCGCGCCCGCGGTGTGGTCGGAGCCGCTCGACGCGGCGTCCCAGGTGCTGGTCGGACCGCGCTGGGCGCGGGTGCGGTTGCCCGAGCTGAACGAGAGCGACGTCCGGCTGATGGCCAAGGACGTCGACCTGTATCAGTCGGAGAACATCGGCCACACGGTCTACCGGCTCACCCGCGGTCACCCCGCGGCGACGGCGCTCGTGCTGCGGCTGATCAAGGAGGAGCCGCAGCACCTGACGGATCTGGACGGCCTGCTGCGCAGTCCGGGCCCGGAGCCCGGCGTGACCGTCGAGCAGTACCTGCTGCGGGTCTTCGGTCGTGGTTTGAGCGTGCGCAAACTGGTCCGGCGCGAGCTGGCTGCCGCGTTGATCACGGTGTCGGCCGCGCGGCACAAAGCCGAGGCGCTCACGCTGGTCGGTCTGCTGCCGCCCGGCGTCGAGCACGATTCCATTCTGTTCAAGTCCCGCTCGTTGTGGACGGCCACGACACCGGGCGGCCCGGAGCGGCTCCCGCCGCTGCTGCGCCTGCTGGGCCTCCGCGCGCTGGTGGCCCGCACCCGCCCCGAGGAGGGCCCCGGTCTCGAGCGGGTACTGGGCACGTTGCTCGAGCACGTCGCCGCCGGGGATCGAGCGGGCCGGTTGGCGCACGCCCGCCTGTTGAACGGCCGCGGGGCGGTGGTGGACGAACTCACCACGCTGCTGGCGGAACTGTCCGCGCCGGAGTGGCTGACGTTGTTCGACGCCGTCGTCGAACTGCCCGATCCGGTCCGGCGGGACGGGTCGTTCGTGGACAGCTCCGTCCGCGCCCGCACTTCGGGCGCGCATATCGGGGTGCTGATCGCGCTGGTGCCCGCGTTCGAGTCCGATATCGGCACTCCGCTGGAGCTGAAGGCGGAGCTGTGCCGCCGGATCGCGCACAGCTACGAGCAATTGGCCGAGCACGTCCCGGCTGACGGCCCGTTCCTGTTGCGCGCCAATCGCTATCGCAGGCTCGCGGACCAATTCGAATGACCTGCGCGGCAGAAGGAGACCTTTCGTGGCATCGCGATATCGGCTAGGCGTCTTTCCGAGACCGGAGCGGCCGTTTCCGCGCCCGTGGACGGACTGGGTGCGGCTGGGACTCGTTGCCGCGCTGCTCGTGCTCGGCGGTGCCGGGTTCGCCTTCCGGGACGGGTTGCAGCACGCGTTCACCTGCAACGCGGGCTGGACACCGGACCGCGCGGCCTGGCAGGCGGGCCGGCACTGCGTCGGATTGTCCGAGGGCCCTTACGCTTTCGAGCTGGACGCGTTCGCGCCGGTGCTGGCGGTGATCGATCGGCAGAATCGCGCGGCGGACAAGGAGTGCCCGGGCACCCCGGCGACCGTCGGGGTGCTGCTGACGATGACCGACGAGCTGGCGGGCAGCAGGGCGGTCCACGAATTGGAGGGCATGGCGGCTGGACAGCGCCGGGCCAACGGCACCGGTTGCCTGCATCCCATGCGTCTGGTCGTGGGCCAGCTCGGCGACTACGCCGGCGACGGTGACCCGCTCGCGGTGGCGCGCGCCCTGGCGGACCGGTCCGACGTGGTCGCCGTGGCGGGCATCGGTCTCAGCGACCAGACCACCGCCGAGGTCGCGGACGTGCTGGCCGCAGCGAAGATCCCGATGGTCTCCGATGTGGTGACCGCCGAGGGTTTCGACCAGGACGGCTCGCGCGCGGACAATCCCGAGTTCGACAGCTGCGATCGCGACATCCACCTATCCGCGCGGCATCGCGCGGGACTACTTCTATCGCGTGGCGTTCCGGGTGGCTGTGCAGGTGCAGGCGCTCGGCGCGGTCGCGCCCGTCCGGCCGGACTTCATCATGGTGCCGATCGGCGGTTCGGACCCGTACACCTGCACCACCCTGCCGTTCTTCCAGCGCCAATACGGCGGCAATGTGCTGGAGGTCAAATTCGACACCAGCGAGCCGAGCACCGTCCCGCAGACCGCCAAGCGGGTCTGCTCGACCCCGCGCGACGTCACCATCGCCTACATCGCTCGCGGTCGCGATCTGGGCAGGCTGCTGTACAGCCTCGACGAGGCCTACACGAACGGCCAGTGCGCCGCGACCTCGGTGACGGTGCTCAGCACCTCGGACGGCAATCGGCTGCGTACCGAAGAGGCCGACCAGGCGCTCGAGGATCTGCGCACCAAGGCCCTGTCCTCGCCCAGTTTCGCCGACGGCCGGGTACGGCTGCTCTTCACCCTGGTGGCCGGCGCGGACGCGCCACAGCCGGGCAACCCCAACTGGGCCGTGTTCGAACAGCACTTCCGGGACGCGGGTTTCGATCCCGAGCACATCGGCGACGGCTGGGCGGTCAACGCCTATGACGCGGTGACCACCATCGACACCGCGCTGCGCGAGCTGCCCGCCACCATGCCGGTGCAACGCAGCCAGGTGAACGCGACGATCAGCGGGTTCTCCGCGCCCGATACCGCGGTGCCCGGGGCGGGCGGACCGGTCGTCTTCGACAACAGCGGCAATCGCACCGGCCCGGGGCCGCGGGTCGTCCGGCTGTGCCCGGTCGCGCGGTCGGTGGATCGACCGCCCTTCGTCCCCACGGTCGAGGCGTTGCCCGGCATCTCGATCCCGGCCTGCGTGCGCTGACTGCTCGGTTTCACCCGGTATTGCCGGGGTAACTGCTGGTAGATGGGGGCAGGGCGTCCGGAGGGGGAGAGGCGGTGCCGCGATGGCGAGAGTGTTCCTGGTCGACGATCACGAGATCGTCCGCCTCGGCATCCGCGACCTCGTCGACGGCCACGCCGATCTCGCGGTGGTCGGCGAGGCGGCGACCTGCGCGCAGGCACGGCGCCGGGTGCCGCCGCTGCGCCCCGATGTCGCGGTGCTCGACATCCGGCTGCCCGACGGCAGCGGGGTCGAGCTGTGCCGCGATCTGCTCGCGGCGACACCGGGATTGCGCTGCCTGATGCTCACCTCGTTCGTCGACGAGCAGTCGATGATCGGCGCAGTGCTGGCCGGTGCCAGCGGATTCCTGGTCAAGGACATCCGCGGGCAGGAACTGGTCGAGGCGATTCGCGCGGTCGGCGCCGGCCGCTCACTGCTCGACGATCGGGCCGTCGCCGCGCTGATGACGAAGCTGCGCACCCAGCACGCGGCCGAGCACGGCCCGCTCGCGACGCTGTCCGACCGGGAGCGCACGGTGCTCGGCATGCTCGGCGAAGGACTGACCAACCGGCAGATCGCGCGCCGGATGTTCTTGTCGGAGAAGACCGTCAAGAACTACGTCTCGCAGCTGCTCGCGAAACTCGATGTCGGCGGTCGCACCCAGGCCGCGGTGCTGGCCACCAAGCTCGGCCTGCCCGAGCAGCGTGCCGACTGAGTTCCTAGCGATCGATGACGTCGGCGATCGGCCGGCGCGGGGTGTGCGGCAGCGGCGCGACACTCGTCGGCACCCAGCCGACGCGCAGCATGGCCTGCGGATAGGCGCAGTCGTACAGCACCTGGGTCCGGATGTCCGCGCGCAGCTCCGGTACGCCGAGCGGTTCGGTTTGCAGGCAGCTGGACAGGCCCAGATCGGTGGCGGTCAGCAGGGCGGCGCTCAGTGCCTCGCCCGCGCGTAGCCGCGACATCCGATCGTCGGACGGGGTGCAGACGACCAGCCACTCCGCGGCGTCCGGATGCAGGGTGCGGTCCACGAGTGCCGGATCGGTGAAGGTCCGCACCGGGATCTCGTCGCGGGCCCGCGGCCGCGGGCTGTTCACCGCGGGCACGCCGTCGGGTGTGCCGCGGCGACCGCTCCATGCCGCCAGTTCGAGCTGGTATGCGGGGTCGGCCGCGTGCCGGGCCACCGCGTCGCGGGCGGGCCGGGCGAGGCGGGCGCGCAGCCCGTCCGGGACCTGCCGCACCACCGCGCCGTACTGTGCCGCGCGGGTCGCGACGGTGCGCAGGTAGCCGGGCGGCACCTGCCACGAGCTGTAGCGCCGGCGGTCGGACTGCCGGTGCACCAGGGCGGCGCTGAGCTCGAAATCGGTGAGGGTCGGCGCGTACGGGGTCAGGGTGACGGTGGCGAGATAATCGGGATCGCCGGGATCGGGCAGGTGCTCGACCGCGGCCGACCAGCCGAGCACGGCCAGCGCCACCCGCAGATGATGCAGTGCCGCACCACAACTGAGGATCAGTCCGCGCTGTTGTGGATCGGTCGCGACGAGGTGGCGGCCCGGGTCGGCATACAGCTGGATCGCCTCGCCGGCGATCCGCCAGCGCCACGGCTGGCTGTTGTGTACCGAGGGCGCGCGGACCGCCATCGCGAGCGCGGCCTCGACGGTATCGGCGTCCGGCTGTGCACAGCCCATGGATTCAGTGCCTCCTAGCTCGATGCGGCACGGCGCGATCGGATACGCGCACGAGCCCTACCGAGCCAAGTGTCCGGACGAGCGCGGCGTCCGACATTGATCTGAAGGTCCCGAAAAGTCGGGACCATCGGTCCGCTCGACGCACGCGCGCAGCGGGTTTGTGTGTCCGATCACAAAACTGCCGAGTTTGCTCTAGCGTGAGCACGGTTGGTGCCGAGAGGGGCTGTTGATGCGTAGCGGGATGTTGAGTCTGACGCAGTTGCGGGAGCAGGTCGAGGCCGGGCGCATCGATACGGTGCTGGTCGCGATGACCGACATGCAGGGTCGGTTACAGGGAAAACGTTGTGCGGCAAGATATTTCCTGGACGAGGTGGTGGAGCACGCGACCGAGGCGTGCAACTACCTGCTCGCCGTCGACGTGGACATGACGACGGTGGCCGGATACTCGATGTCGTCCTGGGACACCGGATACGGGGATTTCGTGCTGCGGCCGGACCTGAACACCTTGCGGCTGGTGCCGTGGTGGCCGGGTACCGCGCTGGTGCTGTGCGACGTCGAGCACGTGGAGCCCGCCGGTAAGCCGGTGCCGGTCTCGCCGCGACAGGTGCTGCGGGCCCAGCTCGCCCGCTTGGCCGAGCACGGACTGCGCGCGTTCGTCGGCACCGAACTCGAATTCCTGGTGTTCGACGACAGTTACGAGGCCGCGTGGTCGGCCGGCTATCGGGAGCTGCGCCCGGCCAACCAGTACAACGTCGACTATTCGATGCTCGGCACCGCCCGGCTGGAGCCCCTGCTGCGGCGCATTCGCACCGAAATGGACGGCGCGGGAATGTATTGCGAGTCGGCCAAGGGGGAGTGCAACCCCGGCCAGCACGAGATCACGTTCCGCTACGACGACGCGCTGACCACGTGCGACAACCACAGCATCTACAAGACCGGCGCGAAGGAGATCGCGGCCCAGGAGGGGCGCAGTCTCACCTTCATGGCCAAATACAATGAGCGCGAAGGTAACTCGTGCCATATCCATATCAGCCTGCGCGGGGAGTCCGACGCGGCGGTACTGGCGGGCGACGAGCCCGGCGGCTGGTCGCCGCTGATGCGCCATTTCGTCGCGGGCCAGCTGGACTGCCTGCGCGAGTTCACCTACCTGCTCGCGCCGAACATCAACTCCTACAAGCGATTCGTCTCGGGCAGCTTCGCGCCGACCGCGGTCGCCTGGGGGCGCGACAACCGGACCTGCGCGTTGCGGGTGGTGGGGCACGGGCCGTCGCTGCGGCTGGAGAACCGGGTGCCCGGCGGGGACGTGAACCCCTATCTCGCCGTGGCCGCCGCCATCGCGGCCGGACTGCACGGCATCGAGCAGCGGCTGCCGCTGGAGCCGGAGTTCCAGGGCAACGCCTATCGGTCGGAGCGGCCGCGCGTGCCGCGCACGCTGCGCGAGGCGGCGCAGCTGTTCGGGGACAGCAAGGTGGCGCGGACCGCGTTCGGTGATGATGTAGTGGAGCACTACCGCAATGCGGCGCAGGTCGAGCTGGACGCCTTCGACGCCGCCGTCACCGACTGGGAGCGAATTCGTGGCTTCGAACGACTCTGAACCCGCGCCGCCCGTGGCCGCACCCGGGGTGCGGCCACGGCCGGTGATCGGGCTGCCGACCTACGTCGAGCGCGCCCGATTCGGTTCCTGGGACGTCGACAGCGCGGTGCTGCAGTACAGCTACGTGCAGATGGTCGTGGCGGCGGGCGGCATCCCCGTGCTGCTGCCGCCCGCCGGAGTGGCCCGCGCGGAACTGGTGGCGCGACTGGACGGATTGGTGCTCACCGGCGGCGCCGACGTGACCCCGGACCGCTACGGTGCGCAACCGCATCCCGACACCTACACCAGGCCGGACCGCGACGAATCCGAGTTCGGGTTGTTCGCGCTGGCGCGCGCGGCCGAACTGCCGGTGCTCGCGGTGTGCCGGGGCATGCAGGTGGTGAACGTCGCGCTGGGCGGCACGCTGGTGCAGCATCTGCCCGAGGTGCTCGGGCACGCCGAACATTCGGGCACGACCGGTGGCTTCACCGTCACCGACGTGGCGCCGGTGGCGGGCAGCCGGGTCGGCGCGATCGCCGGGGCGCACGTGAAGGCGCACTGTCACCATCATCAGGCGATCGACCGGCTGGCGCCGGGACTGGTGATCAGCGCGCACGCGTCCGACGGCACCATCGAGGCGGTGGAGACGCCGCACGGCCCGTTTCTGATCGGCGTGCAATGGCATCCGGAGGTGGATGCGGTCGACCGCAGGCTGATCGGGGCACTGGTCGCCGCGGCCGAAGACTATCGAAGGGAGCGGAACTCGTGACGACAGCGCAAGTGGTCAACCCGGCGACCGAACAGGTGGTGACGACGGTCGAACTGGTCGGCGCGGCCGAGACCGACGCCGCGATCGACCGGGCCCAGCGCGCCGCGGTCTCCTGGCGCGAGGTGGCCCCCGGCGACCGGGCCCGGCTGCTGCGCCGCTTCGCCGAGACCGTGGACGCGAACCTGGACCAGCTCGCGCAACTGGAGGTCGCCAACTCCGGGCACACCATCGGCAACGCGCGCTGGGAGGCGGGCAACGTCCGCGACGTGCTGCACTACGCGGCCGGTATCCCGGAAAGGTTGCTCGGCCAGCAGATTCCGGTGGCGGGCGGGGTCGACATCACCTTCCACGAACCGCTCGGCGTGGTCGGGGTGATCGTGCCGTGGAACTTCCCGATGCCGATCGCGGGCTGGGGTTTCGCGCCCGCGCTGGCGGCCGGTAATACGGTCGTGCTCAAGCCCGCCGAACTCACGCCGCTGACCGCGATCCGGCTGGGGGAGCTGGCGCTCGAAGCCGGGCTGCCGGCGGACGTGTTCCAGGTGCTGCCCGGAAAAGGCTCGATCGTGGGCCAGCGGTTCGTCACCCACCCCGCGGTGCGCAAGGTGGTGTTCACCGGCTCGACCGAGGTCGGCACCCAGATCATGGCCGGCTGCGCGCAGCAGGTGAAGCGGGTGACCCTCGAATTGGGCGGAAAGAGCGCCAATATCGTGTTCGCCGACGCGGATCTGGACCGGGCGGCCGCCACCGCGCCGTACGGCGTGTTCGACAACGCGGGCCAGGACTGCTGCGCCCGCTCCCGGATTCTGGTGCAGCGTACTGTCTTCGACCGATTCCTCGAACTGCTCGAGCCTGCCGTGCGCGGCGTGGTGGTCGGCGACCCGGCTGTGGAGGCCACCGAGATGGGGCCGCTCATCTCGGCCGCGCACCGCGAGCGGGTGGCCGGGTTCGTCGAGCCGTCGACCAAGGTGGCGTTCACCGGCACGCACCCCGACGGCCCCGGATTCTGGTATCCGCCAACGGTTGTGCTGCCCGACTCGCCCACCGACCGGGTGCTCACCGAGGAGGTGTTCGGCCCGGTGGTCGCGGTGGTGCCGTTCGAGGACGAGGCCGACGCCATCCGGATCGCCAACGACACCGAGTACGGGCTGTCCGGCTCCATCTGGACCAACGACGTCGGCCGGGCGCTGCGGGTCTCCCGCGGGGTCGAGGCGGGCAATCTCTCGGTGAATTCGCATTCCTCCGTGCGGTATTGGACGCCGTTCGGCGGATTCAAACAGTCCGGCCTCGGCCGGGAACTCGGGCCCGACGCCGCGCTGGCGTTCACCGAGACCAAGAACGTCTTCCTCGCCACCCACTAGCGAACATCAATACCCGACAGGAGATACCTTGCAGCGCTTACAGGATCGAGTCGCCGTCGTCACCGGCGGCGGGAGCGGCATCGGCCTCGCCACGGTTCGTCGGTTCGCCGCGGAGGGCGCGAAGGTGGTCGTCGCCGATATCGACGCGGCCGGCGGCGAGGCGGCCGCCACCGAGGTCGGCGGCTTGTACGTCAAGGTCGATGTGACCGATGAGGCCCAGGTCGAGGCGCTGTTCCAGACCGCGGTCGACAGCTACGGCGGGCTCGACATCGCGTTCAACAACGCGGGAATCTCACCGCCGGAGGACGATTCGATCCTCACCACCGGCCTGGACGCCTGGCAGCGGGTCCAGGAGGTCAACCTGACCTCGGTGTACCTGTGCAGCAAGTACGCCATCCAGCACATGCTCGAACGCGGCAAGGGGTCGGTGATCAACACCGCCTCGTTCGTCGCGGTGATGGGCGCGGCCACCTCGCAGATCTCCTACACCGCGTCCAAGGGCGGGGTGCTCTCGATGAGCCGTGAGCTCGGAGTCCAATTCGCCCGCAACGGGATTCGGGTCAACGCGCTGTGCCCGGGGCCGGTGAACACGCCACTGCTGCAGGAACTGTTCGCCAAGGACCCGGAGCGCGCGGCCCGGCGCCTGGTGCACATTCCGACCGGGCGCTTCGCCGAACCCGAGGAAATCGCCGCCGCGGTGGCGTTTCTCGCCAGTGACGACGCCTCGTTCATCACCGCGTCCCAGTTCCTCGTGGACGGCGGGATCTCCGGTGCCTATGTGACGCCGCTGTAGGCCCGGCGAACGCCGAACTCCCGCACCGCTTCCCCGAAGCAGGTGCGGGAGTTCGGTATTCGGTACCGTGACGCTACGGTGTCGCGGCCGGAGCGGGCGGCTTCAGCAGATCGTTCAGCTTGCTCAAGCTGTCGGTCAAGGTCTGCACGTTGCCCGCCAGGCCCTTGTCCTGCGCGCCCTGGTCGCTCTGTGCCCCGCCACCCGGGGCTGCCGGGGTGCCCGAGTCGCCGCCGGTGCCACCGCTCGGTGCCGCCGCATCCGGAGTGCCGGTCCCGCCAGGAGCAGGCGCGCCGGGGGCGGCCGGAGTCGCGCCGCCCGGTGCGGGAGCCCCCTGTGCGTCCGGTGCGGGTGCCGCTTGTGCGGGTGCGGCCGGTGCGTCCGGTGCGGGTGCCGCTTGTGCGGGTGCGGCCTGTGCGTCCGGTGCGGGTGCCGCTTGTGCGGGTGCCGCTTGTGCGGGTGCGGCCGGTGCTGGTGCGGGTGCCGCCGGTGCGGCGGCGGCCGGTGCGGCCGGTGCGGCCGAGTCGGGCGCGCCTGCGGCGATGCCCGCGAACATGCATGTCGCGGTCAGCCCAGCGGCGGCCGCGATCCCGATCGTGCGCTTCATGTGTAGCCCCTTCTCGTCTCGATGTCTCGCCTCGAAGTGGTACATGCGTACTCGAACATCAAACGCTCAACTCGTCACCGGCTCGGCACAATGCGTGAAAAAGACCTGTCTTGCTGCTCCTTTTCGGTCGGTCGCCGGGTTCGGCCGCCAGTGCGTTCCCCCGCGCCGCTGTCGAACGTGTGTCGTACGGCGTCGTCGCCGAGCATGACCCGGCGACGACGCCGAACGACTCTGGTTCGCTGCGGCCGATACCTCCTGATCGCCGGCAAGAGGCGCGGCTACCGGGTGCGCCGCGTGGCGGCCGTCAGCGAAACCGTCGGGCGGTCCGCACCGCCCTGGGATACCTGGCTGCCGGAACTAGAACGGCAGCTTCAGGTCCGGCAGGCCGGGCAAGGCCGCCCCGCCGTTCCCGCCCATGCCGGGCAGGCCGTTGAGCAGATCGCTGCCGGGCAGGTCGTTGAGCAGATCGGACGGATCCGGCAACTGGCCGCCGCCCTGTGCGCCGCCGCCGTTCGGGCCGACTTGCGCGCCGCCGTTCGCGCCCGCGCCGCCCGGTCCCTGCGCGCCGCCCTGCAGGGTGCCGCCGTCGGGGCCGACCTGTGCGCCGCC
>NZ_BAFT02000047.1 GCF_000308475.2 Nocardia brasiliensis NBRC 14402 | reverse complement strand
GACCGCCCGCGCGCCGCAGACCACCCCGGCGCCGACCTCCAACGCGGCCCCCACCTCCGGTGGCCCGAAGACCGACACCGCGGCCGACGAGGCCAAAGTGCTGCGCGGCGCCGCGGCGGCGGTGGCCAAGAACATGGCCGCCTCGCTCAGCATCCCCACCGCGACCAGCGTGCGCGCCATCCCGGCGAAGCTGATGATCGACAACCGTCTGGTCATCAACAACCACCTGGCCCGCACCCGCGGTGGCAAGATCTCGTTCACGCACCTGCTCGGCTACGCGATCGTCCAGGCGGTCAAGTCGTTCCCGAACATGAACCGGCACTTCGCCGAGATCGACGGCAAGCCGAACGCGGTCACCCCCGCGCACACCAACCTCGGCCTCGCCATCGACCTGCCCGGCAAGGACGGCAGCCGTTCGCTGGTCGTCGCGGCCATCAAGGGCACCGAAGCGATGAGCTTCGGCCAGTTCCACACCGCCTACGAGGACATCGTGCGCCGCGCGCGCGACGCCAAGCTGACCGCCGACGACTTCAGCGGCGTCACCATCTCGCTGACCAACCCCGGCACCATCGGCACCGTGCACTCGGTGCCCCGCCTCATGCCGGGCCAGGGCGCCATCATCGGCGCGGGCGCGATGGAGTACCCGGCCGAGTTCCAGGGCATGAGCGACGAGCGGATCGCCGATATCGGCGTCGGCAAGCTGATGACCCTCACCTCGACCTACGACCACCGCATCATCCAGGGCGCGGAGTCCGGCGACTTCCTGCGCACCATCCACCAGCTGCTGATCTCCGACGAGTTCTACGACGAGATCTTCCACGGCCTCGGCGTGCCGTACGAGCCGGTGCGCTGGCGCAAGGACATCCGGGAACGCGGCGTCGACAAGAGCACCCGCGTGCTCGAGATGATCGCCGCCTACCGCAACCGCGGCCACCTGATGGCCGACACCGACCCGCTGCGCCTGGTCAAGGACAAGTTCCGCAGCCACCCGGACCTCGACGTCACCCAGCACGGGCTGACCCTGTGGGACCTGGACCGCACCTTCAACGTCGGCGGCTTCCACGGCCAGGAGCAGATGAAGCTGCGCGAGGTCCTCTCGGTCCTGCGCGACGCCTACTGCCGCCACGTCGGTGTGGAGTACACCCACATCCTGGAGACCGAGCAGCTGCAGTGGATTCAGGAGCGGGTCGAGCAGAAGCACGTCAAACCGACTGTCGCCCAGCAGAAGTACATCCTGAACCGGCTGAACGCGGCGGAGGCCTTCGAGACCTTCCTGCAGACCAAGTACGTCGGCCAGAAGCGCTTCTCGCTGGAAGGCGCCGAAGCCGTCATCCCGATGATGGACGCCACCATCGACCAGTGCGCCGAGCACGGGCTCGACGAGGTCGTCATCGGCATGCCGCACCGCGGCCGCCTCAACGTGCTCGCCAACATCGTCGGCAAGCCGTACTCGAAGATCTTCACCGAGTTCGAGGGCAACATGAACCCGGCAGGCGCGCACGGCTCCGGCGACGTGAAGTACCACCTCGGCGCGCACGGCACCTACCTGCAGATGTTCGGCGACAACGAGATCGAGGTCTCGCTCACCGCCAACCCGTCGCACCTGGAAGCGGTCGACCCTGTGCTCGAGGGTCTGGTCCGCGCCAAGCAGGACCTGCTGGACAAGGGCGACGGCGCGGAGGGCTACTCCGTGATGCCGCTGATGCTGCACGGTGATGCCGCGTTCGCGGGTCAGGGTGTGGTGGCCGAAACGCTGAACCTGTCCGGGCTGCGCGGGTACCGGGTCGGCGGCACCATCCACATCGTGGTGAACAACCAGATCGGCTTCACCACCGCGCCGGAGAACAGCCGCTCCACCGAGTACTCCACCGATATCGCGAAGTTCATCGGCGCGCCGATCTTCCACGTGAACGGTGACGACCCGGAAGCCTGTGACTGGGTGGCCCGCCTCGCGGTCGACTTCCGGCAGAAGTTCCGCAAGGACGTCGTCATCGACATGGTCTGCTACCGGCGTCGCGGCCACAACGAGGGCGACGACCCGTCGATGACCCAGCCGTCCATGTACGACGTCATCGACACCAAGCGCTCGGTGCGCAAGGCCTACACCGAGAGCCTGATCGGCCGTGGCGACATCTCGCTGAAAGAGGCCGAGGACGCGCTGCGCGACTACCAGGGTCAGCTGGAGCGGGTGTTCAACGAGGTCCGCGAGCTGGAGAAGTACACCCCGGAGCCGAGCGAGTCCGTCGAGGACGACCAGAAGGTCCCGACCACCGTGCAGACGGCCGTCGACAAGACCATCCTGCAGCGCATCGGCGACGCGTTCCTCAACGTGCCCGAGGGCTTCAATGTGCACCCGCGCGTCAAGCCGGTGCTGGAGAAGCGCCGCGAAATGGCCTACGAGGGCAAGGTCGACTGGGCCTTCGCCGAGCTGATGGCGTTCGGCACGCTGATCGACGAGGGGCGCGCGGTGCGCCTCACCGGTCAGGACTCCCGGCGCGGCACGTTCACCCAGCGGCACGCGGTGATCATCGACCGCAAGACCGCCGGAGAGTACACGCCGCTGCACAACATCGGCAGCAAGGACCCGGGCTGGTTCGCGGTGCACGACTCGGCGCTGAGCGAATACGCCGCGGTCGGCTTCGAATACGGCTACTCGCTGGGCAACCCGAATGCACTCGTGCTGTGGGAGGCCCAGTTCGGTGACTTCGTCAACGGCGCGCAGTCGATCATCGACGAGTTCATCTCCTCCGGTGAAGCCAAGTGGGGCCAGCTCTCCGACGTCGTGCTGCTGCTGCCGCACGGCCACGAGGGCCAGGGCCCGGACCACACCTCCGGCCGGATCGAGCGGTTCCTGCAGCTGTGCGCCGAAGGGTCGATGACGGTCGCCGTGCCGTCGACCCCGGCGAACTACTTCCACCTGCTGCGCCGCCACGCGCTGGACGGCATCCGCCGCCCGATGATCGTCTTCACCCCGAAGTCGATGCTGCGCAACAAGGCCGTCGTGTCGGATCTGAAGGACTTCACCGAGAGCAAGTTCCGCTCGGTGTTCGACGAGCCCGCCTACGAACAGGGCGTCGGCGACCGCAGCAAGGTGAAGCGGATCCTGATGACCAGCGGCAAGCTGTACTACGAGCTGGCCGCCGAGAAGGCGAAGCAGAAGCGCGAAGACGTCGCGATCGTGCGGATCGAGCAGCTCTACCCGCTGCCCACCTACCGCCTCAACGAGTCGCTGGAGCGCTACACCAACGCCACCGACATCGTGTGGGTCCAGGAGGAACCGGCCAACCAGGGCGCCTGGCCCTTCTTCGGCCTGAACCTGCCGGAGGTCCTGCCCGAGCGGCTCGGCAAGCTGCGCCGCATCTCCCGTCGTGCCATGTCGGCCCCGTCGTCGGGTTCGAGCAAGGTGCACGCCGTCGAGCAGGCGGAGATCATCGCCGAGGCCTTCGAGCCGACCAGCTAGTTTTCGCTGACCCGACAGCGGGCCGGATCGCTTCCCCACCGAAGCGACCCGGCCCGTTGTCTTTCGCTTCGACACTGCTCAGGACCGTACGTAGACTCGCCGCATGAGCGACGGGGGTACGCCGGGCCGGCAGGTATCGGTGGTGCCCGACCGAGTCCGCGAGGTCGGCACCTACGTCTACGAATTGGCCGAAGCGCTGCGTTCGGCCCTGGACTCCGCCGCCAAGGACGTCGACGCACTGACCGACGGCGGCTGGACCGGTGACGCGGCCACCGAATTCGCAACCGGCTGGACCGACGTCCGCGACGGCGGCGTGCAGATCATGTCCGCGCTGACCGGCATGGCGGAGAAGCTCGGCGTCACCGCCGACACCTATCAGCACCGCGACGACAGCAACGCCGCCGCGCTGCACACCTCCAGCCTGGATCTGCCATGAGCTCCGAATTCTCGGTAGACCTCGAGCACCTGGACCAGATCGTCGCCCGTCTCTCCGGCCTCGCCGGATTCGTCGCCGAACACCTCGACGAAATCGACGATCGCATAGCCGCTTTACACGGCACCGGCTGGGAAAGTGTTGCGGCCCAGGCCTACACCGACGCCCACCACCAATGGTCCACAGGCGCACGCGAATTCGTCGAAGGCGTACGCGAGATGAGCGACGCGGCCAAACAAGCCCACGTCCGCTACACCCGCGCCATCGAACTCAACAGCAAGATGCTGGGCGGAGCCTGACCCATGCGCATCGACTGGCAGGTCTACTACGACGCCGCCAAGCGGTGCCACGACCTCGCCGCCGATCTACGCCGCGCCGACAAACCCGTGCACGACGCGGTCAAAGGCGAATGCGCCGGGATGGCCGGAGATGCGCCCGGTTGCAAAGAATGGGGCGAGAAGTACGACAGCACCGCGCGCGACACGATGCAGTCGTGCACGAACCTCGCCGACGCCCTCACCAACTTCGGCTACGTGCTCTACGCCGTCGGCTACAACTACGGCATCAGCAACAAGAGCAATCCGGCACCCGAACGGCCGGACGTTCGCGAGATGACCGAATACCGGGTGACCATCCCGACCTCGGTGCGCAACAACGGAATCGGCATCGAACATCACGGCGGCGTCCAAGAACTCTTCGACGCGCTGATCGCGAAAATCCTGTCCACGTTCGGGAAACTGCCCAACGGCGATCTCGAGAAACTGCAGAAAGCCTCGTCCACCTGGACGACGTTCGCCAACCACGAGACCGTCACCGGCGCCGCCGCCCACATCACCAGCATCATCGGCCTGTTCGACGCCATCGAAGACAAGACCAACCTGCCCCCACTGCTCGCCCACCTCGAAACCCTGCGCGGCGGCGCAGGCCAAGTCGCGGCCGCCGCCCAAAACCTCGCAGCCCCCGTCGCCGACTATCACGCCGGAACCGTCGAGGTCCGCGGCAACATCGAATCCTCGATCACCCAAGCCGAATGGGCCATCGGCCTCACTGTGGTCGCCGCCGCGGCCGCCGCCTGGTTCACCTTCGGCGGCAGCGCCGCCGCGGGCGCCGGCGGTGTCGGCGCCATAGTCACCAACACCATCAACACCATCCGCACCGTCTACCAGGGCAGCAACCTCCTCAAAGCCGTAGGCCTGGCCACCGCCGCCGCCGGCGCTGTCGGCGTAGTCAAATCCTTCGACAAAGTCCCCGACCTGACCACCACCCTCACCTCCCTCGCCACCATCATCGCCATGCGGGTGCTGATCGATGATGATGGAGATCCGACCTCCGGCACGACGCCCCCGACCACGACGTCCGCCTTTCCACCGCAGCAAGCGGTCGACAAGATTCCGACCGAGTGGGGCGAAGGTCAGCCTAATAGGAAGAAGGACGGCGAACGGTGGCACGACCCGGAGAACCCGAACGGCGCAGGCGTCCGGATCGATAAGGGGGATCCGGACAGCCCGAATCCATCTCAACGAGTAGACCATGTAGTCGTACGTTCGAACGGTAAGGTCCTAGGGCCGGATGGTCAACCGATACCGCCAGGCTCATCGATCAAAGACCACCCAGAAGCACACATACCTCTCGAAGAGTGGCTCAAATGGAAGAGTTGGGATCACCCGTGACAGAAGTACGCTACCCAGACGCGCGGAGAGCTGTAATCGACGCGGTAGCAGCGCTTTCGGATCTCGAGTACCAGAAGAGGGTCTGGCTGGACCGAGTATATCCGCATGCGAATTTCTATGACGATCTCGATACAAACGTCCATATTCTCTACGACGACTATCGAATATTGCCGGACCCGGAATCAGCACTGGGCGATGTGCTGTTGCCCGGTGACGAAATAGAACGTCTTCGTACCCTCGGCCGAGTACTGGATCCCGTGATCGAAGAACTCGGCGACAGCCCGGACGCACGGTACTTGGCTCATCAGCAGTGGACGGTGGTCGCTCGTACTGCGGGCGCGGTTCTGTCAGCGATGGTGCTCTCCGGGGGGCTGTGAGCAACCATGACTGCTAGGGAACAGGCAATCATGGATAGCGACGGCTTCTCGATCGAGCAGCTCGACGGCGTTGTCTGGCCGCAGCCTCCCGAGGACGCCACGCGTCTCATGCGGGCGGTGTACGAGCTTCGCCGGAGACCGATCCGTGAATTGACCCCGGAGGACTCGAGAATTCTGCTAGGGCAGAGTGAAGGCGTCGCCGCTTTGCTGCCCCGCGCACTGCGCGTCCTGAGCGAGAATCCTTTGGCAGAGGGAGATTATTATCCCGGAGACCTACTCGTAGCCGCTCTTGGAGTTCCCGCATCATTCTGGCGCGATAATCCCGAGCACATCGCTCAGATACGCCAGGTGATCCAAAAGGTCGAAGCGATGGGCGATCTCGGTGATCGCTATGCCCCTCCTAACGATATCTGGGAAGCAATAGAAAAGTTTCGTACCGCTACAGCGCAATAGCATGTTGCGCACATCAGCTGTGGTTGCCTGCCTCTTGCTCAACGAGCGCGCGTCGAACGCGCGTCACTGGCCGGCGTGGTCGCGCTTCGAGCAGACATCGCTGCAGGGCGACCGACGGAAGAGCCGACCCGTATCGGGATCGAGGAAAGACTCAGCGAACTGGTCGAATTCATGAAACTTCACCTTGACGTGGCGTAGCAGAGCGAGCAGAGAGATGCTGGAGGGGACGGTGACGTGGTGAGGATCGTCAACTACAGGGAGCGGTTTTTCACCAATTTTCGCGAATTCGAGTTCGGCGCCGGGGGCAGACATTGCTTCCAATGGATTGATTCGAAAGACTTCGCGTTGGCAGCAGCGGAGGCGGCGGACCGGGCAATCTTGTCCGAGCTCATCGCGAGCGTCGAGTATCGGGACGACTATGTCGGTGGTGGAGTCGATCCGCGTGGCATCCGCCACGGACCGTACTGGCTCGATCAGATCTCGAGTGGATCCTTCACCGCCGTCGAGGAGCACATTGTCATCGACATCCTGTCGCAGTGGACGCAAGGTTGTGGGTCCATCCCGAATCAGCTGCGGGAGGCGATTCGGCGTCGCGTTATCGAACCCGCACATTCCGCCACGAGTCGATACTTGCTCGAAGACCTCGGACCGTCCGCTGCGAATGACTACGGTGATCTGCATCGGGAGTTCCATGAGATCGTACTGATCGATCGGCCGGGGCGGCGGGTTCTGCTCGTCGTGATGTCCGATGACTGAGGGTTACCGGGGGAGGTGGGTGGTGGAGCCTAGGGTGCGGATTTGGCGGTTGCGGAAGTAGGGGTCTTCGTGGAGTTCGGTGATGCTGCCGGGGGTGGCTTGGAAGCGGGCGTAGGCGAGGGAGTCGAGGGGGAGGTTTGCCCAGGCGGCGAGGAGGAAAGTTATTGTGCCGCCGTGGGTGACGATGATTTGGTGTGCGGAGTCGCGGTGCAGGATCGAATGCATTGCGGCGTAGACGCGTTCGCCGAAGGTGTGCATGGTTTCGGCTCCAGGGATGCCCTCATTGTGGCGTAGGCGGTCGCCGGTGGCGGGTGGGGGGAGGAAGCGTTCGCGGAGCCAGGATTGGGGTTTGCCTTCGGCTTCGCCGTAGGACTTCTCGCGCAGTCGCTGGTCGAGTATTGGTGTTACGGCGAAGGATTCGCTGATTGTGTCGGCGACCTGAGTGCAGCGCCTCAGGTCGGAGGAGAACAGTTCCGGGGCAACGTCTTCGGGGATCTGCTCGCGTAGCGCTCGCGCGATCGACTGTGCCGCTTGGATTCCCGCTTCGGTGAGCGGGGAGTCGAACCAGCCGCCGACCACACCGTCGAGGTGATGCCGGGACTCGGGGTGCTGCACGACGTAGACGGTCCGCATCGGCTCAAAGGTACCCGGAAACATCTGGTCAGCTGATCACCAGGTAATGGTGGCGGCATCGGCCGAGAGGCCACCGCCAGGGTTACCTGGTGATCAAGCGACCAGCTTGGAATCATGCGAGGACCGCGACGGCCTCCACCTCGACGAGGTGTTCGGGGATGTCGAGGGCGGCGACGCCGATCAGTGTGCCGGGAGGGGCGGGGGTGACGCCGAGTTTCGCGGCCGCGCGGGTGACGCCGTCGAGGAACTGGGGCATCTTGGCCGGCGTCCAGTCCACAACGTAGACAGTCAGTTTGGCCACATCGGCGAAGCCGGCGCCGACCCCGGCGAGTGCGGTGGCGACGTTGAGGTAGCACTGTTCGACCTGGGCGGCGAGGTCGCCCGCGCCGACTGTCGTACCGTCGGCGTCCCAGGCCACCTGACCGGCGAGGAAGACCAGCTTCGAGCCGGTCGCGATCGACACGTGGTGGTAGGCGTCGACGGCGGGGAGGCCGCCGGGGTTCACCAGGGTGATGGTCATGCTCGATACCTCTCGTGGTCTCTTGTGGTTACTCGGAAACCGTAGGAGAGTGCGAGCTGACGTGGAAGAACGCACTTTTCGGTGACTGGAGAACCTGATGGTGACCAAGCAGTACAGCGGCCCGGACGCGGCGGATCTGCGGCGCGCGGATTCGCTGGCCCGCGAGATCTTCTCCGATGTGGCGAACAAGTGGGCGCTGCTGATCATCGAGGCGGTCGGCGACGGCACGCTCCGTTTCAGCGAGTTGCGCAACGAGGTCGAGGGCATCAGTCACAAGATGCTCACCCAGAATCTGCGCATGCTCGAGCGCAACGGACTGCTCGCGCGCCGCGTCTATCCGACGGTGCCGCCGCGGGTGGAATACACCCTCACCCAACCCGGCCAGGACCTCCGCGAAACGGTGCACCGCATGTGCGACTGGACCCAGAAACACCTGTCCCACATCGAATCCGCCCGCCAAGCCTTCGACACCTGAGCACATTTGGCCCCCTGCGAGCCCGCGCATCCGACGGCTGCGCAAACCTCACCTCCCAAACCCCGAGCACGCCCCCGTCTCCCGAGCGGGTCTCCTGAGCGCCCGCTACTTCCCGAGACCGCCCTCGCACATCCGACGGCTGAACAAACCCAGCCTGCCGAGCAAGCCCACGCGCCGAGCGCACCTCGCGCCCCTCAACACACTCCCATCCGATGTCCCGAAAAGGTCTCCCGAGCACGCCGCCGCCTCCCGAGGGCGCCCTCGCGCATCCGACGCTCGAGCAGGTCCGCCTCCCGAGCAGGCTCACGCCCACGATGGCCTCCCCATCCGACGGCTGAGCAAATCCAGCCTCCCGAGCAAGCGCCCACCCACCGCCCGCCCCTGATGCCTCATCTGAGCGGTCATTCATGAGCGCGCCGCCGCCGTCCCGAAAGCGCCCTCGCGCAGGCAAAGCCCGCGCACGCCCACGAAATCGCCTACTGAGCGCGTCCTGGCCCGAAACGTCCCATCCCTCAGCGCGTGGAGTCGACCTGACTGTCGCGCAACGCCGCGGACAACTCTGGGCTAAGCGCTAGGGCGGGTAGGGAGTCGACGATCAATTCGACGAGTTGTTCTCGGGAGACGGGTTTGTCGCTCATCCAGGTGAGAATTGTTTCCTCTACGAACGCGATCCAGCCGCGGACGGCGAGGGCCAGGCGGGGACGGTCGGGATCGTCGAGCGGGATGGGGATTTCGGTGAGCACGATTTCGGCGATGGCGGAACGGGATTCGTTGACATAGGTCATCACGCCGGGGTTGTAGCTGGAGGGTCCGCGCAGGATGGCGTGGTAGGCGGCGCGGTTGTCTTCGACGTAGTCGACGTAGCGTTCGACGGAGTCGCGCAGCATGTCGAACAGGCCGAGGCTGCGGTCGGGCGCGGTGGCGGTGAGGAATTCGGCGCTGACCTGCCGGGCGATGGCCTCGTGGAATTCGTTCTTCGAGGTGAAGTAGTGGAACAGCAGGCCGCGGGAGATGCCGGCCTGCTTGGCGATGTCGTCGACGGAGATGTCTTCGAGCGCTCGTTCGGCGAGCATTTCGGCGCCCAGGGTGATCAGTTGCAGTCGGCGCTCGTCCGGGCTGAGCCGGACGCGCTTGGTCTCTCCTGAACTACTGGAACTCACATCGACATCCTACTGAACGTGATTCAATACTGTTGACTGCTGCTCAATAAGCATCTACGCTCGGGTACATGAGTCGCAAGGTTACAGACAAAGCTGTCGGCGACCGGTCCGTCCGCCGGGTCAAGACGATCATCATCGGCAGCGGGTTCTCGGGCCTCGGTCTAGCGATCCGGTTGAGTCAGCAGGGCAGCAACGACTACCTGGTGCTGGAGCGCGGCCACGATGTCGGCGGCACCTGGCGGGACAACACCTACCCGGGCGCGGCCTGCGACGTCCCCTCACACCTGTACTCGTATTCCTTCGCGCTGAACCCGGATTGGTCGCGCTCGTTCTCCCGGCAGGGCGAAATCCAGCAGTACATCCGGGGTGTCGCGGAAAAGTACGACGTGCTGGACAAGCACATCTTCGACTGCGACGTGACCAGCGCGCGCTGGAACAACGACGACGCGCGATGGGAGATCGAGTCCTCCCAGGGCAGTTTCGTGGCCGACACCGTGGTCTCGGCGATCGGCGCGCTGTGTGAACCCGCGCTGCCGGATATCAAGGGCATCAACGACTTCCAGGGCGAGGTCTGCCACTCCGCGCGGTGGAACCACGAGCTCGACCTGACCGGCAAACGGGTCGCGATCATCGGCACCGGCGCCTCGTCGATCCAGATCGTCCCGGAGATCGCGCCGAAGGTCGCGCACCTGGACGTCTATCAGCGCACGGCCCCGTGGCTGCTCCCCCGCATGGACCGCCCGTACACCAAGGTCGAGCGGCTGGCCTTCAAACACGTGCCCGGCTTCCAGCGCCTGTCCCGGGCCGCGATCTACGCCGCCCGCGAGACCCAGGTCGTCGGCCTGGCGAAGTTCCCCGCGCTGATGCAGGCGTTCGAGCTGATCGCCAAGGCCAAGCTGCAGTACGAGGTGCGCGATCCGCAACTGCGCGCCAAGGTCACCCCGAACTTCCGGATCGGCTGCAAGCGCATGCTGATCTCGAACAACTACTACCCCGCGCTGAGCAGGGACAATGTAGATGTGGTGACCGACGGCATCGCCGAGGTCCGCGCCCACTCGATCGTCACCAAGGATGGCACCGAGCGCGAGATCGACGTCCTCATCGTGGCGACCGGCTTCCACGTCACCGACTCCCCCGCGTTCAACACCATCGTCGGCCGCGACGGCCGCACGCTCAGCGAGGTGTACGACGAGGTCGGTCAGCAGGGCTACAAGGGTGCTGCCACCGCGAACTTCCCGAACATGTTCACACTGCTCGGCCCCAATGTCGGCCTCGGCCACACCTCGATGGTGTTCATGATCGAGTCGCAGCTCAACTACGTCGCCGACGCGCTGGCCACGATCGACCGGCTGAAGCTGCGCACGGTCGAGGTCCGCCGCGACGCGCAGCAGGAATACAACGTCGATTTGCAGAAGAAGCTCAGCAAGAGCGTCTGGCTCAACGGCGGCTGCGCCAGCTGGTATCTGGACAAGCACGGCAACAACACCACGCTGTGGCCCGATTTCACCTTCGAATTCCGTAGGCTGACCCGCAATTTCGACCTGTCCGCCTATGAAACGACCTCCGCCCGAGCCGACCTGAAAGTGGGAGCTGCACAGTGAGCAATGATGCTTACTTCAAAGGCAAAGTCTGTGTGATCACCGGTGCCGGTTCCGGCATCGGACGCGCACTCGCCGAGAATCTCGCCAAGCGCGGCGCCAAGCTCGCGCTCTCCGATATCGACACCGATGGTCTCGCCGAGACCGTGGCCCGCTGCGAAAAGCTCGGCGCCGAGGTGAAATCCGATCGGATCAACGTGGCCGAGCGCGAAGCGGTCCTGCTCTACGCCGACGCCGTGAAGGCGCATTTCGGTGTGGTGCACCAGGTTTACAACAACGCGGGCATCGCCTACCACGGTGACGTGGTCAAGACCGAGTTCAAGGACTTCGATCGGGTCATGGACGTCGATTTCTGGGGCGTCGTGAACGGCACCAAAGCGTTCCTGCCGTTCCTGATCGAGTCCGGTGACGGCCATGTCGTGAACGTGTCCAGCCTGTTCGGTCTGATCGCGGTGCCGGGCCAAAGTGCCTACAACTCAGCGAAGTTCGCGGTGCGCGGCTTCACCGAGGCACTGCGCCAGGAGATGCTGGTCGGCCGGCAGCCGGTCAAGGTCACCTGCGTGCATCCCGGTGGCATCAAGACCGCGGTCGCGCGCAACGCCGGCTACGCCGAGGGCATCGATGGCAAGCAGGCCGCCTCGATGTTCGATTCGAAGATGGCCATTCACACCCCGGAGATGGCCGCGCAGACCATCACGGAGGGCGTGCGCAAGGGCCACGGCCGGGTGCTGATCGGCTTCGAGGCCAAGCTGCTCGACTTGTTCGTGCGCGTCACCGCGTCCGGCTATCAGCGCCTCGCGACCGTCGTAAACCGCCAGATCCTACCCTGATTCGAGAATCACCCATGCGGGATGTCAACCTTCCGCTGCCCGTCGCACGGACGCTGCTGTGGCCCATTTTTCGTGTCTCGATGAATGTCCGGACACCGTGGCCACTGCAGCGTCTGCTGCTGGATGCGGGCGCGAAAGCCCAACTGGTGCCCGCGGGCACCACCGTGCACCGGCTGCGCCTGGGCGGGCGCCCGGCCGAAAAGCTCACGGCCACCGCGCATCCCACGGGCGCGGTGCTCTATCTGCACGGCGGCGGCTACACCATCGGCTCGCCGACCACGCACCGCTCCCTCGCCGCTCGGCTCGCTCATGAAACCGGTTGCGCCGTCTACGTTCTCGACTACCGGTTGGCACCGGAGCATCCGTTTCCGGCCGCACTCGACGACGCCGAGGCCGCGTTCCTGGAGCTCGTGCAGAGCGCGGGCTATCGCCCGGATCAGATCGCGCTGTCCGGCGATTCGGCCGGTGGTGGCCTGTCGATGGCGACCGCACAGCGGTTGATCGCGCGCCACGGGCACACCCCGGCCGCGCTGGGGCTGATCGCGCCGTGGACCGACCCCAACCAGATCCCCGAGCGCGCCGCCGACCTGGTGATCAACCGCCCGTGGTCGCGTGCCTGCGCGGCCGCCTACCTCGGCGACGGCGATGCGAGTGATCCCGGTTACGCCCCGCTCACCGGCGAATTGGCCGGTCTGCCGCCGACCTACGTGCAGGTCGACGTCAGCGAGCTGCTGCACCCGCAATGCGTGGATCTGGTTGCCGCCTTGCGGACCGCGGGCGTGTCGGTCCGGTACACCGAAACCCGGAATCTGTGGCATGTCGCCCAGCTGCAGGCGGGGCTGGTCGCACCGGCCGCCGCGGTGCTCAGCGAGCTGGCCGAATTCCTGCGCGAAGCGATTCAACCTGCCGCACTGCGGGATTTAGGATAGCCACGAAGCGGATCCGCGCCGGGCAGTCACGCACGGGTCCGTTTCTGGTGGTCGACCTCACGGCCCTGACCAAGGTGTCGTAGATTACTGACGAGTAAACCCACGTGGAAGGGCACTGATGCGAGAGTTCGAAGTCCCGGCTTCCTACACCATCCCGGAAGACGCGAACAATTCCGACAACGTCTTCCGTCATGCCGAGCAGTCACCCGACGCGGTGCTGTTCAACAAGCCGGACGGCAACGGCGGCTGGCTGGATGTGCGGGCCGCGGAGTTCGCGACCGAGGTCACCGGTGTCGCCAAGGGCCTGATCGCCTCGGGCATCGAACTCGGCGACCGGGTCGCCATCATGGCGCCCACCCGCTACGAGTGGGCGCTGCTGGACTTCGCCATCTGGGCCGTCGGCGGCTGCACCGTCGCGATCTACGACAGCTCGGCGGCCGAGCAGGCCAAGTGGATCCTGCAGGACTCGGCCACCAAGCTGCTGATCGTCGACAGCGACAAGCACCGCGCCACCATCGATGAGATCGAGGCGGGTTCGCTGCCCGATCTGAAGGAAACCCTGCAGATCGACAAGGGCGCGGTCGACGAGCTCACCAGCCGCGGCACCGACCTGGACGACCAGGTGGTGCACGACCGGCGCAAGCAGGTCAACGCGAACTCGCCCGCCACCCTGATCTACACCTCCGGTACCACCGGGCGGCCCAAGGGCGTCATGCTCTCGCACGCCAACCTGTACGCCGAATCCCGCTCCGACCGGATCGCGCTCGCCAAGTTCATCCAGCCGGGCAAGAAGACGCTGATGTTCCTGCCGCTGGCGCACGTGTTCGCGCGTGCCGTCGCGCTGGTCGCGTTCGACGCCAAGGTGATCGTCGCGCACACCTCCGACTGGTCCACCCTGGTCGACCAGTTCGGCAGCTACAAGCCGCACTTCATCCTCTCGGTGCCGCGCGTATTCGAGAAGGTGTTCAACGGCGCCAAGCAGAAGGCGCACGACGGCGGCAAGGGCAAGATCTTCGACGCGGCCGCCGAGACCGCCATCGCCTACAGCGAAGCGCTCGACAACGGCGGCGCCGGGCTGGTGCTCAAGCTCAAGCACGCGCTGTTCGACAAGCTCGTCTACAGCAAGCTGCGGGTCGCGCTCGGCGGCCAGTGCGACGCGGCGGTCTCCGGCGGCGGCCCGCTCGGCGCGCGCCTGGGCCACTTCTTCCGTGGCGTCGGCGTCACCATCTACGAGGGCTACGGGCTCACCGAGACGACCGCGGCCGTCACCGTGAACACCCCCGAGAAGATCCGGGTCGGCACGGTGGGCAGGCCGATCGAGGGCCACAGCGCCAAGATCGCCGAGGACGGCGAGCTGCTGCTGCGCGGCTCGGTCGTGTTCGACGGGTACTGGGGCAACGCCGAGGCCACCGAGGACGCCTTCGCGGACGGCTGGTTCAAGACCGGCGACCTCGGCGCCATCGACGCGGACGGTTTCATCACGATCACCGGCCGCAAGAAGGAACTCATCGTCACTGCGGGCGGTAAGAACGTCTCTCCCGCGCTGCTCGAGGATTCGCTGCGGGCACACCCGCTGATCAGCCAGGTGATGGTGGTCGGTGACGGCCAGCCGTTCATCGGCGCGCTGATCACCCTCGACCCCGAGGCGCTGCCGGGCTGGCAGAAGAACCACAACGTGCCCGCGGACACCCCGATCGAAAAGCTCATCGAGAACCAGGAACTGGTCGCCGAGATCGACGCGGCGGTGGCCGAGACCAACAAGAAGGTCTCCCACGCCGAGCAGATCAAGAAGATCCGCATCCTGCCGGTGGACTGGACCCAGGAGACGGGCGAGCTGACCCCGAAGATGTCGCTCAAGCGAGCCGTCGTGATGAAGCAGTACGCGGACGACGTCGCGAAGATCTACAGCTAGCAGGTTGCTCAGTACAGGCGGGCCCGGTACGCCGGGCCCGCTTTGCTGTGTCCGGGGCCGGGCGTCAGCGAATGGTCATATTCTGCGGCCTGCCCGGCAGTACGCTCGAATTCATGGCCGATCTGCGACTGCGTGTGCTGGCTGGGATCGTCTCGGCAGGCGCGGCGCTAGGTGTCGCGGAACTGCTCGCGGCCTTTTTCGAGGCGCAGAGCGCGCCGCTCGCCGCGCTCGGCGGGACCGTCGTCGATCACACGCCCGACGGAGTGCGGGAGTGGGCGATCGACACCTTCGGCACCAACGACAAGGCGGTGCTGTACCTCTGCATGGGTGTGGTCGCGGTGCTGGTCGCCGGGCTCGCGGGCGCGCTCGAACGGACCGCGCGCCCGGCGGGTTCGGCGCTGCTGGTGGTCTTCGGTGTGCTGGCCGCGATCGCCGCCGTCGCGCGCACCAGCGCGTCCGGTGCGTTGCCGACCATCGTCGGCGTCGCGGTCGGCAGCTATGCGCTACGCCTGCTGACGGAGCGGATCGAGACCGCCGCCTCCGCCCGGCAGGCGAGTGAAACGCCCAGCGCCGCAAGTAGACCCATCACTTTGCCGGCCAGCGCGCCGGCCGAGCCGGCGGGTACGGCGGCCCCGGAGCGGCGCCGGGTGCTGCAGGGTCTGGCGCTCGTCGGCGGATTGGCCGTGGTCACCGGGGTCGGGGGGCGGCTGCTCGGCACGGGACGCCGCGACGTGTCCGGCGAGCGGGCGGCGGTCGAGCTACCGCAGCCGAGCGCGCCGGAGGCGCCGGTCGCACCCGGCGTAGATCTGCGGGTGCCCGGACTGACCCCGTATCTCACCTCGAACAGCGACTTCTATCGCATCGACACCGCGTTGATCGTGCCGCAGGTGTCCAAGGACGACTGGTCGCTGCGCATCCACGGGATGGTGGACCGCGAAATCCGGCTCACCTGGGCCGATTTGGCGAATCGCCCCGCGGTGGAGCGCATGGTGACGCTGGCGTGCGTGTCGAACCCGGTCGGCGGCGACCTGATCGGCAACGCGCGCTGGCTCGGCTACCGGCTGGACGAACTACTGGCCGAGGCCGGCCCGCACCCCGACGCGGACATGGTGCTCTCGCACAGCACCGACGGCTGGACCGCGGGCACCCCGCTGTCCGTGCTCACCGACGGCCGCGACGCATTGCTCGCGGTCGGCATGAACGGCGAACCGCTGCCCGTCGTGCACGGTTATCCCGCGCGGCTCGTAGTGCCCGGACTCTATGGTTATGTCTCCGCCACCAAATGGGTCACCGAACTGGAGGTCACCCGTTTCGACCGCGCCACCGCCTACTGGACTCGCCGCGGCTGGTCGGCGCTCGGCCCGATCAAAACCGGCACCCGCATCGACACGCCGCGCCCGCGCAGCCGAATCAAGCAGGGCCGCATCGCCGTTGCCGGTGTGGCCTGGGCCCAGCATCGCGGCATCCGCGGCGTCGAAGTCCAAATCGACAACGGCCCTTGGGTACCCGCCCGCCTCGCCGAGGAGCGGTCCGTCGACACCTGGCGCCAGTGGGTCTACGACTGGGATGCCACCCCCGGCACCCACACCCTGCGCGCCCGTGCCACCGATGCCACCGGCGAGACCCAGACCGCCGAGCGCCGCGACGTCGTCCCCGACGGCGCCACCGGCCACCCCACCGTCACCCTCCAGGTGAGCTGAGCCGGACAGCACGCTGCCCTGCAAGTGAATCCACTTGCAGGGCAACGTGGTTCAGGCGATGGATGCGGTCTTGCGGGGTTCGGCCGCCGGCTTGGCGGCGGCGCTCTGCCCGTGGCGGACGAAGAGCGCGGAAGCCACGAAGCCGATCAGCAGGATGCCGGCGGGGAGCAGAATGGATTGGCTCAGCGCGGTGCTGAAGCCGTCCTTGACGAACTCCGGGATGGGCCCCTGCCCCGCCCCGCCTTCGCCGACCTGGCCGCCGCCGAGCCCCTGCGCGGACATGCGAGCGGCGATGAGCGCGCTGATCGCCGCGCTGCCGAGCACCGATCCGACCTGCCGGGTGGTGTTGTAGACACCGGCGCCCGCACCGGCCAGCTGGACCGGCAGGTTGTGCGTGGCGGTCGAGGCCAGCGGCGCCCAGATGCAGGAGTTCGCGAAACCGGCGAACACCGCCGACACCACGATCCAGGCCAGCGACGAGTCCGGCTTCATCAGCGCGGCGAACCAGAACACCGACACCGAGTAGAGCGCGAACCCGAAGGCGGGCACGATCCGCGGGTGCAGCCGGTCGGCGAATTTGCCGACGAACGGGGCACAGACGCCGGTGACGATCGCCATCGGCGCGAACACCAGCGCCGACTCGGTGGGCGACAGCTCGCGCACCGCCTGCAGATAGAAGTACCCGGGCACCATGAACGCGGTGACCGTCGCGCCCATCGCCGCGATGGCGATATTGGACAGCGAGAAGTTGCGATCGCGGAACAGGCTCAGCGGCAGCAGCGGCTCACCGCGGCTGCGCGACTGGTTCACCAGGAACACGGCGAGCACCACGAGACCGGCGGCGATCATCAGCCAGATGCGCAGCGACCAGTCGTAGGTGTTGCCCTCCTGGATGCCGAAGACCAGCAGGAACAAGCCGACACCGCTGAGCAGCACGCCGGGGATGTCGAACTTGTGCTCGTGCGTCGGCAGCGCGGGCACCAGCCACATCGCCAGCGCGAAGGCGAGCACGCCGATCGGGATGTTGACGAAGAAGATCCACTCCCAGCCGAGCCCGTCCACGAGCACGCCGCCGAGGATCGGCCCGACCAGCGTCGCGAGTCCGGCCACCCCGCCCCACAGGCCCATGGCGGCGCCGCGCTTGTCCGGCGGGAAGGTCCGGGTGATCACCGCCATGGTCTGCGGCGTCATCAGTGCGGCACCGAGGCCCTGCACCGCTCGCGCGGCGATCAGCATCTCGATGCTGCCGGACAGTCCGCACCAGGCCGAGGCGACGGTGAAGATCGCGAGGCCGAACAGGTAGATGTTCTTGGGGCCGAAGCGATCACCGAGCCGGCCGGTGACCAGCAGCGGCACCGCGTAGGCGAGCAGGTAGGCGCTGGTCACCCAGATCACCTTCGAGATGTCGGCGTGCAGGTCGGTCATGATCGCCGGGTTGGCGACCGCGACGATCGTCATGTCCAGCAGGATCATGAAGAAGCCGACGACCAGCGCGGTCAGCGCCAGCCACGGATTGCGTTGAGTGGTCATGGGATTCGAAGTTCCTGTCGTGCGAGGTTCCCGGTCGGGCGGGAACCGGAGTTCGGTGCGGCCCGCGGCCGGCCTCAAGGCGGTGGCGTACCGACCGCGCCGCGCCGCACCGCGGGCACTTCGCCCTCGGTGCCGGACGACCAGATGTAGTGGTGCTCGTGGTCGGCCTCGCGCACGCCGGTGTGCGCGTCGAAGGTCTCCCATTCCAGTGCGCCACTTGCCAATTCGTCGAGAAAGCGGTTCACCCACTCGATCTCGGCGCCGAGCATGGCGTGCAGATACGGCAGGGTGACGGTGTAGCGGCGGGGCACGCGGCGTTCGTCGGCCCAGGTGATCATCGTCGCGACATCGGCGCGATCGGCCTCCAGATGGCCGACCCGCTCGCGCAGCAGCGCGAGCACGTCGTCCTTGGGCAGATTGTGCGCCTCGGCCAGCGCGACCGGGAACATCGGATATTCCGGTGCCGGGTACCGCACGATCTCGGCGATCCTGGCGCGCAAGGCTGTTCGGCCGCCCTCGGTGATCCGGTAGGTGGTGCGTTCGGGCCGGTTACCCTCCCGATCGACGCCCTCGGACTGCACCATGTGCTGCTCGGCCAGCCGCGCCACCGTGTGATACAGCGAGCCGGGCCGCACCTTGACCAGCACGTCTTCCCGGCGCGCGATCAGCAGCTGATACATCTCGTACGGATGCATGGGCCGCTCCTCGAGCAGCGCCAGCACGGCGATCCCCAGCGGCGTCACCGCCGGACGCGCCTGCTGCCCCATGTCCTTCGCCTTCCCGTCGAACGCTCACGGCGTCACCGCCGGAACCAGGAGCGCTATGCCCCGTTTCGTATATTCCACGTGGAATATACGGCGCGGAACAAGGCGGCCGCAAGGTGCCCGGTACGGCGAAATAGGTGATCGCAGGCACAACCGACCCGCGCCGAGGCTCGAATGAGCAGCTCAGCGCGGTGCGCGACAGGTCAGTTCGCGGAGCGCGCGTTCAGATCGGGGGCGGCGGGCAACGCATTGGTCCGGCGCAACCGGCCGGTCCCCGGCGTGCTCACCCAGACGAGGAAGGCGAGCAAGCCGTCCAGGACCATGGCCAGCACCGCCACCAGCAGCGCGCCCACCAGGACGCGGTCGTACCGGTACAGGCTGATGCCGTCGAAGATGTAGCGGCCGAGCCCGCCGAGGTTGACGTAGGCCGCGATGGTCGCGGTGGCGACCACCTGCAGCGTCGCGCCGCGCAGGCCGGTGAGCAGGATGGGCAGCGCGTTGGGCACCTCGACCCGGAACAGGATCTGCCGCTCGGTCATGCCCATCGCCCGGGACGCGTCCACCACGTCGGCGGGCACATTGGCGATGCCCGCGTAGGCGCCGGCCAGCAGCGGCGGAATACCCACGGTGATCAGGGCGAGCAGGGGCGGGATCAGGCCGAGTCCGAGCAGCAGCACCAGAAAGGTGAGCAGGCCCAGGGTCGGCAGCGCGCGCATGGCATTGGCGAAGCCGACGAGCAGCGCGGAACCACGCCCGGTATGCCCGATCACCAGACCGAGCGGGAGCGCGATCGCCGCGGACAGCGCGATGGTGAGGAAGCTGTACCAGAGATGTTGCGCGATACGGGTTTCGATGCCCGCGGGCCCGCTCCAGTTCGCGCTGTCGGTGAAGTAGTGCCACGCGTCGAGGAAAAGGTTCACGAGGCTGCGCCTTTCGCCGTCACGAGCGCCGGCCTTTCGTCTGCGCGGTCCGGACGTCGGCCCGCACCCACGGCGTCGACCAGCGGCCGAGCACGTAGATCAGGCGGTCGAAGATCAAGGCCAGCGCCAGGATCACGATGATGCCCGCGACGATCTCGTCGGGGTAGTCACGCTGGTAGCCCTGCGTGAACAGTTTGCCGACGCCGCCGACGCCGATCAGCGCGCCCACCGACACCATCGCGATATTGGTCACCACGACGACCCGCAGGCTGGACACGAAAACCGGTATGGCCAACGGCATGTCGACCGTCAACGTGCGCCACAGCGAACTGAACCCGACCGCGTCGGCGGCGTCGACCACGTCGGCGGGCACCGAATCCAGCGCCGCCGGCACGGCGATCACGAGCAGCGCGGTCGAGTACATGGTCAGTGCGATGATCACGTTCAACGGGTCGATCGTGGAGATCCCGACCAGCGGCGGGATGATCACGAACAGCGCGAGCGACGGAATCGTGTACGCCAGGCTGGCCACGGTCACCGTCACCCGGCGCAGCCAGGTCACCCGACGCACCAACGCGCCCAACGGAATCGCGATCACCAAGCCGAGCAGCAGCGGCACCAGCGCCAAGTACAGGTGGGTCTTGGTGAAGCCCCAGATCTCGGCGAAGTTGTCGATCAGGTATCGCACGCAGGCCTCCCGCGGGTCACCGCGCTTCTTCCTGTTCGAAGAAGTGCCGGTTGCGTTCGGCGTCCTCGGTGGCGCGCTGGCCGGCCAGCTGTTGCAGCACCTCGGTGGCGAGCACGCCGCCGCGCACCGCGCCCGCCTCGTCCACGGCCACCCCGATACCGGAGGGCGAGGAGATCGCGGCGTCCAGCGCCTGGCGCAGGTCGCCGGTCGGCGTGAACAGCGAGCCGCCCGCGGATGTGCTGTCCGCCAAGGCATGTCCGGCACGCACCGACTCCACGCCGGTGACATCGATCCAGCCCGCGGGCTTGCGTTGCGCGTCGACGATCAGCACCCAGTCCCCGCGATCCAACCGCAGGGCGGGCACCTCCGCGGCGGTCGCGGTCCGAACCTCGTGCAGCGGAACCTCTTTCGCCGTGCGGAAGGACAGGCCGCGATAGCCGCGGTCCCGGCCGACGAAATCGGCGACGAAATCGGTGGCGGGCTGGGCGAGTACGTGGTCCGGCGGAGCGTACTGTTGCAGCACCCCGCCCCGGCCGAATACCGCGACCCGGTCGCCGAGGGTGATCGCCTCATCGATGTCGTGGGTGACGAACACGATGGTCTTCCGCAATTCGGCTTGCAGCCTTTGCATTTCGATCTGCAACTCGGCCCGCACCACCGGATCGACGGCGCTGAACGGCTCGTCCATCAGCAGCACCGGCGGGTCGGCGGCCAGCGCCCGGGCCACCCCGACCCGCTGCTGCTGCCCGCCGGACAGCTGGGCCGGATACCGGCCCGCCAGCGAGCGATCCAGGCCGACCCGGTCCAGCACCTCCAACGCCGCGGCCCGGGCCGCCTTGCGCGAATCACCGCGCAGCACCGGCACGGTCGCGACGTTGTCCACGACCGTGCGGTGCGGCAGCAGCCCGCCGCTCTGGATCACATAGCCGATACCGAGCCGCAGCTTCACCGGGTCGGCCTGCGAAATATCCTGTCCGGCAATGGTGATCGTGCCCGAACTGGGCGTGATCATCCGGTTGATCATCCGCATCGACGTGGTCTTGCCACAGCCGGACGGGCCGACGAACACGGTGAACGAGCCGGACTCGATGCGCAGATCGAGATCGGTGACGGCGTGCGTGCCGTCCGGATAGGTCTTGCTGATACCGCGGAACTCGATATCGGACAACGTGTTACCTCTTATCCGGCCGGCGTGTTCAGCCCCTGGGCCGCCACCCAGGCCACGGCCGCGGCCTTCGGTTCGGTCTTGGCCGTACCGGAGACCGCCTCGTTCAGCTTGATCAGCTCCGCGGTGGTCAGCTTCGCCGAGGCGGCGTTCAACGCGGCCAGCGCCTTGTCCGTCTTCTTCGCCGCGTTGAACAGCGGAACCACGTTCTGCGCCGGGAAGTTGTGCTTCGGATCCTCCAGCACCACCAGGTTGTTCTGCGTGATGGCGGGTGAGGTGGTGAAGATGTCGGCGGCGGTCACCTGGCCCTCGACCAGCGCGCGCACGGTCGCGGGGCCACCGCCGTCGGCGATCGGCACGAAGTTGTTCGCGGCGATGTCGAGGTTGTAGTTCTTCTTCAAGCCGGGCAGTCCGCCCGCCCGCTCCTGGAATTCCGCGGGCGCACCGAATTTCACCTCGGCCGAGTGCGCGGCCAGATCCGCGATGGAGCGCAGATTCCAGCGCTCGGCGGTCGCCTTGGTCACCACCACCGCGTCGGAATCCTCGCCGGGCGCGGGGGCGCCGACCGCGAGTTCGCTGCCGAGCGCCGCGGCGAGCGCGCTGTTCACGTCCGCGGCGCTGGTCGCGGTGGCGTTCTTGTCCAGGTACTGCAGCAGGTTGCCGTTGTACTCCGGGATCACCGAGATCGCGCACTGGCGCACGGCCGGGACGTAGGCTTCCCGGCTGCCGATATTCAGTTTGGTGTCGACCTTGAAGCCGTTGACGCGCAACACCTCCGCGTAGATTTCCGCGACCGTCTCCGACTCCGGGAAGTTCGCGGAACCGACGACGAGCCCGTCGCCGGCGCAGTCGCCCTTGCTCGCCAGTGGATCGGAGTTGCCGCAGGCGGACAGGATCATGGCGACGGCCAACGCGGCGGCGGCGAAGATGAACCGGGTGGCGCGCAGCGCCAGCCGCAGCGCCGACCGACCGTGCCGCGCGGCATCGGGGGTGATCGAGGTGTTCACTGGAGTCCTTCCGGCATGACGAGCAATGCGAGGTCCCGGCGCAACCGAGCCACCGGTACATTCTGGGTGTCCATACTGCCCGCTTCAGGGTGTTCCTGTTGGCTCTGTCGATCTCTCGGAGAGTTGGTGTCGCCGGATGATGCTGGCCGCGTCGCTGCGGATGCTGGCTCGAATAGTGCTCGTCGCAACCGCCGTCACGACCGTGTCCTGCGGTAACGATGATCAGGACGCGCGGATCACGGTCGGCGCGGGCGACGCTGTCGAGTCGGTGGTGCTCGCCGAAATCTACGCGGGCGCGCTGGCGCGCACCGGCGCGCGGACCGCGGTCGATACCGGATTAGGTGAGCGCGCCGACTATCTGGCCGCGCTCGACGCCGGGCGGATCACCCTGCTGGGCGAGCACAGCGGCGCACTGCTGACTCATCTCGACGCGCACGCTCCCGAACGCACGCCGAAGAACGTCGCCGACGCACTGAGCAAGTCGTTGCCCGAGGGACTGCTGGTCTCCGATATCGCCGACGGCACCGACCTGCGCGCGCGAGTGCTGCTCACTACGGAGGCGGCAACGCACGACGGCGTGCAGTCCGTCCACGACCTCGGCCCGAGCTGCGGCACCCGCACCGCGGGGGTGGCGCCCGCCGCGGGCCTGCTGACCGCGCCGCCCGCCGCGAACACGGTGACCGGCTGCGCTTTCGCCGCGACGATCCCGTTCCCTGACCTGGCCGCGCTGCGAAAAGCCCTGCTGGACGGGCAGATCCAAGCCGGGCTGCTGCTCGGGCCGCCCGCCGCGGGCGCGGACTCGACCGACGGGCTGACCATCCTGTCCGACGACGACTACGCCGTGCGCGCCGAGAACGTGCTGCCCCTGTTCCGCAAAGGCACGCTCGACCAGACGCAGATCAAGAAGCTGAATTACGTTGCGGGCGAACTCACCACCGAAGACCTCGCCGAGCTGATCCGCCGCGTCCGCGACGAGCGTCGCGACCCCGCCGACGTGGCGCGGGCCTGGCTGGACGACCACGCGCTGTGAATTCGTCCGCGGCGGCACGGTTTGCGGATAACGTCTGATCGGTGAGTATCAGGTTCATCGGCGGCTATGTGGCGATCGTGGCGTTGCTGCTCTACGTCTGGTCCACCCTGCCCGACAAGAATCCGCTGTTCGCGGTGGCGCTGCTGGTCGCGCTCGGCGCGATGATCGCGCTGAACCTCTGGATCCGGATCTCCGCGCGCCGCCAAGAGCGAGCACGCAAGGCGGCGCGCGCCGATCGGAAACCGGTGCCGTCCGGCGAATAGCCCGAGCAACTCCTCGGCCACACACCAAAGAACGCCCCGTTCGCCGTTGAACGAGGCGTTCTTTTATCTGTGACAGCTACTGCTACGCAACACCTTCGGCGCGCGCGGCGGCCGCGACGGCCTCGGCGACGGCCGGGGCGACCCGCGGGTCGAGCGGGCTCGGCACGATCTTGTCCGGGCCCAGCTCGGCGGCGACGACGCTGAGAATGGCGTCGGCGGCGGCGATCTTCATGCCCTCGGTGATCCGGCGGGCGCCCGCGTCCAGCGCGCCCTTGAAGACACCCGGGAACGCGAGCACGTTGTTGATCTGGTTCGGGAAATCGCTGCGGCCGGTGGCCACGATCGCGGCGTACTTGCGCGCGACCTCGGGGTGGATCTCCGGGTCCGGGTTGGACATGGCGAACACGATCGACTCCGGCGCCATCGAAGCGATGAGCTCCTCGGCGATCAGGCCGGCGGACAGACCCAGGAACACATCGGCGCCGTCGAGCGCTTCGGCGGCACCACCATTGAGGCCGCGCGGGTTGGTACGGGTGGCCAGCTCGGCTTTCACCTCGTTGAGGTCGGTGCGCTCGCGGCTGACGATGCCCTTCGAGTCGAGCACGGTCACGTCCCGCACGCCCGCGGCGAGCAGGATGTTCGTGCACGCGACACCGGCCGCGCCCGCGCCGGACACGACGACCTTCAGGTCCTCGATGCCGCGACCCTGCACCTTGGCCGCGCCGTTGAGGGCGGCGAGCACCACGATGGCGGTGCCGTGCTGGTCGTCGTGCATGACCGGGCAGTCCAGGGCCTCGATCACGCGCTTCTCGATCTCGAAGCAGCGCGGCGCCGAGATGTCTTCCAGGTTCACCGCGCCGAAGCTCGGCCGCAGCTTCACCAGCAGGTCGACGATCTCGTCGACGTCCTTGGTGTCCACCACGATCGGGATCGAGTTCAGGCCCGCGAACTTCTTGAACAGCGCCGCCTTGCCCTCCATCACCGGCAGCGAGGCGCGCGGGCCGATATCGCCGAGGCCGAGCACCGCGGTGCCGTCGCTGACCACCACGACCAGCCGCTCGGTCCAGGTGTAGCGCTTGGACAGTTCCTCGTCCTGCGCGATGGCCCGGCTCACCTGGGCGACGCCCGGGGTGTACGCGATCGAAAGGTCGCGCTGGGTTTCCAACGGCGAGCTGAGTTCCACCGAGAGCTTGCCGCCAAGGTGTCCCGCGAAAATCTCGTCGTGCGTAATAGCGGAAAGGCTCGCTGCGTCGTCTGCGCGGGGGGCCGTGGTGGCATTCGGTGCGTCAGTCACAGGTGACACGATTTCACTCCTGCTCGGATCGGACAAACCGGTGGACGGTTACCGCCGGGTATATAGGTATTAGGGATTCATTTCGCTCATCGAGTGCGCTGACCGGTACGTTTCGCGGCGATCGGCGAGTCACGAAAACTCGTTGCCGATTTCGCTGACGTGGCGCGGCACTGATCCGCGGAGCGAGAGCCGGACGGGTGGGTCCGGACAGAACATGCGGCGTGATCCTCGGGTCACGACGGTGCGTCGCGAGGCGGAGATCTCCGTAATCCCAGTACCCGGCGGTGGCTTGGGTAAGGAATCCGACACATTCTGCCAGCATGATCCGCGACTTGCCAAACCGGTCGGGTCTGCGTCGTGTCGCGCGCCTGTCTCCAGGCTAGCGGCCCGGAATTACCGAGCCGTAAGCGAAAACTCGCACCTCCCCGCGCCCAACCGGTGAGTTGTCCCAACCCGGCCAGGTCGACCGGTGTGAGCGCGTCATTGGAGACCCCGCGTCGCGCCCGTGCGGTGCTGACCGCAGCGTGCCCGGCGCTGGCCGCAGGTCCGGCGCTAGACGCGGGGCCGGCGCTGGCCGCAGCGGAGGTGTTGCCGGGGCGGGGATCTCAGCGGGACGGTGACGTCAGCTTTGCTGCGACCGGTGTGGGCGCGGGCTCGGGGACGATCTCCGGGGCATCTGGGATGGCCGCGGAGCGGGCGGTGAGCATGCCGGGCTCGCGGGGGTGGGCCAGGACCATGCCGTCGTCCTGCGTGCTGATGACGGCGACGTTCCGTCTGCTCCAAGTGCGGGGCTCGCGCGGGGAGGGTACCGAGACCGGCTCAGGCGCGGCGGACGCTGCGGGCGCGTGCGCAGTGGACGGCACAGGACCGTGCGCAGTCGATGGTTCGGGCTCGGGTGGGTGGGGACGGACCCAGACTGTGTCCAGGCCGCCGGACGTCAGACGAACCCGCCAGTCCGCCTCGGCACCGGGATGGTCTGTGCGGCGGTGCATACCGCGGGTTTCGGTGCGGGCGAGGGCGCTGTATTTGGTCCAGCGGGCGACCGCGAGCAGGGCTGCTGCCTGGCGGGCGCGCAGCCGGTCCAGGCCGGTGCCACCCAGGTCGAATTCGGCGCCGGGCCACATCGAGTCGAGTTCGCCGATGCTGTCGCGCAGGCTGCTGCCGCTGCGCCAGTAGCTGCGTCGCAGCGGCAGCGTGTGCTCCTGGACGAGGCCGACGACCGCGCGCGGATCGATCCGTGCCACGGCGTTGAGCCCGGCGCCCGGGACCTCGAGGACCGGGGCGTCGCGTTCGGCCGTACGCGCGTACGCGGCCGCGCCCGCACCGGCCCACACCCCGGAGGCGATCGCCCACGCACCGCCCTGCCCACCGAACCCGCTCACCGCGCCGGTGATCGGTTCCCGCGTGGTCACGTCGCCCGCGGCGAACAGTCCGTCGACCGTGGTCGCGCAGTCGTGGCCGGTGATCCGGAGCCCGCCGGTGCCGCGCACGGTGCCCTCCAGCACGGCCCGCAGCGGCACCCGTCCGGCGTGATCGACCAGGCCCAGTTTCGCGAGCCCGCCGCGCAGCAGCGCGGGCACTTCGTCGAGCGCCGCGAACACGCGCCTGCCGTCGGCGATCGCGGCGAAGGCGGCGGCGCGATGGCCCTCCAGGACCGCCCCCGACTCGTCGTAATAGGTGGCGAAATGCAGTGCGAGACCACTGGAATGCACCGCCCCGGCGGGCAGCGGCGCCTGCGGCGCGGGCACCAAGCCGTACGCGCTGGAGAACTCCATGCCGGAGAGTTCGGCGCCCGCCTCCGCCGCGAACAGCAGACCGTCACCGGTGTCGACATCGGTGCCCGCGCCGCCGGACAGGAACGCGCACCCGCCGGTCGCCACCACCACGGCGCCGGCGCGCACGGTCCACGTCCGATATTGATCGAGCTGCCGCACCCCGGCCGCGCCCGCGACCCGGCCCTCCCGGTCGACGAGCAGTTGCAGCGCCGGATGGTGATCGAGCACGCGCACGCCCGCGGCGAGCACGCTGCGCCGCATCCGGCGCAGATAACTCGCACCGTCCAGGTAGACCCGCAGCGCGGAGCCGGGGTCCGGGCCGGGAAAGCGATATCCCCAACCGGCCAATTGCTCGACGCGGTGGTGGGTCTCGTCCAGCACCCGGTGCATCCACGCCGGGTCGCCGAGCCCGCCACCGTGGGCGTAACCGCGGTCGACGGCTTCGTCGCGGGCCGGTCCGGGCGGAATGTTCCACAGCGAGGTGGTGCCGTGCGCGGTCGGTCCGCTGGTGCCGCATCGCGCTTTGTCGGCGAGTACTACTCGCGCGCCGTTCGCCGCGGCGGAGACGGCGGCCCAGGTTCCGGCGGGACCTCCACCCAGAACCAGTACGTCCGTCTCGAGTTGCGTCACAATGAGAAATATTCGGCCACAATTCACGAAGCCGCAACCATTACCGCAATTTCAACTCCACCATTGTGTCCAAAGCAGCAATCCAGCCGCAACGAAAACAACCGCTGATCCAGAAAATGCGGCCAAACCCCGACGCTTATCCGAATAAATTTGTGCCGCAAGGGCAATCACCGTCGCCGCCACATGCCAGGTGACCGATTCGGCGCCGGGACCGGGAAAGTCGCGCCGGGCCGCGATGACCGCGGTACCGACGACGACGAGCATCAGTGCGAAGGTGCCCGCGGCCACGAGGCCGCTGAGCCCGCGCCACACCTTCACGAGGCGATCACCGGCACGCCGGTGGCCTTGCCCACGATCAGCTCCAGCTGCTCGGGATCGGTGGTGAACTCGCCGAGCCGGATGGTCTTGTTCGCGCCGTGATAGTCCGACGAGCCCGTGGTCAGCAGGCCGAGTTCGGCGGCGAGGTCGCCGAGGATCGCCCGGTCGGCAGCCGAATGGTCGATGTGGTCCACCTCGAGCCCGCCGAGCCCGAGCGGGGCGAGTTCCCGGATGGCGTCCAGTGCCAGCATCCGGCCGCGCTTGCGGGCCCGCGCGTGCGCGAGCACGCTCACCCCGCCCGCGGCGGCGATCATCTCGACCGCCCGGGCCAACGGCGTGTCGGCCTTTTCGGCGTAGTAGGGACCGTGCGGCGCGAGCAGCTCCTCGAACGCCGCGTCCACGCTGGGCACCACGCCCGCCGCGACCAGCGCCCGGGCCAGATGCGGGCGACCCGCCGACGGACCCGCCGAGGCGAGCACCGCGTCGGGATCAATCGGCAAACCGTCGGCAACCATGCGGTCGGCCATCGCGCGCACCCGCTCGACCCGCTCGCCGCGTAACCGTTCGCGCTCCTCGGCGAAACAGCGATCGGCCGGATCGAACAGGTAGGCCAGCAGGTGCACCGGCACCGGCCAACCGTCCTCGCCGAGCCCGATGCACGACATCTCCATGCCCCGAACCAGCGTGAGCCCCTTCGGTAGCGCGTCGACCGCTTCGGCCCAGCCCGCCGTGGTGTCGTGGTCGGTGATCGCGAGGACGTCCAGGCCGGCGGCGGCCGCGTTCCGGACCAGTTCGGCCGGAGAGTCGGTGCCGTCGGACGCGGTCGAATGGGTATGCAGGTCGATGCGCACGCCCTCCAGTCTTACAGTGCCGCCGACCGGCCCCGCACGCCGCAGGCGACGTAGCATCGCCGATGTGCCGTCCATTCCGCCGCTTCCGTCCTTCCGCGGTTCCGGTCGCGCGGAGCGCAAGCTGCCGCGCATCCCGATTCCGACCGCGCGGGCCATCGTCGACTGCGGCGTCTATGTCGAAGGTCGCCGGCTCCCCGGCCGATTCACCCATCGCGACGCGCTGGCCGAGGTGCGCAACCGCGGCGCGGGTTTCGTCTGGGTGGGCGTGCGCGATCCGGACGAGGCCCAGATGGCCGATATCGCCGAGGCTTTCGAGCTGCACGCGCTGGCCGCCGAGGACGCGGTCTCGGCGCATCAGCGCCCGAAACTGGAACGCTACGACGACACCCTGATCCTGGTGATGCGCACGGTCGCCTACGTCGAGCACGAATTGCACAGTGTCAGCGAGATCGTGGAGACCGGCGAGATCATGGTCTTCGTCGCACCCGACTTCGTGGTGACGGTCCGGCACGGCGAACATTCCGAACTCGCCACGCTGCGTAAGGAATTGGAGGCCGATCCGGCCAAGCTGATGCTGGGCACCGGCGCGGTGCTGCACGCGATCGCCGACCACGTGGTGGATTCGTATATCGAGGTGACGCAATCGATCGAGCTCGATATCGACGCGATGGAGGAAGAGGTCTTCACACCCGGCAACCGGGTCGCGATCGAATCGATCTACCAGCTCAAGCGGGAGGTGGTCGAGCTACGCCGGGCGGTGAACCCGCTCGCGATCCCGCTGCAGTTGCTCGGGCACAAGCCGGAGATCCCGCTGCCCAAGGAGATTCGGCGCTACATGCGTGATGTGGCCGATCACCACGCCGGGGTGGCCGAGCGGATCACCGATTTCGACGAGGCGCTCAGCGCGCTGATCAGTGCCGCGCTGGCGAAGGTCGGCGTGCAGCAGAACACCGATATGCGCAAGATTTCGGCCTGGGTCGCGATCGCGGCGGTGCCGACGATGATCGCGGGCATCTACGGCATGAACTTCACGCACATGCCCGGACTGGAAGCGAGCTGGGGCTTCTGGCTCGTCATCGTGGTCACGCTGGGCATCTGCGGCGGGCTCTACCTCACCTTCCACCGCAACAACTGGCTCTGAGCACGAACTGCGCGGTGGCTAGAGGCTCGCCGCGCCGCGGCCGGGGTCGCGCACATCGATACCCGCCTCGGCCCACGCCTCGCGCAGCGCCTGTGCGCCGCGCACGCGCACCCAGGCCGCCTCGGTGGCCGTCACGGGGGTGACCGCGAAATAGCGAACCGGCTCCGCGGGCTCGGGCAGCACCACCTCGGGAATCCCGCTGTCGCCCAGAAGAACCGCGGTGAACGGCGCGTTGTGCCACATCGGTTCACCCAGGTCCATCAGCGCGTCCGCTTGCAGCACAACGCCTTCCACCGCGGGCGCGGCGGCGAGCACGCCGAGCGTCTTCGCCAGACCCGAGGCCGCCCCGGCACCCGCCCGCAAGGTGAGCACCAGTTCGGCCCGGGGCCCGCGCACCGGATCGGCAAGCAGCGCAGCGGGATCGGTCATCGGATGACGAGACCCGCCCACCGTCGCGTAGTGCACCACATCGTCGCCGACGATCCGCAGGATCTCGATCGGCTCCAACCCCAGGAACGTCACCGACGCCGAATCGACGCCGGTCGCCGCCACACCGAAATGGTCCAGCACACCGGTGCGGACCGTCTCCACCACACCCATGCGTCAGATGGCCAGCCGCGCCAGCATGTCCCGCGCCTGCTCGGCCGACTTCGGGTCGCACAGCACGTCGTAGCGTCCGGCCACCAACTGCATGGTGGAGGCGAAGTCGCGCTGCCCCTTGGTCGCCGCGTACGGGATCGAGGTGGAGATGACACCGAAGATGATGCCGCCGACCAGACCGACCAGCAGCGGGCCGAACGCGCCGTTGGTGGTGAACAGGCTCAGCAGCAGACCGAGGAACAGGCCGAGCCAGGCCCCGCTCACCACCCCGCCGCCGATGACCTTGCCCCAGGTCAGCCGGTAGAGCACCCGCTCGACCTGCATCAGATCGACACCGACGATGGTCACGTCCTGCACCGGGAACTGTCCGTCGGCGAGGAAATCGACCGCCTTCTGGGCCTCGGCATAGGTGGGATAGGAGCCGACCGGCCAGCCGGACGGCGGCGTCGGCAGGCCCTGCCGTCCGCGATTCGAGTTCCCCAAGGGATTCGTCATGTCTCTATTCTGCTATTCCGCCCGGTTTCCGGGTGGACTGAAACGCGTGGTCCGTGTCATTGCCGCGGCCCGGCCCTTGTCGGCGATCACCCGGGCCATCTTCGCGCTCGCCTCGTCGATCATCTCGTCGCCGAGCATGACCGCGCCGCGGGCGCCGCCCTCGGCCGAGGTGTGGTAGGCGTACGCGTCCAGGATCAGTTCGGCCCGGTCGTAATCGGATTGGCGCGGGCTGAAGATCTCGTTGGCGGCCGCGATCTGCCCGGGATGCAGCACCCACTTGCCGTCGAATCCGAGCGCCGCGGTGCGCCCGGCGGCCCGCCGGAATCCGTCCACGTCGCGGATCTGCAGGTAGGGGCCGTCGATCGCCTGCAACCCGTGCGCGCGGGCGGTGAGCAGGATGGTCATCAGGATGTGGTGATAGGCGTCGCCGGTGTCGTAGCCCTCCGGCTGCTCGCCGACCACCAGGGTGCGCATGTTGAGGCTGGCCATGAAGTCGGCGGGACCGAACACCAGCGCCTGCACCCGCGGGCTCGCGGTGGCGATCTCGTCGATATTGCGCAGGCCGAGCGCGTTCTCCAGCTGCGGCTCGATGCCGATCCGGCCCTGTTCCAGTCCGCACACCTTTTCCAGCTGGGTGAGCAGCAGATCGAGGGCGCGGACCTGACCGGCGTCGGTGACCTTGGGCAGCAGGATGGCGTCCAGGTGCGCGCCCGCCCCCTCGACCACCGTGATCACGTCCGCGTAGGTCCACGAAGTCGTCCAGTCGTTGACCCGGACCACGCGCAGTTGCGCGCCCCAGTCGGAATCGTTGAGCGCCGCCACGATATTCGCGCGCGCCTCGGCCTTGGCGGCGGGCGCGACGGCATCCTCCAGATCGAGAAACACCTCGTCGACGGGCAGCCCCTTGGCCTTGTCGATCATTTTCTTGCTGCTGCCGGGACAGGCGAGCACCGAGCGGCGCGGCTTCAAGATCACTCCCATCGATCGTGGCGCGGGTACGTCACCCGGCCGCGAACCTCTAGCCTGGCAAGCATGGCAGCTACCAGGGTGTACGTCGCCAGGCTGGCCGGCCTGGTGGTGTTGGGGCCGGACGGCGAGTCTATCGGCCGGGTCCGCGACGTCGTCGTGGCCATCCGCTACGACCGCCAGCAGCCCCGGGTGCACGGCCTCGTCGTCGAATTACCAACCCGGCGCCGCATTTTCGTGCCCATGCTGCGGGTCACGGCGATCGAGCCGGGGGTGGTCACGCTCAATACGGGCACGGTGAGCCTGCGCCGGTTCAATCAACGCCCGGGCGAGTTGCTCGCTCTCGCGCAGATCGTGGATTCGTCGGTGCGCGTGGAAGATCCCGACCTGCCCGACCTGCACGGGGTGGACGTCTTCGTGGTCGATCTCGGCATCGAACTGACCCGCACCAGGGACTGGCGGGTGAATCGGGTCGCGGTGCGCGGGCATCGCAGGCTCGGCCGCCGCCGGACCGTGCACGTGGTGGACTGGATTCATGTCGCCGGGCTGACGCCCTACGAGATCGGCAGGCCCGGCCAGGACGTCACCCAGCTGCTCGAGCAGTTCGAGGGCATGCGGCCCGCCGACGTCGCGCACCTGCTGCGCGAACTGCCGGAGAAGCGACGGCTGGAGGTGGCCGTCGCGCTGGACGACGAACGCCTCGCCGACGTCGTGCAGGAACTCCCTGACGACGAGCAGGTCGCCCTGCTCGGCCGGCTGGAGGTGCGGCGAGCAGCCGACGTGCTGGAGGCGATGGACCCCGACGACGCGGCCGACCTGCTCGGCGAACTGCCCGTCGGCGAGGCCGAATCACTGCTGGCGCTGATGGACCCGGAGGAGTCCGAACCGGTCCGCCGGCTGCTCGAGCATTCCCCGTACAGCGCTGGCGGTCTGATGACGCCCAAGCCGGTGATTCTGACCCCGTCCACCACGGTCGCCGAGGCGCTGGCCCGGGTGCGCAACCCGGACCTGACGCCCGCGCTGGCCTCGATGGTGTTCGTGGTCCGCCCGCCGACCGCCACCCCGACCGGGAGATACCTGGGTTCAGTGCATATCCAGCAGCTGCTGCGGGAACCACCGGCCCATCTGATCGGCGGCATTCTCGACGCCGATCTGGCTCCGCTGCGGCCCGACGTCCCGCTGACCGCGGTGACCCGCTACTTCGCCACCTACAACCTGGTCTGCGGGCCGGTGGTGGACGACGAGAACCATCTGCTCGGCGCGGTCAGCGTCGACGACGTGCTGGACCATCTGCTACCCGACGACTGGCGCGACCAGGAAGAGCTGCACGAGGGGATACCGGGACATGAGTGAAAAACCCGGCGGCGCCCGGCAACGGCTGGAGACGCCGGTCGAGGGCCGGTTCCGGATCGACTGGGACGCCGAGGCGCTCGCGCGCAGCAGCGAACGCGTCGCCCGCTTCCTCGGCACCGGCCGCTACCTGGCCATTCAGACGATCGTCGTAATTGTTTGGATCGTGTTGAATGTTTCGGTCATCGCGTTGCGCTGGGATCCGTATCCGTTCATTCTGTTGAATCTGGCGTTCTCGACCCAGGCGGCCTACGCCGCGCCGTTGATCCTGCTGGCGCAGAACCGGCAGGACAATCGAGATCGGGTCTCGCTGGAGGAAGACCGGATGCGGGCCGCGCAGACCAAGGCGGACACCGAATTTCTCGCCCGCGAACTCGCCGCGCTGCGGATCGCGGTGGGCGAAGTGGCGACTCGCGACTATCTGCGCAGGGAATTGGAGGAGCTGAAGGAGATACTCGATCGGATCGAAGGCGCAGGCGCCGAGAAGCCTAGACGCAAGAAAAACTCCGCCCGAAAGCAGGCTCCGATCCCGGTTTCGCCGCCTGTAGCTGACGATTGACCGGCATTACGTAACAACTACCTGCTGGAAATGCGAACAACTACCTGACTGGTGGGTAACCTGGACAGCGTTGTCCTGAGCGGCGGCAGGCCAGGGACTGGGCGAGGACGGGCATCCGACCCTCGCGGGCACCCCACCGACGCCGCTTCCACGACGTAGAGGATTGGTGTGGCCGAATGCGAATTTCTACCCCGATAACCGTCTCGGCCCTGGTCGTCGCTGGTCTTGTAGCCAGTGGCTCGGCCTCCAACCTCGCCACCTCGAGCACCACGCCCAAAGCTCCCGAGGCTTTGTTGGCCGCGTCCACAAACCCAGCAAATTCCGGTAGCTCGGACAGCGCAAGCCAGACCGGTCTGTCTCGGACAGTCGGCCTGCTTCCGGTCACCCAGGACGTTCCCCGCAAACTTCGAGCTATGACACCATCCGCCAACGGCACCGCGCCGTTCGCCGGGACGATCCCGCTGCAGGAGATCTCGCTCCCACTGGTCGGCGGGGCGCTCGGCATCCCGGAGATCGTGCTCGCCGCGTACCGCAACGCCGAGCTCGCGATGGAATCCTCGACCCCTGGTTGCGGGGTTTCCTGGAGCCTGCTGGCGGGCATCGGCCGGATCGAATCGGGTCACGCCGGCGGCGGGTGCACCGATGCCGCGGGCACCACGGTCACCCCGATCTACGGGCCTGCGCTGGACGGCACCCTGCCCGGCAACGAGATCATCAAGGCCGCCAGCGGCGGTTACGTGCGCGCGGTCGGACCCATGCAGTTCCTTCCCGGCACCTGGGCCCAGTACGCGGCCGACGGCAACGGTGACGGCGTCTCCGATCCCAACAATGTCTTCGACGCCGCGCTCGGCGCGGCCAAGTATCTGTGCTCCGGCGGGCTCGACCTGCGCGACCAGGCGCAGGAACTGCGCGCCGTGCTGCGCTACAACAACTCGACCGCCTACGCGGCGAACGTGCTCAGCTGGGCGGCGGCGTACCGCACCGGCGGCTCGCCGACCCAGGTGACCATCGCCCCCGACATCATCCCGCCGGGCAGCGCCCCGATCCAGGTGGCGGACATGCAGGCCGTCGACACCACGAAGGTGACCTACACGTCGCCGCGCTCGGCCCCGGAAACCACCGCCACCACCCCGGCCGCGCCGACGCCGACCGAGGTGATGATCAACATCCCCGGCCTGCCCCCGATCCCCTGCGGCATCTTCTGCCCGCCGCCGCCGAAGCCACTCAACCCCTGCGACCCGGTGACCGTTCCGGCGCCGATGCCGCGCCCGGGCGACCCGGCCCCGACCGTCGCGGTGCCCGGCGCGCCCGAGCAGACCTTCGGCGCGGGCGTGGCGGCACCCAAGGATCCGGCGCTCCCGGATCCGGCCGCGGACCCGGCGCATCCGGAACGGGCCGTCGCGCCGGTCGCACCGGTCTGCACGACGCCGCCCGTCGGCCCGGAGGCCCAGCAGCAGACCCAGGCGCCGCAGCAGCAGGTGCAAGCGCCCGAGCAGGCCCAGCCGGGGCCGGATTCGGCGCCCACGGTCGCGGTCGAGTCCGCGCCCACGGTCGCGGGTGACCCGCCGCCCGCGCCGGCCCCCGCGGCCGCGCCGACCCAGCCGCCCGGCATCACGCTGCCGTTCGGTGTCGTGATCCCGTTGCCTGCCCCCCAGGGCTGAAAATACACATCGGGACAGGTCACGAAGGAGTAACAAACAGGTCTCGAATGCGGTAGCCTTCTCTTCGTCAGATCACGAAGGGCTCACACGAGCCATTGGAGGGTCACCGCACAGTGGGGCGTCACCGAAAACCACCGACTGTCACCATCCGGCGCAGTTCGGTTCTTGCTCTTACCGGTTTGGTTCCCGCTGGCCTCACGGCCGTCGGCGCCGCGTCCGATGTGGGAAATGGGACTCATGCCGCCGCGGCGGTCCAGCAGCTCCCGGGGGATGAGAACGCGCTGGGCGCCAAGCCCGGCGAGGAGCCGATCGAATTCGTCATGCACGCCATGGCGCAGCAGCGGGTGGCACCGCCGCCGATCGTGAAAACCGTTGCGCTGCCGGAAGGTAGGCAGAAGGCGGAGCTGCCCGCCGGGCCGATGGGCGTGCCGGGCATCGCGGTCGCCGCCTACCAGAACGCCGAGCGGGTGCTCGGCGCCGAGAACCCCACGTGCAATATGCCGTGGACCATGCTGGCCGGCATCGGGCGGGTCGAGTCCACTCACGACTACGGCGGCAAGGCCGACGGCGACGGCAATTCGCTCGCCCCGGTCTACGGGCCCGTGCTCGACGGATCGCTCTACGGCAACAACGTGATTCGCGATTCCGACGACGGCGAGCTGGACGGCCTGGCCGGATACGACCGCGCGATCGGGCCGATGCAGTTCCTGCCGCAGACGTGGAAGCACTACGCGGCCGACGGCAACGGCGACGGCATCGCCGATCCGCAGAACCTCTTCGACGCGGCGCTGACTGCCGGAAAGTACCTGTGCGACGGCGGTTTGAACATGCGCGACCTGTCTCAGCAGTCCAAGGCGATCCTGCGCTACAACAACTCGATGGCCTACGTCGCGAACGTCATGGCCTGGGAGACCTCCTACGCCAACGGCGTCGCACCCCGGCCCGGGGATCTGCCCAAAATTTGACACGCCTAAAATTCCTGCCATGCCAGTAGTTACGGAATCGGATGTGCGGGGCGCCCTCGCGAAGGTCGACGATCCGGAGATCCGCAAGCCGATCACCGAACTGGGCATGGTGAAGAGCATCGCGATCGGCAGCGACAGCAACGTCCATGTCGAGATCTACCTGACCACGGCGGGCTGCCCGCTGCGCACCGAGATCACGCAGCGGGTCACCAGGGCGGTCGCCGATGTCGCCGGGGTCGGTGCGGTCACCGTCGAGCTCGACGTGATGAACGACGAGCAGCGCACCAATCTGCGCAAGCAGCTGCGCGGCGACTCGGCCGACCCGGTCATCCCCTTCGCCCAGCCCGGTTCGCTGACCAGGGTGTACGCCGTCGCGTCCGGTAAGGGCGGGGTCGGGAAGTCGAGCGTCACAGTCAATCTCGCCGCCGCCATGGCCGCCCGCGGCCTCTCGGTCGGCGTGCTCGACGCGGACATCTACGGGCACTCGATCCCGCGCATGCTCGGCACCGACGCCCGCCCGACCCAGGTCGAGAAGATGATCATGCCGCCGCAGGCGCACGGCGTGAAGATGATCTCGATCGCGCAATTCACCAAGGGCAACACGCCCGTGGTGTGGCGCGGCCCGATGCTGCACCGGGCGCTGCAGCAGTTCCTCGCCGACGTGTTCTGGGGCGATCTGGACGTGCTGCTGCTCGACCTGCCGCCCGGCACCGGCGATATCGCCATCTCGATCGCCCAGCTGATCCCCGGCGCGGAGATCCTGGTCGTCACCACCCCGCAGATCGCGGCCGCCGAGGTGGCCGAGCGCGCGGGCGCGATCGCGTTGCAGACCAGGCAGCGGATCGCCGGCGTGGTGGAGAACATGTCCTGGCTCGATCTGCCCGACGGCAGCCGGATGGAGCTCTACGGCGCCGGCGGCGGACAGGTGGTCGCCGAGCGGCTGACCCGCGCGGTCGGCGCCGAGGTGCCGCTGCTCGGTCAGATCCCGATCGAGCAGGGCGTGCGGGAAGCCGGCGACGAAGGCAACCCGATCGTGCTGCGCGATCCGGAGACCCCCGCCGCCAAGGCGCTGCTCGCGGTCGCCGACAAACTCGCGGTCCGGCGCCGCGGGCTCGCCGGCATGTCCCTCGGCATCGACACCACCCGGCATATGTAGGCACCGGCCCTGGTAGCGCGAAGTCCGATTCCCGCGCGAGGACGCGTGCCGGGTGTCGGCGGGTGCCAATAAGCTTGCGGCATGCTCACGTTACTGCTGTACGTGTTGATCGTCGGTCTGGTGGCCGCGGTGCTGTTCCTGCTCGCCAGTGCGGTGTTCGGCCGGTCCGAGGAGCTGGGCCCGCTGCCGGAGGGGACCACCGCGACCGTGCTGCCCGCCGAGGGCATCAGCGGCGCCGACGTCCGCTCCCTGCGCTTCCAGCAGGTGGTGCGCGGCTACAAGACGGGCGAGGTGGACTGGGCACTGGCCCGGCTGGCCGCCCGGATCGATGAATTGCAACACCAACTGGCCGAGGCGCAAGCCAACACCGGACGGTGGCAGACACCGGTCGCGCCCGAGCCGAAATGACCAGCCCCGCCGAGCTGGCCGAGGACGACGGTCGCGTCCGCTGCGCCTGGCCGCTGGAAACCAAGCTCTATCGCGATTACCACGATTACGAGTGGGGCCGGACGCTGCACGGCGACGACGCGCTGTTCGAGCGGCTGTGCCTCGAGGCGTTCCAATCGGGGCTGTCCTGGATCACCATCCTGCGCAAGCGGCCCGCGTTCCGGGCGGCGTTCGCCGATTTCTCGATCGAGCGCGTCGCCGAGTTCGGCGACGCGGACGTGGCCCGGCTGCTCGCCGATCCGGGCATCGTCCGCAACCGGTTGAAGATCGACGCGGCGATCAGCAACGCCCGGGTTGCCAGGGAACTCGATAACGGACTGGACAAGCTGCTGTGGTCGTTCGCGCCGCCGCCCCGGCCGCGCCCCGCGACGGGTGCCGATGTGCCCGCCACCACACCCGAATCCGTAGCTCTGGCAAAAGAATTGAAGCGGAAAGGGTTCCGTTTCGTCGGCCCGACCACCGCCTACGCACTGATGCAGGCGACCGGGATGGTAGATGATCACCTGGCCGATTGCTGGGTCGGTAGCGAGGTGCCCGACACAGGCCGACCGGTCACTTTTTGAACTCAGGTATCCGTCCACATCCGCGATAGGGAAGAATGGGACGGGTGTAGCTCGCCAAATGCCGGCGAGCTCGCTGGTTGGTGACAACTGGAGTTCCAAGAAAGTGCGCAGCATATCGCGCAGATCTGGAGGGAGCAGAGGATGGCGGCCATGAAGCCCCGTACCGGGGACGGTCCCCTCGAGGCAACCAAGGAAGGGCGTGGAATCGTCATGCGGGTTCCACTCGAGGGTGGCGGGCGTCTGGTCGTCGAACTCACGCCGGACGAGGCCGCGGCACTCGGCGACGAACTGAAGAGTGTCACCAGCTAACCAGCAGGCACTCGATGAGGTGGCCGATCTGCTGGCCTGCCCGGAATGCGCGCTCGGTCTCGAGGCGCACGGCCGGGCGTTGCGTTGCGGACACGGGCACAGTTTCGACATTGCCAAGCAGGGCTATGTCAGCCTGCTGACGGGCGCCTCGACCAAAATGACCGGCGACACCGCGACCATGCTGGACGCGCGTGCCGCCTTTCAGGGTGGGGGACATTTCGCGCCGATTGCTGCCGCGACCGCAGCGGCCATCGAGCCGAACGAGGATGCGCTCGCCACGGTGCTGGAGGTAGGCGCGGGCACCGGCTACTACCTGGCCGGGGCGCTCGACGCCATGCCCGCGGCCCGGGGCATCGCGCTGGACGTGGCCAAGCCCGCCGCCCGGCGCTGTGCGCGCGCCCACCCGCGGGCCGCCGCGGTGCTGGCCGACGCCTGGCGTGGGTTACCGGTCCGCGACGGCGTCCTGCGCACGGTGCTGTCGGTGTTCGCGCCGCGCAACCCGGCGGAGGTCGCGCGGGTGCTGGCCCGAGACGGCGTCTTCGTCGTCGTCACTCCCACCGAGCGCCATCTCGGCGAATTGATCGGCCCGCTCGCCATGGTGACCGTCGATCCGGACAAGGACCGCAAACTCGACGCCGCGATGTCCGGCTATTTCACCGCCACCGACCGCCTGCTGGTCGAGTACCCGATGAAACTCGGCCACGCCGACATAGCGAACGTCGTCGGCATGGGGCCCTCCGCACACCACGCCACCGCGGAACACTCCCCCGTCGCCACCCTCCCCGACCCCACCGAAGTCACCGCCTCGGTCCTGGTCTCCACCTATCGCCCGATGTAGTCACCACTCGCACGCCCCGCAACGCTGTGCCTCGCGGCCGCCCGGGCACTGCCACCTGCGCCCGGTCGCGACGCTGGGATTCTCGGTCACGCCGGGTGATCTTTTCGCACCGCTCGATGCGGGGCCGGAGCAGCGTGCAGGTTCCGTGGATGGCCGCGCGGCAGGTCAGAGTTTGCGGACCTGGTCGTAGACCTGGACGGTGCGGGTGGCGATATGGGACCAGTCGAATTCGGCGATCGCGCGGGACCGGCCCGCCGCGCCGAATTCGGCGGCCAGCACGGGGTCGCCGGCGACCTCGTTGATGGCGGCGGCGAGGGCCTGTTCGTAGGCCTCGGTCGCGGCCGGGTCGTAGTGCACCAGGCGTCCGGTCGTGCCGTCGGCGACCACCTCGGGGATGCCGCCGACATCGGAGGCGACGACCGCGGTCGCGCACGCCATCGCCTCCAGGTTGACGATGCCGAGCGGCTCGTACACCGACGGGCAGACGAACACCGTGGCCGCCGCGAGAATCTGGCGGATCTGTTCGGTGGGCAGCATCTCGCGCACCCAGAAGACGTTGCCGCGCCGCCGCTGCAATTCCTCGACCGCCGCGGCCGTCTCGGCCTCCAGCTCCTTGGTGTCCGGCGCGCCCGCGCACAGCACCAGCTGAATATCCGGATCGAAATCGCGGGCCGCGGCGAGCAGATGCCCGACGCCCTTCTGCCGGGTGATCCGGCCGACGAACGCGACGATCGGCCGGTCGGGCCGCACGCCGAGCACGGCCAGCACCGGCCGCGCGCCCGCCGCCACCGGCCCCGGGTACCAGACGCTCGCGTCGATCCCGTTGTGCACCACGTGCACCCGATCGGGGTCGACGGACGGGTAGGCGTCCAGCACGTCGTGGCGCATCCCCTCGCTCACCGCGATGATCGCGTCCGCGTGCTCCACCGCATTGCGTTCCGACCACGACGAGAGCCGGTAGCCGCCGCCGAGTTGCTCGGCCTTCCACGGCCGCCGTGGTTCGAGCGAATGCGCGGTCAGCACGTGCGGGATGCCGTAGAGGGTGGCCGCCAGATGTCCGGCCAGGCCGCTGTACCAGGTGTGCGAGTGCACGACGTCGACCTGGCCCGCGGCGTCGGCCATGCGCAACTGCGCCGACATCATCTGCAGCGCGGCGTTGGCGGCGTAGAGCTGCGGATCCGGTTGGTGCACCACGGCATCGGTGCGCGCGACACCCATACAGTGCACGGTCACATCGCATAGCCGGCGCAACTGCGCAGTCAACTGCGTCACATGCACCCCGGCACCGCCGTACACCTCCGGCGGGTATTCCCGAGTCAGCATCGCGACCCGAAGCCGGTCCGGTGCGCCGGGTTCCACGGTCGACCTCCCGGTGTCCGTGCCGAAACTCACCCGCTTCAAAGTAGACGTTCAACTCCGCAGGGGCCACTCGCCCGCCGGTTACCCGGTAGTTTGGCAGGTGTGAGGAGCCAGCCGCACGTACTCGGGATCGTGCTCGCCGGTGGCGAGGGCAAGCGACTCTTTCCACTCACCGCGGACCGCGCGAAACCTGCGGTGCCCTTCGGTGGTGCGTATCGACTGATCGACTTCGTGCTCAGCAACCTGGTCAACGCCGGTTTTCTGCGATTATGCGTGCTGACCCAGTACAAGTCGCATTCGCTGGACCGCCATATCTCGCAGACCTGGCGGTTGTCCGGGTTCGGCGGCGAATACATCACCCCGGTGCCCGCCCAGCAGCGCCTCGGTCCCCGCTGGTACACCGGCAGCGCGGACGCGATCATGCAGTCGCTCAACCTGATCTTCGACGAGGACCCCGACTACATCGTGGTTTTCGGCGCCGACCACGTGTATCGGATGGATCCGGAACAGATGGTCGCCCACCACATCGACTCCGGGGCGGGCGTCACGGTCGCCGGAATCCGGGTGCCGCGCAGTGAGGCGAGCGCGTTCGGGTGCATCGACTCCGACGAGTCCGGCCGGATCACCCAGTTCCTGGAGAAGCCCGCGCACCCGCCGGGCACGCCCGACGACCCCAATGTCACTTTTGCGTCAATGGGCAATTATGTCTTCACCACCAAGGTGCTGGTGGATTCGATCAAAGCCGACGCCGACAACTCCGACTCCGATCACGACATGGGCGGCGACATCATTCCGTCGCTGGTCGCCTCGGGCCAGGCCAGTGTCTACGACTTCGCCGACAACGAGGTGCCCGGCGCGACCGAGCGCGACCGCGGCTACTGGCGCGACGTCGGCACCATCGACGCGTTCTACGACGCGCACATGGACCTGGTATCGGTGCACCCCGTGTTCAACCTCTACAACCGGCACTGGCCGATCCGCGGCGCCGCCGAGAACCTGCCGCCCGCGAAATTCGCGCAGGGCGGGCTGGCCCAGGAGTGCATCGTCGGCGCGGGCAGCATCCTGTCGGCCGCCACCGTGCGCAATTCGGTGCTCAGTTCCAATGTCGTGGTCGACGACGGGGCGACCGTCGAGGGCAGCGTGCTGATGCCCGGCGTGCGGATCGGGCGGGGCGCGGTGGTCCGGCGGGCCATTCTGGACAAGAACGTGGTCGTCGGCGAGGGCGAGATCATCGGCGTCGATCTGGAGCGCGATCGCGAACGATTTGCTGTCAGCAACGGCGGTGTGGTCACGGTGGGCAAGGGCGTCTGGGTGTAGTGGACAGGCGGCCCGGTCCGGCCCGAAAATGTACCGATGATGAGGCGCGCTGACCGAGATCCCGCGCTCGACCATGTCCGAACGCTGGCGGCCTCGCTCGAAGTGCCGCGGCCGTGGCATCTGCCGGCCTTCATCCGGCACATCGAAGAATTGCTCGGCAAACCGATCACGCTCTCGCCCCAACCCGGACTGACGGCGAGCGGGTTTCCGTGCGGCGTGGTCATCGAACGCCCCGACAACGTCGTGGTCGCCTACGACGCGACGAGTTCGGGCTATCACACCGACCACATCGTGCTGCATGAGATCGCGCATCTGCTGCTCGACCACACCGGTTACGTGTCGCAGCCCGCGCAACGCCGCATGGTCGAGCAACTCTTCACCGAACTGGACACCGACACCGTGCTGCGCGTGCTGGCCCGCACCGACTACGACGACGTGCTGGAAAGCCAGGCCGAACTCTTCGCCTCCCTGCTGATGTCCGAAACCGACACTCCCCGTTCCCGTTCCGTCCTCGGCCGCGCGATCTTCCGCCGCTGAGCAGGGGCCGGGGGGATGGTGGACTTTTTCTTACCGACGGCGGTGACCCTGCCGATCGCCGTCTTCGCCTGGCTCCTGCTGGCGCTGCGGCTCGCCCGGTTTCGCGACACACTGGTCGACCGGCGCTACAACATCCTGCTTGCGATGCTCACGGAGATCACCACCACGCACGAGCCGACCCTGCGGCAACTGCTCTCGGATCTGACCGGTGGCTTGCTGAGCAACGGCCTGATCTACCAGTTCGGCGCGATCGGCTTCATGTTCACCGTCGCCGCCAGCCTGCTGCTGGCGGCCGCGATGTTCGGGCACACGCAGCCGGCCGCGGTGGTCTACGGGCTGGCGGCGATTTCCAGTCTGGTGGCGCTGCGGCTCGACGGACTGGCGCACGGGCCGGACCCGGACGCGATGTACCTGCGTCCGGGGTGGGGCCAGCTCGGCTTCTGGCTCGCACTCGCGCCGATGACCTACTGGATGGTCTGCTACCTGGGCGGGGTGTGCGCGATCGAGATGCGCAAACGGCAGCACGACCGCCGCGAGCGCGCCATCCACGCCATGGTGCTCGCCACGGCCTGCTCGGTTTTCGCCGTCACCAGCCTGAACCTGATCGCCGCGGTCCAACGCGGTCTCGGCCGCCAGAACTGGGTGACGGACCTGCATCTGGCCATCGACCACAACGCCGTCTTCGTGCAGATCCTGCCGTTCTTCGGCATCGCCGCCGTCCCCGTGCTGGCCTCGCTGATCGACGCGGCCGGGCTGGACCTGTGGTCGCGCCGTCGAAAGCGCTTGCTGCCCTTGTGGTTCGACCTCACCGCTGCCTGCCCCGAGATCGTGCATCGCGCCTCGACCCCGGACGGCCCACAGCGCAGCCGTTACTTCCTGCATCGCACCGTGATCGAGATCCGGGACAGCCTGCTCCTGCTCTCCCGCTACGCCTCCCCCACGCCGGCATCGTTACGCGCCGAGATCGCCGCGGCGGCGCACACCGATCCGGAACGTGCGGCCCTCGATCTGGCGGTCCGCATGGTGCGTGCTTGCGCAGCGAAGACCCGTGGCGACGCGCCGACCGCCACCTACTCGCTACAGCACAACGCAGGCAACAACCTGGCCGAGGAATCCGCCGAACTGGCCGCCGTCGCCGCCCAGTGGTCCCGGGCTCGCGCGCTCGTGGCGGGTGCCGCGGTGGTCGAGCGGCGGTAGCGATGCCCACGGCGGTGACTCTGCCCATTGCCCTGTGCTCCCTGTTGCTGTTGCCGGTTCGACTGATCCGGTTCCACGCGAGACTGATCGATCGGCGCATCACCGTGCAATTCGCGTTGATCACCGCGATCGTGCTGACCCACGAACCCACCCTGCGCGACCTGATCATCTCGCTCACCGGAGGTAGCCTCGATCAGGGACTGATCTACCAGTGTGGCGCAATCGGATTCATGTTCGCCACCGCGGCGAGCCTGCTGTTGGCGGCGGCCATGCTGGACCGCCCGTATTCCCCCGCACTCGTCTACGGCGTAGCGGCGATGTCGTGCGCGATCGCACTGCTCTGCGGTGGCGTGGTGCACGGCCCCCGTCCGGAGGCGATCTACGAGCAGGAAGGATGGGGACAGTTCGGCTTCTGGCTGGCGTTGGCCCCGTTGTCCTACTGGATGGTGTTCTTCTTCGTCCGAGTCTGCACCGCGGAAATCGGGAAGCGGTTGCAGCGACGCGAATTCGCGCTGCACATCGCGGTATTGGCGACGGCTTACACCGTTGCCCTGATCCTGACCCTGACATTGGTGGCCGCGGCACAGCGCGCGGTCGGACGCGACAACTGGCTGACCGACGCGCAGATCGCGGTCGATCGAGACGCGATCTTCTTGCAGGCCTTGGTGTTCATCGGCATCGGCGGCATGCCCGCGGTGGCCTGGCTGCTCGAACTCGTCGGGCTCGACACCTGGTCCCGCCGCCGGAAGCGCTTGCAGCCCTTGTGGTCCGAGTTGACGGCCGCCTGCCCGGAGATCGTGCATCGCACCGCGGTACCGTTGGGCGCGCGACAGAGCCGGTATCTGTTGCATCGCACCGTGATAGAGATCCGCGACAGCGCGCTGCTGCTCGCCCGCTACGCCGCGTCGCCACCGCCGCGGTTGACCGCGACGATCGCCGCGACCGCTCGCAGCGAACGGGAACGCGACGCTTTGGATCTCGCCGTCCGGCTGTCGCTCGCCTGCACCGCCAAGTCCCGGGGCGCGGCGCCGACCGGCACGCACTCGCTGCTGCACACCACCGGGGACAGCCTGGCCGACGAGGCCGCCGAACTGGCCGCCGTCGCGGCCCAGTGGTCCCGGGCCCGCGCGTTGGTCGGCGACGCCATGGAGAGCAGGGCGACGTGACAGAAATCCGGGGTTCCGATTTCCGGCGATCAGCCGGTGCTCACTGTGGGACGGGGGTGGCGGTGCAGAAGGGGGCGCAGGAGCCGGGGGTGCGGGGGACGGTGCTCCTGGACGAGTCACCGAAGTCTGCGGTGCTGACCAGATAAACGATCAGGATCGCGCCGAGCAGGACCAGGGCGAAGGCGATCGTCGCGCCGCCCCAGTGGATCGGGCGGCGATCGTTGTCCTCGTTGTTGTTGTTCAAGAAGTAGTAGATCACTCGGGTCGCACCTCTTCCGCAGGCCCGGAACAGGCGGTACCGGTGCGGTACCGGTTCGTGCTGTGAGCAGCATGCGCCTCGGATCGCCGTGGCGCTGCCGTTTCGCGCACCTGCGACGGCGACGCGGTCGGTGACCGGCCCACCCCTCCCGGGTCGGTCACCGACGGGTGCCGAACGCCGACGGGGCGCGTCCGTGTGCGGCCTCCCTGCTCGCACACGAACACCCGAAGGCGAACCGGACATCGTACATCGGGGACCGGACTTCAGGACTGGTGATCCACGCCACAGCAGGTCAGGCAATACCCAGTGCGACAACCGAATTCAGCATCGGGTCGCGCGGCGCCGCGGCGCGCGCGGACCGGAGCGCGGAACTATCGGACCGGCGGCGCGGCAGGCGCCGTACAGAACGGCTCGCACGGCCCGGGCGGTGGCGTCACTTTCGTCGGGCCGGTATCGAAATCGGTATTACTCACGACCACCATCACGAGGATCGCGGCCACTATGACGAAGCCGAAAATCAGTAGTGTCGGCCGCAGCCAACTGGAGCGGTGTTCGGTCACCACATGGCCGACATGGCCGATTTCGAAATATTCGTACCCACGCATTGCTTTACCTCCGCCGCCAGGCTGATCGGGGTATACCCAGCGCCGAGCGGTGGAATCAGCAAGTGCGAATCACGCAGTCACACAGCAACTGTCACGAAGTGCGCGGCACCTGGACGGCTTTGCGCGAATGCTAACCCCGTGAGGCGCAGAGCAATCCGTCGCCGACCGGGATCAGCACGCTGGTGAGTTCCGGATCCTCGGCGATCGCCCGGGTCGCGGCGCGCACCGCCTGGGTGGCCGGATCACGCTGTGCCGCATCGGGTACCCGGCCGCCGAGCAACGCGTTGTGCAGCAGGATGGCACCCCCTTCGCGCAACAGTCGCACCGCCTGACCGACGTACTGCGGATGCTCGAGCGGCGCGGCGTCGATGAACACCAGATCGTAGGCGCCGTCGGCGAGCCGGGGCAGCACGTCGAGCGCGCGACCGTTGATCAACCGGGTGCGCGCGGGCGGGATCTCCGCGGCGCGGAAGGCCTCCTTGGCGGCACGCTGATGCTCCGGCTCGGAGTCGATGGTGGTCAGCGTGCCGTCCTCGCGCATGCCGTCGAGCAGCCACAGACCGCTGATGCCCGCCCCGGTGCCCACCTCGACCACCGCCTTGGCCCCGAGCAGCTGGGCGTACATGCTGAGCAGCGCGCCGACCGAGGGCGGCACCGGTACCGCTCCGAGCTCGGTGGCCCGTTCACGCGCGCTGACGAGGATCTCGTCTTCCACGACGGATTCCTCCACGTAGGCGAGATTTCGCTCCAAATTCGATGCCACGCCTATGAGGTTAGTGCTGGCCGCCGGTTATCCGCGTTCCGAACAACACGCCCCGCCGAGCAATCTGCGGGACGATTTTTCTCAGCCAGCCCTCAGCATCTCCATACACAGGCCATATCAGGACAGGAAAGAGTAGGGGCCAACGCAAGACCACCGACCGGATCGACGCGGGACGCGGGAACAACGACAGACAGGTTGTCGGTTGTATCCGTACGTAACGGTTCCAGGTCCGAAAGAGATTTCGGATCGGAGCGTGGTTCCGAGTTTACCGGTCCCTAGTAGGAGGTAGCCCCATCCACATGGTCGATGCGGCGCGTGAGTACGCCACCCTGCCCGAGCAGATCCTGCCGATCGAGTCCGACGCCGCCGAGGCTGCCGACCTGACCGGTACCGCTGCTTTCGATGCCACCGGCGACCGGTCGGCGATGCCGTCCTGGGACGATCTGGTCCGCGAACACGCCGACCGGGTCTATCGCCTGGCCTACCGTCTTTCCGGCGACGCGCAGGACGCCGAGGATCTCACCCAGGAAACGTTCATCCGGGTGTTCCGCTCGTTGTCCAACTACCAGCCGGGCACCTTCGAGGGCTGGCTGCACCGCATCACCACGAACCTGTTCCTGGACATGGTCCGGCGCCGCAATCGCATCCGGATGGAAGCACTGCCCGAAGATTACGATCGGGTGCCTTCCGAAGGTCCCGACCCGGAACAGGCCTACCACGACGCTCGGCTCGATCCAGACCTGCAATCCGCGCTGGATTCGCTGGCCCCGGAATTCCGCGCCGCGGTGGTGCTGTGTGACATCGAAGGGCTGTCCTACGAGGAGATCGGCGCTACGCTCGGGGTGAAACTCGGCACCGTGCGCAGCCGGATTCATCGTGGGCGGCAGGCATTGCGTGACCACCTTGCGCATAATGGAAGTGAGCAGCGGTTCGCCGCTGAAGCGAATATCGGGTGAGCCGGACAACGCCGGCATCGCCCTACGGATCGGATGATGTCGGTTGGAAGGGTGAACACCGAATGAGTGGCGACTCCAGTACGCCCGGTCGTCGTCCGCCTCGATTCCGTCCCACCGAGCATCTGGCCAGCGAGGCGATCGCGGCCTATGTGGACGGCGAGTTGCGGATGAATGCCTATCTGCGTGCCGCCCAACATCTTTCCCAGTGCCCGGAGTGCGCGGCCGAGGTCGACGCGCAGCAGCAGGCCCGGATCGCGCTGCGTCAGTCCGGCCCCATCCAGTTGCCGACCGGCTTGCACGACAGCCTGAACCGTATTCCGCTGGCCGAATTGCCGGGCGGCGCGACGAATCAATCCACCAACGGTTCCCACGCGACTCCGCGTAACGAGGCAGTTTTCGGATTCCTGACCGATTCGTTCACCGCGACCCGGTGGACAACCTGGTGGCGCAAGTAGAGTTTGGGCCGTGACGACGGAATCGACGAATACCGGATCGCCCGAGACCCCGGATCGCGTCCAGGGCAGGCAATCGGATTCGGCGCCCAGGGGTAACCTGCGGCCGCCGGACGCGCCCGTACTCGGTCCGCGCCCGGTTTATCGCCCGCATGTCGACACGCATACCGCCCGCGCCTTCCGCAGGCCGTCCGGGCAGTCGGGTTCGTTCGCCGAACCGCTGCCCCGGGGCGCCGCGCCGGTCGCGGGCGCGGATCTGCAGAACCGTCCGCCGGACGCGGTGCTGGCCGAGGCTTTCGGCCGCCCGGAAGGCTCGACCGAACTGTTGCAGCGCGACCCCGACGCGGCCGAGGGCACCGCGACCGTCGCGGGCCCGGTCGATCCGTGGCGTGATCCCGCCGCTGCCGCCCGACTGGGCGCTCCCGCAGTGCCTACCCCCACCGCCGAACCCCTGCCGGAGGCGCGGCGCCTGAGCGCCCGCGAGGTGCTTTTCGGCTCCCGGGTCGCGCCCAAGGCGCTGGCTCTGCTCGCCGTCCTCGCGCTCGCGGTCGGTGTGCTCGGCGGCCTCGTCGGCAGGCTGACCGCCGAGCAGGCTTCGACGCTCACCTCGCGCAAGGTCACGCTGGAGCAGAGCGCCGACACCGAGCAGCCGCACAGCCAGATCGCCAAAGTGGCCAACGCGGTGCTGCCGGCGGTGGTGTCCATCCGGGTCACCGTCGGCGACAACGGCGCGACCGGTTCCGGCGTGGTGATCGACGGCCAGGGTTTCATCACCACCAACAACCACGTGGTGTCGATGGCCGCCCAGGACAAGACCAACCGGGCCACCATCCAGGTCACCTTCTCCGACGGCACGAAGGTGCCCGCGCAGATCGTGGGCCGGGATCCGAAGACCGATCTCGCGGTGCTCAAGGTCGACGTCAAGAACCTCACCGTGGCCAAGCTCGGCAAGTCCGACAACATCCAGGTCGGCGACGAGGTGCTCGCCATCGGCTCGCCGCTCGGGCTGAGCAAGACGGTCACCTCCGGCATCGTCAGCGCGCTGCACCGCCCCGTCGCCCTCGAGGGCGAGGGCAGCGATACCAAGGCCGTGATCGACGCGGTGCAGACCGACGCCTCGATCAACCCCGGCAACTCCGGTGGCGCACTGGTCGACATGGAGGGCCGGCTGGTCGGCATCAACACCGCGATCCGCAGTGAATCCGGCGGCTCGGTCGGCCTCGGTTTCGCCATCCCGATCGATCAGGTGACCAACGTGGCGCAGACCCTGATCCGCGACGGCGTCATGCATCACGCCCAGCTCGGCGTCAGCGCGCAGACCAAGAACGTGGCCAACGAGGTGATGTCCGGCGCCCGGGTCGCCGATGTCACGCCCGGCAGCCCGGCGGCCAAGGCCGGCATCGTCGAGGGCGATGTCATCGTCAAGGTCGGCGATCGCGAGGTGACCTCGCGTGACGAGCTGGTTCTCGCCGTGCAACTGAACAAGATCGGCGACACCGTGACCGTCCAGCTGATCCGCGACGGCAGGCGGGTCGACGTGCCGGTCACCTTGCAGTCGGACTGACAACATGGTGCCGACCCGCCCCACGGAACTGTGAATCTTCCAGTACCGCATGGCGTCCGCCGCAGGGGTCTCCCCAGTTCACCCACGGCCCTGTGAGATAGCTCTCACCACTCCGGCGGCCGCGACCACGGCGCGCGGGCGTTGATCGACGCGTAGTCGTTCCGGGCATCGGGCGGCCAGTCGTCTCCACGGCGGCTGCACGGTTCGTTGGCATCGCGGCGGCCGGATCCGCGGGGTTCCCCAGCTGTGAATCCAACTGAGCCGCTGGTGGGATGGCCGGGTAGCCTGGAACCGTGTTCAGCAACATCGGCTGGAGCGAGATGATGATCTTGCTCGTCGCCGCCCTCGTGATCCTCGGACCGGAGCGACTGCCCGGCGCGGTTCGCTGGACCACGCGCAGCCTGCGCCAGGTGCGCGACTACGCCAGCGGCGCCACCGCGCAGCTGAAGGACGAACTCGGCCCGGAATTCGAGGACCTGCGCAAGCCGCTGGCCGACCTGAACGAACTGCGCGGTATGACTCCGCGCTCGATGGTCACCAAACACCTTCTCAACGGCGACGATTCGATCCTGAAGAATCTGGAGAGCGCGCTGCCCGACAAGAAGGACATCTACGGCACCGGCGGCGCGATGCCGGACTATCCGATGCCCAAGCTGGAAAAACCGTTGGAGCGCAACGAGCGTCCGCCGATCGATACCGACGCCACCTGAACTCTCACAAGATCATCGAACTGGCCCATACGAGTCACGAGTAGGGCTCAGTGTCAAGAAAGCTAAACACCTTGGCGTGTCCAGCTGTCTAGACTTCGCACATGTCGGCCGATGACGTGGCGCGAGTTTTCGCGATCGAAGACAAGGTCGAGCGTTTGAAGGCGGCCACCGATGGGGTGGCGGCGGCCCAGCAGACGATCAACGAACTCACCAGGATTCGCCGTGCGGTGATCCGGGAACTCCACGCCGAAGGCTGGACGTTCGCGAGAATCGGTGCGGCAGCCGGGCTTTCCCGCGCGCGAATCCATCAGGTCAGCACCCAGGGGCCCGCACCGGAAGGGTTGTTCTTCGGGCACGGGACGCTGACCGTACTGGTGCCGGAGGTGCGGGCGGGCCGGGTGATCGGCGCGCCCGATCCGGCGGCGCCGCACCGGCTGGTCGAGCTGCTCCGCGAACTCGGTTTCACCGCTTCGATCGAACACTTCCTGCCGGGCAGGCCGGTCGACCTGAGTCGCGATGGCCTGATCGTGCTCGGCGGCCCCGAGCTGTCCCCCAGCCTGCGCCAGCTCATCGCGGCGGACCCGCGGTTGCGCCGGGCCGTGGCCCGCGCGGGCGACGCGCGGCGCGGGATCGAGGACCGCGCGGCCCGGCGGGTCTATCGGCCCGGCGGTCCCGACCCTCACGACATCGCGTATCTGGCCCGATTGCCGCGGCCGGACGGGCGCGGCACGGTGCTGATGATCGACGGCATGCACCCGCCGGGTTCCCTCGGTGCCATCCGTTTGCTCGCCACCCGATTGGCCACGCTGCACGAACGCGCCGCGACCCATTTGTTCTCGGTGCTCGTCGCGTGCCGGTTCGACCGCGCGACCGGTGAGCCGCTGGAGGCCGAACTACTCACGCCGGTCTACCGCCACGACCCCGAAACCCGTTTGCCCGCACCGGGTCTGCGCCGCTGACCGCGACCCGTCCGGCGCCTTGCGGGGCCGTGGCCTGATACCTGAGCGCCCGCAGATGTGGCACAGGTCACGCCGCTCTTCCATTCGGGAATTCTCGATGCGATGGTTGAATAGCTAGAAGATAACTAAGCGTTGATAGGTGAAGTTCCGATGAGTGTTCCAGGTTCGTTTGCAGCCAGTTCCGCGCCGACGGTCCGCACGGTGCGGCGCGATCCGCAGGCACCGACGAGTCCGGCCGCCGTCGATGCGACCGAACCGACCATCACCACCCATCGGGTCACCTACAGCGATCGGCTGAAACTGTTCGTCGGCGCGGGCGAAACGATCGAAAGTTACCTGCGCCCGCTCCGCAGGCTCGACGGTCACCACCGCTACTCGGTGCAGCTGACCCGACTGCCCGACGCTATGCGCTCCACCGAGATCAGCCCGGCGATCAGCGCCGCGCCGGGCGCGAACTACCTGTTGTGCACCGGCTCCGCCGATGCGGTGGTCGTCGAGCTCTGCCACACCGTCGATGCCGTCACCCGGCGGTTCACCGTCGGCCGGGCGGGCAGCCGAGACGGCGAGCCCGGCATCTGCGTCCAGGTGCCCGACAGTGTGCCCGCACCGTGGATCTACCCGGACGAAGTGTGGACGGCCGAGGAAACCGCCGCGATCTTCGCGAACTATTTCCGCACCGGCACGGTCCCGACCGATCTGGTGCTCCGCGAAACGACCGACTGACGCGTCACCCGAGGAGGCAGTGATGAACCCGCTCATCATCGTCGGCGGCACCGTACTGGTGTTCGGCCTGCTCGTCCTTGTCGTGACCGTCCTGCGCAGACCTACCGCACCGTACGGCCAGCTCACCGTCGCCGCCCTGCAGGCGCGACTCGCCGAGGAGAACTCGCCGAGCGCGCCGGAGGCCGAGGAACGACTCGTCGAGTTGCCGGTCCCCGAGGCGTTGCAAGAATCCTCCTGACCACGCCGCGGTGCCCGCCGATGCCCCAGCGCAGCGCAAACCGCAGGGCGAACCGCGTAAGCGGTCACATAGCTTCCGGATAGCTACCCTGAGTAGTACGGCGGCAACACTGCCGTCGCTCAGCTCGAGGGAGGTACGTGCCGATGCGCGCAATGCTCGAGCAACTCATCGCTTCGCTGGCGCAAGGTCCGGTGGCGCTGGCCCGGGTGGTCGATACCACCGGTCCCGGACCGCGTGAGCTGGGCGCCGCGATGATCGTCACCGACGCCGGCGCGGTTCTCGGGTCCGTCTCGGGTGGTTGCGTGGAGGCGGCCGTCGTCGAGTCCGCGCGGCAGGTGCTCGACACCGGTCAACCGGTGACCGACCGGTTCGGCTATGCCGACGGTGACGGCCTCGCGGTCGGCTTGACCTGCGGGGGCGAGATCGAGGTGTTCGTCGAGCCGGTCGGTCGCGACCTGATCCCGATCCTCACCCGGCTGCGACAGGACCTCGAGTCGGGCACGCCGGTCGCGCTGGCCACCCGGATGGACGCGGCCGGTGCGTGGCACCTGGTGTACTCGGACAGCGCCGAACCGTGGCACGGGGTGGACCGGGACGCTCGCGCGCTGCTCGACGCGGGCCGCAGCGGGTTGGTGGGTGCGGACGAATGCGAGGTGCACAGCTCGCCGCGGCCACGGGTGTTCGTCCAGGTCTTCGCCGCGCCCGCCCGGATGATCCTGGCCGGTGCCAACGATTTCGTCCGGGCGCTCAGCCGTACCGGCCGACAGCTCGGCTATCGGGTCACCGTCGTGGACGCGCGTGAAACCTTCGCCACCGCAGCCCGATTCCCGGCCGCGCACGAGGTCGTCGTCGACTGGCCGCACCGCTATCTGCGCGCCGAGCACGAGGCCGGGCGGGTCGACGGCCGCACCGTGGTCTGCGTGCTCACCCACGACACCAAGTTCGACGTACCGACCATCGCGGCCGCACTGGACCTCGACGACCTCGGTTTCGTCGGCGCCCTCGGTTCCCGGCGCACCCATGCCGAACGCACCGAGCGCCTACGCGCGGCGGGAGTCACCGAGAGCCGCCTGGCCCGCCTGAAGAGCCCGCTCGGCCTCGACCTCAACGCCCGCACCCCCGACGAGACCGCGATCTCCATCGCCGCCCAGATCCTCGCCGAACGCAGCGCCGCCTCAGCCCGCCCCCTCGACCGCCTCGACGGCCCCATCCACCGCTGACCCCGGCCGCACCGCGCATGCCCTCGGCGTCCGAGATCCGGCGCGGCCGTCTACTGCCCGCCGAACCTTGCCGTGTCGAGCACCCACCACACTCAGCCGCGCCGCGCGCCCACCACACTCAGCCCCGCCCGTCCTGGCGCACACGAGCACGACGGATCATCCACCGCACCCGGACGAAACCCGAAGTGCCGGTGCTCGATCCGCGTCGGCTGTGCTCAGAGCAGGTGTTCGATGCGCAATGGGATGTCGCGCAGGCGTTTTCCGGTGGCGTGATGTACGGCGTTGACGATGGCTGCGGCGGCACCGATCATGCCGAGTTCGCCGATGCCCTTGACGCCCAAAGGGTTCACCACCGAGTCGTCGACCTCTACGAACGAGATGTCGACGGCGGGGGCGTCGGCGTTCACCGGCAGCAGGTATTCCAGCAGGGAGGCGTTGGCCCACCGGCCGTCCCGGATATCGGGCACGCTGCCCTCCATGAGTGCTTGGGACAGGCCCCAATTCATGCCGCCGAGCACCTGACTGCGGGCCAGCTTCACATTGAGCACCCGCCCCGGGGCGAACGCGCCGACCATGCGCCGGACCCGGATCAACCCCAGCTCCGGATCGACGGCGACCTCGGCGAACTGCGCGCCGAAGCTCATCTTTCCGTAGGGCGCGGGCGTCGTCGCGGGCCGCCAGCCGCCGGTCGTCTCGATATCCGAAAGCTGATTGCGCTCGAGGACGTCGGCGTACGAATCGCTGACCGACGGATCGTCGCGCAGCCGCAACCTCCCGTGGACGCCTTCGATCTCGTCGGGCGTGCGACCGCGCAACGGGGAATCGATATCGGCGACCGCGACGTCGATGAGCTGCCGGAGCAGATCGGAGCAGGTGTTGTGCACCGCGGAACTCACCGCGCTCGCGCCGATCGACCCGACAGTCGCCGCCACGTTCGGATAGTCGGTGTTGCCGATCTCGAATCGGATGCGGTCGAACGGCATTCCCATCGCGTCCCCGGCGACCTGGGTCATCGCCGTGGCGACACCGGTGCCGAATTCCTGGGTGCCCGCCTGCACCACGAGCGACCCGTCCGAACGCAACCGCGCGTGCGCGCGTTGCGGCTGGCCGGGTTCGTACACCGGGTACCCCGCGGTGCCGACGCCCCAGCCGATGAGCCAGTTGCCGTCGACGTGCGAACCCGGCGTCTGCTGACGTCCGTCCCAGCCGAACCGCTCCGCGGCCTGCCGCAGGCAATCGAGGTAACCGTCGGAGCTCCACGGGTTTCCGCTTTCCGGATCGACCGCGGCGTGATTGCGCAGGCGCAGTTCCACCGGGTCGGCGCCGAGCTGGGTGGCGAGTTCGTCGATCGCGCATTCGAGCGCGACCATGCCCGAGGCCTCGCCGGGGCCGCGCATGAAGGTGGGCGTCATGATGTTGGCCTTGATCAGCCGATACTGCCCCTCCCAGTGCGGGATGCCGTAGGCCTTGCTCGCCACCTCGAGCGAGGGCTCGGCCCAGTCGTCGAAATGCGAAGTGAGGGAGAGCTTGTGGTGGCGCAGTCCGGTGAACCGGCCTTCGGCGTCGCTCACCAGCGTGACGCGCTGCTCCTGCTCTTCCCGTAACCCGGTGCCGTAGAACATCTGCTCCCGGTTCAGGATCACCCGGATCGGCCGGCCCAGCTCCCGAGCGATCAGCGGCGCGAGCGTAACGTGCGGCCACATCATCGCTTTGGCGCCGAAACCGCCGCCGACGTAGTCCGTCACCACCCGCACCTTGCTCGGCGAGATCCCGAGGTGTGCCGCGATGGTCAGCTGGCTGGCCACGATGCCCTGGGTGGCGTCGTAGACGGTGACCGAATCCCCGTTCCACATCGCGGCGGTGACCGAGCATTCGATCGGATTGTGGTGGTTGGCGGCGAACCGGAAGGTGGCGTCGACGGTGTGCGCTGCGGCTGCGGCCGCACCGGCGAAGTCGCCGCGCGACTGAGTGGCCGGGACGAACCCGGCGAAGATCTTCTCCGGCACATACTGTTCGTCGCGCCCGTCGTCCAAACGCACCAGGGCGGGCTGCTCGTCGTAAGTCGCCTCGATCAACCGGGCGGCCTGCTGGGCGACCTCGAAGGTATCCGCCACCACCACGGCGATCGGCTGGCCGAAGTAGTGGATCGTGGTGTCCTGCATGGGAAAGAAGGTCTGTCCGGGCGCGGGATGGCCGAACAGTGAGGGCACCAGCGGCACCGTGGTGACCCGCGGCAGGTTCTCGTGGGTGAACACGGCCACCGCGCCGGCCCGCAGTGCGCGGCTGATGTCGAGGGAAGTCAGTGTGCCGTTACCGATCTCGGCGCCCACGAGCACGCCGTACGCGGCGTTCGGCATCGGGATCTCGGCGGTGTAGCGCGCCGCGCCGGTGACCTTGGCGTACCCGTCGATGCGGTCGCGCGGCTGACCGATCAGCTTCTCGGCGGCGGGCGCGCTCATTTCCGCTCTCCTCGCGCCGCGACGGTTTCCAGGGTGCGCACCAGGGTGCGTTGCGCCAGTGCGATTTTGAACCGGTTCATCGGGTGGCTGTCGTCGGCGGCCGCGAGTTCGGTGGCCGCCGCCGCGGCGAAGTTCTCTTTCGTCGCGGGTTGGCCGGTGAGTAGATCCTCGGCCATTCTGGCCCGCCACGGTTTGGTCGCCACGCCGCCGAGGCCGATCCGGACATCGCGCACGACACCGTCCGCCAGATCTAGTGCCACGGCCGCGGAAGCGGCGGCGAACTCATAGGATTCGCGGTCGCGCACCTTCAGGTAGTGCGAGTTCTTCGCGAACGGCAAGGGCGGCACGTCGATCCGGATGATGAGCTCGTCACTGGTGATCGGATGCTCCAGATGCGGTGTGGCGCCGGGCAACAGGAAGAAGTCGTCGAAGGGGATGCTGCGGATGCCGCGCGGCCCTTGCACCTGCACCACGGCATCGAGCGCGGTGAGCGGGTTCGCCATATCGGAGGGGTGCATCGCGAAACAGTGCTCGCTGGTGCCCAATACGGCATTGCCGCGGTGCAGTCCTTCGAGGGCGCCGCAGCCGCTGCCGGGCTCGCGCTTGTTGCAGGCGTAGGCGATATCGCGGAACTGCGGGCAGCGCACCTTCTGCATCAGGTTGCCGCCCATCGACGCCATATTGCGGATCTGCGCGGACGCACCCTTCCACAGCGCGCTCGACAGGAACGGAAAGCGTTCCCGCACACCGGGATCGGCCGCGACCTCGCTCATCCGGACCATCGCGCCGATGCGCAGCCCGCCGTCCGGGGTGTGCTCCAGCTCGGTCAGCGGCAGCCGGTTGATGTCGACGACGTTGTCCGGCTCCATCGCGCCGATGCGCAGCATATCCACCAGAGTCGTACCGCCGGCGAGGAATACGGTGTTCGGACGGGCAGCGACCGCGATGAGCGCCTCGTCCACGGTTTCGGCGCGCGCGAAGGCGATGGGCTTCATCGGGTCTGCCCCATTTCACCCTCCGCGGTCTTTATCGCGTCGCGGATGTTCTGATAGGCGGCGCAGCGGCAGATATTGCCGCTCATCCATTCGGCGATCTCTTCGTCACTGCCGGTATGGCCCTCTTCGATGCATTTGATCGCCGACATGATCTGACCGGGCGTGCAGTAACCGCATTGGAAGCCGTCGCAGCTGATGAACGCGCGCTGCACCGGATGCAGCTCGTCCCCCTCCGCGACCCCCTCGATCGTGGTGACCTCTCGGCCTTGCACACTCAATGCGAGAGTGAGACAGGACAATTCGCGCTTCCCGTCGACCCACACCGTGCAGGCGCCGCAGGCGCCCTGGTCGCAGCCCTTCTTGGTGCCGGTGAGGCGCAGATATTCGCGCAGGGCGTCGAGCAGGCTGACCCGGGGTTCGAGGGCCACCGGAAAATCGTGACCGTTCACCCGCAGCGTGGCCAACGTGTAATCGGGACCGGCAAACTCCGGCTGACGCGTGTCCTGCTTGGGTAGCTCACCAATAGTCATAAACGTATCTCCTGCTCATGAGCGCGCGGCGGACGCGTATCTCGAAATACAGCATGCGAACGTAAGACCTGGCAAACATCGTAGCGTCTGTTCAGCAAACCTGCTCGCGAACCACATCGCGGCCTCAGATCGGCTCGGCAGCCGGTGAATTCGGCACCACGTGGTCCGGACAGCAGCGAACCCGGGCGGCCGAGGGCGCCCGGGTTCGCGGATCAGGCTTGGTTCAGGCTGCGGCCCAGGCGGGGCGCAGCGTGTTCATCGGCGGACGGTCGGCCAGCGACACCTCGGTGCTGTGCGCGGTGAAGGCGTCACCGACCAGCGGGAACTGGGTGAGTGCGGCGCCGGAGTCCTGGACGCCGCTGCGGCCGAGCACGGTACCCAGGATCTGCCTGCTCATCACGCCCAGGTCGGCCAGCGGCCGGTTGCGGTGCGTGCGCACCCCCAGGTTGACCTGACCGATCGCGGACAGGCCGACCTGGTCGTAGGTGTCGAGCAGCAGACCGATCTCCACGCCGTAGCCGGGCGCGAACGGGACGGCGGTGAGCAGTTCGCGGGTGCCCGCGTACTCGCCGCCCAGCGGCTGCAGCACCTGCGAGAGTTCGGGCCGCAGCGCGGCGAGCAACGGCCGGGCGACGAGCTCGGTGACCCGGCCGCCGCCGTGCGCGTCCACCGCGCCGCCCTGCCGCAGCGGCCTGCGGTAGTAGGCCTTGACCAGGTGCATATCGTCGACGGTGAGCAGCGGGCCGAGCAGCTTGGGCACGAACGCCGGATCGGGGTCGATGAGGTCGGAGTCGACGAAGGCGATGAGGTCACCGCTGGTCACGGCCAGCGAACGCCACAGCACCTCGCCCTTGCCGGGTACCGGGTCGAGTTCGGGCACCGCCTGCTCCCGCGTGATCACCTCGGCGCCCGCAGCGCGGGCCCGTTCGGCCGTGGCGTCGGTGGAGCCGGAATCGAGCACGATCAGCTCGTCGACCAGGGTGCCGAGCAGCGGCCGGATGCTGGCCACCACGTCGGCGACGGTGTTCTCCTCGTTCAGCGCGGGCAGCACCACCGACACGGTGCGGCCCGCCTTGGCGGCGACGAGCTCGTCCACCGACCAGCTCGGGGTGTCCCAGGTGTTCGTCGTGGCCCATGGCGGGCTGTACTCGCGGCTGTGGGGGTGGTGAAAGTTCATACCAAACCTCGCAGGGTGCGTGCTGGGGGCCGGATGCCCTGGATGGCGGCGATCATGTCCACTACCCG
>NZ_BAFT02000048.1 GCF_000308475.2 Nocardia brasiliensis NBRC 14402 | reverse complement strand
GGCCTCGGTCGCGGCCTGGGCGGCGGTGCCCGCGGGGACGGGCTCCCCGGCCGAAGCCCGATCGGCGGCGTCGCGTGCCGCCACCACCCCCGCGCCCCACACCACCGCGGTATTCGGCTGCACGCTGACCGGTCCACGCGGATCGGTGGCGGTGACGGTGAGCAACTCGGTGGTCCAGGCGATGCCGAAGGTGCGCGAAAGTGCTTGCGAGGCAGCGGCGGAACTGATGTCGGGGCCCAGATCGCGGGGCAGCAGCGAGACCGCGTCGCCGACGGTCACCACCTTGCCGAGCAGTGCCTGGCGCAAGGTGGCCGCCGGGATGGTCCGGGTCGCCTGCACCGAACCGCTCACCGAGATCTGCTTCGCCCCGTACACGGTGACCGGCGCGACGACCACGGTCGCGTTCTCCCGCAGCCCGGCATTGGACAGCGTCACGTCGTCGAGCAAGGCGACGCCGGCCGGCGTGCCCGCGGGCGCGACGCCGACCACCGCGGCCGTGCGCCGCGAGCCGACCAGCGCGATACCGTCCCACTCCCGCAGGCCGAGCGCGGCCAGCGCCTCCGGATGCAGTCGCACCACGCCGCGCCGGGCGTCGGCCGCGGACGGATTCCATCGAGCGGTGAGCGCTAGTTCTGCCACCGTGCCATTCTGCCGCGCCGGAGCGCGGTCGTGGCCGGGACTAGGCCTGTCTAGTTGTTCTTCGCGACGATCCCGGCGGCGACCGCGACCGGGGTCTCGGCCACGCTGCCGGACAGGCAGACCAGCTTCGCGGTGCCGAGCGCGACATTCGGGCTGCCCGCGAACGTGCTGTCCGGATGCTGCGCGAGCAGCTGCTCGATCAGCGCCTTCTCCGCCTCGTTGTCCAGTTTCTTGAACTCGGCGCAGGTGGTCTTCGACGGGTCGGCGGGCGCGGCGGCCGGGGCACTGCCCGGCGTCGCGGTGCTGCTCGCCGCGGCCGGTGCGCTGCTGCTCGGCCGCGCGGCGTCGCTGGAATCGGTCGAGGACTGGCCGCAGCCGGCCAGCACCGAAGCCAGCGTCCCGGCGGCGAGGACGATGGCGGATGTTCGCTTCATACCGTGCTTTCCCCGATGGGTTGCTGTGGAATCGGCACGCCGCCTCCGGTCATCGCTGAACCGAGCCCGCGGCGTGCTCGGTGCAGCGTACCGGTTTGCGCGGGATCAGTGGATGTGTGCCCGCCAGTCCGCGGGCACCCGGCCGCGCGGGCCCGGGGCGCTCTGCTCGGCGGGGTGACTGGTCGGCGGCGCGAGTTCGGGACCGTCGCCGTACATTTCCTCGGTTCGGAAGTTCCAGTACCAGTCCTCGCCCGGTTCGAAGCTCTGAATGAACGGGTGGCCGGTGTCTTTCGCGTGCTTGCTCGCGTGCTGTTCCGGCGACGTGTCGCAACAACCGATGTGCCCGCACTGCGCGCACCGGCGCAGATGCACCCACCAGCCTTGCGCCTGTTCGCATTCCAGGCACCCGGTGCCGCTCGGCGCCACGGCCGGGTCGATGCCTTCCAGTTCCTGTGTCATCGCTGCTCTCCTGCGGTCGGTGCGTTCGCTTCGTCGGTGGGATTGTCCGCGCTGCGGTTCAGCGGCAACCACACCGTGAACCGCGTGTCGCCGGGTTCGGAGTCGACCTGGATATCGCCGTCGTGCTTGTTCACCACGATCCGGAACGAGATGTCGAGCCCGAGGCCGGTGCCCTCGCCCATCGGCTTGGTGGTGAAGAACGGTTCGAAGATCCGGCTGCGTACCGCCTCCGGGATACCGGGCCCGGTATCACCGATTTCGATGACGGCGCAGTCGTTTTCGTGCCGGGTGCGGATGGTGAGCGTGCCCCGGCCGTGCATCGCGTACACCGCGTTGTCGATCAGGTTGGTCCACACCTGATTCAATTCCGCTGCGTAGCACGGCACTTCGGGCAGCGCGCGGTCGTACTCCTTGACCACCTCGACGCCGTCGCCGATCTTGCGGCTCAGCATCACCAGGGTGCTGTCGAGCAGATCGTGGATGTCCACCACCTGGAACGGGGCCCGGTCCATCTGTGAGTACTGCTTGGCCGCGTTCACCAGCGACGAGATCCGGGTGGTCGAGTCCGCGATCTCGTTCATCATCAGCTCGGTCTCGATGGTGTAGTTCAACCAGCGGATCGCACCCTGGAACACCTGGTCGGTGCAGCCCTCCAGGGTGCCGGCCACCCGCTCGAGCCAGTCCACGTCGAAGCCGGCCTGCACGAAGTTCGGCGCCAGGTTCCAGCCGTCGATGATGCCGTGCTCGTCGAGCCATTCGCCGAGCACGTCCTCGCGGTCGGCGGCCTCCATCGGGGTCAGCTCGGGCGCCTTGGCCACCTGCGCCGCCGCCTCCTCCTGCAACCGCACCAGGGCGCCGAGGGACGCGGTGTCGAACTTGCCGTCGGCCATCATGGCCAGCTTGTGCCGCATGCCCGCGACCCGTTCGCGCAGGCCGGAGGTGGCCCGCACGGCCGCTGCGGCCGGATTGTTCAGCTCGTGGGTCAGACCCGCCGACAGCGAGCCGAGGGCGAGCAGCCGCTCGCGCTGGCCGACCCGGGCGTTGGCGTTGCGGTTACCGAAGAACACGCCCTCGAGCAGGTGCACCGCCATCGGGAACCAGTCCTGCATCATCTGCGCGAAGATCGCGGCGTCCAGCACATAGAACCGGGACGGGCGGGTCACCGACATCGAGCTGTTGTAGGTCTGCTCGACCTTGTCGCCGAGGTAGGCGCTCCACGCGCCCGCGTAGGAGCCGTGGTGCTGGGTGCGCACCAGCTCGATCTCGGTGCCGCCGGACAGCTTGGTCAGCACGACCTCGCCGTCCATCAGCACGTAGAAGCAGGTGGCCGGGTCGCCCTCGCGGAAGACCAGCCCGGGCTCGATCGTCTCGACCCGCCCGTCCCGGCACAGCCAGTCCAGCTGCTCGTCGTTCAATTTCTCGAACAGGAACAGCGTGCGTAGTTCCGCGGGATCGCAGACCAGGCGGCTGCTGCGGTCCGCGGTGTTGTTCGAATTCATCTGCCAGCCTCCTGTTTACGCGAGGTACCGGTGCACGAGCATCACGGCCATCGCACCCTCGCCGACCGCGGACGCGACGCGCTTGGCCGAATCGGCGTGCACGTCGCCTGCCACGAACACGCCGGGCACGCTCGTCTCCAAATGATGTGGCGGCCTGGGGAGTTCCCAGCCCGCCGGGCGCGCGCCGTCGACCATCAGGTCGGGCCCGGCCAGCACGAATCCGGCCGTGTCCCGCTTCACCGTGCCGTCGAGCCACTCGGTTTGCGGTGCGGCGCCGATGAACAGGAACAGCCGCTCGGCCTCGGCCTTCTCCTCGTTGCCGGAGACGTTGTCGCGCAACACGATCTGTTGTAGATGGTCGTCGCCGTCGGCGGCGCTCACCTCGGTGTTGGTGTGCACCTTGATGTTCGGGATCTGCGCGATCTGCTGGATCAGGTAGTGCGACATGGACTTGTCCAGCGAGTCCGCGCGCACCACCAGATGCACCGTCTTCGCGTTGCGGGACAGGAACACCGCGGCCTGGCCCGCGGAGTTCGCGCCGCCCACGATGTAGACGTCGCGATCGGCGCATTCGGCGGCCTCGGTCATCGCCGAGCCGTAATACACGCCGCGTCCGGTGAACTCGTCGACGCCGGGCGCCGGATGCCTGCGGTAGTCCACGCCGGTCGCGATGATCACCGTGTGCGCGCACAGCCTGCCGCCGTCGGCGAAGCGCACCGTGCGCGCCGAACCGTTGACCTCCAGCCCGACCACCTCGCGGGTGGTGATCACCTCGGCGCCGAACTTCGCCGCCTGGCGGCGGGCCCGATCGGCCAGCTGAGCGCCCGAGACACCGTCCGGGAAGCCGAGGTAGTTCTCGATGCGCGAGCTCTGCCCGGCCTGCCCGCCGGTCGCCGTGCGCTCCACCAGGACGGTGCGCAGACCTTCGGAGGCGCCGTACACCGCGGCGCCCAGCCCGGCCGGGCCGCCGCCGACCACGATCAGATCGTAGAAATCGCCGGTCGCGTTGACGGTGAGCCCGACGTTTTCCGCGAGCACGCTGTCCGACGGCTGGACCAGCGCGTCGCCGCCCGCCGTGATCACCACGGGACAGCGTTCGGGATCGGCGCCCGCGGCCTCCAGCAGTCGCGCGCCCTCCGGCTCGTCGGCCAGATACCACCGGTACGGCAGCTGGTTGCGGGCCAGGAACTCGCGCACCTCGGAGGAACGCGGCGACCAGCGGTTGCCGACCACCTTCGTCTCGGTCACCGGCCGGTGCTCGCTGCTGCGCCAGGCGTCGAGCAGCCCGTCCAGCACCGGATACAGCTTCTCCTCCGGCGGATCCCACGGCTTGAGCAGATAGTGATCCAGATCGACCACATTGATGGCGTTGATCGCGGCGCTGGTGTCGGCGTACGCGGTCAGCAGTACGCGGCGGGCATACGGGTGCAGGTCCATGGCCTGCTCGAGGAATTCGATGCCGTCCATGCCCGGCATCCGGTAATCGGCGATCAAGACCGCGACCGGCTGGCCGCGCAATTTCATCTCACGCAACGCCTCGAGCGCCTGCGCGCCCGATTCCGCGCGCAGAATCCGGTATTCGGCCCCATAGCGGCGGCGCAGGTCGCGGACAACCGCGCGGGAAACGCCGGGATCATCGTCGACGCTCAGGATGGCCGGTTTCGTGGCAGCGGGTGAAGTCACCTATCGAGTATGGACGGTCGTGCAAAACGGGGCGTCAACGTTCGCTCGAGGCGGACGTGCGGGCGGTCAGAGCAGGTGGTGCCGGATGAGGTCGAGTTCATCGTTGGTCAGCAGGCGTTCGAGATTCTCCGGCGAAGGGCCGCGGGCGGTGCCGCCTTCGGTCTCGCCGCCGGGCAGCAGCGGAACGTGATCCGCATGTCGACGATGTAAGAGAGAGCGCAGTTTCACGGCCGATCACCTCACGTTGGACGGGAAAGCTCGAGGCTGTGTCGTTGCTTCGTCTATCCCGCATTGTGCGCTCGGCATTACCGAAGTCGGCGCGCAACATGCTGAATGTGATCCAACTGTCTTCTGATTAAAATACGCATAAACCATGAAACAGGTTCGGCCAGGTATCCGCCGGCCCGCTCGGAACCGGAGACACCGTTGCCGCAGAATCTCGAAGCCGCCATTGACATTTCCGCCCCACCGGAGCAGGTGTGGTCCGTCGTCGCGGACCTGAAGCGGATGCCCGAGTTCAGCCCGCAACTGGTGCGGATAGTGCAGTTCGGCTCGACCAAGAAGGGCACCTGGACGCTGCACCTGAATACCGATGGCAAGCAGTATTGGCCGACCACCGGGCGCATAGTGCGTTTCGAACCGAACCAGGTGTTCGCGTTTCGGATCAACGAGAATCGCTCGATCTGGAGTTATACGCTCGAGCCGACCGCGACGGGCACCCGGCTGGTGGAACGCCGCGATATGCCGCGCGGCACCACGTGGTTGTCGCGCAAGCTGATCGCCACCAAGCTCGGCGGCGCAGTGCCGTTCGAGGCGGCGCTGGTCCGCGGCATGACCGAAACCCTGGAACAGATCAAGGCGGCGGTCGAAGCGCAGCGCTGACGACTGCGCGCGGAGCCGCCGATGTCCGGCGGTTCACCCACGGCGGGACGCCCGGGTGCGTATGTTGCCGGAGTATGCGACGAATGACGCAGTGCGCGGCCGCCGTCGCCGCGAGCGCCGTGTTGATGACGGGCTGCGGTAAGGACGAGTCCGGGCCTGCCCGCGACGTCACCGTCGTCGGCACCGGCCAGGTGCGCGGCGCCCCGGACATCCTGAACGCCGACCTCGGGGTGGAGGTGAGCGCGGACAAGGTCTCGGCCGCCATCGCCAAGGCGAACGAGAAGTCGAAGGCGATGACCGACGCCATGGTCGCGGCCGGGGTGACCCGCGAGGACGTGCGCACCACCGACGTCTCCATCCAGCCGCAGTACGCGGCCGGCTCCGACAGCACGGTGATCGGCTACCGCGCCGGAAACTCGGTCCGGGTGGTCGTGCGCGAACTCACCAAGGCCTCGGGTGTGCTCGACGCGGCGATCGCCGCGGGCGGCAACGAAACCCGTTTGCGTGGAGTGTCTTTCGCGATCGACGACAACTCGCAGCTGCTCGCCGACGCCCGGGCTCGCGCGTTCGCCGACGCGAAAGCCCGCGCCGAGCAGTACGCGGTGCTCGCCGGGGTGCAGCTGAGCGAGGTGATCACCATCAGCGAGGCGAGCAACCGCGACGAGAGCCCCAAGTACTCCGCCCGGGACGCGGCACCGCAATCGGTCCCGCTGGAACCGGGCACACAGACGGTGACGTTCACGGTGAAGGTCACCTGGGGGCTGCGCTGATCAAGCCTGGTGGCTGCGCTGATCAAGCCTGGTGGCTGTGTTGATCAAGCCTGGTGGCTGCGCTGAACGAGTTAAGCAGCTGCGTCAGACGGTGGCGTCCGCGGTCACGGGGTCGGCCTCGGCGGGGATCGGAGCGGCGGGCGCGGCGAAGCGGGGCAGCGTGACGACCTGTGCCGCGTAGGACAGCCCGGCGCCGAAGGCGATGAGCAGCGCGGTGTCGCCCGGCTGCGACTGGCCCTTGCGCAGCAGCGATTCCATCGCGAGCGGAATGGACGCGGCCGAGGTGTTGCCGGTCTCCTCGATGTCGTTGGCCAGCGCGCAGTTCTCCGGCAGCTTCAACACCCGGGCCATGATCTCGATGATCCGGCCGTTGGCCTGGTGCGGAATCATCGCGTTCAGGTCGTCGGTGGACAGCCCGGCGCGGTCGACGGCGTCGCGGCACACCTTCTCCAGCGAGTGCGCGGCCCAGCGGAACACCGCGGTGCCCTCCATCGCGAGGTACGGACGCACCGCATCGGTGCCCTTCTCCTCGATCTCGCGGAAGAACTCGACCCAGTCCTTGTCCTGCCGGATCGCGTGACTCTGCGTGCCGTCCGAGCCCCACACCGTGGGGCCGATGCCGGGCACGTCGGAGGGGCCGACGATGACGGCGCCGGCGCCGTCGGCGAACAGGAAGGCGGTGGAGCGGTCGGTGGGGTTGATGGTGTCGGTCAGCTTCTCCACGCCGATCACCAGCACATGGGCGGCGGTACCGCCGCGGACGAGGTCGGAGGCCAGCGCGAGGGCGTGGCAGAAGCCGGCGCAACCCGCGGAGACGTCGAAGGCGGCCGAGCCGTTCATGCCGAGTTCGGTGGCGATCCGGGGGGCGGCGGCGGGGGTGAGCAGCAGATGCGTCGAGGTCGCGACGATCACGCAGTCGACCTGGTCGACGTCGATGCCCGAGGATTCGAGCGCGCCGCGCGCGGCCGCGACACTCATGCTCTGCACGGTTTCGGATTCGTTCGCGAAGCGCCGGGTCTTGATCCCGGACCTGGTCTGAATCCACTCGTCGCTCGAGTTGATCGGGCCCGCCACCTCGTCGTTGGTCACGACTCGAACTGGGCGGTAAACGCCGAGCCCGAGGATCGCCGTGTGCTCTGCCCCGGTGGTTTGGGCGATTCGAGCAGCCATGTGCGTCTCCTATGTACCTGCGGCACCGCCGCCGGGTTGTCCTCGAAGCCTCGAATTGGAACCCTCATCAGCCACGCCCTACGGAACCGTAGACATGAGGCGACCTCATATTAGCCCGAGAATCGCCGTTTTGTCGTGCGTATTCTCACAAGCCCCGGGTATACCCTCGAAGCACGCCAAAAAGCTCCAGCGGCGTGAAACCCAACTATGTGCGGGCCGTCCTGCACGATGGACGGCCGGCGCGGATTGCGAGGACACCATGCTCGGTCTCGGGATTATCGGGTGGATCATCATCGGCGGTCTTGCCGGGTGGATTGCCAGCAAGATCATGAAGACCGATGCCCAACAGGGCATCCTGCTGAACATCGTGGTGGGCATCGTGGGTGGCCTACTCGGTGGGTTCCTGCTGAAGGTGCTCGGCGTGGACGTCGAAGGCGGTGGCCTCTGGTTCAGCTTCTTCACCTGCCTCGGTGGCGCGGTGATTCTGCTGTTCCTCGTGGGTTTGGTCACCGGACGCAAAGTCCGTAGCTGACAGCCGTGCCACAGGCTCCTTTCCCGTAAGGTGTGAACGCTTGCGCCGGTCCTATCGTTGAAGGCGCAATCCGACTGCATCTAGCACGAAAGAGGAGCCTGTGGCCCGCCGTCCCACGCCGCCCGGCACGCCTGAACGCACCGGAGTCGGCCACGTCGCCGACCTGGTCCGCAATGCGATTCCCCCGTTGCATCCCGCCGGGCTGCCGTTTGTCGCCGCCCCGCTCGCTGTCGCCGTCGTCGGCGGTAAGCGCAAGTGGGTGCGCCGGACGGGACTGCTGGCCGCGGCCGCGTGTGCGACGTTCTTCCGGCACCCGAACCGGGTGCCGCCGAACCGTCCCGGCGTGGTGGTCGCGCCCGCCGACGGTGAGATCGCGCTCGTCGATACCGCCGCTCCCCCCGCGGAACTGGGTTTGGGTGACCAGCCGCTGCCCCGGGTGAGCATCTTCCTGTCCGTGCTCGACGTACATGTGCAGCGCACTCCGGTGTCCGGTGTGGTGCGCACCGTCCTGCATCAGCAGGGGCAGTTCCGTTCCGCCGATCTGCCCGAGGCCAGCGCGGTGAACGAGCGCAACAGCATGGTGCTCGACACCGCGAACGGCGAGCAGGTGGTCGTGGTGCAGATCGCGGGCCTGCTCGCGCGCCGGATCGTCTGCGACGCCCAGATGGGCGACGTGCTGACGATCGGTGACACCTACGGTCTGATCCGCTTCGGCTCCCGGGTGGACACCTACTTCCCGGCGGGCACCGAACTGCTCGTCGAGCCGGGGCAGCGCACCATCGGCGGCGAGACCGTCCTCGCGGTGCTCGGGTCCGCGTCCACCAGCGGTTCATGATGGAGGCGGCTGCTCCGACCCAGCGACGGCGGCGCCGCTCCATCCGGTTGCTGCCGAGCGTGGTGACCATTCTCGCGTTGTGCTCGGGCTTGTCCGCGGTGAAGTTCGGCCTGGACAACCAGCTCGACATCGCGCTCGCGATGATCGGCGCCGCCGCCGTGCTGGACACCCTCGACGGGCGACTGGCCCGCATGCTCGACGCCACCACCAAGATCGGCGCCGAGCTGGACTCGCTCTCCGACGCCATCTCGTTCGGTGTCGCGCCCGCGCTCGTGCTCTACGTCACGCTGCTGCACACCGAGACCGCGGGCTGGATCATCGCGCTGCTGTTCGCCGTGAGCATCGTGCTGCGCCTGGCCCGGTTCAACACGCTGCTCGACGACGACACCCGGCCGGAGTGGGAGCGCGAGTACTTCGTCGGCGTGCCCGCCCCGGCGGCGGCGCTCATCGCGATGGTGCCGGTCGCGCTCTCGGTGCAGTTCGGTGACGGGTGGTGGCTCGGCTTCTACGCGGTCGCCGTGTGGACCGTGCTCGCCGCGGCCCTGGCCGTCAGCACCGTGCCCACGCTGGCGATGAAGTCGGTGTCGGTGGCGCCGCAGGCCGCGGCGGGACTGCTGGTGCTGGTGGCGCTGGCCGCGGCGCTGCTGGTGACCTATCCGACCGTGCTGCTGCTGATCCTGGTCGCGCTGTACCTGGGCCACATTCCGTTCGCCTGGCACTCGCAGCGCTGGGTCGCCGCGCGCCCGGAGACCTGGCAGCACAAGCCCGCCGAGCGCCGCGCGCAGCGCCGGGCGCAGCGGCGTCCGGTCATCCGCCGCCCGGCGATCCGGGGTTCCACGGCGCGCCTGCGGCTGCGTCGGCCCGGTGCGAAAGAGCGCGATATCGACGACCTCGCCCGCTGACCGAACCCTGGAAGTCCGGCCTCTTAAGGGCCGGACTTCTCAACACTGGGATTTCTTAAGGACTTGGCAAGTCCGACCGAGAAAGCTCCCGGTATGGACACTCTTGCGACCGCCGGCGGTGTGGGCTTCGGAGGGTTCGGCATCGGCGGGTTCGGCGCGGCCCGCTTCGGCCTGAAGCGCCTGCTCGGCATCGAGCCCTCGTCCGGCGCGATGCGGGGACGCCTGTCCGCGCGGGGGAGCGGTACGGTCGTACCGAACGGCCGGACGCGGAGGAAGGTGGCGATGGAGCCGGACGGGTTGCGCGAATTCGTGGAGCACCGCCCGCGCCTGTTCGCGCTGGCCTATCGGATGCTCGGCTCGGCCGCGGAGGCCGAGGACGCCGTGCAGGAGACGTATCTGCGCTGGGACGCCGCCGAGCGGTCCGAGATCCGTTCCGCGGAGGCGTGGTTGACCACGGTGCTGGTGAATCAGTGTCGCACCTGGCTGGTTTCGGCGCGGGCGCGCCGGGAGACCTACGTCGGCCCCTGGATTCCCGAACCCGTGCCGACCGCGCGCGGCGAACTCGGCCCGCTGGAAACCGTGGAAGAGCGGGAACTGGTGTCGCTGGCGCTGCTCACCGCGATGGAGCGGTTGACGCCGGTCGAGCGGGCCGTGTTCGTCCTGCGCGAGGCCTTCGGGTACGCGCACCGCGAGATCGCGGACATGCTCACCATCACAGAGGCCAACTCGCAGCAGATCTTTCGCCGCGCCGGGCTGCGGGTGCGCGAGGATCGGGCGCGGTTCGACGTGCCCTCCGCGTACGCGGGCGAGCTGATCAGCCGGTTCGTGCAGGCGGCCCGCAACGGCGACGTGGCGTCGCTGGAACAGCTGCTCACCGCCGACGTGATCGCGACCGCCGACGGCGGCGGCGAGGTGACCGCGGCGCGCAGGCAGATCGTCGGTGCGAACAACGTGGCGCGCTATCTCTGCGGTTTGCTGCGCTGGGCGGTGCCCGGCATGGAAGTGCACATCGAGGAGATCAACGGTGCGCCCGCCGTGGTCGCCCGGGTCGACGGCGCGCCGCTGATGGTCGCGGGGGTGGAGTTGATCGACGGTGCGATCGCCACATTGCGGCTGATCGTCAACCCGCACAAGCTGCGGTACCTGGCGGCGCCCGCGTCCTGAACGGGGCGTGACGCGCTTCACGGGCATCTTTGTCATGGATCGTGGCGCTGTTCGGTCTGGTAGGTGTCGGCCGATCGAAAGGAAGTCACACCATGACCGGACAGCATCGGATCGTCGTCCTCGGTGCCGGATACGCGGGGCTGGCGGCAGCCCGGCGGCTCGCGCGCAAGGCACGCGGAGCCGAGATCACCGTCGTCGACCCGCGCAAGCACTTCGTCGAGCGGGTACGCCTGCACCAGCAGGCAGCCGGGCAACGCATTTCGGCCTGGGACATCAGAGAGCTGCTGGCGCGTAAGGAGATCGGGTTCGTCCGTGCCCGCGCCACCTCGATCGACCCCGCGGGAAAGCGGGTATTGCTCGATACCGGAACCGAACTCGGCTACGACACGCTGGTGTACGCGCTGGGCAGCGTCGCCGATCTGGACGGTGTGCCGGGGGTGGCCGAGCACGCCTACTCGGTCGCGACACCGGAGGACGCGGACCGGTTCGTCGCTCCGGACGGGACCGTCGTCGTGGTCGGTGGCGGTTCCACCGGCATCGAACTGGCCGCGGAACTGGGCGAATCCCGGCCGGAGGTGCGCGTGCTGCTGCTCGGTTCGGAGGCGCCGGGCGCGTGGCTCTCGCCGCGTGCCCAGGCGCACATCCGGCGGGTGCTCGAGCAGCTCGGTGTCGAGATCCGTTCGGACGCAAAGGTGATCGAGGTGACCGAGCAGGGCGTGCGGCTCGCCGACGGCACCCTGCTCGAGGCCGCCGCGACCGTGTGGACGGCCGGTTTCCGCGTGCCCGACCTCGCGCAACGGTCCGGCATCGCCGTCGACGGCATGGGCCGGGTACACACCGATGCCACGCTGCGCTCGATCTCGCATCCGGAGATCTACGCGGCCGGGGACTGCGCCGTGATGGCCGGGCCCGGAGACCGCGCGCTGCGGATGGCCTGCGCGACTGCGCTGCCCGCCGGCCGGCAGGTCGCCGACGCCATCGCCGCGCGCCTGCGCGGTGCGCAACCGCGTCCGCTGCGGTTTCGCTACGTCGGCCAAGCCATGAGCCTGGGCCGGCGTAACGGCATCATCCAGTCCCTGCACGCCGACGATTCACCGGCCGGCTTCATCCTGACCGGCCGGACCGCGGCCTGGGTGAAGGAGCGCGTGGTGCGCGGGGCGGCGCGTCAGACCCGTCCTTGACCGAAACGAGCCGCGGCAGCGGGGTTTCCGGCGGCGGGTCGGTGGCACAGCACCGTTGACCGGCGACCGAGAACCTCGTCAACTCAGGGTTGACGATCTCGCATCGTCAACTTATCGTTGACGCATGACCTCTCCAACGCCTCGCCTCGACGATCTGATCGACGGCATCAAGAAAGCCCGCCCCGACAATGTGCTCGACCAGCTGTCCGACGCCGTGGTCGTCGGCGACCACCTCGGCGAGGTGGCCGATCACCTGATCGGCCACTTCGTGGACCAGGCCCGCCGCGCGGGCGCCTCGTGGACCGATATCGGCGGCAGCATGGGCGTCACCAAGCAGGCCGCGCAGAAACGGTTCGTGCCCAAGGGGCCTGCCGACGCCGCGCAGATGGACCCCAACGCCGGGTTCGCGCGCTTCACGCCCCGCGCCCGGGCGATCGTGGTGGCGGCGCAGGAGTCCGCTCGCGACGCGAGCAACGACCAGATCACCGTCGCACACCTGGTGCTCGGCCTGCTGTCCGAGCCGGAAGGCCTTGCGGTGAAAGAGATTCTCACCCAGGGTGTCGATCCCGCGGAGCTGAAGGTCGCGGCGACCGCCGCGCTGCCCGCGCGGGCGGACAAGCTGCCGGCGCTGATCCCGTTCGACGCCGAGGCCAAGAAGGCGCTCGAGCTGACCTTCCGCGAGGCGCTTCGCCTCGGGCACAACTACATCGGCACCGAGCACGTCCTGCTCGCGCTGCTCGAACAGGAGAACGGCACCGGACTCCTGGCCGGGGCCGGACTCGACAAGGCCAAGGTCGAGGCGCATCTGGTGGAGGTGCTGTCGGTGATAGCGGCCGGAAAACAATGAGCCGCGGACGGCCGGGTAGCGCTGCGGTGGTGGCGGCCGTCTTGTTCGTGGTCGGCGCCGGGTTGGGCGGTCGCTCTGTGGTGCGTCGCCGGGTTCGATACGCGCAGTGCGGTTTTCGGGCGGTGCGGTCCGGACGGTCGCGGCGGCGCCGGGCCATCCGTACCGCCCGCGCGCGGGGCGGGCCGCACGGTGCTGGTTCGTTCGATCTGCCGCGGGCGGCCTGAGCTACGCCCGCCCGCGTAACCCGCCGCCCCAACGTGGCCAGCGCGCTTGGGGTTTCGGCTCGGAGATGAGCGAGCCGCGGGCGGTGTCGGTGACGAACAGCGGTAGATGCGGGGCGAGTTGGTCGAGCACCGCGCGCGTGTTGCCGCCCTGCGCGGCGCGGTACTCCGGCATCGTCAACCCGACTATCTGCAGGAATCGCATACTGCCGTGCGGGGTTTCGATGGTGCCCAGTTCGGGATCGGCGGTGAAGCAGACCGCGTGGATGCCGGAGTCCGGCTGGTCGGCGGCGATCGGCCCGTTCGCTTTGATGGTGTGCCCGGGCTCGAACCACTTGCCGGACTGGAAGACATAGCGCGCCAGGTTCTGCAGGAAGTTCGCGGGCCAGGCGGGCGGCTCGGTGTCGGCGGCCGCGCGCACCAGCCGGAAGGTCAGCTCGAAACCCCAGCCGGACTCGGCCGGGTTGTCCCATTCCTTCTCGTACAGCTCGGT
>NZ_BAFT02000049.1 GCF_000308475.2 Nocardia brasiliensis NBRC 14402 | reverse complement strand
CGCGACCGGCGTCATCGGAACACGATTGGTGCCGCTGCTGATCGCGGCCGGGCACGAGGTGGCCGGGATGACCCGATCGGCGGGCAAGGCCGAGCAGGTGCGCGCGGCCGGTGCGCAGTCGGTGATCTGCGATGTGTACGACGCGGACGCGCTGACCGCGGCCGTCCGGGAATTCGGTCCCGATCTGGTGCTGCACCAGTTGACCGACCTGCCCGACGATGCCGCACTGCTGCCCGAATCCGGTGCGGCGAATTCCCGCATCCGTACCGAGGGCACCCGAAATCTGATCGCCGCCGCGCAGACCGCGGGTGCGAAACGCTTGCTCGCGCAGAGCATCGCGTGGGAGCCCGCGGGCGGCCGGGGCGAGGTCGTCCGGCAGCACGAGGCGGCCGTGCTCGACATCGGCGGCGTGGTCGTACGATACGGCCAGTTCTACGGTCCCGGAACCTATTACGAGACGGAGTTGCCCGCGCATCCGCGGGTGCACGTGGACGAGGCCGCGGCGCAGACGATTCCGCTGCTCGAGGCGGCCGGTGGTGTCGTGATCATCGCCGAGAACGCCTGAGCCGATCCGCTTCCGGCGCGGAAACCGCACTGCCTCCGGTGTATTGGAGTCACCGTAGGCAGGGGCCCGGGTCCACGGCCGGTCCGGTGAGAGCGAGTCCGTCGAGTAGTTCGGGCAGGCTCGCCGCGTATCCGACCGTGCTGTTGTCCGGGTCGACGCCGAACACCATACCGAGCACCCGGCCTTGCGGGTCGATCAGCGGCCCACCGGAATTCCCGTCCTGGATGTCGCCGTGCACTGTGTAGGTCGCGCGTTCGCTCGTCTCGCGGTGGTAGATGTCGGGCACCGGTCGCGTGCCGCGCTGCCGCACGCGCGCGGCGACGGCCGTGTACTGCCCGCCCCTCGGATATCCGAGGATGATGGCGTCGGCGCCTGGCGCGCCCGGCCCGGCCGCCACGGTGAGCACCGGTGCGCTGAGGCCCGGTACCGCGAGCACCGCCACGTCGCGTGCTGAGTCGAACTGCACCACAGCGGCTTTCAATCGGCCGCGGGGTGTGTCGACCCAGCGGTCGGTCGTGCCCGCGACGACGTGCGCGTTGGTGAGGATCCGCTCCGGTGCGACGACGAAGCCGGAACCGATCTCCTGCTTACCGCAGGCCGGCGCCTCGCCGTGGATCCGCAGCACGCTCTGCTGGAGGTCGTGGGGGACCGGGCTTTGCAGAATACGCGGATCGGGCGGCGGGAGCGGCAACACCAGTCCCGCCTCCACCATCGGGGCGGTGACGACCGTGGACAGGCTCGCCAACCAGTACGGCGCGACCTCGTCGACCGAGCGCACCACCACCGAATCCCGTACGGCCGCCAGCAGTCCCGGCTGCGTCGACACCGTGAGCGGGGCGGCGAG
>NZ_BAFT02000050.1 GCF_000308475.2 Nocardia brasiliensis NBRC 14402 | reverse complement strand
CCCCTGCTCCGGAGCCCGCCCTGGCGCCGGCCAGCGCCGCGCTGTCGGTGGCCGGGGCCGCCGGGCGCCCGCTGCCGCTGGCGGTCGACACCCGAATCGTCATCCCCGCACCGAAGGCCGACATGCTGGTCCTGGTGAAGGGCATGTGACAACCGAGGTGAGCGGCAGCCGTGGCAACGCTGCGGACCGGCGCCGAAAGCGGATAGATTCTCTATAGGGCGTCTGGTTGGGCTGGGTATCCCGGCCCACTTGCCGCATGGTGGAGGATAGGCACATATCGAGTGCGTGACGGTCGCGCACTGGAGTCGCGCCGAGCGCGGCACGTCAGATGGAGGCGGGATCAATCGATGGCTAATCCGTTCGTCAAGGCCTGGAAATACCTGATGGCCCTCTTCGATTCGAAGATCGAGGAGCACGCGGATCCGAAGGTCCAGATTCAGCAGGCTATCGAGGAAGCTCAGCGCCAGCATCAGGCCCTCTCGCAGCAGGCCGCGTCGGTCATCGGCAACCAGCGTCAGCTGGAAATGAAATTGAACCGGCAGCTCGACGAGGTCGAGAAGCTCAACGCCAACGCGCGCCAGGCGGTCATGCTGGCCGACCAGGCGACCGCCGCGGGCGACACCGAAAAGGGTATCCAGTACACCAATGCCGCCGAGGCGTTCGCCGCGCAGCTGGTCACCGCCGAGCAGTCGGTCGAGGACCTCAAGGTGTTGCACGACCAGTCACTGCAGGCGGCCACCCAGGCCAAGAAGGCGGTGGAGCAGAACGCGATGCTGTTGCAGCAGAAGGTCGCCGAGCGCACCAAGCTGCTGAGCCAGCTGGAGCAGGCCAAGATGCAGGAGCAGGTCTCCGCGTCGCTGCAGCAGATGGACTCGACCCTGTCGGCGCCGGGCACCACGCCCAGCCTGGACGCGGTGCGCGAGAAGATCGAGCGGCGCTACGCCAACGCGCTCGGTTCCGCGGAGCTCGCGCAGAACACGGTGCAGGGCCGCATGCTGGAGGTGCAGCAGGCCAGCATCCAGATGGCCGGGCACAGCAAGCTCGAGCAGATCCGCGCGTCGATGCGCGGCGATCAGCTGCCCGCCGGTGGCGCGGCCCAGCCCGCCGTCAATCCCGCGCCTGCCCAGGCCAATCCGGCGCAGCCGCAGATGAACAAGGGTCAGGCCGCACAGCAGTAGCGGTTCGGACGCACGGCGAGGATTGTGTCGGTGGCAGCTGGTTCACTGTGGGGCACACGGAATCCCGGTCGGCCGGCCGTCGGCCAGGCCGGGACCGTGCCCGTCCGATCCTCGCCACCAGTGGGAGAAGAACAGGCATGAGTCAGTCCGGAAAAGCGCGACCGGGCCGCAAGCGGGACGCCGCGATCGTCCGGGCCCAGGCCGCGCTGGCACCGCAACCGGGCAGCCTGCCCGAGAGCCTGCGCGAGGTCGGTGAGCACGCGCTGGTCGCGGTCCGCCGCTGGGCCGACCCGCGGGAGCGGGAACTGCGCCGCAGGCGCCGGGCGCGCCGCCGCAGCTTCCAGCTCGGCACCGCCGGTGGGCTCACCACCGCCGGCGCCGTCGGTCTGGCCGTCATCTCCGCGCCCGCCTGGATCGTCGTGGTGATCGGGGGCGGCGCGGTCGCGCTGGTCACCGGCACCGCGCTCAGTGCCCGGCGCTATCTGCGCCTGCGGGGCGCGCCGCTGCCGCAGGCCGCCTTCATTCCGCGTAAGCAGCCCCCGCTGTGGTCGCGCGCGCGTGGTCCGATCAGCCGGCTGGTGCGCGCCGAACGCGCGCTGCACGGCCTCGGCGCGCAGATCGCCCGCGGTAACCGGCTGCCCGACGACGAACTCGGCGACATGCTGGAGACGGCCGGTTCCGGGTCCGCCGCACTGCACGCGCTCGCCGCCGACGTGACCGCCATGGAGCAGGCACTCGGCGCCATGGGCCGCTCGGATTTCCCCGCCGCCGTAGGCCTCACCGACAATCTTCAGTTCGCCCTCGCCCGCCTCGACACGGGTGTCGCCGAGTACGAGCAGGTGGTAGCCGCCGCGGGCCGCATCCTCGCGGTCCCCGAAAGTGCCGTGCTACGCCATAATTTCGACGCCATCGTCGCCGACCTCCGCCACGCCGCCGACCGTCTCGACGGCTGGGCACAAGCCCTCACCGAGGTCGCCGACCAACAGTCCCGCCTCACCCACCCCGGCCAACTCTGAATCATCCCGGCTGCCGCGGGCAGCCGGCTCGGCCGTAGCGTGCGGCACTGCTTCGGGTGCGAAAACGGGGCGCAGGCCAGAAGATTCGGCTCGGCTCGGCCGTGAAACATGGATCGCAGGGTGCAGATCGCGTTCGCGCCAACACGCGGCGAGACTCCGGAACTCAGGAGGCGCCGCGCACCGACCGATGCTGACGTGGCCGATGGGCCTGCGTTCCGAAGCGACCCACGGTCGCGACCTGATCAGTCGACGCGTTACTGGTTGAAGAACGTCTTCAGCACACGGGCCATGAGTTCGGGGGCGACGACGTGTCCCTGCCCGTCGAGCGTGTGTCGTTCGGTCTGGGGGGTGGCAGCGGCTATCGCTTTCGCGGCGCGGTCGAAGAAGTCGGCCGGCAGGCCCGCCATCTGGGGCTCGGTGATCGGACCCTCGGTGGTCACCAGGACCGACTGAGTGATGCGGGCAAGTCGGTTCGTAGGGATCTCGTAGTTATTGAGGACCACGGCGTCCTTGACGAGCGTGTGGGCGAGCGCGACGGACCAGGCCCAGTACGGGTGTTGTTTGCCAGCCGCGATGTCCGCGTCGGGTCCGCCGGTAAGCCTCACGAACAATTCCAGCATCTCCTCGTCCCGCCCGGCTTTGTATGCCTCGTGGGTGTCCGCGAGGTACTGGTCGAACCTCGGCCGCAGGTCGTCCCCGATCGCGTACGGCACATCCCACACCGCGATCTTGTCGATCGCCGAACCTGCCGCTGCTGCCTCCAGCGCGAGGGCGCCGCCAGATGAGGCGCCGTACACGTGAGCTGAGCCGCCGGCCGTCGCAATCAGCGCGTCGAGGTCTTCCACCTCCCGCGCCAAGGCGTACGGCGGTGTATCGCCGCTGGCGCCCCGGCCGCGTCGTGCGTAATTGTAGACCGCGAAATGGTTGGCAAGGAGCCGGGCCAGCGGCGCGTTCTCAGCGCCGTCGTCTAGGGTGCCGCCGACGAGAATCACCGCCGGGCCAGTGCCTTTCCGGTCGTAGGCGATCCTCGTACCGTCGGCGGACGTCACACGAAGTGTCATCTCGTTCACTGCTTCTCTCCATTTCTCGATACGTGGTCGTCACCGTCGGAGCATGTCGACCAAGGACCGCCCGGGGCTCCGTCGCCGTGCCGTGTAGCCGATGACGGTGCCGTCGGCTGAGGTCACGGTTCATACTCCTACTTTAGGAGTGTTCACACCTGTTGTGCAAGTATAATCGGGTGCATGAGCAAGAAGCGGCTGTTCGACGACCCCTGCGGCATCGCGCGAGCGCTGAACGCGGTTGGCGAGCGGTGGGCGTTGCTCGTCGTGCGGGAGCTGGTCTTCGGCCCGAAGCGCTACTCCGACCTGCACCGCGGGCTGCCGCAGATGAGCCAGAACGTCCTCGCGCAGCGGTTGCGCGAGCTCGAAGCCGACGGCCTGGTGCGGCGAAGGCGCCTGGGACCGCCTGCGCCCGCCGCCGTGTATGAACTCACCGAGCGCGGGCAGGAACTGGAGCCCGTGCTCCGCGCGCTCGCCCACTGGGGCAGCCGCGCACCGCTGCCCGAGGACGGCGCGGCGGAACTGAGCGTCGACGCGCTCCTGTTCGCCCTGCGTGCCACCTTCGATCCGGCACTGGCGGGTGAGCTGTCGCTGCGCTGCCAGCTGGACGTCGCGGGCGATCGGTTCCGCATCACCGTTGCGGGCGGGCGCCTCGAGTTGGACCGCGGTGAGCACGCCGAACCCGACGCGTGGCTGACCGTGCCGGAGGCGGCGACATTGCGCGATCTGGTGTTCGCCGGTGCGGCGCTGCACGACGCCGTCGAGCGGGCAGACGCCGAGGTGGCGGGCGATACCGAGCGGCTCGCCGCACTGCTGCGCTGCTTTCCCGCAGCCGTGCGGTATCCGGCGCCACAGGACCCCGGGCCGCCGGATCCCGTGTCGGCGGGCCTCGGGTCACCGAACGCCGAACTCCCGGATCCCGCCGTCAGCGCAGGAAGTCGTCGAGGGTGAGCGGAAGTCCGCGGACCCCGGACACCGGTGGCGAGGTTACGCCGGCCGACAGTTCAGACTCCGCGGGCTCGCGGAACTCATCACCGAGACGACAACGCACCACTTGGATAGCGACCCGCAGCTCAACGCCAAGCGCTGGTCCACGACCGAGCATGATCGACTTGTTGCAGTAGCCCATCTCCATAAGAACCAGCCGAGCAGTTCGGAGACCAAGTCTTAGGCGCATGTCGGGTGCGTGAAGGTGGGGTTCCGGCGTGGTCGTCTGGCTGTGGTGCTGTTTCGAGAGTTCCTCGACGAGGTAACAGCGGTTTCGAGTGGGTGGGGTTGTGGCTCGGCGTGTTTCGCGGGGTCACAGACCTCCCATACGGTTCACAGCAGCTGTAACGCCTGTGAACCGTAGGAAACCTCTGTGACCCCCAACCTATCTGTCGCTTGGTCCAGACCAACCGGTCCGCCTCCCAACCGCCCCCTCTTCCCAAGCCGCTCGAGACGCAACCACAGCCAGATGACCACGCCGGAACCCCGCCCCGCGCACCTGACCTGCACCTACAGCCGGGTACGGCACACGACGTGCTCAGCACTATCCCGGTAACTCCCGCGGCAGGTACACCGAACTAGGCAGGCGCGCATGGGACTTCGAGACAGAACCTAGCCTTCCTCGGGTGCGAAATCTGGCTCCGGCCTCGAACCTCTGGCTCGGCCCCGGCCTCGAACCTCTGGCTCGCTCCCGGCCGCGGAAACCTCTGGCTCGGCCTCGACCGCGGAAACCTCTGGCTCGGCCCCTGCCGCGGAAACCTACAGCGCCGAGCATCGTCGTTCGGCACCGGACCTCGGTCGGCGAGCGCCGTTGCTCGTCAGGGCACGCGGGTGACGGGTAGCTGAGCCGATTCGATCGTCGGATTCGTGGTCGCGTGTGCTGCGCACCGTTGGTGGTCGACCGTCGCATGGCCCTCATCGCCGCGCGGCGGGTATGGACCGAGGCAGCCCCGCCTGCACCGGTCGGATCATCGGATCGGATTACAGCTCGTCCAGGTCGATCAGCCCGTCCTGAAGGGCGCGGACCACCAGGGCCGCTTTGGTGTTGGCGGTGCGGCCGACGGCGGCGTATTTGGCGCGGATCCGCGTGATATGCGTGTTGACGGTGCCGAGGGAGAGGTATAAGCGTTGTGCCACATCGGTTTTGGAGTCACAGAGCACCCAGGTGACGAGCACTTCACGCTCGCGGGCGGACAGGGCGGCGTCGGGCCAGTGGTGTGCGGGAACGGCTGGGGCGGCCGGGAAAAGGGGATGCGGCCGGACGATGGAGAGAGGGAGGGAGTGCGAAGTTGCGGCTATCATTGATACTTCCTTTATGCAATGATTCCGGCTGGTCTCCGCGGGGGTGAACGACTCGGAATCCTGCGCCGGACATCGTCTTCCGACTCTATGCCGCGGCAAACAATCAGGAAATTCCCCACAAATCAGCCCTCAGTTCAGGGGTCTTGATTGCCTCCGCTAACCACGTGCGGGACATCCAGGTCGGAGCGCACCACCCCGGCCGCGCTCACATCGATGCGCAATTCGTCCTTGTCCCGCAACAGAATCGAGACCACATTCGTGCGCCCGGGTGGTAAAACGCGCGCGTTCATTTCGCCCCCGTCCGCGTAGTCGAGCGCGTCCCGCAGCACGGTGCGCACGGTGTCGCGGACCGTGTCGCCGGCCTCGTCGAGGCCTCCGCCATCATCGAGCACCACTCGGACACCGCGCGCTCGCGCACTGCGCGCCGCGGCGGCGACCGCCGGATTCACCATCAGCCCGCCCACGATCTCGTCTCGCAACTGCGCCTCGACCAGCCGGCACTCCTGCTGTTGTTCGGGGGTGAGCGGGCGCCCGCGCGCGATGATCTCCAGCAGCGGACGCGCGGCGCCGTCCAGTCGCGCGATGCGCGCGTCACGCTCGCTTTGCGCGGCCAGTGCGGCCGCCTCCGCCGCGGCTCGTTCGGTTTCCTGCCGGCGCAAGCTCAAGATCGAATGGGCGATGGGCCGGACGACTTTGGCGAAGAAGGTGGCCATGAGCAACGGGGTGATGTTGATGAAGGAGAACCCGGCGCCGAGCAGTGGTCCCTGACCGGTGGCCGTCGTCCAGGCGACGCAGGTGGCGATCTGACAGGCCATCGCCACCCAGGCCCAGCTCGCCGCGCCGCGCACGCACAAAAAGTTGAGATACGCCGAAGCGGCTCCGAGGAACCAGATCTGGGTCGAGTTGACCATCGGTACCGGCAGCTGCCAGAGCGCGAGCGTCGTGCCCACCGGCGCGGCGGCGGCCAGCGGGATCGCGAGATGGCGGGGGAGCGGGTCGCCGGGGGCGAGGAGCATGCCGACACCCGCGCCGAGAATGATCGTGGCCGCCACACCGGTGATCCAGAGGTGCCGGATGCCGTCGCCGGCCGCGAACGCCATCGAGTAGATCGACACCGCGAACAGCCCGCACAGCAGATAGGCGGCGGGCGTGCGCATGCCGAGGATGTCGCGTACGTCCGCGGGATCGCCGTCGCGCCGGATCGTCCTGCCGCGCAAACGATGCGCGAGTCGCCGCAGCGTGGTCATGCGGCCCATCCGACGCTCACCCGGCTGCCGCGCCCCGGTGTGGACTCGATCGCCGACCAGCCGCCGGGCAACTGCGCGATCCGATCGACGATGCTCGCGCGCAGGCCGAGCCGGTCGGGCGGCACCGTGTCCGGATCGAAGCCGATGCCGTCGTCCACCACGTCGACCCGGATGTCGGCGGGCGTCGCGGTCACCGTCACCTCGCACGCGGCTTCGCGCACCGGCGAGCAGGCGTGTTTCTTCCAGTTGCGCAGCGCCTCGCCGGTGGCGGCGGCCAGCGCGGTCGCCACCTCGGGCGGCACGGTGAGTTCGGCGCCGTCGTGCGGGGCGACGCGCAGCGGGATCCGGTCGTCCACCTCGGCGGCGGCCGCCCGGATCCCGGCGACGACGAGGTCGACGTCGAGGTCGTCCTGGGCGGGCAGGCCGGAGCGCAGCCGCGCCAGATTGCGCAGCGTGGATTGCGCGTAGTGGGTCAGGATCGGGGAGTTCGCGGTGCGGGAGGCCTCGAGCAGGGTGGCGATCACGCCGTCGTGGGTGAGCGCGTCGAACCGCCGCCGCTCGAAGCGCCGGGCCGCCGCCGCGGCCGTCGCGGTGGCGGTGGCCAGCGCCGAGTTGCTGGTCTGGTCGAGCATCCGGCCGATCCGCACCAGCACCACGCAGGCGGCGCACGGGAACGCCGAATACGCGAAGGCGAACAGCATTTCGGGTAGCAGCGGATTGTGCACAGCGGGCCCGCGGGCGAGCATCACATCGAATTGCGCGACGACCGCCGCGCCCGCCAGATACCCGAACGGCACCAGCCGCCAGAACAGGCACATGGCGACGGCGGGCAGACCGGGGATCCAGCCCAGCCACAGATACTGCTCGGGCGTGACGATCTCGCCGGTGCGCAGCAGCGGCCAGCTCAGCGCGGCGAGCGCGTAACCGGCCGCGAAAACGAGCACGGCCCGCCGCACGAGCGTCATCCGCCAGCGCGCGGCCGCGACGACGAGCACCACCGTCGGCAGATAGACCGCGATCAAGGCGACGGGTGTCCACCACGGCGCGGCCAGCGAGGTCTGCGCGAGCGCGGTCGGCGCGGTGAGCGCGGCGTAGAACACGCCGCCGAAGCCGACGAACAGGCTCGCACCGCGCACCAGCTCGGCCTCGGCGCCGCGCTGCGCCTCGGCGTCGGCGGGCCGGTGCGCGCCGATCATCGCTCCCGTGGTTCCCTGCCGATGAATCCGTCCCGGGTGGCTTCGCGGTAAAGGTCCACGCGGGTGCGCACCGGGCGTCCCGCCTCGGCGTAGCGGCGGCGGATGCGCGCGAGATAGTCGTTGACCGTGTGCTCGGACAGCTCCAGCTTGCGCGCCACCGAGGCCGCGGTCTCGCCGTTGGCGTAGAGCTCGAGCACCTGCCGCTGACGGGGCGGCAGATCGATATTGGTCAGGGCCGGGTCGCTGTCGATCGCGGAGGCCCACACCGACGTGGCCACATGCCGCCCGGAGGCCGCGGCCCGCACCATGGCCGTGGTCTTCTCGGCCGGGTCGCTCTTCAACGCCACCCCCAGCACGCCGGCTTGGGCGGCCGAGCGGATCAGGTCGCGCCAGTCGCCGGTGGTGTAGACGAGGCAGTCGATGCCGTGTTCGCGCAACAGCTCGACGTTCGCCCGCGGACTGGAGCCGTCCGCGAGCCGCAGATCCAGGATGGCGAGATCCAATCGCGTTGTCTGCGCGAGGAGTTCGGGAACCGTCGGGGCCATGGCGACGACGGTCAGGTCGGGTTGTTCGGACAGGATGGCGGCCAGCCCGACGGCGACGGCCTGATGGTCTTCGACACAGCCGATGCGGCGGACCTGTCCCGGAATCGCGTACGCGCCCGGCAGATCCGTGACGGCCACGCCTGCCATGGCGAGTAGCCGGCGAATCCCCATGCGTCGGATTGAATCATCAAGCAGCCTGGCTGCCAAGGGTATTCGTCATTTTGTACCGGATGGCATCTTCTTTTACCGGTTTCGAACCAGCCGGTTTCCCGTGCCTCAGCGCAGCCGGTCCCGGCGGCGCAACTCCTCGGCGCGGGCCCGCAGTGCGGCCCCTACCAGCTCGCGACCCTCGGCCATCAGATCGAGTACTTCCCAGGACGCCTTACGGGCGGCACCGCCCACGATGCCTGCGATGGCGCCGCCGTGCCTGCGCGCCGCGGCGGCGAGTTCTTGTGCGAGTTCGTTTTCCATCAGGCGGCCGACCATCCCTTCGACTTCCGCTCCCTCGAGCGCTACCGCAAGATCAGAGTACAACCGTACACTGAACCAGGTCACGGCCGGGAGAGCGGAATTCGACGGTCCCGAGCGGCGCTGTTCGCGGACGTTCCCCGCAGTATGCCCGGGCTTCGGCGCGCGGTGCGCGCGGGTCGTCCCGCCGGGCGCGTCCGTCGCGTCGCCGCTGTTCCCCCGGTCGATCGCCGATTCTGCGCGGAGGTGTTTGGGGCCCGCAGACCCGGGTAGTTGCCATCGTGTAGCTGATCGGCCTGACCTCGGACACGAGATCGGGAATCTTCACTACAAGGGCAGGAGCAGACAATGCTTGATATTGCCTACCGAAAGTCCGCGATCGACCAGGACACGCAGCGGCTCGATATCAGTCGATATCTGGCCTGGGGCAACGTCGCAGATCCGGTCCGCCGCACGCGGCGGTCCAGGCGCCTCGCCGACGATCTCGACCAGTCCGAGCACAAGACAAGTGCCTGAATATTTTTCATCGAATGCGGCAGCCGGGTCGTGTTCCGTCGGCCTGCGTCCGCACCGAATGCACGCGGAGGAATCGAAACCATGACCGGAATGCTGGAAGAACTCATCGGAAGTGCCGTCCTCGATCAGGGCGGTGACAAGATCGGCAAGGTCAAGCGGGTCTATGTCGACAACACCTCCGGCTCGCCGACCTGGGTGGCCGTCTCCACCGGCATGTTCAGCGACGACTCACTGGTCCCGCTGGCCGGTGCGGAGCTGCGGCACGACCCGGAGACGTTGCAGGTCCGGGTGGAGAAGTCGGAGGTGAAGAGCGCGCCGCATCTCGATCACGACGGGCTGATCAGCGCCGAGTCCGAACGAGAACTGTTCGCGCACTACCACATCGACCCGAATCGGGCCGGCTGGGACATGGGCGGCAAGCAGCAGATGCGCGGCGGCATGCGCCCCGACGATGCTGCGGGTCTGGTGCGCTCGGAGGAGCGACTGGCCGTCGGCAAGGAGACCGAGGAGGCCGGCACCGCGCGGCTGCACAAGTACGTGGTCACCGAGGAGCAGTCCGTCAACGTGCCGACCATGCACGAGGAGGTCCGGATCGAGCGCGAGCCGATCACCGACCCCTCGGCGGTGGGCCGGGCCGACATCGGTGAGCAGGAACGCGAGGTGACCCTGCACGAGGAGCGGGTGACCGTCAACAAGGAAACCGTCCCGGTCGAACGCGTCCGCCTGGCCGTCGATCAGGTCGAGGACTCGGAGACGGTCTCCGGCACGGTCCGCAAGGAACGGATCGAGGCGGAGGGCATCGACAAGGATCGCCAGCGCAGGCACGACAGGTAACGCCGCATCGGCACGGGTGGAGCCCAAGCTGGCCGGGCTCCACCCGTTGTCCTGTCCGCGTTGATTCCGCGGTAAGAAGCATTGGCTTAGTAAATTCTCGCAGAATCCTCCATTTGACGCGATAGATTGCAAGCTTTAGCTTGGAAGCTATGGCCGATGAGGGTGCATACACCGAGGACGATCTGCGCGTCGCCGAGTCGCTGCGGTGGGCGGTGTCGCGATTGGCCTCGCGGCTGCGGGCCGAACAGCCCGGTAGCGCGCGGCCGCTCCCGCGCCTGGCCGCGTCGGTACTCGCGAACCTCGCGCACGGCGGCCCGCTCACCGCGTCCGAATTGGCGGCCATCGAAGGGCTGCAACCACAGTCGCTCACCCGAGTGCTGAACGAACTCGACGAGCACGGCCGGATTCGCCGCTCGCGCAGCGACACCGACGCGCGACAGCAGCACATCGTGATCACCGACCGAGGCCGGGAAGCCTTGCGAGAGCACGTACGTGACGGCAATGCGTGGCTGGCCGCCGCGCTGCGTCATACGCTCACCGATGCCGAACGTGCGGTGCTCGGTATCGCCGCGGATCTGCTGCGCGAGCTGGCCGCCGCCGAAACCGGCGGCGACAGATTACCGGCCGCCCGGACCGACGGGGCGGCGCCCGCGCTGTGACGCGGCACGCGCGGACAGATGCGTCGGTGTCGACGAGTCTGCTTGCCGGGCAGCGGATTCGGCTCCTGGCGGTGCTGGCCGGGTTGAGCGGTGCGGCACCGTTGGCGACGGATATGTACGTGCCTGGACTGCCCGAGCTGGCGTCGTCGCTGGGTGCCGATGCCGCCGCCGCGCAACTGTCGTTGACCGGCTTCCTGGCGGGAATTATTGCGGGTCAACTGATCCTGGGGCCGCTGAGCGATGCGGTCGGCCGTCGCCCCGTATTGCTCTGCGGCACAATCTGCTTCGTCGTGTTCTCGGCGATCTGCGCGGCGGCGCCGACGATGGCGGTCCTCGATGCCGCCCGGTTCGGGCAGGGCGTGAGCGGTGCGGCGGGCATCGTGCTCGCCCGTGCCGTGGTCGCCGACCTCTTCGCCGATCGCGATCTCGCCGGCGTGTATGCCAGGCTCGGCGCGATCACCGCCGCCGCACCGATTCTCGCGCCGCTGGCCGGAGGGCTACTGCTACTGGTGTTTCCGTGGCGGGCTGTGTTCGTGGTGCTCGCCGCGCTCGGCGCGGTGCTGGCCGTCGGCGTGTGGCGCTGGGTCCCGGAATCGCGGCCACCGCAGGCGCGTTCGGCGGGCGGCATCACCGCGGGGTTGCGTGCCATGACCGAGCTCCTCGCCCGGCGCGACATCCTGGGTCCGGTGCTGGTCATATCCTTCGGCGGAGCAGCGGTTTTCGCCTATATCGCGGGCACCACGTTCGTCTTCCAGGACGTCCACCGGCTCACGCCGGCCGCGGCGAGCCTCGTCTACGGCGGCAACGCCGTGGGCAATATGGCGGGCAGCCTCGGGTACGGCCGGCTCGTGAAACGCTGGTCCGCGGCAACGCTTCTGGTGGCGAGCTCGGCGCTCGCGCTGGCCGGGTCCGCCGCGCTGTTCGCCGTCTCGGTCACCATCGGCAGTTCGCTCGCCGTCACCTGGTTCTGCCTCTTGTTCTCCCTCACCGCGTTCGGTGTCTTCTTTCCCGCCGTGGTCACCCTCGCGCAGCAGCGTGGTCGTGCGGCGCCCGGCGCCACGTCGGCGCTGCTGGGCGGCGGGCAGTTCTTGTTCGGCGCGGCGGCTTCGCCGCTCGTGGGCCTTTTCGGCACGCGTGGCGCGGCTCCGATGGCCGCGGTGATGGCAGTGGCGCTCGCGGCGGCCACGGTCGCCGCGGTGGCGACGCGACCAACGGGTGATCCGGGCTCAGGGTGAACCCTGATTTTCCCCGGATATCGTCGTTGACCTGGTGATTTCTCGGTGTCGAGGTGCCAGCATGGAACATGTCGGATCGTCGGAGGGGCGGTTCACGAGACCTCGGAGGCTGGCAATGCTTTGGAAAATCATCGGTATCGTCGCGGTCGTCTGGATCGCGCTGGCCATCATCGGTGCGCTGATCAAGGGGCTGTTCCCGATCCTGGTGATCAGCGCCATCGTGTTCGGGCTGTACCTGCTCTACAAGGCGGTGGCGGGCTCGGACAAGTCCACCGTGAGCAAGTTGTAGTTTCCGGCCGCGCAGTGGCTTCAGCGCGCGTCGGGCGCTGCGGAGTCACGGTGCGGGCGGGGGTCGGCGGAACCAGGTGTGGCCGGGATGCCACCGGGTAGCGCGAGCGAAGTCGCGCGCCGACCGACCGATGGGCCGTGTGCTCCCCAGATGGGGGGAGCACACGGCCCACTTGCGTACGCTGGCCTGACTCATCCGAAAGAGGGGTTCAGTGGAGCAAGTACCCGAGGATTGGCAGCGCGGGCTGGTGATCGTGGCGCATCCCGACGACATCGAGTACGGCGCGGCCGCCGCCGTGGCCCGGTGGACGGGGCAGGGCAAGGACATTCGCTACGTCCTGGTCACCAGCGGCGAGGCCGGTATCGCCGGAATGCCGCCCGCGCAGTCGGGTCCGTTGCGCGAGGGTGAGGAGATCGCCTCCGCCGCGGTGGTCGGCGTGCATCGGGTCGAGTTCCTCGGCTACCCGGACGGCCGGGTGGAGGAAACCCTGCAGCTGCGCCGCGACCTGGCCGCAGCGATCCGCCGCCATCGACCGGAACTGGTGGTGCTGTTCAACTTCGGTGACACCTGGGCTCCCGGCTTCGCCAACAGCGCCGACCATCGGGCCGTCGGCCGGGCCGCGCTGGACGCCATCGCCGACGCGGGCAACGAGTGGATCTTCCCCGACCTCACCGAGCCGCCGTGGTCGGCGCGTTGGGGCGCGGTGGCCGGCCCGAAAGCCACGCACGCCGTGGACGTCTCGGCCCACGTCGACCAGGCGAAGGCTTCGTTGTCCGAACATCGCCGCTACCTGGAGGTGCTCAGCGCCGAACCGGTCGAGGACCAGGTGCGCGCGATCGTGGAGCGCGCCACCGCCCCGATCGACGGATTTCCCGCCCCACACGCGGTCGGCTTCGAACTGTACTACTTCGCCGCGGGCCACTGACGCACCCGTTCTGACTTCCCGCACCCGCTCTGGCCTGCGAAATCGGGTGCGGGAAAACAGAAGTGGTGCGCGAATAGGGCTAGCCGTGCCGTGCGGCGACCCGGTCGAGCACCGGACGCCAGGACGCCAGCGGTGCGACCGCGAGGCCGACGACCTTTCCGGCGTCGTCCGCGCGGCGCAGCGTGAGGGCGGACTCGAAGTCCGGGTCGGCGCGGAACTCCGCGATCTCCGCGTCGTCCATCGGTCCGCCCTGCGCCACCAGTGTGCGGCGGCTGGACGGTGACAGGCCCGCGGCATGCACCGAATCTGTCGCTGCGAGATAGCGTTTCGCGACGACGTGCAGTTCGACCAGCCGCGCCACCCGCGCGCCGAGCAGCCCGCGGATCGCCGCGGCGCCGTGCCGTCCATGGCCCGCGTCGTCGCCGGGGACGAGCTGGTGGCCGATGTCGTGCACCAGTCCGGCCACCTGGAGTTCCTCGTCGTCCGGGCAGTGCAGGCGCAGCAGTTCCGCACATTGCCGGTCGTGGTCGAGGATGTCGACCGGATCGCCGCTGCGGTCCGGCATGTCCCACACGTCCGCGCCGTTCGCCAGCAGCACCATGAGTTCGTCCACCGTGGACACCTGCACGATCGTTCCCACTTCCACTCGATTGGTCTAGACCATATCGCCGGTCCGGTGCGAGGTCACGTGAAGTTCTGCTGTCGAGCAGGTGACCGAGTGGGGGCTGGGTGTGACCCGGCCGTGATGTGGTGTGGCAGGCTGGGTCGATGCGAGTAGCCGTAGTCGCGGGGCCCGATCCCGGGCATGCGTTTCCCGCCATCGCGTTGTGCTTGCGTTTCCTGGCCGCCGGCGACGAACCGGTGCTGTTCACGGGTCCGCGCTGGTTCGAGGCGGCCCGCGACGCCGGTATCGGCGTGCGCCGGTTGAAGGGCCTGGCCCCGCGCCCGGCCGACGACGACACCGACGCCGGCCAGCGGATCCACGAGCGCGCCGCGCACATCTCCACCGAGATCCTGCCCGACCTGAGCGCGATGCTCCCGGAGCTGGTGGTCTCCGACGTGCTCACCGCGGGTGGCGGTATGGCCGCGGAACGGCTCGGCGTGCCGTGGGTCGAGTTGTCGCCGCATCCGCTGTATCTCCCGTCGAAAGCTCTGCCGCCCATCGGAAGTGGCCTCGCACCCGGCACGGGTCTGCGCGGCCGGATGCGCGACGGCATGCTGCGCACGATGACCGCCCGGGACATCCGGCACGGTTTGCGGCAGCGCGAACAGGCGCGCGAGAGCGTCGGCCTGCCCGCCGCCGATCCGGGCCCGGCCGCGCGGTTGATCGCGACGCTGCCCGCGCTGGAGGTGCCGCGCCCGGACTGGCCGGACAACGCGCACGTCATCGGGCCGCTGTTCTGGGAGCCCACCGCGGAAATTCTCCAACCGCCCACGGGGGACGGCCCTTTGGTGATGGTCGCGCCCTCGACCGCGCACACCGGGGTGACCGGCATGGTCGAGACCGTCCTGGCCGCGCTCGCCGATGCCGGTGTCCGCGTGGCGATCTCGATGCTCGACACCCCGCCCGCCGAGCTGCCCGCCTGGGCCACCGCCGGTTTGGGCCGTCAGGACGAATTGCTCACGCACGCCTCGGTGGTGGTGGGCGGCGGCGGGCACGGCTTGCTCGCCAAGTCGCTCTCGGCGGCGGTTCCACTGGTGACCGTGCCCGGCGGCGGCGACCAGTGGGAGCTCGCCAACCGGGCGGCTCGCCAAGGCAGTTCGCTGCTGGTGCGGCCGTTGACGGCCGAAGCGGTCCGCGCGGCCGTCCTGGAGATCCTGTCTACCGACAGTTTCGCCGTTGCCGCCCGGGCCGCGGCGGAGTCGGCGAACGAGGTGGCCGACCCGGTCGATCTGTGTCACCGAGTGCTCGACGGCGTGCGGGCCGGATAGCGCGGTGCCGCGCCGCCGCGAACGGGGGCCGTGGGGCGGCCGGGCGGGCGCGGGTATCTTGGGCACAGTGCGGTTGACGGAGTTCCAGGAACTGTTGCATACCGAGTTCGGGTCGGCCAGGGGCGACGCCCTGCTGGCCGATCACGTGATCCCTTCGCTGGGGCGGACGGGCGCCGATGCCATCGAAGCGGGCGTGGATCCGCGTGATGTGTGGCGGGCCCTGTGCGCGGAGTTCGATGTGCCGCGGGGGCGGTGGTGACGGTGTCCGGCCGGGCGGTCGGCCACGACGAGCCGCTGTATCGGTTCGACGAGCGGCAGCGGATGATCCCGGTGGATCCGGAGCGGCTGGCCGCGCGCCTCGCCGCGGCCGCGCCGGCCGATTTCGCGGGATTCCGGCAGACCGGGATCGAGGCGATGCTGCTCGGGCGCTACGCCGAGGCCCTCGACCACCTGGATCGCGCGCTGGAACTCGTGGATACCGAACAGCGCCGGATCACCGTGTGGATCAATCTGGGCGACGTGTACCGCTACCAGGGCGACGCTGCCACCGCGGAGACGCTGTACACGCGGGCCGTGGCGCACGCGCGGGCCGCCGCGCCCGGCGTGCTGTCGTTCGCCGTGCAGCATCTCGGCAAGGCGTTGGCCGAACAGAATCGGCTGGACGAGGCGCACACCCTGCTGCGGGAAGCGCTCGAGCTGCGGATCGCCGAAGGGGACCCGGAGGAGATCGAATCCACCAGGGTGGCGCTGGAAACCCTGTCCGCGCTGCCGATTTCGCTGCCGCCCGCGGTCGCAGCGGTGCTCGGCGAGGCGCCGACCTGGTCCGACGAGCACGAAGGGATGAGCGGTGGCGTCTCGTTCGTCAACGGGGCCTACTGGGTGAAGCGGGGGCCGCGCGCGGTGGCCGAACAGCAACGGCTGAACTGGTTGCGCGAGCGCGGGATTCGCCTACCCGAGATCACCGTCTACGCCGAGGACGTGCTGGTGCTCGCCGACGCGGGCGTGCCGAGTCTGGCCGCGCGCGCCGAACCCGGGACCGGCGCGGACTCGGTCGGCACGATCATGGGCACGCTGCTGCGTACCCTGCACGGCATCCCGATCGCCGAGTGCCCGTTCGACGGACGGCTCGACGTCGTCTTGGCGCAGGCTCGGCGGCAGGTGATCGAAGGTTTGGTCGACGCCGGCGATTTCGACGACGACAACCAGGATTCCTCGCCGGAGCAGGTGCTCGAGCGGCTGCTCGCCGAGCGTCCGGCCGAGACGGATCTCGTGGTGGCGCACGGCGATTTCACGCCACCCAACGTGCTCGAAGGCGCGATCCTGCTCGATGTCGGCGCGCTCGGCGTCGCCGATCGCTACCGCGATCTCGCGCTGGCCGTGCGGGATCTGCGCGACGATTTCGGTGCGGCGGAAGTGACGGCGTTCTTCGCCGCCTACGGCCTGGCCGAGCCGGATCCCGTGCGGCTGGAGTACTACCGCCTGCTCGACGAATTGTTCTGAGGTCAGGTCTTTTTCGCGTAGTGCCGGGCCGCTTTGGTGCGGTTGCCGCAGGTCGCCATCGAATGCCAGCGGCGGGTGCCGTTCTTCGAGGTGTCGAAGAAGAACAGCACGCAGTCGGCGTGTGCGCACTGCCGGATGCGGTCCGGCGCGTCGGCGAGCAGCCGCAGCAGGTTGTCGGCCGCGAGCCAGGCGGGTAGCCAGGCCGGATCGGGCACGTCGACGACCTCCGCGGGACCGGCGTCGGTGAGGGTACGCCGGAGGCGGCCGTGGTCGAGTATCTCGTTCAGCGGGTCGTGGGTGGCGTGCCGGACGACGTCGTAGATGGCGGCACGCGCCGCCAGGGTCGCGGCGAGGGTCGCCTCGTCGGCGTGCGCCCGTTCGGTCAGCCCGGCTGAGGACAGCCAGATGGCCAGACCGGTCACGTCGGTGAGCAGGTCCTGCAGCTCTCCGTGCTTGTTCCACCGCGTGTCCAGCAGGTCGAGGGCCAGCGGTTCGCCGAGGTGGGGGCGGGGATCGTGCATGACTGAGGGTATCCACCTCCTGCGGCGGGTCGGAGCATCAGTGTCATTCTAACTGTCTATATGAATTTTAGTGGTTGACGCCGGGTGCTGCCGTGGCTATGTTCTAACCAGTCAAACCGATAAAGACGGTTTGGCAGGTTAGAGGAGGAATACATGACCGCAGTCGCCGCGCCCACGCTCGTCACCGGGCACATCGGGCTCAACGTCGCCGATCTGGCGCGTTCGGTCGACTTCTACCGCAGCGCACTGGGTTTCGAGCAAGTGGCCGCGAGTACCGGGGACGACCGCAAGTGGGCGTTCATGGGGAACGACGGCAAGGTGATGGTGACCCTGTGGGAGCAGAGCAGCGGTGAGTTCGCTACCGAAACACCTGGCCTGCATCATCTTTCGTTCCAGGTGGACACCATGGACCAGGTCCGGGCGGTCGAGGCGGTGCTGCGCGAGCGGTCGGTGTCGTTCGCCCACGACGGCGTCGTCGCGCACAGCGAGGGCGCGAGCTCGGGCGGCATCTTCTTCACCGACCCCGACGGCATCCGGCTCGAGGTCTACGCGACCGCAGGCGCCGAATGCGCGCCCGCGCCGACCGGTGCCGCGCCCACCTGTGGATTCTTCTGAGCCGCACGACCGTTGCACGCTGCGATGGGCAGGTCCCCCCATCGCGGTACCTCTCGGACAGGAGTAAAGCGATGGCTCCCTTCCACTCCGGCGAGCTGGCCGTCCAACAGCGGATGGGCCAGGCGGAGATCGCCGGGCGGGTCGGCCGGATGATCCGAGCCGACATCCCTGCCGTCGCCGCGGCTTTCCTCGCCGAGCAGCCGATGCTGGTGATCGCCGCCGCAGATGCGGCGGGCAGGCTGTGGGCGAGCGAGCTGGTCGGGCCGCCCGGGTTCATCCACGCCGTGGACGCGGGCACGATCGCCGTCGCGGCGCGTCCCGTGGCCGGGGATCCGTTGCGGGACACCCTGACCGGTTCCACGCGGATCGGCATGATCGCCCTGCAGCCGCAGCGGCGCAGGCGGATGCGCGTCAACGGCACGGTCACCCCGGACGGCGCGGGTCTGCGGATCGTGACCGACCAGGTCTATTCCAATTGCCCGAAGTACATATCCCGCAGAGAGATCGAGTCCTACCAGCCGGGGGCGGAGCAGCCGCCGCGCCACAGCACGGCACTCGATGCGGGGCAGCGGGCAGCGATCGCGGCGGCCGACGCGTTCTTCACGGCCACCGCCGACGCCGACGGGAACGCCGACGCCTCGCACCGCGGCGGCAATCCCGGCTTCCTGGAGGTGCTTTCCCCCACCCGGCTGCGCTGGCCCGACTACCGCGGCAACTCGATGTTCATGACGCTCGGCAATATCGAGGTCAATCCGCGCTGCGGGCTGCTCGTCCCGAACTGGGCCACCGGCGGCGCGCTCCAGCTCACCGGCACCGCCGAATTGGTCTGGGCGTCGCGGACTTCCGCGCCCGGCGCGCAATGCTCGATCGACTTCACCATCGCCGAGGTGGTCGACCACCCCGCCGGCCCGCTCCGGTGGACCGCGCCGGAACTGTCCCCGGCCAACCCCTGAGAAAGGAAAACGTCCATGCGACCCCCATTGCCTCCCTTCGATCTCGAATCCGCCAAGGCGAAGGTGCTGGCCGCCGAGAACGCCTGGAACACCCGCGATCCGGAGCGAGTGGCCGCGGCCTATACCGAGGATTCGGTCTGGCGTAACCGCGACGAGTTCTTCACCGGCCGTGCCGCCATCGTCGAATTCCTCACCCGCAAATGGTCGGTGGAGAACGGTTACGCGCTGCGCAAAGATCTCTGGGCGTTCGAAGGCAACCGTATCGCGGTGCGCTTCCAATACGAATGGCACGACGAATCCGGCCGGTGGTGGCGCAGTTACGGCAACGAACAGTGGGAGTTCACCCCCGAGGGGTTGATGTCGCGCCGTGAGGCCAGCATCAACGATGTCGCCATCGCCGAATCCGATCGCCGCATCCACGGGCCGCGCCCCGCGGGCGACACCTCGGTGCTGCCGCAACAGTGACGACGGGTGCCGCCGTCCCGGCCGGGACGGCGGCACCCGCGCGAAACCGTCAGGCGGCGACCGCTTCTCGATCCGGTGCGCCGGAGGCGGCGGCGGTCCGCGCCCGGTGGAAGAGAGCGAAGGCCGCGGTTCCGAAGACCAGGCCGACGCCCGCGGCCACCACGAACGCGGCGTCGAGGCCCGCGACGAACCGGGACAACGACAGCGGTTGCCCCGGCCCCGCGACGCCGCGGAACACCGTGCCCAGCACGGCGACCCCGAGGGCGAGGCCGAGCTGGCGTGCGGTGTTCACCGCGCCCGCCGCGGTACCGCCCTGCTGCGGCGGCACCGCGGCCATGCCCACGGAGACCAGCGCGGGCGCATTGATGCCGACGCCGGCGCCGAGCACCACGAAGCCGGGAAGCAGTGCGGTCCAGGATGATCCGGGTCCGATCAAGGTGAGCAGCCCGGTCCCCGCGCCGATCACGACCAGTCCGGCGCCGATCGTCCACTTCGGTTCGACCTCGTGCAGGAAGCGGCCGAACACCGCGGCGACCAGAAAAGCGGTCGCGGCCATCGGCAGCAGGGCCAGTCCCGCGTGCAGCGGCGTCATCCGCAACTGCTGTTGCAGCCAGAGCGACACCAGGGGCGTGCACGCGAAAGCCGCGAAGGTCTGCCCGCTCGCGCCGAGCAGCGTCGCCCCGAAGACGCGATTGCGCAGCAGGGCCAAGGGGAACATCGGTGCGGCACTGCGGGATTCGACGAGCGCGAAACCTGCGAGCGCCGCGACGCCCAGCAGCAGCGCGAGCACGGCGGGACCGTCCGACCAGCCGTGCTCGCCGCCGCGGATCACTCCGTAGGTGAGTGCCGTCGCGGCGGTGGCGAACGTGAGCATGCCCGGTACGTCCACTGCGCGATCGCCGCGACGGGCCGAGGCCGGAAACACCGTGGCGGTCAACGCGATAGCGACCACCGCGATCGGCAGGTTGACGAAGAAGATCCAGCGCCACGACAGCAGGTCGGTCAGCACGCCGCCGAGCACCACGCCGATACCGGCCGCGGCGCCGGTCACCGCGCCCCAGATGCTGAACGCGATACCGCGGTCGCGCCCCGTGTAGGTGGCGTGCAGCAGTGACAGCGTGGTCGCGAACATGGCCGCGCCGCCGACGCCTTGAAGTACCCGTCCCGCAATGAGATTCGTCGCGGTACCGGCGACGCCGCAACCGAGGGAGGCCACGGCGAACAGGACGAGCCCGGCGAGGTAGGCGCGTTTCGCGCCGACCCGGTCGGCGAGCGAGCCGAGCACGAGCAGCAGCGCGGCCAGCGCCAGCGCGTACCCGTCCACCACCCACTGCAGGCTGGACAGCCCGGCGCGCAGATCGACGGCGATGTCGGGCAGTGCGACGTTCACGATCGTGACGTCGATGAGCAGCATGAACGTGCCGAGACACGCGGCGAATAGGGGGAGCCATTTCCTCACAGGAGCCTCCACGGCGGAATCGAACGATATCGTCGCCAAGCGTGCGGTAATCGAACGCATTCACCTAGCCGGGCGGGGCCTTACGTTAGATTCCTCCCATGCAGTCCGATGGGTCCGTGGAATCCTCCGCGCTCGACGTGCTCGACAAGCAGATCGTGCACGCGCTGGTGTGCGACGCCAGAATTCCCTTCGCCAAGCTCGGCGCCATCCTCGACGTCTCCGAGCAGACGGTCGCGCGCCGCTATCGCGCGCTGCGCCAGCGCGGGATCCTGCACGTCTCGGGGCAGGTGAACGCGGTGCCGCTCGGACACGCGCGCTGGGTGCTGCGGATCCGCTCGACGCCCGACAAAGCGCTGCGATTGGCCGAATCCCTGGCCAGATTCCCGGATCTGAGCTGGGTGACGCTGTTGTCCACCGGCTCCGAGGTGACGTGTGTGAGCCGGCCGCGCTCGATCGAACGGCGCGACGCGCTGCTGCTGCACACGCTGCCGAAGGCGAGCCAGGTGCTGGGGGTGACCGCGCACGAGGTGATGCACCGGTTCCCGGCCGACGAGGAATGGCCGCGCTTCGGTCACCTGTTCACCGAGCCGCAGCTGTGCGCGCTGGGGCAGCGGTCGGGCTGCGCGTCGGGTTCGGCGCGTTCCCTGGGCGAGGAGTTCGGGCCGGAGCTGCCGGTGGACCTGTCCGCCGAGGACGAGGCCATGCTCGCGTTGCTCGGCCGGGACGGCCGCGCGCCCTACGCGCAGATCGCGGCCGAAACCGGGTGGACCGCACCACGAGTCGCGCGCCGGATGGCCGAGCTGGAGCGGGCGGGCGTGCTGTACTTCGATCTCGACTTCGCGGTGGAACGGATGGGGTTCACCGTGCGCGGCGGCCTGTGGCTGCGGGTGCGCCCGGCCGAACTGGACGCGGTGGGGCGGGCGATGGCGACGCATCCGGAGATCGTTTTCGTGGCCGCGACCACCGGGCCGACCAACCTGTTCGCCTCCGTCCTGTGCCGCGACACGCCCCATCTCTACCGCTACATCACCGAGCGGCTCGGCGCGCTGGACGGCATCACCGATCTGGAGGTCACACCCTCGCTGCGGGTCCTGAAACAGGCGCAGACGCTGCTCGACAGCGACCGGGTCGCCCCGGGCCGGTGATCGCGCCGCGTTTGCCGAGGACGCAAAACTCGGATCGCGTGTTGCCGGGCGCGTCGCTTGACTCGAACATCTGTTCGTCTAATCTTGGCGCCAGAACTTGTCGGTGCCGCCCTCTAATGTTGGCGCCAACCACAGCAGAGACTTACCCGTCGAAAAGGGGATCAGGACATGGCACCACAGGCGTACGACCGCGACAAGGCTCTCGAACTCGCACTGGCTCAGGTCGAGAAGAGCTTCGGCAAGGGTGCGGTCATGCGCCTCGGCGAAGAGGTACGTCAGCCGCTCGCGGTGATCCCCACCGGTTCCATCTCGCTGGATGTCGCGCTCGGCATCGGCGGCCTGCCCCGCGGCCGCATCATCGAGGTCTACGGCCCGGAATCCTCGGGTAAGACCACGGTGGCGCTGCACGCGGTTGCCAACGCGCAGGCGCAGGGCGGCATCGCGGCCTTCATCGACGCCGAGCACGCGCTCGACCCGGAATACGCGAAGAAGCTGGGTGTCGACACCGACGCGCTGCTCGTCTCGCAGCCGGACACCGGTGAGCAGGCGCTGGAGATCGCCGACATGCTGGTCCGGTCCGGTGCCATCGACATCATCGTCATCGACTCGGTGGCCGCGCTGGTGCCGCGCGCCGAGATCGAGGGCGAGATGGGTGACAGCCACGTCGGTCTGCAGGCCCGCCTGATGAGCCAGGCGTTGCGCAAGATGACCGGTGCGCTCAGCAACTCCAACACCACCGCGATCTTCATCAACCAGCTGCGCGAGAAGATCGGTGTCATGTTCGGTTCGCCCGAAACCACCACGGGTGGTAAGGCGTTGAAGTTCTACGCTTCGGTCCGCCTCGACGTGCGCCGCATCGAGACGCTCAAGGACGGCACCGACGCGGTCGGCAACCGTACCCGCGTCAAGGTCGTGAAGAACAAGGTCAGCCCGCCGTTCAAGCAGGCCGAGTTCGACATCCTCTACGGCCACGGCATCTCCAAGGAGGGCTCGCTCATCGACATGGGGGTCGAGCACGGCTTCGTGCGCAAGTCCGGCTCCTGGTACACCTACGAGGGCGACCAGCTCGGCCAGGGCAAGGAGAACGCCCGGAAGTTCCTGCTGGAGAACACCGATGTGCGGGACGAGATCGAGAAGAAGATCAAGGAGAAGCTCGGCATCGGCGCCGATGTGAGCGCCCCGGCCGCCGAGGTTCCCGCCGATTTCTGATCCGATGAACGGCCGGCGCTCGCCCCGCCCGCGCCGGACCGCGCCCGATGAGTCGCGGTCCGAACCGGTGCAGGAGATGCGGCGCCGGCTCCAAGAACTCCTGTCTGCCTCTGGTGCCGCCACCGATCCGATCGGATCTCGGCTCGGCGGACAGGAACCCGGACGAGTCCCGTCGGCCGAAGGTGGTTCGGCCGAACAGGACACCATGGGAACTCGGTCGAGCGCGTCCGATCCGCAGCGGGCGCGTTCGACCGGGTCCCGCGCGGGCTCGTCCCGTCGTGGACGCCGGAAGGCGTTCCCGCACACAGATTCCCACTCGGCTGATACCGAAAGTACCGAAAGCCGATGGGCGGATCCGGTGGCGGCCGGATCCGAGCGGGGTGCGCGCTCCACGGAGCAGACTCCGCCAGGCGGGACGGTCGAGCAGGCCAAAGAGGCGTGTCTGCGCCTGCTCGCCGTCCGCGCCCGCAGCCGTGCCGAACTCGCGCAGCGTCTGGCGGCCAAGGGTTACACCGCCGACGTCACCGATCGCGCGCTGGACCGCCTCACCGAGGTCGGCCTCATCGACGACGCCGCCTTCGCCGAACAGTGGGTCCATTCCCGGCACACCTTCTCCGGCAAGGGCAAACAGGCGCTCGCCCAAGAACTTCGCCGCAAAGGTGTCGACCCGGCCGACGCCGCCCCCGCCCTGGACACCATCACCGACGACGACGAAGAATCCCGCGCCCGAGACCTGGTCCGCCGCAAACTCCGTACCCTCCCCACCACCCTCGACCGGGAAAAAGCGCTCCGCCGCCTCGTCGGCATGCTCGCCCGCCGCGGCTACAACCAATCCACCGCCTTCGCCGTGGTCAAATCCGAACTCGCCGAAGCCACCTTCGACACCGCCGACCTCGACCAGGAGGAATAACCTCTCCGCTATAGATAGCTAGACTTATAATAAGTACAGCTATCCATTGAGGGGACAGCCCGGCGGGCCCAGCAGACTTCGACGACTGGGTGGTGCGCGCAGTGTTGAATCCGGCTCGGCCCTTGTTTCGCGAAGGACGGTATCTCCTCGCCGAGGAGCCGGCCCTCTGTGATACCGCGCTCTATCATTCGGTGCTCGCCGCGATCGCCGACGGAAATGCCAGCCGCGGCGGTATCGCGAGCTACCTTGCCAGAAAGTCGACCGACCTCGCGGACCCACTGGCAGTGCTGCAAGACGTCGGCATGATCACACACGAGCAAGACGCATTCCGGGAGAACCGCTCCGAGTACCGGATCGCTGAGCCGCTGATCAGCTTCTATCACGCCATCACGCGGGTGAATTGGGGTGATCTCGAGCGCCCGGGCCGGGCGCACCGCGTATGGCAACGCGTTCAGCCGACCTTTCGAGGCAAGGTCGTCGGCCCGCATTTCGAGCAGGTCTGCCGCGAATGGGCTCGATGGCACGCCGCAGATGCGACCTTCGGCGGCTCCGGCATGTCCGCGACCTCATCTGCACCCGCAAGGACGTTCCTGCGGCGAAAATCAAGCTCGCCCTCTTCGGCGGGGCCGGCTTCACCGCAGACTTGATGCGCGCGGCCGAGCGCGACAAGGACATTCAACTGATCGACCCGGACCGGCTCTATTTCGGTGACTGATCAGTAAGACGGTGTCGACGTTCGCGCGGCAAACTCGACGCCGATTCACACCGTTGGCCCGGAGCCCAAGGAAAGAGGGGCTGCCCGGGGGCGGTGATCAGCTCTAGTCTGCGAGGTTCTTGATGCCGAACGGAGGGTTTGTGGCTGTGCCGCATGCGGTGGGGGAGCGGCATTATCGGCCGTTGGAGACGCTCGGGGCCGTCGCGATCGTCGCGTTGCTCGCGAATATGGTTGTGCGCGCGGTGTTCTGGGTCGCCAACTGGCGAAATTATGTGCTGCTGGACGATTACGCTTCGGGTGCCGTCGGCCAGTCGGAGTTGTTGCGCCGAAGTGAAGAACTCGACGTCTGGTTCGCGCTGTCGCTGCCGGTGGCCGCGCTGACGACAATTTTCACGCTGTCGGCTGTGATCGCCTGGTTGTGGCGGGCGCGCTCCAACGCCGAGCTCGATTGTGCAGCAAGGCATCGGCTGGCGCGCGGATGGGTGGTCGGCGGCTGGTTCGTGCCGATCGTCTCGCTGTGGTTCCCGCCGGTGCTCGTCGACGACGTGGTGCGAGCCAGCGATCCCGGCACCGCCCCGCACGCCACGCGCCTGACCGCGAATGCCACGACGCCGCTCGTCGTGCTGTGGTGGCTCGCGCTGCTCGGCGGCCAGATCATGCTCGGCGTCACCACGGTCTATCGACTGCTCACCGCACTGTCCCTCGACCCCGTCCCCGCAGCCGTGGCCATGGCACTCGAGGCGGTCAGCTGGCTCCTGTTCGCCGTCGCAGCAGCCTGCCTCATCGCCGTCATCACCCGAGTCGGCCGCTGGCAGGCCGAAAGACACCGCGCCGCCGCAAGTTCGACCACCGCACACCGTCCCGAGATCGCACCCACCGGTGCCGTCCCCGTGATGCCGCACGCGAGCGCGCCCCCGTCAGCGCTGGCAGTGACCACCACGTCCGCCGTCACGGCCGGACCCGAAGTGCGCGAGTCCTTCGCGGCGGGAGCTGGGGCGGAGGCCGGCACCGGATTCGGCGAGAGCGACTCCACTGCGTCCGGGGCGCGCGGCTCTGGGGTTGGCGAGTCCGTTGCGCCCGTGCCCGGCGGGCGTGAATCCGGTACGTCTATTGCGGGTTCGGTGCGACCCGAAGCGTTTCGTGGCACTGCGGGTAGAGCATCCGGGGGGCGTTCTCGAGGCAAAGTCGCCGTGCTGGCCGGTGTGGTGCTCGGAGTGGTCACTCTTGTCGTGGTGGGCGCTGCTTTCGTGGTGCGCCAAGGGGATTCGGCTGCGGGGACGCTGACGGCCGACGCGGATATGCTCCGGCTGATCGACCCGTGCACCCTGCTCGACCAGGGGGCGCTGGATCTGATCGGTCCCGGACCCGCCCCCGAACCCGGTGAGTGGGGTGAGTGTGTGCGTCCGGAGCATCGCACCGCGAAATACGACACCGATTCCCCGCTGGTCTGGGTCAGGGCAGGCTGGACGTACTTCGATGCCCCGTCCCGGCCGGTCGGCGAAACGTCGTTCGGGCTCACCATGGTGGAGCCGGACCGGGGTAGCGGTTGTGTCCGTCAGGTCGCGACCACCGAAGGCAACGGGATCGAGATCGAGGTGAGCGAACTGCCCAACGGCCGCGACTGCGAAATCGCCACCAACCTCGTCCCGCGGGTGCTGGCCCGGCTCGCCCACAGCACCTCCCGGGTGCAGTCCGCTCCAGGATCGCTCATCGGCGTGGATCCCTGCACACGGGTCGATCCATCGGTGCTCCGCCGCGCGGTCGGCGACGAACGCAACCGGTCCATGAAGAGCGGGGTGCACGTGTGCCGCCACTCCGGCAACCAAACCTCCTTGCAGATCACGCTGGGTTCCGGCCCGTCTCGAAGCCACCCGTTGATCGCCCGCGACCTCATACCGTTCGAGATCGATGGCCGCCCCGCCTTCGAAGTACGAGCAGGGGAGAGCGTCGGCTCACCCACCTCGGCTAGATCGCTCCCACAACAGTTCGAATGCGAAGTGCGCTACTTTCACGCCCCCGTCGACGGAGGCCGAGACGACGTCGAGATCGTCGCGATCCAGGTCGGCGAAGACCAATCCCGCGGCGTCGACCACCCCGCCGCCTGCAGCCGAGCCAAATCCGTCCTCACCGCCCTCCTCCCGCACCTTCCCATCCGCTGACTTCCCGAGGGCACGCCCGGTGCATCGTTTCCGCAGTGGCGATGAACAGTGCTGGTGGTGGCGGAAAATCGGAGGCGGGGGATGGGCGGGGCGGTTATCGTCGCGGGATGAGGCGTTATGGGGTGTTGCCGCGTGGGGGTGCGCCGGCGGTGGCGTTGCGGGAGGTGGAGGACAGTATTGATCGGGGGTGGGGGAGTTGTTGGGGGAGCAAGGGGTGCGGGCGGGGAGTGCGGAGGAGGTCGAGTTGGCTCGGCTGGTGGTGGACGATCCGGGGGCGTTCCAGTGGCGGGTGGTGGATGCGGCGCTGGATCTGCTCGACTGCGCGGAATGCGGGGAGATTCTGGGGTCGGGGCCGAGTGGTTGTGCGCGTTGCGAGTTGATGGACGGGTTCCGGTATTCGGCGCGGGAGATCGATCGGCCCGGGGTGCCGCCGCGCAACGAGCATGCGGTGCGGGTGGCGTCGGTGGTGGCGCGCAATCGGCATCGCTACAGTGCGCGTGCCCGCTGCGGCTACGAATTGTGCCTGCCGTGGGTGTGGTCCGGTGGTCTGCCGACCACGCCGGAAGCGCAAGCGTTGAAAGCGAAGATCAACCGGTTGAGCGACGAACAGCTCGAATCGGTGACCTCGATCGAAGACGTCTCGGCCTGCACGGCTTGATATCCACCCGGCTGCCCAGCTTCGTCCGAACACCTTGTAGCTGAACTGATCCGGAGCAGCGGCAACTCACGACGGCTCGCGGTCCAGGCGGGCACGCAGTGCGCGGACCTCGCTCACCAGCGCGGGCAGATAGGTTCGCGCCGCGAGACCCTGGTTCGTCCGGTATGACAGCGTCTTGCAAGAACGACGCCAGTGCCCGTGTCGATACTCGTCGCATGAACAACCCAACCGACAGTGCTCAGGGCGTGCTGGAGTCTAAGGTCGCGCTCGTTACCGGAGTCGGCCGCGCGCAGGGTCTCGGCATCGCTGTTGCTCGCGAACTCGCTGTCCGGGGTCACCAGGTCATCGTCACCGGTCGTGATCTGAGCCGGACCGAACCGCTCGCCGAACGGCTTGCCGCTGAGGGGCTTTCGGTGTGCGCCACGCAACTCGATGTGACCGACCCGGTCGGTATCGCGAAAAGTGTCGAGTTCGTCCGCGACAGGTTCGGCACTCTCGATGTGCTGATCAACAATGCCGCGGGTGGGTTCGATATCGACCAGTCGCTGTTGACGACCGATATGGCGCGGGCTCGAGACGCGATAGAGGTGAACTTCTTCGGTCCTTGGCACACCTGTGCTGCTTTCGCGCCCCTACTGCGCGAGTCCGGCCACGGTCGCATCGTCAACGTGTCGAGCGCGGCGGGATCGTTCGCAGACGGTCTGTCCGATTCCTGGATCGGTGGTTTGGTGCCGGGCTACTCGCTGTCGAAGAGCGCGCTCAATGCGCTGACCGTCAAGCTCGCCAACGCTTTCGCCCGTACCGGCGTGCTGGTCAATGCCGTGTGCCCCGGCGAAACGGCCACCCATCCCGAGACCGGCGACGAAGACAACGCCCGCAGCCCTCAGGAGAGCGCGAAGGGTGTCGTCTGGGCAGCAACTCTCGGGCCGGACGGACCCACCGGCGGCTTCTTCCGCGACGGCGTCCCGCTGCCCTGGTAGCCACGCGCCGAATACGCGAACACGCACCTTCACACCTGCTCTATACCTGCAGAGGGGGTGCGAAGTCCGAGAACCGGTGCGAAGTCCGAGAATCAGTGTGGGGCCGCGGGAGCCGGTGCGGGGCACTGGGGCTGGTGCGGCGGCACTGGAGGCCGGTGTGGGTTCGAGAACTGTTGCGGGTCATAGGAACTGGTGCGGATCAGCAGGTCTGGTGCGGATACCGCCCAGCATCACAGCCCGCGGACCGCGGTGAACACGGCCGCCGAGCTGTCCTGCCGGAAGTAGATGTCGCCTGGGACGGGTGGGAGCACTGTCAGCTGGGAGTCGGGCAGGTAGGTGTAGTCGACTACGTCGAGCGCGAGTGGGCCTGCGGGGGCGGTGAGTTCGATTTCGATCCCTTCGCGCGGAGGCGCGTTGAAGTGAATACCTTTCGCGGGCGGCTCGTTCACGTCGCGGCCCGCGACGCGCAGGGACCGCGGGGCGGTCTCGTAGCGCAGGTCGATGATCGTGGCGTCGCGCTGCGACCGGATCCGCAGCTTAACCGTGCGTTGATCGGAAACCGTCGTATCGGAGAGGATTTCGGCGATCGGTGGCAACAACGTCGCAACCGGCGCCGGACCACTGGCGCCGATATTCGGCCAGAGTTGGGTGAATCGTGGGCCGGGAGTCGCCGCACCGACCAGCTCGCGCGTCCAGCGGTCGGGTGATTCCCGGGAAATCCATTGCGCCTCATTGCGATCGGCGTCGAAGGCGTAGACGAGCTGTGAGGTCAGTGGGTGCCGCTCATCGAAACGATCGACCATCAATCCGGTCGCCGCGAGTGCGACGGCGAGCGCTAGGGCTACGCCGGGTATGGCCCAACCGCGCTGTGCGGGCCAGGTTTTCGTGAGCGTGAGCAGCAGCAGGCCGCCGACGAGCGCGACGGCCGGCGCTACCAGGAACGGCGCGGTGGTGATGCCGGTCTGCAGTGCGGGCCAGGTCGCGCTGCCGAGGAAGATCGCGGCCGGAATCAGGAACACGGTGAGCACGGGCAGCCGCCACCGCTCGGGTACCGCGAACGTGATCCCCACGCCCACCGCGGCCGCGAAGGTGGGCACCACCAGCAGATGGCCGGTGGTCGGTGCCAGCGCCGTGAGTACACCGCCCAGCAGGGCAAGGCAGCTCAGCAATCCTGCCGCCGCCGCGTCGGCGCCGAACAGTCGCCGGGCGAGCGCGAACCAGGCGAACAGCACCGCGGCCGACACGGCAAGGATTGCGACATAAAAGAATTCGGGTCGATACGGGTCGACGAACAGCGGACGATACTCCGGCCGGACGACCTTCAGCAGCTCCCACATCCCGTACACCGCACCGGTGGCGATCGGCGCGGTGAGCAAGGCCGTCGCACCGGAACCGAGCACGCGGCGCAGGCTGGTCCCACCCGCGCGCAGGAACAGCCGCACGACCAGTGCCACCACCACGACGGTGACTACCGCGAGCGCGAAGATCACCCAGATCGGCAGGACGATCAGCACCCCGAACGGCAGCTGGAAGTACGAGCGATCGACGTCGTCGGCCGCGGCGAGATCGTCGTCGCCGAGTTCGCGGACCAGGGCCAGACTGTTATCGCCCATCTGCTGCACCGTCGCCGGATCCACATGGGCGGGATCGTCGAATCGGTTGTGGTAGTAGGCACTTCGCCCCGCGTAGGCCCAGTCGAGCACCCGCAGGCCGCCCGGTTCGAAGGAGGCGAAGTCGGTGTTGCTGCTCGTCTGCGCACCGGCCAGGGTGGTGGTCAGCGAGTCGGTGTTGGGGTGTGGGGCGGCGTTCGCGACGGCCCGCACCAGCGCGCCGTCGGGATGGGTGACCCGCCACATCAGGACCGGACCGCCCGCGCCGCGCGCCTCGTGATTGACGACCACGCCGGTCTTCCGGCCGTCCATGCCCGCGGCGACGAAGGCTTCCGCGCCGAGCAGTCCCGGTTCCTCGCCGTCGGTGAGCAGCACGACCACGTCGTTGCGCACCGTGGTGCCCGCGGCGCGGAGGGCGCGCACGGTCTCCAGAATCGCCGCGACGCCCACGCCGTCGTCGTTCGCCCCGGGCCCGGACGCGACCGAATCATAGTGCGCGGTAAGGAAAACCGTGCCCGTCGAGTTCGTACCGGGCAGCCGGGCGATGATGTTCGCGATGCGCCCCATGCCGAGCACGTCGCGCACGACGCCGGTGGGGTAGCGGCCGACGCCCTGCTGTATCTCGGTGTCCAAGCCGAGCGCGCGCAGCTCGCCGGCGAGGTGGTCGCGGACCCGATCGTGCTCGGGTGTGCCGACCGGATGCGGCCGCTGCGCGATCTCCTCGACGATCCGCATCGCCCGTGCGGCACTGAACTCCGCGACCGGCGCGGACTCGGGACGATGCCCGTGCGGCTGTTGCTCCCACGCGGTCGCGCCGGCGACCAGGAGCAGCACGACAAACGCCAGCAAACCGGAGACCCGCGGTCCTATGTGCACACGTTTGATCGTATCGACGGTGTCGACCGCCCGGCATCACTCGAAATGACGACCCGCCGCAGCGGCGCATCGGCCCGGAAACGGCGAATGCGCTGGAACGGATTACCGTTCCAGCGCATTCGGCTTGTCGAACTACTTCTTACCGGCGAGGTCCACTCCGGGCGCCGCGTCGGTGAGAATCGAGTCGGCCGCGACGACGCCGCCGCCACCCTTGGCCTTCTTCCGCGCCCGCAACCGCTGCTCCAGCTTCGTCGCCACGAAGGTCAACGCGCTGTTCAGCACGATCATCACGATCGCGATGATGATCAGCGAGGGGATCGTGTTCTGTTCGGCCGCACCGAGCTGCTGCCCGGAGCGCACGATCTCGGTGTAGGTGATCTGGTAGCCGAGCGCCGAGTCCTTCAGCGCGACAACCATTTGCGAGACCAGTGCGGGCAGCATCGCGGTGATCGCCTGCGGCAGCAGGATCAACCGCATCAGCTGGTTCTTGCGCATACCGAGGGCCACGGCGGCCTCGGTCTGGCCGCGCGGCAGCGACTTGATGCCGGCGCGGACGATCTCGGCGATGACCGAGCCGTTGTAGACGGTCAGCGCGATCACCACGGCCGCCAGCGCCAGATCGTCGACCTTGAACACCTTGTTCTTGGAGAACAGGGCGAACAGGAAGATCATCAGGATCAGCACGGGGATGGCCCGGGAGACCTCCACGATCGCACCGGCGATCCAGCGCACCCAGCGGTGGTCCGACATCCGCAGGATGCCGAAGACCATGCCGATGATCAGCGCGAACACGATCGACAGCAAGGCCGCGACGATCGTGCCCTGCAAACCCGGCAGCAGGTAGGTCGTCCAGACGTCGGCCTCGAGGAACGGCTTCCACTTCTCGGCGGTGAACTGTCCCTTGTCGGCGAAGCCGCTGTAGAGCACCCACAGGAACGCCGCTACGGCGGCGACGACCACGACCGAGTATATGTAGTGCCGGATACGTCCGCGGGGGCCCGGTGCGTCGAAGAGCACCGAAGACGCAGCGCTCATCGAGCCACCTCGTATCGTTTGGCCAGCCAGCCGAAGAACAGGCCGGTGGGCAGGGTCAGGATGACGAAGCCGAGCGCGAAGATGGCGCCGACGGCGACCACCGCGGCCTCGTTCTCGTTGATGTTCGCCATCAGGGTCGCGGCCTCGACCACGCCGATCGCCGAGGCGATCGTGGTGTTCTTGGTCAGCGCGATGAGCACGCTGCCCAGCGGCGCGATGACCGACCGGAAAGCCTGCGGCAGCACGATGAGCCGCAGATTCTGGGTGAAGGTCAGGCCGAGCGAGCGACCGGCCTCGGACTGGCCCATGGCCACGGTGTTGATGCCCGAGCGCAGCGATTCACAGACGAATGCGCCGGTGTAGATGCTGAGTCCGAGCACGGCGAACCGGAAGTTGTTCTCGGCGACCGAATTCGGTCCTTCGCCTGCGAGCTTCCAGCCCATCGTGGTGTACAGGCCGAGCGACATGAACACGATGATCAGCGTGAGTGGGGTGTTACGGAAAATGGTGACGTAGGCTGTGCCGACCGCGCGAGCGATGGGCACCGGGGACACGCGCAACGCGGCGACGAATGTGCCCAGGATCAGCGCGCCGACCGCCGACGCGACGGTCAGTTTGATGGTCACCCAGAAGGCGTCGAGGATTTGGTCGTCATACCTCGAGATCAGGTCGAACACGGCGTACGCGTCCCTCCGATCGGGTTTCGATGTGCCAGGGAAATGCGGCGGGTGGCCCGGACCGGTAGGACCGGGCCACCCGTGCAGGAGGAAATGCTCAGTACCGGTTGACCTTCGGCGGCTCCGGCGCCTGGTAGCCGGACTTGCCGACGGTGGCGTCGAACGCCTTCTTCCAGGAGCCGTCGGCGAACATCGCCTCGATCGCGTCGTTCACCTTGTCGCGGAACTCCTTGTCGCCCTTCTTCAGGCCGATGCCGTAGTTCTCCGTGGTGAACGGCTTGCCGACGACCTTGAACGCGCCGGTGCTCTGCGCGGCGTAGCCGGCCAGGATGATGTCGTCGGTGGTCACCGCGTCCCACGAACCGGCGCGCAGGCCCTCGAGGCACAGCGAGTAGGTGTCGTTGGTCTGCAGCTGGGTGTCCTTGAAGTTCTTCTCGATGTTCTGGGCCGGGGTGGAGCCCTTCACCGAGCAGACCTTCTTGCCCTTGAGGCTTTCCGGGCTGGAGATGTCGTTGTTGTCGGCACGCACCAGGAACGACTGTCCGGCAACGTAGTACGGGCCGGCGAAGTCGATCTTCTGCTTGCGGGCGTCGGTGATCGAGTAGGTGCCGACGATGTAATCGACCTGGCCGTTCTCGATCAGCGTCTCGCGCTGGCCGGACGGGGCTTCCTTCCAGGTGATGCCGTCGGGCTTCACACCGAGCTTGTCCGCCACGTACTTGGCGACCTCGACGTCGAATCCGCTGTAGGACCCGTCCTTGTCGCGCAGGCCCAGGCCCGGCTGGTCGAACTTGATGCCGATGGTGAGCTTGCCGCCCTTGGCGTTGTCCAGGGCCGACTTGGTCTCGCCGCCGCCACACGCGGTGGCGGTCATGGCGGTGAGCGTCAGAGCGATCGCTCCGACACCGAGTCGCAGGGCACGGTTGAACCTCATCGAATTTCCTTACTTCTCTGGTGGGTTGTTGGTCTGTGGTGAGCTCGTCGCCGTACGGCTCAGTGGCTCAGGATCTTGCCGAGGAAGTCCTTGGCACGGTCGGACTTGGGTGCGGTGAAGAAGACCTCCGGCTCGGCGTCCTCGACGACCTGACCGTCGGCCATGAACAGAACCCGGTTGCCCGCACGCCGGGCGAAGCCCATTTCGTGCGTGACGACCAGCATGGTCATCCCTTCCTTGGCGAGCGACACCATCACGTCGAGCACCTCCTGGACCATTTCCGGGTCCAGGGCCGAGGTGGGCTCGTCGAACAACATCACCTTCGGATTCATCGCCAGCGCCCGGGCGATGGCGACCCGCTGCTGCTGACCACCGGACAGCTGGGCGGGGTACTTGTCGGCCTGGTTCGCGATGCCGACGCGGTTGAGCAGTTCCATGGCGTGCTTGCGCGCGTCATCCTTTTTGATCTTGCGAACCTTGAGCGGCGCGAGCATGACGTTCTCGACGATCGTCTTGTGCGCGAACAGGTTGAAGGACTGGAACACCATGCCGACGTCGGCCCGCAGCGCGGCCAGCCCGCGGCCCTCGGCGGGCAGCGGGACGCCGTCGATGGCGATGTCGCCGGAGTCGATGGGTTCCAGGCGGTTGATGGTGCGGCAGAGCGTCGACTTCCCGGAGCCCGAGGGCCCGAGAACGATGACGACCTGTCCCTTGGGGACTTCGAGGTTGATATCGCGCAGTACATGCAGTTCACCGAAATGCTTCTGCACATTGCGCATCGAGATCATCGGCGCGCTGTTGGCGGCGCTGGCGTCCCTTGTAGAAGCGTCCCCCGTTGTATCGGGCGCGGCGGCGTCGTCGGTCATGGTCCAAGACCTTAAGGGCAAATCGGGGATTTGCCAGAGTTTCGGTACCACCCTTTTTTGCCGCGCCGAGATGACACGTCACGTTAACCTGGCCGACTGGTTCGTCCCAAAGATCGCATTGCGCACCGACCCGCGCCGCCGTCGACGCGACAGCGTGCCTGATCAGAGGCCACTTTGCTTCCCAACCCGAGGGCCGTGAGGAAGCGGGCCGACGCTCAACGTGCCGTCGTTCAGTGGCGCGTTCGCCGTCCGCATGCCCCTAAAATTGGGGTTGGCCCTGCCCGTACCCTGGACGGGTGGATTCGATCGGACAGGCAGTGTTGACTCCCACCCTCGACCCCGCCGAGGGCGCCCGCAGCTATGAGGTCCGCACCTTCGGCTGCCAGATGAACGTGCACGACTCCGAACGCTTGTCCGGGTTGCTCGAGGACGCGGGATACGTGAAGGCCGCGCCGGGCGCGACGGCCGATCTCGTCGTGCTCAATACCTGCGCGGTGCGCGAGAACGCGGACAACAAGCTTTACGGCACCCTCGGTCACCTGGCGTCGATCAAAGCCGACCAGCCGGGCATGCAGATCGCCGTCGGCGGCTGCCTCGCGCAGAAGGACCGCGGCACCGTGGTACGCAAGGCGCCGTGGGTGGACGTGGTGTTCGGTACGCACAACATCGGTTCGCTGCCGGTCCTGCTGGAACGGGCGCGGCACAACGCCGAGGCCCAGGTCGAGATCCTCGAGGCGCTCGAGGCTTTCCCGTCGAGCCTGCCCGCCAAGCGTGAGTCCGCCTACGCCGGCTGGGTGTCGATCTCGGTGGGCTGCAACAACACCTGCACCTTCTGCATCGTTCCGTCCCTGCGCGGCAAAGAGGTCGACCGTCGTCCGGGTGACGTGCTCGCCGAGGTGCAGGCCCTGGTGGACCAGGGCGTGCTCGAGGTGACGCTGCTCGGGCAGAACGTCAACGCCTACGGCGCCTCGTTCGCCGATCCCGACGAAGCGCGTGATCGCGGTGCCTTCGCCAAGCTGCTGCGCGCCTGCGGCAGCATCGTCGGGCTGGAGCGGGTGCGGTTCACCTCGCCGCACCCGGCCGAATTCACCGACGACGTGATCGAGGCGATGGCCGAGACCCCGAACATCTGCCCGCAGTTGCACATGCCGCTGCAGTCCGGCTCGGACAAGGTGCTCAAGGCGATGCGCCGCTCCTATCGCAAGGCGCGTTACCTCGGCATCATCGAGAAGGTGCGGGCCGCGATGCCGCACGCCGCGATCACCACCGACATCATCGTCGGGTTCCCCGGTGAGACCGAGGAAGACTTCCAGGAGACCCTGGACGTGGTCCGGCAGGCGCGTTTCACCAGCGCCTTCACCTTCCAGTACTCGAAGCGCCCGGGTACCCCCGCCGCCGACATGCCCGACCAGCTGCCGAAAGCCGTTGTGCAGGAACGCTATGAGCGGCTCATCGCGCTGCAGGAGCAGGTCTCGCTCGACGCGAACCGCGCGCTCGTCGGCACCGAAGTCGAGTTGCTGGTCGCCGAGGGCGCGGGCAAGAAGAACGCGGCCACCGCGCGGATGAGCGGTCGTGCCCGCGACGGCAGGCTGGTGCACTTCCGGCCGGGCGGCACCCCCGAGGCGATCCGGCCCGGCGACATCATCACCGTCGATATCACCGAGGCGGCGCCGCACCACCTGATCGCCGACGCCCCGATCAAGTCGCATCGCCGCACCGCGGCCGGCGACGCCCACGAACGCGGCATCACTCCCAAGACCGCCCCCATCGGCGTCGGCCTCGGCCTGCCCCGCATCGGCGCGCCCGCCGCGGAGCCCGCGGCCGTCGCCGGCTGTGCCACCGGCTGCGGGACGTAAGTTCGGGCGCTTCCCGCACGCCTTCTGTGCCGAAACGCGGCGTGTTGCGCGGCAAGGCGGGGTGCGCGGCGTCAGAAGGGGTGCGGGACGCCGGAGGTGCTGGCGCGGGCGGAGCAAGTGGCGCACCATGGCTTCGGCGAGTGCGGGCGTCTGGTGCCGGGGCGTGCTGTACCGAGCCGGCTCGTCCGTGACGTGCGTTGTCGCGGGCGCCGGGACGAGGTGCGTGCGGGACAACGGGAATGGAGTTCGGTCATGACGGAGGCAGGCGGAAGCGCGGGCGACGACTCGGCCCGAGGCGGTGGGCAGTCCGAAACGCCGGAACCTACTACCGGCAGTAGTGGGTCGGGTGCGGCGCCTGGATCCGGTGATGGCACAGTGGACGCGGGCGGCCGGTCCGGCGCAGTCGAGCATGGACAGGGTGCAGCTGCCACCGAATTCGGCGCGGCGAAGGCCGACCGCAATGCGGCGAAGAACGAACCCACCACAGCGACAGGCCGACCCAGCGCAGCGGACCGGCCCAGCGCAGCGGACCGGCCCAGCGCAGCGGACCAACGCAGCGCAGCAGACCAACGCAGCGCAGCAGACCAACGCAGCGCAGCAGACCAACCCAACGCAGCAGACCAACGCAGCGAAGCGTCAGACGAACCCGGTGCGGCGGCGGTGCAATCCGGCGCGGCGCACCACGAAGCCGAACGAAACGAGGGATCCGTGAACTCGGTCGAGACCAATAATTTCGAGCAGTTCCGCGACGACCTGGACGCGGTGGAACGCCGCATCGCGGGGGAGATCGACCCGGGCGTGCGCGCCATGGTGGTCGCGGGCGCGGTGTTCGTCCTGCTGTTCTCGCTGGTGCTGCCGCACGCGGGCGGTGCGCGCGGCTTCGACGTGCTGCTCGGCACCGAGATCGCCCGCACCGAGCACATCGGCCTGCCGTCGCGCATCTTCGTGTGGTTCGCGGTGATCTTCGCGGTGGGCTTCTCGACGCTGGCCCTGATGACCCGCCGCTGGATCCTCGCCTGGATCGCCGTCGCGGGCACCGCCATCACCAGCGTGTTCGGCGTCTTCTCGATCTGGCACCGGCAGACCCCGGGCATCGGCAACTATCACGGTGCGGGCCCGGGCATCGGCCTCATCCTCGGCGTCATCGCCGCGATCGTGTTGACCTTCCACTGGATTCGCGTCGTCTGGAGCCGCACCGCGCTGCAGCTGGCCGCCGAGGAGCAGCGCCGCAACGCCACCGCCGCCCAGGAGGAGCAGGACCGCCGCCGCCTCGCCGGCGAGTAATCCTCTGCCGCCTGACCGGCGCGTAGTCCGCCGTCGAACGCACCAGTTCTGCTTTCCCGCACCCGTTCTGCCAGGCCACAGCGGGTGCGGGAGATCAGAAGTGGTGCGTCGCGTCAGAGGGGGTGTATGTCCGTTGTGGCGCTGGTGCTCACGGCCCGTCGGCAGTGCTGACGGACTTCAGCGGTTGGTGACGGCACCTTCCGCGGCCTCGGCCCACTCCCGCCACTGCTTGGCCTGCTCGAGCGCCTTCTCCGCGTCGCGCGCCTTGCCCGCGGCCTGGGCTTTGGCGGCCTGTTCCTCGAATTGTGCGACCCGCTCGCGGAATTGGGCGGCGCGCGCCATGGCCTCGGGGTCGGTGCGCCGCCATTGCGCGTCGGCGGCGTCGCGGACCCGCTTCTCGATGGCGCGCAGCTTGCCTTCGAGTTCCTGCATGCGCTCGCGCGGCACCTTGCCCAGGGCGTCCCACTTGTCCTGCAGTTCGCGCAGGCCGGCGCGGGCCGCCTCGAGGCCGTTGGCCGGGTCGATGTGCTCGTAGGCGGCGAGCAGCTCTTCCTTGGCGGTCGCGTTCTGCTCGAATTCCGCGTCGCGTTCGGTGACGGCGGCGTTGCGCGCGGCGAAGAACACATCCTGCGCGCTCTTGAAACGCCGCCACAGCGCCTCGTCGGCCTCGCGGGGCGCGCGGCCCGCGGCTTTCCATTCGGCGAGCAGGTCGCGGAAGATGCCCGCAGTGCCGACCCAGTCGGTGGAACCGGACAGCTCTTCGGCGCGCACGCACAGCTCTTCTTTGCGGGTCTTGGCCGCGGCGCGTTCCCGATCGAGCTCGGCGAAGTGTGCGCCGCGTCTGCGGTTGAACGCCTCGCGGGCCTTCGAGTACCGCTTCCAGAGCGCGTCGTCGACCTTGCGGTCCACGCCGCGGATCGACTTCCATTCGTCGAGGATCTCGCGTAACCGGTCGCCGGCGGCCTTCCACTGGGTGGATTCGGCGGCGATCTTCTCGGCCTCCGCGCAGAGCGCTTCCTTGCGCTCGGTGTGCTCGTGGCGGGCCCGGTCTTTCTCCTCCTTGGCGTGCGCGGCCGCCTCTTCGGAGTGTTCGGCGATGGCGTCGAGCCGTTTCGCGAGTCCGTCGATGTCGCCGATCACCGCGGCGGTGGGCAGGGATTCGGCGATGGCGAGCGCCGCGGCCTTGGTCTTGCGCGCGTCCGCGCCCGCGGCCAGGCGGGCTTCGAGCAGCGCGACCTCGGTGGCCAGGTCGTCGAACCGGCGACCGAAGTGGGCGAGCCCCTCGGCCGCGTCACCGGCCTGCCAGGAGCCGACCTGGCGTTCGCCGTCGGCGGTCTTCACCCAGGCGGTGCCGTCGTCGTCGACCCGGCCCCAGACGCTGGGGTCGGTGACGGTCGGCACGACGACCGGGTGCGGGTGCTGCTGTGCCGGGCCCGGCGTCGCGTGCGGTTTGGGGGCTGGATCGAACCGCCGGGTTTCGGGGCACCGGAAGAGCGCGGCATCTTGCCGGGGCTGGCTTTCGCGGTTCCGTTGCTGTCGGTCATTGCTCCTCGTCCCTGCCGCGCGTCACGGCTGCCTGGTTACGCCCTAGCTCATCCCATTGAACCCGGTCCGAGCCCTTGTGACCATCGACCCACGCCTTCACTCGGAGGAATCTCGGGGATTGCAACCCCTGATGACCTGGGTTGTAGCTTCTCGAACAGTATCAATCTCGGCGCACTTTGCGGCAGAGACACTCGAACCGGGGCGGTACCCGCGGTGCGCGGCGGTGGCCGAGGCAACGGTTACGGTTACGACGTGTTCTCGATTGCCGCCCTGATCCCGTCGCCACCGATCCTGGTGCCCGAGCTCTGCGGTGCCGGGACGGGTGCGATCCCCGGTCACGACGGTGACCCGCGCGCGGCGCTGCGCGCTGCGGTTCTGGGTGTCGCGCACGAGCTGGCGGCAGCGACGGACCGGTGGACCGTGGTCGGCGTGGGCGCGGCCGACCAGGTGTTCGGTCCCGAGGTGGTCGGTACCTTCCGCGGTTTCGGCGCCGACGTGCGCGTCGCGTTGTCCGGCTCCGCCGCGGCCGAGCCGAATCCCCAGCTTCCCCTGCCGGTGCTGATCGCCGGGTGGTTGCGGGGACAGGTCGCGCCGGCCGTGAGCGCCGAGGTTCGCCTCGTCGCCGTGGATACCCCGGTGGACAGCTGCGTCGAGTTCGGCGCGAAACTGCGCGCGGAAATGGACAATTCAGCGGTGCGGCACGGTGTGCTCGTGGTCGCCGACGGCGCGGCCACGTTGTCGTTGAAGGCGCCCGGATATCTCGATGAGCGGGCCGCCCCGGTGCAGGACGAACTCGATCGCGCCCTGTCGGCCGGTGATCTGGCCGCTCTGCGTGCGCTGGATCCCGCACTGTGCGCCGAGCTGGTCCTGTCCGGTCGCGCCGCCTATCAGGTGCTCGCCGGGCTGTTCGGCAGCGATCCGGCAGTCGAGACGCGGTACTGCGCCGCGCCTTTCGGCGTCGGCTATCACGTGAGCCTGTGGCATCCGTCCGGAGCGGAGGCGGCGTGAGCACAGCCGGTCGTTCTGCCGGTCCGCGACAGCGTCACCGCCCGCGGCCGAGCGAGGAGGCGTGGTGAGCGCGCAGATCACCCCGATCGCGGTGGTCGGCCCGACCGCCACCGGCAAATCCGACCTCGGGCTCGCGCTGGCCGAACGGCTCGGCGGCGAGATCGTCAACATCGACGCGATGCAGCTCTATCGCGGTATGGATGTCGGCACCGCCAAACTGACCCCCGCCGAACGCCGCGGCATCCCGCACCACCAACTCGACGTGCTGGCGGTGACCGAGACCGCGACGGTCGCCGCCTACCAGAGCTCGGCCAGTGCCGACGTGGCGGCGATCATGGCGCGCGGTCGCGTCCCGGTGATCGTCGGCGGGTCGATGATGTATGTCCAAGCGCTGCTGGACGAATGGGCGTTCCCGGCGACCGATCCGCAGGTGCGCGCCCGCTGGGAGGCGGTGCTCGCCGAAGGCGGTGTCGCGGCCGTGCACGCCGCGCTGCGGGCCGCCGATCCGGCCGCGGCCGCCACCATCCTGCCCACCGACGGGCGGCGGATGGTGCGCGCGCTCGAGGTCGTCGAACTCACCGGCCGGCCGTTCGCCGCCTCCGCGCCCGAGATCGGCACCCCGCGCTGGGGCACCGTGATCATCGGCGTCGACCGCGACACCGCCGAACTGGACGAGCGGATCGAGCGGCGCACCGCGCGGATGTTCGACGGCGGACTCGTCGACGAAGTACGCGCGCTGCTCGAGCACGGCCTGCGCGAAGGCGTCACCGCCCGGCGCGCCATCGGCTACGCACAAGTCCTGTCGTACCTCGACAACGAATACGACCTGGAACACGCGCAAGAACGCACCCTGATCGGCACCCGGCGCTACGTTCGGCGGCAGCGCTCGTGGTTCCGCCGCGACCCGCGGGTGCGCTGGGTGGACGGCGCCGCGCCCGACCTGGTGGCGACGACGCTCGCCCTGCTCGACGAGAAAGAACGGACTCCGCAGTGACCCGACGTGTGAGCACCCGAAACGCCTCCGTCCAGGTGTGGCAGGCCTACCTCAACAACCGCACCAAACGCCACCGTGACGGTCGTTTCCTGGTGCAGGGCGTGCGGCCGATCACCCAGGCCCTGGCCAACGACTGGCCGCTGGAGACGCTGCTCTACCGTCTCGGCACGCCCGATCTGTCCAGCTGGGCCAGGCAGCTGCTGGACACCAGCGACGTCCCGCAGGTCGGGCTGGTCCCCGAGCTGATGGCCGAACTCGGCGAAAAGTCCGGCGGCATACCGGAAGTGGTCGCGGTGGCGATCTCGCGCCAGGACGAACTCGCCACGTTCGAACCGGGGGAGCCGGGCGAGGACGCGCCCGTGGTCGTGGTGTTCGACCGGCCGAATTCGCCGGGCAACCTCGGCACGCTGATCCGATCCGCGGACGCGTTCGGTGCCAGCGGTGTCGTGGTCACCGGGCACGGCGCCGACCAGTACGACCCGCAGGCGGTCCGCGCCTCGACCGGCTCGCTGTTCGCGATGCCGGTGCTGCGCGCGGCCGGTCCCGCGCAGGTGCTCGAATTCCGGGATCGGCAGGTGCAGCGCGGTATTCCGACCCGGATCGTCGGCACCGACGAACACGGACCGCGCGCGGCCTATGATCACGACTTCACCGAGGCGACCATTCTCGTGGTCGGGAACGAGACCGGCGGAATGAGCGCGGCCTGGCAGCAAGCCTGCGACGACCTGGTGCACATTCCGATGGGCGGCACCGCGAGCTCGCTCGGCGCGCCGTCCGCGGCGGCCGTGGCGCTCTACGAAATTTCCCGGCAGCGCCGGACGTTTGCCAAATGACGACGAATTAGGGAGAACACGTACGTGTCGGATTTCGAGTTCGCCAAAGGGCACGGCACCCAGAACGATTTCGTGGTGCTGCCGGATCCCGAGGTTCGGCTGGACCTGACCCCGGAGCGGGTGAGCGCGCTGTGCGATCGGCAGCGCGGTCTCGGCGCCGACGGCGTGCTGCGGGTCGCGCGCGCCGAAGCGCTGCGCCGCGCGGGCGTGCTCACCGACCTGCCCGAGGGCGTGCGCGACACCGACTGGTTCATGGACTACCGCAATGCCGACGGCTCGATCGCCGAGATGTGCGGCAACGGCACCCGCGTGTTCGCGCACTACCTGGTGGCCTCCGGACTGGAGACGAGCGACACGTTCGTGGTGGGCAGCCGGGCCGGGGGACGGCCGGTGGTGGTCCACTCCGCGACCGCGGTCGACGGCGACGTCACCGTCGACATGGGCCGGGTCCGGGAACTCGGCGAATCCACCGCCACCATCGCCGGCTGGGGTTATCACGGCATCGGCATCGACGTCGGCAACCCGCACCTGGCCTGCGTCGATCCGGAGCTGACCGTGGACGCGCTGGGCAAGCTCGACCTGAGCGTGCCGCCGGGCTACGACCCGGACCTGTTCCCGCACGGCGTCAACGTGGAGATCCTGACCGCGCTGGACGCCGACCGCGCCGTGGACATGCGGGTCTACGAACGCGGCGTCGGCGAAACCCGTTCCTGCGGAACCGGAACCGTCGCCGCGGCGACCGCGGCGCTGCTGCGCGAGGGCTTCCGCGTCGGCACCGACAGCGGCGAGGTGCGGGTACGCATTCCGGGCGGCGAAGTGACCGTCGGACTGGTCGAGGGCGTCGCGACACTGCGCGGGCCCTCGGTGCTGCTCGCCGCCGGCCGCATCGCCGAGAGCTGGTGGCAGCACCTCTGACGCGATTTCGGATCGGGACACGCGGGGCACGGCGGTGCCGAATATCCGAATGCGCCATGTCGGTATCTCGTGGGACCATGGAACCTGTATGACGAAACAAAACACTGACGAATTCACACGTGCCGAAGATTTCACCGAGGGGGCCGAGGACATCAGTACCTCTGATTTCGACAACGATATGACCGGCGGCGAGTTCGAGGATGCCGAGACCGGTGATGTCGTGGCCCAGCACGCGGCACGGATGAAGCGTTCCGGGGGATGGACTCCGGCCGAACCGACGGTCGGCGAAATGCAGCTCGACGAACGCAGCTCGCTGCGTCGCGTCGCCGGGTTGTCCACCGAACTCACCGACATCACCGAGGTCGAATACCGGCAGCTGCGCTTGGAGCGCGTCGTGCTGGTCGGCGTGTGGACGGCGGGCAGCGCAGCCCAGGCCGACGCGAGCATGACCGAACTGGCCGCGCTCGCCGAAACCGCGGGCTCGGAGGTGCTGGAAGGATTGATCCAGCGCCGCGACAAGCCGGACCCGGCCACCTACATCGGCTCCGGCAAGGCCGACGAGCTGCGTGCCGTCGTGCTGGAAACCGGCGCGGACACGGTGATCTGCGACGGTGAACTGACCCCCGCGCAGCTGACCGCGCTGGAGAAGGTCGTCAAGGTCAAGGTGATCGACCGGACCGCGCTGATCCTGGACATCTTCGCCCAGCACGCCACCTCGCGAGAAGGCAAAGCCCAGGTCGCCCTCGCGCAGATGGAATACATGCTGCCGCGACTGCGCGGCTGGGGTGAGTCCATGTCCCGCCAGGCCGGTGGTCGCGCGGGCAGCAACGGCGGTGTGGGTCTGCGTGGTCCCGGTGAGACGAAGATCGAGACGGACCGTCGCCGCATCCGCGAGCGAATGGCCAAGCTGCGCCGCGAGATCCGCGAGATGAAAACCGCGCGCGACACCATGCGGGCGCGCCGCAATTCCAGCGGCATCCCGTCGGTCGCGATCGTCGGCTACACCAACGCGGGCAAGTCCAGCCTGATGAACGCGCTCACCGGTGCCGGGCTGCTGGTGCAGGACGCGTTGTTCGCCACCCTCGACCCGACCACCCGGCGGGCCGATCTGGACGACGGCCGGGAGGTCGTCTTCACCGACACCGTCGGTTTCGTCCGGCATCTGCCGACCCAACTGGTCGAGGCGTTCCGGTCCACCCTGGAAGAGGTGACCGGTGCCGACCTGCTGTTGCACGTGGTCGACGGTTCCGACCCGCTACCCGCCGAACAGATCAAGGCGGTCCGCGAGGTGATCACCGACGTGATCAAGGAGCAGGGCACGGTGGCGCCGCCGGAACTGCTGGTGGTCAACAAGATCGACGCGCTGGATCAGCTGGCGCTGACCCGCCTGCGCGGCCAGCTCCCCGACGCCGAGTTCGTCTCGGTGCACGCCGATATCGGCATCGACGCCCTGCGTGATCGGCTCGCCGAGGTGCTCGGCGGTCTCGACGTCGAAGTCGGCGTCCTGCTGCCCTACACCCGCGGCGACCTGCTCGCCCGCATCCACGCGGACGGCCGCATCATCACCTCCACCCACGAGGAGGGCGGCACCCGAGTCCGCGCCCGCGTCCCGCATTCGCTGGCCGCGGCCCTCGCGGAATACGCACACGCAGGTGGGCCGGAGACGAACGGCCACGCCGAAATCTGAGACTCGCACCGCGACGTGCCTTGCCCCGGCATCCGCAGGTGGGGGCGGCACGCCGGGTTCGACGTGGACGGATGATCACGAGGAAGTGTTGGCGGCATCGGCCGAGAAGCCGCCGCCGCCAGGTCCTCCTGATCGACTGACCAATACCGCCACCGCGCAGCGCGGACCACGCTCAGCAGCGGGCCGAAGTCTGGATCCGCGCGCGGCGTGCCTTACGCGGGAGTTCGCCGCCGCACGCTCGCGACACGCACGTCGACGCGCCGGGTTTGAACTGGTCGGCTGATCACGAGGTAATGGTGGCGGCATCGGTCGAGAGGCTGCCGCCACCAGTTCCTCCTGATCGCTTGACCGACACCGCCACCGCACAGCGGGGACCGCGTTCAGCAGCGCTCTGGAGGTGCAATCCGCGCGCGACATGCCTTGCGCGGAGTCCGCCGACGGACGTTCGCGACACGCACGTCGACGCGCCCGGTTTGAACTGGCCGGCTGATCATCAGGTCACGGTGGCGGCATCGGTCGAGAGGCCGCTGCCACCATTACCTGGTGATCGACTGACCAATATGGCTCGTCGGCTTCCGCCTAATCCGCAGCCGCTGTGGAGGGCCGGGTTGACCGACCAGGACTCGAATATCGGGCAGTGGAGGTAGCGCGGTAGATGTCGGGATGCCGTGCATGTGGCGGACGCGCGTTCAGCCTCGAAGCTTCGGATCGCCCATCCTGACCTCGGCGAGGGTTAACTCGCTCACATCGTTCCCCGTAGGCGGCCGTGGTCCCGCTTCGGTCTCGCACTGAAACCTGTTCGCCCAGCGCGACGTCACGGCGTTGCACGCGCATTCGCGTGGCACGTGGGCGGCTCGGGCGGCGGGCCGTCGGGGTGCGCGGCAGACCGTCCAGACTGTGTCGGGGCTCACATGTGATGCGACACAGTGGTTTTCGTTACGATATCGTCGGTCGCAACGACATCAGGAGGGTGCTATGTCGCACGACCGCGCGGGGTCGGCCGGTCACGGAGATCGGCGATCGGACGTACTCGAGCAGCAGACGCTGAGCGACGGCGCGCCGTTGCACGTCTCGCTGTCCGACACCGACGTGCGGGTGATCGAGGCGCTGCTCGCACCGCTGCGCGCGTGGACGAGCCCGCGGTTCTACGGCCTGGACAACATTCCGGCCGAAGGCCCGGTGCTGCTGGTCGGCAACCACAACCTGATGGGCGGAATCGACGCTCCGCTGCTGCTGCCCGAGGTGTTGCGCCGCCGCGGCAGGCTGATCCGCGGTCTCGCCGAGAACGTGCTGATCTCCGTTCCCGGCCTGCGGCATTTCCTGCACCGCTATGGCGCGGTCCGCGGCACCCGCGGCAACTGCCTCGCCATGCTGCAGCGCGGTGACGCCGTCATCGTGTTCCCCGGCGGCGGGCGGGAAGCGGTGCGCCGCAAGAACGAGAAGTACGTCCTCAAATGGGAGGGCCGCAGCGGATTCGCCCGCATGGCGATCGAGGCGGGCGCGCCGATCGTGCCGGTCGCGATGATCGGGGTGGACGACGCCTACGACATCGTGGTCGACGGCGACCATCCGGTGCTGCGCCCCCTGCGCTGGACCGTGCAGGCCCTCGGCCTCCACCCCGACCTGACCCCGCCCCTGCTGCGCGGCCTCGGCCCCACCGTCCTGCCCCGCCCCGAACGCTTCTACTTCTCCGCGGGCACCCCCATCGACCCGGCGCCCTGGCGTGACGCCCCCGACCACACCACGGCCGCAAAGGAATTGCGCGACGTCACCCGCAAAGCCCTCGAAGGAGAACTGGAGTTCCTCTTCGCCGAACGCGCCCGGGACTCCGGCCGCCACCTGACCGGCCGCCTCCGCGACTGGCTCCGCCACTGAACCACACCCGCGACCGGTTGCCTCGTTGAGTCGCGGCTGTGGTCGGTTTCTTCGTTGAGTCGCGGCTGTGGTCGGTTTCCTCGTTGAGTCGCAGCCGTGGTCGGTTCCCCCGTTGGGCCGCAGCCGTGGTGGCACCGCCGATGAGGCGTTGCGTGGTCGGGCATCACCGCTCCGTCACCGCGACTGCTTCCGTTATTGAGCCGTCGCAGCGGATTGCTGCTGGGCCGCGGAGCCGTCGCTATGGTTGGCGTCGCCGCCGGGTATCGGGTCGGCCGGCCGTTGGGCCGCTCGGCCGTCGAGCCGGACGGCTATTGATGCGTTGCGCCGATTGGCCGCTGGGCCAGGGCGGTGTGATCGTTGGACTGGCGGGTCCGCGAGCGTTCAGCTGCCGTGCTGGGTGGTGCGGTTGTTCGCGGCAACCAGGGGACGGCGGAGAAAGTCGTCCCGCCTACCGAGCTGGGCGTCGTCGCGTCCTGAGCTGAGGGCTAGTTGGGGTGGGCGGTGAGGTCGTAGACGGCGATGGTGCCTATGTGGGTGGCGGGGAAGTGGTGGGAGACCCAGTCTGCGATTTCGGGTTTGCCGGTTACCTGCCAGGGGGGTCTGGGAGTGGCGGGGGGTTGGCTGCCGGTGCGCCAGGACGCCGGTAGTTGCATTTCCTGGACCAGGTAGTAGCTGAGACGGTGGTCGCGCACGTAGCCCTGGAACTGCTCGAGCGTCGGGACCGGGTCCGCTTCGGCGAACCCGCCGATGGCGATCACCGGTGTGCGACTGGCCAATTCGAGTGCGGCGGCGACGGATCCGCGATCCACCGCGGCCGACCAGGTAGTGGTCGAACTCGTCAGCAGCGAGACGATCTGCGGGTTGGTGAACGCGCCGCCGTCGGCGAAGTTCTGGGTCTGGCGCCGGATCAGTGCCGCGATCCCGGTCTCCACCGGTTTGGCGGGGCCGACGACGGGACTGCGACCCGTATGCGCCTGCGGCAGGGTCGCCGCCGCGTAGGCGGTCGAACCACCCAGTCCGGCAAGCACTCCGACGATCACGAGTACCGCCGTGCCGCGCGCCCGGGCCGTCTGCCATCCTGCGGTCGCCGGTATCGCGGTGCCGAGCAAGCCGAGCGCGGCCACTGCACTCGTCCCGGCGACGGTCCACCGCACCCACGGCAACCATTCGGAATTGCGTTGCAGCACAACGAAAGCCCAGCCGCCCATGACGACGACGAGGGCGGCCGTGCCGAGCCGGCCGAACATCTCGTCGCGCCGGCGCCACAGCTCGTGCACGCCGACGGCGACGATTCCGGCCGTGGCGGGGGCGAGGGCCAGCGTGTAGTACGAGTGCTCGATCGCGCCCATCACGCTGAACGCCCCGCCCATCGTGACCAGCCACAGCCCGAACGTGAGCGCCGCGCCGCGTACCGGATCGGTGCGCGGGCTGCCCCACCGGGACGCGATGACCAGCGCGAACGCCAGCAACGCGGCCGGAATCAGCCAGGAGATCTCGAAGCCGCTCTCACCCGCGAACAGCCGGCCCGCGCCGGGCGCGCCGAAATCGTTGAAGCTTTGCAGCAGCCCGGACGGCGCCTGATACCCGTCGGGCAGGGCGATACTGCCGCTCGGCGCGGTATCGCCGAGGAACCGGCCGAAGCCGTTGTAGCCGAGCACCGTGTTCATGAACGTGTTGTCCGTCGAGCCCGCCAGGTAGGGCCGCGAGGATGCGGGCCACAGCACGGTGAGCAGCACGTACCACCCCGCTGAGACGACCAGTGCGGCAGCACCACCGGCCAAGTGCCACAACCGGTTCCGCAGCGAGGTCGGCGCGACGATCAAATAGCTCACCGCGAGCGCAGGCGAGACCATGAGCCCTTCGAGCATCTTCGACAGGAACGCGAATCCCAGTGCGACACCGGCCAGCACGAGCCAGCGGCCGTGCGCGTGCGCGGCGGCCCGGATCGTGCAATAGGCAGCCGCCGTCATCAGCAGCACCATCACCGCGTCGGGGTGGTTGAACCGGAACATCATGGCCGCCACCGGAGTTGCCGCCAGGATCGCACCGGCGAGCAAGCCCGCGCCGCGGCTGCCGGTGGCCCGGGTGACCGCGCCGTAGAGCAGCGCGACCGCGCCCACCGCCATCAGCGCCTGCGGCACCAGCATGCTCGCGCTGCTGAAGCCGAAGAGCTGTCCGGACAGGCCCATGATCCACTGCGACACCGGTGGTTTGTCGACCGTGATGAAGTTGCCCGGGTCCAGCGACCCGAACAGCAGCGACTGCCAGTTCCGGGAGCCGGCCCAGGTGGCGCCGGCGTAGAAGTTGTTCGCCATACCGTTGACCGTGATGTGCCACAGGTAGGCGATCGCGGTGCCGAGCAGCAGCACGGCCAGTCCGAGTCGTTCGATCGGACGCGCCGGAGGCTGGTCCACCGGATCGGGGGAGGAGGCAACGGAACCGGTCGGTGCCGTCGCGATGAGGGTCGCCGCCATGGCCTCACGGTCGCACGGCGGTGTTCACCGGGAGTTGGACTGCGGGTTAACACCGCGTCGCAATTGTGTGGGCCGGGACACCGCGGTTTGCGGCGAATCTCGGTCTCCTTCCAGCGTCCGTCGCGCCATGCCTGGTCGGACAACAATTCTGCCCCAGAAGTGAACAGCGATTCTGGTTCCGGGTACCGTAGGTCAGAACGACGGGTCGGTGTGGTCCGGCCGCTGTGGTCACTAGGAGGTTGGTGTGGAGCGCACACTGTTCGAACCCGAGCACGAGCTGTTCCGGGAGTCGTTCCGCAAGTTTCTCGATCAGCACGTCGCACCGAACCACGCGCAGTGGGAAGAGCAGGGGATCGTCGACCGGTCGGTCTGGCTCGAAGCCGGCAAGCAGGGCTTCCTCGGCATGGCGATGCCCGAGGAGTACGGCGGCGGCGGGGTCAAGGACTTCCGCTACAACGCCATCGTCGCCGAGGAATCGGTGCGCGGTCAGTACTCCGGGCTCGGTTTCGCCCTGCACAACGACGTCATCGCGCCCTACCTGCTGGAACTGGCCAACGACGAGCAGAAGCAGCGCTGGCTGCCCGGCTTCTGCGCGGGCGAGATCATCACCGCGATCGCGATGACCGAGCCGGGCACCGGCTCGGACCTGCAGGGCATCAAGACCAGGGCGGTCCGCGACGGTGACGACTGGGTGCTCAACGGCGCCAAGACGTTCATCACCAACGGCATCAACTCCGATATCGTCATCGTGGTCGCGCAGACCGATCCCGACAAGGGCGCCATGGGCTTCAGCCTGCTGGTGGTGGAGCGCGACATGCCCGGCTTCGAGCGCGGCCGCAACCTGGACAAGCTCGGTCTCAAGGCGCAGGACACCGCCGAACTCAGCTTCACCGATGTCCGGGTGCCCGCCGCGAACCTGCTCGGGCAGGAGGGCGCGGGCTTCATCCACCTGATGCAGAACCTCCCGCAGGAGCGGCTGTCCATCGCCGTCATGGCGGCCGCCGCGATGGAATCCTGCCTGGACATGACCTGTCAGTACGTGCGCGACCGCAAGGCGTTCGGCAAGCCGATCGGCACCTTCCAGAACACCCGCTTCGTGCTCGCCGAGCTCGCCACCAAGACCACCGCGGTGCGCGTGCTGGTCGACCGCTTCATCGAAGACCTCAATGCCGGAAGGCTTTCCGTCGAGGACGCCGCGATGGCCAAGTGGTGGAGCACCGAGGAGCAGGTCGAGCTCATCGACCGCTGCCTGCAGTTGCACGGCGGCTACGGCTACATGAAGGAATACCCGATCGCCAAGGCGTACATGGACGCTCGCGTCCAGACCATCTACGGCGGCACTACCGAGATCATGAAGGAAATCATCGGTCGTTCCCTGAAACTGTCCTGACCCCAGGCTTTTTCAGACCGCTGGGAACGGACCGGGCGGCAGCTGCTGGCCGGTCCTGGGGTCGTACTTGACCTCGACCGCGACGATCTGGTCCGTCGGCATCACTTCGATCCACTCGTCGAACACCGCGAAGGGTTTGCTGCCCGCGGCCTCGAAACCGCCCTGCAGATGGTCGAATCCGGTTTCGTAGACCTTGTCGGTCGGCAGATAGCTGACCGTCGGGTCGGCCGGGTCCTTCACCTTTTGCAGCGAGGTCTGATATTTCTCGTTGATCCGGATCGCCAGATAGGCGATCGCGTCGCGGATGGTGAGCTCGGCGGCCGTGATGGTGTCGTAGCGCCGGCGCTGCGGGCTGCCCGCCGGCCACGCATACGCCTTCAGGCTGTCGAGCACCTGCTTCGCCGCGGCCGCACTGCCCGCTTGATACAGATCGTCGAGCCCGTCGGTGCCTTCGACCGCGTTGCGCTGCAACCAGTTCACTGCGGCGAGTTCCTTGCCGGGGCGCACCGGCACCACGGCCTTCACCCACGGCGCGTTGAGGAACGCGTTGCGGGAGTTGTCGCCGTCGAGCTGCAGCACCCAGCCCAGCGAGCTGCCGAGCCGCGCGGGCGTGGAATCCTCGGTGATGTAGTAGTTGTCGGGGCGATTGGCGTTGGCACCGCCCCAGGACACCGTCTGCTTCTTGTCGAAATCGGGGAAGGCTCCGTCCAATCCGATGTTCTGCGGCGACTGTTCGGCGACGGTCCAATTGAAGATCTTGCGCTGGCGCACCCGTGGAATCCACCACTCGGGGGCGACGAAGTACAGCATCGAGTCGGTGTCGAACATCGCCTGGATCAGTTCCGCTACCACGTGGCGCACCTGCGGCTTCTCCCCGTCGAGGCCCACCTCCTTGGTGAGCTGACGAATGAGGTTGCGGAACACCACGATTCGTTCTTCTTCACGCAGTTCGGCATACGGGCGGGGCGCGATGCTGCTGGCGGCCTTCACTCGATCTCGCGCCGCGGTGATGTAGGCCTCCTGGGCCAGGCGGGTCTTCTCCGCGTCCACCTCGGCGATCTTCGCCTCGTTCTTCGTCGCGATGTCTTTGATCAGCTTCTTCGACGGTCGCCAGATCGGCGTCACCTGCAGAGTGAATTTCGGATGCTCGTCGGTCTCCAAACCGCCTGGCGCCGTGGTCACTCCGACGATGATCGACGTGACGCTCTTCTCTTTGCCGCTCGCGCCGTCGTCGACCTCTTGGGAATCGCCGATCTGGTAGCCCCACGCCCAGTGCTCGCCCGAGGTCACCACCACCTCGGCCCGGTCGAACAGGTAGCCCGACCGCGGCGGTACCAGCTGGAGTTTGCCGCCGATGCCCACGAAACCGTACTTGCGATCTTCGAAGAACCACTCGATGTTCAGCGACACCGGCGCATCCTTCACCTCGGGCTCGGGTACCGGAATCAGTTGTGGCGGTTGCACTCGGCCGAGGTCCGGCGGTTCGGCGATGTGGACGAGTTTCGCGACGCCGAGTTCGGCGCCGGGGTCGTCGACATAGGTCTGCCAGCACAGCTGCGTGCCCAGATCCTGCAGCTGGACGCCGACTTGGCGCATCTTGCGGCGCAGCTCGTAGTTCACCAGCCGGTCGGTCGTGTTCTGCAGCACGTACCGCTTGCTGCTGGTGTCCGTGTTCTCGGTGACCACCCGCAGCGTCGACTTGAAGTTGCTCTTGATCTGACTGGATGCGGACTGCGTCTGTTGCCGGGTCTGCTTGTGCGTCTGCTCTTTTGCCTGCTTCAGCGACGTATCGAGCTCGAAGTTCAGGCTGGTGCTGCCCTGCGCGGTGAACACCGAACCGACGCCGCCGCTCGCCGACGCGGTCGCGCCGTAACCCAGTTTGGAGTTCTGCTGGTTCTCCTCGCGCACCGCGTCGGACAGTTCCTCCTGCGTCATGGTCGAGGTGTCGGTCTTCTGGATCTGCTCCAGGGCGATTTCGGTGAGCTTGTCCACCGTGGTCTTTCGCGTCGACACCTCGATCAACTCGACGGTGCCGCCGGGACTGAGCCAAACGTGCTGGACCGGGGTACCCAGGAACGACGCGAATTCGAAGAAGTACTGCCGGAAAAGGTGGACGGTGCCGATCGGCGACAGCGAGACCTGGCTCAGCCCGCCGTGTGTCGGGTCGAGGGTGTTCAGCGGATCGAGCAGGCCGCCGACGTCGGCCGGCGCGACTTTCTGATCGGGGTCGGCGAAGAACAACTGGCTCAGCGCGCCCACCTGATCCTGCTGATTCAACGCGTGCACCGAGCCGGCGACCACGGATTCGCGATTGAGCTTGCTGAGCAGCAGCGCGTCATCGACGGCCGCGTCGGCGGGTGTCACCTGGTCGAGTGCGCGCACCGCGGTCAGATGCGCGGTGGTCACTCGCTTCGTCGCGATGTCGAGAGTCTTCTGCAGCTGCTCCGGTGTGAACAACGGGCGCCATTTGGCGATCTCGTTGCGGCCGTACGGCTTCAGCTGTTCGCGCAGGACGCTCGCGAAGACACTGTCCAGGGCGTCGGCGGCATTGGTCGCGGTGGCCGGTGCCGTTGCGCCCAAGCTCACTATCAGCGGGTTCGCCAGGGCGGCAGGGTCATCCGGACCGTCGCCGCTCACATGAGGTCCGGGATCCGGCCGGACCACCGGCACGATGCCCGCGGACGCTTGGATCAGTGCGCCCTCACCCACCGAACTCAGTGCGGCCTGGAATCGGCGTTGCAGCCGTTTCGACTTCCACCCGAGCAGTGGCTGATACACGCCGTACAGCTGCGAGTTGTACGGCAACGTTCCTTCGAATTGCTTGAAGTCGACCTTCATGTGACCCTCCCGAGTAGATATCTGTGTGTCATAAGGTGTTTCACCGTCGGCTCGCTTACGTGCCGAGAATGTCCTCCAGCCAACTGCGCACCCGCGGTGTCGGTGGTGCGGGCGCCGGGTTGGTCACGATCTCCAAATGCCCACCGTCGACGGACCATTCGTGCCAGAACAGGAATTGGCGTCCCCCGGCCACCGTGCCGAAGCGTTTGCTCTTTTCCAGACCCTTGCCATGCCAGCTCGACAGCAGGTCGAACAGCAGCGGATTGCCGGTCGCGGTCGGTGGATAGGTCCAGTAGTCGTCCCATTCGGCATCACCGGGCAGGTAGCTGACATCGGCCCTCGTGGCGTCGATCTGACTCTTGCGATGCAGATACGCAGCCTTGTTCGCCCACATGTTCGGTGTGGTGAGCATGAAGACCTTGAACGGTTTCGACTGCTTTCCACGCAGCTCGTTCGCGGCTTTCAGCGCCGGGATGACATGCGGCACAAGGTTTCCCTGGGGGCCGTCCGGCGGTGTGGCGTCGCAACTGATCACCCGGTCGATCGTCGCGGCGTTCGCGCGCAGGCATCCGGCCATCGGGATGTTCGCGCCGCTGTTGGCCAGTAGCCAGGTCTGCCGTTTGCGTGCCGGGGTCGCCGTGTCTTTCGTGTGCACGGCGCCGCGCATCCACAGCAGCTGCCACATGCTACGCAGGATCGGATCGAGCGTGTCGCGCTTCTGTAACGCCGAGTACCCGCCCTGCGGGAAGCCGCCGAAACCGTCGAACGACAACGGCAGTACCGCGATGTCCTCCGCCGGTGCGTGCTGCAGTGCTGACTCCACACCGACCGGACGGAAAGCCCACCTGATATCCGATGTCATCAAGTCCATCGGGTCGGCCGGGTCGATCTTCGGCGTGGTCGCGCGGGGCAGGAAGCGCATACCTGTCAGTTCCGGCCATAGCGGGCGCCCGCTGGTTTTCGAGCGGGCCATTTCGGCGGCGACCACCGCCGGCGGTTGCGGTGTCAACAGCCAGCGCGCGAGATGGAACATCGTCGACCCGCCACGGTTCTGATTCGGATCTCCGTGTTTCGGGTTGAGGAACCCGCTCTTGTCCGCGGCGTAGAAGAACGAATTGAATCCGGCGGGCGCTCGGAAGAAAACGATATCGGCTCCCGGTCGCGGAGTTTTGTCCGCCGCTTTCGCACCGATGCTGCCGGACGCGTTGCCGTCGGCGGCCTTGTCGGAGACCGAGACGAACCACAGCATCGGCGCCGTGCCGCTCGTCCATGCCAATACCCGCAGTCGGCCGGGACGCCCGCCGAACGAGGGGTTCAGGTACCACCCGAAGACGTCCTTGTCCGCCCACGTCGCCCACCACAGCTCGGTGACATCGAGGAATTCGCAATTGATCGTCACCGTCCCGGGAGCCACCGCCACCAGGGGACTTGCCCCGAGAAACGACCGCCGTGCCGTCGGGACCACGGTCGGTGTGTGCGGGAATCCGCCGGAACTTGGCTGCACCTCGATCTGCGCGAAAGAATATTGATGCGGTGAGAGCGCGCCACCGGTCGCGACGGTGAACAGTTGACGAAAGGCAAGACAGGTCGAGGTGGTGCCGCCTATCGTCACCCGCAATTCGAAATCGAGACGAATCTGCTTGGCGGTGCCGGGAATTGTCACGGTGGCTTTCGATGCCCCCGCCACCGATATCACCGGCAGTGGTGTCAGCGTGGCCGTATCCCATTGCGCGGACTGCGCGGCATCGACGACGCTCACCGCGACGGGTAACGGCGCGTCGGCGAGCAGGAAGCTGCGCTGTGCGCGCAGATCTGAATGCTGCCTGCGCACCTGCTCGCTGTGCGCACCCCAATCGACGGTAATGCTGAAATCCGCCATTGCTGTCCCCGCTTTCGGCCCGCGCAGTGTCGGATCACATCGTGGTGGCGGGCGAACGCGGCTGTACAGCAAATGGTCCGTCCACCGAACCCGGCGCCGCGACGCACTCTCCCGTGGTCTCGGGAGGGACTTGTTCGGGTCGTCGGTCCTCGGGGGCCGTGACTTTGGGCTCTGGCCGGTGGCGGGGCCGCGGTGGTGGCATGGGGCGGCTGAGAGTGCCGGACAAGAGGGAAGCGGGGCCATGTCATGACAGTTTCCGAGCTCGGGTACGCGGGACCTGGCACGACGTCGCTGCTGGTGACGACCTGCGGTGCGGTGACCGAGGGGCAGCTCGCACAGGCGCGGCGGACGATCGGCTGGGTGCTGCGACGGCACCGGGCCGAGGATGTCGCGCGGGTCCGGATCGGCGCGGGTCCGAACCCGGAGGGCCCGTTGGTGATCCAGGTCAATCTCGATTTCGGGGAGTTGCCGGTGCGTGCGCAGGCGATCGGACCCGGTGGCTTCGCGGCGATGTTCGTGGCCGAGCGGCTGGACCGGATACTCGACGGGGTGCGCGCGGGCGCGCTCCGCCCGCGCTGGCCCGATCCGCGGCGCCCGCTGCTGGCCCGCAGCACCGCGCTCGCGCCGGTGGTCCGCCGCAAACGCTGTGCGTTGTCGCGTTCGACGGTGGCCGAGGCCACCACGGTGCTCGCCACCATGGACTACGACGCCCACCTGTTCGTCGACGCGGAGACCGGGATGGACGCGGTGGTGTACCGCGCCGGACCGCGCGGTGTGCGGCTGGCCAGGCAGCATCGGCTCGGCCTGCCTGCCGGTGCGGCACCGTCCACGCTCACCGTGAATCCCTATCCGACACTGCATCTCAGCGAGCAAGAGGCCGCAGAGCGGTTGTGCCGCTACGGCTTGCCGTTCGTGTTCAGCACCGAGCCGGTCGGTGGCCGAGGACGGCTGCTCTATCGCCGCTACGACGGCGACCTCACCTCGGTCACATCATCCGAAATCGAAAGGTAGGCATTGAGCGTGCCGCGTGAGCTGACCCAACGCGAGATATTGACCGAGCTCGAACCGATCGCCGAAGACTGTGTGCACCGGCATCTTTCGATGACCAAGGACTGGCACCCGCACGACTACATACCCTGGGACGAGGGCCGCAATTTCGCCATGCTGGGCGGAACCGATTGGCACGCCGAACAATCGAAGCTCAGCGAGGTCGCCAAGGCCGCGATGATCACCAACCTGCTCACCGAGGACAACCTGCCCTCCTACCACCGCGAGATCGCCGAGAACTTCTCCCGGGACGGCGCGTGGGGCACCTGGGTCGGCCGTTGGACCGCGGAGGAGATGCGCCACAGCACGGTCATCCGCGATTACCTCGTGGTGACTCGCGGCGTGGATCCGGTCGCGTTGGAACACGCCCGGATGATCCACATGACCAACGGCTTCGCGTCCGGCGCCACCGCCGCCGACGTGGAAAGCGGTGCGGGCTTTCTGCATTCGGTCGCGTACGTGAGTTTCCAGGAACTGGCCACCCGGGTGACGCACCGCAACACCAGCCGGGTGTGCGGCGATCCGATCGCGGACAAGATGTTGCAGCGCATCGCCGCCGACGAGAACCTGCACATGATCTTCTATCGGACGATCTGCGGCAACGCGCTCGATCTCATTCCGGATCAGGCGATCGAAGCCATCGATGCGATCGTGCGGAACTTTCAGATGCCCGGTGCCGGCATGCCGAACTTCCGGCGCAACGGTGTGCTGATGGCCAAGCACGGCGTCTACGATCTGCGGCAGCATTTCGAGGAGGTGCTGACCCCGGTGCTGCGGCAGTGGAACATCTTCGGCCGCACCGACTTCACCGCGCGCGGCGACGAGATCCGAGACCGTCTCGGGGCCTACCTCGACGATCTGGAGCAGGTGAAGATCCCCAGGTTCGAGGAGCAGCGCGATCGTTCGCTCGCCCGTGCACGAGCGCGCCTCTGAATCTCGGTTACCTCCCCGCGCCGAGCGGTAGGCCGAGCATCGCGGCCAGGGCGGCGCCGACGCTGCTGCCCAGGGTGCCGATCGCGGCCGGGTCGAGCAACGTCGACGGCATGGTCCGGATATCGCAACCGGGTTGTGCGGGTTGCCCTTCGGCGCGGCGGACGAGCCAGTTGAACGCGTCGGGCGCGCCAAGCACCGCGAAGTTGACGTGCGGGCTCACCAACGGCGGGAACTGATCACGCCGGTACGTGACCGAAGTGCCTGCGGCGCAGTAGGACTCGGCGAGGCCGTCGGCTCCGGCGGCGGTACTCACCTCGTCGTTGACGCTGTTGTAGAGGTAGACGGGCGCGCTCGGGGCCCGGCGGCCCAGGGTGCGTTCCTCGATGGCGGTGCGGATGACCGGGTCCTGGAGCAGTTCGTCGAGGCTCACACTCAGGTACCGGGTGACATCCGGCAGCGAGAAGTGGCGAAGCAGTTCGTGCAGTGTGGTGTTGAGCGCGGTCTGCGAGGTGCAGCGGCCGGGCACATCGGCGACGAGCGCCTGTCCTTCGGGGGACATGTATCGGTCGATGGCGGCGGCGAATTCGGGTGAGTCCTTGGCGATCGCCGCCACCGCGATCGGAATGAGCCCACCGAGCAGGCCGCCGTTCACCGCCTTCAATCCGCCGAACAGGTCGGCGACCGGAGCGCCGACGGCGGCCCCGACGATGTTCAATTCCGGTGCGTACTCGGGCTGCATCTCCGCGGTCCACGCGGTGGCGATGCCGCCACCGGAGTAGCCCCACAGCGTCACGGGGGTGCGTGTTCCGTCCAGGCCCAGCGGGTCGAACTGTTCGGCGGCCCGGATGCCGTCGAGCACAACGTAACCCGGTTCGCGCGGTGTGGCGAAGCGATGCTGGGTGCCGCCCTGATCCGGGATCGCCACCGCCCACCCGCGGGCAAGACCGCTGGCCGCCAACAGGATTTCGGCAGCTCCGGCTCCTGCGGTGAGCGGACCCGCGGGATTGCCGAAATCTATCGGCGAGCCCTGTTGCAGCGAATACGAGGCACTGCACATCCCCGCGATCGCGTCCACCGCGGTCTGGTACGACAGCAGCGGCCGCGGTCTGGCGGGACCTTCGGGGACCATCACCGTGGTCACCGATGTATACGGCTGATTGTTGAAGTCTGTTGTGCGGTAGAGCAATTGCCACGCCTGGACCCGGACGGGGAACAGGTTGAGCGCGGCGATCGTCACCGGACGCGACCGCAGGATCGTGCCCGGCTCGGCCTGTTCGAAGCCGGGCGGCGCGGCGTAGAACGGATCGTTCTCGGGTAGCGGCGGGCCCGCGTTCGCGGCCGGAGCCGATACTCCGGCGGCGGTCAGCAAGCCGAAGATCAGCGCGAGAATCATGCCGGACACGGCATCGACCAAGCCGCGGCGGCGGACCCAGGAGGAGCGGCGCGCGGCGACCGTGGCGAAACTGACCGACGCCACGATCGCGTCGCTGGCCGAATTCGGCTATCACCGCACCAAGGTGCAGGACGTGTGCAAGGCCGCCGGCATGTCGGTCGGTGCGATGTTCCGGCAGTTCGACGGGCGCTTCGACCTGATCGTCGCCGCCGCGCGCGAGATCGTCGGCCGCCAGCTCGCCACCTTCCAGACCCTGCTCGCCGGTGTCGAGGACGACGACGAAGCGCTCGGCGTGGCCCTGCGCTATCTCCAGCAGGCTCAATCCTCGAACCTCACGCACGCGCTGCGCGAGGTGATCGTCGCCGCGCGCTCCGACCCGGAACTGCATGCCCGGATCGCGCCCGCCCTCGCGGACTTCTACACCCAGATCTTCACTGCCGCAGAACAATCCGGCGCACTGCGCCGCTTTCCCGTGGCACTGCGCGAGCCACTGTTCTTCGCGATGCTGCACACTTTCTCGGGTCAGGCGGTCATCCGCCCGGTCTACTCGCCGCCCGGCCTGGACGCGGCCGTGCTCGGGGTCGTCAATGACATGGTCCTCGCCTACGCCGCCAGTCTGGAGACCCAACACGCCAGGTGAGCCGCGCCGTTGTCGGCGGCGAACAGTGCAAATGCACAACGCCCGCGCCGGACCGTCGGCGTTATGCCGATAGCGCATTGCTGTCCGGAGCTGTGAGCATGATCCTGTCGACGCGTGAGTGTGACGTCGGCGATAGGTAGGCAATGGTGCTGGAGGGCAAGTGGACAGGTCTAGGTGGCGGCGGCTCGTCGTAGTGACGGTGTCGGCGGTCATGGCGATGAGTGGCGCCGGGATGGCGTCGGCGGAGCCTGGTTTCCCCACGTTTCCGCCGGATCAGAACCAGCTGCCGCAGCTGCCGACCGAACCGCAGCTCTATGACCTGCTGCCGATCCCGACGCCGAGCGAGGATCCCTGGTACGACGACCCGCCGAACCTGGAGTCCTACGCACCCGGTGCGATCGTCCGTTCGCGCGAGGTGCAGACCCGTCTGCTCGGCCTCCCGTTCCCGGTGTACACCAAGCAGCTGCTGTACCGGTCGAACGATGTGCACGACAACCCGATCGTGACCGCGACGACGGTCATCGTGCCGGGCATCCCGTGGCAGGGCAGCGCCCGCCCGGTGCTGTCGTTCCAGGAGGCGATCGACTCCACCAGTTCCACCTGCAATCCGTCCTACACCCTGCAGACCGGAACCATGAAGGAATCCGCGCTCGCGGTGTACTGGTTGCTGCAGGGTTTCGCGATCAACGTGCCCGACTTCGACGGCAAATTCAACACGTTCAACACCTACGCCGAGGGCAAGATGGTGCTGGACAGCCTGCGGGCGGTGAAGAACGACAGCGGGCTCGGCCTCGCCGATTCGGGGATCGCGCTGTACGGCTACTCCGGCGGTGGTTCCGGTTCCATCCGGGCCGCCGAACTGCGCGCCACCTACGCACCCGACGTGCGGATCCTCGGCACCACCATCGGCGGTACGCCCGGTGACCTGGTCGCCGAAGCGGCCTATGCGACGCGCGAGCAGCCCGGACTGACCGGCACCAGTAACTTCACGATGTGGCTCGGACTGGCCGGCCTGGCGCGCGAATACCCGGACGTTTTCAAGGTCGACGAACTGCTCACCACCGAAGGGCAGCAATTGCTCCGGGATTTCCAGAGCCGCTGCTACGCGACCATCGCGTTGTCCGGTGTCTACCGGCCGATCAGCGCCTACTACCAGCCCGGCAAGTCGCTGGAATCCTCGCCCGAGATCATCAAGGTGCTCCAGGACAACAGCCTCGGCAAGTACATCCCCGACACCCCGGTGCTGTGGTGGCACGGACTCTGGGACGAGCTGATCCCGCCCTCGGTGGTGATCCCGACGGTGAACTCGTACTGGGAACGCGGCGCCGATCTGCGCTTCTACACGGTGCCGGTGCCCGAGCACATCACCAACGCGGTGACCGGGTGGCCGCCTGCGGTGGCGTGGACCAGCGCAGTGCTGCGCGGCCTGCCGCCGGGCCCCAAGTTCAAGGCGGACTTCCAGCCGCTGCCTCCTGGTTTCCCCGGTAGCTGAAATATCGCCCGGCGGCAGCGGCAGATGCTGCCGGGCGGTCCGACCGCGTATCGTCCGAGGGAGTTGTGACGAGTAGCTAGGAAGTTCGATGACGCACTTCTCCCTGGCCGCCGCCGTGACCGGCGACGGTGACCGCTGGCCGACGATGATCGCGCAGTTGCGCATGCGGGCCGCCACACTGGCCAGCGACTTCCGGGTTGCTGCCGCGCCCTACGCGCAGCTGCCGCAGTCGATGTTCGACGCCGATTTCGTGCCGAGCGCCGAACTCAATGTCGAACTGTTCTTCCGCTACGCCGCCGACGGCGTGGAACCGTCGGAGCAGGACACCGGCCCGCTCGTCGAACGGGCTGTGCGGCTCGTGCGCGACGGGATGCCGCTGGACGAGGTGCTCACCAACTACCGCGTCGGCGTCTCCTTCTTCTGGGCGCAGCTGATGCCCGCGCTGAGTGCCGAGGATCATCCGCTCGTCCCGGAACTGGGCTTGCGGTTGACCACCTACGCGGGACTGGTGATGTCCCGTATCGCGATCGCGCTGGTGGAGGACGCGCGTCAGCCGCGATGGGATCTGTTGGAGCAGAACGAGATCGCCGCCGCGCTGCTCGCGGGACGGGACCCGGGGGAGTGGGCGCGCGAGCTCGAGGACCCGCTCGCGGACGCGTTCCTGGTCGCGGCCGTCCGGCAGGGCGAGATCACCCCCGGACGGCTGACCGATCTGCGCTATCGCATCGGCAAGGTGCCCGGCGCGTTCCTGCACCGCGACAGCGGCGGCTGGACCGCGCTGATCCCGCTCGACGATCACGCCGACCCGGTCGGTGCGCTCACCAGCCGGCTCGGCTTGCGCGCCGACCAGCCGCATCCCGGCTTCTGGATCGGCGTCGCCCCCGCCGCCACGCATGCCGCCATCCCGGCCGCGTACGCCGAGGCCAGGATCGTCGCGGATACCGCGCGCTGTCTCGATCGGCCCGACGTGGCCTGCCGGCGCCAGGACATGATGTTCGAGTACGCGATCTCCACCACTGGGGCCGCGCTGCCGAATCTGGCCGCCGCGCTCGAACCGCTCGACGAGCACCCGCTGCTCATTCGCACGCTCGACGAATACATCGCCAATCAGTTCAACCACAATGCGATGGCCCGCGCCCTCTATATCCACCGCAACACCGTCACCTACCGTCTGTCCCGCATAGCCGACCTCACCGGCTACGACCCCCAGGACCCCGCGGGCATTTCCACCCTCATGGCCGCCCGGGTGGCCCGCCGGCTCCTTTCGAAATCCTTCCGGCCCTGACCTTCTCGGAAGGCTGCTTTAAGTAGTTCTAACAGCAGTTTTCAGATCGGCTCGAAGTGCCGAAAGTTGTCGGGACATCACCGGCGAGCGTTGGTAAGAATGCTGTCCATGACACGGACTGCCACGCGCGAATTGGTTATTCGGCAGGACGATTCGGGGCCGCGGGTATTGCTTGCGCAATTCCGGCCCGATGTCGAGGGATTGCGGGCGATAGCGGTACTCGCCGTGGTCGCGTTCCACGCGGGTCTGGGTGGTATCGACGGCGGATTCGCGGGTGTGGACGTCTTTTTCGTCATTTCCGGATTTCTCATCACCGGCATGCTGTGGCGGCAGCTGTCGGGCACCGGCACCATCGCTCTGGCCCGGTTCTACGGCGGCCGGGCTCGGCGGCTGTTGCCCGCCGCGGGCGTCGTGCTGCTCGTGACCGCGATCGCCGCGGTCTCGTCGCTGCCGCCCTTGCAGGCCTGCGCGGTGCTCGGCGACGCGATCGCGAGCGCGTTGTACGTGGGCAACGTGCGACTGGCGGTGCACGGCACCGACTATCTGGCCGCCGACACACCACCGTCGCCGTTCCAGCACTACTGGTCGCTGGGTGTGGAGGAACAGTTCTATCTGCTGTGGCCCGTGCTGCTCGTCGGTCTTGCCTGGTGCGTGTCGCGCCGGCGCGTGGCGGGCGGTTCGCCGATGCCCTACTCGATCGCGCTCGCCCTGATCGCCGCGGTGTCGTTCGTGACCGCGCTGCACTGGACCCGCACGCTCCCGCCCTGGGCCTTCTTCACGCTGCCCGCCCGAGCCTGGGAACTGGCCGTCGGTGGTCTGGTGGCGCTCTCGGTCCCGCTGTGGCGGCGATTGCCGCCGCTGGTTGCCGCCGCCGCGGGATGGACCGGCCTCGGCTCGATCGTCCTCGCCTGTCTCCGCCTCGACGAGCACACGCCCTATCCCGGAACTGCCGCGCTCCTACCGGTTTTCGGCACCGCGGCGATCATCGCCGCGGGCTGTGCCGCACCGGGCCGAGGCGTCGGCGGTGTGCTGTCCACCGCGCCGTTACGGGCGATCGGCAGGCTGTCCTACTCGTGGTATCTCTGGCACTGGCCGGTCTTGCAGCTGGCGCCCCGGCTGCTCGGGCACGGTCTCGGCACGGTCGGCGTGCTGGGCGCGGTCGCGGTGTCCGCGGGCCTGGCCATGCTGACGCTGTGGCTGGTCGAGGATCCCGTGCGGTTCGCGGCGCCGCTGCGGCGCTCGGCCGAGTTCAGTCTGGTCTGCGGCGGTGTCGTCACCGCGGCCGTGGTCTGTGTGGTGGTGGCGTTGCTGGCGGTCGTGCCCGCGCCGGTCGGGCGTGGTGCGGCCGCGCAGGCCCTCGCGGTGACGACGGCGCCGGCCCCGCCGACCGGCGCGATCGACCCGCACGAGGTGACCGTGCGGCAGCTGAGCGCGCAGGTGCAGGCGGCGATCGCGGCGTCGGCCGAGTTGCGTGCCGTCCCAGCGAATCTCGATCCGTCGCTCGCTGAGGCCCCCGGCGACAAGGCTGCGGTGTTCGGCAACGGTTGCGTCCGTTCCTGGCTCGACGTCGGTCAACCCGAATGCGTTGCGGGCGAATCGGGTTCGGCGACGACGGT
>NZ_BAFT02000051.1 GCF_000308475.2 Nocardia brasiliensis NBRC 14402 | reverse complement strand
TTCGGCTGTGTCGGGATGGCGATCCCAAGCCGGCGGTCCGGAAGCTGGCTGCGCAGTTGGGGGTGCATCACGAGGCTCTGTGTAACTGGATCCGCCAGGCCGAAGCTGATTCCGGTGAACGTCATGACAGGCCGACGACCGACATGGCCGAGGAGAACAAGCAGCTGCGCAAGCGAGTCGCCGAACTCGAACGCGTGAATGCGGTATTGCGTGATGCGAGTGCGTATTTCGCGTCGGAGCTCGGCCAGACCCGGAGGTGATCGTGCGGTTGGTGAAGGATCACCCGCAGCACTCGGTCGAGCTCGTATTGCGGGTGCTGGGTATCGCGTCGTCGACGTTCTATGGATGGCTGCAGCAGGCGAAGAACCCGTCGCGGCGGCGGCTGGCCGATGAGCAGTTGCTGGCTCAGATCGTCGATATCTACACCAGTTCCGGCGGCACCTACGGGTTCCGCGGGTGCATGCGATGCTGCGCCGCCGTGGTATCGCGGGGCCGCAAACGAGTCGAACGGCTGATGCGGCAGGCGGGCTGCAGGGCGCGTTCCTGCGCAAGAAGTGGCGTATCCCGTCCACGCGGCAGAACTCACGGGCGCGACGCCGGCACCGGATCTGGTCCACCGCGACTTCACCGCAGAGACCCCGGACCGGTTGTGGGTGGCGGATGCGACGCGGATCCCGACCGGCGAGGGCGTGTTCTGGCTGGCAGCGGTCCGCGATGCGTTCTCCAACCGGATCGTGGGCTGGAAGTGCTCGGATCGTTGCGACACCGAACTGGTACTCGGTGCCCTGGAATACGCGGTGTGGGTGCGGGACGTGCGTGACGGCAGCTGGTCCATCATTCCGACCGCGGCTCGACCTACACGGCAATTCGTTTCGCCAATCGGTTGGCAGACAACGGAATCGCGCAGTCGATGGGATCGGTTGGCGACAGCTACGACAACGCGCTCATGGAGAACTTCTTCTCCACGTCGAAGACCGAACTGGTCTACCGGAACTCCTGGCACACAAGGGAAAGATGCGGAGAACGCACTGTTCTCCTCCATCGACGGCTGGTACAACACCCAACGCATCCAGAAGAAGCTGCGCTGGCGATCACCCGACGAATACGAAGCCAGCTACCATCACCGCGTTCCGGCCGGAACCAGATAATCCGCTCTCCGGCTCAACGGGGAACCTCA
>NZ_BAFT02000052.1 GCF_000308475.2 Nocardia brasiliensis NBRC 14402 | reverse complement strand
GCCCGAACCCCGCCCGGCGCCCGATCCGGGCCGCCCGCTGCCGCCGGTACCCGAACCGGGTGGGCCGCTGTCCCCGCCGCACGACCCGACGCCGCCGAATCCGCTCTGACGGCAAGGGGATTCGCGTCGTCAGTCCCGTAGCGCGTCGTCGCGGAGCTGCTGCAGAGTTTTCGACAGAATGCGTGAGACGTGCATCTGCGAGACGCCGAGCACGTCGGCGATCTGGGACTGGGTCTTCGATTCGAAGAACCGCATGATCAGTACGCGACGCTCACGCTCGGGCAGCTGCTCGATCAGGGGGCGCACGGCGAGGTAGTCCTCCACCAGATGGTAGGAGGGCTCCTCGGCGCCGAGGCTTTCCAGCAGGGGCAGCGGCGCGTTCTCGATATCGTCGCCGGCCACCGCGTCGATCGAGGCGGACTGATAGGCGTTGCCCGCGATCAGCGCCTGGGTGACCTCGACCACGTCCACCTCCAGTTCCGCAGCGATCTCCCTGGCCCTCGGCATCCGGCCGAGCCGCTGCGACAACGCCTCCACCGTGACCCCGATCGTGAGCTGAATCTCCTTGGTACGCCGGGGAACTCGCACCGACCAGGTGTTGTCCCGGAAATGCCGGCGCACTTCGCCCATGATGGTCGGCACGGCGAAGGACAGGAACGAGGAACCCCGCTCGACATCGAAGCGGTCCGCCGCCTGCACCAGTCCGAGCCGGGCGACCTGCAGCAGATCGTCGAAATTCTCGCCACGCCCGGCGAATCTGCGCGCGATGTGCTCGGCCAGCGGCAGGCAGCGTTCGATGAGTTCGGCGCGCAGCGGCTCGCGCCGGGGATCGTCCTCGGCCAGCGCGGCGATCTTCTCGAACAGGGGCTCGATATTCTCGTAGCTGTCGCCGCGGGTTCCTGAGCTAACCGCCATCGGATGCCCTTCGCACCCAACTGAAGTCGACCACGGTGGGATGACCGGCCACATCCGCGTCGAACGGTGCCTGCGACGCGGCGATGGAGTGAGTCAGCGTGCGCACGATATGCCAGCCGAAACCCGCCTGACCGACCACCTGCTCCGAGGTCGCCACCGACGCGACGTGCACGATCATCTGGTCGGTGTCATAGGTGAATTCACAGTCGAGCTGCGAGCCCGGCACCGCGTCCAGGATCAGCGAGGTGGCCACCTCGTCCAAGGCCAAACGGATGTCGGTGACTTCGTCGAGCGCGAAATCGGCGATGAGGGCCACGGTTTCGGCGAGCCCTCGCAACATCGTCAACTGTTCCAGCCGAGCGGGGATTCGGACGCCGATTGTCGTTGTTTCCGTAGAGGATCGGGAAGTCCACTCCCCCATGCCCATCACCACCTTGCTCTCGCAGCCGACCCGGAGCCGCCAGGTTGTCGGGATCCGGTTCTCGCGGGGCGCCCGTCTGCCCACCGCCGCCGCGGCTACTCGCCCACCACGGCCGAACCCAGCGCCGCGAAGGCTGAAGATCCGAAACCGCGGCGCTTTTCTTCCCTACCGTCGTACCCTCCGCGGCTGGACCGAAACGTGGCGGGCGGGTCAGCCCGCTTCGATCCGTTCGTGGGCGGTGAGCAGCAGATGGTCGAACTGGGTCCGCAGTCCCACGGTCGAGTTGGTGAGCGACTCCAGATCCGCCACCAGCCGCGAGGCGAGCGTGCGCAGCTTGATGTTCGTCTCCTGCGAACGCCAGCTGAGCACCCGGAACGCCTGCTCCGCGTTGACGCCGTAGACCAGCATCACCGCACCCTTGGCCTGCTCGATCACCGCGCGCGAGGCCCACAGTTCCGGCAGGGCGTCGTCGAGCGCCTCCTGCCGATGTTCCTCGAGGGTCTCGGTGACGTCGATGTAGTACCCGGAGGTGCCCACGACCTCGCCCGCGTGATCGAAGAGGTGATCGGCCACGACGATGACGTGGTGCACCCGCCCCAGCGTGTCGAGAATGCGATGGCGGCTGGAGAACGGCTCGCCCTCCTCGATGGACTTGGCCAGCGCGCTGGCCACCTGGGCGCGATCGTCGGGATGCTTGTGCGTCAGCAGCAGTTCGGTCGTCGGCGTGACAGTGCCCGGCGCGTAGCCGTGCATCGCGGCCACCTCGCCCGACCATTCCCACCGCTGATCGGCGAACCAGAAACGAAAACTACCGACACTCTGTGGTGTCCCTAATCCGATCACCCGGTCCAGCGCGAGAGCGTTCTCGGGCTGGACCGGCCCCATTTCAGTCACAGCGCAAGTATCCGTCGAATGGGCACGCCACGCGAACAGATCCGGCTGCGCCACGCCGATGTCGACCCGGCGTGTCGGTCTACTCCGCCTCACCCGTCCAGCGCGGCGCGCATCGAGGGATAAGGGCTGAACAACGGCCTGACGCCGGAGACCTCTAGCGAACGCTCGACCTCCGGACTGCCACCGACGAGCCGCAGATCCACGCCGTCGCACGCGGCCCGCTGCCGGGTGGTGCCGAGCGTCGCGGCGGCCCGGATGCTGAGGAATCGCGCCGCGCGTAGATCTATCACCACCGCCGGGCAATTCGCGCGTACCGCGCGCTCGACGGTGGCGAAGAATTGCGGACAGACAGTGGCGTCCAATTCGCCTTCCACCCGGACCACCATGCATTCGTGGCGGCGGTCCACGCGCTGTGCCCAAGCCCGGCGGTGACGTGGCGCGGGCCCGGAACCGTTTCGATGCACACCTTCGGCGTACTCGTGTAAAGCGGAACTAGCGGACATAAGAGAGCCTCCCATACGGGGGGTTTCCAGTTCGACGCCACTGACCGGAACGATGAGAATCTCAGGCGAGCGTGTGTCGCGCAATGGGGCGATCGGTTGTCGCCACGATCCCATCGGCCGGTGTGTGGCGGGTGTGGGCGCCTGCGTCGAACCGGGGTCGGCTGTCGTCTCAACCTCACTACAGTGTGGCATGCGCGGCTACCACTGTCACAAATTCCTCCGACGCCGCTGATCAGGCCGAGGGTTACCGAACCGGCCAGCGGGTACGCCTTTTACCATGAAGGCCACGAATACGCCCGGCTCGGCCACGCGCCCGCCGTTGATTCGCCACCAATCCCCGGTAACCGCAACCATCGCGATCATCGCGACGACGGTACTGGTGGCGGTGCTATCCGTGGTCGCGCTCGGCATCGTCGTCTCAACCATGTGAGACCCGAGCCGTAACAGCAAGCAGGCCCGGTGGTTTCGTTCCCGCGCACTCGGGCATTCCAGGCGCATATTCGAAAAGCATTGGGTCACGCGATCTCTGGTCGCGCGACGGTGCCGCATGCCGCGCAGCAGTGGAGAGAACGGAGCACATCGTGAAGATTGCCATGGTTTCCGAGCACACCTCCCCGCTCGGCGAGCCCGGCGGCGCCCATTCGAGCGGTCAGAGCGTCCATGTCGGCGAGTTGGCCGCGGCCTACGTCCAGCGCGGGCACGAGGTCTCGGTCTATATCCGGCGGACCGACCCGACCAGTCCGACCGAGGTGGTCACGGCCGCCGGTTACCGGCTGGTCCGCGTGCCCGCCGGACCGCCGCGGGCGTTGCCATTGAACGAAAGTCTGCCGCATCTGGGCGATTTCGGCAGTTTTCTGCAGCGGCACTGGGGCCGGGACAAGCCCGACATCGTGCACGCGCACTTCTGGATGTCCGGGCTCGCCGCGGAGCTGGCGGCGCGGGCGCACGGCATTCCCGTCGTGGTGACCTTCCACGCCCTCGGCACCGTACGCCGCCGTAATCAGGGCTTGGCCGATACCAGCCCGCGTTCACGCATCCGTTTCGAGCGGCTGATCGCCGGGCGGGCCGCGCACATCGTCGCGACATCCGCGGACGAGGTGGTCGAGCTGACCAGGATGGGCGTGCCCCGGTTCCGGATCTCGATCGTTCCGTGCGGGGTGGATCTGGCCGCGTTCACACCAGAGGGCGGGCGCGCCGAACGTGGGCAGCGCTACCGGATGCATCGCCTGCTCTCGGTCGGAAAACTGGTGCCGCGCAAGGGGTTCGAGGTGGCGATCAAGGCACTTCAGGAGCTGCCGGACACCGAACTGGTGATCGCGGGCGGGCCGGTCGGTGACGATGTCGAGGACGACGGCGAAGGCAGGCGGCTACGCCGACTCGCGATGGAATACGGTGTGCAGGACCGTCTTCGGATGATCGGTCCGGTGTCACGGACGGAACTGCCGCGCTGGTATCGGTCCGCCGACGTGGTGCTGTGCACGCCCTCGTACGAGCCGTTCGGCCGCACCGCACTGGAGGCCATGGCGTGCCGGAAACCGGTGGTGGCCACCGCGGTCGGCGGCCTGCTCGACACCGTGGTGGACGGGGTGACCGGCCGGCTGATCGCGCCGCCGGACCCGCTCGCGGTGGCTCGCGCCGTGCGTCCGCTGCTCGACGACAAGACCCTGCGCGAAACCTGGGGCGCCGCAGGGTATCAACGTGCCGCGGGTCGCTACGCGTGGGATCAGGTGGCGCTGGAGACACTGACCGCCTACCACCGGGCCGCGCCCGCACACGCCGCGGAAGTCGTCTCCTCGGCGCGCTGAGCTGGTCCGATCGGTGGGCTGGATCCGATCGGGGCGCCGGGTCCGATCGGTGGGCCGGACTCGACGACTGTGCAAGGGTCCGATCGCCGGGCGAGGGTCCGACCACGGAGCCGGAGTCCGATCGCCGGGCGTGGCCCTGATCGGCGAACTCAGCGCGCTGCCGCGTCGCTCGCGTGGTCCGTCGAGTTGTGCTTGTCGCGCGGCGAGCGCCACCACCACGGCACGATCAACCACGCCCCCAAGAACAACACCGCGACCACCACCCCTGCCACCACGCCACCCGTGGTCCCGGTGACCAATTCGACGACCAGGATCATCGCCCCGGTCAGCGAGACACCGAGCAGGCCGATCCCGATCATCGCGCAGCGATGCGCCGCCGCGACCACGTTGCCCAGCCGGTGGCGCCGGAACAGGATGCGATGCCACGAGATGGGCGCGACGAGAAAGACGGTGGCCCCGATCGCCGCGGTCAGCGTGATCAAGTACAGCACTCGCAACGGTGGGGACAACGTCGCGAACGAAGCCTGGAACGGCACGATCAACAGCGCCGAGATCAGGAACTGCACACCGGTCTGCACCACCCGCAGTTCCTGGATGAGGGTGCTCCAATTGCGGTCGAGCCGTTCGACTTCGGTCTCCCCGCGCGCGTCCCGATTCCACTCGCGATCGTTTCGGCACCGATCGAATTCACGGTTGTGCTCGACCGCTGGTTCATTCTGTCGCTCGACCATGCCGCTCGTCCCTCGCCGGCTCGACGCTGTTCCACCGCCGCGGCGCGGTGCCGCGGCAACTCCGGCACCTGACCGCTTACCCGGCCCTGACGAAACGAATCACCGAGTCGGACACTCGACCAGCACAAATGTCGAACCGCCGCAGATCGGGCGTTTCGGATGACCGGACACGGGCACACGGGCGGTATGAAAACCGCGCACCGGAAGATGCCGACCCGATGACCGGCCATGTGCTGGTGGCCCGGTTGGACAGCGCGGGTGATGTTCTGCTCGCCGGTCCCGCCGTCCGAGCCGTCGCACGCAAAGCCGACACCTTGACCTTCCTCGCCGGGCCGCGCGGCAGTTCGGCCGCCGCCCTGCTTCCCGGCGTGGATCGGGTGCTCGAATTCGAAGCCGCCTGGGTCGGGGCCGATCCACCGCCGCTCACCAACGCCGGCGTGCGCGCGCTCATCGAATGCGTGCGGCTGCTGGCACCCGACGAAGCCATCATCGCGACCTCGATGCGGCAATCACCGTTACCGCTCGCCCTGATCCTGCGGATGGCCGGGGTGCCGCGGATCAGCGCCATCAGCCCGGACCAGGCGGGTACCCTGCTCGATGTCCGCCATCGTGTGGATGACGCACTGCCGGAACAGATCCGGGCCCTTTCGCTGGCGGCTGCGGCAGGTTATCCGCCCGGCGACCATCGGCTGCGGGTGCGCCAGGATCTCCCCGAGGTCGACGAATTGACCGGTGGCCCAGGCTATATCGTGCTGCACCCGGGTGCGCCTGAGCCGGCTCGCCGGATGTCGGCCACGCGCAGCCGGGAGGTCGCCGCGGCGCTCGTCGACGCCGGGCACCGGGTGGTGGTGACCGGCAGCCCGGCCGAGCAGACGCTCACCGGAACGGTCGCCCACGGCTTGGCCCGCGATCTCGGCGGCGCCACCGACCTGGCCGGTCTGGCCGCCGTACTCCGCGACGCCGATGCCGTGGTGGCCCCGAACACCGGTGCGGCGCCGTTGGCCGCGGCCGTGGACACCCCCGTCGTCTCCCTGTTCGCGCCGGTGGTGCCGGATCGGCGCTGGGCGCCCTACGGTGTGCCGACCGTCGTGCTCGGCAACCGCAGCCGACCGTGCGGCACGCACTGCCTGGACGCGATCCCCGACACCGCGATCGTCTCCGCGACCGAGTTGCTGCTCCGTAGCGCCGGTTGAGGGTCGAACGCCGGGGTACCCGCCCGAATATCCCCCTTGGGTGATGTGGACTAGAAAGGACCCCCCATGCTTCCCGGACCGAACGAATCGACCACGGGACACAGCGGTGCCGAGCACCACGGACGTCCCGAAGAGAACTTCCCGGACTACACTCGGACCTCACGCACCCACGTCGGTGAATCCATCGCCGACACCCGCAACTGGCCGGGCATCGTGCTGGTGGCGCTCGGACTGGTCGGCCTCGGGCTGACCCTGACCGCGGCGGGCTACGGCTTCGAAGGCTGGGCGATCATCGGCGCCATCGCGACGGTGCTGTGCTTCGCCATCGGTGTTCTCCTGGTGGTTGCCGAGCACCGCAGACTCAAGGCGAAGGAAGGCAAGCAGCTCAGCGACCCCGCCGGGCACTGATTGCCGGTCGCGCACCCGGGTATTGCGCAAGGGACACCGCCACGGGCGGTTCCTGCACTGAGGAGAACGACATGACTCATCATCGCCGTCGGTCCGGGTTGCGCGTCCTGCTGATCGCCGCGGCGCTAGCGGCCACCCCGCTGGCTGCCGCGTGCTCGGACACCGACAACAAGGAGGCGACCCCCGCGACGCCCACCGACTCCTCGATCACGCTGTCCATGCCCTCCGCCACCGCGCAGGTGCCCGACCCCGACGAGGTGGGCCCCGCGGCGGGAAAGCAGTTGTGCGACATGATGAGTCCCGAAATCGACAAGTGGCGTGCCGAGGGCGCCGCCGTCGCACGGGTGACGTTCAACGGCACCGTGCACAACTGGGCGGCGCGTAACGGCGGCCTCAACGACACCGTGCTGAAGGACCGCAGTGTCATCGACAAGATCACCTCGGAGCAATGCCCCGACGTCCGCAAACAGGCCCTCGAAGTGCTCGACGCCGCCGACCTCGCCTCCGCGCTGGTCGGTTTCGGCGGTTGAGCGTGAACAGGCCGGACCGATGACCGACCGCCATCACCGCAACGTCGTAGAACTCCTTGTCCTGCAACACAACCGAATGCGCGAACTACTGGAGGAGATGCTCGCCGCGGTAGGCCAGGAACGGCGAGCATCATTCGAAGAGTTCGTGCGCTGGCTCGCCGTCCACGAGGCCACCGAAGCGGAGCTGATGCAGGGCACCGCGGCCGGACGCTAGGCGACGAAGCAGTCCGGCTGAGCCACACGCCGCCGAGCACCGGGCCGCACCACCGCCGAGCGCTGGGCGACGCGGCAGCTCTGCGCCGGCCCTGACTCGGCCACCGGCGACAAGGCGGCCGGGCGCCGGTCGCTCGCTATACCCTCCGCTACGCCGCTGCGATCCAGCAGCTCGTCCGGCGACATTCGGGTACGCGATATTGGTGCGGCCCGGAGTGACCTGGCCGCGTGGCAACACCGCCGCGCTGGGCCCAAAGCGGCCCAGCACCGACCGCTATACCTCCGGTTCCCCACCGCGGCCCAGCAGTCGCAGCACGGCATTCGTCGGCATGGCGGGTACGCGATGCCCGTTGCGGCCCACCATGGTTCGACCCGCGAAGAGGGTGTTGAGCACTGCCTCCTCGACCACTTCCACTGCGGCTTCATAGAACGGATTCAGCTGGCCCCATGGAATGAATCTCAGGTTTTCGTAAGGGGTTTCGCCGTCGGGGAAGTTACTGGTCAGCGCGCCCTCGTTGGCGGTGGAGAACGCCAGGAAGATATCGCCGGAGAAGTGTGAGCCCGTGGTGCCCGTGCGCGCCAACCCCATCGGCACCCTGCGGGCCATCGCGGTCAGTTGGCCCGGCAGCAGGGGCGCGTCGGTCGCGAGCACCACGATGACCGAGCCGGAACCCGCAGGCGCGGTCCAGGTTCCGAGCGGGTTGTCGGCCAGTAGTTGCGTGCCGACCGGGACGCCGCGGATCACGAGTTCCCGGCGCGCCCCGAAGTTCGCCTGCACGAAAGCGCCCACCGTGTACGTGTCCGCGCCGTAACCCACACGGCGCGAAGCGGTTCCGTTACCGCCCTTGAAGCCGTAGCAGACCATGCCGGTGCCGCCGCCGACGCTGCCCTCGGCGACCGGCCCGCCCGCCGCGGCTTCGATGGCGGAAACGGCGTCCGCCGTGGTGATGTGCGCGCGGTTGATGTCGTTCAGGTAGCCGTCCCACGTCTCGGCGACCACCGGCAGCGCCCAATCGTCCGGCGAGTCCGGGAACGCGCCGACCAGCCAGTCGATGATGCCGCGGTGGCAGGTGCCGACGGCATGGGTGTTGGTGACCAGCACGGGCAGCGACAGTGCCCCGGTCTCGCTGAGGAAGGTGGTGCCGGTCATTTCGCCGTTGCCGTTCAACGAATACCAGCCCGCGGCGCACGGCCGGAACACACCGTCGCGGCCGCGCGGCAGGATCGCGGTGACGCCGGTACGCACATCGTCGCCGCGGATCAGTGTGGTGTAGCCGACCTCGACACCGGGCACGTCGGTGATCGCGTTGAACTGCCCCGGGACGCCGGTGAATTCGAGGCCGTGTGCTCGCGCGCGCAGAGTCATAGGACGAGCCTAGGGAACAAACTCGACTGCCGCGCGGCAATTTCGGCGAACATCCTTCGGCTCGCGGACCCGCACCCCGGACATCGATCGGCCGCGTTTGCGCAGCTCCGGACCGGCTATGCCGGAAGCATGAGGTCACTATGGTTGAACGACGCCGAGGTGCCGGCGCGGCTGCGGCTGACGCCGGGCTCGCGCTTCGACACCGTCGTGATCGGTGCGGGACTCACCGGTTTGGCGACCGCGTTGCTGCTCGCCGAGAACGGCGTCCAGGTGGCCGTGGTCGAAGCCGAACGGATCGGCGGCGGGACGACCGGCGCCACCACCGGGAAGATCAGCCTGCTGCAAGGCATCCGAGCCCAGCGGATCCGGCGGCAACACACCGCCGGCACCTTGCGCGACTACGTCGCGGCGAATCGCGAAGGCCAGCAATGGTTGTTGCGGTTCTGCGCCGAACACGCCGTGCCGGTGCAGCAGGCCGACGCGCTCACCTATGCGCAGCGCGAGTCCGAAATCGACCTGGTCCGTGCGGAATACGAGGTGACGCGGCAGGCCGGGCTACCGACCGAGCTGGTCCCGCAGCTCGACCTGCCCTTCCCCGCGTTCGGCGCGGTGCGCCTGGCCGATCAGGCGCAGGCGGATCCGATGGCGGTGCTCGCCGCGCTCGCCGTGGACGTCGAAGCGCACGCGGCGCCGATCTACGAGTCGACCCTGGTGCACGATGTGCGGCGCGGTCCGGACGGGGATCTGACGGTCGAGACCGAGCACGGTGATCTCGGCGCGGGCACCGTCGTCTTGGCCACGGGCACACCGATACTCGATCGCGGCGGCTTCTTCGCGCGGCTCACCGCGCAACGTTCGTACCTGGCCGCGTATCGGATCGGCGAAGAGATGCCGCGCGAAATGTACCTCAGTGCCGGACAACCCACCCGTTCGCTGCGCTACGCCCCGACACCCGACGGGGAACTGCTGCTGGTCGGCGGCAACGGGCATCCCGTCGGACGCACCCGTTCGGAGCGGCGGCACCTCGGCGACTTGACCACCTGGACGCGACAATGGTTCCCCACCGCGGAACTCGTACAGGAATGGTCGGCCCAGGACTACGCGCCGGTCGGCGAGCTTCCGTATGTCGGACCGCTGCTGCCTGGGCAGGACAGCATCTTGGTCGGCACCGGATACGCGAAATGGGGGCTCACCAACGGTGTCGCCGCCGCCATGGCGCTGGCATGTCGGATCATCGGAAAGTCACCGAGCTGGGCGGGCGCGCTGGGCAGCTGGCGACCCGGCGAACTGAAGTCGCTGCCGTCGGCGGCCTCCGCGAACGGCGCTGTGGCGCAACGGCTCACCGCCGGATGGTTACGGGCCGCCGCACACGGCGCACATACCGTGCCTGTCGAAGGCTGTGGGGTGGTGCGGCGGCACGGCCTGCGCCCGACTGCGACCAGCACGGTCGACGGCGTCACGACGAGTGTGTCCGCGGTGTGTCCGCACCTCTACGGCATCGTCCGCTGGAACGATGCCGAACGCTCCTGGGATTGCCCGCTGCACGGCTCTCGCTTCGCCGCCGACGGCACCCTGCTGGAGGGGCCCGCCACCGAATCGCTCGGCCCGCTGTAGCAGCGCTTGCCAGTCGCCGAGCCGCGGCGCATAGCAAGATCCTGCTGGAAAGCCGCGCTGCCCGGATCTGTTCAGTGTCCGTTGGCTAGCGTTGTTGTCGTGGTCCTCGACCGGCGCCGGTTACCGAACAACCGGGCGGCGCACCACCATTGAGCGGCGGGGAGTCCGCGCGGAGTCATCGGCACAGTGGCTCCGCGCGGGCGAGGATCTCCTCGACCGTCTGCTCGACGGTGAGATCCGAAGTGTCCAGCCACAATCCGAGGCGCGGCGTCTCGTCCCGCAGCACGGTGTCCAGATCCTCGACCGTGAACGAGCCGTACGCGACCTTGCCGCGGCCGGCCTCCCGGGCAGCGACCGCCGCCGGTCGCGGAGCCAGCACCACCACATACAGCGGGCGGGTCCGGAACTGCTCGATCGTGTAGGGCAGCAACTCCCCGAGCACCGTGTCCTGCACGATCGCGGTGAAACCCGCCGCGGCATAGGTGTCCGCCGTCTGAACGGCGAGGCGGTGCCGCAACCGCAACTGGTCCATCGCTTCAGCCGTTGGCTCCCTGCTCATCTCGGCCCGCCCGCCGACGACGAACCGCCGGTAGGTGTCGCCGCGAACGTGCGCCGAGCGCGGCAGCCGCGCCGCAAGCGCCTGCGCCACAGTCGATTTGCCCGCCGCCTGGATACCGGTGATGAGATAGGCCGATGCTGTCATACCGATCATGCTTCCAGTCCGGGCAATCGATTTTCCGCCCCCGCTAGCCACTCGTCCCGGCCCACCTCGTACTCGACCTCCCCCTGCTCGGTGCCGGGCAGCGGATCCTCGAAGTCGAGGTGAAACGTCCGGACATAGCGGAGCCCCACCTTCTCCAGCACCCGACGCGAACCGAGATTGACAGCCATGGTCTGCGCCCACACCCGCCGCACCCCGAACTCACTGAACCCCTTGTGCACCAGTGCCCGCCCCACTTCGGTCGCATACCCCCGCCCCCACACCGACGCCAAGAACCGATAGCCGAGTTCGACCTCCCGGCACCCGCCGTCAGCCGGCGGCTGCAACGCCACCCAGCCCACAAACGCACCCACTTGTTCCGCGTGGACCGAAGTCGCCACCGCACGCGTTCCGCCCTCCGAGTCCGGCGAAGTGGTGCGGGACGAACCCGCCACCGCACCAGCACGGCCGTCCGGATTCGGCGATACGGTCCCCGACGAACTTGCCTCCGAACCTGCTCCGCCAGCCCGATTCGGCAATACCGTGCCCGACGAACACGCGGCAGCCCCCACTCGGCTGGCCGAATCCAGTGACTCGCGGGCCGACCACGCACTGGCGTCGATCGCACCGCTGTCGGCCATGGCGGAGGGCGATATCGTCGACCGCTCCAGCACCGCGAAACGACCCAGCGGACTCCTCGCGTAGGCACGCAGAATCCGGGGCAGCACCTCGTCCTCGATTTCGGCGCGCGGCGTCGGCTCCCCGGTCAGGTACCGCATCACCGCCGGATCGCTGTCCAAGCGCACCAGGTGGTCGGCATCGTTCGCGTCGAACCAGCGCAGCACCAGCCGCGGCGTTTCCAGAAAAATCCGCACCGGCCATCCTGTGCCGATCGCCGCCCGCCCGTCCAACCCATTTCGCCCGAAGGACGAGTCCCACCGACGGCAGTGCAGCGTGCCCAACCACCACCCGCACGCCCGATCACAGCGCCCCGCGGACGACTCGCACCACCGGAATTCGGGGGCTGGCCGGGTGCTCGGGACGGCTCTACTGTGGCATTCTGTCCTGCGCAGTGGCGGCTTCTGGGTTGAAGCCACCTACGACCTCGAAATCGTCTGACTCGCCTCTGCATCTGCTCTGGGCCGCCAGAGCTGACCCACCGGAGCTGGTCCGCCAGTGCGGGGCCGCCGGAACCCGAGCATCGGCAATCGACCGCCCGCGCACTCCCCTACTCTGCGGCACGGGCCAGAAACGTGAGGTAGCTCGGGCTCTCGGGGTCGAGGACGATGGTTTGGCCGGTGATGTGGCGTCGGCGCCAGGGGGCGAGGAAGTGGCGGGGGAAGCTGGTGCGGCTCACGGCTACGCGTAGTCGGTGGCCGGCGCGGATCAGGGCTTCGGTGGGGTTGATTTCGATGTCGATGGTGAACGGGGTGCCGGGTTCGATGGGGAGGACTGCGTCAGCGGTGAGGGTGTGCAGGGGGAAGAGGAGTTCGCCGTCGACGTAATCGCTTGCGGCGGTGTCGATCGCGCGGTGGGTGGACAGCAGGGCGCCGCGGGTGAGGGGCACCGAGGCGCCGTCGGGTTCTACGTCGCAGACGGTGACGGACCAGAAAGCGTCGGCGCCTTCGGCTTCCGCGTTGAGGTGCAGGTTCATGGTGCCGGAGAGCACGGTGTCGGCAGGGAACGGCGCGCTGGTGAAGGTGACTGCACCCGCCTCGGCGTGCCGGTCGTCGGTGCCGAACCGCCGGCCGAACAGCAGGGTGACGCCCATGCTCATCACGCCGGTGTTGTTGGACGCCATGCGCGTTGGGCCGCTGGGCAGCGGGAGCCGCGATTCGATCTCGGACGGCTCGGCGGTGAGCGCGGCGTCGGCTCCCGCGTGGGGTGCGGTGCCGCTGGCCGCGGGGTCGAGGTAGAGCTTGCGCACGATCGCGGCTGGGTCGGGGAATTGCTTGTGCTGCAGCCATTTCCCGTCGCCCTGCCGGCGCACGGTCACCGGCCCGTACCGGTCGATACCGTTGTCGATGTCCTTGACCCAGCGGTCGAACCACGCGCACTGCAACTCGTCGATCGGCTGCGGGCTGTCCGGAGCGCCGAACCCAGATCCTGCGGTCAGATGGTACGAATCATCGACCAGCACCTGTTTCGCCCCGCCGGACAACGGCATTCGGTCGAACATCCGGAAGTTGGAGCGGTTGTAGACGTCGTGCCAGCCGCCGTGGATCCAGGTCGGCACCGTGATGTCTTCGAAGCGCGCCAGTTTGGTCGCCCACATCGGATTGAGGAAGCTGTCGGGATGGTTCTCGGTGAGTCCGATCTCGACGGCGTGGCGCACCCAGCTGGCCGGCTCGGCGAACCGGTCGCGCAGGAACTGCTTGGTGATTCCCGCCTTCCGCAGCCCCGACACCGACGGCAACCATTTGAAGCCGTTCACGGCCAGGATCCACAGCAGCATGCCCGGGGTCGGCACTCCGCCGGTCAGTCCCAGCTCACGCACCTGGTCTTCGCCGGCTTCGATCGCGAACACCGCGCGCAAGCCCTCCGGCTGCAACCCCGCGGTGATCAGCGCCGAGATCGCCCCGTAGGAGATGCCGGTGACCACGAATTCACCGTTGCACCAAGGCTGTTCGCGGACCCACGCGACGGCCTCCAGATAGTCCTGTTGTTCCCGCGGCTGGAAGAAGTCCCAACTGCCGGTCGACGTACCGGTCCCCCGCACGTCGATCATCAACCCGACATAGCCGCGCAACACCGCGGTGCGGTTGATCACGAACGGTTCGAGAATGCCGCCCGCGGGCGTGTACAGCACGTCGCGCGCCGTGAACCGCTGCCGGTCCGAGCCGCCGAGCCGGGCGCTGAGCGTCCGTAAGGTGTTGTGCCAGCGCATACCTCGGCGGTTGAGCATCTTGTTGTACGCGGTGAAGTTGATGATCGCGGGCAACGGCTCCCGGGCGGGCCCGGCGCCGTCGCCGGGTCGCAGGATATCGGCGGTGAGGACGGCGCCGTCGGACATCGGGATGGGAACCGTGTTGGCGCCGAACAGTTTCGGGTAGCGCACCGGGCCGATCTCGAATCGGTGGTGCGGCGGTACCGTCGTCGCCGCGGTGCTGAGTGGCTGGGCCGTCATAGTGCACGACGATAGGCGTAAACGAACACCGCCGTCCACGAAATCGGCACTACTGTCCCAGACGCGACGGTTCAGTAGGGGCTCAGGCGGGTTCGGCGCTCAACACGATGGTGGTCCAACCCCCGAGGTGGATCCGATCCCCGCTGCGCAAACGCACCGGCACCCGCGCGGGGATGCGGTCGTCACTGCCGTTGACGCTGGTGCCGTTGGTGGAACCGAGATCGGTGACGGTGAGCCCGTCGGCATCGAGGTGCAGGGTGGCGTGCGCGCGCGAGACACCGACGTCGGCGGGGGCGATGCCGAGGTCGATGTCCGGGCTGAGCCCCTGCGAGGCGCTTCGCTTGCCGATCAGAATGTCGTTGCCGTGCAGCACGATTCGACGTTCGGGATAGAACGCCGGGAACCCGACCTGGTCGGCGTCGGGCCCCTTGCGAGCGATCACCCGATCGTAGAACTCCCGATCGGCGGTGACGGTGGCGACCCAGACAACCGCGGGCGGGATCACCGTCTCCGTGGTCTCCTGCGCCGCGACGGGCGGCGCGGGCAAGGCCGAATCGTGTCCGCACTGCTCACAGAAGCGGCCGTCGGCGGGCGCGCCGCACGCGGGGCACAGCGCGCTCGGTTCGACCACGGCCGCAACCGATCCGATCGGCGCACCACAGCTGTCGCAGTAGTCCGTCGCGGTCGATTCGTGCCCGTCCGGGCAGGTGACGGTCATCTACCCCTCCTTCCGCACCCGGGCCGTCTTGGTCGATCGTGCGTCCAGCGCCATCTCTTCCGCGGCCGCGACGCCGGCCCGCAACCGGACCGTCCCGTTCTGCTCGTCGACCTCGACCACGCCGCGCAGCAGTTTCGCCGTGCCCTCGTTCCCCGATTCCGCGGCGAGTTCGACCGCCCGCCGCAATTTGGCCGTCGCGGTCTCGGTGTCACCGCTCTTGCGCGCCGCCAGGCCTTCCTGCACCGCCTGGGCCAGTTCGGCCTGCCCGGTGTAATGCGCGACGCGCCTGCTGATCCGGGCGGACAGTTCGGTGTCGGTGGTCCAGACAGCTTTCACCAGCCCCTGCCCGAGCACCTCGCCGCCGCTGACCACGCTGACCCGGGCGGCGAGCTTCTCCCGGCCCGGCGCACCGGGTTCCACCTGCACCTGCACGTGGTAGTCGCGATCCTCGGCACCCCACGCACCGAGCGGGTACTCCCCCACCTGCGCGGCGGTGTCGACCCGGCAGGCGGTGAGATCCTCGATGGCCGGCGCCACCTGCTTGACGAACCGCACCTTCGCCCCGGCCGGAGTCCACACCCGCAGGGTCAGTTCCGGGATCGCCTTGGCCATCGAGCCCCGCATCATCGCGGTGAAGTCCGCGGCCAGCTCGGCCGGGTCGGCGACGATGTCGACGGTGCCGTGCAGCGCCGAAGCGATGGCGCGCAATTCGTCCACCCGCCAATCGGTGCCGACGCCACGGCAGTCACAGGTGAACACGCCTTCGGATTGGGCGATCTCCGCCGCGAGCGCGGCGGGTTCCTCGTGCTCGTTCTTGCCGTCGGTGAGCAGGATCGCGTGCACCATCGCGCCCGGATGCTTCTTGGCCAGCTGCCTGGTGAGGCCGAGCCAGGTGCCCATCGCGGTGCCGCCGCCCGCCTTCAGCTTGTCGAGTTTGCGGCGCGCGGCGGCCCGGGATTCGCGGTTGGCCGCCAGCGACGGCACGTCGGTGGGAAAGGCCAACCGGGCGATATGTGTGCCCTCGATGATGGCGAACCTGGTCCCGTCGGCCATCGCGTCCAGCGCGGCCAGGGTGGCCTGGCGGGCGCCCGGGAATTTGTGCCCGGTGGCCATCGACCCCGAGCAGTCGACGATGATCACCTCGAGCCGCTCCTGCGGCGGCGCGGCGACCACCAGGTCGGCCGCGGTTTCCACAGTGACCACGGCATCGACCGTGCCGACCCCGTCGGCCAGATATTCGTTCTGATCGACGGCAACCGAAACACCGTTTCCGGCAAGAGAACTCACTGTACTTCTGCTCCTGACTCACCGGACCACGGAATGGGAACGAGGGCGACGGTGATGTTGTCGCTGCCGCCGCAGCGCAGCGCGAACTCGACGAGCTCCCGGGCGGCGACCGCCGGCGGGTGTGCGGTGGCGAGCTCGGCCAGCGCGGTCGCGTCCGACAGGTAGTTCCACAGGCCGTCGCTGCACAGCAGCAGCACACCGGGTCCGGTGGTGCGCAGCGTGCGAACGCAGTTGTCCGACCACGGTTTCACCGGTCCGTCCGCACCGAGCCAGCGGATCAGGGTGTGCGCACGCGGATCGTTCATGGCGGCCTGCTCATCCATCGCGCCCGCGTCGACCAGGGCCTGCGCCCACGAGTCGTCGACAGTCAGCCGCTGCGAGGCCGGGTTCGCGGGGTCCTCGGGTGCGTCCGCGTGCAGCCAATAGGCCCGGCTGTCACCGACATTGGCGACCGTGAGCAGCACACCGTCGGCGTCGGCCTGCACCACCGCCGACACGTAGGTGCACGACGGCGCGTGCCCGTCGGTGATCGCGATACCGCGCACTGCGGTGGCCGCGGCCTCGAGCCCGGCCATCACCGCCTCGCGCGCGGATCGTCCGGCCAGCAGTGCCGTCCGGCAGGCGTCGACACCGGTCCTGGCCGCGGTGCCCGACGCCACCTGGGGATCCTCAGAAGTCGATACCCCGTCCGCGACCGCGATCACCACCGCGGCGGAGTCGTCGAGCACCGCGGCGGCCACCGCATCCTCGTTGCGCGCGTGCGCGATTCCGCGATCGGTGACCACCGCGACGGCGCCGAGATCGGCGGCGAAGCGATCCGGCGCCCCGCGCAATTGCCCGCAGCCGGTGCAGTATCCGTCGGGATCGTAGCGGGTGCCGCCGCAGTTCTCGCAGTCCCCGGGCGGGCCCGGCTCGTTGTTCGGCAGCACGACCTGCTTGCCGCCCAGCTCGTGACCGCAGTTCTCGCAGAAGCGATCCCCCGCGTGCACCGCGGACGCGCAACCCGGGCAACGCGATTCGGGGGCGGCCGGCGCTACGGCGGACACCACCGGGGTCGGCAGCGTGGCCTCCGGATCCGGGTCGGTCATAGCGTGGTCCTCGGGCGGATGGTGTTCGCCTGCTCTACCAATGCGAATCGCTCCCACATGTCGTCGGTTTCATGGGCAAGGTCCCGATAGCAACGCTCCAATCCGGTCCGCACACCGTCTTGATCGAGCGGCACGCCGAGCAGCCGCCCGTGCTCGGACGGCACGCCGCCGGCCTGGAGCCAGTCGAGTGCGGCGGCCAGCACCTGCAGCCGGATCTCGGCCGAACGGCGCCTGGAGTCCAGTCGCAGGCGGGTGATCCGCTCCCCGGCATCGCGCAGGATCGGCTCGGTGAGTTCGGCCGGCGCTCGATCGTGCAGCACCGTGCGCACCGCGGCGATCCCGGCCTCGGTGAACAGCACCGAGCCCGCGTCGACCTGATCCAGCGCCGCCACCGCACCGTCGCGGTCACCGACCGCGGTGCGCAGCCGAGCCAAGCCGAACACCGCACTGAGGTAGCCGCGATCGGTGCGCCAGACCGTCTCGTAATGCTGTGCGGCCCTGCGCTTGTGCTGCGCGGCGGCGAAGTCGGTGGTCGCGGCGGCGGTACCGGACAGCTCCGCGACGGCGGCCAGCGCGAGTTTCGGCGCCGCCTCACCCGGCAGCCCGGCGTAGACCGCCTCGAACTCGATCGCCGCCTCCGCCAGATCGCCTGCGAGTAAACGGGATTGGCCGCGATACCAGGCCAGCCGCCAGTCGCCCCACAGCGTCGCGGCCGCCGCCGTCAGCCGCCGGTCGGCCTCGGCGCTGTCGCCCACCTCCAGCGCGGCCCGGATCAGCCGCAACGGAATCTCGGTCGACTCACCGCGTCCGGTGACCACCGAGCGCAGCCCCACCTCGAACGCGCGCTCCAGCTCGGCCGGCGTGGTGCCGCCGGTCGTCGCGAGCAGGGCGGCCGCGCTGTCCGTCGGATCGACGAGCGGAACGGGCAGGGCGGCAATGATTTTCGCCGCGTCCACCGCCGCGCCGACGCCGAACACACCGCGCGGGGGCCCGAAATAGGTCGACATGCCCGGCCGCGGTACCCCGTCGTCGAGCGACAGGACCTCGCGCAGCACGCCGGTCAACTGGTCGGCCATCTCCTCCATCGAGGCGAACCGCGCGTCCGGCGCCTCGTCGGTGGCCCGCAGCAGGAACCGGTGCAGCGAATCGTAGGTGGCGAGCAGTGGTTCGGTCTCCGGGCCGGGCAGCGCACCGAAATGACCGTTGTGCTGGGGCACGTGCATCAGCAGCACGGCGAGGGTGCGGCCGACGGTGTACACGTCGGTGGCGATTGTCGGGCCGGTGCCGGCGATCTCGGGCGCCCGGTAGCCCGTGGTGCCGTAGATCGGGCTGTCCTCGTCGTCCATCGCGATCACGGCGCCGAGATCGATGAGCTTGAGCTGCTCGTCGGTCTGCATCACGTTGTCCGGCTTGAAATCACAGTAGGCCAGGCCCAGGGAATGCAGGTATCCCAGAGCGGGCAGCATCTCCAGGATGTAGGCGATCGCTTGCGCGGGCGGCAGATAACCGCTGTCGGTCTCGCGGCGAGCGCGCAGGATCTGTTTCAGCGACGTGCCGCCGACGTACTCCATCACGATGTAGCCGACCGGCACCCCGTCCGCGCCCGCGTGCTCGACGAAGTTGTGGATCTTGACGATGCTCGGGTGCTCGACCTCGGCGAGGAAACGCTTTTCGGCCACCGCGGCCAGCATGGCATCGCTGTCGCCCGAGTTGAGCAGACCCTTCAGCACCACCCAGCGGTCGCTGACGTTGCGGTCGGTCGCGAGATAGATCCAGCCGAGCCCACCGTGCGCCAGGCACCCGGCCACCTCGTACTGGCCGGCGACCAGATCGCCCTTGAACAGCTTGGGGGTGAACGAGAATCGAGTACCGCAGTTCGGGCAGAACCCCTCGGTCCGGCCGGGTTTGCCGTCGCGGCCGCGCCCCACCGGCTTCTCGCATTTGCCGCAGAATCGTTTGTTCTCGGCCACTTCCGGGTCGGCCAGGATGGCGGTCGCCGGATCGATGCGCGGTACCCGCGGCACGTCGACCATGCCCGCGCCCAGCCTGCCGCGGCGGCTCGAGCGGGACGAGGACCGGCCGGTGCGCACCGAGCGCGAACTGCCGCGGGTGCTCGGGGTGGACGCGAGCGCGGCCGTCGGCGGGGCCGGCGCGGTGCCGCACACCTCGCAGTACCCGTCGATAACCGTTCCGGCGCAACCGGGTTCGGTGCAGTGCTCGGGCGTGGCGGCCGCCGTGGTAGCTTCGGCCGTGGCGGCCTCGTTCGGCTGGGCGGTCGAGCGGATCGTCGTCGCCTCCGCCGGGGCGGTGCCGCAGACCGTGCAGTAGCCGTCCTCGATCGTGCCGGTGCAACCGGGTTCGGTACAGCTCTGGGTACTCATGATCGCCTCCCCGATTTCGCCGCGACGAGTTGCTGGTAGTCGGCGACCGCGCGGGTGACGGCCGCGAGATCGCAGGGTTTGCCCGACAGCAACGCCGCCGCGGTCTCGTGCGCGGCGAGCAGATCCCGGCCTTCGCTGACGCCCAGCCGCGCCGCTTTGGCGTGATAGGCCGCCAACCTGCCGCGTAGTTCGGCCCGGCGGTCGAGCAGGCCCTGGGCCAGGTTCTCCGCGGCGACGGCCGCCGCGAGCGCACTGTCGATTCGATCGCGCAGCGCCGCCAGCGCCGCCGCACCGGATTCGGCCGCGACGGCGTCGAGTTCGCTACGCAGCCGGGCGGATTCGTCGGCGAGCCGCGGCAGCGGACCCGATCGTATGGTGCGCTCGACCTCCGCCTTGGCCTGCGCGGCGCGGGCCACGGTCGCCACGAGTTCGGCCAACCTGGTGCGCAGGGCGGCCACAGCGGCGGGCCGATTCGCCGCCAGCGCCGCGATTTCGGCGAGGATTGCTGCCTGCCGCCGCAGCGCACCGCCGAGTTCGGCGACGCGGGCATCGATCTCGGCGGTGGTCAGCGCGAGCGGATCGGTGGCCGAACGGCTCAGCAATTCGGCGATGCCGTCGCCGATCGCGCGCAATTCGGGTGTCGCCGCCGGCCCGGCGTTGTCCAAGGTCTCCTGCAGCGGGGCCAGACCCGACATCACCCGGGTGTTCACCTGGTCGACCGCGTCGAGGAATTCGGCGATCGACGGAAAGGTCGCCCGCATCCGGTCCACCGTATCCGCGAGGCCGACGAACAGCACGTGTTCGCTCGGACCGGTCAGCGAACGCTCGGCGAGCGGGATCGGGGTCCGCGACACCTCATACGGCCGCCCACGCAGCAGCTCGGTGAGTTCGGCGCGCCGACCGTCGTCCAGTTTGGCGCGGGTGCCGCGCACGGTGCGCGCGGAATCCAGGATCGCGCGCATCCGCCCGAGGTCCTCCCACATCAGCGCCAGCGCGTCCCGCACCGGCAGCCAGCGGGCCGCGGTGACCCCGGACGGCGGATACCGGCGCACCAGGGTCAGCCCGGGATGCTTGTCGAGTTCCAGCATCGTGTTCGTGATCGCGTCGAGTTCGGTTGTCCGACGGGTCAATTCGAGGTCGATCTCGACCAGGCCGAGCAGCTGCATGGTCCGGCTCATCCCACGTACCGGGCGACCGGCTGCCCCGGCGAGGGACCGAGCACGGACAGTTTGTCGGTGTAGATCCGCTGCCAGGTGCCGTCGGTGCGCATCCGCTCCAGCACGCCGTTGACGAACCGGACCAGCTCATCGCTGCCCTTGGGCGCACCGACCGCATACGCGCCCGTGCCGATCGGCTCGCCGACCACCTGCAGATTACGGTCCTGCGCGACCAGCCCGAACAGGATCGGATCGTCGCCGCTGACCGCGTCCACATGTCCCTGCTGCAGCGCGACCAGGCAGTCGGTCCAATTGGTGACGCCGATGACGGTGGGGCGCTTGGCCATCGCGAACAGCGGGGCCGCCGCGGTGGTACCGCGCGCGACACAGACGCGTTTGCCCGCGAGGTCGGCGCCCGTGCTGATGCCGGACTCGCGCGGTGCCAGGATGCGTTGGGCCGAGCGGTAATAGACGGCGGAGAAGTCTACTTCCCGGCGCCGCTCACACGTTGCGGAGAAGGTACGCACGATCAGGTCGACCTTCTTGTCGTGCAGCGCGGAAATACGCTCGGCGGCGGTCACCGAGCGCAGCTCGATCTTGTTGGGATCACCCAGTATGTCCTTGGCGATCTCGCGCGCGATATCGATGTCGAAACCCTGCAGCTGCCCGGTGCCCGGATCCCGGAACCCGAACAGGTAGGTGTTCTGGTCGACGCCGACCCGCAGCCTGCCGTTCGCGACGATCGCCGCCATCGGCGAACCCGGCGGCATCGCACCGGGTCTCGGCGGCACCGCGTTCGGTCGCAACGTCGCCTCCGAGTCGCAACTGTTGTCGCCTTCGGCCTGTGGCGGCGCCGCGATCTCCCCTGCGCCCGCCGGCTGCGGATTCACCGCGTCCAAGGTGCTCGGCGCGGGCAGATCGCCGGAGCCGCAGCCGGACACCAGGGCCGTGGCGCCGACCAGTAACGCGGCCAGGATCAAGCGTGATTTCACAGGAACTCCTTCAGCCGCGGCCACAGGCCGACCACCACCGCGGCGGCCGCGAACACCAGCAGGGCCAGCGTGCCGAACGGGCTCAACGTCAACGCCGCGCCCGCGGTGGACAAGTCGTCCCGCAAAGCGCGGCGCTCCTGGGCGAGGTTGTCGTTCATCGCGCGATCCAGCGCGGCGAACCGGGTGGCGGAGGACTGCGACCCGGTGCCGATCGCCTGGCTCACCGCCGTTCGATAATCGGCGGCCTGGTAGGCGGCGACCTGGGCGCGGTGTCCGGACAGCCAGTTCGCGAGTTCTTGGGATGCAACGGAATCGGGGGCGACGACGGTCGCGAGGCGCTCGCGCAGCTCGATCGAATGCTGGGTGTAGCGATCCTCGCCGGCCGCGATATCGCCGCGCGTGATCAGTTGCAGCGTCTCTTCGGTGCGTGCCTGCTGCGCCGCGATCCGCGCCTTGGCCAGCGTTTCGAACCGGCTGCTCGCACCGGATGCACTGGTGTCCAAGGCTTTCGACGCCACACCGGGCGCGACGATCAGCCACAGCAGTGCCAGCGCGGTCGCGCCCGCCGCCAGCACGACGCCGAGGTTGGCCCGGCGGTTGGTGCGCTGCAACAGGATCCAGGAGGCCACCGCGAAAGCGAGCAACACCAGCAGCACCAGCACGATGCTGAGCACCGGCCGCGCACCGATCGCTCGCTCGTCCGTGCGCACCGCGGCGAACCGCGCGGTGGTGAGCCGTTCGGCGTTGGGCAGCAGCGAATCCTGCATCAGGCCCGAGGCCTCGCTGAGGTAGGACGAGCCGACCGGGAAGCCCTGCCGATTGTTCGACCGGGCGGCCTCGACGAGACCGGTGTAGGCGGGCAGGTCGGCCACGATCCTGGCCACGATCTGCCGCGTTTGCTCGTCGGATGCCCCGACGGTCGCGTCCGCCAGCGCGGCCGCGGCGTCGGCGAGTGACTGCTGATACTGCTGACGCACCGCGGGCGCCTCGATCCCGCCGGACAGGAACGCGGTCGCCGCCGTCGCGTCGGCGGCCGAGAGCGCGACATACAGCCGCTGGGCGGCGAAGGCGAGCGGCTCGGTACGGTCCAGCGCGCTCTGCTGGCGGGCGTTCTTGCCGCTCATCTGGTTCATCGCGGTGAACCCGGCGAGCAGGCACAGCACGACGGACACGACGACGACGCCCACGATCACCCCCGGCGTCGTGCCGGCGAAGCGTCGCAACCACAGGGTCCCGTTGCGGATGCGAGGTCCCACACCGTCCTCCTTCATCTCCCCGGCCGGTGTCTTCGATCGCGATAGTACGGGAGGAGGATTCGGTGCGCCGACCGATTGCCCAGGTCCTGGACAAACGCCGCTGACCAGGCAAGTCGGGGCTTGTCCGGCGGCGATCGCACTGCTCGGCCGCGACGACGCGGGCCGCCGTGCTCAGCTGGGTGGGCGAATCACCTTGGGAGCGGTGCTGATTCGTGCTACGACCAGTGCCGCGACGCACATCCCGGTGATGGTGAGCCAGCCCAGCCGGGCGGGTGGCTGGAACGCGGTCGCCGAGGTCAGTGCGCCCGGGTGGCTCGCGATGAGTGAGCCGATCACCGCGACACCGAGTGACTGACCGATCTGTCGCGAGGTGGTGGCCACGCTGGCCGCGACCCCGGCCTGCGCGGCGGGCAACCCGGCCACGGCCGTGGCGGTGATCGGCGTGTAGATCAGGCCGATCCCGGCGCCGAACAGGGCATAGCCGATGAGCAGCAACGGTTTATCGCTCGCGTCGAAGGTCAGCGCCAAGACCACCGACGCGAGAATCGCGGTCAGGGCACCCGCACTCAAGGCGCTGCGTGCGCCGCGATGCGCGACGATCCGGCCCGACATCGGCCCGAACACGAACATCGCGGCGGCCATCGGCACCAGCGCGAGACCCGCCGCCAGCGGTGAATCGTGCCGAATCTCCTGGAGATAGTAGGTGTTCAGGAACAGGAAGCCGCCCATCGCGCCGAACGCCAGGATCGCGATCACCACCGCACCGGTGAACGGCGGCGACCGGAAGACCCGCAGATCGATCAGCGCCTCCTCGTGCTGCGGGGCATAGCGCGCCAGCGCGGCCAGGCACACCGCCGCACCGGCGAAACAGCCGAGCGTGACCGGCGCGGCCCAACCACGATGCGGCCCTTCGATGATCGCGAACACCAACAGTCCGATCAGGCCCACGATCAGCAGCTGCCCGCGCGGATCCAGCGACCGCGGCCGGTCCGACCGCGACTGCGGTACCACCAGGAAGGTCAGCGCCAGCGCGGTCACCGCGATCGGCACGTTGATCCAGAACACCGCTGCCCAGCCGATCGAATCGACCAGGAACCCGCCGATCACCGGCCCGGCCGCCATGCCGATCCCGATCGAGCCGCTCCAGACGCCGATGGCCCGCACCCGCCGGTCCGGATCGGTGAAGACGGTGGTGAGAATCGCCATCGCCACCGGATTGAGCATCGAACCGCCCACCGCCTGCAGCACGCGGAAAGCGATCAGCCAGCCGATCGACGGCGCGAGGCTGCACGCCAGCGAACCGATGGCGAACACCGCGAGCCCGATCTGGAAGACGGTCCGGCGGCCGATCCGGTCGGCCAGCGAACCCGCGAAGGTGAGCAGGCAGGCCAGGGTCAAGGTATAGGCGGCGACCACCCATTGCGCCCCGGCCAGCGAACCTTCGAGGTCGCGGCCGATCGCGGGTAGCGCGACGTTGACCGCGGTGGTGTCGACGTTGGCCATCACCACGGCGGTGCAGCACACCCCCAGCACAACGCAGCGTTGCAGGGTACCCGGCGTATTCGGCGCGACAGCGGCGCTGATCGACATGCCAGCATACTTACCGCATCCTGGCGGTTCTCCGACGTCCGACACGATCAACGCCGAGCAGGGTGGGCGCGCTCGACGCCCGAGCGCGGGTCAGTGAACGCCCGCCGGTACCGGGACCTCGCGCGGCAGCGACCGCCCCTCGTGCAGGCGGAACTCCTGGGGCGGGCAACCCTTCCACCGCCGGAACGCACGGATGAACGACGCGGCTTCGGCATAGCCGAGGCGCGCCGCGACCTGCTCGGTACTCATGTCGGTGTAGGTGAGCAGCTGTTCGGACATCAGCTGGCGCACCTCGTCGAGCAACGCGCGAAACGAGGTCGCCTCCTCGTTGAGGCGGCGCGAGAGCGTGCGCGGGCTCATGAACAATTCGTTCGCGACCGCGATTTGATCGGGCAACTCACCCGGACTGCGGACGAGCAGGTCGCGGACGCTGCCCGCGACACCCGAGCGGGGCTGCCTGCGGTGCAGCAGGTCCCGGCAGAGCTGGGCGCAGTCGCCGCGGGCCCGTTCGTGGTTACGCGGCATCGGTGCGTCCAGGCCTCGGCTGTGGAAAGTCACAACGTCGGACCGGGCGCCGAAAAGCGGTTGCACGCCGCAGATCTCACGGTATCGACGGGTGTCCGGCGGTGCCGCGTGCCGGAATTCGATCCGGATCGGTGAAATTTCTCCGTCGAACAGCTGGGTGCACACGGTGGCCGCACCCGTGAGAATTCGCTCGGCGAGAAAAGCGCGGATATGCGCCGGATTCTCCGAATCGTCGAAGCGTAACCGGATCTCGCCACCGGTCTGCTCGGCGGTGAGCCGGCCCGAGACGAAAACGCGGTCGAGATAGCGGGTCGCCACGTCGAATCCGTCACGCAGCGTACGGCTGCTGAGCAGCGCCAGACCCCAGGGCCCGGTCAGCGGCAAGCCGGTCCGGCTGCCCGCTTCCGCGCCGAGCGCGGCTTCGGTACCGAAGCGGGCCAGCAGGTTACGGATCACCACCAATTCCTGGTGCACCGTGCACTCGGTATCGCCACGCGTGAGCGTGGTGCCTGCCAGGCCGTCGGCCGTGGCCATTCCCCGTTCCTCGGCCAGCGCGAGCAATACGCGCAGGCCGGCCGTGGTCGTCCGGCGCAGATCCCGATCGAACATTCGCTCGCATTCCTCATCGAATTCGCCATGCCAGCTGGCTTGGCGAAATGTATCAATGCGCGCGCTCGGCGATGGGCGAATTGCCGAAGTTCTCTGCTCGTCCAGTATCGCGGCCGAGCCCTGTTGGGAAGGAACACAATTGGTGTCAGCGCTCGGGCTCGGCGGCGCATACCGCGCTGTGCGCCGACGCCGGGTCCTCGAAGTAGGCCACTACGCGGTCATCGATGCACCTGTTGACGTCGCCGAACACGAACGTGTGCCCGTCGCCCTCCCGGATCAGCAGCGGGCTGTCGAGATAGCCCGCCATCCGCTCGGCGTTGCCCACCGGCGTGGTCGGATCGTGCCTGGTGCCGATGAACAGCACCGGAGCCGCACCTTCGGCGCGGTGCGGCCGAAACGCCTTAGCGGTACCGGGGGTCGGCCAGAAATCGCAGGTATCGAGCGGGAATTCGGCCGGGCGCGGCTCGTAGTCGTCATAGGTGGCCGCGTCGTACAGCGCCGCCTCGTCGGCCTGCCGGGTCGCGCGGTCCGCTGTCGGCTCGGCGACATCGGCACAGGTGATCGCGGTCAGCGCATTGTCTTCGGTGTCCTTGGCCGATGGCGCCTGTCGTGGCGGCTCGTCGGGTGCCGCGTTCGCGAGTTTGCGCATCGCGGTACCGTCACCACCCCGGACCGCCGTCAGCGCGTCGAGGAACGGCGCCCACCCGGTGGGCCACAGATAGCTCGTGCTGATCGCTTGCAGGATGTCGCCCGGTTCGACCGGCGCGGCCTCCCCCGCCGGGGCCGGGTGCAGCTTGACGGTCCGGAGGATATCGCGAAAGACGTTCTCCGCCTGAGCCGGATCCGTACCGAGCGGGCACTCGGCCCGGTATCGCTCGGCGCAGAACGCGGCGACCCGGTTGAACGTGTCCTGATAGCCCTTGCCCTGGCCGACCCGCATCTGCGTGTAGTCCTCCGTGACATCCACGACACCGTCCAGGGCGGCGGCGCGGTAACCGTGCGGATACCGGTGGACGTACATGGCGGCGACCTGCGTGCCGTAGGACGCCGCAAGCAGATTCAGCTGCTGCTCTCCGAAAACCCCGCGCAGGATGTCGAGATCGTCGGTGGCCTCGTCGGAGCCGATGTGCCGCAATACATCCGGGCCGGTGCCGCGGGCACACGACGCCACGAACCGGCGCCGCGCGTTCTCCGTCGCGGCCACCGATTCCTGCTCCTCGGTCAAGTCCTCGCCGTCGGAATCACAGACGATGGCAGGCGTCGACCGGCCCACGCCACGCGGGTCGTAGGCGACGATGTCGTACTGCTCGCGGATCGGCTCGGGGAACGGCATGTCCAGCATCCCCAGCCCGGGATCGCCGGGCCCGCCGCTGATCAGCACCAGCGTGCCGCGCTTCTGCGCGGTCGCGGGCAGGCGGGCTACTGCCAGCGACACCGTGCCCGCCGAATCCGGGCTCGGCGCGGCGGGGGCGCGGTAATCGAGCGGGGCCAGGACGCGAGCGCAGGTGCGGTTGTCCGCCACCTCGGGGAACCACGAGCTCGTCTCCCCTTCCGCACACGGCGCCCAGGCCACCTGCTGGCTGTAGAACGACGCCCGCGAACTCTCGGCAGGCTGTTCCGGTTCGTCCTTCGAACATCCGCCCGCCAGCAGCGCCGCCGCGCTGACCGGCACGACGCCCAGGGTGAGAATTCGCAGTGCCCGCATGGATCGTCTCCCAGCTACTGGTGGCTACAAGATCGAACATCCGCTGGCGACACGCTAGCAAACCGAACCTGCGATATCGCGGATCAGGAATCGCGGACGACGACGCCCAGGTGCCGGGCGAACGCGGGGGCCAGCTCCATCAGCTGGCCGTTGTCGATGGTCGCGCCGCGCAGTGCGTCGAGGCCCTCGGTGATATCGAGCGAACGAGCCCCGCGCAGGTCGACCTCGGTCAAGGTGGCCCGGTGCAGGACCAAGCTTTCCAGAGTCGAGCCGGGGAAGGTCACAGTGTGCAGCGTGGCGTCGCCGAAATCACAGTCCCGCAATACACATTCGACGAACGACACGTCACGCAGCTGAGCGGTGCGGAAGTTGACCGAGTCGAACTTGCAGCCCTCGAACCGGACCCGGCGCAGGCGCGCGCCCGCGAAATCGACACCCGACAGCGCGCCCGCGACGACTTCGCCGTCCAGCCAGTTGGTGTCGGCCAGTTCGGTGCCCACCCAGCGCACGTTCCGCATCCACACGTCGGCGAACCTGGTGTGGCGCAGGCTGCCCCGATGCCACGCCACCGAGGTGAACGCCGACTCCCCGAACCGCGCGTTCTGCACGTCGGCCTCGTCGAGGTCGAGGGCGTCGACATGCACGCAGTCGTAATCTCCCTCCGATTCGAGCGCTCCCGCCTGCGCCGTCAGGTACCGCGCGTACGACAGGTCCTCGAGCTCCCGAGCCATGCACTTCCTCCCGATCTTCGTGGGTCGGCAAACGAGTATTCCCTGCCGTACCGACAAGCGGAGCGACGCGGGCTTCTCCTCGGCACTGTCGAAATGAGCGTAGGTACGAGCAGCGCCGAGGGCGACAGCAGCGTGTTCGGCAGTGCAGGCGAATCCGGATACCTCTTCAGCGACGCCGGATTTCGGCCACCACACCACGTCGGGTCCTGCCCGACACGCCGCGTCGCATCCTGGTCGACTGATCAGGAGGTAATGGTGGCGGCATCGGCCGAGAGACCACCGCCACCATTACCTCCTGATCAACCGACCAGCTGCGCTAGCTGTACTGACCACCTCGGCCGTACCGGATTTCACGGTATCGGCGGCGTCGACCCACGCCATCCGCACCTGCACCGTGTGCTGCGAGCGTTTCGGAGCGCGGGGCTGCGCGCGGTCGTGCTCGGCGGATGCGTGTGCTGCGAGCGTTTCGGAGCGCGGGGGCATGCGCGCCCTCGTGCTCGGCGGATACGTTGCCCGCGAGCGTGATGACATGCTGGGGGTATGACTGTCGACGGCATGGTGGTACCGGGGTACGAGGCGGTGCGGGACGCGTTCGCGGCGAACTTCGCCGAACAGGGCGAGGTCGGTGCTGCGGTGTGCGTGTACCGGGACGGCGAACCCGTGGTGGATCTGTGGGGCGGCATCGCTGATCCCGATACGGGCAGGCCGTGGCAACGTGACACGTTGCAGTTGGTCTATTCGGCGACCAAAGGTGTGACGACGACACTCGCGCATCTGCTCGTCGAGCGCGGCCTGCTCGACCTCGACGCGCCCGTCGCGCGGTACTGGCCGGAGTTCGCGGCGGCGGGCAAGGCCGAGATCCCGGTGCGCTGGCTGCTGACCCACCAGGCCGGCCTGGCCGCGCTCGACAAGCCGGTCCCGCTCGCCGATGCACTGGCATGGACGCCGATGGTCGAGGCGCTGGCGGCGCAGGCACCGAACTGGCCGCCGGGGACCGCGCACGGGTATCACGGGCGCACGTTCGGCTGGTTGGTCGGCGAGGTCATCCGCCGGGTCACCGGACGCAGCGTCGGACAGTTCCTCGCCGACGAGATCGCCGGACCGTTCGGCGTCGAGTTCTTCATCGGCCTGCCGCCCGCCGCACAGCATCGGGTGAGCCGGTTGGTCTTCGCGCCGAAACCAGACCTCGCCGCGGTGCCCGATGAACTGATCCCGGAGCCGCTGCGCGCGATGGTCGCGGCGTTGCGTGACCCGGAGTCGTTGAGCAACCGCGCCTTTCAGGTCACCGACCCGGGCGAGATCGACTTCAACTCGGCCGCTGTGCACGCCGCGGAGCTGCCCGCGAGCAACGGTATCGGCACCGCCCGCGGGCTGGCCCGGCTCTACGCCTCGCTCGTCGGCGAGGTGGACGGCCGGCGCCTGCTGCGCGCGGACACCCTCGCCGCCGCCGTTCGTGAACAAGTAAGCGGCACAGACGCGGTCATCATGCTGCCGAACCGCTACGCCACCGGATACATGCTGCCGCTCGACGAAATCCCCCTCGGCGGACCGGGATCCTTCGGCCACCCCGGCCGCGGCGGCTCCCTCGCCTACGCCGACCCCGCCCGCAGCATCGCCTTCGCCTACACCCCGAACTACATCATCGAACAGGCCATAGACCTGCGCGCCCGCAATTTGGTGGATGCGCTGGAAACCACGCTGAACTGAGCCTCCGCCCGAGACTGCGACTAGGAAACGGGCCGGGAACGCCGTCGGCTTCGGTGCGCCACAGGCGGATTCGCCGAAGACAAGGGCAACGGACGCCCCGATGGGCAAGAACCGACCCGGCGGTCGCAAACCCGTTCGCGCACAAAGGATTCCCCCGCGGCGCGGGGGCAACCGCTCCCCGGTGCGCGACCAAGCGCACGCGGAGTCGCAACCGGCGCGCGGCAGCGGTGTTCTGCCCGGCAGACGCACCCCTTCTGCCTTGCCGCACCCCCTCTGGCACGCCGCAGCGGGTGCGAAGCCGCAGAAAGGGTGCGTCGTCCTCCGAACGGCTTCGCGTCCGCCCGCCCCCAACCGGCGCCGTGCACATCGCTCCCTCGCCATCCTGCAGGCATATAAGAGCCAGCCCAGAATCAGCGGCTCCCGGTGGGCGAACAGGTGCACAGAGAGCCGGATCTGGTCCCGCGCCATCCTGCACGCGCACAAGGATTCGGCCCGGTGGCGCACCGCCTCGAGTGGGCGAACAGACGCGCGCAGTGCCCGACACCGACGCCGCGCAATCCGGTCACGCACAAAGGATTCGCCGGCGACGGGGTCAATGGACGCGCCGATGAGTAAGGCTCGGTTCGGCGTCCGTAACCCTATTCGCGCACAAAGGATTTGTTCCCAGCGTTCCAAGAGCGACCACTCCCAGCGGGCGAACAACGACACGAAGGCCCGGACCGCTGACACGCAACCCCTCCCAAGAGCGACCGCTCCCAGCAGGCGAACAACGACACGAAGGCCTCGACCACTGACACGCAACCCCCGCCCAAGAACGACCACACCCAGCAGGCGAACAGCGATACCGAGGCCCGGACCGCTGACGCGCGCCACCCCGCCCAAAAGCGACCGCACCCAGCAGGCGAACAACGGTACGGGGCCCGGACCGCTGACGCGCGCAATCCTGCCCAGGATCGGCCGCTTCCGGTAGGTGCACAGGGTGCGCGAAAAGGGTGGTCAACCCAGGGTGCGGATCCAGCGGCGGGTGTCGGCGGGGTCGATGACGTCGTCCAGTTCCAGGGCGGTGGCGGCGGCGAGGGCGCGACCGCTGGCGTAGGCGAGCGAGACGAGGTTGTCGAAGGCCTGTTGTCGTGCTGTCGGGTCCTCGATCGCGGCCAGTTCTTTCGCGAACCCCAGGCGGACGGCACCTTCCAAGCCCATGCCGCCGATTTCGCCGGTGGGCCAGGCGATGACGAAACGCGGCGCGCGGAAAGAGCCCGCCGCCATGGCTTGTGCGCCCAGGCCGTACCCCTTGCGGAGGATGATCGTGCCCCACGGCACCGACAGGCCCGCCGCGTCGATGAACAGACGGCTGAATTTGGTGACGGTGGCTTCCTTCTCGGCGTCCGGGCCGACCATGAAACCTGGTGTGTCACAGAGGGATACAATTGGCAATCGGTGCGATTCGCACAACCGGAGGAAGGCGCTGAGCTTGTCGGCGGCGGGCGCGTCGATGGCGCCGCCGAGATGATGGCAGTTGTTCGCGATCAGCCCGTAGGGTTGCCCTTCGACGCGGATCAACGCGGTGACGATACCGACGGCCCATTCGGCGCGCAGCTCGAGCACGGAGCCCACGTCGGCGACCGCCGCGATGGCGGCCCGGATATCGAAGGCGTGCAGGCGGTTCTCCGGCACCACGTGCCGGGACAGCCGCGGATCGGGCGCGGCCCAATCATCCACCGGCCCTTGAAAATAGGCGAGGTAGCGTTGTGCGAGCCGGGCAGCCTCGGCTTCGTCGGCGGCGACGATGTGCACGACCCCGTTGCGCCGCTGCACCTCGATCGGGCCGATGTCCTCCGGCGCGTAGACGCCCAGGCCGCCGCCCTCGATCATCGCGGGACCACCCATCCCGATATTGGCGTCGGGGGTGGCGATGACGACGTCACACATGCCGAGCAGCGCGGCATTGCCGGCGAAGCAGCGACCGGAGACGAGGCCCAGCAATGGCACCCGGCCCGACAACGCGCCCATGGCGCGGAACGTGGTGACGTCGAGGCCGGAGATGCCGCCGTGGTCCGTATCGCCGGGTCGGCCGCCACCGCCCTCGGTGTAGAACACGACCGGAAGTCCTTGGGCACGAGCGAGTTCGAGCAGTCGATCAGTTTTGGCGTGGTTGCGCATCCCCTGCGTGCCCGCCAGCACCGTGTAGTCGTAGGACATGACGACCACCCGGGCGCGGTCCGCGCCGAACCGGTCGGCGTTGACGGTGGCCATTCCCCCGATCAGCCCGTCCGCCGGGGTGTTCGCGATCAGATCCTCGGCGGTGCGGCGCAGGCGTTGCGCGGCGACGGCGAGAGCGCCGTATTCGACGAAGCTGTCGTCGTCGACGAGATCGGCGATGTTCTCGCGGGCGGTGCGCCTGCCGAGCCGGTGGCGTTTGGCGACGGCCTCGGGCCGGGCCTCGTCCCGGCCGACGCGGTGCCGGTCGTAGACCTCGGCGAGGTCGGGCCGGAGGGCGTCGAGGTCGATCACCTTGTCGGCGGCGGGTCCGTCGTGCTCGGCGGGCGCCCAGATCAGCAGCGGCGCATGCGGATCCACCGTCGCGCCGGGCGCGACCAGGTGCCGCCGGACCCGCAGCGCCTCGTCGGCGCGCAGCACATGCTGCATCTTCATCGCCTCCAGCACCGCGACCTCGGCGCCCGCCGCCACAACGGTGCCCGGTTCGACCAAGCTGACCAGGGTGCCGCCCATCGGCGAACGCAACACGGACTCGTCGTCGCCCAGTTCGACGGACGCGACGGTCGTCACGGGACTCGGCTCCGAATGCGGCACGGATGCATAGCTACTCGCGCGACCTGCCAGCTCGGCCAGGTTCTCCTCGAACCACGAGGTGGACACCGGCGCACCGTCGGCGAGCGAGTCGAGCACGGCGCGCAGCAATGCGAGATTCGTATCGATACCCCGCACAACGGTTTCCGACAGCGCGTCCGAGCACCGCCGCAGCGCAGCCGGATACGACGCGCCGCGCGCGATCACCTTGGCGACCAACGAATCGAACTGCGCCCCTTGCCGCATCCCGGTGTGGGCGGCGGTGTCGACGCGCACACCCGAACCGGTCGGGGCAGCGAATTCGACCACCGTCCCGGTACTCGGCAGCACGTCCCCACCCGCCGTGACCAGCTCCGCATTCACCCTGGCCTGCACCGCGTAACCGCGGGCCGTGCTCGCTCGATCAGCGAAGCCCTTGCCCGGCAACGTGTCCGGCGCACCCTGCCCCGCATCACCCGGCCCCGCTCCACCCGGCCCCGCATCGCCCGCCCCGCATCGCCTTGCCCCGCTCCGCCCTGCCCCGCATCACCCGGCCCCGCATCGCCTTGCCCCGCTCCGCCCTGCCCCGCATCACCCGGCCCCGCATCACCCGGCCCCACATCACCCGGCCCCGCATCACCCGGCCCCACATCGCCCGGCCCCGCTCCGCCCGGCCCCGCATCACCACCCCCCGCATCATCCGGCCCCGCTCCGCCACACCCCGCATCACCCGGCCCCGCTTCACCCTGCCCCGCGTTCGCCGCATGGATATCGGCGCTCGACGGCCCACTGCCAACAGGCGCGATACTCGGGGTCGCCGCCGGATCGAGGTCGGCCAGCGTCGCCCCCAGCGCCAGGTCGAGTTGGAGTGCGACCAGGTCGAGGCCCGTGACCTCCTCGGTCACCGTGTGCTCGACCTGCAGGCGCGGGTTGACCTCGAGGAACCACGCTTCCGTATCGCGCACCAGGAATTCGACGGTGAGCACGCCGCGGCAGCCCACCGACTCGGCCAACCGGACGGCGTCGCGATGCAGCCGTTCCCGCAGCGCCGCATCGAGATTCGGTGCTGGTGCGATCTCGATCAGTTTCTGGTGCCGCCGCTGCACACTGCAATCACGGTCGCCGAGCGCGACCGCGTGCACGCCGTCCGCGACCACCTGCACCTCGATATGCCGGGCCGCGGATATCAGCGCTTCGGCATACACCGTGTCATCGCCGAAACCGGCCGACGCTTCTGCGCGGCACCGCTCGTACGTCTCGTCCAGCAACGCCGGGTCGCGCACCTCGCGCATTCCCCGTCCACCCCCACCGGCAACGGCCTTCACCATCACTCCGTCCGGGTGCGCCGCGAGCAGTTCGGCGATTGCCGCGACGTCGGACCCGGCCGAGGTGGCGGCAGGCACCGGCACGCCGGCCCGCTCCGCCGCGGCCCGTGCCGCCACCTTGTCCCCGAAGATCCGCAGCACTTGCGGTGACGGACCCACGAAGATCAGCTCGGCCGCCGCACAGGCGTCCGCGAGTTCCGCACTCTCACTGAGGAATCCGTACCCCGGATGCACCAGCGCCCCGGGCCCGCCCTGCCGTGCCGCCGCCACCACGGCAGCCACGTCCAGGTACGCGCCCGCACCGGTGCCGGGCAGCTGCACCACTTCGTCCGCGAGCCGAGCATGCATCGCCCCGGACTCCTCAGCGGTGCACACCGCAACAGTCCCCCACCCACGCTCCCGGGCCGTCCGCAGTACCCGAACCGCCACTTCACCCCGGTTGACCACCACCAAGCGCATCCCGCCAGTCTCCCCGATCCCCACCGGCCGGTAGGTTCGCGCCCGCTCAGCGGCGCTCGAGCTTCTCCCAGCTCCTCGACCGTCGCCGCCCGGAGGACGCCGAGCCCGCCGCCCCACCCGGATGCCGACTATTGCCGAGGGCGTTGTGTACGTTGCCGATACGCGACGAACTCACCGACGATGGCTCCGGTCACGGCGATTATCACCAAGGCAGCGAGAAACGCCTGCCAACGAAGAAGCGTGACATCGAGCAGTTCACCGAGAAAGAAGAACCAGCCGACGAACACCGATCCGATCGCAAGCATTCTCCGCGTCGAACCCATCGATCGGCGGGGTAACCGGTCGAGAAACAGCACCATCCCAAGGGCCGCCACGGTGATCAGCAGCGCGGAGATCAAGAACGCCTGCCAACGCACCAGGTGGACGTCTGCCATCTCCCCGACGCATAGACCCACCCCGACCGTCGTCCACAGTGCGACGTCGGCGTAGAACTCTCGGCCACCGGCCCCGCCGTCTGCGCGACGCAATGCCGCACGACCGACGTGTTCGAGGCGACGAACCGCGTCGTCCTCCCGAGATCCCGGGTGCGATTCGGCCGGATGAAAGGGATCAGGCGTGCCCGGCGTATCCACCGGCCGCAATATACGCCGTATCGGCGCTATCCAGGGACGAACAACCGGTACAGAACGCTCAGCCCTGACGCTACGGCCCCGCACCCACGCAGTGCTCGGCCCCCAAGACCACAGGACGAGGGCGGCTACTCGGTACGCCGCTGCGTGCGGATCGACGGCGCAGAACGAGCGCGTCCCCGGACTCGGCTCGAGGGCGGGTCCGGGGACGGGTGGTGAGCCTATGCGGTCCGGCTGGTTTCCAAGGGGCGCGCTTCGGCGGTGTGCGGGGAGCGGGTGAAGGTGAGGACACCGTCGTCCAAGGGGGACTTGCGGAGCATTTTGCGGTCCCGGAAGTAGTTGTTGATGACCTGCCAGGGGCCGTGGGTGCCCTGCCGGGGCATGACGGCGTCGCCGCGCTGGATGTAACCCGAGGTGAGCGCGCCGCCCATGACGGAATCGGAGGAACGGTCGGATTCCTCGGCGATCGCTTCCACCCGGGTGAAACCGTGGTCACGCATGTGGTTGAGCGTCCGGCAGAAATACTCGGCGGTGAGATCGGCCTTCAGGGTCCACGAGGCGTTGGTGTAGCCGAGCACCATGATCGCGTTGGGAACGCCGCTGAGCATCGCGCCCTTGTAGACGACGCGGTCCCGGGTGACGACGGGCTCGCCGTCGACCTCGAGGGTCGCCCCGCCGAGCATCTGCACCCGCAGGCCGGTCGCGCTGATCACGATATCGGCGGGCAGTTCCTCGCCCGACGCGAGCCGGATGCCGTTCTCGGTGAAGGTCTCGATGCGGTCGGTGACGATGGACGCCTTCCCACTGCGCAGCACCCGGAACAGGTCGCCGTTCGGCACCACGCACAGCCGCTGATCCCACGGATCGTAGGACGGCGTGAAATGCCGCATGTCGATCTTGTTGCCGATCTGGGCACGCACCGCGGCGAGCAGCACCCGGCGCGAGGCCGCGGGATTGGTGCGCGAGAGCTGGAAACTGGCGCGCTGCAAGGCGATATTGCGCGCCCGGCCGATCCGATACGCCACCTTCTCCGGCACCTTCGCCAACTTCATGCCGACCGCGACCGGATCGTTGGCGGGCAGCGTGGTGATGTAGGTCGGCGAGCGCTGCAGCATGATGACGTGCGCGGCGTCGCCGCTCATCGCGGGGATCAGGGTGATCGCGGTCGCGCCACTGCCGATCACCACGACCCGCTTGCCGCGATAGTCCAGATCCTCGGGCCAGTGCTGCGGGTGCACGATCTGCCCGCCGAAGTCCGCCTCACCGGGGAACTCGGGGCGGTAGCCGTTGTCGTAGTCGTAGTACCCGGTGCACCCGGCGAGGAAGTTGCTGGTGAATGTCTCGACCGCGCCGGTCTGCTCGTCGAGCGCCTCGACCGTCCAGGTCTCGGTCTCGCTGGACCAGCGGGCCGTGGTCACCTTGCGACCGAAGTGGATGTGCTCGGTGACGCCGTATTCCCGCGCGGTGTCCTCGACGTACTGCCGGATGTGCGGACCGTCGGCCAGCACCTTGGTGCCGTTCCACGGGCGGAAGCCGTAGCCGAAGGTGTACATGTCCGAATCGGAGCGGATGCCCGGGTACTTGAACAGATCCCAGGTGCCACCGATGGCGGCGCGGCGCTCCAGGATCGCGTAGCTGCGTCCGGTCTGCTCGCGCGTCAGGTGGCAGGCCATACCGATTCCGGAAAGCCCGGCACCGATGATCAGTACGTCGACATGCCGCGTCATTGGGGAACTCGTTTCGTCTGGTCGGTCGAGCTCTGGTCACCTTCGCCCAGAGTTGACGCCAGGTTACGTGTTATCGACAGTTACGTCTAGTCGGGTTGCCGAATCGCTGCTGCCGGACGACGCCGCAATTAAAACCTGGCTGGTTACAAACGATGACGCCGCGGCGCCGGGCGCTCAGCATGGATGACTGCGGCGCGCCCTGGTGCGCACCGCGGGTCCTGTCCCCTACCCGAGGTGTCGCGTGTCATCAATTGTCTTGGAGCCGACACCGATTCGGGTTCGGTCGGCCGCTCGGTGGCGGCCGCGCAAGTCCTGGCTACGGGTGGTGAGCCCGCTCGTCCTGGTGCTCGCCTGGCAGCTCGCCAGCGCCACCGGCGTGCTGCCGGAACGACTGCTCGCCTCCCCGATAACGATCCTGCACACCGCGGGCGAGTTGCTCGGACAAGGCACCCTCCAGGAGGCGATCGCGGTATCGCTCGGCCGCGCGGCGACCGGGTTCGCCATCGGCGCGGTGTTCGGCATCGGCCTCGCCGTGCTGGCCGGGCTGAGCACGATCGGTGAGTACGTGGTCGACCCGCTGATGCAGATGCTGCGCACGGTGCCGTTCTACGGATTGATCCCGCTGCTCATCCTGTGGTTCGGCATCGGCGAGCTGCCCAAGGTGGTGCTGGTCGCGTTCGGCGCGGCGATCCCGTTGTATCTCAACACCTTCGCCGGTATCCGCGGCGTGGACGGCAAACTCGCCGAGCTCGCCCGGGTGCAGCAACTCGGCCGCCTCGCACTGCTCGGGCACATCGTCGCGCCGGGCGCACTGCCGCAGACGCTCGTCGGCCTGCGGCAGTCCCTCGGCGTCGCGTGGCTGGCGCTGATCGTGGCCGAACAGGTGAACGCCGACGCGGGCCTCGGCTTTCTGATCAACGACGCCCGCGAATTCCTGCGGACCGACGTGATCGTCGTCGGCCTGCTGGTGTACTGCGTGCTCGGTCTGCTGACCGACGCGCTGGTCCGATTGATCGAGCGGAAGGCGTTGGCATGGCGGCGCGGGTTCCTGGGGCAGTGATCACCGACGAACGGGTCATCACGCCCGAAACACCAAGGCTGGAAACCACTTCCGCCACCGATACGGCGCCCGTCGCCCAGATTCGGGGCCTCGTCCGGGATTTCGACGGGCGGCGCGTGCTCGACGGCCTCGATCTCGATATCGCCCCTGGTGAGTTCGTCGCACTGCTCGGCCGCAGCGGTTCGGGCAAGTCCACCCTGCTGCGCGCCCTCGCGGGTCTCGACCAGGAGGTGCAGGGTGAGTTGCGCACGCGGGGCACGATCGCCGTCGCCTTCCAGGAACCGCGCCTGGTCCCGTGGAAGCGCGTGCTGGCCAACGTGTATCTCGGTCTGCGCCGAGCGGATCCGAAACAGGCGGCGCGGGCCGCCCTGGCCGAGGTCGGCCTGGCCGAACGGGCGCAGGCGTGGCCGCTCACCCTCTCCGGCGGCGAGGCGCAACGTGTCAGCCTGGCGCGCGCCCTGGTGCGCGAGCCGGAGCTGCTGCTGCTCGACGAACCCTTCAGCGCCCTGGACGCCCTCACCCGGATCACCATCCACCGGCTCGTCATCGATTTGTGGCAGCGCCGCAAACCCGGCGTCCTGCTGGTCACCCACGACGTCGAGGAGGCGTTGCGGCTGGCCGACCGGGTGCTGGTGCTCGGCGACGGCCGGATCGCCCACGAGTCCCGCATCGAGCTGCCGCGCCCGCGCCGCAGCGAACACCCCCAACTGCTCGCCCTGCGCAACACCTTGCTCGCCGAACTCGGCGTGGCACCGGAAGGAACCGAATGAAAGCCAGAAGGCTGCTGCTCGCAACGACTCTCGCACTGGTCGTGGCGGTCGGCACCGCCTGCGGGTCCGACAAGGCCGACGACGCGGCGGTCCGCCCGGACGGTTCAGTAGACCTGGCCAAAGTGACGCTGCACCTCGGCGACCAGAAGGGCACCGGCCTGCAGGCGCTGCTCACCGCCGCGGGCGAGCTGGACAAGACGCCGTACCAGATCGAGTGGTCGCAGTACCAGGCCGGACCGCCGATGTTGGAGGCGATCAATTCCGGCGCAGTCGATTTCGGCGGCGTCGGCAACTCGCCGCCGGTGTTCGCAGCGGCCGCCAAGTCGGCGATCAAGATCGTCAGCGCCTATCAGTCCGGTAAGGACGGTCAGGGCATCGTCGTGCCCAAGGATTCCCCGGTGCGCACGCCGGAAGACCTGCGCGGCAAAAAGATCGCCGTCACCAAGGGCAGCTCGGCGCACCATCATCTGCTCACCGTGCTGAACAAAGCGGGGATCAAGTGGGATCAGATCGAGCCGCAGTACCTGCAGCCACCGGACGCGCTGGCCGCGCTGTCCACCGGCCGGGTCGACGCCTGGGCGATCTGGGACCCGTACACGGCGCAGGCCGAACAGCAGTCGAACGCGCGAATCCTGGTGGACGGCAACGGATACATCCCCGGCGACGCCTTCTACGTGGCCGGGGCCGAGGCGCTGGACCGCAAGGGAACCGCCGCCGCGCTGCGTGATCTGCTCGGCCGCATCGGCCGCGCGCACACGTGGGTGAACGAGCACCCCGAGCAGTGGGCGAAAACCTACGCCGAACTCACCGGCCTGCCCTATGACGTGATCCTCACCGTGGTCAGACGCGGGCGCTACCTCGACCATCAGCTCGACGCCCGCGCCATCGCGGCCGAGCAGAGCGTGGCCGACGCGTTCGCCGAGGCGGGGCTCATCCCCCGCAAGGTCACCATGGCCGACTACATCGACACCCGTTTCAACGACCTGTTCCCCGCTGCCTGAGGAGTTGGCTCCCATGACTTTGTCGTTCCACTGGTTCCTGCCCACCTACGGTGATTCCCGCGGCCTGGTCGCGGGCGGGCACGGCACCTTCATGTCCGGCGATCGTCCGGCGACGCTGCGCTACCTGAATCAGATCGGCGCGGCCGCCGAGCACAACGGATTCGAGGCGGTGCTCACCCCGACCGGCGCCTGGTGCGAGGACGCCTGGCTCACCACGGCGATGATGGTCGACACCACCGAGACGCTGAAGTTCCTGGTCGCGTTCCGGCCCGGCCTGGTCAGCCCCACGCTGGCCGCGCAGATGGCGGGCACCTTCCAGCGGCACTCGCAGGGCAGGCTGCTGCTGAACGTGGTGACCGGCGGCGAACCGCACGAGCAGCAGGCCTACGGCGACTTCCTGGACAAGGAACAGCGTTACGCGCGCACCGGCGAATTCCTGCACGTCGTCCGCGAGCTGTGGACCTCGCAGGAACCGATCTCGTTCGACGGTGCACACGTGCAGGTCCGGGACGCGCTACTGAGCAACCGGCCCGATCCGATCCCGCCGGTGTTCTTCGGCGGTTCCTCCGCGCCCGCCGGGCCGGTCGCGGCCCGCTACGCCGACACCTACCTCACCTGGGGCGAACCGCTGCTCGCGGTCAGCCGGAAGCTGGAATGGATCCGCCGCCTCGCCGTCGACGAGGGCCGGGTGCTCGACTACGGCCTGCGCATCCACGTGATCAGCCGCGACACGTCCGAATTGGCCTGGGCTGAAGCCGATCGGCTGCTGCAGGGCATCGATCCCGCCGATATCGAACGCGTGCAGGCCAGCCTGGCGCGCAGCGAGTCCGAAGGCCAGCGGCGGATGTCCGAACTGCACGGCGGCAGCACCGACCGGCTCGAGATCGCGCCCAACCTGTGGGCCGGTGTCGGGCTGGTGCGCGGCGGCGCGGGCACCGCGCTGGTCGGCTCGCACGCCGAGGTGGCCGAGCGCCTGATCGAGTACTCGAAGCTGGGCATCAGCCACTTCATCCTGTCCGGTTACCCGCACCTGGAAGAGGCGTACTGGTTCGGCGAAGGGGTGCTGCCCATCTTGGAGCGCAAGGGACTGTGGCGGCATCCGTCGCGTCCGGCCGCGCCGCGTGCCGCCACGCCGTTCGCGGCGTCGTCGAGCAGCTGACCTGACAAAGTCGCAGGCAAAACGAGGTGCACGAGATCGGCTGGGGATCCCCAGTTAACGATCACTGACTGACTTCGATGAGAATGGCCTTCGGTCCGGCGCACCAGCGGGACCGCTGGACGAGCTCATAAGGGAGTCATGACCACCGCACCCGCTCAGCGCTGGCGCCGCCGCGTCCCCGACACCGCGACCACCGACGGAGCGCCGAAACTGGCGCGCAGGCTCGGGCGCATCGACCTCACGGCGATGGGCGTCGGCACCATCGTGGGTGCGGGCATCTTCGTGATCACCGGCGTCGCCGCGGCGGAGAAGGCCGGGCCGTCCATCGTGCTGTCGTTCGTGCTGGCCGGCACGGTCTGCGTGCTCGTCGCGCTGTGCTACAGCGAGCTCGCCGCGATGGTGCCGGTGTCCGGCAGCGCCTACACCTATACCTACGCCACGCTCGGCGAAGGTCCGGCGTTCCTGGTCGGCTGGAATCTGCTGCTCGAATTCGTCATCGCCGGTGCGGCCGTCGCGATCGGCTGGTCGGGCACGACGGTATCGGCGCTGGATTCGATGTTCGGCATCACCGTGCCACACGCCATCGCGGCGGGCCCGGGCGAAGGCGGCATCGTGAACCTGCCCGCGGTCCTGATCATCGGCGTGATCGTCGCGGTGCTGGTCGGCGAGGTGTCGCTGACCGCGAAGATCACCAAGGCGCTGGTCGGCGTGACGATCGGGGTGCTCGTGCTGGTGGTCGCGGTCGGTGCGCCGCATATCGACGTGCAGAACTGGACTCCGTTCGCGCCCTTCGGTTTCAGCGGCATCATCGGCGGCGCGGCGATCGCCTTCTTCGCGTTCCTCGGCTTCGACGTGGTCGCCGCCTCGGCCGAGGAGGCGCGCAATCCGCGCCGCGACGTCCCGTTCGCGATCATCGGCACGGTGCTCATCGCGACACTGCTGTACGCGCTGGTGAGCGCCGTGCTCACCGGTATCGCGCCGTTCGCGACGCTGAACAACGGCGCGCCGATCGCGACCGCGTTCAGCGGCTTGCACATCGGCTGGATCGGCAACGTCATCGTGATCGCGTCGGTCATCGCGCTCACCAAGGGTCTGCTGCTGATCGTGTACGCACAGGTGCGGCTGAGCTTCGCGATGTGCCGAGATCGGTTGCTGCCCTTCGGACTCGCCCAGACCGGCAAGCGCTCGACTCCCGTCCGGCTCACCCTGATCCTCGGCGTGTTCTGCGCCGCGATCGCCGGGCTGCTGCCCATCGATATCGTGGTCGAGCTGGTGAACATCGGCGCGCTGTCGGCGTTCGCCGTGGTGTGCGTCGGCGTGCTGGTGCTGCGGCGGGCCGAACCCGACCGGGAACGGCCGTTCCGCACGCCGCTCGTCCCGTTCGTGCCGATCCTCGCGCTCGTCGGCTGCGTGCTGCTGGCCACCACGCTGGACGGGTTGACCTGGGTGCGGTTCGCGGTGTGGGTGCTCATCGGCATCGCCGTCTACCTGGGTTACAGCCGCAAACGCTCCA
>NZ_BAFT02000053.1 GCF_000308475.2 Nocardia brasiliensis NBRC 14402 | reverse complement strand
TGGCCTCTCGCTCAGCCTTTCGGCTCAGCTCCTCGGCCCCGGGTCGGTGTCCGTGTCGCTCTGACTTGAATAAAGTTACGTGTCTGCGTGCATCATGTCAAATCGCCTGGTCAAGAAGCGTTTTCGAGCTTAACGCTTCATTCCGCCGCACCGACTCGGGTCACTTCCCCACCCAGAGCCTGTAGCTGCTCAACGAATTTGGGGTAGCCGCGGTCGATGTGGAAGACGTCGTGCACTTCGGTGGTGCCCTCGGCAACCAGACCGGCGAGTACCAATCCGGCGCCGGCCCGAATATCGGAGGACCACACCGGCGCGCTCGACAGGCGTGGAATACCGCGCACCACAGCGTGATGCCCGTCGGTGCGCGCGTCGGCGCCCAACCGGATCATCTCCTCCACGAAACGGAAACGAGCTTCGAAGACGTTCTCGGTGATCATCGAGGTGCCGTCGGCGATCGCGGCCAGCCCGATCGCCATCGGCTGCAGGTCGGTGGGAAAACCGGGAAACGGCAGCGTCGAGAAGTTGACCGCGCGCGGCCGCTCGGCCTGCACGACGCGGAAGCCGTCCTGCTCGAACGAGATCCGCGCACCCGCGGAACGCAGCTTGTCCAGCACCAGCGACAGGTGCTTGGGGTTCACGCCCGTCACCCGGACGTCGCCCATGGTCATGGCGGCGGCGATACCCCAGGTGGCGGCGACGATCCGGTCACCGATCACCCGGTGCGTGGTCGGCGCGAGCCGCTTGACCCCCTGCACGGTGAGCACCGAGGTGCCCGCGCCGGTGATCCGGGCGCCCATCTGCACCAGCATGTTGCAGAGGTCGACGATGTCGGGTTCGCGTGCGGCGTTGTCGATCACGGTCTCGCCCTCGGCGAGGACCGCGGCCATCAGGATGTTCTCGGTGGCGCCCACCGACGGGAAGTCGAGCCGGATCTTGGCGCCCTGCAGCTCGTCGGCGCGCGCCACGACGCACCCGTGCTCGATCTCGCTGGTCGCGCCGAGCAACCGCAGGCCCGCCTGGTGCATGTCGAGCGGCCGCGAACCGATCGCGTCACCACCCGGCAGCGCAACCACCGCGCGCTTGCAACGAGCCATCAGCGGGCCGAGCACACACACCGACGCGCGGAACTGCGTCACCGCGGGGAAGTCCGCGTGGTACTTCGGCTCCGCCGGGGTGTTGATGGTGACCGTTCCCGCGTCGATCGCGACGTCGCAGCCGAGGCCGCGCAGCACGTCGCCCATCAGCGGCACGTCGAGAATGTCCGGGCAGTTCGTGATCGTGGTGGTGCCCTCCGCCAGCAGGGCAGCGGCCATCAGCTTGAGGACGCTGTTCTTGGCGCCTCCCACCGCGACTTCACCGACGAGTCGATTCCCGCCGGTAACCAAAAACCGTTCCATGCCGCCTCTCCGCGTATTCGGCGCACTGTTGGGTGCAAGGATAGTTGCGGCACTGGCCCGCCACTCCAGGTATCCAGCTCCGCCACTCCGGGTATTCAGCGCACTGGTGGGTGCCACGGTAGTTCGGTTGCGGGCCGGTGGTCCGACGCCGGGGCTGAGTTCTGGGTATACCCGGGGTGTTTACCCATGTATCCGAGACAAGTGTGCTCGTGTCTCGAGCATTATCAGGTGCTCGACCTGGTTCCGCCGGGCTTCCACAGGATATCGCCGCCGGGATTCGCCACGCGGCTCAGGATGAACAGCAGGTCCGAGAGGCGATTCAGATATTTGGCCGGAAGCACATTCGTGTCCTCCGGGTGTGTCTCGATGGCGGCCCAGGCCGCGCGTTCGGCGCGCCGCGCCACCGTGCGGGCCGTGTGCAGCAGCGCCGCCAGCGGCGTGCCGCCCGGCAGGATGAACGAATTCAGTGCCGGCAGTTCAGCATTGAACTCGTCGCACCAGCCTTCCAGCCGGTCGATGTAGGGCTGGGTGATGCGCAGCGGCGGGTACTTCGGCTCCGCGACCACCGGGGTGGACAGGTCGGCGCCCGCGTCGAACAGATCGTTCTGTATCTGCAGAAGTACCGCGCGCAACTCCTCGGCGGGCTGTCCGAGCGCGATCGCCACCCCGATGGCGGCGTTCGTCTCGTCGCAGTCGGCGTAGGCGACCAGGCGCGGATCGGTCTTCGCGACCCGCGAGAAATCGCTGAGACCCGTGGTCCCATCGTCGCCGGTTCGCGTGTAGATCCGCGTCAGGTGCACACTCACGAGCCTCAGCCTATCCGTTGTCGCGCGATATCCGAGCGGGTGCGCCGACTAGCGCATCCGGCGGGTGCGGTCGGAGGGGCGTGACTCCACCCAGGACAGAAATGCGGTGCGCGAGGCGCGATCCAGGGCCAGCTCGTAGCTGCCGTCGCGATCGGTCACCGCGATCACCGCGATGTCGTCGGTCATGATGTCGTATTCGTCGCCGACCGGAGCGCGGCGGTCGCCGATCTCGATGCCCTGGCGGTGAATCGTGCAGTCGGGTCCGAGTTTCAGACTCGTCAGCTTGAAAAAGACCAATCGGTCCTCGTCGTAGCGGATCAGTCCGTGCCGCCAGCCCTGACCACCCCGCGCGGGCAATACCCGCAGGATCGCGGCGGTTCCGCCGCGCCGCAACATGATCAGGCGATAGGTGGAGGCCAGGGCGAGGAACACGAGCGTGAGCACCAGAATGATCAGGAGAACCATCCCGGTCTGCAATGCAGTTCGTCCCTTCGCTCTGTCGCCGTGTCGTCGACACCCTATTCAATTGGCGGTGCTCGCAAGCCCTCCGAGGATCCGGCTCCGGGCCCATCGCGATCACCGCCGTGCGGTCATTCAACCACGACCTCGAGTTTACAAACGGGCCACCCGTGTATTGAAACGACGATCGGCGGCGAAGAAGCCTTCGCCGCCGACCGTCTGCTACTCGATTTTCGGTTGTCGCCTACGCGTTCGCGGTCTGCTCCACCGCGCGCACCTGGGCCTGCGCCGCCAGCTGGTCCTCTTCGCTGGCCGCGGAGTCGGCCAGCACGCGACGTGCCGCCTCGACATCCACCTCGTCCGCGAACTCCGCGGATTCGGCCAGGACCCGGACCGTGGTAGCGGTCACCGAGAAGAAGCCGCCGTGCACCGCCGCGACGATCCGCTGACCGTCGGTGTCGACGATGGACACGATGCCCCCCTCGACCAGCTGGCCGAGCAGCGGCTCGTGGCCCGGCATGATGCCGATCTGGCCCTCGGTCGTCTGCGCGCTGACGAACGTCGCCTGGCCGGACCAGAGCAGGCGTTCGACCGCGACGAGATCAACTGACATTTCCGACATCGGGGACTACTTTCCGGCGATCTTCTTCGCGGCCGCCTCGACGTCGTCGAGGCCACCGCAGGAGTTGAACGCCTGCTCCGGGAAGTGGTCGAACTCGCCCTTGCAGACCCGGTCGAAGTCGTCGATGGTCTGCTCCAGCGGAACCACCGAACCGACCTGGCCGGTGAACTTCTCGGCCACGATGAAGTTCTGGCCGAGGAACTTCTCCAGGCGACGGGCACGGCCGACGAGGACCTTGTCCTCTTCGGAGAGCTCGTCCATGCCGAGGATGGCGATGATGTCCTGCAGTTCCTTGTACTTCTGCAGGATCCGCTTCACCTCGTTGGCCACGGCGAAGTGCCGCTCGCCGACGATCGAGGCCTCCAGGATGCGGGAGGTCGAGGTCAGCGGGTCGACGGCCGGGTAGATGCCCTTCTGCGAGATCGGGCGGGAGAGCTCGGTCGTCGCGTCGAGGTGGGCGAAGGTGGTCGCCGGGGCCGGGTCGGTGTAGTCGTCGGCGGGCACGTAGATGGCCTGCAGCGAGGTGATCGACCGACCACGGGTCGAGGTGATGCGCTCCTGCAGCTCACCCATCTCGTCGGCCAGCGTGGGCTGGTAACCGACGGCCGAGGGCATACGACCGAGCAGGGTCGAGACCTCGGAACCGGCCTGGGTGAACCGGAAGATGTTGTCGATGAACAGCAGCACGTCCTGGTGCTGCACGTCGCGGAAGTACTCGGCCATGGTGAGGGCCGAGAGAGCGACGCGCATACGCGTGCCCGGCGGCTCGTCCATCTGGCCGAAGACGAGGGCGGTGTCCGGAAGGACGCCCATCTCTTCCATTTCCAGGCGCAGGTCGGTGCCCTCACGGGTGCGCTCGCCGACGCCGGCGAACACGGAGGTACCGGAGAACTCCCGCGCGATACGGGTGATCATCTCCTGGATGAGCACGGTCTTGCCGACACCGGCGCCACCGAACAGGCCGATCTTGCCACCCTTCACGTACGGGGTGAGCAGGTCGATGACCTTGATGCCCGTTTCCAGGATCTCGGTCTTGCCCTCGAGCTGATCGAATGACGGGGGCTTGCGGTGGATGCCCCACTGCTCACCGTCGCGGCCGAGGCCGGGGGTGTCGAGGCAGTCGCCGAGCGCGTTGAAGACGTGGCCCTTGACGACGTCGCCGACCGGCACCGAGATCGGCTTGCCGGTGTCGGTGACCGGGGCGCTACGGACCAGGCCGTCGGTCGGCTGCATCGAGATGCAGCGGACGATGCCGTCGCCGAGGTGCTGGGCGACCTCGAGGGTCAGGGTCTTGGCCACCGAGGTCAGGGTGATCTCGGCGTGCAAGGCGTTGAACAGGTCGGGGATCGAGCCACGCGGGAACTCGACGTCCACGACGGGGCCGATGACTCGGACGACGCGACCTGTGTTTGCGCCGGTCCGACTCGTGTTGTCTTGGGTGACAGCTGCGGTCATTTGGTTTGGATTCTCTTCCTGCGCTAGTCGCGGTCCGAGCTCGCAGCCAGCGCGTTCACGCCGCCCACGATTTCACTGATTTCCTGGGTGATCTGGGCCTGCCGCACCGAGTTCGCCTGCCGGGAAAGATCAGTGGCCAGTTCGTTGGCGTTGTCGGTGGCTGCCTTCATTGCGGTGCGCCGAGCCGCGGACTCGGATGCCGCTGCCTCGAGCAACGATGAGTAGATACGCGTGTTGATGTACTTCGGCAGCAGGGCCGCCAGCAGCACACTCGCGTCGGGCTCGAATTCGTACTGCGCGTGCACGTCCGCCGTCGGCGAATCGGACACGAAATCCTCACCCATGTCGAAGTTCTCGTCGACGTAGCTCACCTGGATCGGCGCCAGGCGGCGCACCTCCGGGGTCTGCGTCAGCATCGACACGAACCGCGTGTACACGATGTGGAGCTCATCGACGCCCGCGATATCGCCGGTCCCGTTCGGCGCGGGGACCGTGCCGTCGGAGCCGGCCATGAAGGCCTCGACCAGGTGGTTGCAGGCGGCCGAAGCATCGGTGTACTTCGGCTGCTGCGAGAACCCGGTCCACGACGCGACCGGCGTGCGGTTGCGGAAGGTGTAGTACGTGAGGCCCTTGTTGCCCATCACGTAGATCACCGGTTCCTTGCCCTCGCCACGCAGCGTGTGCATCAACTCCTCGGCGCGCTTGAGCACGTTGGAGTTGTAGCCACCGGCCATGCCGCTGTCACTGGTGATCACCAGCACGGCGGCCCGGCGCGGGTCGGCCCGCTCGGTCAGCAGCGGGTGGGTCAGGTTCTGCGACGCGCTCGCCAGCTCGCCGAGGACCTTGGTGATCTCCTCGGCGTAGGGCTTCGCGGCCGCAACCCTCGCCTGCGCCTTGGAGATTCGCGAGGTCGCGATCAGCTCCTGGGCCTTGGTGATCTTCTTGATCGAATTCACACCACGAATGCGGGAGCGCAATTCACGCAAGCTTGCCATCAGCGGTTCACACTCCCTTCATTCGCTTGCATTGGGTAACCCATGGCTCGCATCAGTCTCGAACCTGGGTCACTTCTCGACGTGCTTGCGAGTGACCGAGAGGGTCTCGACCTCTTCGTGCTCGAGGTCGCCCGCCTCGGCCTCGTTCACCACACGGCTGCCGTCGGAAGCCAGGAAGCCCTGCTTGAACTTGTCGGTCTCGGCCTTGATCTGATCGGCGGCCTCGTCGGCGAGCACCTTGCCGCCCTCGATGGTCTTGAAGGCATCGGCCGCGGCCCGGTGCAGGTGCTCGAGCACCTCACGGTTGAAGCGACGGATGTCGGCGACCGGAACCGAGTCGTAGTAGCCCGCGTCGACCAGGTAGATCGAGACGATCTGGTCCTCGACCGCGACCGGCGAGTACTGGTCCTGCTTGAGCAGCTCGACCCAGCGGGCGCCACGCTCGAGCTGAGCGAGCGAGGCGGCGTCGAGGTCGGAGGCGAAGGCGGAGAACGCCTCCAGCTCACGGAACTGGGCCATTTCCAGACGCAGCGAACCGGCGACCTTCTTCATGCCCTTGGTCTGCGCGGCGCCACCGACACGGGAGACCGAGGTACCGACGTTGATCGCCGGGCGGACACCCTTGTTGAACAGGTCGGATTCGAGGAAGACCTGGCCGTCGGTGATGGAGATGACGTTGGTCGGGATGAACGCCGAGATGTCGTTGGCCTTGGTCTCGATGATCGGCAGGCCGGTCATCGAGCCGGCGCCCATCTCGTCGGACAGCTTGGCGCAACGCTCCAGCAGGCGCGAGTGCAGGTAGAAGACGTCACCCGGGTACGCCTCGCGGCCCGGCGGGCGACGCAGCAGCAGCGAGATGGCGCGGTAGGCCTCGGCCTGCTTGGTCAGGTCGTCGAACACGATGAGAACGTGCTTGCCCTGGTACATCCAGTGCTGGCCGATAGCCGAACCGGTGTACGGCGCAAGCCATTTGAAGCCGGCGGAGTCCGAAGCGGGGGCCGCGACGATGGTGGTGTACTCCAGCGCACCGTGCTCTTCCAGCGCGGTCTTGACGCCCGCGATGGTGGAACCCTTCTGACCGATGGCGACGTAGATGCAGCGCACCTGCTTGGCCGGGTCACCGGAATCCCAGTTGGCCTTCTGCGCCAGGATGGCGTCGATGCAGACCGCGGTCTTGCCGGTCTTGCGGTCACCGATGACCAGCTGACGCTGGCCGCGGCCGATCGCGGTAAGGGCGTCGATGGCGGTGATACCGGTCGCCAGCGGCTCCTCGACGGGCTGGCGCTCCAGCACGGTCGCGGCCTGCAGCTCGAGCACGCGCTGCTCTTCGGCCTCGATCTCGCCGAGACCGTCGATCGGCTGACCGAGCGGGTCGACCACGCGGCCGAGGAACTTGTCACCGACGGGCACCGAGAGCACGTCGCCGGTGCGGCGGACCTGCTGGCCCTCTTCGAGGTCGGCGTACTCGCCGAGGATGACCGCACCGATCTCGCGGTCCTCGAGGTTAAGCGCCACGCCCAGCACCCCGCCCGGGAACTCGAGCAGCTCGTTGGCCATCGCCGAGGGCAGACCGCTCACGTGCGCGATGCCGTCGGCGGTGTCGGTGACAACACCGACTTCCTCGATGGAGGTTTCCGGGGTGTAGCTCTGGGTGTAGCTCTCGATCGCGCTACGGATCTCGTCGGAGGAGATCGTCAGCTCCGCCATGTTCTTCCTGCTCTCGCTGTGTCGAATGTCGGGAGGGGGTCGGCAGCCGGCGAAGCCGGCGGGGTGGGTGAACCCGGGCGTGCGTCAGGCCAGGGACCGACGCAGCCGTTCCAGTCGGCCGATGGCGCTGCCGTCGATCACGTCGTCGCCGACGTGTACGACCAGCCCGCTCAGCAGACTCGGGTCGACCTGCACGTGCACCTGAATCGGCTTGCCGTAGATACGGTGCAACGATGCGGCGAGCCGCTCCCGCTGCTGTGCCGAGAGTGCGATGGCCGCGCGGACATGCGCGACGATCTGGTCACGACGAGCCGCTGCCAGGTCGGAGAGCTCGTCGAACGCCGAGGCGCCGACCGAGCCCTGCTGCCTGGCCACCACCTGTTCTGCCAGGGTGAGGGTGATGGTTTCGGTCTTGCCGTTGAGCAGCCGCTCGATCAGTGCCCGCTTGGCCTCGGCCGGCTTCGTCCGATCGGAAAGGGCCTGCTCCAACTCGGGGTTGTCGCTGACGATCCGGCCGAGCCGGAACAGTTCGTCCTCGACCGCGTCGAGCCGGCCGGTGTCCGCGGCCGACTCGAGCAATGCCTCCTGCCCGAGCAACACCAGGGTGTCGACCAGGTCGGTGGTCCGGGACCAGTCCTGGGCCACGGCGGTGGTCAGCACCGCCTGCGTGGCCGGGCTGACCTTCCCACCGAAGACCCGTTCGCTGAGCTCGGCCCGGGCCGAACCCGGCACCGACACGTCCGCGAGCGCAACACGCAGCGAACGCTGGTCGTCCAGCACGGCGACAACGGCGAACAATTCGGAACCCGTTGTGGCCGCGACACTGTCGCTTCCGGTCAGAGCGGCCCTGAGCGCCTCCCGAGACCGGGCGCAGGCCTCGCGGCTCGCTGCGTACATGCTTCTCACTTTCGCGTCGCTACCTTCCGACCCCGATGCCGGCTTTCGACTCGTCATCGAGTTCGGTCAGGAACCGCTCGATGGACGCAGCCTGCTTAGCTTCGTCCGAAACCGACTGTCCGATAATCTTTTCGGCCAAATCTACGGCGGTCTGGCCGAGTTCGGTGCGCAGTTCGGTCAGGATGTGCTGGCGCTGCGCCTCCAGCTGGTGCTGACCAGCGGCGACGATGCGGTCGCTTTCGGCCTGGGCCTCCGCGCGCATCTGCGCGAGGATCTGCTGGCCCTGGGTGCGCGCTTCCTCACGGATGCGGGCCGCCTCCAGCCGGGCGTCGGCCAGCTGCTGCTGGTACTGCTGCAGCGTGAGCTGGGCCTCTTCCTGCGCGACCTCGGCGCGCTTGATGCCGCCCTCGATCTTGTCGGCGCGCTCGTCGAGCACCTTCATCAGACGTGGGATCACGTACTTGTAGAAGAGAACCGCGATGATCGCGACGCAGACCACGGACCAGACGATGTCGTATGTCTCGGGGAGAAGAGGATTCACATCCTCTCCGCTTCCCGCTGCGAGAACAGAGAACTCGTTCATCGGAATCAGAAGATGAAGCCGGCGACGAGGCCGATCAGGGCAAGCGCCTCAGTGAACGCGATGCCGAGGAACATGTTGGTCCGGATGGTGCCCTGCAGCTCCGGCTGACGGGCGATACCTTCGATGGCCTTACCGACGACGATGCCGACGCCGATGCCCGGGCCGATTGCCGCCAGACCGTAGCCGATGGCGCCGTAGCCCTTGATCTTCTCAGAGGTGGTTGCGGCTTCCTGGGCCAGGTACGCGAGGCTCATGAGTCTTCCATTCCCTTTCTGTTGCACACCCGCCGGTCGACGAGGTGTAGCAGGTTTAACGTTCGGTCAGGCAGGTCAGTGTGAATCTGCGTGTTGTGCGAGTCCGATGTAAACGGCGGTCAGCAGCGCAAACACATAGGCCTGCAGGAAGATGACCAACAGCTCGAAGAGAGTGAACGCGAATCCCGCGAGGAGCGAGAAGGGCGAGAACACTTTCATCCACGCGACGGCGTCGAACAAGAAGAACCAGGTAGCACTGAAGAACAGCACCAACATGATATGTCCGGCCAGCATGTTCGCCATGAGTCGGACGGTCAGCGTGAACGGACGCAGGATGAAGGTCGAGACGAACTCGATCGGAATCAGCAGTACGTGGAGCGCAGGGGGCACATTCGGTACCACGATGCTGCTACGCAGGTACGTAAAGAATCCGTACTTTTTGATGCCGACGTAGTTGAAGGCGACGTACGCGATGACGGCCAGGACCAGCGGCATGCCGATTCGAGCGTTCGACGAGATGTTCAATCCGGGAATGACACCGGAGAAGTTCAGGAACAGGACCGCGAAGAAGATGGTCGCGATGAGCGGGAAGAACTTACGTCCGGATTCCTTGCCCAAAACTTCGTCGCAAATCTGTTCCTTGACGAAGACCAGACCGGTTTCCGCGACGTTCTGCAACCCGCGCGGGATGAGACGCGGATTGCGAAAAGCGAGCATCATCACGACAATCAGGACACCGGTCATCAGAAGCCGGATCGCCATCAAACGATCGAGTTCGAACGGCGTACCCTCGAACAGCAGCGCTGGAGGGAAGAAGTCGGTTAGCGATGGCGCGTGGAACTCGCCCGCCAAAGTGGTGACGCTCAGCGTTCTCTCCCGTGTTCGGGCCGTGGGTTCGGTTGATCCCGCGGTTCGATCGGACATTGACGATCAATTTGGGTCGACTCAGGTCGGCTCGAAATTCGTCAGCAGCTGTGCGGCGGGTTGGGATTCCACCTGGCGTCTGTACGTGTGTCGGCGACATCGTCGACATGCAGAACCGGAACCCCTCGGAGCCCGGCACGGCAGTAAGCATAGCGTCACTCGGGGCGGTCGGGGTGACCACCCTTCGCTTGGCAGCTTGCTTACCAACACTTTACCAAGTTATCTACGACAGCGTGTAGGGGGGTGGCGGTTATTACTCGCCGGTAGCTGTGTCGCTCGGCACATCGGGCACCGTCACGTACGGCACCTTCTGTCGCAGAACGCCGTACGTCTCCGCGCCGAGCACGATTACCAGCGCTCCGACAACGGTCAGGAACAGCGCGATCCGGTCATAAAAGGCGAATTGATTCAAGATCGCTATAACGATCAGGGCAACCAGCATTTTGCCGACCCAGCTGGCCAGCATCACCATGCCCGCGGTGGTCGGCGGCAATTTCGCGCCGAACAACACCACGGCGGCCGTGGTCAGGATGAAGCCACCGCCGATGGCCGCACCGAGCAGCGCACCCCACAGGCCGGGCACGCCGGCGACCGCCGTGGCGATCGCGACGGCGAGCACGACCAGCACACCCAGCCCGATCAAGCCGTAGCGCAGCGCCGCCTTCAGCGGGGCGTCCGGACCGGGAACAGGGGTAGGAACAAAGCTCACGCCTGCAAACCTTACCCGGAGGGCGGATGGTGCTCGGCTTCCTCCCCGCGCCGCAGGCCGGGGATCGCGGTCACCACCAGGGCGAACACCAAGCCGCCCGCCATCAGCAGGATGACCAGGCGCCGGTCCATCAGCGCGGTGCCGACGGCGCCGAACGCGAGGATGCCGACCCACAAATAGATGAGCAACACCACCCTCCGGTGCGAATGCCCGATCTGCAGCAGCCGATGGTGCAGGTGCATCTTGTCCGGAGTGGAGAAACTCACACCCGCGCGCACCCGGCGCACGATGGCCAGCACCAGATCCAGCACCGGAATGAACATCACCGCGCCGACCAGCAGCAGCGGCGACAGCAGGCCGACGATGTCGCGCGGGCCGAAACCCTGCAGCGGGATGCGCCCGGACGCGCTGGTCGAGACCGCGGCCAGCACCAGCCCGATCAGCATCGAGCCCGAGTCGCCCATGAAGATCCGGGCCGGCTGGAAATTGTGCGGCAGGAAGCCCAGGCAGGCGCCCGCCAGCGCGGCGGCCAGCAGGGCGGGCGGGTAGGTGTCCACCGAACCGCCCTGCTCGTTCATCAGGCCGAGCGAGAACACGAACACCGCGATGGCCGCGATCAGGCCGAGCCCGGCCGCCAATCCGTCCAGGCCGTCGACGAAGTTCATCGCGTTCACCAGCGTGACGGTCACCGCGACGGTGACCAGGCCGCCCTGCAGCGCGTCCAGGAACACCGTGGTGTTGTTGAACGGGTTGTAGATGCTGTACCAGCTCAGCCCCATCACGGCCATCACACCGGCGGCGGTCACCTGCCCGGCGAACTTGGTGAGCGCGTCCAGGCCCCAGCGGTCGTCCACGATGCCGACCGCCACGATGATCGTCGCGGCCACCAGCACCGCCGCCGGAATGTTCGGGCTGTAGTCGAAACCCCTTCGCAGCGCGGGCAATTGATGCGCGAACAGCATCGCGCCGACCACCCCGACGTAAATGCCGACGCCGCCCATCCGCGGGATCGGCTTGACGTGCACGTCGCGTTCCCGCGGCACCGCCACGGCGCCGAAACCGATGGCGAGCGTGCGGATTCCGCCGGTGGCGAGGAAGGTGATCACCGCGGAGATGAGCAGGACGAGCAGCAGCTCCCGCAGCGGGACCACCGCACCGGAACCGGTCATCCGCGGCACCGCCCGAGCATCGGGTCACCCATTCGCGCCGGCGCCTGATCGATCATCGGATGGAGGCGCTGGACAGCGCCTCCGGCGACATGCCGAGGACGTCGGCGATATCGCCGATCGATACGGCACCCTCGCGCAGCACGCGCGGTTGATCGGCGGTCAGGTCGACGATGGTGGAGGCGACGGCGTGCGCGGCGGGCCCGCCGTCGAGGTAGGTGCCCACGAGGTCGCCGAGTTGCTCGCGGGCCTCCGCGGCGGTCTTGGCGGGCGGCTGCCCGGACACGTTGGCGCTGGAGACGGCCAGCGGGCCGACCTCGCGCAGCAGGTCGAGGGCGACCGGGTGCAACGGCATTCGCAGCATCACCGTGCCGCGGGTGTCGCCGAGATCCCAGGCAAGCGAAGGCGCTTGCTGCACAACGAGACTCAGGCCGCCGGGCCAGAACGCCCGGATCAGCTCCCGCGCCTGCGGGCGCACCGAGAAGACCAGGCCGTCGATGGTGTGCCAGGAACCGACCAGGACCGGCACCGGCATGTCTCTGCCGCGGCGCTTGGCCGCGAGCAGCGAACTCACCGCGGTGGCATCGAAGGCGTCCGCGGCCAGACCGTAGAGCGTGTCGGTCGGCAGCACGACCAGCCGGCCGGATTTCAGCGCGCTGGTGGCTGCGGTCAGTCCGGCGGCGCGCAGGTCGGGATCCGCGCAGTCGTAGACGGTACTCACCGGACCATCCTGTCACGCGGGCTCGCCCCGACCACCTTTCAGGGGCGATTTGCGGCGACGAAGCGTGGTTTGCCCGCTAAGTCCGGATGCTCGACGATGTCGGCGAAATCGGCGGCGGCGAGCAGCGCGGCCAGGTCGGACCCGTTCGCGTCGTCGTGTTCGATAGCTGTGCTGCCGCCGGGACGCAGCAGGCGGACGATGGTGGGCAGCATGCCGCGGATGACGTCCAGGCCGTCCGGACCGCCGAACAGGGCCAGGTGCGGGTCGTGGTCGCCCACTTCCGGATCGAGTTGTGCACCCTCGGGGATGTAGGGCGGGTTGGACACCACGACGTCGACGCGGCCGTCCAGCTCGCGCAGCAGGTTCGGATCCGTGACGTCGGCGGCGTGCAGGACGATCGGGGTGTCCCCGTCGGCGCCGCGCTGATCGGCGTTGCGCCGGACCCACCGCAGCGCGGCCGGATCGAGTTCGACGGCATGGACCACCGCGTCGGGCCGGGCATGCGCGATGGCCAACGCGAGCGCGCCGGAACCCGTGCACAGATCGACGACGATCGGCGCGTGGCCATGCGGCAGCGCCGCCAATTGCGCCAGCGCCCAGGCGAACAGCAGCTCGGTCTCGGGCCGCGGTACGAAGACACCGGGCCCGACCGCCAGGTCGATATCGCCCATCGCCGCGGTTCCGGTCAAGTGTTGCAACGGAATTCGCTCCGCCCGCCGCGCGACCAGCGCGCGGTACTCGGCCAGCTCCCCCGGGGTGATGAGCGGCGTCATCAGCAACCGGCTGCGCTGCACACCGAGCACATGCGCGGCAAGGTGTTCGGCGTCGGCTTGCGGGCTGTGCACCCCCGCCGCCCGCAACGCCGCGACGGCATCGTTGATGGCGGGGCGCAACGCCACTCTGGTCGTGGACATCTCGCGAACTCTGCCCGAAAGCTCGTTATTCCGCGGCCATTCGGGCCTCGCGATCCGCCTTGCCGAGCGCGTCCAGCAGCGCGTCCAGGTCGCCGTCCAGCACCGAGTCCAGGTTGTGCGCCTTGAAGCCGATGCGATGGTCGGTGATCCGGTTCTCCGGGAAGTTGTAGGTGCGGATGCGCTCGGAACGGTCGACCGTGCGAATCTGGCTGGCTCGGCCCGCCGCCGCCTCCTGGTCGGCCTGCTCCTCGGCGAGCGCCTGCAACCGGGCGGCCAGCACCTGCATGGCGCGGGCCTTGTTCTGCAGCTGCGAACGCTCGTTCTGGCAGGTCACCACGATGCCGGTGGGCAGGTGGGTGAGCCGGACCGCGGAGTCGGTGGTGTTGACGCCCTGACCACCCTTGCCGGAGGACCGGTAGACGTCGACGCGCAGGTCGCTCTCGTCGATCTGCACCTCTTCCACCTCGTCGGGCTCGGGGTAGATCAGCACGCCCGCGGCGGAGGTGTGGATCCGGCCCTGCGACTCGGTCACCGGCACCCGCTGCACGCGATGCACGCCGCCTTCGAACTTGAACCGGGACCACACGCCGTCGCGCGCGGCATCGCGGCTCTTGATCGAGAGCGTCGCGTCCTTGTAGCCGCCGAGATCGGACACGGTGACGTCGAGGATCTCGACCTTCCAGCCGTGCCGCTCCGCGTAGCGGACGTACATGCGGGCCAGATCGGAGGCGAACAGCGCCGATTCCTCGCCGCCCTCACCGGATTTCACCTCGAGCACCACGTCGTCGCCGTCGTGCGGGTCACGCGGCGCGAGCAGATCGGCCAGCGCCTGCTCCAGCTCACCGACCTGGCGTTCCAGGTCGGGGACCTCGGCGGCGAACGCCGCGTCGTCGGCGGCGAGTTCCTGCGCGGCGGCCAGATCCTCGCGCGCGGACTTCAGCTTGGTGTAGGTCGCCATGATCGGCGCGAGCTCGGCGAACCGCTTGCCGACCCGGCGCGCGGCGCCCGGATCGTTGTGCAGCGCCGGATCGGACAGCTGCGTTTCCAGGCCGGCGTGCTCGGCCAGAATGTCGTCGATCGCGGACGGTTGCGTCACAGCTTCGCTTCCTTCTCTAGTTTCCCTGTCCCCCTCACAAAGCACCGACGCCCGGCCTGCAGCGCAGGACCGGGCGTCGGCGAGGAAGCTATTTGGCGTCGGAGTCGGCCTTCTTGCCGGCCCGCTTGCCGTAGCGCGCCTCGAAGCGGGCCACGCGGCCACCGGTGTCGAGGATCTTCTGCTTGCCGGTGTAGAACGGGTGGCACTGCGAGCAGACCTCGACGGTGATGTGTCCCGACTCCTTGGTGCTGCGAGTCTGGAAGGTGTTGCCGCAACCACAGACGACCGTGGTGTCGACATACGTCGGGTGGATTCCTGCCTTCATGGGTGTCCTCTCGATATTGGCCGCCGGGTCGCTCACGCGCGGAATCGCGGGAACGTGAACCGGAGCCGACTTAGGCGGGAGGTCTGCTCGAGTGAGCAGACGCAACGACCGTTCAGTATGCCAGAACTGTCGCTACGCTCCCAAAACACCCCGGGCGGGTGGTTTGTTCCCGCCCTAGGTAGACCCCCCGCCACTGTCGCCCCAGGAAGTTCGGGCACGCGCATCGACGCTGTCTCAGGAACCCTGAAGTCGGGTAGTCCGCTACTCACGAACACGAACAGCGACGTTCATAGAGTTGAGACCTCGGGCCGGTTCGCGGCGTGAGCACAGCCCTCGAAAGCGTGAAAGCCATCTCGAGTGTCGAGTGCACATCGGCGTGCCGTGACAGAAGGGAGAACTTGTGAACATCCGAGTCGCGTCCGCGATCTTCGGTCTGCTGCTTCTCGCTGTCGCGGTCGGCTGGTGTGCGTTGCCGGATATTCCGACTACGACTCCGCAAGCCGCCGTCCATGTCGAGACCACGAACACCGCTCCGGAGGGGAGCGCGGTGCCTGGCTCGACGATCATTCTGGGTTTCATGATCAGCGGCGCGGCCATGATCGGGCTGATGTTCTTCAGCCCGCAGACGCCGAAAGGGCCCCGCGGTGGCGAGGCCCTTTCGGCAGTACAACTCAGGAACTCATTCGTCGAGTGCGCCCGGCGCGGTCTTGCTGACCTGCATCAGGAACTCGAGGTTGTTCTTGGACTTCTTCAGACGGTCGATCAGCAGATCGATCGCCTGGTGCGAGTCCAGGCCGGACAGTACGCGGCGCAGCTTGTGCAGCACCGCCGCCTCGTCGGGGCTGAGCAGTAGCTCGTCCTTACGAGTGCCGGAGGGGTTGACGTCCACCGCGGGGAACACCCGCCGTTCCGCGATCTTGCGGTCCAGCTTGAGCTCCGCGTTACCGGTGCCCTTGAACTCCTCGAAGATGACCGTGTCACCGGTGGATCCGGTCTCCACCATCGCGGTCGCGATGATGGTGAGCGAGCCGCCGTTCTCGATGTTGCGCGCCGCGCCGAGGAACCGCTTGGGCGGGTACAGCGCGGTGGAATCGACACCACCGGAAAGGATTCGGCCCGACGCAGGCGAGGAGTTGTTGTACGCACGCCCGAGTCGAGTGATCGAGTCGAGCAGCACCACAACGTCTTTGCCCATTTCCACCAGTCGCTTGGCGCGCTCGATGGCGAGCTCGGCGACCGAGGTGTGGTCTGACGGCGGCCGGTCGAAGGTCGAGGCGATGACCTCACCCTTCACCGAACGCTGCATGTCGGTGACCTCTTCGGGACGCTCGTCGACCAGCACCACCATGAGGTAGACCTCAGGGTTGTTGATCGCGATCGCGTTCGCGATGTCCTGCATGATCGTCGTCTTACCGGCCTTCGGCGGCGAGACGATCAGGGCGCGCTGGCCCTTACCGATCGGCATGATCAGGTCGATGACGCGGGTGGTCAGCTTGTTCGGCTGGGTCTCCAGGCGCAGACGCTGGTTCGGGTACAGCGGGGTGAGCTTGCTGAACTCGGGGCGCCGCTTGGCCGCCTCGACCTCACCACCGTTGACCGTGTCCAGGCGCACCAGCGGATCGAACTTCTGCCGCTGGTTGCTCTGCTCGCCGTCGCGCGGGGCGCGCACCGCACCGGTGATCGCGTCACCGCGGCGCAGGCCGTTCTTGCGGACCAGGTTCATCGAGACGTAGACGTCGTTCGGTCCGGCCAGGTAGCCCGAGGTCCGGACGAAGGCGTAGTTGTCCAGCACGTCGAGGATGCCCGCGACCGGCTGCAACACGTCGTCTTCGCGGATCTCCAGCTCGCGGGCCTCGCCGCCACCGCCACCGGTTTCGCGGTCGCGCCCGCGGCGACGCTCACGGAACCGCCGGCCCCGCCGGCCGCGTCCGCCCTCTTCGTCGTCGTCGTTGCGCGCGTTGTTGCGGTCGTTGTTCCGGCCGCCGTTCGCGTTGCCGCCGTTGCCGTTCTGGTTGTTGCGGTCACCGGACTGGTTGCGCTCGCCCGACTGGTTGCGGTCACCGGACTGGTTGCGGTCACCGGACTGGTTACGCTCGCCCGACTGGTTGCGCTCGCGGCGCCGCTCGCCCTGCTCGGAGTCCTGCTTCGGCTCGTCACCACGCGCATCGGCCGCGGCCTCGCCGCCGCCGGATCGCGCCTGGTCACGGCCGCGCCGCTGCCGACCACGACCACGCTGACCACCCTCGCGACCCGAGTCGTCGGACTCGTTCGAGGTGGGCTGCGCGTTCTCGGCCGGGGCCTGGTTCGCGGGAGCTTCCTTTTCCTTCGCCGGTGCGGCGGCCTCGGCAGCGGGCGCCTCTTTTTTCACCGGGGCGGTGCCGACATCGAGGGTGCCCTGTTCGGCCCGGGCGGGCGCGGCGGCGGGAGCTTCGGTATTACCGGACGTTTGGGCCTTGGCGGAAACCGCGGACTTGGCCTGTCCCCCTTCGGGCTTTTCACCCTTCGCCGGTTTTCCGGCCTGATTTTCCTTGATGGCGGCGATCAAATCACCTTTGCGCATTCCGGAGGTGCCTCGGATACCGAGCTCCCCCGCGAGCGCGCGCAACTGCGGCAACAACATTCCAGTCAGCCCCGATCGTGCGACGTCGGTTTGTTCGCTCATCTTCGAAATCTGTCCGGAGTCACTTTCGCGGTCGCCCGAGGCTGGGTTGGATTCCACCCCTGGTGTCGCGAGCAGGTCCGTATCTGTCACGGAAATCCTTTCCTTCCCTCGATTGCCGTGTGCTGTTTCGAGGGTTCGTCCCGCAGTCCGGGCATTCTGCCGGACTCGGATGCGTCCGTCCGCTTCGCCACCGGTGGTGAGAGGTGGGAGAGATCATTCCAGTTGCGCAGCTACGCAGCACCCCCATGGCCTGGAGGCTCGAGCCTGGAGCCTGCTGGAGCGATTGCCCTGATGAAGCACCGGCGTCTGATGCGCACGATGTACGGACTCGCTCAGGATAGCTGCACACTGCGAATATCGGCAAGGCAGACGCGCCGTCAGTCGATCCGGACCCCGTCGGCCAGTCCCGGCTCGACCACCCGCAGGCCGTCCAGGGCCGCGAGTTCACGGAGTTCGGCAGGGAATTCACTGGTCCCGAGGGCCAGGACGGTTGGTCCGGCACCGGAGACGGTGGCCGCGATACCGGCCGCTCGCAGCCGGGAAATCCAGGTGGTGGTCAGCGGTAATGCGGGCGCACGCTGGGCCTGGTGCAGCCGATCGGCCGTCGCAGGCATCAGCAGGTCGGGGCGCTGGGTGAGCGCCACCACGGCCAGAGCGGCCCGGCTGACGTTGAACGCGGCATCACCGTGCGGCACCACCTCGGGCAACAAGCCCCTGGTGTGCGCGGTCGCCGACCGTTCCTCGGGGATGAGCACGACCGGACGCAGTGTGGGATGCGCGTCCAGCCGGACGGCCCGGTAGACCCGGCCGTGATGTTCGGCCACCGGGACGCCGTCACGGCCGATATCGGCCGCCCGGTCGGTCTCGGTCCAGGACACCACGATGCCGCCGAGCACGCTGGCCGCCGCGTTGTCCGGATGCCCCTCGAATTCCGATGCGAGCTGCACCAATTGGTCGTCCGAGGTGGCCAGCGCCGAATCGAATTCCGCCGCGATGGCACACCCCGCGGCCAGCCCGCCGACCACCGCGGAGGCGGACGAGCCGAGCCCGCGTGAATGCGGAATCACGTTGCGGCACACCACATCGAGGCCGTCGGCCCAGACGCCTGCGGCCTCCAGACCGCGCTCGATCGCCCGCACCACGAGATGCGAAGGGCCCCATGGCACATCGTCGGCGCCCTCGCCCTCGACCCGGATGCTGAGCCCCGAATCGGTAGTGCGCACGTCGATCTCGTCGAACATGCCGAGCGCCATCCCGAGCGAGTCGAATCCGGGACCGAGGTTCGCGGTGGACGCGGGCACCCGCGCGGTCACCGAAATACCCGCGGGCAGCGTCCGGCTCATCGCCGAACCGCGTCGCCGTTCGGCCAGCTGACTATCCTTCGAATTCAATTCAGGCCAGCTCTAGCTCGGCGGCGACCGCGACCGGGTCCACCGGAATCGCCTGCACCTGCGGCATTCCCAGCAGGGCGGTGTCGGGATCCTTGAGTCCGTTACCGGTCACGGTGCACACGACGGTGAGGCCGGAGTCCAGCCAACCCTCGGTGCGCGCCGCGAGCAGACCCGCGACGCTGGCGGCCGACGCGGGCTCGACGAACACGCCCTCGCTCGCCGCGACCAGCCGGTACGCCGCGAGGATCTCCTCGTCGGTGGCGGCGCGGAAGGCCCCACCGGATTCCTCCTTGGCCGCGACCGCCGCGTTCCACGACGCCGGCGCACCGATCCGGATGGCCGTCGCGATGGTCTCCGGGTCGCTCACCGGGGCGCCGTGCACCAGCGGTGCGGCCCCCGCGGCCTGCACGCCGAGCATGCGCGGCAGCTGCGTGGTGACGCCGTCGGCGTAGTACTCGCGATAGCCCCGCCAGTAGGCGGTGATATTGCCCGCATTTCCGACCGGCAGCGCGTGCACGTCGGGCGCGCGGCCCAGCACGTCGCAGATCTCGAACGAAGCGGTCTTCTGCCCCTCGATGCGTGCCGGGTTCACCGAGTTCACCAGGCCGATGCTCGGGAAATCGGAGGTCACCTTGCGCGCCAGCTCGAGACAGTCGTCGAAGTTGCCGTCCACCTGGATGATCTTCGCGCCCAGCATGACCGCCTGGGCCAGCTTGCCCATCGCGATCTTGCCCTGCGGGATGAGCACCGCGCAGGTCATGTCCGCGCGGGTGGCGTAGGCCGCGGCGGATGCCGAGGTGTTGCCGGTGGACGCGCAGAGCACCGCCTTCTGGCCCTGATACTTCGCGTCGGTGATGGCCACGGTCATCCCGCGGTCCTTGAACGAGCCGGTCGGGTTCAGGCCCTCGACCTTGAGATATACCTCACACCCGGTCAGCTCGGACAGATGCGGTGCGGGCACCAGCGGCGTACCGCCCTCGAGCAGGGTGACCGGCTCCCAGTCCCGCGCACCGGCGATCCGGTCGCGATAGGCCGCGATCAAACCCGGCCAGCGCGAGTGCACTCCGGCCTGCGGTGCCACACCTGTACTTACCCACCCCGCCGGCTCCGCCGGCTGCCGACCCCCTGTACTTACCCACCCCGCCGGCTGCCCGCCCCTGGAGGTATTCATTCTTCGGTGCCTTCCAATCTGAGAACGCTGGTGATGGATGTGACGGATTCCATCTCCGCCAGAGCGGCGACGGTGTCCGCGAGCGCCGATTCCAGCGCGTGGTGGGTGACCACGACCAGGCGGGCTCCCGTGCCGTGCCCCTCTTGGCGGACGGTCGAGATGCTCACCCCGTGCTTGGCGAATTCGCCCGCCACCGCGGCCAGGACCCCGGGACGGTCTTCCACCTGCAGGTTCACGTGGTAGCGGGTGGGTGTATCGCCGATCGGTGCGATCGGTAGCTCAGCATAAACCGATTCGCCCGGCGCACGGCCACCGTAGAACTTGTTGCGCGCGGCCATCACCAGATCTCCCAGCACGGCGGAGGCCGTGGGCGCGCCGCCCGCGCCCTGGCCGTAGAACATCAACCTGCCCGCGTTCTCCGCCTCGACGACCACCGCATTGAAGGCCCCGCTCACGGCTGCCAACGGATGCTTGCGCGGCACCAGCGCCGGGTAGACGCGCACCGAGACCCGCTCCTTGCCGCCCTCCTCGGGGCTCGGCTCACCCGGACCGGCGGCGACCCGCTCGCAGATGGCGAGCAGCTTCACCGTGCAGTTCAGTGCGGACGCGGTCTCCAGATCCTCGGAACTGATCTTGGAGATGCCCTCGCGGTACACGTCGGCGGCGGTGACCCGGGTGTGGAAAGCGAGCGAGGCGAGGATCGCGGCCTTGGCCGCGGCGTCGAAGCCCTCCACGTCGGCGGTCGGGTCCGCCTCCGCGTAGCCGAGGCGGGTGGCCTCGGCCAGCGTGTCGGCGTAATCCGCGCCGGTCTCGTCCATCGCGGAGAGGATGAAGTTGGTGGTGCCGTTGACGATGCCGACGACCCGGTTCACCCGGTCACCGGCCAGCGACTGGATGAGCGGGCGGACCACCGGGATGGCGCCGGCGACCGCGGCCTCGAAATACAGGTCGGCGCGGTTGCGTTCGGCGGCGGCGGCGAGCTCGCCGGTGTAGTCGGCCAGCAGCGCCTTGTTCGCGGTCACCACGGATTTGCCCGCGTTCAAGGCCGCCAGGATCAGTCGGCGCGGCGGGTCGATTCCGCCGATGACCTCGACCACCAGGTCGACGTCGTCGCGCGCGACGAGCGCGTCGGCGTCGGTGGTCAGCAGCGCGGTCGGGATACCGCGATCGGTCGCCAGATCACGGACCGCGACGCCGCGCAGCACGACGGGCGCGCCGACCCGGGAACGCAGATCCTCGGCATGCTCCCGCAGAATCCGCACCACCTCGGTGCCGACATTGCCCATGCCGAGCACCGCGACACCGATGGGCTGGTCTCTCCCCCATACCATTTGAGCCGAATTCGGCCCGACCGCCGACCGGCCACCACCGCTGACCGAATCGCCTTGCGATACTGCGTTCATCACACCTCCAAGCTGAGCAAGTCCGCCACCGTTTCCCGGCGCAGAATGAGTCGCGGTTGTCCGTCACGCACCGCGACCACGGCGGGCCGGGTCAACTGGTTGTATCGGCTGGACATCGAATAGCAGTACGCACCCGTCGCGGCGACGGCGACCAGATCGCCGGGGCCGACATCCTCCGGCATCCACGTGTCCCGGATGACGATATCGCCGCTCTCACAATGCTTTCCGACCACACGCGCGACTACCGCCGCGGCCTCGGAGGTGCGCGAGACCAGGCGGCAGTCGTAGTCCGCCTGGTACAGCGCGGGGCGGATGTTGTCGCTCATGCCGCCGTCGACGCTGATGTAGCGCCGGCGCAGGCCACCGTCGAGCGACACGTCCTTGGTGGTGCCGACCTCGTACAGCGTGACGGTGCCCGGCCCGGCGATGGCCCGGCCCGGTTCCACCGCGATCTTCGGCTCCGGCAGGCCGATGCTCGCGGCCTCGGCGGCGACCAGGTCGCGCACCTTCGCGGCGAAATCGTCCAGCGGCGGCGGATCGTCGTTCGGCAGGTACGAAATACCAAGGCCGCCACCGAGATCCAGCGTGGAGATCTGCGCGGTCCGTTCCACGCCGAACTTCTCGATGGCGTCGTGCAGCAGGCGCAGCATGCGACGCGCGGCGATCTCGAAACCGTCGATCTCGAAGATCTGCGATCCGATATGGCTGTGCAGGCCGACCAGGCGCAGGTTGTCCGCCTCGAAGACGCGAGCCAGCGCCTCCATCGCGTCGCCCCCGGCGATCGAGAAGCCGAACTTCTGATCCTCGTGCGCGGTCGAAATGTATTCGTGGGTATGGGCTTCCACGCCGACGGTGACCCGGACGAGCACGTCCTGCACCACACCGGCGCGGCCCGCGATGGCCTCGAGGCGTTCGATCTCGATGAGCGAGTCCACCACCACGTGGCCGACCCCGGCGGTCACCGCGGCCTCCAACTCGGTGGCGGATTTGTTGTTGCCGTGCAAGGCGATTCGCTCCGCCGGGAACCCCGCGTGCAGGGCGATCGCGAGTTCGCCGCCGGAACACACGTCCAGCGAAAGGCCCTCGTCCCGGATCCAGCGCGCGATCTCGCCACACAGGAAAGCCTTCGAGGCGTAATGCACCCGGGCATTCGGACCGAAGGCGCGCACCATATCGCGGCAGCGCGAACGGAAATCGTCCTCGTCGACCACGAACAGCGGCGTGCCGAATTCGGCGGCCAACTCGTGCACGGGCACGCCCGCCAACCGCACGACACCGTCGGAATCACGGCTCGCGTTGCGCGGCCACACATTCGCGGGCAGATCGATCATCTGCTGCGGATCCCGCGGCCGCTCCGGCAAACTCGGCGCGTGCGGAATCTCAGCATGCCGGGGACCGGCCGGATGCGCGCTCACAGCTCCGCCTCGCTGGCGCTCGGCTCCACTGTGACCGCGCAAGCGGCTGTAATTTTGGTTCGCTCGCTGCGCTCCCTCACGGACACCACCTCGCTGACGCTCGGCTCCACTGTGACCGCGCAGGCGGCTGTAATTTTGGTTCGCTCGCTGCGCTCCCTCACGGGCTCTGATCCCTTCTTCATATCTATACGAAAGGCCTTCTGCCCGTGTACAACTCTGCCCGCTGCCGCAAATGGTTTTGCGGGGGTGGGATATTCGCGGAACCCGTTCACATCCGCTCCGGTGCGCTCACGCCCAGCAGCGCCAGGCCGTTCGCCAGCACCTGGCGGGTCGCGTTGACCAGCACCAGGCGGGCGGCGTTGGTCGGGCTCACCGGCTCGTCGCCGAGTGGGAGCACGCGCAGGTTCTTGTTGGTCTGGAAGCGGTGGTAGGTACCGGCCAGCTCCTCCAGGTAGCGGGCGACCCGGTGCGGTTCCCGCAGGCTCGCCGCGCTGCTCACCACGCGCGGGTATTCGCCGAGGGTGCGAATGAGTTCGCCTTCTTCGTCCGCGGTCAGCAACGCGAGATCCGCAGTGACCTTGTCGTAGTCGAATTCGGCGGCATTGCGCGCGATGGACGCGGTCCGCGCGTGCGCGTATTGCACGTAGTAGACCGGGTTTTCGCTGCTCTGGCTGGTCCAGAGGGTCAGGTCGATATCGATGCTGGAATTCACCGAGGAACGCACCAGCGAATACCGCGCCGCGTCGACCCCGATCGCCTCGACCAGATCTTCCAGCGTGACCACGGTGCCCGCGCGCTTGCTCATCTTCACCGCGACACCGTCTTTGAGCAGATTCACCATCTGCCCGATCAGCACCTCGACGGTCGCCGGGTCGTCACCGAAGGCGGCCGCGGCGGCCTTCAACCGTCCGATATACCCGTGGTGGTCGGCGCCGAGCATATAAATGCACAGATCGAATCCGCGCGACCGCTTGTTCTGGAAGTACGCGATATCGCCCGCGATATAGGCCGGATTACCGTCGCTCTTGATGACGACGCGATCCTGATCGTCGCCGTATTCCGTACTCGCGATCCACCAGGCGCCGTCCTTCTCGTACAGGTCGCCGGAATTCTTCAGCGTCGCGACGGCCTGCTCGACCGCGCCGGAGGCGAACAGCGAACTCTCGTTGAAGTACACGTCGAAGTCGGTGCCGAACTCGTGCAGCGACTGCCTGATCTGCGCGAACATCAACTCGACACCCTCGGCGCGGAACAGTTCGAGCCGCTCGGCCTCGGGCAGCGCGACGGCGTCCGGGTGCGCGGCGACGATCGTGCCCGCGATCTCGCCGATGTAGGCGCCCGCGTAACCGTCCGCCGGGGTCGGCTCGCCGGTGGCCGCCGCGACCAGCGACCGGGCGAACCGGTCGATCTGCGCGCCGTGATCGTTGAAGTAGTACTCGCGCACCACCTCCGCGCCCTGCGCGGCCAGGATCCGGCCGAGCGCGTCGCCGACCGACGCCCACCGGGTGCCGCCGAGGTGCACGGGCCCGGTGGGGTTGGCCGAGACGAACTCGAGGTTGATCCGGGTGCCCTGCAATGTCTCGGCGGTGCCGTACGACGCGCCCGCGGCCAGCACCTGCTCGACGATCGCCCCCTGCGCCGATGCGGCCAGTCGGATGTTGAGGAAGCCGGGCCCGGCGACCTCGGCCACCTCGACACCGTCCGCGGCGGTCAACGCCTCGGCCAGCCAGGTCGCCAGATCTCGCGGATTCGTGCCTGCCTTCTTTGCCACCTTCATCGCGACATTCGTGGCATAGTCACCGTGTTCCGGGTTGCGGGGACGCTCGACAGTGACCTCGTCGGGCAGGACCGCGGGATCGAGCCCACGTTCGACGAGCACCTTCGCCGCGGTGGTGCGAAGGAGATCTGCAAGGTCAGCTGGAGTCACGAGTCTCTATCCTATGGTCTTGGCGGGTGTGCACCTCGAGTGGGCATTGCGCCGGAACCGTCCGCAACCTGTAGCAGCACGCGGATCCGTCACGTCGAGAGAGCACAACGAGCGATGCCGAGCAGTCCCAGCGCCAAATCGGCCAAGGCCACCAAAGCCGGCGCGAAGTTGTCGGCCTCCCGTAAAGGGGGCGGCCGGGGTCAACTTCCCAAGAACAATCGTCAGATTCCCTGGTTGGCCATCGGCGCGGCCGTAGTCATCATCGCATTGATCGGTGCCCTCGCCTACAGCCTGGTACCCAAGTACCAGGAGAAGGCCGCGCTGGACAAGTACACGCCCAGCGCCGACCGGAAGGACCCGTCCGAGTCGATCTCCGGCGTGGTCAAGAAGGAGTATCCGGCCGGACTGCACATCGGCCCGACCCAGCGGGTCGCCTACGACCAGAGTCCAGCGTTCGGCGGACCGCACGACGCGTCCTGGGCGACCTGCACCGGCATCGTGTACGACAAGCCGATCCGGATGGAGAACGCGGTGCACTCGCTCGAGCACGGCGCAGTCTGGATCACCTACAACCCGGACAAGGTGGACGCCGCGGGCCGCGACCTGCTGGCGAGCAAGGTCAAGGGCAAGCCGTACTCGCTCATGTCGCCGTATCCCGGTCTGGACACCCCGATCTCGTTGCAGTCCTGGGGCCATCAGCTGAAGCTGGACAAGGCCGACGATCAGCGCGTCGGCCAGTTCATCACCGCCCTGCGGCTCAACGCCTACACCTATCCCGAGGTCGGCGCGGATTGCTCGACCATCGCCTTCGATACCGACAACCCGCCGCCGTTCGACCCGACCCCGCCCGGCCCCGACGCGGTGCCGATGGACGGTAAGGGACTGCAGCCGGATCCGTCCGAAATGCCCGGCGGTCTGCCGGGCGGCATCCCGGGTGTACCCGGCGTGCCCGGGCTGCCCGGCGCGCCGCTGCCCGGACAGCCCGGCCGGCCGCAGCCCGCGCCGATCCCCGGTCAGCAGGCGCCGGTGCAGCAGTGACGCCGACCGAGCCGGCACGCGACACCGAACCTGCCGCGTCCGGCCTCGGCGGCCAGTTCCAGCGGCAGCGGACCGCGCTGCTGGTGCTCGGCGTCGTCGGCGCGATCGTGCTCGGCGTCGCCATCGGCGCGCTCGTCCGGCTGCCGTTCACCGGCTCGTCCGAACCGGACCCGGGTGCGGTCGACGTCGGTTTCAGCCAGGACATGTCGGCCCATCACGCCCAGGCCGTGGAGATGGCCGGCGTCGTGCTGGTCAAGTCCACCGACACCGACGTGCGCCGCCTCGCCTACGACATCATGACCACCCAGCAGAGCCAGGTTGGTCGGATGCAGGGCTGGCTGCAGTTGTGGGGCAAGCCCGCACAGAGCGTCGACGGCTACATGGGCTGGATGAGTGGGCAGCCCGGCGGTCACGGTCACTCCGGCGGCACCACGGCCATGTCCGGTCCGATGGTGGCCATGCCCGGCATGGCCACGCCCCAGGACCTCGCCGCCCTGCGCCAGGCCACCGGCACCGAACTCGACACCCTGTTCCTGCAACTCATGCTGCGCCATCACCAGGGTGGCCTGTCGATGATCCAGTACGCCGCCGAGCACGCCGACACCACCGCAGTCCACACCCTCGCCGACACCATGGACAAAACCCAGCGCGGCGAAGCCCAGCTCATCACCACCATGCTGACCGCCCGCGGCGCCCAACCCCTACCGCTGAACTGACCCCAACCGCCGCCTCCGCCACGCTTTTTGGCGCACGGCCCCCGATGCGATACGCTTTCCCCGCCCGATCGGCGGCCACAAGCCCCGCTCGGCCCTATCCCGCCCTCGTAGCTCAGGGGATAGAGCGTCTGCCTCCGGAGCAGAAGGCCGCAGGTTCGAATCCTGCCGAGGGCACAGACAGAAAGGCCCCAACCAGCACGAATCTGGTTGGGGCCTTTCTCGTCCGAATACTCACCCAGCCTCGATGTCACGAGTTGTCACAATTTCCCCCGAAGTCTTCGCCGCGGCCTCCAGGGTCAATAAGAGATCGCCTGCGAAGAGTTGCCTCGGAGGCATCGCCGCGGGCGAGCACACCGAGCGCAGCCTGATCCTGGACCTGGCGTTCGCCCTGGCCGCGGACCGGCCTCCGATGTAGCTGGTACGAGCCTGTGAACAGTCTCCACGGCGAGCCTCCATCAAGATCGAGTTCGGTGCCGAAGAGTAAGTGGGGGTACCAAGCGAGGACAGGATGCCCGACGTGGCCGATAGGGCCTCTGCGGGGTTTGCCCTGCGATGCGACCGGTTCGTTCTTGACCAACGACTGGAGGTAATGGACACATGCGCTCAGCCATACCTACTGGTGCTGCCGCAGCTGCGGCAGCAGCACTGACATTGTCTGTGATCGGCTACACCGGTGCCGCGACCGCACACGCCGACACTCTGCGGGCCTGCGCGTCCATCAGCGTCGAACTCACCGCGATCCCGGACAGCAACAAGGACAAGGCGGTCATCGACCAGCATCGAGACCGTGCGTGCAGTGCCGCGGCCCGCGCTCGGGCCGCCGCAACCGCTGGCGCCTTGCATCGCGGCGGTAACAGCAACCGCAACACCTGGGTCGAGTCGGACGTCAAGGAGGCCGTTGCCCATGCGGTCAACGCAGCCAAGAACGACACCGCTACCGTTGCCGCCGACGCCGCCGCCGCAGCTGCTGCCATCGCCAGCAGTATCACCGACGATGCCAACACCGAGGCTATCTCGGCCGCGAACAAGGCCGCCCGCTTTGAACACAGCGATGAGACGGCTGCCCGCATCACCGCTGAACTCGCCGCCAATGTCGCCGCGCTCGACGCCGCCAAGGCAGCGGCAACGGCAGCAGCGACGGCTAAGGAAAGCCCTGCCGATACCTCGGTCGCAGATGATGCCGCCAACGCGGAGAACAAGGCAGTTGAAACCGCAAAGAAGGCATACGCGGGGAACCCGGATATCGCATCGATCGAACTGATCGGGACTACTTAGCCAATCGGCCCACGGAATCGGCGTGATCAGCCGAATCGTCCACTCGAACCGTGGTGATCGAGACGGATATGCGCAGACCCGGCGTCGTGATACGTCGAGATCGGCAGCTGCGGGTCGTCCGTTCCCATGTTCGGCACGCCCGCCGAGGGCACCACGAGAAGGCCCCCGACTGTCACGGTCGGGGGCCTTCTCGTGTACGCGCAGTTCAGTCGACCGGGCCGAGCACCAGGGCCGAGTTGTTGCCACCCATGCCGAGGGCGATCTTCATGGTGAGGCCGTTGCCGGTGTGGTCGATGACGCCGTCGATTAATCGGGGGTGGGCGGCGGCGACGATCGGGGCCGAGACCATGAGGCCGTGTTCGTAGCCCATGATGGTGGCGGCCACCTCGACTCCGCCGGAGGCGGCTTGGCAGTGGCCGGTCAGCGGTTTGGTGGCCAGCACCTGCGGGCGATCGTCGAAAATAGTTGCCAGTAAAGCGGTTTCGGCAACATCGCATTGCTGGGTGCCGGAACCGTGGCTGTTGAGGTAGGCCACCTGCGCCGGGTCCACCCGTGCGGCCGTCAGCGCCTGCCGCACGCAGGCGAAGATCTGCTCGTGCGAGGGCTCCACGGAGATGACGTGGTAGCCGTCGTTGGTCATGGCGCCGCCCAGCACCGCCGCGTACGGCCGGTCGGCCGCGCCGGTCACCACGAACGCCGTGGCGGCCTCGCCGAAGCCGAAACCGCGACTGCCCTCCTGGAACGGACGACAGGCCATGAGCGGATCCTCGTCGGTGACCGCCGCACCCAAGGTCACGAAGGGCTGGACGATGTCCGGGATCGCGCTCAGGTCGCTCGCGACCACCACCACGTCGTCGACGAAGCCTTGCGCCAGCCACATCTGGGCGGTCATGAGCGCGGCGTTCGCCGAGGAGCAGGCGGCCGTGACGTTCATCGCCGGACCGTGAAAACCGTGCTCGCTCATCAGGTTGGAGTTGGGCGTGGAGGGCAACAGCCGCAAGAAGTCCCGCGAACGGCGTTTGCCGTGGTCGTGGACGTAGAAATCATGCCACTCGTCGGTGTCGCCGAGCACGATCGCGTGCAGCAGCCCCACCGTGGCGCCCGGTCGCCAGCCCCGCGCGCGGGCGTCGGCCACCGCCTCGCGGACCGACTCCTGCACCGATCGCAGGTACACCGAACCCAACTCCGGATCGCCGCCGTCCGGTATCCGGGCCACCCATCCGTCGGTGTCCCGATCCGGACCGAACCCCGGCTGGGGCCGGGCCGCGTGCTTACCGCTCAGCAGTCCCTGCCACAGCGCCTCACGCCCCCAGCCATATCCGGTGACCGTGCCCAGCCCCGCAATGACCACACGATCTCGAGCAGCGTTCTTGCCTGGCATTTCACATCGTTCCTTCGCGAGCCGGTATTCGTCATGATCACCGCACCGAGGCCGCCGATGGGTGGAACTATGATCTATTCAACACGGCCCGGCAGGCATGGTAGCCAGGCGCCTGATTGTGTTTGCTCGGTGGCGCACATTCGCAGGTCGGCCACCGTACACCGCTACTTTCCGCGCCCCTGGCCCAGACAGACGCACTTGCTATGATCGAGTCAGCGTCGGCCGGAGAGCGATTCCCGAGCCCGGAAGCAGATCCCCCGTTGGAACGGGGCCGCGCTCCCGGCTGCCCCGGTGTCTTCTGGAGTCCAGTTGATGGATCAGGTCAGCCGCATCGGCCGAGCAGAACTCGACGGCACCACCCCGGATACGCCCGCGCTCCTGCAATTCTTCGATCACATCGTGCTCGGCAGCACCAACGAGGCCGTATGGCGTTGTGAGACAACGCATCTCTTGGATCAGTACGGACAGCCCTCGTTCGCGGTGCGCCTCGATCTCGACCCGCACGCCGGGAACGTCCTGGGCCGTGTTCCGGGCGGCGGCACCCGGAATCACCTGGTCGAACTCCACGACTGGTCCGTGCCCGCACTGGAAGCGGCCGCTCGGCGGCTGCTGAAATGCGGCACCGAAAGCCGCGCACATTACGGGACCGTGCTGCGGGAGTTGCCGCTGAGCCACCGCTCGAATTCGATCGGGGCGAGCTTGCTGACCAATTGCCTGCCGGTCACCTGGGCGGAAAAGGGATGTGCGTTCCAACGGGTCGCCGACACCACCGGCGCGAACGGAGTTTTCTTCGGCGCGATCACTCTCGCGGCCCCCGCGACAATCCTCGAGCTCACCCTCGCCGCGTATTTCCCGGCGCTCCCGCTGTTCGACGAAGCGCGCGGCGCGGAAGACGGACTGCGCTATGCCCTGGGCCGTTCGTGGTCGGAGGTGTCGATCACCCGCGTCGGGCAGACCGTGTTCTGGACCGCCCGGCAGCCACGCCGCCTCGGGTGAGCCGCCGCGCTCAGTTCACCGCACCGTCCTCGACCGGCCGGAGCACGATCGCGGCGGGTTGCACGGGCTTGGACTGCACACTCGGCAGGGGCCACGCGGTGGCCTCGTACCGGCGGTCGTTGATCGTCACGGTGGCCTCGACGCTGGTCTGCGATCCCGAGACGATCCGGGCGATCTGCAGGTCTTCCAGGAGTTCGACGATGTTGCTGTCGCGCAGTTCCTCGCGCAGCACCCCTTCGGTGTGCAGCGTGATCCGGCGTTCGGCGTCGACCAGGATCAGCGTGTGCCGGGTGAACTGGACGATGTGCCGCAGGGTCGCGACCACCGGCTCGGGGCGGCGGACCAGTTGCAAGCTCATGCCGTAGACGGATCGTGCGGTGGGACCGATGCCGGGGTGCGCGGCGCTCCAGAAATGCACCCAGCCGGGGGCGCCGGGTGGGTTGATCGACCAGATCGCTTCGGCAGTAAGCCCTTTGGTACCGGTCGCCGCATCCCAGTACAGCGCGAGGAAGCGCGGTACGTCGTCGGCGTTGGCGAACCGGAGCAGATCGCGGATGGGGCGCGGTTCGCCGGCCTGCCGGTCGGTGCCGAGCATCGCCAGGTCGTCGCCGGCGCTGCTGGTGGTGACGGCGTCCAGATCCAGGATCCAGCTGTTGTAGATCGGGCGCGGCAGGACCGGACCCGGCGCGAGCCACAGCACCAAGCCGAGCGGCATGCCATCGGGCGCCTTCACCCAGTGCGCACGCAAGGCCATCCCGGCCTCGTCGGCGGTGCGGTCGTCGTACGGTCCGTCGAAGAGGTCGGCGACCATATCGGCCCACAGCCGCTCGCCCTCGACGTCGAACCCGAGCATGCTCGCACAGCGCGTCAGCACCCGCGCCACGCGCTCGCCCGCGGCCGAGTGCACCATGATGTCGCTGCGGCTCAGTCGCGAATCCGCCCCGTCGCGCGCGACCCGCGCTTCCCGCCGCAGTCGAGTCGTGAGGACATCGACCCCCACCCACGCCGCTGGTACCCGCATGCCCAGAGCCTAGCGAGATCGGCCACCGCGATGCCGCGCACGCACCCGACCACGCGCGATTCCCGGCAGCGGCGGCGGGCTCAGGAAACCTTGCGCAGGTGGAAATCGCGATCGTCGGGGGTCGCGAGCAGCGCCTCCATGGTGGCGCGGTCGAACGGCAGCAGATCGATGTGGCCGCCTTCGGTGAAGTACCAGGAATTGCACCCGGTGTTCCACACCGTGGGCTCCAACGCCGCGCCGACCTCGGCTTCGAATCGGGCGGTGGCGGCCTCGGTCACCTCGACCGTGTCGAATTCGCCTGTGCGCCAACGGTTGATCCACGCGACGATATAGCGGGCGGTGACCTCGGCGGCGTGGTGCAGTGGAATGGAGCCGGTCGGTGAATTCGGTCCGAGCACGGTGAACAGGTTGGGGAAGCCCGGGACCGCGGTCATCCGGTAGGCCCGCGGGCCTTTCACCCACGCGTCGTCGATCGCGATCCCGTCGCGGCCGGCCAGGTTCATCGGCCGCATGTAGTTGTGCGCCTGGAAGCCGGTGGCCAGCACGATCATGTCGAACTCGTGCTCGGTGCCGTCGGCGGTGCGGATGCCGGTGGGGGTCACGGCCGCGATCGCGTCGGTGACCAGCTCGGCGTTGCGGGCGTGCAGCGCGCGATAGTAGCTGCCGGACAACACTTGTCGCTTGCACAGCGGCTGATAGTCCGGGGTGAGCTGCGCACGCAGTCGCGGGTCGCGCACCTGGACGCGCAGGCTCAATCGCGCGTACTCCTGCACCGCACGACGCCGCCAGCTCGGCCGCGTGACGACGTCGGTGAACAGCTTCGCACCGGTCATGCCCGCGCGATACAGCGCGCGATTGACCTGCGGGAGCCGGTCCAGCACCGCGCCGACGACGGCGGGTTGCGGCAGCCGCATCGGCGCCCAGATCACCCACTGCGGACTACGGACGAAATGGACGAGCCGGCGCGCCTTCGGCTGCAGTGCCGAAACCACCTGCACCCCGGTCGATCCGGTGCCGATGACGGCGATGCGCTTGCCGTCGGTGGGCACCGAGTCGTCCCAGCGCGCCGTGTGCAGCACGTCGCCGGTGAACTCGGCCAGGCCCGGCAGCTCGGGGGTGGCCGGATGGTGCAGCACGCCGGTGGCGGCGATCACGAAATCGGCCTCGTAGCTGTTGCCGTCGCCGGTCTCGACCCGCCAGCCCGATCCGGTGAAGGTCGCCGCCGTGACCTCGGCATTCGTGCGTACGTGCGGCCGAAGGCCGAACCGATCGACAACGTCGGCGAGGTAGCGCTGGATTTCCGGGCCGGGGGCGAAGACCTGCGACCAGTCCGGTTTCGGGGCGAAGCCGAACTGATACAGCTGTGACGGGACATCACAGGTCAGCCCGGGATAGTGGTTCCAATGCCATACCCCGCCGACATCGGACCCCTTCTCCAGGATCACGAAATCATCGATTCCGTTGCGCTGCAAAGTGATCGCGCTGGCAATACCGGAGACGCCGGCACCGATGATCACGACCCGCGGCGCGCGCGACGCGGTCACCACTGCCCCACTGTCCCCTGCCGAACGCTCACGCACTTGCCCAACTCCTTTGTCGGATACCCTCGGTATTCGAATACTGACGGTATTGTGAACCCGGCAGCATGTCAATGGAGTGGCGAACGGCAGGCCTAGCTCACTACGGGGACAGGACGTCGACTGCGGTACCACCACATGACGAGCGGGGTGGCCAGGAAGGGAAGGATGACGAAGGCCAGACCCTGCACGGACAGCTCGGGGTCGTGTAGTTCGAGGTAGTTCCACTTGCTCGCGAGGAACTGGGTGGTCACCTGGAAAGCGGCATGGAAGCCCATGCAGGCCATGATGTTTCCGGTCACCGACCGCAGCACGCCGAGCACCAGGGAGAAGCTGAAGAAGAGCACGGCTCGCCCCACCGAGCCCGCGGCGCCGATGAGCACACCCCACGCCGTGAACAGCAGCGCCTGCCCGACAACCGCACTCGCGGTGGACCACCGTTCGTTCAGATTGGCGAAGAAGTACCCGCGAAAGATGAGTTCTTCCGGAATGGCCTCGTACAGGAGCACCAGCACGAGCAGCCCGAGCAGTGCCAGCATGGTGCGCGGAAACGACTCCCGCACAGTGATATCCGCCCACCCGAGCCACAACATCACCGCCATCGCCGACCAAGCCGGAATTCCCCAGCACGCGGCACCGAAGAGAAATGCGCGACCACCGCGGCCGACGGAGGAGCATCCCAATTCGGCAAAGGGCATGCGGTCGAGAAACTTTCGAGCGAACAGAATCAATGGCACGGTGAACACCGCCGCGCCCACGGCGCGCATGTTGTGCGCCGAACGGGTGTATTCCCCGGCGGGCGGCACCAGGTGGTACAGCACCAACCACCACACCGTCACCGCGACGAAAACAATCCCCGCTCTGGCGACCAAAGCGGGACGGGCCCGTAATTCTTCACCGGAAATACCCACCCCGCGACCGTATCCCGCCTGATGAGCACGGCGCGTCCTACGAAAGTGGGAGTCGACGCGAACTCAATCGAATAGAGAAGTTCCTCAGGCGCAGCTGAATTGGAACGGCGCGGTTTGGGTGACGCCCGGTAAGACGATCATCTGGACGTACTCCACGCCGCGGACCGAACAGCCGGACGGCGGTGCGGTGACGCGCACCTGATAGCAACCGGGCGTCAAGTCGGCGCGCACCGTGCCGTCGGGTCCGGTGGTCAACGCGGTGGGGGCGGGCGCGGCACCGCACGGCGCGATACCGACCTCGGCCCCCGCCACGGCGAGTTGATCGGCCCCGGTCGTCGCCCGGACCTGCACCGCACCCTGCCCTGGATCGGCGCCCGCGAGGCCGGCGGCGGCCAGCAGGCCGACCCCGGCGCCTGCACCGATGAAGAGCACCCTGCGCATCCGAATCTCCCTCTGCACGAACGAAGATGAGCGTTGGTCCCCCGCTCGGTCAATATAGGCGGGGCGCCGGCGGACCGGAAACACACTCCCCTGATGATTAACCCCGCGCAGGATGCTCTAATCGGAACCGCGCGACCTCGTGATCGATGACACTTCAGCGACTCGCTCGGCGACATGCCCGGGCCCCCGCTCGATACACCGGTCGGCGTCTCTTTTCACGCACCCGAACGTCCGGTTGCCGTAACCTTCCAGGAACCAGGGGGGCCGACGGAGGACGAGCCGATGACTTATCCGAATCCGCACCAGCCCGACCAGCCCACCGGCTACCCGCCGCCGCACTATCCGCAGGCCGCGACTCCTCCGCCGGGGCCATCCGGCCCGCGGCAGCCCTCCCGGAAAAGCAAGGTCGGCCTCGTCATCGGGTTGATCGCGGTGGTGTTGCTGGCCCTCGGCGGCGTGGTGGTGATCGGGGCGGTGCTGACGGCGCAGGGCAAGGGACCGTTCGCCTCCGACGCGCAACGGATCGAGTCGGCCATCCACGACTTCTACGACACGCTGGAGAAGAAGGGCTTCCCGGCGGCCGCGGCCAAAGCGTGTGCGGCCGACCGCGCCGAGTTCGACGCGCTGCCCGCCGAACAGAAACAGGAATTCGACACCGCCGCGGTATCGGTCAGCATCGATAAGATCGATGACATCAAGATCGATGGCGAGCTGGCGACTGCACGGATCACCGGCAAGCTCACCCTGGAGTTGCCCGGCCAGGAGCCGGACACCGATACCAGCACCACCGAGCACCTGAAGAAGGAAGACGGCAAGTGGAAGGTCTGCTCCGCGGGTTCCGGCCGGAACTGACGAGCCGCGGCCCCGCATGACGTGCTGCGGGCCGTCCCGGCGCACCCTGCTCGGCGCGCTGGGCCTCGCGGCACTGCTGCCGGTGGTCGGCGCTGCGCGGCCGGGTTCGGCTCGGGCCCAATCGAATCCGATTCTCGCCACCGATCTGGAGGTGGTCACGATCACCGATCGGACGGTGATCGTGACCTGGACGACGCTGACACCGGACGCCGCGGGGCGGCTCGCCCCGATCGCCGCGGACGCGGAACTACGTCTCGCACCGGCGGATTCGCCCCGCGCACCGGTTCCGGTGTGGTCCGACCCGGAGCCGACGCCCTTCCACTACGCCGAAGTGGACGACCTGGAACCCGGCCGCGCGTACCGATTCGAGGCGTGGTCCAACGGTGTTCGCGCGATCCCCGCACTCTCGTTGACCACACTGAGTCCCGGCACCCCGGAGATCACCGGTGAATTCACCACATTGATGCCGCCGCCCGGACGTCCGCTGCGAACCATCGCCCTGGCCAACGACATCCATTACGGCGAGGAGGTCAGCGGCCTGCTCGTCGCGGGTCTGCCGCCCGGCTTCCGCCAGGACGTGCCGCCGTATCCCGAGGCGATGCTGGCCGCGCTGCTCGACGACCTGCGCAGGCCCGACCGGGACGCCGCGCACCTGCTGATCGCGGGCGATCTCACCGACGAAGCGTCCCTTGCGGATTCGCGCGCGGTCCGCGCGCAGCTCGACGGCTGGGGCCTGCTGGGCACCGACTATCTTGTGGTCCGCGGCAACCACGACCGGCCGCACACCGGGCCGGACTACGCGGGCTGCACCCCGGCGCCGGCCGCGCATCACGACTGCTGGGCCGAGGCGTTCACACCGCGCCAGCAACTCGTGGAGCACGAGATCGGCGGACTGCGCGTGCTCGGCCTGGACACCAGCGAGCTCGACGGCTCCGGTGGCACCATCGACCGCCCGCAGTTCGACCTGTTCACCGAGCGGCTGCGGGCCGACCCGGACCGGCCGACACTGGTGTTCAGCCACCATCCGGTCACCAGGGAGTCCGGTTACACCAATCTGGCAGGCCCGGGGTTCGTCCTGAACGGACGGGACAGCGCCGAACTCCAAGCGAGCTACGAGCGCACTCCCGGCGTCTTCCTGCACCACAGCGGCCACACCCACCGCAACCGCCGGACCCGCCCGGATACCGGGTGCGCCGTCGAATTCCTGGAAGTGGCTGCGGTCAAGGAATATCCGGGCGGCTACAGCCTGCTGCGCCTGTACGAGGGCGGCTACATGGTGAACTTCTACAAGACGCGGACCGCGGCCGCGCGCCGCTGGAGCGCGACCACCCGGGGCGAATACTTCGGCCTGCTCCCGGATTACACCCTCGGCACCACCGCCGACCGCAATCACGTTGTGCTACGCGATTTCTCGGGCCTCGGCTGATTCGCCGGGAATAGCACGACCGAGACCGCGCCGAGCGGGCACCGAGCAACGAGCGCCGGGCATCGCCCGAGCTGCTCGGCGCGGCGGTGGCGTACACCGCGCCGAGCGCCGCTCGATCGACGACCTCGAGCCCTGCTTGGAGCGAGCGGCGGGAATTGAACCCGCGTAAACGGCTTTGCAGACCGTTGCCTCAACCACTCAGCCACGCCCGCCTCGTGATTGATAGTGCCGGGCGCGGGTCTCCGGCCACACCCTTGTGCTCACTCTGATTCGAAGAGCACGGTCTGATTCGAAGAACACTGTGATCCACAGTGCCCGTGGATGTCCCCGATCACCACCCGGCCCCATGGAATGATCAGGGCATGTCCCGGCCACGTCCTTTGCCGCTCGACCCGATCGAGGAGGCCCATCGCCAATGGGTCGACCACGGCTGGGGGGATGTCGCCGACGGTATGGCCGCGGTGACCTCGCTGGTCCGAGCCCAGCAAATCGTCATGGCACGGGTCGACGAGGCACTGAAACCAACCGGTTTGACCTTCTCCCGCTATGAATTGCTCATGCTGCTGAGCTTCAGCAAGACCGGTGCGCTGCCGATGGCGAAGGCCAGCGCGCGGCTGCAGGTGCACCCCACCAGCGTCACCAACACCGTCGATCGCCTGGAGGCGGCGCAGCTGGTCGAGCGGGTGCCGCACCCCACCGACCGGCGCGCCACGCTCATCGAGATCACCGCCGCTGGAAGGGAATTGGTCGCGCAGGCGACCGAGGAACTGAACGCCAGAGTCTTCGCGCTGCCCGGCCTGGCACCCGATCGGCTGCACACCCTGCTCCAGCTGCTCGCGGAATTCCGACACGCCGCGGGCGACTTCGACACCGGCGCGGCGCAGGCGCACTGGTCCGCGACTGGACCCGAATAACCGGACACAACTGGACGGTCCGATACACCCCGCACTTGGCGGTGCAGTAACGGTCCGGCATCCAACTAGCGAATTTCTCGCCCTGTCGCCTTGGCAGCGGCGCGGAAAAGGTCCACCATGTAAATCATGGTGCTGGTCTTGGGGGTATCGGCGGGCGCTGGTGGCGCACGCGCGATGCTGACGCATTCCGATCAGCCACACCTCCCGCCCATCGATCGTTGCCAGGTACTGCGCCGCCCGGGCGGCGGCATCGACGAGCCGGTGCTCGAGGCCATCCGGCAGATGCGCGGCGCCGCCGATCGGCGCGACGAGCTGGTCACCGGCACGGCCGTGACCTGTCGCTGCACCATGCACTCCGAGGCCATCCGCGCCAGCGCGGGCCGCAGCGGGCTCACCATCGTCGACGAACCGCTGGCCCAGCTGCGCTACCTCCGGTTCACCGGGCAACTGCCGGACAGCGGCTCGGTACTGCTGTACGACCTCGGCAGTTCCGGTCTCACCATCACCCACGCCGATTGCCGCACCGACACCATCCTGGCGGGCAAACGCAGCACCGTGCTCGGCGGTGACGGCTACGATGCGCTGCTGCGCTGGCAACTCGCCCGCGGCGGCGTGCTCACCGACAAGCTCACCAGCCGCAGGCATCGGGAGGCGTTGAGCAGCGAGCGGGTGGTCACCGCGATCGACCCGATCTCCGGCGGCCGCGAGGTGGTGACCCGCAGCGACCTGGCGGAGCTGTGCTCGGCGAGCATCCATCACTCGGCGTCGTTCGTGCGCCAGCTGATCGAGGAGAGCGGGGTCCGGCCCGAGGCGCTCGTGCTGCTCGGCGGCTGCACCCGCAACCCGAACATCCGCGACGAGCTGGCCGAACTGATCGACCTGCCGATCATCTACGACCCCGAACCGGATTACGTCTCGGCGCGCGGCGCAGTGCTGCTGGCGGCCGAACGCCACGGCGGGGAGGTGCGGATGGCGCGAGCGCGCACGGGTGCGGCCCTGTCCGCGTCGCTGGTGCACGGCCCGGTCGACCGCCGCAAGCTCATCGCCGCCGTCGCGGTCACCGCGGCGCTCGGCGCGACCATCGCGGGAATCCTTGCCATGGACAGGAGTTCGGCCGAACCGAGCGACGGCAACACGCCGACACCCGCGGAGATCATCGGTCCGTCGCCGTCCGACTTCGGCTGACCCGAACCCACTAAGTGGACAGGCATTCTGTCCGGACCGCGGTCCGCCCACCCGGATCGCGGGCGGGCGGACGACCGATCAGCGGTTGGTGAACTTCGCGGGGCGCTTCTCGACGAAGGCGGTCATGCCTTCCTTCTGATCCTCGATGGCGAACAGCGAATGGAAGACGCGGCGCTCGAAACGCAGGCCTTCCGCGAGGGTGGTTTCGAAGGAGCGGTTGACCGCCTCCTTCGCAATCATGGTGACCGGCAACGACATCGACGCGATCGTCTCGGCGACCTCGAGCGCGGTGTCCAGCAGCTCCGCGGCGGGCACGATGCGAGACACCAGGCCGGCGCGCTCGGCCTCTTCGGCGTCCATATTGCGCCCGGTGAGCACCAGATCCATCGCCTTGGCCTTACCGACCGCGCGGGTCAGCCGCTGCGAGCCGCCGATACCGGGGATGACACCGAGCTTGATCTCCGGCTGCCCGAACTTGGCGGTGTCGGCCGCGATCAGGATGTCGCAGATCATCGCCAGCTCACAGCCGCCGCCCAGGGCGTACCCGGCGACCGCGGCGATGGTCGGCTTGCGGAATTCCGCGAGCCGGTCCCAGCGGGCGAAGTAGTCGTTGAGGAACATGTCCATGTACGACTTGGGCTGCATCTCCTTGATATCTGCGCCCGCCGCGAAGGCGCGCTCCGATCCGGTGATGACGACGGACCCGATCTCCGCGTCGCGCTCCAGTTCGTCCAGCGCGGCGATGACATCGTCGAGGACTTGCGCGTTCAACGCGTTGAGCGCCTTCGGCCGGTTCAACGTGATCCAGCCGACCCGCCCCTTGCGCTCCAGCAGGATCGTCTCGAAATCGCTCACTAGGCACCTTCTCGCTCAGAACGGCTACGAATATCGGTGACGATAGCGGAGAAGTCCAGGTCGCCCGACGACTGGTTGAACCGCTCGTAGATCTCGGCGGCGAGCAGGCCGAGCCGGCCCTCGATGCCGTTCTCGCGCAGCGCGTTCGCGGCGAGGCCGAGGTCCTTGGTCATCAGCGCGGTGGCGAAGCCGGGCCGGTAGTCGTTGTTGGCCGGGCTGGTCGGCACCGGGCCGGGGACCGGGCAGTAGGAGGTCAGGGCCCAGCTCTGGCCGGATGCGGTGGAGACGACGTCGAAGAAGGACTGGTGGGTCAGGCCCAACTGCTCACCGAGCACCAGGGCCTCGGACAGGCCGATCATCGAGATGCCGAGCAGCATGTTGTTGCAGATCTTGGCGGCCTGCCCGACCCCGGAGCCGCCGCAGTGCACGACCTTGCCGCCCATCACCTCGAGCACCGGCAACGCGGTGGCGAAATCGTCGGCGGCACCGCCGACCATGAAGGTGAGGGTGCCCGCCGCCGCACCGGCGACGCCGCCGGAAACCGGGGCGTCCAGCGCCCGGTGCCCCGCGCCGATCGCGAGGACGGCCGCGGACTTCGCGTCGGCCACGTCGATCGTCGAACAGTCGATGAACAGGGTGCCCGGCTTCGCGGCGGGCAGGATCTCCGCGTACACGTCGAGCACCAGCCGCCCGTTCGGCAGCATGGTGATCACCACGCCCGCCTCCGCCGCCTCGACGGCGGTGGCGACGACGGTCGCCCCGTCCTTCGCGGCCTGCTCCCGCGCGGCGGGTACCGGGTCGTAGGCCAGTACCTCGTAGCCGGCTTTCACCAGGTTCGCCGCCATCGGCGCACCCATGTGGCCGAGCCCGAGGAATCCGATCTTTTCAGTCATTGCTCACCAAACCCAGTTCCTGATCGCCCAATTCGGCGAAGTATGCGTCGACCTGCGCGGCGCTGACGTCGGCGAGGGTCGCCGGCGACCACTGCGGGGCACGGTCCTTGTCGATCACTTGCGCGCGGATGCCCTCCACCAGGTCGTGCGAGGCCAGGGCCGCGATGGAGACCCGATACTCCTCGTTCAGCACCACCTCCAGGCTCGGCGCGGCACCCGCCGACCGCAACGACCGTAACGCGACCTTCAGCGCGACAGGCGATTTCGTGAGAATGTCGGCCGCCGCCCGGCCTGCTTCCGGCGCCTCGTGCGCCTGGAGCCGCGCGACGATCTCCTCGACGGTGTCCGCGCCGTAGCAGGCGTCGATCCACCCGCGCTGCGCGAGCAGACCGGATTCCGGTGCACCCGTGGCGAATTTGGCGATCGCGACCTCGACGGCCTCGGTGCGCAACGTCTCCAGCAGCGCGGGCAGGTGTTCGGTGGCGACGAAGTAGTCGGCGAAACCCGCCGCGATCGCGTCGCCCGCGTCCATCCGCGCGGTGGTCAGCGCGACGTGCGTGCCGATCTCGCCGGGGCTGCGCGCGAGCAGGTAGGTACCGCCGACATCGGGCACGAACCCGATGCCCACCTCGGGCATGCCGATCTTGGACCGCTCGGTGACGATGCGGTGGCTGCCGTGGCCGGACAGCCCGACCCCGCCGCCCATCACGATGCCGTCCATCACCACCACGTAGGGCTTCGGGTACCGGCCGATCAGCGCGTTGAGCAGGTATTCGTCCCGCCAGAAACGCCCGGTCGGCGAATCGGGGCCGACCGCACCGCCGGTGGCGTCGGTGTGGATCGCGACGATATCGCCGCCCGCGCACAGACCGCGCTCCCCCGCGCCGGTGAGCACGACGGTCCGGACGGCGTCGTCGTCCGCCCAGGCGCGCAACGCCTCGGTGATCGCCAGTGTCATCGAATGATTCAGCGCGTTGATGGCTTTGGGCCGGTTCAGCGTGATCAGTCCCAGGCCGTCCTGCTGCTCGATGCGGACCTCGGGCTCAGCCGCGTCGGTCATGCCGCTCCTTCCACCGCACGGGCGACGACCACCCGCATGATCTCGTTGGTCCCTTCCAGGATCTGATGTACCCGCAGATCCCGGACAATCTTCTCCACACCGTATTCGGCGAGGTAGCCGTAGCCGCCGTGCAGTTGCAACGCCTTGTTGGCCACCTCGAAACCGGTGTCGGTGGCGAACCGCTTCGCCATGGCGCACAGCTCGACCTTGTCCGGCGCGTCCGCGTCGAGCGCGGCCGCCGCCCGCCACAGCAGGGTGCGGGCCGCCTCCAATTCGGTACGCATATCGGCGAGCTGGAACCGCAGCGCGTCGTTCTTCAGCAGCGGCTTGCCGAACGCGTGCCGCTCGGCCAGATACGGCACCGTCTTGTCCAGTGCCGCTTGGGCGCCGCCGACCGAGCAGGCGGCGATGTTCAGCCGCCCGCCGTTGAGGCCGTTCATGGCGATCCGGAAGCCGTCGCCCTCGGCGCCGAGCAGGTTCGCCGCGGGCACCCTGGCGTCCTCGAAGATCACCTGACGGGTGGGCTGAGCGTTCCAGCCCATCTTCTTCTCGTTGGCGCCGAAGGAAACTCCGGGCGTATCGGCGGCCACGATGAACGCCGAGATACCGCGTGCGCCGTCGGCGCCGGTCCGCGCCATCACCACGTAGACGTCCGTGGCGCCCGCGCCGGAGATGAATTGCTTTGCGCCGTTGAAGATGTAGTCGTCACCGTCGCGAACGGCCTTGGTGCTCAAGGCCGCCGCGTCCGAGCCGACGCCTGGTTCGGTCAGCGCGTAGCTGGCCAGCAGCTCCATCGAAGTCAACCGCGGCAGCCACCGATCACGCTGTGTGGCATCGCCGTAGCGGTCGATCATCCAGGTCGCCATGTTGTGGATGGAGATATAGGCGGCGATGGCCGGGCACCCCGTCGCGAGCTGCTCGAAGATCCGCACGGCGTCGAGCCTGCGCAGGCCCGAACCGCCCACGTCCTCGCGCACGTAGATACCGCCCAGGCCGAGCGGGCCCGCCTTGCGCAGCACGTCGATCGGAAAGTGCTTCTGCTCATCCCATTCCAGCGCGTTCGGCGCGAGGAACTCGTCGGCGAAACCGCGCGCGGTGTCGCGGATCGCCTTCTCGTCGTCGTCGAGGATGAACATGTCAGTCCATCGTGGGGATCACGAAGGCGTTGCTCTCCTTCAAACCCGAAGGCCAGCGCTGCGTGACGGTCTTGGTCTTGGTGTAGAAGCGGATCGAGTCCGGGCCGTGCTGGTTCAGGTCGCCGAAGCCGGAACGCTTCCAACCGCCGAAGGTGTAGTACGCGATCGGCACCGGGATCGGCACGTTGATGCCGACCATGCCGACCTGCACGCGGGCGGCGAAATCGCGGGCGGTGTCGCCGTCGCGAGTGAAAATCGCGACGCCGTTACCGTATTCGTGCTCGTTGGCCAGCCGCAGACCCTCTTCGTAGTCCTTGGCGCGCACCACGCTCAGCACCGGACCGAAAATCTCTTCTTTGTAGATCCGCATCTCCGGCGTCACGTTGTCGAACAGCGTCGCGCCGACGAAGTAGCCGTCCTCGGCGCCGGGAACGGTCACGCCGCGCCCGTCGACCACCAGCTCGGCCCCCTCATCGATGCCGATCTGGACGTAGTTGTGCACCCGGTCCACGCCGTCCTTGCCGACCAGCGGGCCGTAGTCGGCGCCCGGATCGTCGGACCGTCCGATGTTGAGCTTGTGCACCCGCTCGGTCAGCTTGGCGAGCAGGCGATCCGCGGTCTCCTGTCCCACCGGCACCGCGACCGAGATGGCCATGCAGCGCTCGCCCGCGGAACCGTAACCGGCGCCGATCAATTGGTCCGCGACGTCGTCGAGGTCGGCGTCCGGCATGACGATCGCGTGGTTCTTCGCGCCGCCGAAACACTGGGCGCGCTTGCCGTTCGCGGTCGCGGTCTCGTAGATGTACTGGGCGATCGGGGTGGAGCCGACGAAGCCAACGGCCTTGATCCGCGGATCGTGCAGCAGCGCGTCGACCGCTTCCTTGTCGCCGTTGACGACGTTGAACACACCCGCGGGCAGGCCCGCCTCGAGGAACAACTCGGCCAGCCGCAGCGGCACCGAGGGATCGCGCTCGGAGGGCTTGAGCACGAACGCGTTGCCGGTGGCCAGCGCCGGGCCCGCCTTCCACAGCGGGATCATCGCCGGGAAGTTGAAGGGGGTGATGCCCGCGACGACGCCGAGCGGCTGACGCATCGAGTAGACGTCGATGCCGGTGCCCGCGCTCTCGGTGTACTCGCCCTTGAGCAGGTGCGGGATGCCGGTCGCGAACTCGATGACCTCGAGACCGCGCTGGATGTCGCCCTTCGCGTCGGCGATGGTCTTGCCGTGCTCGGCGGAGAGCAGCGCGGCCAGGTTGTCCATGTCGTCCTGCACCAGGGTCAGGAACTTCATCAGCACCCTGGCCCGCTTCTGCGGATTGAACGCGGCCCACACCCGTTGCGCCGCTTCGGCGTTCGCGACGACCGCGGCGACCTCGTCCTTGCTCGCCAGCGGCACCCTGGCCTGCACCTGGCCGAGGTTCGGGTCGTAGACATCGCCGAACCTGCCGGAGGTGCCCGCTACGTGTTGCCCGCCGATGAAGTGAGTGAGTTCGCGAACCATGCCAGTCCTGTCCTGGTAGCCGACCATGACACCGCGCGTGCGGTATGCGGTCATCCTATAGTTGGACGTCCATGCTTTTTCCGAGTGTGACGAACCACACCCGGTCGAGCGCTCACTCAGGACACGGGCGGCTCGTCCTTGGAGCCACGGGTGAGCACGAACGCGCCGCCACCGAGGACCAGGGTGCCGATCGCCAGCACGGTCACCGCGACAGCCAGCGGGTTGTCGGTCAGTTCGGTGACCGCCTGACCCGCCGCGAGCGCGACCGCGAGCGCGCCGCCGACCACGAGCACCGTCGAGCGCCGCTGCGCGAACAACCCGAAACAGACGCCGGCCACCAGCACGCTCAGCAGGAACGCCCACGGCCTGCCGTCCGCCTCGACGACCACCGCGCCGAGCAACGCGATCGCCACCGCGATCGCATAGCCGAGCCAGGTTTCGACAAAGACGTCGAACCCGGTGAGCGCGAACCAGATTCCCGCCACGGCGAGCAGGCCGAACCCGACCCAGATATCGGTGGCGCCCGCCAGATCACCGAGCAGGCCGGGCACCGCCGCGGCACTGCACACCCCGCAGGCGAGCATGCCGAGCACCGCCGGAACGGCGATATAGCCGAGCACCGCGGTCACCAGACCGGCGAGCACGGCCCAAGCCCCGGCATCGGCAGAGCTGTGGTCCAGGGCGGTTCCGACCATCCCGGCCACTGACCCGGCGGCGAGCGCGAGCAAGGCCGACGCGAGCCGCACCCGCGAACCGGACTCGGCCCGGCCGAACATCCGCGCGGGGCCGCCGACCACGGCCACGGCGCCGAGCACCAGCCCGAGCGAGACCGCGAAGAGCACCGCGACCTGCCCGGCCCGCGCGAGATCGTCCCAGGACGACCCGATCACCAACGCGATCCCGCCGAACACCAGCCCGGCGCCGATATATGCGGCGATCTCGGCCACCACCTTGCCCGGCGGGCGCTGTTCCCGCGCCGCCAGCGCGGCCACGACCGCGGCGTACTGCGCTTCGGTCAGCACGCCGTCGGTGACCAGCCTCCGCAAGGCCGCCTGCCGGGCTCTCGCCATCCGCATATTATGTCCGGATTCCGCGGGGCCGAGGCCGGATCAGCGGTGGTCCTCAGGATTCGGGACCGAGTTCCACGACGGTGCCGGGATGCGCCAGCGACGCGACGGTGATCCGGCCGCCCTTGGCCTGGTCGATGATCTGGCCCTGCCACGCGACTAAGCAGGAGGCGATCTCGCTGTTGTAGACCCGGTTGAGGATCGGAGTCAGCACCTTGGCCAGTTCACCCTCCGCGGCGATCAACTGTCCGCGATATGGCCCGTAGTAGGGCAGGATCGCTTGCAGGACAACGGCTTCTACGCCTTGCACCTGAGTGATGATCGGGTCGATCACCGGTTGGTACTGCGCGATCACCGGCGCGATCTCGGCCAGCACCGGACCGGCCAGCTGCAAGACGGGCTGGTAGACCGAGCCGAGCGCGAACGCCTCCGAGGAGAACGGGCCGGCCAGCGGCGCAAGCCCGATCAGCGAGGCGAGTCCACCCTGCTGTTCGGGGGCGGGCCAGCCGAGCGGGCACGGCGGCTGCGTCGCGACCGGCGCGGACGCGAACGGATCGGCGGCACCGAGCGGCACCGAACCGTTCGGGGCATTGCCCGTACCGAGGGGCACCGAACTGTTCGGGGCCGCACCGGCATTGGGGGCTCCGGCACCCGGGTTGATCGAGACCGCGGCAGGCACACCACCCGAACCCAGCGGGACCGCGGCAGCGGGTGCCGCCGCGGGCGGTGCCGCCGGACCCGGCGCGGCCAGTGCCGGAGCTGCCGCCGCAGGCGCCGGAGTGACCGGTGCGGCGTGCCGGGCAGCCGCGACCGCCTGCTCCTGGGTGACCACCACGGTGGTGACGTCGTCGTCGGTGCGAACGGTCAACGCGGTGACCGCGACGGCGCTGCCGATCACGGTCAGCGCGGCCACCGCGCGGATGGCCACGGTGAGCGCGGGCCGGGTCGTCGTGCGAGAACTCATCGGGCGGAACTCCTTCGATGTCTATTTGGCCGAGGGTGTCGGCGCGGCCGGCGCGGCGGCGTCGGGTTCGAACACGCCCTCCAGATGCCACACGCCGGTGAAGCCGTTGAACGGCCCGCCGACGATCAAGCTGGTCCATTGCAGGGTGAACTTGCGAGACTTGCGGTCATAGCTGCCGGTCGCCGACGGCCCCTGCGCAGCATCGGATTTGGGCTTGTCGAACCATTGCTTGGCGACCCAGTCCCACACCTTCTGCACCTGCTCGGCGCCCGCGACCTGGGCGTCCTGCTTCTCCGGCGGCTTCGGCGCGCCCTGGTTGAACTCCTGGTCGTTCCACGAGGCCGCCCAGGACGACAGGTCGGCGGTCAGGGTGCCGCCGTCGTCGGTCACGGTCGGCGGCGGCACCCGGCGCTGCGTCTGCGGGTCCACCGGGTTGGTCGAGATGCCGAACTCGACCGCGAAGAACTTGGTCGGCTTGGTGATCGACGCGGACAGCGAATTACCCTGCGCGAAACCAGGGTTCGGCTCGCTCTGATATCCGCCGATGCGCAGCCCGCCGGCCGTGCCGGGTTCGAGCAGCGTGGTCGAACCGCCCTGGGCCGGTGAATCACCGTTGGGCATATAGGGCCCCTTCTCCGGGGTACCGCCCGGCTGGACCATCCGGAACCAGGTGCCTGCCACCTCGTCGCCCGACACCGAACCCGGTGTGAAACGCAGCAATCCGACCAGCTGCTCGGGCCCGCTCGGCGCGGGATCGTCGTCGCCACCACCGGAACAGCCCGGAACCACCAGCACCAGCGCGGCAAAGGCCGCCAGTGCGAACGTCTTTCGCAGGCTCATACCGGCTTGCCTCCTGAGCTTTCGACCACGGTGGGCCGATCGACTGTGGGACGAATACTCATTTCGCCTGGCCGCCCGGCGAATCCGACGGCGTAGGTCCCGCCCCGCCGTGCCGTCCGCGCGGCAGCTGCACTCCGGTGCCCGCCAGCGCGAGCGCGCCGGGCACGAGGTAGAAATAGCCGAGACCGCGCAACGCGCCGAAACCCATCGGGCGCGTCGAGTCGTTCAGCGCGACAACGGCGTCGAAGTTGCGGACGTTGTCGTTCATCGCCCCGATCAGGGCCGCGAAACGTGAGGTCATCGGCTGCCACTGCGCCTCCAGCGTGGTGATGCCGGTGAGCTCCGCGTCGGGGTGCGCGTTCCGCACCGCGACGGTGTATCGGCTGTTCAATTCACCGTCCGCGGCCACCAGCGTGACGAAATAGCCCTGCAACTGCCGGACCTCGTCATGGGTGAGAATCGGGCGCAGATCATCGATCAGGGGTTGTCCCGCCGGAGCAGCCGGGAACAACCCGCCGAACGCCGATGTCGCGATCAGCCCGAGCGCCGCGAGTCCCGCGAGCGAACGCCAGACGAGCACCCGCTCCCCCTCCTTCGCCCGCCGGTAGCCGAACACGCCCGCGGCCACGAGCACCGCGCCCGGCAACGCCAGCAACCACGGCAGCGTGCCGAAAGGTATGACCGAGGAGAGCTTTTCGTAGTTCTGCCGGTTGTCATCGATCGCGCCGAGCATCCCGGACATGTGCGCGCGAATCTCCGGATAGTCCCGGACGAACTGCTCGACCCGGTCGTAGGTACCCGGCTGTTGCCCACGCTGCTGCAAGGTCACCACGTTCGTGCGCGCGTCCGCCAGCACCTGCAGATCGTGCTGGTAGCCGTCGAGGCTGGAGCGGGTCATATAGGGCTCGAACGCGTCGATCATCGCCTCGCCCTTGACCGCTCGGGGAAACATGCCGGTGACGATCGGGGCCAGCACCAGCACCGCGCCCAGGACCACGAGAACGACGAACGGCCATCGCTTCCCGGGTCGCGGAGGTGCGGGTTCCGGGTTCGAGACGAACTCGGAATAGGCGGGCAGCCCCGACACGGCGGTCACTGTCGTTGCCGACGGACGATCCGGTCCGCGTTGGTGAACACCGCGGTCGCCACGATCGCGGCGACGAACAGCGTCGGCACCACCCACGCCGGAGTGTTCCGCTCGTGCGGTACCGCGACCGTCTTGCTGGCCAGCACCGGGTCGGTGCGCGCGGCCTGCGTGTCATCGTGCACGACCGGAACGGTGGCGGCGGGCGGCGCGGGGGCATCCGCCGGCGGGGCGGCCGGAGC
>NZ_BAFT02000054.1 GCF_000308475.2 Nocardia brasiliensis NBRC 14402 | reverse complement strand
CCGGCGCTACGAGGGCGGCGCGGGCAGCGAGAACGGCACGGCCCGCGATTCCGCCGCGCACGAGTTGAACGCGGTGCCGCAACGCAGTTTCAGCGCGCCTCGCGAACCCGTGACCCCCGAGCAGCACTCCCCCTCCGGATTCACCGCACCCACGCCCCGCGAACCCGTCACGGCGTCGCGCGAACCCATCACGGCGTCGCGCGAGCCGATCCAGGCGGCGCGGGAGCAGATCACCACGCCGCGCGAACCGGTCGCCGTGCCGCGCGAACCGACGCCCGCCGCGCAGGAATTCACGGCGCCGACACCGCGCGAGCCCCTGCCGTCGCGGCAGTCGAGCTTCACCGCCCCGCGCGAATCGATCGGGTCGCCCTATCAGAACTTCACCAGTCCGCAGGAAAAGCCGTACGAGAGCATGGTTCCCTCCGCGCACGACAGCGGTGACTACGGCGCGGGCCGCACGAACGGCGCCGCGCCGGAGGAGAACGGCGTCGCGCTCACCGGGGCGCACCGCGCCTCTGACGAAAGCCTGATCCCCGTGGACAACACGCACGTGGACAAGCTGCAGGCGATGCTCGACGAACTGAAGAAGACCGCGGCGGCCCCGCTCGGGCGCAACGACATCTTCGGCCCGCCCGCGACCGATCTGAGTTCGACCGGGTATCAGCCCGAGCGCAGCACGGACACGCCGCGCGACTATCGCTTGTCCAGCCCGCCCTCGTCCTGAGCGGCCGCGTCGCCGGCCGTGCGCGCGAGAACCGCGGCGATCAGCTCGCGCAACCAGCGGTGCCCGGCGTCGGCGGTATTGCGCGGATGCCAGGCCATGCCGATCGGCACCTCGGGCAGCGGCAACGGAATCTCGAACGCGCACAACCCCAAAGCGGGCAGCGCCGACCTGCTGAGCAGCGCGGGCGCGGGACACACCAGATCGCTGGCCTGCACCGCGAACAGCGCGGCGGTCAGATTCGGCACGGTGGCCACCACGCGCCGGGTGCGCCCGTGCAGGGCCAGCCGGTCGTCGATCGGGCCGCGGGCCTGCCCGGTACGCGAGATGCTCAGGTGCGCGGCCGTCGCGAACCTGGCGACGGTGACCCTCCCGGTGACCAGCGGATGATCAGCGGCGGCGATGCCGAGCATCCGGTCCCCGAGAACTCGGCGCACCGTCGTCGCCGGGTCGGCGTGTTCGATGACGCCGACCTCGATGTCCACCCGTCCGTCGCGCAAGGCCGCGGCGCCCTCGCGGGTCTCGGGCAGGAAGCGCAGTGTCACGCCCGGCGCCTGCGCGCGCACGGCGGTCAGGAGCGGGGCGGTCAAGTCGGCGAGGACGGCGTCCTCGGCCTGGATCGCGAAGCTGCGCTTCAACCCACTCGGATCGATGGCGGCCTGCGTCGTGAGCAGCGCCCGGCCCTGAGCCACCAACGTGGCGACCTCGTACCGCAATTCGAGTGCGCGCGGTGTCGGTACCAGCGTGCGGCCCGCCCGGACCAGCAGCGGGTCGCCGAGCACCCGGCGCAGTCGAGCCAATGTCCGGCTCATCGCGGGCGGGGAGGTGTGCAGCCGCTCGGCGGCCCGCGTGACGCTGTTCGTCTCCAGTAGCGCATCGAGGGCCACGAGCAGATTCATGTCCAGCGCCTCCATCCCTGGATTATCACCAGTGGAATGGTCCGCACCCAACATTGTGGTGCCGACAACCCCCGGCGAGTCCTGGCCGCGCCGCAGTGGATTCGTCAGCCGAAGGGCTCAGGCCCTGTCTCGACGTCCGGTCTAGCGTCCACCCGCACGCTGATCCGCGGGCCCGCGGGCCTGGACGGGCAGGAATTCGGTGGGCGCGTCGGCGAGCGGATCCGGGGTCCTGAGTTCGGTCGACTGCGGTCCGAACTCGGGACGCGGCGCCTGCGGCGGGCCCTGGGGGCCGAACTCGGGATGACCCGAGGTCGGTCCGAATTCGGGATGACCGGTGGTCTGCTCGACCACCGCGGCGGGCGGGGCCGGTTCGGGCTCGATGTGCTGCTTGGCGGACAGTCCGCGGTAGGACTCCGGCCGCAGCGGCCGCAACCACTGCACCGCACGGGTGCCGAGCGGCAGCTTGAACTTCAGATCGCGCAGCAACTCGTCGATGTCGCGGATGGAGAAGGGCGTGACCACGGTGCCGTGCGCGTGGTGGCCGTTGGTCTGCTCGGCCAGCCAGTTCAGGCGCGCGTCGATCTGTTCGCTCAACACCTCGCGGTCGGGCAGGCGCAGTTCGCCCGCGAGCAGGGCGGCGGTCCAGTGCGCGGTGGCCTCCGCGCTGACCGTGCTGATGGACGACGAGTTGTAGCCCGCGAAGCTGAGATTCGGCACGTCCAGCGGCAGGATCTGGCGGTGCAATCGGAAGTTGCCGTGCTCGTCGGTGAGCCTGCGCTGCACGTACGGCGTCAGGAAGGGCACCCGCTGTTGGAAGCCGGTGGCGCTGACCACGATATCGGCGGGCACGACCGCACCATTGGACAGTTCCACGGCGGGAGCCTCACGGCCACCGCGCATCTCGGTGATGGTGGTGTCGCGGTGCACCACGATGCGGCCGTTGCCCACCTGCTCGTAGAAGCCTTCGGAAGCGATGCCGAGGGTGCTTTCCGCGATCTGCTCGAAGCCGCCCTCGGGCAGCAGGCCGAGTTCGCGCAACCGCAGGCGCTTGGTCGCGAGTTCCTGCATGAGGTCGAAATTGCTGACCCGGAACGAATTTCCCGATCCGGTCAGGAAGCGGTCCATCCGGCCGGGTTCGCGGTGGTGGAAATGTGCCTGGCCGAAACGGGTGAGCAGCATCCGCTCGTAGTCGAAGGCCCGGCCCAGCTTGCGCGGCAGCTTCCACAGCAGCCGCCGCGCCACCACGGTGGTCGAGGCGGCGACCTCGCTCACCGCCGTCGCGATCTCGCAGGCCGACGTGCCGTAGCCGACCACGACGACCGACTTGCCGCGCACCGCCTCGACATCGCCGAGTTCGGTCGAGTGCCCCAGCTGGCCGCCGGCCGCCCGGAACAGGTCGGCGCCACGGTAATCCGGGACCGCGGGCTCGCTGAACACACCGTTGGCGATGATGAGGTGATCGCAGGAGCTCCGATGTATGCCGCTGCCGTCGCGGATCTCCAGCAGCCAGCCGCTGTCCACCGGATCGGCCGCGACCACCTCGGTGCCGAGGCGCAGGTGCGCCCGCAGGCCGAAGTGGTCGGCGTAGGCGTCGAGATAGGCCTGCATCTGCTGACCGTCGAGGACCTTCGGATAATCCGCGGGCATCGGGAAATCCGAGAAGTGATAGGTGTTCTTGGAATTCTGCGTTCGCAGCCCGGGGTACCTGCGGGTCGCACTCCACACGCCACCGACATCGGGTGCACGGTCGAATATCTCGACCGGAAAACCCTTCTGGATCAGCACTTTCGCGCAGGCAAGACCTGCGATACCCGCGCCGACGATCGCGATGCGGTTTCCGCTCGTCATGGGCGAGAGATTACGTCGCTCACGGCGCACAGCAAAGTCGGTTGCCCGAAACGATGTGTCAATGCACAACCCGCATGGCGGCCGCCGGGTCCACCGCAGATCGATCAGGCCGCGGATCAGAATGCTTTCCCGCCGGCGCAGCTCGTCCGCCGCGACCGCGAGGCGCGACGCGGGAAAGCGCCGCGCCAGGTGGGTGAGCGCGGTCCGCGCCGTCAACCGGGCCAGACCCGCGCCGAGGCAGTAGTGGACGCCATGACCGACCGCGAGATGGCTGCTCGTGCGGCCGGGTTCGAACGCCGCGGGATTCGGAAATGAGGTTCGTCACGGTTGGCGGAAGCCGGCCCGACGAGCACCAGCTCGCCGACCGGGAGCGCCGATTCCGCTCGCGCAGTCCCCGGCACCTCGATACCCTGCGCAGATGAGTTCGATCGTGCCCGGCCTGCGGGGTGCCCGGATCGCGAACTCGGTCGCATTCGGGTTGCAGGGCTTCTTCTTCGCCGTGGTGCTGACCGAATTACCGCAGCAGAAGGACAAGTTCGAGCTCTCCGACGGGTTGATCGTCGGCTCGGTGGTGCTGGTCTCGCTGCTGGCGGGCGGTGGCAGCGTGGCCGCCGAGCGGCTGGCGCTGCGCTGGTCGAGCCGGGTCGCGGTGCGCACCGGTCTGCTGCTGATCTCGATCACCGGCACCGCGGTGGCGTTCGCGCCGAACACGGCGATACTGCTGCTCGCGCTCGGCTGCTACGGGATCGCGGTCGGCATCGTGGACGCGAGCACGAATATGCAGGCGGTCTTCATTCAGCACAGGTACGGGACGTTCATTCTGTCCTCGTTCTACGCCGCGTGGAGCGCGGGTTCGATCGCCGGCGCACTGTTCGTCTCGGGGTGCGAGGCGCTGGCGGTGACGCTGCGGGAGACGCTGCTGGGCGCGGCGGGGATCGTGCTCGTCGCGGGCGCGGTGCTCGGGCCACGACTGCTCGGCGCGCAGCAGGCCGAAGCGGGTCCGGCCGAGCAGCGGGAGATGCCCCACGCCGAAAAGGTCGCGTTGCGCGCCTATCTCGTGTTCGGCATCGCGATGGCGCTGGTGTTCGCGATCGACCTGGCCGTCGGCAACTGGTCGGCGCTGTATCTGACCGATGATCTGCTGGCCGGTTCGGCGACCGCGGCGCTCGCGCTGGCCGCGTATCAGGGCGCCTCGCTGGTGGCTCGGCTCACCGGCGACCTGCTGGTCCGGCGCTTCGGTCCGCGACGCGTGGTGCGGACCGCGGCGTTGATCGGGGCGAGCGGCCTGCTGGTCGTGATCGTCGCGCCGGGCCCGCTCGTCGCGATCGTCGGATTCCTGATCGCGGGCGCGGGCATGCCGGTGATCGCGCCGCTGTGCTTCAGCGAGGCAGGGCAATTGACCAGTGGGCGTGGCCTGGACGCGCTCATCGCCCGGCTGAACCTGTTCAACTACGCGGGCACGTTGATCGGCGGTGGTGTGGTCGGCGCGGTCGCGGCGGGTTTCGGGCACCGCGTCGGCTTCGTGATCCCGTTGCTGTTCGCGGTGCTGCTGATCGGGCTCGCGCGGGTGTTCCACGCCCGGCCGGAAGCCGATAAACATCCCACCTCTGCGGACGACCGTGCTCTACTTGATTGATGAGCAACATCCCAGTCATCGTCGACCGGGCCGGTCTGTGGGACGCCGAGGAACTCAGTGACGTTGCCGCGGCGACCTTTCCGCTGGCCTGCCCGCCGGATGCCACGCCCGACGACATCGACCTGTTCGTCACCGAGGCGCTCTCCGGCGACCGCTTCGGTGAGTACCTGAGCGATCCGGCCCGGACCGTGCTCAAGGCGGTCGCGGGCGAGGACATCGTCGGCTACGCGATGCTCATCGCGGGCGAGCCGGCCGATCCCGAGGTCGCGCGGGTACTGGACGTGCGCCCGATGGTGGAGATCAGCAAGATGTACGTGCTACCCGGCCATCATGGCACCGGCGTGTCGACGGCACTGATGCATGCGGCGCTGGAACGGGCGCGCGAGGGCGGTTTCGCCGCGGTGTGGCTCGGCGTCAACGAGGCGAACCCGCGCGCACAGCGGTTCTACGCCAAACACGGGTTCGTCCAGGTCGGCACCAAGTCCTTCACCGTCGGCAACCAGACGCACCACGATTTCGTGCTGCGGCTGACCGTCTAGTGCCTGGACGCGGCACGAACTCACACGAATTCGGTCAGCGCGGCATGGAAATCGGGCGCGACGACCGCCATCAGGTGATCGCCCGGTACCAGGGCGAGCTTGCCGTCGGGTAGCGCCGCAGCGAGGCGTTCGGGCTCGGCGGCGAACGGATCGTTGTCCCCGGCCAGCACCAGCGTCGGCACCGCGATGCCGGACAGCCCTTCGATCGGCCGGGAATCCAGTCCGGTCGCCAGCGCTGTGATGGCCGCCCGGTCGGCCTGCACCGCGTCGGCGAGGATGCGGAACATCATCGCGAGCTGCGGCACGCCGGACGTGTCCGCACCCATCGCGGCTTGCAGCGCAGGCAGTTCGACGACCCGGCGGTCGACCCCGCCACAGTCGAGCACGCCCGAACCGACGCCACCGATGGCGAGGCGCTCGACCCGCTTGTCGGCGGCGGCGACGAGCAGCGAGATGATCGCGCCCATCGAATAGCCCACCTGCACAACCCGATCGAAGCCCAGTTCGTCGTACAGCGCGCTGAGGTCCTTGGCCATGAACTCCCAGGTGTACTGCGCGGCGTCGTGCGGCTTCGCGGAGCGGCCGTGCCCGCGCGCGTCCAGCGACACCACGGTGCGCCCGGCGGCCTGCAGCGCGCGCACGACACCGGTGCTCATCCAGTTCGCGTTGGTATCCGCGACCACCCCGTGCTGCAACACGACGGGAACACCCTCGCCCTCCCAGACCCGATAGTTGAGTTCCAGGCCGTCCCACGTCTTGAACTTCGTCATGACCCCGGATCGTAACCGGCGGTACCGGGTTGACAAGTTTTGCGTGTTCAGTCTTTACTGAACACATCGTTCCTTACAGAACATCCAGTACTCAGGAGTACTCCATGACAGCCGCGATTCGCACCGAGGGTCTGACCAAGCACTACGGCAAGCACGTCGCCCTCACCGGCCTCGACCTGGACGTGCGGGCAGGCGAGGTGTTCGGTTTCCTCGGACCCAACGGCGCGGGCAAATCCACCACTATCCGCATCCTGCTCGACCTGATCCGGCCGACCTCGGGACGCGTCGAGGTGTTCGGCGTCGATCCCCGCAAGGGCGGCGCGGAACTGCGCAAGCGGATCGGCTACCTGCCGGGCGAGCTGGCACTGGAGGGGCGCAACACCGCCCGCGATCTGCTCGGCTTCCTGGCCGACCAGCGCGGCGGCGCGGTGCCCGCCCGCCGGATCACCGAACTCGCCGAGCTCCTCGATCTCGATCTGTCCAAGAAGGTCGGCGCCATGTCCAAGGGCAACAAACAGAAGGTCGGCATCGTCGCCGCCTTCATGCATCGGCCCGATCTGCTGATCCTCGACGAACCGACCTCCGGCCTGGATCCGCTGTTGCAGCAACGGTTTCTCGAGCTGGTCACCGCGGCGAAGGCGGACGGGCAGACCGTGTTCATGTCCTCACACGTGCTCAGCGAGGTACAGCAGACCGCCGACCACGCCGTGATCATGCGCGCGGGCAAGCTGCTCGGCACCGAGAACGTGGACGAATTGCGGCGGCGCTCACCGCGTTCGGTCGAGCTGGTGTTCGGCGCCGACGTCTTCGCCGACGATTTCGCGCGGCTGCCCGGCGTCCGGGACCTGACCATCGACGGACGGACATTGCATTGCACCACCGAGGGCGAGGTGGACGGGCTGTTCAAGATGGCGGCCAAATACCCGCTGGTGAGCGTGCTCTCGACCGAGCCGGACCTGGAGCAGATCTTCTTCAGCCTCTACGGCCGCTGACTCGAACCACCTATCGCACAGGAGAATTCGTCATGACTCGCTCGGTCTTCACGCAGACGTTGAAGGAACAGCGCCGCGGCCTCATCGGCTGGTCGATCGGCATCGCGCTGGTCCCGCTGCTGTATCTGCCCTCGTTCAACTCGCTGAAAGAACAAGGCTCGCTGAACAACATCAAGCAGAACCGCGTCTACGACGCGCTCGGCGCGGGCGATTTCGCCAGTGCCACCGGCTTTCTGCACTCGATGATCTATTCGATGATCGGCCTGCTGCTCATGCTGATCTTCGCGGTGACCTTCGCCGCCCGCTCGGTTACTCAGGAGGAGAACGGCACGCTGGATCTGCTGCTCGCCCAACCGGTCAGCCGGATCCACCTGCTGAGCCAGCGCTTCGGTGCGCTCGCGGTGCAGATCACGGTGATCACGACAGTGCTTGCGCTGAGCGTGATCTCGGGCGCGCGGGCCGGAAAGATGGTGGTGCCCACCGGGCAGATCATCGCGGCCAGTGTGGCGCTCGGCCTGCTCGCGCTGGCGGTCGGCGCGATCGCGCTGCTGGCCGGTGCGATCACCGGAAAGCGTGCGCTGGCACTGGGTTCGGCGTCGGTACTCGCGCTCGGCGGCTACTTCGCCAACACCCTCGGCGCCGACTGGCTGCGGCGGATATCGCCGTTCTACTACGCGGTCGGCGACAAGCCGGTGGTCAACGGCTGGAACGCCGCGCACCTGATCGTCCTGATCGCGGTGGCGGCGGTCGCCCTGGCCCTCGCACTGGCCGCGTTCGACCGGCGCGACCTCGCGGTCTGACCGAGCGACACGGGGCGGCGGGCGACCGCCGCCCCGTACACCTGTCCGCGTGCACCCGAAGGGATACTCGAACCATGTACCAGCCAGCCATGCACCCAGTGGAACCGAGCGCGCGCGAGGCGCGGCTGTGAGCAGCGCCGAAACCGCCCCTACCCCGGAACAATTGGCCTTCGTCGAAGATTTCGCGCTGGTACTCGAACGCATGGGCCTGGTCCGGATGACCGGACGGGCCGCCGGGTGGCTGCTCGTCTCGAATCCGCCGGAGCAGACGTTCGGCCAGATCGCCGACGCACTGCAGGCGTCCAAAGGTTCGATCTCCGGCGCGTTGAAGATCCTGGTCACCATGCGCTGGGTGGACAAGATCTCCAAGCCCGGCGATCGCAAGGACTACTACGCGATCCGTCCTGGCATCCTGCCCGAACTCACCCGCCAGCAGAGCGGCATGTACAGCGACCTCACCGCGATGACCTCACGTGGCCTCGCGCTGTTCGACGACCCGAACGGCGAGCAGGCCGCCCGGGTGCGCGATATGCACGAGTTCTTCGTCTGGATGGGCAAGGAGTTGCCCGCGCTGATCGACCGCTGGTACGCCGAGCAGCGGTCCTGACCTCAGGCGAGCAGCTTGGCCCGCAGTGCGGCGATGTCGGCGGCGGACAGGCCCAGTCCGTCGCGCACGTAGTTGCCGAAGCTGCCGTAGGTCTGCTCCGCCTGATCGAAAGCCGCGTCGAGCCAAGGCTGTTGGACGCCGTTGAGCGCATCGTCGGGCCGCGCGTTGCGGTACTCGTTGGACAGCAGATAGTCCTGGTTCACCGTGGCGCGGTCGACACCGAGCAGGGTGAGCAGCACGGCGGCGGTCCAGCCGGTGCGATCCTTGCCCGCGGTGCAGTGGAACAGCACCGCGCCGTCCTCCGCGCCGAGGATGTCGCGCAGTACCGAGGCGAACGCCGCGTTCGCGCCGGGCGCGGTGATGAAGGCGCGGTAGAGGCTGTCGCCGCCGGTGAGCGTGCTCGCCAGCACCTCCGGCGGCGCCTGGCCGATGACGTCGTCCCAGTGCGCGCCCGCGCCCGCGGGCACCTTGTCCGGCCCGACCGCACGCTCGTAGACCGTGCGCAGGTCGTCCACGAAGCGGACCTTGCGGTCGGCCAGCGCGGCGAGATCGTCCGGCGTGGCGTTGTTGAGCTGGCCGGTGCGGTAGACCAGTCCCGTGCGGACCGTCTTGCCGTCGACCGTGCGGTAACCGCCGAGGTCGCGGGCATTCTGTACGCCCTGCAGGTGCAGCGACCGGTCGAACGCTACCGCCGACGCAGCGGGCGGATCGGCGAGCGCGACCCCGGCCACCGGACCGAAGGCGACGGCCAGGCCGGCGGCGAGGGCGATCGGGCCGCGCATCGAGCGCTGGGTCATGTGCTGGCTCCCATTCAGTGGTTCGAACTCCCCAGCCGGGGGGCTGTTTACGCGGGCACCTCGAACCGCGACAGTGCCAGCAGCCGGGAAATGGCGCGCAGGTACTTCTTGCGGTAGCCGCCGTCGAGCATCTCCTGGGAGAAGATCTCGTCCAGCTTGGCCCCCGAGACCGTGACCGGCACGCTCGCGTCGTACAACCGGTCGGCCAGCACCACGATGCGCAGCGCGACGGCCTGATCGGTCACCGGGTGCACGTTCGAGATGAACACCGCCGAGACCCCGGCGATCAACGCGCCGTACTTCGACGGATGCAGCGTGCTCAAGTGCTTCAGCAGCGCGTCGAATTCGTCGAGGGTGGCATGCTTGGTCGCGGCGGCCCGTTCGGTGAGCGCCTCGGGCGAGGTCGGATCGGGCGCGGGCGGCAGATCGCGATGGCGGTAGTCCGGGCCGTCGACCCGCACGGGCTCGAAGATCGAGCCGAGCTTCTTGATCTCGCGCAGGAAATCCTGTGCGGCGAAACGTCCTTCGCCCAGCTGACCCGGCAGCGTATTGGAGGTCGCGGCGATCGAGACGCCCTTCGCGGACAGCTCGGTCAGCAGGCGCGAGACCAGCATGGTGTCACCCGGATCGTCGAGCTCGAACTCGTCGATGCACAGCACACTGTTCGCCGACAGCCGTGCCACCGCGTTGGTGAAGCCAAGGGCACCAACCAGATTGGTGAGCTCACCGAAGGTGCCGAACGACTTCGGCGCGGGCGCGCTGTGGAAGATGGAGGCGAGCAGGTGGGTCTTGCCGACGCCGAACCCGCCGTCGAGGTACAGGCCCGCGCCGGAGACCGGCTTCTTCTTGCCGAACAAGCTCTTCTTGTTCGTGGCCTTGTGGATCTTGGCCACCTCCCCCGCGAACTCCTCGGCCTTGCGCACCGCGGCCGCCTGGCTGGGCTCTTTGGGGTCGGGAATGTAGGAGGCGAAACTGACCTCATCGAACATGGGCGGCGGCACCATCTGGGCGACGAGCTGGTCGGCCGGAACCTCCGGGTGACGGTCGACGAGGCGTTCTTGCATATGCGGAGCCTAGTGACGTGGTGTGATCTACCTTCATGCAGCGTATCCACAATGCGACCCAGCTCACAGACCTCGCTCCGGGCGATCTCGCGCAGGTGTACGCCTACCCCGAAAATCTGTCCGCACCATGGGTGCGCGCCAATTTCGTGTCCAGCATCGATGGCGCCGCCACCAGCGACGGTCGATCGGAGGGCCTCGGCACGCCCGCGGACAAGGCCGTGTTCCTGATGCTGCGCGACCTGGCCGATGTGGTGCTGGTCGGCGCGGGCACGGTCCGTTCGGAGAATTACGGCGGCGCGCGCACCGACGCACAGCTGCGGCGCGCACTGCATCGGCGCGGCGCGGGCGGCCATCCGGACGGTACGCCGCCGCCGATCGCGGTGGTCACCGCGAGCGCGGCGATCGACCTCGGCGCCCGGCTGCTCACCGACACGACGGTCCCGCCGTTGATCATCACCACGACCACCGCGCCCGCCGACCGCAAACAGCAACTCGCCGACGCGGGCGCGGAGGTGATCGAGGCGGGCGATCTCGCCGTCACGCCCAAGGGGCTGCTGCGCGTGCTGGCCGAGCGCGGCCTCTATCGCGTGCTCTGCGAGGGCGGACCGCATTTGTTCGGCGAACTGCTGGCCGCCGACGTGGTCGACGAGCTGTGCCTGACCACCGCGCCGATCCTGCTCGGCGGCACGGCCCGGCGGATCTCGTTGTCCGCGCACGAGTTCCAGCTGCGCATGCGCCGCGCACAGTTGCTGCTCGACGACGACGGCACCATGCTGACCCGCTGGGTTCGCCGATAGCCACGCCGTCGCGGCTCGTCGACCCCTGCTGTGTGAAAGACCGGGCCGAACCTGGCAGGCTGTAGCGCATGCGCTGGACTCGGGCCGTCGTGCTGGCCGCGACACTCTCGATCGTTATCGCCGGATGCGGGGCGGGGCCCTCTGACCGTCCCGGTGTGGCCGTCGAGCGCCAGCGGGTCGGCGGCGACGTCGCCACCACCTCGCCCGCCCCGCCCCGCCGCCCAGCGCCGAGCTGCCGAAAACCGATCTGGCGTGGCGCGAATGCACCAAGCCGACCCTGGACCTGCTCGGGTTCGGACCGGCCCCGGCGGGCCTGGTGCTCGACTGCGCCGAGTACTCCACCCCGATCGACGCGGCCGGCTCGGTGCTCGGCAACTTCCGGGCCGCCGCCATCCGGGCCAAGCTGCCGCAGACCCCCGCGGACGCGGCACCGCTGGTGCTCACCTCCGGCTCGGACCGATCCTCGACGGCCACCCTCGCCGGGCTGGCCACCGGACCGGCGAGCGCGCTGCTGGCCGCCCGGCCGGTCGTCGCGGTGGACCGCCGCGGCATCGGCAGCTCGCAGCCGATCGACTGCCTGCCGCCCGAGATCCGCAAGGGCATGGCCGACAACGCCCAATTCGGGCCCGGCGCAGCCGATCCGGTCGAGGCGGTGACCGGGTTCAGCCAGGACGGCACCATCGCCTGCCGCGACTTCCTGCAACCGTACGAGGGCACTTTCGACGCGCCGCACGCCGCGGACGACATCGAACAGCTGCGCAAGCAGTGGCAGGTCGAGCACATCGCGCTGCTCGGCACCGGCAACGGCGCGAAAGTCGCCCTGAGTTACGCCCGCAAGTACGGCGATCACCTGGCCCGGCTCGTCCTCGACTCCCCCGAGGCGGTCGCCGTCGACGCGACCACCCGCGCTGAACAGCAGCTCGAAGGCGCGGAAGCGGCGTTGACCGCGTTCGCGCAGCGCTGCACCGGACTCGGTTGTTCGCTCGGGCCCGACCCGCGGGCCGCGGTCACCGATCTGGTGAATCGTGCCGGTTCCGGCCAGCTCGGCGATATCTCGGCCAACGCGCTGCTCACCGCGGTGTCCGGCTTCCTCGGCGGCCCGCGCGCGGACCAGGCCGACCGGGTGCGCGAACTCGCCGACGCGCTCTCGGCCGCCGGGCGCGGTGAGCGCGGCGCGCTCGCCACCATGATCGAACGCGAATCCGCGGCGATCAGCGGCGACGGCCAATTCGTGAACCGCTGCACCGATATTCAGCAACCGCCGACCCCGACCAGGGCCAAGGAACTGATGAACACCTGGGGCAGCAAATACCCGGTGTTCGGCCGCGCGAAGGCGATCTCGCTGATGGACTGCTCGGCCTGGCCGGTGTCCACCGCACCGCAACTGCCCGAGAAACTCGACCTCCCGGTGCTGGTCCTCGGCAGCATCGCCGACCCGGTAGTCGGCAACGCGGGCCAGGCCTCGGTGGCCGGTGCGCTCGGCAAGGCGGGCGCCAGGCAGGCCGGTGTCACCTGGCAGGGCTGGGGCCATCCGGTGACCAATCATTCGACCTGTGCCCAACGCCTCTTGGTCGACTATCTGAAAGAGGCGAAGCTGCCCGCCGACGGCACCGCCTGCCCGGCCTGATCCGACCCCGCGAACAGCGCTCCTAGCGGCGCGTCGAAGAGGTCCGGGCAACCGGATCAAGGGGATTCGGTGTACCGTGCCCCAGTGTTCCTTCGACAGCTCGAGCCCCGCACCGCTCGCACCACCGCCGAGGTGATCAAGTTCGCACTCTGGCCCATCGCGGTCATGACCGTGCTGAACCGGGTTTTCATCAAGGCTGTCAACGGGTACATCACCGACGACTTCCGGCCGGTCTACCAGGCATCACTGGACTTCCTGAACCGGCGGCCGGTGTACTGGGCGAACTTCGACTCGGTCGATCCGCACTACCTGTACTACCCGAGCGGCACGCTGCTGATCGCGCCCGTGGCCTGGGTGCACGACTACGAGAAGGCGCGCTGGCTGTTCATCCTGGTGAACGTCATCGCGATCATCCTCGCCTGGTATCTGCTGCTCCGGTTGTTCCGGTTCACGGTGAGTTCGGTGGTCGCGCCGGTGCTGCTGTTCGCGATGTTCCTGTCCGAGACCGTCACCAACACACTGGTCTTCACCAACGTCAACGGCTGTATCCTCGCCGCCGAGCTGATCTTCTTGCACCTGCTGCTCAAACGTCGTGATCTGTGGGCCGGGGCGGCACTCGGGTTGAGTCTCGCGGTGAAACCGACGCTGGTGCCGCTACTTCTCATCGCCCTTGTTCGAGGCCAGTGGAAGGTCTTCATCACCGCCATCGGCGTGCCGGTCGCCTTGATGGCGATCGCATGGCCGCTGTCGGTGGACCCGGAGAAATTCTTCAGTCACACCGCGCCGTACCTGTTCGAGACGCGCGATTACTTCAACAGCGCGATCGCGGGCAACGGCGAGTACTACGGTCTGCCGCCCTGGCTGATCTGGGGCATGCGCCTGGGCATGGGCGTGCTCGTCGCCATTTCGCTCTGGCTGCTGTACCGGTACTACCGCGAAGACGAACTGTTCTTCGTGTGCACGTCCTCCGGCGTGCTGCTCACCGCGATGTTCCTGCTGCCCTCGCTGGGCCAGATGTACTACTCGATGATGCTGTTCCCGTTCCTGATGACCGTCGTGCTGCGCAATTCGGTGCTGCGCAACTGGCCCGCCTGGCTCGCGGTGTTCGGTTTCATGAGCTACGACAAGTGGCTCTCGGATCGTCCGGGCTGGCAGCACTGGGGTCGCGACGTCGAATACCTGCGCATCACCTTCGGCTGGGGGCTGCTGCTGTTGGTCGTGTTCTGTGTGCTGGGTGAGCGGTACCTGTCCGCGCGCCGCGAAGGGCGGCTGCAGTTCGGCATCGACCCGACCTGGATCAAGCCGGTGCCCGCCGCGGCCCCCGCACCCACGACCGAGAAGCCCAGCTCGGCCAACGGTTCGGCGACAGTTGTCGCCAAACCTATTAGCGTGGAGTGATGAGTTCCGAAGCCGACACCTCCCTGCCTGCCCCGCGGATCCAGCTCACGCCGCAGGAGTGGCGACTGAAGCTGAACCCCGAGGAGTACGCGGTGCTGCGCGAGGCCGCGACCGAACGCCCCTTCGTCGGTGAATACACCGACACCAAAACCGACGGCGTCTACGAGTGCCGGGCCTGCGGGGCCGAATTGTTCCGCAGCACCGAGAAATTCGACTCGCACTGCGGCTGGCCGTCGTTCTTCGACCCGGCGAAATCCGACGCGGTGATCCTGAAAGCCGACGACACCCTCGGCATGCACCGCGTCGAAGTGCTGTGCGCGAACTGCCACAGCCACCTCGGCCACGTCTTCGAGGGCGAGGGCTACAGCACCCCCACCGACAAGCGCTACTGCATCAACTCGATCTCGCTGCGGCTGGTGCCGGCAGACGGGTCCAGCAGCTGATTCGCGGGGAATCTACCCGGCTGAGTTCGGCGGAATAGGAACACTCCAGAACTCGGGGAGCTCCGCGGGGCTGATGGTGCCGAATTGGCCGAATGATCCCAGGATGAATATGTAGAGGATCATTATGGCGTTGGTGACGCCGATGACGGCGAGTACGGGGATGACGCGTTGCAGGGGCCGGGGTGCGGTGACCGCTGGTTCGAAGAACTGTGTGCCTTTGGTTTTGTACCAGTAGTAGAAGCTGAGGTAGCTGAGCATGAGAATGCTGAAGGAGATGGTTTCGTAGAGTGGGAATTGGTGCCAGGTGCCGGAGAAGAGGGTGAACCCCTCGATTCCACTGTCCCAGCGGAAGAAACCCAGGGCATAGAAGAGCGGATCTGCGGGAAGGGTGAACAGCACACTGGTCCCGACGAGCAGGGGGATGAAGCGTGCGGTGCTGAGCCGGTAGCGACGGCGTAGTCGAATGAGCAGGCTGCACGCGGTCATGCCGGCGACGGCGCCGCCTACCCAGGCGGGGACGAGGATGAGCAGCTGGGTGGGCTCGTAGTGTGCGGGAGCGCCGGACCAGCCGGGAACGTAGGGCGCCCAGGAGGATATGACGGCGACACCGTTGGCGTTGTACTGCATGACTTGGGTCCGGAGATTGACCAGAGGTTCGATCCATAGCGACAGCAAAGTCCCGAGACAGAGCGCGAGTTCGAGATTCATTCGCCCCTCTCTGCGCATCCGGCGCAGGTAGACCGCCAAACCGGCGACGATGATCGCGCTGTAGAAAGCACAGATCACCAGTTCGGTGACGATCGGGAAGTTGTTGTCGGAGTCCCGGGCCGGGGCGAGCCGGTGTCCGCCGTCGGCGAGCCAGCGGACGAAGATGATCAGCTGCACCACCAGCGTCACCACGCCGAACGTGGTCCAGGCCGGGCGAGGCAGCAGGAACCAGCTGTGTTTGTCAGTTGCTGGTCGGGGGGCGGCTGCGGTGTCGATGGTCAACGTGTGCTCCTCGTAGCGTGCGGATAAGGGTGGGCGGGGCCAGCAACGAGCGTGGCGGTCGTAGCAGGTGCAGCACGTCGAGTACCGCGCGCGCGACCTGTGGGTTGTCGGTGGCGCCGGTGAAAACATGCTTGGCGTAGCGGTCGGTGACGCGTTGGATCAGTGTTGGTGGGCCGCCGGCGGTGGTGGGCCAGCTCAGGTCAGTGGTCGTGGCCAGTTGCCAGGCCCAGTTGTTGATGTGGGCGAGTCGCCGGTGGAATCGAGGGGCGAGGTCGGTGCGATGGGGCCGGGCTCGGCAGCATTGCGCCAGTAGTGCGGCGCCGGCGGCCGCGGTGCTCATGCCTTGGGCATAAATGGGGTTGAGGCTGCACACAGCGTCGCCCAGGTGGACGAGATTGGTCGGTTGGCCGTGCGCATGCTCGAAGTACCGGCGGCGGTTGCTCGTGGCATGCGTGGCGATGATCGGGGTCAGGGGTGTGGCTTCGGTGAGGGCGTCGGCGATGGCTTGGGTGGGCAGACTGCGGGCGAAACGCAGAAAGTTCTCCTCCGCCGTGGGCGGACGGTGGGACTTGACCCCGAGCAGGCTGACGATCCAGCGGTTGTCTTCGATGGGAGCGAGTACCGCCCCGCGGGGACGATCCGGTGCGGCGAGCTGGATGTAGCAGGCGTGCCAGTCGCCCAGGTGATGTTCGGGGATCTCGAATTGTCGGCTGGCGTAGCCGATGTGTGCGTCGATCACGACCTCCGGCACCGGCGGACAGCCCAGCTCGGTCAGCCAGTGCGTGGCGCGGGAACCGCGGCCGGTGGCGTCCACGACGAGGTCGGCGGCGATGGGTGCGGGAGTCGCGTGCAGCCGGACCCCGGTGACGGTCCTCGCGTCGCCGATCAGGCCCTCGACGGCATGCCCGCAGCGCAGATGGACGCGTGGGTGCATGCGGACACGTTCTCGCAGAACCGATTCCATCAGCACTCGGCTGGCGCCATAGATCGTCAACGACGAGCGGAACCGCTTGCTCCAGCCTGTCGGATTGTAGATGGCCGCGTCGGCGGCGAAATCGAAGGCTCCGGCGCCGGCCGCGACCAGGTCGGCGGCGAATCCCGGTAGCAGGTGCTCGATCTCGCGCAGTCCCCGGTGCACCAGCGCGTGCAGGTGGGCCGACTGCGGCACACCCGGCCGGGGCCCCGCGAGGAGCCGATCCCGTTCGACGACAACAACTTCGTCGACGTACTGGGCCAGCGCCTGGGCGGCCAGCAGACCAGCGATGCTGCCGCCGAGAATCACCGCCCGCATGAGTTCACCTCCGGATCGAAGAAGCCGGTAGCGCCGCGATATTGCCGATTACGCGGTGCCGCGCCGTTGCGGCCGTCATGGCGATACCGGCTCCCCGTGCACGGTCTCGGACGAAGTGTCGGTGTGGCCCATTCGTTCGGCGATCCATTCGGCGAGCGCGGCCGGTGTGGGGCGGACCCAGACGACGCCGGGATCGAGCACGATGCCGAGGGTGCGGCCGAGTTGGTTTTGTAGCTGAACCGCCCCGAGCGAGTCCATGCCCAGGATGACCAGGCTCGTGGACGCGGTGATGTGGCGCGCGGTGCCGCCCAGGACTTGCCGGACGCAGTCGATGATGTGCCGTTCCAGGATGCCGCGGCGGTGGTGGTCGCCGGTGGCCGACAGTAGTTCGGCCACGACGGGGCTGGTGTCGTCTTCGGCGGCGGTGTCGACCACCTCCGCGAACAGGGTGTTGGCCGCCGCGTGCGGATAGGGCTCCAGCCAGCGATCGAGATCCACCGGGGCGTAAGCGATCTGGCCGTACCCTGCGATCAGGGTTCGTTCCAGTGCGTCGGTGCCCTCGGCGGGGTCGATCAGGCCGAGGCCGCGCTCGGCCATGTGCCGGCCGCGGCCGATATCACCCCACGCACCCCACTGGATAGCGCTGGCCGGCAGCCCTTGGGCGCGGCGCCATGCGGTGAACTCGTCGAGCCAGGCGTTGGCCGCGGCGTAGGCGGCTTGCCCGGGGGAACCCAGCAGCGCCGCGCACGAGGAGTAGTTGACCCAGAAATCCAACGGCACAGCACGGCGTTGCAGGGCTGCGTGCAAGGCCCAGGCCCCGTCGACCTTGCCGCGCCACACGCGAGTGATCAGCTCGGGGGTGAGGGTGGTCAACGTGGCGTCGTCGACCACGCCCGCCGAGTGGATGATGCCGCGCAGTGGATAGCCCTCAGTGGTGGTGATGGCGCGTTCGGCGGTGCGGGCATCGCCCAGGTCACCGACGACAACCGAGACACCGGTGCCTCCGTCGCGGAGGCTGTCCAAGGCTGTTCGGACCTCGGGTGAGGGGGCGTTCCAGCCACAGATCACCAGGTGTCCGGCGCGGCGCGCGGCCAGCCATCGGGCTGCGGTCAGTCCGAGTGCTCCGACGCCGCCGGTGACCAGGTAGGCGGCGTCGGGTTGCACCGGGGTGTCCAGGGCCGACGCCGGGCAGGGCGCGGGCAGGCCCAACCGTAGCCGCGCCAGGTGGCGTCCGCCCTGGCGCCAAGCGATCTCTGTGGGTATCTCAGCAGCGGTGCGCAGGTCGCGGGCTATGTCGGTGACCGCGACACTGCCGTCGGTGCGCACCATGCTGGGGACCAGTTGCGGGCATTCGTAGACGGCGCTGCGCAGCAAGCCCGATAAGCCGCCGGCTGCCGGGGAGGGGTGACCGTTGCGGCTGTGCAGGGCGAGCCACAGGCGTGGTGGTTTCGCCAGGGTGGCGAGTACGGCCAGGACTGCGGCCACGCGGGTGACCTGGGCGCGCGCCGTGGTCGGCGAGTTCGGGCCGGCGTCGGGATCGCGGTCGTGTACCGCGATCACGACGCCGGCGCAGCGCTCGGTCGATCCCGCGACATTGTCGTGTCCGAGCGCGGCGGTGAACTGGTCGGCGAAGACGCCGGGATCGGCGAGCGGGTGCACGAAGGTCCGCGCGCCTGCGCCCAGGGCCTCGGTCAGGGTTGGGCCCCAGTCGGTTTCGGGTTCGGCCACGACCAGCCATCGGGTGCGGGTGGCCGTGGCACCGGTGTCGTCCGGGGGCGGTACCGGCTCCCATGTCTGATGGGCGACCCGTTGCTGGAACCGTTGCTCGGGCGAGGTGATGTTCACCAGACGCAGTTCATCGATCTCGGCGGTGACCGAACCCTCCGCGGTGGTCAGCACGGCGTTCGCGGTGAATTCCAGGCGGCTGCTCGCGGTCACCGTGACGTGTGCGAGCCGGGTGTGGCCGACCCGTCCGTGGATTCGGATGTCGCCGATGCCGGCGACCATCACCGGTCCCGGTTCGGTGTCGTGGCGCAGCAGCCAGATCGACGCGGCAGTCTGCACCATGGCGTCGATCAGCGCAGGGTGGGCCGTCATCGTCCAAGCGGACACGCGCGCGGTGTCGGGGATTCGGATCGTCCCGATCGCGTGGGTGTTGTCCGCGTGCAGTCGCAGGCGTTCGGTGGCGGCGAAAGCGGCGCCGTGCTGCACACTGTGGCGTTGCTCGAATCGCCGGTACAGTTCCGCGGGTACTACGTCCTGCCAGTCGGGGTCGTCCTCGGCAGGCGCGGCGAAGCCGGCCCCGGGCTGGGCGGGCAGCGCCCGCACCGTTGCGCGGGCATGCACTACCGAACCGTGCTCGGTCGCGGCCCGCACGTGCGCTCGGTACTCGTGCTCGGCACTGGGCGTGAGGCACGTGGTGACCGTTGGTTCCGGCGCGAGCACCAGCGGTTTGTCGAGAATCAGACCGGACAGTGCGACGCTGTGCGTGTCGAATACGCGCGTCGCCGCGGTGAGCATCATGTCGGCGATCGCGGTGCCCGACAGCACCGGTACATCGGCGACTCGGTGATCGGCCAGCCACGGCACCCGAGCCGGACTGATCGGTGTCTGGAACAGATGCCGCCCCGGGTTTTCCGGGTCGTGCACATGCCCGCCGAGCAGCGGATGCTGATCGGCCCCGACCAGACCTGGTGCGACGAGCTGGTAGGGCGGCGCGGTGCCGCCGTGCCGAATCCGGCGCCATGCCGTGGGCGGCAGCTCCGCCAGCGCACCGTCGCGGTAACGGCACGACCAATCGACCTGCGCGCCTGCGCAATGCGCACTCAGCAGCTGTGTCAGGAAGGCGTGGCGGTCCGGGGTGTCGCGGCGCAGGGTACCGAGCGCGACTACGTCCTCGATGCCGAGATCGCTGGTGCTGTCGATGATCGCGCCGACCGCGAGGGGGTGCGGGGAGCTCTCGATCAGGAGGCGATGCCCCGCCGTCACGGCGGCCGCACAGGCGGCGGCGAACCGCACAGGGCGACGCAGATTGTCCACCCAGTACTGAGCGTCGAGCGGGCCGGGATCGCACGCATCGTCGGTAACCGTGGAGTAGAACGGCAATCGCGGTGGGCGCGGGGCGAGTTCGGCCAGGGTGGTGCGCAACCTGTCGAGGATGGGGTCGACGTGCGCGGAATGCGACGCGACGTCGACGTCGATCATCCGGGTCAGGACGTCGCGGGCGTTCCACTCCCGCACCAGCTCGGCGATCTGTGCCGGATCACCGGAGACCACGGTCGAGTTCGGTGCCGCGAGCACCGCGACCGACACCCGATCAGCGCGGGCACGGTCGAGATCGGCGGCCACCGCGGCGGCGCCCAGCAGTACCGAGACCATCGCGCCGCCGGCGATCATGTGCATCAACGCCGATCGCCGGCAGATCACCGCGACGGCGTCGGCCGGTTCCAGCGCCCCGGCCACCACGGCCGCGGCCACCTCCCCCATCGAATGCCCGATGACACCGGCGGGGTGCACGCCCCACGATCGCCACAGTTCGGTCAGCGCGAGCTGAACCGCGAACAGCGTGGGCTGTATTCGCCTGATCCCGCGCAACCGCGCGGGATCACGCAGCATCTCGTGCAGCGAGAACTCACTCTCGGCGCGGACCAGCGGTGCGAGTTCGTCGATGGTCCGGCGAAACGCCGGTTCGGTGTCCAGCAGGCCCTGGCACATGCCTGGCCATTGCGATCCCTGTCCGGTGTAGACGAATACGGGACCGGCGTGCCCGTCGGGCAGCCGCACCGTATCCGACACCACCGAGTCACTGTCGTGTCCGGCTGCCAAGGCACGCGCGGACCGGACGATCTCGGCACGATCCGCGGCGATCAACCCGGCCCGGTGTGGCGCGTGCCAGCGGCGGGTGTTCAGTGTGTGCGCGAGGTCGGCCGGCGGCGTCGCCCTGCCCTCGATATCGCTGTCGAGCCAGTCGGCAAGTCCGATCGCGTTGCGTACCAAGGTTTCCGACGAACCCGACGAGAGCAGGAACACGTCGAGAGACGAGTTCGAAGCGGGTGCGGTGCGGCCGGTCACCGCCCGTGGCGCAGAGCCGGTGGGCGCCTGTTCGAGTACGAGGTGTGCGTTGGTGCCGACCAGCCCGTAGGAGGACACGGCCGCCAGCCGGGCCCCGTCCGCGACCGGCCATTCTTGCAACTCGGTGGGCACGAACAACCGGGAATTCTCACGTCGGGTGATCTGGCGGTTCCAGGTCCGGAAGTTGAGATTCGGCGGAATCCGCCCGTGGCGCAACGCCTGTACCGCCTTGATCGTGCCGGCGATCCCCGAAACCGGCTCGGTGTGCCCGATATTGGTCTTCACCGAACCCAATGCGCAAGCGCCGCGGCCGATCCCGTACACCGCGTCCAACGACTCGAACTCCACCGGGTCGCCCACCGCGGTACCCGGCCCGTGCGTCTCCACCAGACCCACCTCACCGGGATCGATGTCCGCGCGCGCCACCACATGTCGGAACAGCTGCTGCTGCAACACCGTCGACGGCGCGGTCAGGCGACCGGATCGCCCGTCGTTGTTCGTGCCGGATCCCCGGATCACCGCCAGCACGCGATCGCCGTCCCGGCGCGCGTCGGCCAACCGCTTCAGCACCAGCACTCCCGCGCCCTCGCCGCGCACGTATCCGTCGGCCCGGTCGTCGAAAGCGTGGCAGTGGCCGCGCCGAGACAGCAGGTACGGCGCCTCCAGATGGTGGGTCTCCGGCGCGATCATCAGCATCACGGCCCCGGCCAGCGCCAGTTCGCAATCGCCGGCGGTGAGTTGTGTGCACGCCACATCGACCGCGACCAGACCGGACGAACAATGCGTCCCGATCACCATCACCGGACCACGAAGATCCAGGCCGAACGCGACGCGGCCCGCGGCACCGGCGTGGAAATTGCCGAACAGATACAGCGAATCCAGCGCGTCCTGAACCGGTCTGGCCTCCCGCCACAGATTGTCCGGGGAGTACACCCCCATGTACACGCCCGTCCGCGAGCCGCGTACCCGGTCGATCGGGAGACCGGCATGCTCCACCGCCTCCCACGACACCTCCATCAGCATCCGGAACTGCGGATCCACCCACGCCGCCTCCACCGGCGCCACCGAGAACGCCTCCGGATCCCACGACCACGGATCCCCCTCGACGAAACACCCCATGCCGTAACGATTCACGCCATCGGGATGCTGAAACCCCTGCAACCGAGCCGCATCCCAGCGCGCGGCCGGCACCGGCCCTACCGCCTCGCGACCACTGGTCACCAGATCCCACAAACCCGCCGGCGAACTCACCCCGCCCGGCAACCGGCACCCCATACCAATGATCGCCACCGGGTCTTCCGCCGAAGCCGACATGATCAGCCACCTCCCATAAATTTTGAAGCACGACAAATCGACCTTCAGTCGAGCCGATGCTGGATCCGCAACGCCGCGGGATCGGCAATATGACGCCGAATGTCAGTTCGGTGCCGATTCGAGGACCATGTATTGTCTGGGACTGCTCAGCACCGCGACCGGTTTGGATCCAACCGATAATGCCGGCGTTGCCCGCGCGTTGAATGAACGCATGGACACACAGCTCGATACGACGTCGGGATATGAAGTTCTTCGGAGTCCGACCACGGCGACACCAGCAGCCCCGATGCAACGGGAGGGCAAGCGTCGCAAGGCTTTCCGGGTAAAGCTTTTTAGGCGGGGATTGGCCTTCTGACCGTTGGGAAGTTGCCCTGCGGCGATTCTCTGACGCTCCGGTCGAGGAGCGACCCGCTTTCTCGAGTACACATATTGTTGCATCAGCAGTAGATCTCCGGAAGGAGAATTGAATCCAGTATTCCAGGTGTCGACCGACTGGAAGGTTTTAATTCTCGACCACCCGCACCCCGCGGATACAGCCATCTCGGCGGCACCGCACCACGCCTACTGGACCGTCACCGTCGACGACGTCCCCCGACGGGACTTGTGCGCGCCTATGTGCGGCCGCAAGCGCAATCTGTTTCTGGCCGGTCGAGGTCGCCACCTCGAGTCTGCGGCACCTCTGCTGCGAGCGGGATTCGGCACGCTCGAGGTCGGCTGCGGAGATCACCCCACGGCCTGATGGCGACGGTCTCGTTCCCGTGCAGGTTCAGTGCGGTGCGGCGCCGGTGATCAGCCCGCCGAGCATGGCCCGGGCCAGCTCTACTGCTCGAGCACGGCTGCGAGCGAGATCGCCGGATTCGGCGATGGCGAGCGACATTTCGGTGAGGGCGCCGTAGAAAGCGCGGGCGAGTAGTTCGGGCGGGTGTGGCTGTATTCGCCCGGCATCGAGCAGGTTCCGGGCGGCGGTTACGACGAGTCCGTTGAGGTGGTGCTGGTCGATTTCGCGCCAGCGTCGCCAGCCCAGCGCGATGGGGCCCTGTAGCAGCACGATGTGGCGATAGGCGGGTTCGGTGCAGATGTCGAGAAAGACTTCCATCGCGCGGCCGACGCCTTCCAAGGGATCGGCCGACGAGTTGATCGCGGCTCGGATACGTTGTGCCGCTTGCTGTTCGAGTTCGTCGAGGACTGCTTCGAACAGGCCCTTCTTGCCGTCGAAGTGGTGATAGAGCGCGCCGCGGGTCAGGCCGGCGGCACGCACCAGCTCCTCTGCCGACAGATCGGCGTACTCCCGTTCGGCGAACAGGCGAGCCCCGGTCTCGAGCAGCGTCTGCCGGGTGTTCTCGACGTGCTTGTCACGCAAAGACTCCATACGCTACGTTTAGCACATACAGCGTGTATGTCAGATGCACAGTGCATTGATCGGAGTCGCCTGGATGGACAAGACGGTGGATGTGGTGATCGTTGGCGCCGGTATCGCGGGCCTCGTCGCTGCGCGGGACTTGATGCGCGGCGGATCCGAGGTGCTGGTCCTCGAGGCGCGTGAGCGAGTGGGCGGCCGTGTGCTCAACGCTGAACTGCCCGGTGGCTCGCCCATCGAAGTCGGCGGTCAGTGGGTCGGCCCGACGCAGCATCGGGTAATGGCGTTGATCGGCGAGTTGGGGCTGCGGACCTATCCCACGCACACCGCTGGGCGTCACATCGCCGAGCTGGGCGGCTCTCGCTCGGAACACACCGGTCGTATTCCGCGGGTCGATCCGCTGACGTTGGTCGATATCGCCCAGGCGCGCTTTCGCCTGGACCGGTTGGCACGCAAAGTCGCCCGGACCGAGCCATGGGAGTACAGGCTGGCGGAGTCCCTGGATGCGCAGACCTTCGACACGTGGCTGCGCGACCACGCACGCACCTCCGGCGGGCGAGCCTTCTTCCGATTGATCACCGAAGCCGTGTTCTCCACGGGGCCGCAGGACATGTCGGCGCTGTGGGCGAACTTCTATATCGGTGCCGCCGGCGGGCTCGACGCGCTGATCAATGTCGTCGGGGGTGCCCAGCAGGACCGGGTCGTGGGCGGCACCCACACCATCGCGCTGGCCCTGGCTCACGAACTCGGGGAACAGATCGTCCTCGACAGTCCGGTCACCGAAATCGATTGGGACGACACCGGAGTGCGAGTCCACGCCAATGGTGGGATGGTGCGTGCGCGCCGCGCCGTGATCGCGGTGCCACCGCCGCTGGCCGCCCGGATTTGGTTCACCCCGGGCCTGCCCGGTGATCGCGACCAACTCGTGCAGCGCATGCCGATGGGCCGGGTGATCAAGGTCAACGTCGTCTACGACGAACCGTTCTGGCGGGCCGAAGGCTGGTCCGGACAGGCCAACAGCGACCGGCGAGCCCTGGGCACCGTCTTCGACAACACGCCCTTCGCCGGTAGCCCGGGCGTGCTCGTCGGGTTTCTCGAGGGCCGCCACGCCGACACCAGCGCCCGACTGGATCTGGCACGGCGGCGCGCACTGGTGCTCGAGGACCTGGCCGGATACTTCGGCCCGCGCGCCCGCCAACCCCTCGACTACATCGAAAAAGACTGGGCCGAAGAGGAATACAGCCGCGGCTGTTACGGCGCGTTCACTACACCCGGCACCCTGACCCGGTTCGGGCCCGCGCTGCGCCGCCCCATCGGCCCGCTGCACTGGGCAGGCACCGAAACCGCAACCGTCTGGCCCGGCTATATCGACGGCGCCGCCGAGTCCGGTCACCGCGCCGCCAGGGAGATCAGCAGTGCCCGAACGACCGCTGCGGCCGACAGATAGCCGCCCGGAAAGGCAGACATGAGCAGCAAACACCGGATGCAGACCGAGGACACCTCAGGCTCGATGCCGACCACCGCGACCGTGGCGGTGGTCGGCGCCGGGCTGGCGGGACTGACAGCGGCCCGCGCTCTACATCGGGCAGGTGTCGATGTGCTCGTGCTCGAAGCCGCCGACCGGTTGGGTGGGCGCGTGATGAGTGAGACCACCGCGCTGGGATCACGCGTGGATCTGGGCGGGCAGTGGATCGGCCACGACCATCCCCGCATCGCCGCATTGGCGGCCGAACTGGGCGCCACCCAGTTCCGCATGCACACCAGGCAGCGGCCGACCATCCTCGACGGCGCTCACCAGGTGCCGTTGGGTGCGCCGTCCATGCTGGCGGCCGCGACTGTTCTGATCGGACTCGAGGCGTTGTCCCGCAGCCATCCGCCCCAGCGGTGGGGTACCACCACCGTCGCGGACTGGTTGGCCAAGGTGCCCGGGCGCACGCCCCGGCGAGTGCTGGAACTGGCCGCCATGACGTCGTGGTGCGCCGACCTCGACCGGTTCTCGGTGCAGGCGATGATGAGGTTGATCCGCCTGCAGGGTGGACTCCGGAACATGCTGTCGACCACGGGCGGTGCGCAGGAGAGTCTGTTGGTCGAAGGCGTCGGCACCCTGATCGACGGCTTGGCCGCCGAACTCGGTCCCCGTGTCCGTCCCGGACATCGCGTCACCTCGATCGCCGAAGGCGCCGACGGCCGCACCCTCACCACGACCGCCGGGACGATCACCGCCACCAAAGTCGTTGTGACAGTGCCGCCCCCGTTGCTGAAGCGCATCGATTTCCGGCCGTCCCTGCCGCCGGATCGCAGCGCCGTCGCGGCCCGCACCTACATGGGGTCGGTCTACAAAGCGATCGCCGTGTTCCCGAGGCCGTTCTGGCGAGACCGGAGCAAGAACACGGAGATCATCGTTCTGGATACGCCCGGGATCGCCGTGTTCGACACCAGCCCGCCCGGCGGCCCCGGCCACCTGTGCATGCTGGTGGGCGGCCCGCACGCGCGCACCCTCGACCACCTCGACGTCGCGTCCCGGCGCGAAACCGTCCTCGGCCCCCTGGTCTCCTGGCTGGGCACCGAGGTCCTCGAGCCGGTGAGCTGGCACGAGAAAGCCTGGCATCTCGACGACCACGTCGGGGGCGGCTACACCGCGCTTCCCGAACCCGGCACCACCAACGCGACCATACCCACCTTGTTCCCACCGGTCGGCGACATCCATTGGGCTGGTACCGAAACCGCGGTCGACCACCCGGGCTACCTCGACGGTGCCATCGAATCCGGCCAGCGCGCAGCCCGCGAGGTTCTCGACGGCCTCGCGTAGCGAGACCAGCCGGGCTCGAAAACGGCGGTGGCCGGGCCGCCCTGTTGAACGCCGATCCGTCGGGTTGCTTCGGCACACTCGTCTGTGACACTCGTTTCGCAAGTTGCAGGTATGCCTCAACGGTGCCCGAACCCGCAATGAATGCGCCGCTCTGCCCGCCGAAAGCAACAACAACCTGATCCTGGCCGCTCGTCACATCATCGACCAGACATTCGGACAGTCCCACTGACTGAATGGCCTGAGCTCCGGTGGTCGGCCTCGTGTACGCCGATGCCGAGACCTCAGATCGGTTGGCCCGCTCGGGATCGCAGTACTGCGGTGACGATGGCGCGGGACTGGATCTCGACGAGCCGCGCCAGGGGCACCGGCTGACCTGGGGCGTGGCGCTCGACCTCGGCGCTCCATTGGTCGAAGATCGCGCCGAAGCGCCGGCGTTCGGCTGTCACCTGGGCGTCGTCGGGTCGTCGGGTGGCGAGGTCGTCGAGGACGCGGCACATCATGCCGCCGACACGGAGTCGGAACATGCCGAGCCAGACGTAGTTCTCGACGAAGATCTCGCCGAGCGTGGCCGGACGGTCGGGGTCGGGCGCCTTCTCCTTCTCCGTTGCCATGTTCGGCAGATCGGCCAGCGTTGCCCGCACCGAACGCTCCAGTGGGGTACTGCCGTCGAGTCGATCCGCTACTCGTTCGAGCGATTCGCGGGTGCTGGCGGCGAGTTCGCGGTAAGCCGTGGCGGTGGCGGCGAAGAGGTCACCACGGGAGCGGGCACTCGGGGCTTTGTCGGAGATCCGGGGGTCCACCCAGAGCGGCAACTCGGACACCAGTACGGCCGTGCCGTACGGCGCGGCGTAGTCGCGCGAGCCACCGCCGCCGAGCGCCGCCACCGGATCCACGCCCACCTCGGTCAGCGCGTCGGCCATCTGGTCGAAGCGGGGGACCTCGAAAACGCCGGGGGCCCAGGCTCGCCCGCCGGGCGCGTCCGGTGCACCGGTGTAGATCGGCACGTCGGCCGCAGTCAGCGAGTCGGTGAGCGCCGACCAGTAGGACTGGTCGCCGCCGGAGGTGTAGAAGAAACCACCGCCGAAGTCCGCGTTGTGCAGCGAGGCGATGAGCGTCGGGCGGGTGCGGTCGATCAACGTCATCAAGGCGCGGGTCTCCGGCATCGGTGTGCCGACCGGAGTGCCACGCCAGGTGATCGGGAACGCCCATTCGGGCTGCTCGGTGACCGTGGGCCGATAGAAGTGGCGTGCGACGTCGGTGCGGGTGCGCGGGCCGGCGAACCAGCCCTCGTTCAGCCGGGTGCCGTCGGGATCGATGCACAGCACGAAATGCCAAGTGGCACCGGCTGAGAGGGTTTCGTCTGCGGCGAGCCTGCCGACCAAATGCGCGATGGTGGCCATGCCGATGGGCTCGTTGGCGTGCGGGCTGCCGAACACCAGGATGTTCCGCTCACCCGTCCCCACCTGCACCGAACGGATCGGATCGCCTGCGCGGGAGCGACCGATCTCGGTGACCCGCAATCGATCCGGCGCAGCCGCCAGCAGTCGGTCGATCTCGCTGTTCAGTTCGTCCACTTTGGGGAACGCGTCCAGGGGCTCGACCCGGCCGACGATCCGGGCGACCTCGTCCGTCGCGTCAGGCGTGTCTTCACGGCCGCATCCGGCAGCAAGGGTGGCACAGGCCAGGGCGGTCAGGCTCAGCAGAGTTCGACGATTCAGCTCGGTCATGCACAGCTCGTTTCGATAATTCGATTATTTCAGTAATCAGATTATCATCGTCGGTATGCGCCGCGCAGAGACCAGGGAGGTCAACCAGCACGCTCTGATCGATGCCGCCATCGCCGACATCGCCGAGCACGGCTACCAGGCGGCCCGGCTCACCGATATCGCAGCGCGCGCGAGGCTCACCACCGGCGCGATCTACTCGATCTTCGGCAGCAAGCGCGCGCTGCTCATCGCGGCCACCAAGCGCATGGTCGAGGAGTACCAGCAGACGTTGCGGCCGCTGGCGGACCCGGAACTGGATCTGCGCGCGGTGGTACGCGGTTACGCGAGAGCCGTACTCGACTCGACGGGCGCACCCCACGCCCGGGAGCACTTCGCGTTCGAACTAGAGGGCTTGGCCGCCGCGCTACGCGACCCGCAGCTGATGTCCGAGGTCGACACACAGGTGCCGAGTACCCCCGGCCTGCTCGCGACGCTGTTCACCGGTCGCCGGATCGGCGCGACGCGCACCACGGCCGAGCAGGCCCAGCAGCTGGCGCAGGCGGTGCACGCCCTGGTCACCGGCTTCGCGCAACACGCGGTGATCGATCCGGACAGTGTGGACCGCGATTTCGTCTTGGCGAGCGCGGTCCAACTGACCACGCTGGTAGACACGCCGGACGCGTGAACCGGCGAGGACTACTGTTTCCCGCACCCCTTCTGCGTTCCCGCACCTCGACTCGCCATGGGACACGCCGGGTTTCGTCGCAGAAAGGGTGCGGGAGTTGGCGGGGCGCACCTCGCGCTGCGACTGCACCCCTCGGGCAGCGCAACGGAGTTCCGCGCTGGGCCGAACTCTACGGTTTCGGACATGACGCGGCATGCCCCGAAAACTCAGGGCATGCCGGGCGATTGCTCTGTGGCGCTACTTCGGCAGGCACGCACCGCCGACCAGGTGGATCCGGATCAGGCACGCGATGTACTCGATTTGCTTGGTGAGGTCGGCGGAGCCGGAGAAGATGCTCGTCTCGGCGCCGACCGGCGACGGTGCCGCCGTGGCGAGCGGCGCGGCGCCGGTCAGCACCGCGGCCGTCACCAGTATTGCGGCGGCACAACGCTTGGTACGCAACATGGTTCGTCCTCCGAGTCGTGAACCCCGACCTGGAGGCAGCGTAGCGAGAGCCGGGCCCGCGGGCATGCCCGGAATTCCACCGGGGCCGGCCGCCGTGGATCAGGGCAGTGCGGTGATGAGCTTGTCGAGTTCGACGCGGGGACCGGTGAAGAAGGGGACCTCTTCACGGACGTGCAGGCGCGCCTCGGTGGCGCGCAGGTCGCGCATCAGGTCGACGATGCGGTGCAGTTCCGGGGCCTCGAACGCCAGAATCCACTCGTAATCGCCGAGCGCGAACGAGCTGACCGTGTTGGCGCGCACGTCCGGGTAGCCGCGGGCGGCCTTGCCGTGGTCGGCGAGCATCTTGCGGCGCTCTTCGTCGGGCAGCAGGTACCACTCGTAGGAGCGGACGAACGGATACACGCAGATGTAGTTGCCCGGATCCTCACCGGCCAGGAAGGCGGGGACGTGACTCTTGTTGAACTCGGCCGGGCGGTGCAGCGCCACGTTGCTCCACACCGGCGCGCTCGCGCGGCCCAGTTCGGTGGTGCGCCGGAAATCCGCGTAGGCGGCCTGCAGGTCCTCGACCCGTTCGGCGTGCGTCCAGATCATGAAGTCCGCGTCGGCGCGCATCCCCGCCACGTCGTACACGCCGCGGACCACGACCTCCCGGTCGGCCAAGCCCTCGAAGAACGCCCGCGCCTCTTTGATCGCCGCGGCCCGGTCCTCGCCGAGCAGGCCCGGCTGCACCTGGAACACCGAGAACATCAGGTACCGGATCGTCGAATTGAGTGCTTGATAGTCCAGTCGCGCCATACCCCCCATCGTGCCACTCCCCCGACCCGCCACCGCCGTGCGGTAGCTCACGCCCCGTTGCCCGCATGTCAGCAACCGCCGCAGGCGCCGACGCACTCGCACAACAAACGCGAAACCTGCTGCGCCGGTAGGACTCCCGCACTGTAGGGTGCGGCGGGCCCCACCGCCACACGCTAGACCGCGACCGCGCGCCAGGCCACCAACGCTCCTCAGGCCGCCGCCTGCACGCCAGGCCACCAACGCTCATCGGACGGCGACCGGCTACTGGATCACGGCAGGTCACCGAATCTCTGCCGAGCGGCGAACGCTGGCGGGCGTTCAGTTCAGGGTGGCGGCGATGTGCTGGGCGGCGGCGGTGCCGGAGGCTACGCAGGCGGGGACGCCGACGCCGTGCAGGTAGGCGCCGGCCAGGGCCAGGCCGTCGAGGGCGGCGACGGCGGATTCGGCGGCGGCGATGCGGTCGGTGTGGCCGGGGGCGTATTGGGGCAGGCCGCCGCGCCAGCGCTGGACGGCGGCGTCGGTGTGCGCGATGACGGTGCCGGTGACGGTGGCCAGGTCCGCCGCGGCGGTGGTGATCAGGTCGGTATCGGACCAGGACAGGGTGCTGTCGTCGCCGAATTTCCCGAACGAGACGCGCACCAGCGCGGTGTCGCGCTGGGCAAGGTGCGTCCATTTGCGACTGGACAGGGTGAAAGCCTTGGCGCGCAACGACTCTCCGGTGGCGACCAGAATCCCGGAATGCTGCGGCAGCTCGGCTTCCAGCGGAAGCGCAAGGGCGACAACGACGGACGAGGACAACTCGATGCTCGCCAGCGCGGTCGCGGCGTCGGGTGCGACGGCGCCGAGCAGCCGGGCGGTCACCGGCGCGGGGGTGGCGAGCACGACGGCGTCCACCGCGCCGACCGGATCGATGACCCATCCGCGCAATCCGCGCGCGAGGCGGGTCGCGGGCGTCGCCGTCACGAACTTCGCACCGGATCGGGCCGCCAGCGCTTCCAGCAGTACCCGGTATCCGTCTTTGATTCCGCCGAACACGGGCGCGTTGGACGGTGGCGGCAGCGCCACCGCCACCGCGTGGGTGAGACTGGGCGCGCCGTCGTCGAGGGCCGCGGCCAGCGTCGGCAGCGCCGCGCGCACGCCGATCGATCGGGAACTGCCCGCGTACACGCCGCCGAGCAGCGGGTCGACGCTGCGGTCGGCGACCTGCGCACCGAAGCGGTCGGCGACCAGTTGATAGACGTCGATGTCGGCGCCCGGCTCCCAGATCAGCGGCCGCTGCGGCTCCGCGGCGATCTTGGCCAGGGTTTCCGCATCGACCAGACCGCGCATCGACTCCGCGTCCGACGGGATGCCCATCAGCGTCCGCTCGGGCAGCGGATGCGCCACCCCGCCGGACCACAGCAGCGGACGCAGCCCCGCGGGCGTCACGAGCTGGGTTTCCAGCCCGAGTTCGCGAAGCAGTTGGGGGACTTCGGGTCTGCGGCCGACGAAGGCCTCGGCCCCGAGATCCAACGGCCCCCCGGCGAGCTCACCGGTGTAAAGGATGCCGCCCAGCCGCTCGGCCCGGTCGAGCACCACGATGTCGGCCTCGGTCCCCAGCAACGTCCGCATCCGATACGCCGCGACCAATCCACTGATCCCGCCGCCGACCACCGCGATCCTCATGCCTTCGACGCTATCCCCCGTTCCGGCCGCGCGGCCCACCGGTCCGCCGGAGGACGGGCGGCACCCTTCCCGTGCCGGACGACAGCGCGCCCGAATCACCCACGAAATTGACCGATTTGGCTCATTTGACCGATTTCGACCAAATGACACCCAACGTCGTCGTGGATGGATTAGACGTCCGTTCACATAGGGGGGATTGGAAACATCAATTCTGGACGACCACAGGAGTGTCTAGGTGTGTTTAATCGGCCTTCAAAATCGCATGAGCCCCTTCGGAAACTAGGCCAACGGTATGATGGGAGACGACAAGTTTTCTGGGCGCTTCCGGTGGGGCCGCGACGTCCAGCTCGCAGACAGGTCTCTGATTCCCCGATCAACTCGTTGTGCCGCGTCGGCATACCGGGGGGACTGCTGCGCGCTGAGCCGGCCCGCCGGATACGGCATGTGAGGAGAGTTACCGACTCGTGGCTACCAACCACTCCACCCCGACGCGATCCGCCGAGGCGGCATCGGACAAGCAGGGCTACAACGCGTCCAACGTCACCGTGCTCGAGGGGCTCGACGCGGTGCGCCTACGGCCCGGCATGTACATCGGATCCACCGGCGAGGCCGGCCTGCACCATTTGATCAAGGAGATCGTGGACAACTCCGTCGACGAGGCGATGGCAGGTTACGGCGATCGGATCGACGTCACGCTGCTGGCCGACGGCGGCGTCCAGGTGGTCGACAGCGGCCGCGCCATCCCGGTCGAGCTGCACGCGCTCGGCATCCCCACCGTCGAGGTGGTGATGACGCGACTGCACGCGGGCGGCAAGTTCGACTCCGATACCTACGAGTTCTCCGGCGGCCTGCACGGTGTCGGCCTCTCGGTGGTCAATGCCCTGTGCGCCAGAGTCGAATTGGAGATCGACCGCGACGGATACCACTGGACGCAGACCTACATCGACGCCGAGCCCGACGAACTGGTTCGCGGCGCACCGACCGACCGCACGGGAACCACCACGCGGTTCTGGGCCGACCCGAACATCTTCGAGACCACCACCTACACCTTCGAGGCGGTCGCGCGCCGCCTGCAGGAAACGGCATTCCTGAACAGGGGCCTCACCATCACCCTCACCGACGAACGCGGGACCGCCGCGACGGAGCCGAGTACGCGCTCCTTCTGCTATCCGGGCGGTCTCGAGGATTTCGTCCGCCACATCAACCGCACCAAGCAGCCGATCCACAACTCCATCATCGGGTTCACCAGCACCGGCCCCGGCACCAGCGTCGAGGTGGCGATGCAGTGGAACTCCGGCTATTCGGAGTCGGTGCACTCCTTCGTCAACACGATCAACACCAAGGACGGCGGCACCCACGAGGAGGGGTTCCGTTCGGCACTGACCACGGTGGTCAACAAATACGCCAAAGACAAGAAGCTGCTCAAAGACAAGGACGGCAGCCTCACCGGTGACGACATCCGCGAGGGGCTGGCCGCGATCGTCAGTGTGAAGGTGTTGGAGCCGCAGTTCGAGGGTCAGACCAAGACCAAGCTGGGCAACACCGAAATCCGTTCGCTGGTGCAGAAATCGTGCAACGAGCACCTCACGCACTGGTTCGAGGCGAACCCCGCCGACGCGAAAACCGTGGTGACCAAGGCGATTTCCTCGGCCCAGGCGCGGACCGCCGCGCGCAAGGCGCGAGAGTTGGTGCGCCGCAAGTCCGCCTCCGATCTGGGTGGCCTGCCGGGCAAGCTGGCCGACTGCCGGTCCAAGGACCCGGGCCGTTCCGAGATCTACATCGTGGAGGGTGATTCGGCCGGCGGCTCGGCCAAATCCGGCCGCGACTCGATGTATCAGGCGATCCTGCCGCTGCGCGGAAAGATCATCAACGTCGAACGGACCCGTATCGACCGGGTATTGAAGAACAACGAGGTACAGGCGATCATCACCGCCTTCGGCACCGGGATCCACGACGAGTTCGACCTCGCCAAGCTGCGGTACCACAAGATCGTGCTGATGGCCGACGCCGACGTCGACGGCCAGCACATCACCACACTGCTGCTCACGCTGCTGTTCCGGTTCATGCGCCCACTCATCGAGGAGGGGCACGTGTATCTGGCGCAGCCGCCGCTGTACAAGCTCAAGTGGCAGCGCGGCGAGGCCGAGTTCGCCTACTCCGACCGGGAACGCGACACGCTCCTCGCGGACGGGCTCGCAGGCGGCAAGAAGATCAACAAGGACGACGGCGTGCAGCGCTACAAGGGTCTGGGCGAAATGAACGCCAAGGAACTGTGGGAGACCACCATGGATCCGCGGACCCGCATCCTGCGCCGCGTCACGCTCGCCGACGCGGCGGCCGCCGACGAGCTGTTCTCCATCCTGATGGGTGAAGACGTCGAAGCCCGCCGCACGTTCATCACCCGCAACGCGAAAGACGTTCGCTTCCTGGATCTTTGAGCACCGCCCCAGGCCGGGTCGGCGGTACTCGGCCACCGGCTTGCTCGAAGCGGCACCGGTACCGGCCGCAGGCGACGTGCTGTTCTCCGATGTCACCGGTGGCGGAGTATTCCGCCACCGGTGCGGCGAGCGGCCGCGCTACAGCTCGTGGATCAATTCGACCAGCGCGGTCAGCACGCCGGGATCGGTATCGGGCAGGACGCCGTGCCCGAGATTGAAGATATGTCCCTTGGCGCCCAAGGTGATCGCTTCGTCCGCCTCGGCCGCGATCCGGCGGGCCTCGGCTTCGACCGCCGCCGCGCCCGCGAACAGCACGGCCGGATCGAGATTGCCCTGCAACGCTTTTCCGGGCCCGACCCGGCGGACGGCCTCGGTGAGCGGCACCCGCCAGTCCACGCCGACCACGTCGGCGCCGGCCTCGCCCATCGCGCCGAGCAGCTCGCCCGTGCCCACACCGAAGTGGATGCGCGGCACGCCGGCGGCGGCGACCTCGGCGAACACCCGCTCCGAATGCGGCAGCACGAACCGGCGGTAGTCGGCCAGCGACAGCGCGCCCGCCCACGAATCGAACAGCTGGATCGCGTCGACCCCCGCCGCCAGTTGCGCCTGCAAGAACGCGATGGTGATATCGGTGAGCGCGCCGAGCAGCGCGTGCCAGGTCTGCGGGTCGGCGTACATCATCGACTTGGTGCGCTCGTGGTTCTTGCTCGGTCCGCCCTCGACCAGATAGGAGGCGAGAGTGAACGGTGCGCCCGCGAACCCGATCAGCGGCGTCTCGCCGAGCGCGTCGACCAGCAGCCGCACCCCGTCGGTCACCGCCCCCACTTCCTCCGGGCGCAATCTCGGCAGGGCGCGCACATCGTCGACGGTGCGCACCGGCGCCGCGATCACCGGACCGACGCCGGGCACGATATCCAGATCGACCCCCGCGGCCTTCAACGGAACCACGATGTCGGAGAACAGGATCGCCGCGTCCACCCGGTGCCTGCGGATCGGCTGCAGGGTGATCTCACACACCAGCTCCGGATCGAAACAGGACTCGAGCATGCCGACGCCCTTGCGCAGCTCGCGGTACTCGGGCAGCGACCGTCCGGCTTGACGCATGAACCACACCGGGCGCCGGCTCGGCGTCGCGCCGGTGGCGGCGGCCAGGAACGGGGCATCGGTCAGGCGGCGGCGGGTGTATGTGCTCATCACGGCTATCGTATGCGGCCCGCGAACCGGCCCGATCCGGACACCGGTGGCGTAGCGCGCCCGAGCCTGCCGACCGGTCGGACGCGCCCGTCGCGCGGGCCGATCCGCCGGCACGGCCTGTGCTACCACGCAACTTCCGGCGCAGCCCGCGCCGACTCCAGCGGCGCGCCTCCGCCTGTGCGGGGTGCGCAAGGTCTACCGTCCCCTTCGTGACACCGCTCGACTTCCGCGACGGCGCCGCACCGACCGAGGGACCTCATGGCGAGCCAGCTCAATTTCGCGCCGCGGTCGATGCGATGGGGACCGCTACAGTGCACCCTCGGATCGAGCTTGCGCCCATTCGGCCGCCGCAACGTCTGGCTCCCTACTCGTACGCACTCGGTGCCGAGGTAAAACATCCGGAATCCGGTGTCGTGCCGGTCGATTCGGAAGGCGACGCGTTCGGCAGACTGATCCTGCTGCACGACCCCGACGGTGACGACGCCTGGCACGGCACGCTGCGCTTGGTCGCCTACATCCAGGCCGATATCGACGCCGCCCTGGCCACCGACCCGCTGCTGCCCGAGGTGGCGTGGAGCTGGCTGGTGGACGCGCTCGAATCGCGCTCCGAGCCGTTCACCGCGCTCGGCGGCACGGTGACCTCGACGAGTTCGGTGCGCTACGGCGATATCGCGGGTCCGCCCCGGGCGCACCAGCTGGAACTACGCGCCTCCTGGACCGCCGTCACCACCGACATCCGGCCGCACGTGGAGGGCTTCTGCGAAGTCCTCGCCTACGCCGCCGGACTACCGCCGGCCGGGATCACACAGCTGGAGATGCGTCCCGGCGGTTCCGCCGACAAGCGGTAGCGATTTTTCGCGGCCGAGCGGAAGACAGACCGGTGCCGCGGCGTTGAGATGAACGAAAGCCGACAACGATTGCGCTGCCGTTCGTCATTCCGACACACGGAAGTCCGATAGGACGACGACGGCCGCACCCCTGCACGTAAAGTTCAACAACATGTCCGTACCCGAAGAATCCGAAACCACCGGCGCGCCTCCCCTGCTCGCGCCGGTGGATGGCGTGCCTCCGGTACTGGACACCGCCGCCGAAATCGCCGCGGCCGCCGATCGTCTCGCCGCGGGCACCGGCCCGCTCGCCGTCGACGCCGAACGTGCCTCAGGATTCCGGTATTCGGCGCGCGCCTATCTGATCCAGCTCCGCCGCAAAGGCGCAGGCACTTTTCTCATCGATCCGATCCCCGTGACCGACGCCCTGGCCCCGCTCGCCGCCGCGATCAACGACCTGGAATGGGTATTGCATTCGGCCGACCAGGATCTGCCCGGCCTCGCCGAACTCGGCCTACGCCCGCAGCGGCTGTTCGACACCGAACTGGGCGGGCGGCTCGCCGGATTCGAACGCGTCGGCCTGGCCGCCATGGTGGAAAACCTGTTGGGACACGCACTACGCAAGGGACACGGCGCGGCCGACTGGTCCACCCGGCCGCTGCCCGACGAATGGCTCAACTACGCGGCACTCGACGTCGAACTGCTCCTCGAACTGCGTGACGCGGTAGCGGCCGAACTCGACGCGCAAGGCAAGAGCGATTGGGCGGCACAGGAATTCGAGCACGTCAGGACCACCGAACCGCCCGCACCGAAGGCGGACCGCTGGCGGCGCACCTCGGGCATCCACACCCTGCGCCGGGCCAGGCAGTTGGCCGTCGTCCGCGAACTATGGACCACCCGGGACGCGCTCGCCCGCGCCCGCGACGTCGCACCCGCGCGGATCCTGCCCGACGCCGCCATCATCGCCGCCGTGACGGCCGACCCGAAAACCATTGCTCAACTGCGCGGACTACCGGTGTTCGGCGGACCGCGGCAGCGGCGGTACTCGCGCGAATGGCTGGCCGCCGTCGACCGCGGCCGCACCATGCCCGACACCGAACTACCGCCGCTCACCCAGCCGTTCGACGGTCCGCCCCCGGTGAACCGGTGGGAGCGCCGCGATCCCGCCGCCGCCGCCCGGCTGACTCGCGCGCGCACCGCCATGGGCGAACTCTCCACGAAGCATTCGATTCCCGTGGAAAACCTGCTGTCCCCGGACCTCGTCCGCCGCCTCTGCTGGGACGGACTCCCCGACTACGACCGCGCCCCCGACTCCCCCGAGGAACTGGCCGCCGCCATCGACGGCTTCCTCAAATCCGGCGGAGCCAGGCAGTGGCAGCGTGAACTCGCCGTCCCCCCACTGACCGTCGCCCTGACACCGCCCTGAGTTGCGGAGCGCGGGACCGCGACTTCACCGTGGCGCGTCGCACGCGGCGAGCCTGGTGGACCGCACGTGACCGTGAGTCGTCGTGCGCAGGCTGCAATCAGCCGCGCTGCGGGGCCACCGCAACTTGCCGGGCGCTGGCTGCAATCAGCCGCTCTATCGGCGAACGGCGCAACGCGAGGCGTGCGTTCACCGTGCCTCGTCGCCACGAAATGTTTGCGGCCGCGGCGGGCCGGGGTCAGGGTGTGGTTGTGCTTGCTGCGGATCGGCCGAAGACGGCGAGCCCGTTGTCCATCGCGGCGGCGAAGGGTTCGGCCAGGGCGTCCGGCAGAACGTCGTGGGTCCAGACGAAGCGGGTCTGCCCTGCGCCGTGCGGGAAGACCTGCATACAGGCGTTGTTGTGCTCGGGCGTGACGCTGCCGCCCACGATCGAGTAGACGAAGCGGCGCTTGTCCTCCTCGATGACGACGAGCCGTTCCCGCAGCACCGAGCCGTCGGCGAAATCGACCACGCGATAGCCGGGCTCCTCTAGCGCGCTGCGCACGGCGAACCCCGGTGCCATGCGCGTCGGCCCGTCGGCGAAGTCCCGGATGATGTCCCAGATCTGCGCGGGGTCCGCATCCACGACCAGTTCTTTCCGTACCGATGCCATGACCAGATCTCCTTTTCGGCTCACGTCAGCGAAATAACTAGCGTTCGCCGAACGATAGTTAGGTAACCCCCTACCGTCAATCGGTAGTTACGATGGTTGGATGCCAAGTCCGGTCCACCCCGCCGACAACGCACCCCCGCCCTGCACCGCATCGTGGAGTTCGTCAACACCCGCCGCGCCGACGGCGACCACCTGACCAGCCCCGCCCAGCTACTCGCGTGGCTGAATACCCATGGCCTCCTGTCCCCCGCCGCGGATCCGGCCGACACCCGCGGTGCGCCCGTCACGCCGAACACAGCCGATGCGGCCTCCAGTTCGACGGTGCACTACCAGGAGCCGCGAGCCGCCCGCTCTGAGGCGCGCGGCGTGCCGCACTCCGGCGGGACCGCTGGATCGAGGGGTGGGTTGGTCGACGCGGGCGGATTGCAGCGGGCGTTGTATTTGCGCGAGGGGTTGCGGGCGTTGCTGGCGGAGAACAATGCGGCACCCGTGACGAGCCCGCGGCCGGACGGTCTCGATCCGCAGGCCTTTCAGAAGTGCCGGACGCTCACCGACATGCTGCCGCTCGTGCTCGACATCACCGGACCGCAACCACGTCTGGTGCCGCACACCGACGACCCGGTCGATTTCGCCCTCGCCACCATGCTCGCCGACGTCTTCGCCGCCGTCAGCGCAGGCACCTGGACCCGCATGAAGGCCTGCCGCGAACCGAGCTGTCGCTGGGCCTTCTACGACCACTCCCGCAACCGCGGCCGCACCTGGTGCTCGATGAACGTCTGCGGCAACCGCGTGAAAGTCCGCGCCTCCCACCGCCGCCGAGCCGCCCCCTGAGCACCGAACATCGAACGGCTCGGCGGTCGCGGGACTACTACTACCTGGCCTTCGTGACACCGACCGAGTTCGAACAGCTCTCGCAGCTTCTCACCGCACACCGGATGCGCGCGGAAAGCGTGCGGCACGGCCGCTGGACGCCGCGCGCGAGCCCGGAAGACATCGCCATCAGAGCCTGGGCGAAAGCCAACGTCCACAAGCTCAGGGCGGTTCAGGGGGCTGCGCCGATCGCGCACCGCGAGGAGCCGGAGCGGCCCGCCTGAGTCGTGCGGCACCCGGACATCCCGCACCCTTTCCGGCACGAACCACGGCGTGTCCCACGGCAAGTCGGGGTGCGAATCCGCAGAAGGGGTGCGGGTTCTACGCGTTACGGCTCGCGGGGGCGCTGGAGGCCGAAGTCGTAGGCCGCGTCGAGCCAACCGGCGTCCAGTACGCGCTCGATGACCGACTCGTCGGTGATGCGGATCTGCAGGGTCCAGGTGCCGGGCCGGTTCTGCTCCGCGCTGCGGATCAGCGGGTCGGTGAACCGGGAACGCGTGACCAGGGTGAGCATCAGGACGTCCGGTGGTGTCCCCCGGCTGACCGGCAGCGGCCACAGCCAGGCGAACTTGCGGTCCGCGGCGAAGGAGACCTGTGTCTTCATCACCTCGGCGCCGATCCCACCCAACTCCGCGATCCGCGGCACGAAAGCACGGAACAGCCGCAAGGCCTCGGGCCGATCCGCGAACAACCGCTCGACGGCACGTTCGTCCACCCCGGCATTATCGCCCGTCCCGTCCACTGCGGCCCGCGTACGGTGCGATGCCGCGGTTATCGGGCCGCGAGCCACCCACCGATCCGGCGGGCGATATCCGGTGCCGTCAAACCGAGTTCGGCGTGTACCTCGCCGCGGGACGCGTGGTCGAGGAACTGCTGGGGGACGCCGAGGTCGCGGGTGGGGATGTCGAGGCCGGAGTTGCGCAGGCGGGCCGAAACGGTGGAGCCGATGCCGCCGTGCAGCCCGCCGTCCTCCAAAGTCACCACCAGCCGGTAGTTTTCGGCGAGTTTGACCAGGGTGTCGGAGATGGGCAGGACCCAGCGCGGGTCGATGACGGTGACCGAAACCCCTTCGTTCTCCAGCAGATCCGCCGCCTGCAGGGCGAGCTCGGCGAACGAGCCGACCGCGACGAGCAGCACGTCACCGCGCACCGCCTGCACCGAACCGCCGCCGTCGAGCGCGGTGTCGTCGCTGCGGTCGACCGAGGCCAGCCGCAGCACGTCGACGCCGTCGAGCCGTTCGACCGCCGAGATATCGTCGGCGACACTGCCTTTGGGGAAGCGGATCGCGGTGGGCCCGTCGTTGACGGCGAGCGCCTCGGCGAGTTCTTCGCGCAGGGTGGCGGCATCGCGCGGCGCGGCCACCCGGATACCGGGGACGATGCCGAGCACCGAGAGGTCCCACATGCCGTTGTGGCTGGCGCCGTCGGGCCCGGTGATGCCGGAGCGGTCCAGCACGATGGTCACCGGCTGCTTCAGCAGCGCGACGTCCATCAGCAACTGGTCGAAGGCCCGGTTGAGGAAGGTCGAGTAGATCGCGACGACCGGGTGCATGCCGCCGAGCGCGAGCCCGGCCGCGGAAGCCATGGCGTGCTGTTCGGCGATGCCGACATCGAACATCCGCTCCGGGAAGCGCTCACCGAACGGCGCGAGCCCGGTGGGGCCCGGCATGGCGGCGGTGATGGCGACGATGTCGTCCCGCTGCTCGGCGTGCGCGATGAGCTCCTGCGAGAACACCGCGGTCCAGCCCAGCGCCTTCGGCCCGCCGACGGGCCGGCCGGTGAGCGGATCGATCGGATCGCAGGCGTGCATCTGGTCGGCGATGTGGTTCTCCGCGGGCGCGTAACCGCGGCCCTTCTGCGTCACCGCGTGCACCACGACGGGTCCGCCGAAGTCCTTGGCACGGCGCAGCGCGGCTTCCATCGCGACGATGTCGTGTCCGTCGACCGGGCCGACGTATTTCATGCCGAGGTCGCTGAACAGCTCCTGCGGGCTGACCGCGTCTTTTATCCCGGCTTTCACCGCGTGCATCATCGAGTACGCGGACTCCCCGACCCGCGGGATGCTCTTGATGATCCGCTTCCCGGCGTCGAGCGCGTGCTCGTAGGCGGGCTGGGTGCGCAGGGCGGTCAACCGGTCGGCGAGTCCGCCGATGGTGGGCGCGTAGGAGCGGCCGTTGTCGTTGACCACGATGACGACGGGACGGTCCGGCGCGCCCGCGATGTTGTTGAGCGCCTCCCAGCACATGCCGCCGGTGAGGGCGCCGTCGCCGACGACCGCGACCACGTGCCGGTTCTGCCCGCTCAGCTGGAACGCCTTCGCCAGCCCGTCCGCGTAGGACAGCGACGCGGACGCGTGCGAGGACTCGACCCAGTCGTGCGCGCTCTCGGACCGGCTCGGGTAGCCGGACAGGCCGCCCTTCTTGCGCAGGTCGTCGAACTGGTCCTTGCGGCCGGTCAGGATCTTGTGCACGTAGGCCTGGTGGCCGGTGTCGAAGATCAGCGGGTCGGCAGGCGAGTCGAAGATCCGGTGCAGGGCGATGGTCAACTCGACCACGCCGAGGTTCGGGCCGAGGTGCCCACCGGTCGCGGCGACCTTCTGCACCAGGAACTCGCGGATTTCGTCCGCCAGCTCACGCAACTGCGGCGCGGTCAGCGGACGCAGATCTTCGGGCGTGTCGACCCGGGAAAGCACTCCCACCTGAACTCGCTCCCTCCGGATAGCGCTTCTGATCCGATCAGTCTACGGAGCGGTCGGCAGTGCCCTCATACGAGAACCCAACTGTCCCACCCTGCCACGACGATCACCAGCCGACATCGAACCGAAATGTGAGCCTCGGCATACCGTACTCGGCCTAGAGTGATCGTGTGGCCCAGGCCGAAGAGGCGATCGACAGGACAATCGAACCGGGCGTCGTGTCCAGGATCGTCAGCGACGTCTACCAGCTGTGCCGCTCCGACGAATCCGGCGCGTTGGCCGATTACATTCCCGAACTGGCTGCGGTGCAGCCGGATTCGTTCGCACTGTGCCTGGCCACCGCGGACGGGCGGATATACGGCACCGGCGAGATGGAGACTTCGTTCACCATTCAGTCGATCTCCAAGCCGTTCACCTACGCGCTCGCGCTGGCCGATCGCGGCACCGACGCGGTGGACGAGCGCATCGACGTGGAACCCTCCGGCGAGGCGTTCAACGAGATCAGTCTGGACCCGGTGACCGAGCGGCCGCGCAATCCGATGATCAACGCGGGCGCCATCACCGCGGCGTCGTTGATCACCGGGCACGACGCCGCTGAGCGTTTCGAACGCATCCGCGCCTGCTATTCGCGTTTCGCGGGCCGCGAACTGCGCATGAACGAGGCGGTGTACGCCTCCGAGGCGCGCACCGGATTCCGCAATCGCGCGATCGGCTACATGCTGCGCTCGTTCGGCATCATCGATTCCGATCCGGACGAGGCGGTCGACCGCTACTTCCGGCAGTGCTCGATCGACGTGACCTGCCGCGATCTCGCGCTGATGGCGGCGACGCTGGCGAACAACGGGCGCAACCCGGTGACCGGGGAGCGGGCGCTGACCACCGCGTTGACCGAGCGGGTGCTCAGCGTGATGACCACGTGCGGCATGTACAACGCGGCGGGCGACTGGGTCAGCACCGTCGGATTGCCCGCGAAGAGCGGGGTCGGCGGCGGCATCGTCGCGGTGCTGCCCGGCCAGATCGGCATCGCGGTGTACTCGCCGCGCCTGGACCCGCACGGCAACAGTGTGCGTGGCGTCTCGGCGTGTCGTGAGCTGTCGCAGCGGCTGGAACTGCACTTCCTGCACGTCACGCGGGCGGCGCGGACCGCGATCCGGGCCGGCTACTCGGTCGCCGAAGTGCCCTCGCGGTTGCGCCGGACCACCGAGGAGATCGCGGTGCTGGCCGAGCACGGGCACCGCGCCCGGGTCTACGAATTGCACGGTGACCTGTTGTTCGCGGGCGCGGAGAGCGCGGTGCGCAGCATCGAGGAGCAGGCCGGCGAGCTCGAGGCGCTCGTGGTCGACCTGCGCCGGGTCGGTGAGGTGAGCACGATCGCGGTGCGGATGCTCGACGATCTACACACCGAACTCGCCGCCGTCGGCGTGCGGGTCGCGCTGGTGGATCCCGACGCCAAACTCGGGCACATGGTGTCCAGCCTGGACCCGGACGACCCGCGCGGCCGGGTGTTCATCGACCGGGACACCGCCACCGAATGGTGCGAGGACATCGTGCTCGAGCGACACCGGCCCGCCGACGAACCGGTGTGCACCTCCATCGCGATCGAGGACCATCCGGCGCTCATGTCGCTCGCGCAGGATGATCGGACACGCCTGGCCAAGGAATTCGAAGTGCGCACGTTCGCGCGCGGCGAGGTGATCGCCGCCCGCGGGAGCGCCCGCTCCGGCCTGTACCTGATCCTGGAGGGCCGGGTCCGGATCACGTTCCTGGGCAGCGATTCCCGCACCCATCGGCTCGTCAGCCTGTCCGCGGGGATGTCCTTCGGCGAGATTCCGATGCTGGTCGGCGCGGCGTTCGCGAACGAGGCCAGGGCCGAGGCCGGTGTGCGGGTGGCGGTGCTCAGTCCTGCGCGCTTCGATCAGCTCACCTCGCAGGCGCCGCAGTTGAAGCTCGCGCTGCTCGAGCGACTCGCCGCGGGCGCGTACGCGCAGATGGACGCGGCGGTGCGCGCGATCGCGGTGCGCGGCGGCGACTATTGAGTGGTGCGCGTGCGTGTCGCGGGTGGTGACGAGAGGTGGCACGCAGTAGCGCGCGGCGGGGACGATTTCGCGCCGCCGACCGTTGAGCAGACCGGAGCCCGAACCATCGACCGACCGAGGAGCGTGCAGTGAGCAAGAAGTCCGATTCCCGCAAGGCGGGCACCGTCACCCTGTTCGGCCAGGGCACCGCCCGCGCGACACCCGACCTGATGCGCGTCACGATCTCCATCGAATGCCGGGCGAACAAGGTCGCGCTGGCCTACAGCCGGGCCGGTGAGCGGATCGCCGCGGTCAGCGCCTCGCTGCGCTCCGACGGGGTCGCCGGCACCGATATCGCGACCAGCGGTCTGTCGATCCACACCGAGACGGTGTGGACCGAGGGTGAGGGCAACCGGATCACCGGATACCTGGCGAGCACCTCGCTGACCGTGGCACTGCGGGAGATCGGGGACGACGCCGATCCGGGTCCGGCGGTGATCATCGCCAACGCCGTCGACGCAGGCGGGGACGACGTTCGCCTCGGCGGGCTCAATCTCACCTTCGCCGACCAGGAGTCGCTGCTCGTGCAGGCGCGCGACGCCGCGTGGGAGAACGCGGTGGCGAAGGCGCAGCAGTACGCCGAACGGGCCGGACGTTCGCTCGGCGCGGTCCTCGAGATCACCGAGAACACCTCTGCCGCACCGCCTTCGGCGCCCCGCCTGAAAGCGATGTCGGTGGCGATGGATGCCTACGGCGCGGCACCGGTGCCGGTGGAACTCGGGGAGAGCGAGATCTCCGCGGGTATCCGCGTCACCTGGCAGCTGGACTAGCTCGCCGCTTACCGATTGTGGCGCAATGACTTACCCGTGCCTTCCACCACCTGCGGCGACTCGTCGGCCGCGAGCAGCGTGCCGGAATGGCGGGCGAAGACCTCGAGGAAGCGCGCCTGGTAGCGATCGTAGGCGGCGCGGTCGGTGAATTTCATCTGCGCGATCACATAGACGGTCATGTCCGCGACTCTAGGGCCCGCGCGCCGAGGCGGTACCGACTCGATCTTGCGACGCCCTGCGCCCGAGGGGATTTCGGCCGCGATGGAACCGAGCCGATGGACCGTGCGTCGAAGTAGGTAAGACAGCACGACTCTGGCGAGGATGTCGGATGATCGCTCGGCGCACTGATTTCGTTCTGTTCCTGCTGGTGGCCTATGGCGCCGCGTGGGCGGTTGCCGCCGGTCCATGGATCGACGGTGCGGGTTTACGTTCCGGACTGTGGTTGCACACCGGTGCCGCGGTGATGATGCTGACGCCTGCGCTGGGCGTGCTCGCGGTGTGGCGGTACCGGCGGCTCGGCTGGGCGGAGTTGTTGAGCCAGAACGGGTTACGGCTCGGCAAACGGCCCCCGCATACGGTGCGGGTCACGGTGGTGGCCTGGTTCGCGGCGCCGCTGTTCCTGTGGGTGGCGTTCGCGTTGAGCGCACTGTCCGGGCTGTACGTGTTCGAGTTCGGTTCGGCGCACACCCTCGCCGCGGTGCTCGCCGAAACCCTGACCGTGACCACGCTCAGCACACTGCCTTTCGCGCTCGGCGAGGAAATCGGCTGGCGCGGCTGGTTACTGCCGCAGCTCACGCGGCGGCTCGGTATCGCCGCCGGACTCGTCGCCACCGGCGTCATCTGGGCGCTCTGGCATGCGCCGTTGACCCTGCTCGGCTACAACTATCCGAACCTCGGCGCGTGGGCGGCCCTCGCCTTCATCGGCTTCTGCGTACCGTTCGGGGCGATCCTGGGCTGGCTACGGCTGCACACCGGCAGCATCTGGCCCTGCGCCGTCGCCCACGCCGCACTCAACGCAGGCGCAGTCCTGTTCAGCCTGGTCAGTTCCCCTGAACACGAACCGAACCCGCTATTCGCCGGCTACGGCTTCGTCGGCTGGGGCGTCCTCACCGTCACCGCCCTCGCCCTCTTCGCCTGGTTCCCGATCCGGCCACGAGCACCCCGCCCACACCCCCTCCCACCCCACCCTCAACCCTCCCTCGGCTGATAGAGGGCCGCATGGGGCGGCGGCTACAGTAGAACCTGTTTCAGTTTGCTGCCGGGGGTCAAGGAGACCGTATGTCGTTCGTGCTCGTCGATACGCCGCGGCCGCATATTGCCGTTGTCACGCTCAACCGGCCGGATCGGATGAACGCGATGGCGTTCGACGTGATGATTCCGCTGCGCGAGGCGCTGGAAGAGATCAGCGCCGACAACGACATTCGGGTTGTGGTGTTGACCGGAGCGGGGCAGGGGTTTTGCTCCGGTGCCGACCTGCAGAGCGCAGGCACAGTGCCGAATGTCGACGGGCTCACCGTCACCAGTGTCGCGCGCCGGTCGATGGATCTGCTCAACGATGTGATCATCACCCTGCGCCGCATGCACCAGCCGGTGATCGGTGCGATCAACGGGGCCGCGATCGGCGGCGGATTCTGCCTCAGCGTCGCCACCGACATCCGAATCGCCGCGCCGGCCGCCTACTTTCGCGCCGCAGGCATCAACAACGGTCTGACCTCGACCGAACTCGGCATCAGCTACCTGCTGCCGCGCGCCATCGGCGCGTCCCGGGCTTTCGAGATCATGCTGTCCGGCCGCGACGTCGACGCCGCCGAAGCCGAACGCATCGGCCTCGTCTCCCGCACCGTCCCGGCCGCCGACTTGCTCGACACCTGCTACGACCTGGCCGAGCGCATCATCGGTTTCAGTCGCGTCGGCACCGAACTCACCAAACGCATGCTGTGGAGCGGCATGGAGGCAGGCAGCTTCGAATCCCATCTGCAACACGAAGGTTTGGCCCAGCTCTACGTCCGCCTGACCACCGGCAACTTCGACGAAGCGATCCGCGCCCGCCGCGACCGCCGCCCACCCACCTACACCGACTGAATCAGGGGCGCCGATCGAACCGGCCCGCACAACGCCACTCTGCGGCGCAGTGCCGCCGCCGGCGCGCCGACACACCCGCGCCGCATGGGTGCGGCGTTGGTCAACTGATCGACGCCACATCCGCGCCGAATGGGGGGCCCGGCCATCTGGCATCAGGGGCGGTCGAGGAGGGCTACGCATTCGACGTGGTGGGTGCCGGGGAAGGCGTCGAAGGCGCGCAGGTCGGCCAGGCGATAGCCTGCGGCTTGATAGAGGCCGAGGTCACGGGCGAAAGAGGCTGGATCGCAACCGATGTGGATGATGCGGGCGGGGGCGGTGGTGGTCAAAGCGCGGATGACCTCCTTGCCCGCGCCCGCGCGCGGCGGGTCCAGGACGACGACGTCGGGGGCGGCGGCGTCGATGCGGTCGGCGACCCAGCGTTCTACCCGCTGGGCGTGCTGTTCCAGCCAAGTCAGGTCGCGGAGCGCGGCTTTACCGGCGGCGACGGCCGGACGGGCCGATTCGACGGCGAACACCGCACCGGTCAGACCGGTCTGGTCGGCCAGCCGGGCCGCGAAAACTCCTGCGCCGCTGTACAAGTCCCAAGCCATACCACCGGGCAGCAGCCCGGACCACTCCGCCACCAGATCCGAATAGCATTGCGCCGCACCGTGGTGCGCCTGCCAGAAACCGGTCGCGGCGACCTCCCAGCGACGCCCGGCCACATATTCGACGGCCCGCCCGCTTCCGGCGACCACCCATTCGTCCCGCGCCGCATGCGTGGCCGCGCGCCGCGCCGACGCACTGCGCCGCTCCTGCGCCTGTGGACCCTCCAACCGTCCGTCGGCCGCATACCGCACCTCGTCCCGAGGCTCCCCCGCCTCCGCCCGCAACGACTCCGGACGCCGATTCCCACGACCATCGCCCCCATGCCGCACCCCACCGATCGCCCCGGGCCGCCGCCTACCCCGCGCACCACCCGGACCGGCCCCCGCCCCACCCGCGCCGGATCGCCTGTCGCCGAACGCATTTCGACCATCGGACGCATCAGTACCGCCGTCGGACCGGCGGCCGGACTGCGCGCCGGAACTGTCGCCCCGACCGGTGCCGGACGGACTGCCGGTGTCGTCCCATTCGGCGCTCGACTCGCGGGGGTCGGGGGTGGAGCGGCGGCCGCGGCGATCTCGTCCGCGGCGATCCTGGGATTCGGGTCGGCCGCGGTCGGCGGGGGCCAGTTCGACGATGTGGCGGACACCGTCACCGTCGACGGCGATCACCAGGTCGGCACCGGGGGTCCACAGGCGGTCGGCGACGCCGTCGAGGGCCCCGGAAACCGGTTGCGGGCAGCGGAGATCGGGGATGACCTCGGTGCTGCGGTAGCGGTGCACGCCGGCCCGGCCGGACGCGTCGACCGCGAGGCGGATGCGGGTGCGCCAGCCGCTGGTGACGTCGCCCGCACCGGTGATCGGTTCGACGACGACGTCCCGTTCGATCCCCGCGAGCCTGCGCAGCTGCTCGGCGACGACCGAAGCTTTCAGCGCCCGCTGCGCTTTCGGTGTCGCAAAAGAGAAATCGCAGCAACCTGCGCCACCGGGCCCGGAGACCGGGCAGGTGGCGGGCACGCGATCCGGCGACGGGTCCAGGATCTCGATGGCGTCGGCGCGACAGAACGATCCGCCGCGGTCCTCGGTGACGCGCACCCGCACCAGTTCGCCGGGCAGCCCGTGCCGGACGAACACCACCCGCCCTTCGTGCCGCGCCACACAGAATCCGCCGTGCCCGGGCGGCCCGAGCCGCACCTCGAATGTGCTGCCCTGCCAATCACTCATCCCGGTTTCCCCTCCGCACCGCGCCGCGCGACCACATCACCACTGTCTCCTGCCGACGCCCACTCACGATCGATCGTCGTAACCGCGGCGGACCGCACCGGGCGCGTTCACCACGCCGGGGGTGCGGGCACGGGTGGAGGAGCTCAATTGCCAAGGGACACTGGTGACCATGACGCCGGGTTCGAAGAGCAGCCTGCCTTTGAGCCGCAGCGCGCTCTGGTTGTGCAGCACCTGTTCCCACCAGTGACCGACGACGTATTCGGGGATGAACACGGTCACCACGTCGCGCGGGGCGTCCTTGCGGACCCGCTTCACGTAATCCAGGACGGGCTTGGTGATTTCGCGGTAGGGCGATTCGATCACCTTGAGCGGCACGGTGATATCGCTCTTCTCCCATTCGCGGACCAGCGCTCTGGTGTCGGCGTCGTCGACGTTCACGGTGATCGCCTCGAGCGTGTCGGGCCGGGTGGCGCGGGCATACGAGAGCGCGCGCCGGGTGGGCAGATGCAGCTTGGACACCAGCACGATCGAGTGCGAACGGCTGGGCAGCACCGCGTCCCACTCCTGGGACTCCAGCTCGCGAGACACCGAATCGTAGTGCTTGCGAATCATTTTCATTACGATGAAGATCGCGACCATGGTCGCGATCGCGATGTAGGCGCCGGCGAAGAACTTGGTGATGAGCACGATGATCAGCACCGTGCCGGTGGCGCTGAGGCCGACCGCGTTGATCACGCGGGACCGTTTCATCCGCGCACGCTGCGCCGGGTCGGTCTCGGTGCGCAGCAACCGGGTCCAGTGCCGCAGCATGCCGGTCTGGCTGAGCACGAACGAGACGAACACGCCGACGATGTAGAGCTGGATGAGCTTGGTCACCTCGGCGCCGAACAGCACGACGAACGCGATCGCCGCACCGGACAGGAACAGGATGCCGTTGCTGAACGCCAGCCGGTCACCGCGGGTGTGCAGCTGCCGGGGCAGGTAACGGTCCTGCGCCAGAATCGAACCGAGCACCGGGAACCCGTTGAACGCGGTGTTCGCGGCGAGCACGAGGATCAGCGCGGTCACCGTGGTGATGAAGAAGAACCCGAGCGGGAATCCGTGGAACACGGTTTCGGCCAGCTGCGCGATCAGCGTCTTCTGGTGGTATCCGGCCGGCGCGCCGATCAGGTCGGACTCGTTGTGCGCGTACACGACCTTGATCTTCTGCGCCAGGATGATGATGCCCATCAGCAGCACGACCGCGATCGTGCCGAGCATCAGCAGCGTGGTGGCGGCGTTGCGCGACTTCGGCTTCCGGAACGCGGGCACACCGTTGCTGATCGCTTCCACACCGGTGAGCGCGGCACACCCGGAGGAGAACGAGCGGGCGATCAAAAAGGCGAAGGCGAGTCCGTATAGATGCTCGTCCTCCGCCTTCAAACCGAATCCCGCCGATTCGGCTTGTAGATCGTCACCGAGCACGAAGATGCGGAACAGCCCCCAGCCGAGCATGACGAACATGCCGACGATGAAGGCGTAGGTCGGGATCGCGAACGCGGTGCCCGATTCCCGCACGCCGCGCAGGTTGATCGCGGTGAGCACGGCGATGGCGACCACGGCGAACAACACCTTGTGCGTGGCCACGAACGGGATGGCGGAGCCGATGTTGGAGGCGGCCGAGGAGATCGACACGGCCACGGTGAGCACGTAGTCCACGAGTAGCGCGCTGCCGACGGTCAGCCCGGCGGTCGGGCCGAGGTTGGTGGTCGCGACCTCGTAGTCGCCGCCACCGGAGGGGTAGGCGTGCACGTTCTGCCGGTAGCTGGCCACCACCACGGCCATCACGAACGCGACGGCCAAACCGACCCAGGGGGCGTAGATGTAAGCGGAGATGCCCGCGGCGGAGAGCACCAGGAAGATTTCCTCCGGCGCGTAGGCCACCGAGGACATCGCATCGGAGGCGAACACCGGGAGCGCGATGCGCTTCGGCAGCAGGGTATGGCCAAGCGAATCACTACGGAAAGGCCTGCCCAGCAGCACTCGTTTCGCTGCCGTCGTCAACTTGGACACTGGAGCGAGCATAGCGGCACCATCGCCGTATCCGGACTCGGCAGGCGCTGTGTAACCACGCAGCAACCCTCGCGCGCGGCGTTTCGGCGCGCGCGCCGGCACAGTTGTGTTGCGCACGCGACTGTCAGGTTTGGCGCGGGGGCCGAGGGGGAACGTGGCCGATGGAATCATTCGACGGGTACCGTTCGACCGGATAATGAGCAGACCGAACACCACGGTTCCAGGAACGAGGGTTGCACGGTGTACGTAGTGGTCATGGGGTGTGGGCGCGTCGGTTCGGCGCTGGCTCGCGCCCTGGTGCGGGTGGGCCACGAGGTCACGGTGATCGACCGGGACTCCGCCGCCTTCCTGCGGCTCGGCTCGGATTTCCCGGGCGAGCGCGTCACCGGCGTCGGTTTCGACCGAGATGTGCTGGTGCGGGCGGGAATCGAGCGGGCGGACGCGTTCGCCGCGGTCTCCTCCGGCGACAACTCCAACATCATTTCCGCCCGGGTGGCGCGGGAGATGTTCGGCGTCGAGCGGGTGGTCGCCCGCATCTACGACGCGAAACGTGCCGCGGTGTACGAGCGGCTGGGCATCCCGACCATCGCGACGGTGCCATGGACGACCGACCGGTTCCTGCGCACGCTCATCAGCGACAGCAGCACCACCACCTGGCGCGATCCCACCGGCACGGTCGCAGTTACCCCGCTGCCACTGCACGAGGACTGGTACGGACGCACCGTCCGGGATCTGGAGCAGGCGGTCGGGATCCGGGTCGCGTTCATCATCCGGTTCGGCCAGGGTCTGCTGCCCGACAGCAAGACCATCGTGCAGGCCGACGATCTCGTCTACGTCGCCGCGACATCCGGTTCGGTGGGCGAGGCCATCGCGCTGGCAGGCAAGCCCCCCGTGAGCGAGGACTGAACATGAAGGTGGCCATCGCAGGCGCAGGCGCCGTCGGCCGATCCATCGCCAGGGAACTCCTGCGCGGCGGGCACAGCGTCATGCTGCTGGAACGCCAGCTCGACCACATCGACCCCGAGGCGATCCCGGACGCGGTCTGGGTGCACGCCGACGCCTGCGAGCTGGCGCTGCTCGAGGACGCCGGTCTGGAAACCTACGAGGTGGTCATCGCCGCCACCGGTGACGACAAGACGAACGTGGTGCACAGCCTGCTCGCCAAGACCGAGTTCGGCGTGCGCCGGGTGGTGGCCCGGGTGAACGATCCGCGCAACGAGTGGCTGTTCGACAGTTCCTGGGGTGTCGACGTCGCGGTGTCCACGCCTCGGCTGCTGGCCTCGCTGGTCGAGGAAGCGGTGACGGTGGGCGATCTGGTGCGGCTGATGACGCTGCGCCAGGGGCAGGCGAATCTGGTCGAGATCACCCTGCCCGGCGACACCGCTCTCGCCGGAAAGCCGGTGCGCACGCTCACCCTGCCGCGCGACGCCGCCCTGGTGACGATCCTGCGCGGCGGCCGGGTGATCGTGCCGCAGCCCGACGATCCGTTCGAGGGCGACGACGAGCTGTTGTTCGTGACCTCGGTGGAGGCGGAGGAGGACCTGCGGGTCGAACTCGCCAACCACGGCATCAAGCCTTGACTCCCCGACAGGGCTGATGCGCGACGGTCGCGACCGGATTACGCGGCCAGCTTCAGTTCCGCGCGCAGCTTGTTCAGCGCGCGATGCTGCATCACCCGCACGACGCCCGGGCTGGTCCCGATCGCCTCGGCGGTCTGCGCGGCCGACCAGCCGAGCACGATCCGCATCACCAGTACCTCGCGATGCGCGGGGGCGAGGATCTTCATGAGTTCCCGGGTGGCCACGCGCCGTTCGGACGCCAGGGCCCACTCCTCCGGCCCGGCGGCGGTCGACGGCGCGTCCGGCATCTCCGCCATCGGATAGGTGGGGTGCTGCTGCGAGCGGCGGAACGCGTCGGACACCTTGTTCGCCGCGATGCCGTAGACGAAGGCGAGGAAGGACTTGCCCTGGTCCCGGTAGCGCGGGATGGCGTTCACGGTGGCGATCAGGATCTCCTGCACCACGTCGTCGGCGGTGACTTGCAGATGAGCCGTATTACCAAGGCGCGCACCGCAATACCGGCGAACCAGCGGATGGACGATCCGGACGATCTCGCTGACCGCGCCGCGATCGCCCGCGGCCGCGGGACCGATCAGTTTGTCCAGTTCGGCGCCGACCCGGCGGCTCTCCGACAGGGCCGGATGGTGGTTCTTCGACGGTGCTGCGGTCTTGTGCTCGGGGGCCACGGTCCGAGTCCTTTCGTGCGATCGTGCGTGTTTTTCTCGACGCACTGATCGTCTGCCGAACTCGGGTCGCCTTCCAGGCACCCCAGGGTGGGTAACCACCCACCTCTGCGGTGGGAAACGCCCCACCCACTGTGTTTTCGCGGGACGCACCCGCGAAGTTAACGCCCTACGCGGGTTCGGCCGCGGCGGCGCCCCGGCGCACGGGCAGATGACCCGCCCGGCGCACCGCCCAGACGGTCACCACGAGCGCGACCGCGGTGAGCGGCCAGCCCATCCCGATCCGCGCGACGGCGAGCCATCCGGTCCGGTCGGTGTCGTAGAGCTGGGACTGCACCAGATAGCGCGCGGCGAACACGACCACCCACGTGGTGGTGGCGAGGTAGTAGAGGCGCTGCACCCGCCGATCGGAGCGCCAGTCGGTGCCGTGACCGTTGAGCACGCCCCAGATCACGCCGACGAGCGGCCAGCGCACCAGCATCGAGACCAGGAACACGCCCGCGTACACCAGGCTGGTGTAGATGCCGAACAGGAAGAAGCCCTTCGCCTCCCCCATCCGGTAGGCGATGAACGCGCAGATACCGACGCCGAGAAAGCCGGAGATGGCGGGCTGGATGGGGCTGCGCCGGACGAGCCGCCAGATCAGGATCAGCGCGGCGACACCGAGCGCGGCCCAGATGGCGGCGGTGAGGCCCGCGAAACCGTTCACGGGGACGAAGACGACAACGGGGACTGTCGAAGAGATCAGGCCACTGAACCCGCCGAGCTGCTCTAGCAGGGTCTGTTCGGCGACCGCTTCGTCAGGGTCGACCCGGTCCGGGTCGAGAGCCGTTGCGGGCTCGGTCTGTTCGCCTGGGGCGGCGTTGTCGTTGCTCGATGGCATACGTCAGCTGTTCCCGCGCAATTCGTAGTAGGGGTTGTAGATCACTTTGCGGCCGTCTCGATCGCCGACCCGGCCGCGCACCAAGATACGTCGTCCCGGTTCGATACCGGGAATGCGCCGGCGGCCGATCCACACCAGGGTGATGGCATCGGTGCCGTCGAAGAATTCCGCCTGCACACTGGCGCCCGCGGACTTCGGACACGCTTCGACGCTGCGTAGCCTACCGAGCATGGTGGCCTCGTCGCCGCGGCGACACTCCGAGGCCCGGCACGCGCCGGAGGCTTCGGATTTCTCGGCGAGTTCTTCTGCGTCCAACTGGTCGATATCTTCGGTCAGTCTGCGGCCCAGACGTCGAAAATACCCTGAGGCTGCGGATGACATTTCGCACGCTCTCCTGCATAGAGCAGACAGTGTGGGTCGCACACCATCGTGGTTTCCACATACGACCGGCTGTGGCCGTACCCCCGCCACTGTAGATGCACCAGAGCACCCCCGCTACGCTCGGACCGGTGTTCGACTCCCCACACTCCGTGTCGCCCGCTCAGGTCGTCGTGGCCTTGCCCGGCAGCGGATCCGACGCGGATTTCGCCCGGCGCGCCTTCGAACCGGCGGGCAGAGCGCGCCGTCTCGACGTGGTCGCGGTACAGCCGGACCCGGCCGCCGTCGTCGCGAGTTATCGGGCCGCGCTCGCGGCCGCGGCCGCGACGGGTCCCGTTGTTGTGGCGGGAATCTCGCTCGGCGCGGCGGTCGCGATCGAGTGGGCCGCCGAACATCCCGAACTGACCGCGGGCGTGGTCGCGGCCCTGCCCGCGTGGACCGGTCCCGACACCGCCGCGTGCCCCGCCACCGTGAGCGCCGGAGTGACCGCGGCCCAGTTGCGCGCCGACGGGCTCGACGCCGTGGTCGAGCGGATGCGCGCGAGCAGCCCCACCTGGCTCGCCGACGCGCTCACCCAATCCTGGCGCTCGCAGTGGCCGGGTCTGCCCGACGCGCTCGACGAGGCCGCCGAATACAAATGGCCGGGTACCGAATGTCTCAGCACGCTGGAGGTGCCGGTGGCCGTGGTGACGGCGGTCGACGACCCGGTGCACCCGTTCGCCATCGCCGAGGAGTGGGCCGCATTGATCCCCCGCTCCGCGATCCACCGCATCACCCTCGCCGAACTGGGCGCCGAACCGGCCGTCCTCGGCCACACCGGCTTCGCCGCCCTCACCCGCACCGGCGCCTTCTGAGCGTCGCCTGCCGAATCAGGTAGGCGCGCAACGGATCTCGGCTGCGAACCGGGTACGCCACCGCGCGCACTACCCCCGGCCCGCGCAGGCCGATCAGTAGGCAACCGACCCGCCCCCCTTGGGCTTGGTCCGGTCACACGGAGCCTCGCGTTGCACGGAGCCCCGAGACTACAACCCACCGTCGGGTGGCCGCCGAATCTCGCCACAGCGCCGACCGGCCGTCCCCGCCACACGTCGGGCGAAACGCCGCAGCCGTCGCCGCCCGAGACGAAACACCACGACCGCCGCGCCCCGGACGAAATGGGCGCGTTCCCCAGTTGGTCAGCCGATCACCAGGTAATGGTGGCGGCATCGGCCGAGAGGCTTCCGCCACCATTACCTGGTGATCAACTGACCAGTAGCGACCGCGCGCGATATCGCCGGTGGAAGCGCACCAGCTCGCGTGCGCGGCCGAGGTGCCGCGGTCGACCGGACTGCGTCCATCCGCGCGAATCGGACTGTGCAGGTTCGGGTTTCGGCGCGCTAGTTCAGGCCGAGCTGCTGCATGGCCGAACCGTCGGCGCCGCGGCGGGGACCCTCCGGCAGGCGCGGCGGCAGCTGCGGGTTGGCCTGGGCTTGCGCCTGGGCCGCCAGCTGCTGCTGTTGCGCGTCGACCTGGGCCTGATGGGCCGCGGCCAGCTGTTCGGCGAGTTCCTGCGGGAGTACCACGGGCAGCGGCTCGCGCACCGGCAGCGGGTCCTCGCCGCGCCGGATCACGGTCTCGCGCAGGATCGCCCGGGCCGCGGCGACCAGCGGGCTGCCGTCGTTCGCCGCACCGGACGGGCCTGCCGCGACCAAACGCACCATCCAGCGCGGTCCGTCGACCCCGATGAACCGCAGATCGGCGCCCTCGGTGACGGCCAGCAGTTCGCGACCCCACGGGCCGGTCTCCACCGCGACCCGCGAACCGTCCTTGCGCAGCGAGTCCGCGAGATCCGCGGCCACCGTGCGCCACTGGCCCGCCGACTTGGGGGCCGCGTACGCCGCGACGGTGATCCGGCCGTGTTCGGTCGCGAGGTGCACCGCCTGCGGTGCGCCGTCGGGCGTCATCTCGACCTGCAGCTGCCCGCCCTGCGGCACCGGCAGGATCACCGAGCCCAGATCGAGCCGTTGCTCGGCGACCCGGTCCAGCAGGTCGGCCACGTCGTCGTAGTCGTGCGGGCCGGACGGCGGCTCGTCGGCGGCGACATGGCGGCCGACGGGCACGATCGGGTGCTCGTCGGTGTCGTAGTCGTCCTCGTCGTATTCCTCGGCCTCGTCGTATTCGTCGGCCGGATACCGGTCGTCGTCGTAGTCCGCCGACCGCTTCTTCTTTCCGAACAGTCCCATTACGCCTCCTTGCCGGCTGCCCGGCCCGCCCCGGTCAGACTCGCGTGACCGCCGCTGGATCCGTAACCGCCCGCGCCCCGGCTGGTTTCGTCGAGCGAGTCGACCTCGACGAAATCCACCAACTCGACCCGCTGCACCAGCAGCTGGGCGATCCGATCGCCCCGGCGCAACTCGATCGGCGTGCGCGGGTCGTGGTTGATCAGGCACACCTTGATCTCGCCGCGGTAGCCGGCGTCGACGGTGCCCGGGGTGTTCACCACCGACAGACCGGCCTTCGCGGCCAGCCCCGAGCGGGGGTGGATGAGGCCGACCGTGCCGACCGGCAGCGCGATCGCGAGGCCGGTGCCGACCAACGCCCGCTCCCCCGGTTCCAGGATCACATCGGCGGTGGTGCACAGGTCGACGCCCGCGTCGCCGTGGTGGGCGCGCGTCGGCAGGGGAATGCCGGGATCGAGCCGCAGCACCGCTATCGGCGGCAGTTCATTCCTCACGACTCGGCCTCCGGGTTCTCGGCTCCGTCGTGAGCGGGACTCGGTGTGTCCATGGTTCGCTCGCTTCGCTCCCTCACGTTGGTCGAGCCTACGCGTACAGCTCGGACAGACGTGACTTAGTGTTGACTCGTGTCGGACCAGCCCAACCCAGTGACCATGGACGAGAAACAGCCGAGCCCACAGCCGTACCGCGAGCGCCTCTGGGTGCCGCTGTGGTGGTGGCCGGTGGCCTTCGCCGTGACCGGCTTGCTGGCTGCCGAAATCCATATGGGCGCACCGGGTCTGCGCGCCTGGCTGCCCTACGTCCTGCTCTTCCCGGTGCCGGTGTGGGTGCTGCTGTGGCTGAGCAGGCACCGGGTGGAGGTCGCGCCGGATGCCTCGGGCACGCTCGAACTGCGCGCCGACCGCGCCCACCTGCCGGTGAATTTCGTTGCCCGTGCGGCCGTCGTTGCCCACACGGCGAAGAGTGCGGCGCTGGGTCGCCAGCTCGACCCCGCCGCCTATGTACAGCACCGGCCGTGGATCGGGCCGATGGTGTTGCTCGTGCTCGACGATCCCGACGACCCGACGCCGTACTGGCTGGTCAGTACGCGCAGGCCCGAACGGGTCCTGGCCGCGCTCGGAGTGCCGAGCGCGGGCTGATGGCCTGAACCCTCATCGAGATCGGGGGCCGAGCGGTGTGCTCGCGCTCAGGCCGCGCAGTCCATGCAAATCATCTGACCGCCCTTCTCGCTGGCCAGCCTGCTGCGGTGGTGCACGAGGAAGCAGCTGGAACAGGTGAACTCGTCGGCCTGCTTCGGGATCACCCGAACCGTCAACACTTCCTCGGACAGGTCCGCGCCGGGAAGCTCGAACGACTCCGCGGTATCGGATTCGTCGATATCCACGACGGCGGACTGTGCCTCGTTACGACGAGCCTTCAGCTCCTCCAGCGAATCTTCCGACACATCGTCGGTTTCGGTGCGCCTCGGTGCGTCATAGTCGGTTGCCATGTCGTCTTCCCCTCGTCCTTACTTCGTATATCCCGGACCGGTCCACTCACACCGATTCTTCGAGGAATCGCCGTGACTCGTACCGCCCCGCCGGTGGTGCACGTCACACGCACACCGGTCACTCATCAGGGCGGATCGGGCTGATCCACTCCGGATAGCGCTCGGTAAACGCAGGACATGCCCTACTTGTTCCCGCGACCGACCACCAATTTCGCCACCGGCGATTCGATCTGGGCCGCCAGACAATAGCGGACCCCGCGACAAAAGTCGCAATCAAAACACAGACGATTCGAAACCGACGGGTAATCGACACCTCCCGTCGAACTCACCGAGACCTGAGGCGCGGTTGCCGGGCACCGAGGCCCGGTTCGCGGCCCGCCCGCGCGCACCACGCCCGAGCCGGGCAGCGTCGGCCCAGCATGCACCGCGGCCCCGGACTCCGTCGGCCTGCCTGCGCCCGGACCCGAATCCTTTTCGTAGAGTGTGCTGGTGGTTTCACTGATCACCGAAGGCCGCCCCGTGGATTCCCAGGGCAGGCCCTTCCTCCGCCGACGACCGCAGCCCTGGCTCATCATGCTCGGCGTCCTGCTGCTGATCTGCACGATCGTGTGGGTCAAGGCACTGACGACGACCGAACGAGACACCAGCGCGATGGCCTGCAACTCGCCGAGCCCGGCCACCGATCCCGGTGCCGGGCAGCCCGTCGCGCTCGGCCAGCGGGTCGGCAACGGGCGGTTACAGGACGTGGAACCGGCGCCGCTGGCCGCCGCCAAGGTGCGCGTGCTGAACGCGAACAACCAGCGCGGCCAGGCGGCCCATGTCGCGGCCCAGTTCGGCGATCTCGGGTTCGCCAGCGCGCCGGGGACGCAGTTCGGCAACGATTCGGTATACGTCAACGGCGATCTCGAGTGCACCGGCCAGATCCGGTTCGGCGTGAACGGCCGGCCGGCCGCCGCGTCGGTGCAGTTGGTGGTGCCGTGCGCCGAGCTGATCGAAGATCAGCGCAGCGACGACACCGTGGACATGGTGCTCGGTTCGCTGTTCCGCGACATCCGGCCCAGCAACGACGCCGAAGAGGTGTTGCGGTCGTTGAAGAACCCCGCGCCCGGCGGACCGCCGCAGATCGATATCAAGCTGCTCGACGCCGCCCGCCAGGCGCGCTGCTAGCGCGGCGCGTCCGGCGTTGCCCTGTGCCCCTCGAGACCGCCGGTTTCGAGGGGCACAGTCGTCACTACAGGTCGGGAATCGGCTCGGTCGCGCCGATCCGCTCGAGCAGTTCGGCCAGTTCGTCGGCGATGCCCGGCGCGGCGGCGAGCACCAGATCGCCCGCCACGCTCGTCGCGGTGGCGGGCGGGAGGGTGAGCCGCGCGCCCGCTTCCGCCGCGATGAGCGCACCGGCGCCCCAGTCCCACGCGTTGAGGCCGTGCTCGAAGTAGGCGTCCACCCGGCCCGCCGCGACGTGGCACAGGTCCAGGGCGGCCGCGCCGAGCCTGCGGATGTCGCGCACCTGCGGCAGCACCTCGCCGATCAGTTGCGCCTGTCGCGTGCGCCGGTGCTTGCCGTAGGCGAAACCGGTGGCCACCAACGACATCGAGACGGTCTCGACCGGCGTGCAGCTCAGGTGCTCGACCGCGCCGTCGGCGTCGACGCGAATCGCGCCGAGGCCGAGACCGGCGCTGTAGGTGGCCCGCCGCGCCACGTCGACCACCGCGCCCGCGACCGGCCTGCCGCCCCGCAGCGCCGCCACCGACACCGCGTAGCCCGGAATGCCGTACAGGAAGTTGACCGTGCCGTCGATCGGGTCGACCACCCAGTGCACGACGTCGGCGGCCGAGTCGGCGAGGCTGCCGCCGCCCTCCTCGCCGAGGATCGGATCACCCGGTCTCTGCTCGGCGAGCAGGCCGCGGATCAGGTCTTCGGTCTCGGTGTCCACGATGGTCACCGGATCGGTCGGGTGGGCCTTGGCCTGCACCGCGCCGTCTGCGGGGCCACCGGCCTGCCCGAAGACCTCGGGGCGGCGGGCACGGACGTGAGCGGCGGCGGTTTCGGCGAGGTCGACCGCGACTCTGCGCAGTTCGGCCTCGTCGCCGCGGGCGACGATGATCTCGGAGGTGTAGTCGGACACTGGTGATGAGGTTTCCGGCACGCTCTCCATCGCATCACAGATCCTCGGGAACGCGCAGCATCGATCGCGCATTACTCTTGTCGTGCACGACACAACGCCGTCGTCGGGCACCTCACCGCAATGCGTGCGCCGACGCGGTAGGAGCCTGTGCCTCGGCGTTGTGCTCCACACCCGCCAGACACAGGAACGAGGGGTAGGTCATGTCCGCTCGGGGGCACGCATTCGGCATCGATATCGGCGGCAGCGGCGTCAAAGGCGGCGCGGTGGATCTGGCCACCGGCGAGCTGGTCCACGAACGGATCAAGATCGCGACACCGCAGCCGTCCACCCCGCAGGCCGTCGCCGACGCGGTGGCAAAGCTGGTCGCGCAGGCCGATTGGGACGGTCCGGTCGGCATCACGCTGCCGTCGGTGGTACTCGACGGCGTCGCCCGTACCGCCGCCAATATCGACAAGGCGTGGGTGGGCACCGATGCGCGCGCCCTGTTCTCGACCGCGCTGGACGGGCGTCCGGTCACCGTGCTCAACGACGCCGACGCGGCCGGCCTCGCCGAGGACCGTTACGGCGCGGCAAAGGATTTCGACGGGCTGGTGCTGCTGCTGACCTTCGGCACCGGCATCGGCTCGGCCCTGCTGTACCAGGGCACGCTGGTGGCCAACAGCGAACTCGGCCACCTCGAGGTCGGCGGCATGGAGACCGAGCATCGCGCCGCCGCGTCGATCAAGGATCGCGACGGTCTCACCTTCGAACAGTGGGCCGCCGAGGTCAGCACCATCCTGATCGGCCTGGAGAATCTCTTCTGGCCGAAAGTGTTCGTCGCGGGCGGCGGTATCAGCCGCGATGCCGACCTGTGGATTCCGTTGCTCACCAATCGAACTCAGGTCATTCCCGCGCACCTGAGGAACACCGCAGGCATCGTCGGCGCGGCGATGGCCATCGATGCCGGTATCGCGCCATAACATGGGCGCGGCATGCGAGAATCCGTAAACGCTCCCGCACCGTAGGCGACATCGCGGGCGAAGGTACCCTGGTTAGATCGTTACAATGGAACGTGCCCGGCCTGTTCACGAACGCAAGCGAGTGAATCACAGGCACAGCGCCCTCGGCCCACGACGCAGTCGTGAGCCGGTGCAACCCGACCGGCCCTCCGCCGGTGAAACCCGACAGACCGCTCCGCCGGAAGACCACTCTGGCGTGACGCCGCACGAGACCGTCACGAAAGGGCGTACGTGGTAGCCACGAATACCCGTCAGACCGCCGATTCGGCCGAGGCCGATTCCGCAGATGTAACCGAAGCACGGCCGGTCCGTAAGGCGGCTGCCGCGAAGAAGGCCCCCGCGAAGAAGGCCGCGGCCAAGAAGGCACCCGCGAAGAAGGCCGCCGCCAAGGCGGCCAAGGCGCCGGCCAAGAAGGCCGCCACCAAGAAGGTGGGCGGCGACGGCGAGCCCGGTGCCGACGAGGTCATCGACGACGAGTCGCTCGACATCGAGGATCTCGGTGATCTCGAGGTCTCCGAGGACGACCTGACCGAGGAAGCCGAAGACCTCGTCGTCGAGGAAGTGGCCGAGGCCGCCGAGGAAGAGGTCGAGCCCTCCGCCGCCGACAAGGCCTCCGGTGACTTCGTCTGGGACGAAGAGGAATCCGAGGCCCTGCGCCAGGCCCGCAAGGACGCCGAGCTGACCGCCTCGGCCGACTCGGTGCGCGCCTACCTCAAGCAGATCGGCAAGGTCGCGCTGCTCAACGCCGAAGAGGAGGTCGAACTCGCCAAGCGGATCGAGGCGGGCCTCTACGCGGCGGAGAAGGTGCGCGAGTTCACCGAGCAGGGCGAGAAGCTGCCGGTCGCGATGCGCCGCGACTACAACTGGATCGTCCGCGACGGCAACCGGGCCAAGAACCATCTGCTGGAAGCCAACCTGCGCCTGGTCGTCTCGCTGGCCAAGCGTTACACCGGCCGTGGCATGGCGTTCCTGGATCTGATCCAGGAGGGCAACCTGGGTCTGATCCGTGCCGTCGAGAAGTTCGACTACACCAAGGGCTACAAGTTCTCCACGTACGCCACCTGGTGGATCCGGCAGGCCATCACCCGCGCCATGGCCGACCAGGCCCGCACCATCCGCATCCCGGTGCACATGGTGGAGGTCATCAACAAGCTCGGCCGCATCCAGCGCGAGCTGCTCCAGGACCTGGGCCGTGAGCCCACCCCGGAGGAGCTGGCCAAGGAAATGGACATCACGCCGGAGAAGGTGCTGGAGATCCAGCAGTACGCGCGTGAGCCCATCTCGCTGGACCAGACCATCGGCGACGAGGGAGACAGCCAGCTCGGTGACTTCATCGAGGACTCCGAGGCCGTGGTCGCCGTCGACGCGGTGAGCTTCACGCTGCTGCAGGATCAGCTGCAGTCGGTGCTGGAGACGCTGTCCGAGCGCGAGGCGGGCGTGGTCCGGCTGCGCTTCGGCCTCACCGACGGCCAGCCGCGCACCCTGGACGAGATCGGCCAGGTCTACGGGGTCACCCGCGAACGCATCCGCCAGATCGAGTCCAAGACCATGAGCAAGCTGCGCCACCCCAGCCGCTCCCAGGTCCTGCGCGACTACCTGGACTAGCCGCACTCCGAAAAACCCCGCATGCGCGCACCGCATGCGGGGTTTTCGTTCAAGTACGCAGTGGCGCAAGGGTTTTCGGCTATGGGGCGGGAGCGCAGGTGCCTTCGGCGATGAGTTCGGCGGCGACCTTGGCGGCGATGCGGGTGAACGCGGAGACCAGGGGGCGGGTGTCGCCCTCTCGGATGGCGAGGGCGAGCACCGCGGGGGCGACATCACGCAGCGGGCGGGCAACGACGCCCGACCACGGGAAGAAATGCGCGACCGAGGCCACCGACACGGCGACCGCCTGGCCGCTGCCGACCGCGGCGAGCAGATCCTCGAGGGTGGTGACGTACGCGCCGATGGCCGGCGGGCCGTCGCGGTAGTCGCCCAGCGTCATGAAGTGCTGGGCGGCCAGATGCCGGTTGTCGGTCCACCAGGCGAACGGCTGGACCGCCAGATCGGGGGGCGAGACCGCCGGGCCCGCGGCCAGCGGGTCGTCGGCCGAGAGCAGCGCGATGCGTTCCTCGGCGAGCAACGGCGTGATCTCGAGACCGTCGGGCGCGGGCAACCAGATGAGCCCCATGTCGGCGGTGCCCGCCAGCACGCCCGCGCTCGGGTCGTCGAATTCGACCTTGCCGACGGTCAAGGCCACATGCGGATATTCGGCGGCGAAGGCCCGCAATATCCGTGGCGTGACGTCCAATCCGGTGACACCGCGGATGCCGATCCGCAATTCGGTGCGCTCCCCCGACTCGGTCTCGCGGGTGTCGGCGATCGCCGCGCCGACCGTGTCGAGGATGTCGGGCACCCTGGCCAGCAGCGTCCGGCCCGCGTCGGTGAGCGTCACCTGCCGGGTGCTGCGTTGGAAAAGCGTTGCGCCGATCCGGGTTTCGAGCTGTTTGATCTGGTTGCTCAGCGCCTGCTGGGTCAGGTGCAGGCGCGCGGCCGCCTTGGTGAAGTTCAGCTCGGTCGCGAGTACGTGGAAAGCGCGCAGGTGCCGGAGTTCCACATCCACAAGCCAGGATTGTAGATCCGACAGCCGATCGGTGTTTCCGTTCTCGGCTCGGCGCATCGAGCATGGTTCTCAGCGGATCACGAATCGAGGAGCGCCTTGCCGGAACAACGACGTCACGAGCTCGGGCCGTACGAGCCGATCGCCGAGTGGGCGTTCGGGTGCCTGATCGTCTGGCATCAGCTCGGCGAGACCACGGGCGGGGTGCTCTCGGTCGCGGAGATGGTAGTGCCGCGAGGCAGCGAACCGCCGATCCATCTGCATTCACGAGAAGACGAACTGTGTTTCGTCCTGGAAGGTGAGGTGACGATGCATCGCGGACTCGATCGGATAGCGGCAGGCCCCGGCACCTCGGTCTGGCTGCCGCGCGGTATCCAGCACGGATTTCGGGTGCACACTGACACGGCGCGCGTGCTGCACCAGTACACGCCCGCCGGAATCGAGAAGGCGCACCGGGCATTCGGCACCGCGGCCCCCAGCCGAGTACTGCCGCCCGCTGTCCCGCGACAGCGCGAGCAGGCGGAGATCGAGGCCGAGTTCGCCCGCTACGGGGTCACCCTCGTCGGCCCGGCCGCGGGAACAGGGTGGCAGGTATGACCGCGCCCACCGCCCGTCCCCTACCTGATGCCGTACCGGCGTCGGCGCAGCTGCGGATCCTCGGGCCGGTGCAGGTCAGCGCCGCTGACATGGTGATCGGGGTGGATCGACCGCTGGAACGTGCGGCCCTCGTGCGGTTGGCGCTCGCCGGTGGGGTGCCGGTTCCGGATCGACGGCTCGCCGCCGATCTGTGGGGCGAGGGGGAACTCTCGCGACCGATCGAACGGTTACGCGTCGTGGTGTCGCGGCTGCGTTCGGCATTGGGTCCGCACGGTGCGGCCGTGCTGCGCACTCCCGCGGGCTACCGGACCACGATCGTCGCGGGTGATCTGCTCGCCGCCGAATCGATCGCGGATCGCTTATACGCCGCACGCCGGACCGGACAGCACGCCGCCGCCCACGCGGCCGCCGACGAAGCGTTGCGCCTGTGGCGCGGGCCCGCGCTCGCCGACCTGCGCTGGACGCCGTACGCGGAGGTCGAGGCGGCCCGGTTGGACGAGTGGCGGCTCGAATTGACCATCGCCGGACTGGATTCCGCGCTGCGGGTCGGTTCCGGCACGGAACATCTGCGGACCATGGCCGTGCTCGCGGGCGAATATCCGCTGCACGAGCCGCTGACCAGACTGCACGCGCTCGCCCTGTATCGCGCGGGCAGGCAGGTCGACGCCCTGGACCAGCTGCGCGGGCTACGGCACGCGCTCGCCGAGCAATTCGGCGCGGCACTCGCACCGGACACCGTCGACCTGGAAGTGCGCATCCTGCGCCACGATCCGACGCTGATCGTCGGAAAGCCCAGCAGGCCAACGGCTGCCACGCTGCGCCTGGTGCGGCATCGAGACGTCACGTTGCTGGCGCACCGGTTCCGGCGGCCCGAGCTGAGATCGTGAACGATGCTTGTGCGTTCTCGCGCAGCATCATTCACCGCAAGCAGGCCTTCTTTCCTGACCCGCCGCATCCACTCGGTGGCGACGGCGAGCACCTCCGCAACCCGCTCCTTCCACTTTCCCGCACTCTTTCTGCGGCTTCGCACCCGCTGTGGCGTGCCCTAGCGGGTGCGAAGCCGCAGAAGGGGTGCGACCGGGGTCAGCAAGGGACAGACAACACGTGCGCGAGCAAGTGTGCGGAGGTTGCCACCGCGGCGTACTCGGGGATGTTGTGGCCCGCGCCGGCGAGGACTTCGAGACGATACGGGCCGGTGACCCAATCTCTCGTGGCCTGGATGCCCGACATCGCGACCATGCGATCGTCGGTGGCGGCAAGAAACAGCGTCGGCACCGTGACGGGCGTGCGGTAGCCCTCGAAGTCGTTGGCGCGGTACCAGTTCAACGCGGCGGTGAGCGCGCCCGGCTCGGCTAGTCGGCGGAAATACTCGGCGCTCTTCCATTCCGGGACCCCCACCAGCTTCGGTGGACCACCGGCGAGGATCGCGTCCTCGGGGATCGGCGACGGTTGCCGGAATCTGTTCATGTAGCCCGAAGCCTGTTGCTGTGCCGGGTCGTTCCGCAGCGCGTCCGCGAAAGCGGCCGGGTGCGGCACGGAAACCGCTGTCAGCGAACGGATTCGAGCTGGGCGATCAGCCGCCGCGACCCACGCGACGACCGCACCCCAGTCGTGCCCGACCAGGTCGAACCGCCGCCACCCCAACGCATCCGCGATCGCCCACACATCGGACACGAGCAGGTCTAGCCGATAGTCCTCGATCCGCCCGGGCCGGACCCCCGGCGAATACCCCCGCTGATCGGGCGCGACCGCCCGGCACCCCGCCGCGGCGAGTGCCCCCATCTGCTGATCCCATTCGATGCCCAGCTCCGGAAAACCGTGCAGCAACAACACTTCCCGGCCCTGCGCTGGTCCGGCGGACACCGCCTCGAACACGCCTACGTCGGTCGAAATCCTGACCGCGTCCAGCCCGGCAGGGGCCGCGGACGCGGACGCGGCCCCTGCCGAAGCCAGCATCACCCCGCCCAGCTGGGCGAATCGCCGCCTACTGAACCGCATCCCACGTGCCATGCCGCCGACGCTAGCTTTCCCTCCGTGGTCACGCCACATACCGCAGGGCGATCCCGCTGCACCACCCCAGGGCTATTCCGCTGAGCGGCCGGGATCCCGCTCACCGCAACATGTACTTGGTTCGCGACACATTGAACCCGTACTCGGCATTCACGCACTGGATACCTGATTCGCGCGGCAACCCGGTACAGGTGATCGCATCACTGGCGATGATTTTGGGGAACGGCAACCGCTCCCCGAGCATGACGATCTGGGTACAGCTGTAGCTCGCCTCCGCGGGCCCCTGATTACGCCTCCACCCTCACCCACCCCGAGTTTCACCGCCACTTCGCCCGAATCTCGAGCACCGACCTGCGTCAAATCCGATCCACGATGAAGCCCTCCTGGGATTCGAGGGCTGCGCGGGAGGTGTCTTTGAGGTCGACGCCGGAGCGGCCCAGGCGGTGGGCGCCGGTGACCAAGGCTGCCGCTACTTTTGCGGCTCGCGTGTAGGTGAGGCCGTCTGGGGGGTGGATGTTGGAGATGCAGTTGCGGTCGGCGTCGGTGCGGCCGGGGTGGGGTCGGTGGGTGAGGTAGATACCAAGGCTGTCGGCTACCGAGAGCCCTGGGCGTTCGCCGATCAGGACGATGACGGTGTGGACGCCCAACGCTGCGGCGATGTGGTCGCCCAGTGCGACGCGGGCCTGCGTCGCGATCACCGGCGGCGCGAGCGAATAGTGCGGTGCGAGTTCGGCTATGAGGGCGGCCGAGGTTTGGACGCCATGGTCGGCGAGGGCGCGTGGCGAAAGCCCGTCCGCCAGCACGAACCCGATCTCCGCTCCGCTGTACGGCACGGCACCTTCGGCAATCTCGAACGGCTGCTGATTCGGACCCGTTGCGAGGGTGGCGGATTCGCCGGGGGTTCGGCCGAGGTCTGGGCGGCGGAGGTATTCCGCTCGGGTGCGAGCCGCGCTGCGGACGTGGACCGGATCGCCCAGGCCGAGCGCGGCGACGCGACTGGTCAGGTCGGTGAGGTTCAGTGGGGTGTGTACCGCGTCGCGTGCGGCCGCATGTGCGGCACGGAACTCCAGGACCCGCGCGGTGGGCAGCGCGTCACCGCAGCGCCCCAGTCCGATCCTGGACTGCGTACTGCGCCGCAACTCCTGCCAGAACTGCTGCTCGGCAGCACTTTCCGCCGCAACCGGCGGATCCTGCGACTCCGGCTGCGCACGCCATCCATCACCTGCCGCCGAGGCAATCCGCACCACCGCACTCTCATCGCCCACATACCGCCCGCCAATCCCCTGCGGCACAACATCTCCCACCTCCATCACGCACCTGCCAGTGCGCGCAACGGCGAGGACAGGGGTGGACGGGGAGGATCCGACCTGCGGTGTCGATCATGCCGAGTCCGGACAACCAGGACTCGAATTCGGGGGCGGGGCGCAGGCCGAGGACGCGGCGGGCGTAGAGGGCGTCGTGGAAGCTGAGGCTCTGGTAGCCGAGCATGACGTCGTCGGCGCCGGGCACCGCGATGACGAAGGCGCAACCGGCGGCGCCGAGGAGGGTGAGCAGGGTGTCCATATCGTCTTGGTCGGCTTCGGCGTGGTTGGTGTAGCAGACGTCGACGCCCATCGGCAGCCCGAGCAGCTTGCCGCAGAAGTGATCTTCGAGACCCGCGCGAATGATCTGTTTGCCGTTGTAGAGGTATTCCGGGCCGATGAACCCGACAACGGTGTTGACCAGCAACGGATCCAGCTCCCGGGCGACGGCGTAGGCGCGGGCCTCCAGTGTCTGCTGGTCGACCGGCCTGCCACCGGTGCCCAGATGCGCTCCGGCCGAAAGTGCCGATCCCTGACCGGTTTCCAGGTACATGACATTGTCGCCGACCGTGCCGCGCCGCAGCGACCGGCCGGCCTCGTTGCCTTCGCGCAGCAGCGACAACGTCACGCCGAAGCCCGCGTTGGCCCCTTCGGTGCCCGCTATCGACTGGAACACAAGGTCGACCGGCGCACCCGCCTCGATCAACCCGATCGTCGTGGTCACGTGCGCGAGCACACAGGACTGGGTCGGGATGTCGAACCGCGTCCTGACCTCGTCGAGCAGCTCGAGCAGGTCGGCTGTCGCCTGCGGGGAGTCCGTCGCGGGATTGATGCCGATCACGGCGTCACCGCAGCCGAGCAGCAGTCCGTCGAGGGTGGCGGCGGCGATGCCCCGCGGGTCGTCGGTGGGATGGTTCGGTTGCAGCCGGGTGGCCAGCGTGCCGGGCCGTCCGACGGTGGTGCGGAACCCGGCGGTCACCACGCAGGCCCGCGCCACCGCGATGAGATCCTGGTTGCGCATGATCTTGCTGACCCCCGCCACCATCTCCGGCGCCAGCCCCGGCGCCACCGCCCGCAGGATCGCGGCCGCATCCGGTCCTGCCGCGACGGCGAGCAGCCAGTCCCGCAACCCGCCCACGGTGAGCGCCGAAACAGCTTGGAACGCAAGACGATCGTGACTGTCGATGATCAGCCGCGTGACCTCGTCGGTCTCGTAGGGCACCACGAGTTCGTCGAGGAACCGGGTGAGCGGCACATCCGCGAGCGCCCACTGCGCGGCGGCCCGCTCCGCGTCAGAACTCGCGGCACAGCCTGCCAATTCGTCTCCGCTGCGCTGCGGCGTGGCCTTGGCGAGCAAGTCCACCAACCCGTCGAAGGTGTAGGTGACGCCGCCGAGTTGCTGCGTGTAGCGGGTCATGCGAGTTCCGCCTCGGCCAGTACGGCGAATTCCTCGTCCGGCGTGCCGGCTACCAGCCGATGCCTGCTGTAGAGGCCGAAGTACGCCATGGCGAGACCGAACGCGCCGAGCGTCCAGCCCGCCGCGACCGGGTCGACCAGGAACGTGGCAAGCACTGCGACACAGGCGATCACGAGCGCGAACGCGGTCGTGTACACCCCGCCGGGCGTGCGGTAGGGGCGCGGCATGTCCGGCTCGCGCACGCGTAACACGATGTGGCTCACCATCATCAGCACATAGCTCAGTGCCGCGCCGAACACGGCCATGTTCAGCAGCATCGCCCCTTCGCCGGTCAGCGACAGCGCGAAACCGGCGACACCGGGCACGATCAGTGCCAGCACCGGCGCTTTGCGCGCGTTGGTCACCGACAGCCGGGTCGGCAGGTAGCCCGCCCGCGACAGCGCGAAAGTCTGCCGGGAGTACGCGTAGACGATGGAGAAGAAGCTTGCCACCAGCCCGGCGAGGCCGATGTAGTTCACCACGGTCGCCGCACCACTGTCGCCGAGCGCCTCGACCAGCGGGTTGCCCGACACCGAAACAGCTTGCGCGCCACTCGCTCCGGTGGCGAGGAACAGCACCGCAGTCCCGGTCACGATGAGCACCAGCATCGCGCTGATGATGCCCTTCGGCACGTTGCGCTCCGGTTCCCGCGCTTCTTCGGCGGCCAGCGGCACCCCTTCCACGGCGAGGAAGAACCAGATCGCGAACGGCACCGCGGCCCAGATCCCGAACACCCCGAACGGCAGGAACGCCGAGCTGCCCAGCGCGTCCGGATCCGCCGGGATATCGGTCAGCTTGCCGACCTCGAACCGCCCCCACGCCGAGACCGCGAACACCGCCAGACCGGCGAGTGCGATCCCGGTGATCACGAACATCGCCTTGAGCGCCTCCCCCGCCCCGGTCAGATGCACCCCGACGAACAGCGCGTACACGCAGAGGTACACCCACCAGCCGTCGGTGACGCCGAACAGGTGCAGCGATTCCACGTAGCCGCCGATGAACGTGGCGATGGCGGCGGGCGCGATCGCGTACTCCAGCAGAACCGCTGTGCCCGTGGCGAATCCGCCCCACGGCCCGAGCGCGCGGCGCGCGAAGGTATAGCCGCCGCCCGCCGCGGGCAGCGCCGCGGACAGCTCGGCCATGCCGAACACCATGGCCAGATACATGCCTGCGATCAGCACGGTCGCGATCAGCAAACCGCCGAATCCGCCTTCGGCGAGGCCACTGTTCCAGCCCGCGTAGTCGCCGGAGATCACGTAGCTGACACCGAGCCCGGCGAGCAGGACCCAGCCCGCCGAACCGGAGCGCAAGGTGCGCTTGGCCAGGTAGTCCGCGCCCGCGGTGACCTTCATGTCCTCGATCGTCATAGACGCAGCGCACTCCTCATCCACATACCGTTTGGTCGGTGGACCAATTCTTGGGAGCGAATGTTGCCCGGGTGTGAAACGAGGTTACGGACGCCGCCTCGCCGCCGGTGACGCAGCGCACACGCCGGGCGGGTCGCGTGCCTGCGTCAGCACGACACGGCACACTTGGCTGGTGGTTGCCTCCCCGGTCCAGTTCCGGTCGCCCTGGACTCAGACCATCGACCTCAGGACCGAGCTGCGCACCGCGTGGGACTGGCTGCGCCGTCCCGCGCTGCTGCGCCGAGTCCTCCCCGCGATCCGCACCCATCTGGGCGCGGCCCCGGCCAGCACCGCCTACGCGTTCACCCTGTTCGTCACGTGGTGGACGCTGCGGGGTGTGGGTGACTCGGTGGAGCGCAGGCTGATCTTCTCCGCCTCGACCAATCTCTACAACATGCGGCACAACCCGGTGCAGGTGCTGGTCGCCTCGGCGTTCTGGACCGACGGCGGATTCCCGTGGACCACCATCGTCAGCTTCCTGGTGGTGATGGCCTACGCCGAACGCTGGCTCGGCACCGGCCGCTGGATCGTGCTGTTCGCCACCGGGCATATCGGCGCGACACTGCTCACCGTCACCGGTATCTCGCACGCCATCGACCGCGGCGTCATTCCGTTGAAGGTGGCGGTCGCCGCGGATGTCGGTACCAGCTACGGCTTTTCGGCGGTCCTGGCCGCGATGGCGTTCCGGTTCCGCGGACCGGTCCGGTTGCTGTGGGCGGGCACGCTCACCGTGGTGCTGGTCGCGGCGCTGTGGATCGGGCCGACCTTCACCGACTACGGCCACCTGTGCGGGGCCGCCATCGGCTTCGTCGTCGGCGCGCTGGCGACGCTGCTCGGCCGCTGGGTACAGCGGCGAACGGCGGCGAAGGAGCCGGTGCCGGTCAGCCGGTGAGCACAGCGGGCTTGGTACGCCGCTGCACCAGCCCGACGACCGGTTCCACCACCCGCGCCACGATCGGCCCCAGGATCGCCATCAGCAGCACATACGCCGAGGCGAGCGCGGCCAGCTGACCGTCGACCCCGCCGACGGTCACCGCCAGGCCCGCGATGACGATCGAGAATTCCCCGCGCGCGACCAGCGCCGCGCCGGCCCGCGCACGACCCATCCGCCGGATGCCCTGCCTGCTCGCCGCCCACCAGCCGGTCGCGACCTTGGTCAGCACGGTGACCACCGCCAGCCCTACCGCCCAGCCGAGCACCGGTGGAATCGCCGTCGGATCGGTGGTGAGGCCGAACGCCACGAAGAAGATCGCCGCGAACAGATCACGCAGCGGCTCCAGCAGTTTCGCGGCCTCGTGCGCGGTCGATCCGGAGATCGCGATGCCGAGCAGGAACGCCCCCACCGCCGCGGACACGTTCAACGCGGACGCGACACCGGCCACCAGCAGCGCCGCGCCGAGCAGCTTGAGCAGGAACACCTCGCGGTCGTTGCTGTCCACAATGGCCGAGACATAGCGCCCGTGGCGCAGCGCCACCACGAGCACCACCGTGATCGCGGTCAGCGCGACGGCGAGCGATTTCAGTCCGCTGGCGAAGCTCACCCCGGCCAGGATGGTGGTGAGGATCGGCAGGTACACCGCCATCGCCAGGTCCTCGAACACCAGGATCGACAGGATCACCGGCGTCTCCCGGTTACCGAGCCGCCCGAGATCGTCGAGCACCTTCGCCACGATGCCCGACGAGGAGATATAGGTGACCCCGCCCATGGTGACGGCGCCGATCGTGCCCCAGCCGAGGATCAACGCGACCACCACACCGGGCGTCGCGTTCGCGACCAGGTCCACCAGGCCCGCCGCCCACGAACGGCGCAGGCCGGTCATCAGTTCCGGCGCGGTGTATTCCAGGCCGAGCAGCAGCAACAGCAGCACGACGCCGATTTCGCCTGCCACATGGCCGAATTCGTTGGCGGCGGTGAGTTTGATGAAGCCGCCCTGGCCGAAGGCGAGGCCGCCGAGCAGATACAGCGGGATCGGCGACATCCCGAAGCGCCCCGCCAGCCGCCCGAACATGCCGAGGGCAAAGAGAATCGCTCCGAGCTCGATCAGGGCGAGCGCGGTTTCGGTCACGGGCTCAGCCGTGGGTCAAGATCTTCGCGGCCGCGTCGAGGCCTTCCGGGGTACCGACCACCACGAGCAGGTCGCCCGTGGTGAAGGTGAAATCCGGTCCGGGTGAGGGATGCAACTGCCCGGCACGCATCACCGCGACGATCGACACCTTGGTCCGGGTGCGCATCGCGGTCTCGCCGAGGGTGCGACCCGCGTAGGGGGACTCCTCCGCGATCGCCATCTGCCGGGTGGTGATGCCGGGCAGATCGCTGTGCTCGTCGTTGAGTTTGGCCACGAGCTGGGGCGCACCGAGCAGGTTGGCCAGCACGGCGGCCTCGTCGGTACTCAGCGGAATCTGCGCGGCGCAGGCGTCCGGATCGTCGAGTTTGGAGACGATCAGATCGATGTCGCCGTCGCGGTGTGCGACCACGCCGATCCGGCGGCCCGACCGCACCTCGAAGTCTTTTCGGACTCCAATTCCGGGTAGCGCAGTGACGTCGACATTCACACACTCCAGGGTAGACCGAGGTCTCGCCCGTCCGCCGGTGCGGTCATCACTTCGGCGGATGGCGCCTGGTCAGGGCTGTGCTGAGATGGAAGCGTGCGGCAATGGTCGGAGATTCCGGGAACGGCGCGGGATGCGCTGGGCGCGCTGCTGGTGTTCGCCGGCGGCGCGGCGCTGTATGCGTCGAACCTGTTCGCCTTGATCGACCTCGGGCGTGCGGTCCCGTTTCCGGCCCGGCTCGCGATCCTCGCTCCGCTGTGCCTGCTGACGATGGCGCGGCGCCGAATGCCGGTGCCCGCGATGCTCGTCGGGCTGATCCCGCTGAGTATCGATATCTGGATCGGCCCCTCGGTGCCGGTGTGGCTGATCTACGGCGATCTGATGTACGCGGCGGTGCTGTATTCCGCGAAACGCACGTCGCGCGGGGTGATCATCGGCTGGGCCACGTTCTCGGTGCTGCTGGTGCTCGTCACCGCCGTCGTCGCGCACGACCTGCGGGCCATCTCGCTGGCGCTGCTGGTGGTGCTCGCGTTCATCGCCACACCGCTGTGGTGGGCCAATTCGGTGCGCACGCACAAGGACATCGCCGGGGCCGAACGGGCCAGGGCGCAGGCGCTGACCCTGGTCGCCGAGCTCGACCGCCGTGCGGCCATCGCCGACGAGCGCACCACCATGGCCCGCGACCTGCACGACGTGATCGCCGGCCATCTCTCGGCCATCGCGATCCAGTCCGAGGCCGCGCTCGGGGTGCTGGCCCGCAAGCAGCCCGACGCCGCGGTCACCGGGATCATGCAGTCCATCCGCACCAACAGCGTCAGCGCCCTGCAGGAGATGCGGACGATGATCGGCCTGCTGCGCAGCGACGGCGAGGGCGAGGACGAGGTGGCCGCCCCGCGACGGCTCGCGCAGTTGTCCATCCTGGTCGATGCCGCCCGCGCGGCCGGAATCGCGGTGCGGGTCAGCGAAACCCTCGACGACACCGAACTGCCGAGCGCGGTCGACCAGGCCGCGTACCGCATCATCCAGGAGGCTTTGACCAACGCCATGAAACACGCACCGGGACAAGGGGTCGACATCGACGTGAGTGCGCGGGACGGAGAACTGCGCGTGGCGGTCCGCAATCCGGTACCGGCGATCACGGTGCGCCGCAGCGAGAACGGCGACCCGCACCGCGGCTTGATCAACATGCGCGAGCGGGCCGCGGCGCTGGGCGGCAGCTTCACGGCCGGATCCAACGCAGGCACCTGGGAAGTGCAAGCGACCCTGCCGGTTTCGATCGCGAGCGCGTCATGACAATCCGGGTGCTGATCGCCGACGACCACGCCGCCATCCGCGCGGGACTGCGGATGATCCTGGACGCCGAGGACGATATCGAGGTGATCGGCGAGGCCGCCGACGGCGACGTCGCGGTGTCGCAGGCCAAGGCGCTGCGCCCGCACGTCGTGCTGATGGACGTGCGCATGCCCGGGGTGGACGGCATCACCGCGACCGAGCGGGTGACCGCCGACGGGCTCGCCAAGGTGCTGATCCTGACCACCTTCGACCTGGACGAGTACGTTTTCCGGACGCTGCGGGCCGGCGCGTCGGGGTTCGTGCTCAAGTCGTCGTCGGGGCAGGCGCTGATCGATGCCGTCCGCACCGTGGCCGCGGGCGACGGCGTGCTCGCCCCCGAGGTGACCCGGGCCGTGATCTCGGCGTTCGCCGCGGTGAATCCCGATGCGGCGCAACCGGAGCCGGACGGGCTCGCCGACCTCACCGAACGCGAACGCGAGGTGCTGGACTGCCTGGGCGACGGACTGTCCAACGCGCAGATCGCGGGCAAGCTGTTCATCGGCGAGACGACGGTGAAGACGCACGTCTCCCGGGTGCTGACGAAACTCGGTGTGCGGTCACGGGTTCAGGCCGCCATCGTGGCGCGCGAGGTTCGCGACCGCTAGCCTCATTTCGCCAGTGGCGCGAACGAGCCGTCGGGGCCGGGCTGGAACTCCTCGACCGCGACGACCGCACCGGTCGGCAGCGGACCGTACAGATGCGGGAAGAGCATCGACTCCGGGTCCGTTGGCACGCCGGGTTCCCACTTCACCGGTGCACCCAGCCGGGCCGGATCGAGCCGTAAAAGCACCAGGTCGCGGCGGCCCGCGAAGAGCCGGTTGGCCGGCAGATGCGCCTGCTCCGGCGCCGACAGGTGGATGAACCCGACCTCATCGAGCGACGGCGCCCGATACTCACCGGTTTGCCGGGCGGAAAGCCACTCGCCCAAAGTACATATGTGAACGAGCGTGTGAGTGTCATAGGTCACGGGTAATCTCCCGGTAGACAACTGGATCGGCCTGTTCGAGTTGGTGACCACAACTGAGTTCGAAGCGTGACCTGGAATGTTCGCCAGTAGCGAAATCCCTGGTCGTGTTATCGAAAACACACCGAATCACTCACGGGAACAAAGCCCCCGTCCCGAACGTCTGACAGAGTAGTCATACCACTGCTGGGAAGTAGCGGTAGCGAGCCCGCGGAGTGACCACGGGCCCCACACCAGGCGAACGGTCTGTGAACCGGGAGCCAGGACGGAGGAGTCATGCCAGGAACCCTGACTAGCACCCCACTGACCGCGGTCGATCGTTGCGACCGCTGCGGGGCGGCAGCTCGAGTGCGCGCCGTTCTGCCCGCAGGTGGCGAGTTGCTCTTCTGCCAGCACCACGCGAACGAACACATGGATCGACTGCGTGAGTTGGAAGCCGTGATCGACACGGAGTCCGCTCCCGCGCTCTGATCAACTCCTCGCGTCCTGAGATAACAACATCCGACAACAGAACACCGTTCGACCCGAGCGGGCGATCCACGGATCGCCCGCTCTCGGTCTGTTCAGGGGCCGATCGAGGCGGACAGGATCCCGTCCAGCAGGCGGTTCAGGCCGTAGTCGAACGCCCCGTCCGGGTCGCCGGGCGCTTCGTACAGTTCCCCGACCACCTTGCCCACCCGCGATGCCAGCGGGAACGCCTCGGGCGACATCGCCCCCGAGAGCAGTGGGCCGTGCACGTCCCACCACTGGGCGTCGGTCATCACCTGGGTTTCCCGCCGCGCGGCGACGGCCATCCTGGCATTACCCGTCGCGAACTCGGTGAGTACGGCGATCACCCGATCCAGTTCCACCTCGGACCGGCCGATGTCGTCGATCGCCGCCAGCTGCCGCTCGAAGCGCCGCATTCGTCCAGGGCCGAGCACCAGTCGCCACGGCGGCACCTCCAGCAGCCAGGGATGCGCGATCAGCTCGGCGCGGGCCTGGCGGGCGATCGCGGCCATCCGATCGCGCAGCGGCGACTCCGGGGCGATGGGCGCGTCCTCGTCGGCGACCGCGTCCGCCATCAGCACCGCGAGCGCGTCCTTGCTGGGCACGTAGGTGTAGAGGCTCATCGGCCGCAGCCCCAGCTCCGCGGCGACCGCGCGGATGGACACCTTGGCGTACCCGTCCCGGTCGGCGAGGGCGATCGCAGCCCGGACCACGGCATCGACGCTGACCGTCTGCTTCGGCCCGCGACCGCCGGGGCGCGGCGGGACCTCACGCCGCCACAGCAGTCCGATCAGTTGTTTCGCCTGTTCGACGGTGGTTTCGTCGGCCACGGGACTCCTCGGAACAAACTCGGTACCCTGTACGTTGTTCAGATACTTCGTACACCATACGCCGAATAAGGGGTTCGTTCTGCGCAGCACACAGGCCACGTATCTACCCGACCGGCACATGTTCGCCCTGTGGACATGGACCGGCCAGGACACCGGGCCCGCACCCGAGACCGGCGACCGGGAATCCGTCACGCTCGCGGTCCCGACAGGACCGGACGGCACGATCGAAATCAACGAGGTCGACTGCGCACTGCGCGATCCCCGGACCTTCGCTGGGTCGGCCATCGATGACGCAGGCGAATCGGTGCACGCCTGGCAAGCGGCACTGCGCGAGGAGGGGACGGGGGTCGCTGCGGCGCAGGCGGATTCACGTCGGTCGCGCGGCCGCACAGCGGGGTCTGCCGCCGAAACGGGGGCGGCCATCGGCGCGCAGCCGACGACCAGCACCGGTGCGGGGCCCAGCACTGGCACGCAGCACGCCGCCGGGGCGGAGCTCACCACCAATGCGGAGCCCACCTCCAGCGCGCAGACCACGCCCAGCACGCAGCCCACCACCAGCACGCAGCCCACCACCAGCACGCAGCCCACCACCAGCACGCAGCCCACCACCAGCACGCAGCCCACCACCAGCACGGGGCACGCCGCCAGCACGCGACCCAGCGCCGACGTGCAAACCCGCACAGAGCAGGAAAATCCCTGTGCGACAGTCGGTCCGGGCGACGTGGTGGAAGGTCCGGCATCGGTGGCGGGAGCTGCCGCGAATACCGTTGCCGCGGACGGGGAGCCGCTATCCGACGTGGCGGACTTGATCCGTCTGCGCGCGGCGGCCTTGCCGATTGCGGCGCATGCCGTGCCGGATGCGGCGGGGACGTCGGTGGTCGCGGCGGAGCGGGCGTTGCGGGTGCTGTACGAAACGCAAGGGGTGGCGGCGGAGTTGGCGGTCGCGCTGAAAGCGGAATTGCGGCCCTATCAGGTGCGCGGGGTGAGCTGGCTGCGGGAGACCGTCGCGGCGCACGGCGGGGCTGTGCTGGCCGACGAGATGGGGCTCGGAAAGACCGTGCAGACCATCGGTTTCCTGCACGGGCGGGCCGCGAGCGGGCCGCAGCTCGTGGTGTGCCCCACCTCGCTGGTGGGCAACTGGGCGCACGAGATCGACCGGTTCGCGCCCGGATTGCGCGTAACCGTGTGGCGGGGCGGCGATATCGCGGCCGAGGCCGGGACGGTCGTCGTCGCGGGATATCCCGCCCTGCGGCTGCACGGGCACCTGCTCGGCGAGCACCGCTGGGCGACCACGGTTTTCGACGAAGCGCAGGCGCTGAAGAATCCGCGCACCCAACTCGCCAAGGCCGCACGCACACTCGACGCCGAGGTGCGCGTCGCGCTCACCGGCACGCCGGTGGAGAACCACCTGGAAGAGTTGTGGGCGCTGCTGAACCTGGTGGCGCCCAGACTCTTCGGGCATCGCACCCAATTCCGGCGCCGGTTCGTCCGGCCGATCCAGGAGGGCTCGGCGAGCGCGGCGGCCCGGCTGCGCGACGCCATCGAACCCGTCGTGCTCGCGCGGAAAAAGGCACAGGTGGCCGCGTCGCTACCGGCGAAGATCCACACCGACCTGCTGTGCGACCTCACCGGCGAACAGGAGAACCTGTACGACAAGCTGCTCGATCGCGCCATCGACGACGGCTTCGGCTCCGGGGCCCAGCGGCAGAGCCGGGTGCTCGCGGCACTCACGGCGCTCAAACAGGTCTGCAACCATCCAGGGCTGGTCACCGGCGAACTGACCGAGCTGGCCGGCCGCTCCGGCAAGCTCGACCTGTGCGCCGATATCGTCGCGAACAACCTCGAATTGGGTGCTCCCACCCTGATTTTCACCCAGTATCGGCAGACCGGCGAACTGCTCGTGCGCCACCTCGCCGAACAGTTCGACGTGGCCGCGCCGTTCTTCCACGGTGGCCTGGACCAGGCCGAGCGGGCCGCGATCGTCCACGGTTTCCAGGCCGCGGACGGACCGCCCGTGCTCGTGCTGAGCCTGCGCGCGGCGGGCACCGGCCTCACCCTGACCCGCGCCGCCGACGTCATCCACTTCGACCGCTGGTGGAATCCGGCCGTCGAGGCACAGGCCTCCGATCGCGCCCATCGCATCGGCCAGACCCGCACGGTCACCGTCACCACGCTGACCTCGACCACCACCGTCGAAGAACACATCGCCCGGATGCACGACCGCAAGTCCACGCTCTCGGACCTCGGCGACTCCGCCGGCATCGCCGCGCTGGCCCGGCTCGACGACGACCAGCTGATCGAAATCCTGCGCCGGAAACGGGGGAACTGATGGCGGACAACGAATTCGGCTACACCCTGTGGGGCATGGACTGGGTCCGGCTCGCCGAACCGCTACGCCAGACCCGGCCCGACCCGCTGCTCCCCCGCGCCCGCAGCATCGCCCGCAACCACGGCATCCAAGCGAACATCGAGGGCCGCGTCGTCCGCGCCACCCTGCACCGTGGCAGCGAGGCCTCGGTGCTCCATCTGGAGGTCGCGCCGCTGCCGCGCACGGCGGTCACCGCCATCAACGCGGTCATCCCCGACACCACCGTCCTCACCGACGACATGCACCGCGCCGCCAAAGCGGCGGGCATCACCGTAGCGCCGGTGCTCGCGGGAACGGACTGCTCGTGCAAGGCACGCTCCCCCCGCTGCCTGCACATCCTCGCCCTGTACTACGACATGGCACGACGGGTAGACGAAAACCCGCGCCTGGCACTGGAACTCCAGGGCTATTTCCAAGCGGCACAAGAGGACGACACACCAGCCTCTGTCGAAGCGCCCCGCTGGGTGCCGATCAACACCCTCGACCCCGCGAACTACTTCGTCGCACCGACCGCGCCCTGACCGGCCCGATTCTGCTTTCTCGCACCACTTTCGCGTTCTCGCACCCGCTGCGGCTGGCTGCAACCAGTGCGGGAACCCGGAAGTAGTGCGAGAAGCTGCGCCAGCGCGCGCCTCTCGCGGCTGGTGGCGGTCCGGTCCGACCGAGGTGCGCACGCCGGCATCCCTCCTCCTGCGGCGTGCGCACCTCTCCTGAGCACCCGATCTCACTGTCCTGGTGGCGGATTCGGCTCGGATCGGATCCGCCGATGGCGTCCGGACAGTGTCGGGGCGCTCAGGCGGGGCGGCGGGCACGGAAGCGGAAACTTCCCTGCCCGATTTCGATTTCCACGTCGGTGAAGCCGATGCGGGTGAGGCGGTCGGCGGCATGCTCGGGCGGCACCGGCACGCACGTATCGCCCAGGTGGATGAGCCGGAACAGCCAGCCGTCCAGGCCGTCACTGCCCGCGAACACCCCACCGGGACGCAGCACCCGCAGTGCGTCGGCGAACACCCGGTCCTGCTGCAGCGCGGTCGGCACGTGGTGCAACATCGTGAAGCACACGACCGAGTCGAATTGTTCTGCGGCGAAAGGCATCTCGGCACCATCACCCTGCACCACGGTCATCGCCGACCCGTGCCGGGTGCGCAGCCGCGCGGCCAGTTCCGGATCGATTTCGACCCCGGTGAGCGCCCCCGTGCGAGCGCGCAGCGCCCCCACGTTCGCGCCGTAGCCGGGTCCGATCTCGAGCGCACGGTCACCGAGTTCGAGCCCGTGCAGCGCCCACGGCACGATCTTGGTCGCGCTGGTCCGTTCCCACCGCGCGGAACGGCACAGCGCCCGATGGAACAGGTTCATCGCCATAGCCACGAGGTTAGGAGCGGACAGCGATGACCACTACCGGCTACGGTGACATATTGTGTCGCTGAACGGCCATCCCCGCTTCCAGCCGGTGCCACCCGGCCCGACGGCGATGGTGTTCGGCGTCGGGCTGCTGCCCGCCGGCTTCTGGTTCGCGACGCACGAGCATCCGCAGCACCAGATCGCCTGGGCCGCACGCGGAGTCATCGCCGTCGAGGTGGGCGACGCCCGCTGGGTGCTGCCGCCCACCCGGGCGCTGTGGATCCCCGGCGGCGTCCGGCATCGGACCGGCACCGCGGACGGAGCCGAAATGCGCGGCATCTACCTCGAACCCGGCCGCTGCCCCGTCACGTTCACGACACCGACCATGCTCCGCGTCACCCGGCTGCTGCACGAGCTGTTCGACCATCTCGCGGCACCCGGCACCGCCGCCGCCCAACGCGAACGTGCGGAGGCGGTGGTCTTCGATCTGCTGAGCCCGGTCGACGTCGTCCCGATCACGCTCCAGCCCCCGAGCGACCCGCGTGCCAAGCAGGTGGCCGACGCGTTGACCCGCGATCCCGCCGACGACCGGACCTTGGCGGCGTTCGCCGCAGCCGTCGCCACCAGTCCCCGCACGCTGGCCCGGCTGTTCGTCGCGGAGACCGGAATCACCTTCGGCCACTGGCGAACTCAGGTCCGCCTCGCCGCCTCGCTACCGCCGCTGGCGGCGGGCCTGCCGATCGCCCGCATCGCGGGCCGCGTCGGCTACGCCACCCCCAGCGCCTACGTCGCGGCGTTTCGCCGTGCCGTCGGCGTCTCTCCCGGACGCTATTTCACCGGTTGATCAGGCGTTGGTGCCACCGTCGACGGTGAAGGTCGCGCCGGTGACGCTGCGACCGGTGTCCCCCGCGAGGAACGCGACCATCGCCGCCATGTCCTCCGGCGCCGCGAAGTGCCCCAGCGCGGACAGCTGGACTTGCAGGTCGTAGTGGCCGCCGTCGACCGGATTCATATCCGTCACAGTCGATCCCGGCTGCAACAGGTTGACGGTGATCCCCCGCGGACCGAGTTCCCGCGCGAGCGCCTTGGTGAAACCGTTCAGCGCCGACTTGCTCAGGTTGTACAGCGAGAGGCCGGCGAACGGCGCGTGCTCGGACAGGTTGCTGCCGACGCTGACGATCCGGCCACCGTCGCTCATGTGCGCCACCGCGGCCTGCGCGCCGACGAACGCGGCGCGGGCGTGGATGTGCAGCGCGCGGTCGATCTCGTCGACAGTGAACTCCTCGAACGGTTTCGCGGGGAAGATGCCCGCGTTGTTCACCAGGATGTCCAACCGGCCGAGATCGCTCGCGGTCTGGTGCACGGCACGCACCACCTCCGCGGCGTCGGCGCTGTCCGCACGGTAGGCGACCGCCCGGCCGCCGGCTGATTCGATGTCCGCGACAACGGCTTTCGCCTGCACGTCGCGGTTCTGATAGGTGATGGCCACGGCCGCCCCGTCGGCGGCCAGCTTGCGCGCGATCGCCGCTCCGATGCCCCGGCTGCCGCCCGTCACCAGCGCCACCTTGCCCGTGAGACCCGACATCGCTCCTCCTATTTTTGTGTCGATCAATACATAAATAGCTAAGCGCACGGGCCCGCTCTGCGTCAAGCGGTATATTTAGTGATCGACACAGAAAGGATCGGGATGGCCGAACGGGGACGACCGCGCGCTTTCGACCGCACGGACGCGCTGCGCCGCGCCATGGAGGTGTTCTGGGAGCACGGCTACGAGGGCGCGTCGATGAACGATCTCACCACTGCGATGGGCATCAACTCACCGAGCCTGTACGCCGCGTTCGGCTGCAAGGAGGCACTGTTCCGAGAGGCCATCGACCTCTACGGGCAAACCGAGGGCGGATACACCGAGCGGGCACTGCGCGAAGAGCCGACCGCGCGCGCCGCCATCGAAACGATGTTGCGGGACAACGCGGTCGCCTACACCGTCGAGGACAAACCACACGGCTGCATGGTCGTGCTGGCCGGCTCCACCTACACCACCCGCAACGAGTCCATCCGCGACTTCCTGGTCGAAAAACGCAAGGGGACAACCGAAGACATCCGCGAGCGACTGGATCGCGGTGTGACGGAAGGCGATCTGTCCGCAGCCACCGACACCGCCGCCCTCGCGAACTTCTACACCACGGTCCTGTACGGCCTGTCGATCCAGGCGCGCGACGGAGTCCCTCTGAAAAGCCTGACCCTGGCCATCGATTGCGCGATGGCCGCATGGCCGACCCAGGACACCTCCGCCGCTACCGCAGGCAGTGGAGACCCGCAGTAGCAGCAGACCACGTGACCTACATCCGGCGCAGCGCGGCGATGCGTTCTTCCAGCTGATCGGCGGAGGCCAAAGCTGTTGGCGGGCCGCCGCATTCGCGGCGCAGCTCGCCGTGGATCACGCCGTGCGGCTTGTTGGTGCGGTGGTGGTGCATGGCGACCAGGCTGTTGAGTTCCCGGCGCAGTTCACCCAAACGGTCTGCGGTGGCGACCCGTTCGGACGCACTCGCGACCTGCGGACCGGGGGCGGGCGTGAAGGTCGTCTCGGCGCGGTCGGCGATCTGCTTGGACTGCCGGTCGCGCAGCAGCGCGCGCATCTGGTCGGCGTCGAGCAGGCCGGGGATGCCCAAATAGTCGGCTTCCTCGTCGCTGCCCGCGAAAGTCGCTGTGCCGAACGAGGATCCGTCGTAGATCACCTGATCCAGCTCGGCATCGGCGGCCAGTGCGACGAAGGACTTCTCCTCCTCGCCCGGCTCGTCCTGCTGCTTGTTCGCCTCGATCAGCAGTTCGTCTTCGAGGCCGTCCTTCTCCCGGTGCGGTTTGCCGATCACATGGTCGCGCTGCAATTCCAGCTGCGCGGCCAGATCGAGCAGCACCGGCACCGAGGGCAGGAACACGCTCGCGGTCTCACCGGGCCGCCGGGCGCGCACGAACCGGCCGATCGCCTGCGCGAAATACAGCGGAGTCGAGGCGCTGGTCGCGTACACGCCGACGGCCAGCCGCGGCACGTCGACGCCCTCGGACACCATGCGCACCGCGACCATCCACGGGTCCTTGCTGGCGGCGAACTCGCCGATCCGGTCCGAGGAGGACGGATCGTCGGACAGCACCAGCGCGGGCTTGCTGCCCGAAATGTGTTCCAGCAGTTCGGCGTAGTCGCGCGCCCGCTCCTGGTCGGTGGCGATCACCAGGCCGCCCGCGTCCGGCATGCCGGTATTGCGCAGCTGACGCAGGCGCATATCGGCGGCGCGCAGCACGGCCGAGATCCAGTCGCCCGCCGGATCGAGCGCGGTGCGCCAGGCCCGCGCGGTCTGCTCGGCGTTCAGCGGCTCACCGAGGCGGGCGGTGTGCTCCTCGCCCGCGCTGTCGCGCCAGTGCGCGTCACCGGAGTAGGCGAGGAACACCACAGGCCGCACGACGCCGTCTGCGAGCGCCTCGGAGTAGCCGTAGGCGTGATCGGCGCGCGAACGCGGGAACCCGGACTCGTCGGGTTCGTAGGTGATGAACGGGATCTGACTGTCGTCGCTGCGGAACGGGGTACCGGTCAGCGCGAGCCGGCGAGTGGCGTCACCGAACGCCTCGGCGGTCGCCTCACCCCAGCTCTTCGCGTCGCCCGCGTGGTGGATCTCGTCGAGAATCACCAGGGTCCTGCGGTTTTCGGTGCGCACCCGGTGCCGCGACGGATGCGAGGCGACCTGCGCGTAGGTGACCACGACACCGTGATAGTCGCCGGACGTGCCGCCTGCAGCATTCGAGAACCGGGAATCCAGTGCGATGCCCGCGCGGGCTGCGGACTGCGCCCACTGATGCTTGAGGTGCTCGGTCGGGGCGACCACGGTGATCTGATCGACGGTGCGGTCGGCCAGCAGTTCGGCCGCGACGCGCAGCGCGAAGGTGGTCTTACCCGCGCCCGGCGTCGCCACCGCGAGGAAATCGCGCGGCTTGGACGCCAGATACTTCGTCAAAGCCCGCCGCTGCCAGGCACGCAGCGACCCGCCACTCGATGTACCGGAGCTGTTCGGTCTGCCCGAAGCCTCGGGTGTTCCCGAATCGCCCGGTGTCTCCGCTTGTCCCGCCACAGCGGCGCCACCCGACCCAGTCACGCACTCGACCCTACTGGCCCGGCACGGCGTGTTGCCAAACCGACGCGGCATGCGCGATCGGCATCACATGTTCACCAGCAGACACGCCCGAATTCACGTGTTGCCCGGCGACACGTCGCCCCCGGACTGCGGTACGGATCGGAGATGTAGGCGATGCTGTAGGCACGATGTCCGAGAAGAAGGCCCTGCCGAGCGACCCGCTGCGCACCGACCTACCGTCGCTCAGTGGTGGATTTGCTGCGCGAAAGCTGACCTGGTCGCAGCGCGCGATCCTCGGCGGGCGGCGGGCGCGCAGGCAGACCACCCGGCTCGTCGTGCGGGTCGCGGTGAAGGCGTGGGACGACTCGATTTTCGCCAAGTCGGCGGCCGCGGCGTTCTGGCAGACGCTCTCGCTGGCGCCGCTGCTGCTCGGCGTGCTCGGCAGCCTCGGCTACGTCGGCGGGTGGTTCGGGCCCGACACCGTGCAGATCGTCGAATCGAAGATCATCTCGTTCAGCCGTGACCTGTTCAGTTCCACCGTGGTCTCCGATCTCATCGAACCCACCGTGCAGGATGTGCTCGGGCGCGGCCGCGGTGCGGTGGTGTCGGTCGGTTTCGTGCTGTCGCTGTGGGCGGGGTCGTCCGCGATGGCGACTTTCGTCGACTCGATCGTCGAGGCGCACGATCAGCAGGACGCGCGACACCCGGTGTGGCAGCGCATCTTCGCGCTGCTGCTGTACGTGTTGTTCCTGGTGGCGTCGGTGTTCATTCTGCCGCTGGTCGCGCTGGGGCCGACCCTGATCGGACGGGTGCTGCCCACGGCGTGGCGGGCGACCGGGCTGCGCCTGCTGGACTTCTTCTACTATCCCGGCGTCGGTCTGCTGCTGATCGTCGGACTGACCACCCTGTACAAGCTGGCGTTGCACACCTCGCTGCCCTGGCATCGACTGTTCAACGGGGCGTTGGTGGCCGGCGTGTTCTTCATGGCCGCGAGCGAAGGACTGCGGCGCTACCTGTCCTGGGTCACCGACACCGGCGTCACCTACGGCGCGCTCGCCACCCCCATCGCCTTCCTCCTGTTCACCTACTTCCTCGGCTTCGCGGTGATCCTCGGCGCCGAATTCAATGCCGCCGTCCAGGAATTCTGGCCCGCCCGCGCCACCCGCATGACTCAGGTCAAGGAATGGATCGCCAACCAACTCAACGGCGATCCCGAAGAAGGCCCCGCCGAAACCCCGAATCCCATCACCCCCGACCCGAAGTCGAGCACCGCTCCCCCACCCAAAGACCCCGCCCCCCTCGACACCGAACCCAATACCGCCTAGCGCGCTTCGGTTACGTCGGAACACTCGTCTCGGTGCAGCGGGCCGGCCATCGAGGCGCGGCGCGCGAACCAGCACCATGCGCGGAAGTTCGGCAGCGATTTCGCGTGCGGCCAGACAGGGTTACCTGGTGATCAATCGACCAAGGCGTCGCGTTCGACGGCCGACGGGGTGCGTCGGCCGAGGCGAATGGGACGCCAGGGGGTCAGTCGCCCTTTTTCAGGCCGTCGTAGACCTTCTTGCAGTCCGGGCAGACCGGGGAGCCGGGCTTGGGCGAGCGCGTCACCGGGAAGACCTCACCGCACAGGGCGACGACATGGGTGCCCATGACGGCGCTCTCCGCGATCTTGTCCTTCTTCACGTAGTGGAAGAACCTCGGGGTGTCGTCGCTCGTCGACTCGTCGGTGGTCGAATCCGGGCGAACCATCGTGTCACTACTCACGCACTCCATGATGCCGCATGACAACTTCGCTGCCCAAGAGGACGTGGGCGTCGGCGACACCCGCCGGATCCGGCGGCGTGTCCCATTCGTTCCGCATTCGCCGGGTTGACCACTGTGTGTGCGGTCGAGCCCGGACAGTGGAAGACTCGACGGCATGCAGCAGCACGGCGACTCCTCCGACGCCGACGATCTCGACGGCTCCGGCCCCGAGGTCACGATGCCCTCCGTTTCTCCGCGCAAGGCCGGGTACTTTCCCGGCAGCGACGACAAACATCCCGTCCTGATCACCGAGGCGCAGCCGTCGCTCGAGGATCAGCACCGCGCCCGGGTGCGCCGCTACACGATCATCATGGCGTTCCGCATCCCGTGCCTGGTGATCGCCGCGATCGTCTACAGCTCGTTCCACAGCGCGTTGCTCGCGATCCTCGTCATCGCGGTGTCCATCCCGCTGCCCTGGATCGCCGTCCTCATCGCCAACGACCGCCCGCCGCGCCGTAAAGACGAACCGAGCCGCTGGGACCGCCCCCGCACCGCCATCGAATCGCGCCCGCACAACGCCATCGACGGCTGACCCCGGGCACCCCGGCTACGTCCGCACTACGCGGGGACGGCGACCGCTTCGCTCGGCCGGCGGGTGACGAAGGCGGACATCACGGCGGCGGCGGCGCAGAGGGCGCCGGCCAGGTACCAGGCGAGGTCGTAGTTTCCTTGGAGGTCGCGGATCACGCCGGCGCCGGTGGCGGCGATCGCGGAGCCGATCTGGTGGGAGGCGAAGACCCAGCCGAAGGCGACGGGTCCGTCGGCGCCGAACAGTTCGCGGCAGAGCAGCACCGTCGGCGGAACGGTGGCGACCCAATCCAATCCGTAGAAGATGATGAACACCCACAGGCTGGGCTGGGTGTGCGGACCGAGCAGCGACGGCAGGATCAGCAGCGACGCGCCCCGCAGCACGTAGTAGCCGACCAGTAGATAGCGCGGGTCGACCCGGTCGGTCAGCCAGCCGGAGAAGATGGTGCCCGCCACATCGAACACACCGACCACGGCGAGCAGGCTCGCGGCGGCCGTCGGCGGCATCCCGTGGTCGTGGGCCGCGCTGACGAAGTGGGTGCCGACGAGCCCGTTGGTCGATGCACCGCACACCGCGAATCCCCCGGCCAGCAACCAGAATCCGGGCCGCCGCGCGATCGCGCCGAGCACGGTGAGCGCCCGCCACGCCCCCGCGCTCGCCGGCGTGCGCAGTCCGACGACGCTGCCTGGTTCCGCGCCGTACGCGGTGACCCCGACATCGCTCGGGAAGTCTCGGATGAACAGCAATACCAGCGGCACCACGGCCAGCGCCGCCCCGGCGACGATCAGCGACGGCACCCGCCAGCCGTGCGCGTGCGCCAGGGCCGACACCAGCGGCAGGAACACCAGCTGACCGGTCGCGCCCGCCGCGGTGAGCACCCCCGTGACCAGACCGCGCTGCCGCACAAACCAGCGCCCGGTGATGGTGGCGACGAACGGCATCGACATCGACCCGACCCCGATGCCCACGAGCAGACCCCAGGTGAGCATCAGATGCCACGCCTCGGTCATGAACACGGTGAGTCCGCTGCCCAGAGCGACAAGGACCAGCGCGCACGCCACCACTTTGCGGATGCCGAATCGGTCCATCAGCGCCGCCGCGAACGGCGAAATCAGCCCGTAGAGGAGCAGATTCAACGACACGGCCGCACCGATGGTGCCGTGCGACCACCCGAACTCCGCGTGCAGCGGATCCAGCAGCACGCTGGGTACGGAGCGGAACGCCGCCGCACCGATCAACGTCACGAACCCGACCCCCGCGACCACCCATGCCGGGTGCAGCCGCCGATACCGGATCGAAGCGGTCGGCGGCGTCTGGAGTTCGGTCATCCGCTGAGCGTGCCGGAATTCCGCCCGGGCAACGAGTGGCCGGAAAGCCACAAAACACCAATATCGTGCCACTTCCGGCGACACGCCAATGTCCTCGACAGTGGGTGCGGCTTTCCCTAATGTGTCCCGGGGAACAAGACAGGAGAGAACATGATTCGGTGGGTCTGGGCCTTCCTCGACCGCCCCGCACAGCGTTTCGACGACTGCGCCAAGTTCTGGTCCACGGTCACCGGTACCGAACTCTCCGCCCGCCGCGGCGAGCACGACGAATTCCTCACGCTGCTACCCGATCCCGCGCTCTTCGCCGCCGCGGGCGTGAAGATGCAGGCGGTGACCGGGCTCGGCGGTGTGCACCTCGACTTCGATGTCGACCACATCCCCACCGCGGTGCGCACCGCGCTCGATCTCGGCGCGGATCTGGTCGCGAACCATCCCGACTACGCGGTACTGCGCTCCCCCGGCGGCCAGACCTTCTGCCTGACCCCGAGCGGTCGCGCCACCAGCACCCCCGCGCCTCCGGTGACCGCACCCGACGGCACCCTCAGCCGTCTCGATCAGGTGTGCCTCGACATCGGTCCCGCCGATCACGCGGTCGAGACCGAATTCTGGAAGTCGTTGACCGGCTGGACCTTTCAGCAAGGCAGATTGGCGGAGTTCGCCCGGTTGCGCGCCGAACAGCACCTGCCGGTGCAGTTGCTGCTGCAACGCCTCGGCGAAGACCGCGCCACCAGCGCGCACATCGACCTCGCGTCCAACGACATCGAGGCCACGGCCACCTGGCACGAATCCCTCGGCGCCACCATCGTGCAGCGCTACGACTACTGGATCGTGATGGCGGATCCGGCGGACGCGACCTACTGCGTCACCGCTCGCAACCCGAACACGGGCCTGCTCTAGAACCCTCCCGACCGCACCCTCGGCACGGCTCCCGACTCCGGAGCGCAGGCCAGGCACGACCGCGTCCCGCTCGTTGCGCTGTCCCCGAACCCGTCATGACCTCTCGCACCCCTTCTGACGCCTCGCACGCGCTGTGGCAAGCCACAACGAGTGCGCGAGCACAGAACTGGTGCGGGAACCTATCTCGCATGCTTTCCGGCGGGCCGCACCGCCAGCGCGACCACCTCACCGGTTCCGCGCCTCCGCGGTGGCAGAGTACCGGGGTGCCCACGAACCGATCGACCACCACCGAATCCCTGCTCACCGCACTGTGCCCGGACCTGCGGACGGCGCTGACCCGCGTCCGCTACGACGCCGACACGCTGCTCGCGGTGCTGGGCGCGGACGCGCACGCGGCGCTGGGGCGTTCCGAACCGGTACCGGTGCGCCGCGCGGCCCGCGATGCGGGCGAACTCGGCACGCTGATCCGGCTGCTGCTGCTCGGCGACCCGATGCCGGAACGCGACGTGGCCGCGGCCCTGGCGCCCGTGGACATCGATCGCGCGATCGCGGCGGGCCTGCTGCGCCGGGCCGGGGGACCGTGCTGGCCGTGCTGGACCTGCGTCCGCTCGACGCGGGCGCGGGCACCCGCTGGATCCTGTCCGATCTCGACGACTCGATGCGCAAGCGCACCCTGAGCGAGGACCACGTGCTCGGCGTCGGCCACGCCTCGCTGTCACTGCTGCGCGCCACCCCGACCCGGCCCGTCGGTTCCGTGCTGGACCTGGGCACCGGTTGCGGTGTGCAAGCCGTCCACGCGACGTCCTATGCCGACCGGGTGACCGCGACGGACGTGAACCCGCGCGCGCTCTGGCTCGCCGCGGCCACCGCCGCGCTCAACGGCCTGGACCTGGAACTGGTCGAAGGCTCCTGGTTCGAGCCGGTCGCGGGACGGCGCTTCGATCAGGTGGTGGCGAATCCGCCGTTCGTGGTCGGCCCGGCCAGGATCGAGCACACCTATCGGGATTCCGGACTGGCCCTGGACGGCGCGAGCGAGCTGGTGATCGGTCAGGCCGCCGATCTGCTGAACCCGGGCGGCACGGCCGCGATGCTCGCGGCGTGGGTGCATGTCGAGGGCGAGGATTGGCGTCACCGTGTGTCGTCCTGGCTGCCCGCGCACGGCATCGACGCCTGGGTCGTGCAGCGCGACGTCGCCGATCCCGCCCTCTATGTCGGCACCTGGTTGCGCGACGCGGGCCTGGACCCGCGCGACACCGCCGCGCAGGCGCGCGCCGATCAGTGGCTCGACGCGTTCACCGCGGCGCAGGTGGAAGGCGTCGGGTTCGGCTTCGTCTATCTGCGCGCCATCGACGGACCGACCGAGCTGCTCGCCGAAGACCTGACGCACGGTTTCGAGGATCCGCTCGGCGACGAGGCGACGAAGTATTTCGAGCGGTCGGCCTGGCTGCGAGCCGTCGCGGGTGACGAAAACCTGGCCTGGACTTCACGATTCGTGGTGGACCCGGCGACGGCGCTGGAGCGCGTCGCGCTGCCCGGCCCGGAGGGCTGGACGCCGCGGGTGGCGCGGGTGCATCGCGGCGACGGCCCGCGCTGGCAGCACGAGGTGGATGAGACAACCATCTCCCTGCTCGCGGGAATGCGCGCCGACGGCCTGCCGTTGTACGAGCTGATCGAACTGCTGGCGGTTGCCCACGGAGCTGACGACGTGACCTCGGAGTTCGCGGCCGAGGCGCTGTCCGTGGTGGCCGGACTGGTTCGCCATGGACTGGTACGGCCGGTGTAAAGACAGCAATCGCGGGTAGGTCGGTGCAGGCATCGGACAGCGGCAGTTCCACAACGGCGTGCTTCTCAGGAACTTCTCAGACGAGAGTGATGAAAACCGCACGTCAGAGCGGTTTATCTCAGCCGAGACGGGGAACTTTCTCCCTGTCGGGTCCGTTGTTCGGAGTGAGACACCACCGACAGGAGGCAAGTCATGACAAGCCCCGCCACCACTCGTGTGCGCACCAGCGATCAGGACCTCGACGCCCAGAGCCCCGCAGCCGACTTGGTACGTGTGTACCTGAACGGGATCGGCCGCACCGCACTGCTCACGGCTGCCGACGAGGTCGAGCTGGCCAAGCGTATCGAGGCGGGCCTCTATGCCCAGCACCTGCTGGAGACCGGCAAACGACTGTCGGCCACCCGCAAGCGCGATCTGGCCCTCATCGTTCGTGAAGGCCAGGCCGCCCGGTCGCATCTGCTGGAAGCCAACCTCCGCCTCGTGGTCTCGCTCGCCAAGCGCTACACCGGCCGCGGCATGCCGCTGCTCGACCTGATCCAGGAAGGCAACCTGGGCCTGATCCGCGCCATGGAGAAGTTCGACTACGCCAAGGGCTTCAAGTTCTCCACCTACGCCACCTGGTGGATCCGCCAGGCCATCACCCGCGGTATGGCCGATCAGAGCCGCACCATCCGGCTGCCCGTCCACCTGGTCGAACAGGTGAACAAGCTGGCCCGGATCAAGCGTGAACTGCACCAGCAGCTCGGCCGCGAAGCCACCGACGCGGAACTGGCCAACGAGTCCGGCATTCCGGTCGACAAGATCTCCGATCTGCTCGACCACAGCCGCGACCCGGTAAGCCTGGACATGCCGGTCGGCAACGACGAAGAGGCCCCGCTCGGTGACTTCATCGAAGACTCCGAGGCCACCTCGGCCGAGTCCGCGGTGATCGCCGGACTGCTGCACCACGACGTGCGCAGCGTCCTGGCCACCCTCGATGAGCGCGAACAGCAGGTCATCCGCCTGCGCTTCGGACTCGACGACGGCCAGCCGCGCACCCTCGACCAGATCGGCAAGCTGTTCGGGTTGTCCCGTGAGCGGGTCCGCCAGATCGAGCGTGAGGTCATGTCCAAGTTGCGCAAGGGCGAGCGGGCCGACCGCCTCCGTGCCTACGCCAGCTGACCCGATATGCCCGGTGCCGAACAGATTTCGGCACCCGACGACGGCGCGTACCGTCGTCCGACCAGGTGACCCTCGGGGTCACCCTCCAGCGCCGGCCGGTGCCGCGCATCCCCGCCCCCTCCGGGAGTTCGCGCGAGCCGGTCGGCGCGAACTCGACTCCGTGCGGGCCCGCCGATCCGTTCAGGACGCGGCGTAAAACGTTGCGAGCGTCGCGAATGCGGCTTTCGGTTCCCACGGCATATCCGGATAGGTGTGTCCACCACCGGATTCGAAGGTCTTGACGATGCCGTAGCTGGCCAAGTCCAGGTCGTCGCGGGGGTCGCCGCCGGGACGGTGCACGTGGTCGTACAGGGCGAAGACGAAGACGAAAGTGGCTGCCACGCCCTCGGTGTCGAAAATCTCCAGTAGTTCGCCGAGGTACGCGGCTTGACCCGCTTCGTCGCGTTCGTAGGCGCCGATCAGGCGGACCGGGCCTTGCGAGTCGTACTCGACGACGTCCAAGCCCTGCGCACCGCGATCACCAGCGCCACGGTAGGTGGCGGAGCCGAATTCGGTGATGGCCACCGGTTTTCCGTACTCCACCAGCGCGCGCACACCGTCCTGGAACCGATCCGCGACTTCGGCCGAGCGGTAGAGATCGACCGCGACGATGTCGAACAGCGACCAATCGATGCGCTCGAACTGGATCGACGCATAGGTGACCGGGCCTTCGAACCGCTCCCGAACCAGTGCTACCGCCTTGCCGAGCACCTCGTTGACCGCCTCGCCGGCCGCGCGCAGCCGTTCGGCCCGACCTTCCGGTCGCAGCAGCGCGGCCAGACGTTCCTCGACCGTGCCGCCGGGCAGGAAACCCGGTGCCATCAGGCTCAATTCGGCGCCGGTGACGAACACCACCTCGGCACCGCCGCGCCTGATCCGTTCCGCGCGTTCGGCGCAGTCGGCGAACAACGCCAGCATCTCCGCCACGGACGATTCCAGCGGATACGGGGAGAACCACACGATCAAGCCGAGCTCGGCCGCGATGGTCGCGGCGAGTTCGAGACGTCCGGCGTCGCCGCCGATCAGGCGTACCGCGTTGCAGTGCAGGTCATCTCGGATGATGCGCAGCTCCCGCTCGACGATCATCGGATCGAATCGTGTGCGCGAGAACTTTCCGTCACGCAGAAATCCGGTGTCGTAGCTGATGCCTTTGACCCGCATGGGAACCACCCTTTCGATGTTTAAGGTACATCACGTACCTTAAACATCTATGCGATAGGCAGGCAAGTGCGTTGTTTAGGGTACGATTCAGTGGGTCTAAGCACGAAGCTTGAGGGAGGACGGGGATGCGGCAGCCGCAGGAGCAGCCGATGCGGCGCCGGGGCGCGGCACTGGAGGAAGCGCTGTTGCGCGCGGCCGCGGACGAATTGCTCGAGTCCGGATACGCCGGACTCACCATGGACAAAGTCGCGGTCCGGGCGGGCACCAACAAGAACGCCTTGTACCGGCGCTGGCCGAACCGGCTCGCGCTCGGCATCGCCGCCTACCGGCAGCTGACCACGGCGGTGCAGGCTCCCGACACCGGTTCACTCCGGGACGACGCGCTGAGCCTGCTGCGTGGCGCCAACCGCCACTGGAGTTCCCCGCTCGGCGGCATCCTCCGCGACCTCATGGCCGCCGCCGGTGGGGCCGCCGAACTCCTGTCCCAGTTGCCTGATCAATCCGGCGACGCCACCGCCGCGCTCTGGCTCACCGTCCTGGGCCGCGCGGTCGCCCGCGGCGAAGCAGCCCCCGAGGCCCTGCATCCCCGTGTCGCCACCGTCGCAATCGTCCTGTTGCGCAACGAGTTCGTCACCCGCGGCGTCCCCACCGCCCCCGACGACATCCTCATCGAAATCGTCGACGAGGTCTTCCTCCCCCTCGTCCGGCACCGCGGCCCGTCGCAAACCTGACCGGACACCTACCCACGGCTCGACGCGACGGGCCCAGTGTCCCAGCGCAGCTCGGCGGGTCAGCCGACGCGACGGACCCGCGGTGTCGCGGCTCGACACGACGGGGCCCGTATTCCAGCGCGGCTCGGCGAATCAGCTAGCGCGACGGGCCCGTGGTGTCGCGCAGCTCGCCACGGCGGGGCACGGTGTTCCAGTGCGGCTCAGCGAGTCAGCCGACGCGACGGGCCCGCGCTGTCCCAACGCAGCTCGACGTGAAGGGCCCGGTGTCCCAGCGCGGCACGGCCAGTCAGCCAGCGCGACAGGCCCGCGGTGTCGCGGCGCGGCTCGACGCGGCGGGGCACGGTGTTGCGGCGCGGCTCGGCGAGTCAGCCGAGGCGGCGGGGCCGGTGTCGAAGCGGCTGGGTTCGGGACCGATGCGGCCGCGGGCGTACAGGATTTCGGCGGAGTTGGTGGAGGCCAGGACCGGGTCGAAGGCCAGTTCGCGCATCTCGGGGAGGTCGTCGAACAGGGCCGAGATGCGTTGGGCCAGTTCGGCCAACGCGGCCTTGTCGACTCGCGGACTGGCCGGCGTGCCGGAGAGCAGCGGTGCCGCCCGCGGGGCGTCGATGAGCGCGGTCGCCTCGTCGGCGGTCAACGGTAGCGCGCGGTAGGCCCGGTCCCCGAGGAGTTCGATGATCAAGCCGGACAGGCCGAATTCGATGACCGAGCCGAACGACGGATCATCCTGCACCCGCAGCACGCAGCCGACGCCTTTGGTCGCCATCTTCTGAATGTGCTGCACCGGATCGCCGCACAGTTCGGCGAGATCGGCGTAACCCTGCCGCACCGCCTCCGGCGTCCACAGATCCAGCCGCACACCGGTGAGATCCGGCCGCCGCCGCCACATTTCGCCGGTCGCCTTGGCCGCCACCGGATAGCCGAGTTCCTGAGCGGCCGCGACGGCCTCGTCCGCACTGCGCACCTCCCGGAACTCCACGACGGAAATGCCGTAGCAGTCGAGCAGTTCGACGGTTTCCAGGTCGGTGAGCCTGCGGCCACCCGCATCGGCCATCCACTGCGCCACCAACCCACGCGCCCGCTCGGTATCGATGCGATCCGGACGCTGCACCGGCGACACCGGCCGGTTACGCCATTGCGCGTAACGCCGGACCCGGGCCAGAGCGCGCGCGGCCCGCTCCGGGTCGGGATAGCTCGGAATCGAGCCGCGGACCGCGGCCGCACCCTGCCCGCGCACGGCGAGCAGGTTCGGAATGCCTTGCTCGGCAATGAAGGTCGTCAGGATCGGCTTACCCGCGTCGGGCACGGCGGCGGCCGCCGCCCGGATCGCGTCGGCGAACCCGGCCATCGGCACTGGCACCGGCGGCGCGAAAACCACCAGCACGGAATCGATCTCGTCGGACCGCAAGGCCGCAACGGTAGCGTCGAGGTAAGACCCCGGCGTCGCTTGCGGGCCCAGGTTCACCGGATCCCCGACGGCCAAGCCTTCGGATTGCGCGGCATCGACCGCCAACCAGTTCAACGCCGCGCTGTTGCCGACCACCGCCAAGCGGGAACCGCCGGGCAGTGGCTGATACCCCAGCAGCGCGGCGCAGTCGAACAGCTCCGAAATGGAGTCGACCTGCACGATGCCCGCCTGCGCGAACAGGTCTCGCACGATCGAGCGATCCATGTCCCCGCCCGGCTGCGCGGCATGCCTGCCGCTGCTCACCGCGACGATCGGCTTGGTCCTGGCCACCCGGCGGGCGATCCGGGAGAACTTGCGCGGGTTACCGAACGACTCCAGATAGAGCAGCACCACGTCGGTATCGGGGTCGGTGTCCCAGTACTGCAACAGGTCGTTGCCGGAGACGTCGGCGCGGTCACCGGCCGACACGAACGTCGACAAGCCCAGGTTCCGGGCCGCCGCCTCACCGAGAATGGCCGCGCCCAGCGGACCCGACTGACAGAAGAAACCGATCCTTCCCCGGCCGGGCAGCACGGGCGCCAGGGTCGCGTTCAAGGCCACCGCGGAATCGGTGTTGGCGATGCCGAGCGCGCTCGGCCCGACCACCCGCATGCCGTGTCCCCTTGCCGCGGCGACCAATTCGCGTTCGGCGGTACCGCCGCCCACGCCGGTCTCGTCGAAGCCGGCGGTGAGCACGACGAGTCCCTTGACCCGCTTGGCCATGCAGTCGTCGAGCACCGAGGCGATCTCGCCGGGCGGCACCGCGACTACCGCGAGATCCACCTCGTCCGGGATCTCCCGCACCGTCGCGTAGGCGCGCACGCCGCGCACCGAGCGCCGATTCGGATTCACCGGGAACACCGGCCCCTGGAACACCCCGGACAGCAGGTTGTGCAGCACCGCGCCGCCGACCCGGCCGGCACTGGGCGTCGCGCCGATCACCGCGACCGAACGTGGCGTGAGCAGGTTGCCGACGCTGCGGGCCTCCGAGGCACGCTCGCGCGAATCCCGCACGGACAGTAGCGCTTCGGTGGGATCGATGGCGAACTCCAGGTGCAGCACCGAACCGTCCCTGCTGCGCTCGACCTGGTAGCCCGCGTCACGGAACACCGTCACCATGGTGGTGTTCTCGGCGAGCACCTCGGCGACGAACGTCTCGATCTTGTTCTCGGCGGCCGCACCGGCCAAGTGCTCCAACAGGATCGAGCCGAGCCCGCGTCCCTGATGCTCGTCGGCCACCACGAACGCGACCTCGGCGGCGCGCCGCCCCACCCGGTCGAGCAGCTCATAGCGGCCGACCGCGACGATCGCCGTGCCGAGCACCAGCACCAAACCCACCCGATCGTGATAGTCGACGTGGGTGGTGCGGTAGAGGTCCTTCGGCGAAATCCGCGGGTACGGACCGAAATATCGCAGATACCGGGTGCGATCGGAGAGCGCGCCGTGGAACTCCTGCAATCGCTCCGCGTCGTCCGGCGTGATCGGCCGCAGCCGCACCACCCCGCCGTCGGAGGCGAGGACGTCGGCGAACCAGTGCTGCGGGGGCGGAGGCGGGACCGCCGGGGTGTCCGGTGTGTCGGCGGGGTCAGTCACGAGGGTCCTCCGGATCCAGGCCGAGCAGTCCGAAACTCGCTCGGCGGGTGGCAAGCACGGCCGTATCGACGGCGCGTTGGGCGCGGTCGAGGCGCGCGTCCCCAGTCTCCCCCGTACCGCCGGGGCCATCCCACGGGCGGTAGTCGATGTCGCCACCGTCACCCATGGTGCGCGGCGGATCCACCTGGGGCGCCGCGGCTCGGACCAGATCGATCCAGTCCTGGGGAATCGCGGTGTCCGGCGCGATGGTCCGGTCCAGTGCGGTGGCCAGCAGATGGGTCCACGCGCGCGGCACCACCCGGACCAGTCCGTAGCCGCCGCCCCCGACCGCGAGCCAGCGCCCTTCGGCGCAGTGGTCGGCCAGGTCACGCATCGCGCGGAAGGCGGCGCGCTGACCGTCCACCGTGAGCTCGAGATCGGCCAGCGGATCCTCGCGATGGGTGTCCACGCCGCACTGGCTCACCACGATCTGCGGCCGGAACGCCGCCACCGCGCCGGGCACCACCGCGTGGAAACCGCGCAGCCACTGAGCATCTCGGGTACCGGGCAGCAACGGCAGGTTGATCGAGGAACCTTCTCCGGCACCGGCCCCGGTCTCCTCCGGCCACCCGGTGTTCGGCCACAGCGTCGCCGGATGCTGGTGCAACGAGATGGTCAGCACCCTGGGGTCGCCGTAGAACGCGCGCTGCACCCCGTCGCCGTGATGCACATCGACGTCGAGATAGGCGATGCGATCGAAGCCGTGGTCGAGCAGCCAGGAGATGGCCACGGCCGCATCGTTGTAGACGCAGAACCCCGCCGCCGAGTCGGCCATCGCGTGGTGCATGCCACCGCCGATGCTCACCGCCCGGTTGCTGCGCCCCTCCGCGATGGCCCGCGCCGCCGCCAGGGTGCCGCCGACGATCACCGACGCCGCCTGATGCATGCCGGGGAACACCGGATTGTCCGGCGACCCCAGGCCGTGCGGCGGCGCGAGCGGGGCGCCTTCGGGCGCCACGGCGTGCTCCACCGCGTCGATATAGGCCGGGGTGTGGATGCGCAGCAGGTCTGCCCGCTCGGCCGCGGCCGGCGCCAATAGTTCGACACCGTCGAGTAATCCGAGACTTTCGGCGAGCGCCATGGTGAACTTCAGACGCGCCGGTTTCATCGGATGCTCCGGAGTCCAGGTGTAGTCGAGGAACCGGTCGGTCCAGACGACGGTTCCGGTGCTGCGCTCTGCGCCGGGTGGCGCCGGGTGTTCGCTGCGCGGTGCAGTGGCCATGGTCGCCACGCTACGCGGGAAGGTACCGACCCCGTTGAACGTTGCTATGCAGTAGAAATACAAGCAAGTGCGATAACGGCGGCTCGCCGTGCGCCGACCGGAATTCCGCAATGCCGCGTCCGATGCGGCGCGACACCATCCGGCGCACGGTCGTGTCGCTGTGCGTAGGTAGAATTCGTGCCGACGAAGGGGTAACAGGTGAAGGATCTTGTCGACACCACGGAGATGTATCTCCGTACCATCTACGACCTCGAGGAGGAGGGCGTGGTGCCCCTGCGCGCCCGGATCGCCGAGCGCCTCGAGCAGAGTGGACCGACGGTGAGCCAGACCGTCGCGCGGATGGAGCGCGACGGCCTGCTGCTTGTCGCCGGAGACCGCCACCTGGAGCTCACCGAGAAGGGCCGCAGCATGGCGATCGCCGTGATGCGCAAGCACCGCCTCGCCGAGCGCCTGCTCGTCGACATCATCGGCCTGGACTGGCAGAACGTGCACGCCGAGGCCTGCCGCTGGGAACACGTGATGAGCGAGGACGTCGAGCGTCGCCTGGTCGAGGTGCTCAACCACCCGACCACCTCCCCCTACGGCAACCCGATCCCCGGCCTGGACGAGCTCGGCATCGTGCCGCCGACCTCCGCCGAGGAGACCCTGGTCCGGCTGACCGACCTGCCGCACGGCCAGGTGCACGCCGTCGTCGTGCGCCGGCTCGCCGAGCACATCCAGACCGATCCCGAGGTCATCGGCCAGCTGCGCGAGGCGGGCGTGGTGCCGGATGCCCGCGTGACGGTGGAGAACAAGCCGGGCACCGTCGTCATCACGGTGCCGGGTCACGCGGGTTTCGAACTGTCCGACGAGATGGCGCACGCCGTCCAGGTGAAGCTGGTCTGATCCGTGAAACTTCTGGTCACCGGCGGTGCCGGGTATGTGGGCGGCGTCTGCGCGCAGGTGCTGCTCGAGGCGGGGCACGAGGTCGTCATCGTCGATGATCTGTCCACCGGCAATGCCGACGGTGTCCCCACCGCGGCCCGCTTCGTCGAGGGTGATGTGGCGCAGGCCGCGCCCGCGCTGCTGGCCGCCGAAACCTTCGACGGTGTGCTGCATTTCGCCGCGCAGTCGCTGGTCGGCGAGTCGGTGCAGCAACCGGAGAAGTACTGGCACGGCAATGTGGTGAAGACCTTCGAGTTGCTCGAGGCGATGCGCCACACGGGCACACCGCGATTGGTGTTCTCCTCCACCGCCGCGGTGTACGGCGAACCGGAGCAGGTGCCGATCACCGAGGACGCCCCGACCCGGCCGACCAACCCGTACGGCGCGTCGAAGCTCGCCATAGATCACGCCATCACCTCCTATGCGATCGCGCACGGGCTGGCGGCGACCAGCCTGCGCTATTTCAATGTCGCCGGCGCCTACGGTGGTCTCGGCGAGAACCGGGTGGTGGAAACACATCTCATTCCGCTGGTGTTGCAGGTCGCGCTCGGGCACCGCAAGGCCATCTCGGTATTCGGCACCGACTGGCCGACGCCCGACGGCACCGCCGTGCGCGATTACATCCACATCCGTGACCTCGCCCAGGCCCATCTGCTGGCGTTGACCAGCTCCGAGGCGGGCACGCACCGCGTGTACAACCTCGGCAGCGGCACCGGTTTCTCGGTCCGCGAGGTGATTTCGGCCTGCGAACGCGTCACCGGTCTGCCGATCGCCGCCCAGGACGCACCGCGCCGTCCCGGCGACCCGGCCACGCTCATCGCCTCCAGTGCCCGCGCCATCGCCGAACTCGGCTGGCACCCCGAGCACAACGATCTGGACGAAATCGTTTCCGACGCTTGGACATTCCTTCGGTCACTCGGCTCCCGCGCGCACAGCGCCGAGTAGCCCGCGGGGCCGAGCACCCCGCCTGAACAACTGGCCCGGGTGCCGGATCACGGCACCGGGTAACGATCGCCCCACACGCCGTGCTGCCCCGATGGGCAGCACGGCGCACTCCCCGACCGTCCCCGGCGCCGGATCCGTCGGCATCCCGCACCTCTGTCCCGGACCGCGAATCATGCACGGCGGCAAGGCTTCACATCGGTGGTTCGCCGAGGTCTATGCCGAGGTCGGCGGCAGCGTGGTAGCCACTGCGAGCCAGGCGGCGCATCTGTTCCGGACGCATACCGAGCGACAGCGACGTCTCCAGCAGCAACGCCATGGGGTGGTCGGGATCCGCCGTCAGTGCTGCCTCCAGCGCGATCCCGGCCAGCGGACCGTCGCCCCTGGCGTAGGCGCTGTAGCCGAGCAAGGCCGCGGCCTCCGCACGGTCGCGTCCCCGCAACGCCCGGGTCAGGACGGCCCACAGGCCTTCGGCCGCGGCGGCGTGGTCGCCGACCGCGAGCGCGAACATGGCGTCCCGCACAGCCCGATCACGCAGGGCGGCAGCGAGTTCGGCGAGTTCCCGGGCCATCGGCTCGTTCTCGGATTCGAGGTTGGCAACCTGCCACAGCACATATTCCAGGGCTTGCCTGCTGTAGGCATCCGGCTCGCCACGGCGCACCGCCCGGGCGTACCGATCGCGGGCGATGGCGAGCGCGGTGTCCAGCAGCGCGGCGACCTCGTCCTGGAGCGCGACGTCCTCGGTCACCATCGCGGCCAGCTCCGCGCGGGAGCCGAGGACCGGCCGCCCGTCGAGCACCTGCGACAGCGCCACCGCGGAGGTGGCCGGATCCGCCAGCAGTCCACTGCGTTGCTCGCCGAACAGGCTCCACCACCGCTCACCCGGCCGGATCGCGCGCACGGCCCAGGCGCCGGCGAGCGCGATGTCCTGGGCGGCGAGCCGCCGGGCGAGGGCGGCGACCAGCATGTCGAATCGCCCTATGCCGCAACGCGCGACGATGTCGGAGCCGCACAGATCCGGTTCGACGGACCGATCGTCGACCACCACCGCGAGCACCTCGGCCACGTCGTCGTGCGCGGACACCTGGGCTACGCACCGCGCCACCTGTTCGGCGCGCAGCCGTCCGCGCCCGCCCTCCTGGTCCAGGTCGAACCGCATCACCGCGTCGATGATCGCGCCGTCGTCACGATCCGGCACCGCCCGCAGCACGAGCACGACGAGCGAACGTTCCGGACCGAACCCGATCATGGCGGGCACCCCCGCGATCAGATCTCCCGGCTCGTCCACGTGCACGACACACTCCGGTGTCTCGACCCCGAAAGGTGGTGCGGGCTCGGCACAGACCAACGCGAGATCGGCGTCGAGATCCGCCGCCCAGTCCGCCCCCTCCGAGTCCGCGGCCCCGTCGCGCCCCGCCACGGCCTCACGCCCCACCACGGCCTCACGGCCCGTCGCGTCCTCGCATCCCGCCAAGGCCTCACGTCCCACCACGGCCTCGCGCCCGGCCAGGGCCTCACGTCCCGTCGCGTCCTCGCATCCTGCCAGGGCCTCGCGTCCCACCACGGCCTCACGGCCCGTCGCGTCCTCGCATCCCGCCGCGTCCTCGCGCCCCGCCAGGCCCCCGCCCACTGCCGACACTCGCGCCGTCGGCACGCTTTCGTGCTGCTCTACGACGGCCGAGCCGTCGCCGACCTCGGCCGCTACCGTGCCGATCCCGGCAGCATGCACATCGGACTCGGCATGGCTACTCCGAGACCAACTGGCCGCCAACCGGTTTCGCTCAACCGCCGCGTCGGCGCACTGATCCCCGCCCGACACCACCTCGTCCGAGCGGGACCGTGAGTTCACGCCACCTGCCATGCTCACGCCCGCCTCGGCGGCGCACCGATCCCCGCCCGGGACCATCTCGTCCGAGCGGGACCGCGGGTCCTCACCACCTGCCGCACTCGCGCCCGTGTCGACGGACCGCTCGGTCGACGCGCCTTCGTCCCGCGCGTCCGACACCGTGCAATCGTCCGGCTGCACACACGTCCCAGCTCGCGCGCAGTCGTCCGGGCGCGCACAGCCGGACGGGCGCACGGTGGCGTCCGGCAGCGGGCGCCGCTTCAGGAAGCTGCACGAGCGCAGCGCGACAGCGAGACTCACCGGTGCACGAGATGTGCTGCTGCGCAGCGTGGGACGGGAGCAAGGCGCACCGGGGACGGCGCCGGGCACCGAATCGGACGCCAGGACGGTGAGGTACGGGTTCACGGGAGTGGTCATGGCAGCGAGCCTGCCCGCGCACCCCGTCGAACGACCCACGCCGACCAGGCAATTCACCGCGCCTGTGGATTCCGCCGAATTGTGGACAACCGCACGCACCGCCGCCGCGCGAGCACCCCCGTTTGTCACCGGACCGTGCTACGACCCCTGTTCGACCCGATGGGCGGTCGTCACGAACAGCTCGTCCACCGCCGCCGTATCCGGCTCGGACGCGGAAAAGGACAGATAGGTCACGGTGATTCGCACATCACCGATCTGCCCGGTGACCGCCCGCATCGTCTGCGTCAGACCGGCGCCCGCGACGTCCGGCAGGACCGTCCGCCGTAATCCCAGCGCATCCTCGGCCTCGGACTCCGGGGCGGCGACGAGTTCGGTCGTCACGGTCGTCCCGGCCCCGCTCTGGTTCACCCGCATCGACCGGCACTGCGTCAGCTGACTGCGCAACGCCGCCAGCGGCTGGCGTGTGCGTGCCAGCTCGACGGTGACGGTGGCCCGGGTGGCGTCGTCGGTGCCGACCACCACCGCCCGCTGGTCGGCGCCGAATTTCGGTTCCGGCGGTGCGCATTCCGGTGGTTGCACCTGAGCGCCGCGCCCGACGCCGGTGAGGTCGCCCGCGGCCTGCGCGGCGGCCTCCGGCGGCAGCACCACCGCCGGGTAGCGCTTCGGGAACTGCGCCGGTTCGGGCAGCAGCGTGGCCAGGGGGCTGCTGATCTGGCGGGTCACCGACGTCTGCTCGGCCGACACCGGATGCCCGGTCACGGTCGACCCGCACCCGGCGAGTAGCACCGCACACGCCGCGGGCATGGCGAAGCACACCCGCTTGCGCGTCGAATCCGCCACAGTCACCCGATCCACTGTGCCAAACTCCCGGTGCCCGCCCGCGGTGCCACGCCGCGTGCCGGGAATGCGCGGCACACCGGAGCTGTTGGCTCGTCGTATGGGTCGGTGTCCGACCGTGCACGGTGGCGGTCACCGGCATGGGGGACAATGGACATGGTCCCGTCCCGGTCGGCCGCTCTCGAACGACATCCCTGTCGAGCGCCGAGCGTCACCGGTGCAGGAACCGCGCAGGAAGGAGTACGCGATGGAGCACGAGTCGCGAATGTACGAACTGGAGTTCCCCGCTCCCCAGCTGTCGTCCGACGATGGCGCCGGTCCCGTCCTGGTGCACGGGCTGGAAGGCTTCACCGATGCCGGGCACGCGGTGCGGCTGGCCACCACGCACCTGCGCGAGAGTCTCGAAAGCGAGCTGGTTGCCTCGTTCGATGTGGACGAGCTGCTGGACTACCGCTCCCGCCGCCCGCTCATGACCTTCAAGACCGACCACTTCTCCGAGTACGCCGAGCCCGAGCTGAACCTCTGGGCTCTGCGCGATACGGCGGGCACTCCGTTCCTGCTGCTCGCGGGCATCGAACCGGACTTGCGCTGGGAGAAGTTCACCACCGCGGTACGTCTGCTCGCCGAACAGCTCGGCGTGCGCCGCAGCATCGGCCTCAGCGCCATCCCGATGGCGATCCCGCACACCCGTCCGCTCGGCGTGACCGCGCATTCCTCCGACCGCGATCTGATCCCCGAGCATCAGCGCTGGCCGGGCGAGCTGCAGGTGCCGGGCAGCGCGTCCTCTCTGCTGGAGTACCGGATGGCCCAGCACGGTCACGAATCGGTGGGTTTCTCGGTGCACGTGCCGCACTACCTGGCCCAGACCGCGTACCCGGAGGCGGCGCAGACGCTGCTGGAGAACGTCGCCGACAACGCGGGTCTCGACATCCCGCTCGCCGCGCTCGGCGAGGCCGCCGCGCGCGTACGCGAACAGGTCAACGAGCACATCGCGGGCAACTCCGAGGTCGAGACCGTGGTGCACGCGCTGGAACGCCAGTACGACAGTTTCGTCAGCGCGCAGGAGCGGCAGTCGAGCCTGCTCGTCGGCGACGGCGAGCTGCCCAGCGGTGACGAGCTGGGCGCCGAGTTCGAACGGTTCCTCGCCGAACAGGGCGGCTACGAGGGCGGTCCCGAAACAGACGAGCAGCGGTAACAAGCCTCCGCACACCGGCACGTAGGGTGTGCGGAGTGGATTTGACCGAGCTGCTGGAGATACCGGGAACCGACGCCGACGCGTTGTACGAGTCCTTCGGGGCTTGGGCCGCCGAGCAGGGCACCCCGCTGTATCCGGCGCAGGACGAGGCGCTGCTCGAATTGGCGTCCGGTGCCAATGTCATCCTCGCGACGCCGACCGGGTCCGGTAAGTCGCTGGTCGCCGTCGGCGCTCATCTGATCGCGCTCACGCAGGGCAAACGCACCTACTACACCGCCCCGATCAAGGCGCTGGTCAGCGAGAAGTTCTTCGCGCTCTGCGACGTGTTCGGCGCCGAGCGGGTCGGCATGGTGACCGGTGACGCCGCGGTCAACGCCGACGCCCCCATCATCTGCGCCACCGCCGAGATCCTCGCGAATCTCGCCTTGCGCGAGGGCGCGGCCGCCGATGTCGGTCAGGTCGTGATGGACGAATTCCACTTCTACGCCGACCCGGATCGCGGCTGGGCCTGGCAGGTCCCGCTGCTCGAACTGCCGCGCGCGCAGTTCCTGCTGATGTCGGCGACCCTGGGCGAGGTCGATTTCTTCGCGAAGGATCTCGAGCGCCGCACGGGCCGGTCGACGGCGGTCGTCGCGGGCACGGAACGTCCGGTACCCCTGACCTTCTCGTACGCGCGCACACCCATCACCGAGACCCTGGAAGAGCTCGTCACCACCCACCAGGCTCCGGTCTACGTGGTGCACTTCACCCAGGCCGCCGCGCTGGAGCGGGCGCAGGCGCTCACCAGTGTGAACTTCGCCACCCGGGCCGAAAAGGACGCCATCGCCGCGGCGCTGGGCGAGTTCCGGTTCGCGTCCGGTTTCGGCAAGACGCTCTCGCGGCTGATCCGCCACGGCATCGGCGTGCATCACGCGGGCATGCTGCCGAAGTACCGCAGGTTGGTCGAACGCCTCGCACAGGAAGGGCTGCTGAAGGTCGTCTGCGGCACCGACACCTTGGGCGTCGGCATCAACGTGCCGATCCGCACGGTGCTGCTGACGGGGCTCACCAAGTACGACGGTGTGCGCACCCGCAGGCTGAAAGCCCGTGAGTTCCATCAGATCGCGGGCCGCGCCGGGCGCGCGGGCTACGACACCATGGGCACCGTCGTGGTCCAGGCGCCCGAGCACGAGGTGGAGAACACCCGGCTGCTCGCCAAGGCAGGCGACGATCCGAAGAAACAGCGAAAAGTGGTGCGCCGCAAGCCCCCCGAGGGTTTCGTCTCGTGGAGCGAGGAGACCTTCGACCGGTTGATCGCGGCCCAGCCCGAGCCGATGGTCTCGCGCTTCACCGTGACGAACTCGTTGCTGCTCAACGTGATCGCGCGGCCGGGCAACTGTTTCGACGCCATGCGGCACCTGCTCGAGGACAACCACGAACCGCGTCCCGCGCAGCGCAAACACATCCTGCGCGCCATCCGGCTCTACCGCGCGCTGCGCGACGCCGGGGTGGTGCAGCAGCTCGACGAGCCGGACGCGCAGGGCCGGCGCGCCCGGCTCACCGTCGACCTGCAACGCGACTTCGCGCTGGACCAGCCGCTGTCACCGTTCGCCTTGGCCGCCTTCGACCTGCTGGACAAAGACGCGCCCGGCTATACCCTCGATGTGGTGTCCCTCATCGAATCCACGCTCGAGGATCCGCGCCAGCTGCTGATGGCTCAGCAGCACAAGGCGCGCGGTGTGGCGATCAACGAGATGAAGGCCGACGGCATCGAATACGACGAGCGGATGGAACTGCTCGAAGAGGTCACCTGGCCCAAGCCGCTGGCCGAGCTGATCGAGCCCGCCTTCGAGACCTATCGCGCCGGGCATCCCTGGGTGTCGGAGTTCGCGCCGTCGCCCAAATCGGTGGTGCGGGACATGATCGAGCGATCGATGACCTTCGCCGAGCTGATCTCGTTCTACGAGCTGGCGCGCTCGGAGGGCGTGGTGCTGCGCTATCTCGCCGACGCCTACCGCGCGCTGCGCCGCACCGTGCCCGATGCCGCGCGGACCGAGGAACTCGAGGACATCACCGAGTGGCTGGGCGAGCTCGTCCGGCAGGTCGATTCGAGCCTGCTCGACGAATGGGAGCAGCTCACCAACCCCGGCGCCGAGACCGACGCCGAGCAGCTCGCCTTCGGGGCGGAGACGGTCCGGCCGATCTCGGCTAACGAGCGCGCCTTCCGCGTGATGATCCGCAACGCCATGTTCCGCCGCGTCGAGCTGGCTGCGCTGCGCCGCTGGGACCTGCTCGACGAGCTCGGCACCGGCCCGGACTGGGCCGCCGAATTGGCCCCGTACTTCGCCGAATACGAGCGCATCGGCACCGGGCCGGACGCGCGCGGACCGCAACTGTTCCAGATCGAACGAAGACCCGGATTCTGGCAGGTGCGTCAGGTTCTCGACGACCCGGCGGGCGACCACGGCTGGTCGATCGTCGCGTTGGTGGACCTGGCCGAGTCCGATGCCGCCGGTGAGGTCGTCTTCGATGAACTCACGGTGTCCGCGGGCTGATCCGCACCGCCGCGCGGCCCCGATCTCTACAGAATCCATACAGGTCATCGACTACTTCGCGCCGCTTTTCGAGGGCAGAGTCGGCCTGTGGTCACCATGAGGTTTGACGGATTCGTTTCTGGGTACGGGCCGCTGCTACTCTTCCCGCTGCTGCCCGAGCGAAAGATCAACTATGCCCGAATCACCGTTCCTTGTCATCTACCCCGAGCGAGTGCGCGAGAACTACCGCGCGCTCCGTGCCGCCATGCCCACGGCACGAATTCGCTTCGCGGTCAAGGCAAGCCCGGTGCCGGAGATCATCCACGTGCTCGACGAGGAGGGCGCCGAGTTCGATGTCGCCAGCATCGGCGAGATCGAGCTGTGCCTCGCGCTGGGCGTCGAGCCGCAGACGCTCTGCTACGGCAACCCGATCAAGAAGGCCGCCGACATCGCCCGCGCGTACGCGCTCGGCGTGCGCCGCTACGCCTTCGATACCGAGGACGACCTGCTGCGCATCGTGCAACACGCGCCGGGCTCGGAGGTCGAATGTCGTTTTCTCGCTTCGGCTCCCGAGTCGCGCACCCCGTTCGGCACCAAGTTCGGCTGCGCGCCCGCTGAGGCGCTGCGGCTGCTGGTGCGGGCGCGTGACCTCGGGCTGACGGTGGCGGGGCCGTACTTCCACGTCGGCTCCCAGCAGCTCGACCCGAACGCCTGGCGGATCGGCGTCGAGCAAGCCGGCCACATCGTACAAGCCTTGGCCGACAAGGATATTCACGTCTCCTCGGTGAACATCGGCGGCGGCCTGCCGATCGCGTACGCCGATCCGGCGCCCGCGCTCGACGAGATCGCCACGGTGGTCGGCGCCGCCGTGGCCGAATACCTGCCCGCCACCGCCGGTGTGGTGGTCGAGCCCGGCCGCGCGCTGGTCGGGTCGGCGGGTGTCATCCACGCCGAGGTCGTCGGCGTGCGCATCGCGCCGGACGGCCGGCGCTGGGTGTATCTCGACATCGGCCGCTACAACGGTATGGCCGAGACCGAGAACGAGTACATCGCCTATCGATTCGTCACGGATCGGGACGGCGACCCTGTCGACGAGGCAGTGGTGGCCGGTCCGACCTGCGACGGAGACGATGTACTGTATCAACGCACGCGGGTCCTGTTACCGACCACGTTGCGAGCCGGTGATCGCATCCAGATCCTCGACACCGGCGCCTATACCGCGAGTTATTCGTCGGTGTCCTTCAATGGTTTTCCGCCCTTGACCGTGCACGTCTCGGGCGCTGAACCTACCCGCCCCGCCGGCTGACGCCGGCTGCCAACCCCTAGGCGAGAGTGAGTATGCCCATGACGGCAGATTTCACCGGCTGGCATGTGCTGGCCGAGTTCGGTGGTGTCGACGCGGCCCTCTGCGACGACCTCGAACAACTCGAATCGGCGTTGCGCGAGTCTTTGATCGCCGCGGGCGTCACCATCTGCGATGTCGTACACAAGAAGTTCGATCCGCAGGGGGTGACTGTCCTCGCGCTGTTGTCGGAGTCTCACGCCTCGATTCACACCTATCCCGAGTCCGGCGACATCTTCGTCGACGTCTTCACCTGCGGCAGTATCGGCGCCGGCGCGTCGAAAGCCGTCGAACTCCTGCGAGACAAGCTCTCCCCCAAGGATGTTCGCATGCAGGTGATCCGCCGCGGGCACGGCTCGCAGCGGATCGAGGAGCCGGTCGGCGCGGGCCTGACCCGCATCTGGGACCTGCACGAGGTGATCGTCGACACCCGTACTCCGTTCCAGCACATGGTGATCGCGCGGACCGAGCAGGGCATCAGCCTGTTCTCCGACGACGACCGCCAGTCCACCGAGTTCTCCCAGCTGACCTACCACGAGGCCATGATGGTGCCCGCCTTCGTGCTCGCCGAGAAGCTGGACAAGGTGCTGATCATCGGCTCCGGTGAGGGCGTGGCCAGTCAGATGTCGGTCGCCGCGGGCGCGACCCTGGTCGATCACGTCGACATCGACCAGCTCGAGGTCGAGCTGTGCGCCGAGCACCTGCCCTACGGCTACACCAGCGACGAGCTGGCCGCCGCGGTCAAGGGCGAGGGCCCGGTCAAGGTGCACTACGCCGACGGCTGGGACTTCCTCGCCGATGCCGCGCAGGCGGGCACCCGCTACGACGTCGTCGTGATCGACCTGCCCGACGAGCGGGTGGAGGACGCGCAGCACAACCGCCTGTACGAGTCGGAGTTCCTGTCCCGATGTCGGGCGCTGCTCGCGCCCGGTGGCGTGCTCACCGCGCAGGCGGGCTGCGCGACCATGTGGCGCAACGAGACGCTGAAGCGCTCCTGGGCTCGGTTCCACGAGCAGTTCGGCACCGTCGTCCAGTACGGCAGCGACGAACACGAGTGGACCTTCCTGTTCGGCCTGAACGAGCGTGTCGACGATCCGGTCCAGGCCATGACCGATCGTCTGGTCACCCTCCCCTACCGCCCCGAGACCATCGACGCTCGCGCGCTGGTCCGCGGCGCGATCGAACCGCACGCGCTGCGCGTGTAGCTCGTCACGAACGCCCCACCGGCCGGGAAATCCGTCGGCCGGTGGGGCGTTCGGCCGTTCAGGACCGACCGCGCCGATACTCCTCGACGTCGACGCCGCCCACACCCCAGTTGGCGAGCGCGACTTCGTCGATCACCACGAACGTGGTGGCCGGGTCCTTGCCGAGCACGTCGCGCAGCAGTTCGGTGACGCCCGCGATCAACCGGGACTTCTGTTCCCGGGTGACGCCCTCGTCGGTGACCTTGATGTTGACGTAGGGCATCAGGCGGCCCGCCCCGAGATATAGCCGCCGTCGACGGGGAAGATGTGCCCCGTGGTGAACTCGGCGTCGGCGAGATACAGCACGGCGGCGGTGGTTTCGGCGACCTCGCCGATCCGGTTCAGCAAAGCCAGCCGGGCAGAAGCGGATTCGTCGCCGTCGCCGAAGAGCGGGGTGCGGATGACGCCCGGAGCGACGGCGTTGACCCGGATCCCGTCGGCGGCGAGTTCGGCCGCCAGGCTGGTGGTGAGTGCGTGCACACCGCCCTTGCTGACCAGGGCGGCGGAGGCGGGCAAGCCGGCCAGCGCGTGCTCGACCAGCACGGTCCCGATGTTCACGATGCTGCCGCCCGTCTGCTGCTCGCGCAGTCGGCGGACCACCGCCTGGGTGGTGAAATAGGTGCCCTTGAGGTTGCCGTCGATGTAGCTGTCGAGTTCGGCCTCGGTGACGTCCACGAACGGCGTCGCGCCGAAGATACCCGCGTTGTTCACCAGCACGTCCACCCCGCCGAACCGGTCGACGGCGGTGCGCACCAGCGCCGAACCCGTTGCGGGGGAACCGATGTTGCCCGCGACGGTCGCCACGTTGGCCGGGGCGCCGAGCGTCGCGGCCACCTCGGCGAGCTTGTCCGCGTCGCGGCCGTTGAGTACGACGTTGTCGCCGCGCGCGATGAACGCGCGCGCGATGTCCTGTCCGATCCCGCTGGAGGATCCGGTCACGATCACCGTCTTGGTCATGTTCTTCCTCATCTCTTGATACGACCGGTCGTCTTGGAATGGATATGACTAGACCACCGGGGGATTTTCGCGGCCCGTCAGGGTCGGAAGTAGTCGTCCAGCAGCCGGTTCAGGCACTTGTGCAGCGGATCGAGCGTCCGATCGATCTTCATCCGGATCACCGCACCCTCCCAGGATTCGAGCAGCAGATCGGCGAGTTCGGTCGCGTCGATATCGGCGCGGATCTGCCCCGCCGCCTGCGCCGCGCGCAGCTGCTCGGCGACCCGATCCCGCCACGCCCCCCATGCACTCGACAGCGACTCCCGCAGCAGCTCACTGCCTTCGAGTTCGCCGCCGAGATTCGCGATCAAGCAGCCGCCGGTGAAATCCGCCGCGACGAACTCGTCCATCAGGCGGCCGAAGAACGCGCGCAACCCGCTGATCGGATCCGTCGCCGACCCAAACGCCTCGGTCAGGCTGCGCTGCACGCACAGCGAGTGATGCTCGATCACCGCCCGCCCGAAACTCTCCTTGCTGTCGAAATAGTTGTAGAACGACCCCTTGGGCACCCCGACCTTGTCCAGCACCTGCTTGATCCCGGTCCCGTGATACCCACTGCTCAAGAACCCCGCAGCCCCCTCCTCCACCAGCAGCTGCCGAGTATCTCCACTCCGTCGAGGTCGCGCCATGCGCCCAATATACGACCGGTCGTCTACAAACGCCAACTCGACTTGGAGGTGGGTATTGCCCACTTTGTGCATCAGTGACAAGATGGGTGCGGAGGTAAATGCGATGACAATGTCCTTGGACCTGAGCCACTTCGAGATAGTCGGCGAGAGCGAGGCCGATTCCCGGGGGCGCGTCGCACTGGGACGTGCGGGCGCACGCCCCGGCCGCCGATATCAGGTACGCATCAACAGCGACGGGGTGGTGGTCTTGGTGCCGGTGGTCTCGATTCCGGAACGCGAGATGATGGTGTGGAAAAACCCCCATCTCGCCGAACAGATCCGGCAGGGCGTCACCGACGCCGAGTCCGGAAACACGGTGGACCTCGGCGATTTCACGCGGTACGCCGACGATCCCGAGGACAAGGACTGACCGGTGGCGTACGAACTACGCTTCGCTCGTGCCGCCGCCGACGCATTGCAGAAACTGGCCGAAAGGCCCAACACGGCAACAAAACTGAAGAAGGTGCACAAGGCCTTGGGTCTGCTACAGGCAGATCCGCTGTACCCGGGCCTGAATTCGCATCTCTACCAGAACTTTCCAGGCTTGGAAAAGAACAAGGTCTGGGACTCTTACGTCGAGAATCACACGCCTGGAGCCTGGCGCGTCTACTGGATGTACGGTCCCGACATCGAACGCGACGGCGAACTCGTCTCCATCATCACCGTGCTCGCGATCGGACCGCACCTCTGAATCGCAAAGGGGGTCACTCGTACAACGCGTCCCAGGTCGCGGCACGCCAGGCGCGGGTGTGCACTACGAAGGAGGCGAGGTGGGTGCGGGCGAAGGTGGGGGCGTCCCAATTGTCTTGGGCGGCAGGACCGGTCCATACGTAGGTCCAGGGGGTGGCGGGCGGGTGCTGGAGGAGGATGGGGCGGAGGTCGTATTCGTCGTCTTCGAAGGTGTCGAGGATGTGCCACTCCCCCGCGGTGAGACCGGTGATGAGAACTCCAGGGGCGACGGCGTCGGGGTGCGGCACCAAACCGGGGTAGAGCAGGCCGGGCAGTGCGGCGGCCCGCCAGCCGACCGCGGCGGCCGGTGTGAGCGTCGGTACTCGACCGAGCAGCACCTCGAGCATTTCCGGGAACTGCAATGTCCCGTACGCGAACAGCGCATGCCCAGCACCGTTCACCGCAGACAGTCGACCAGCTCCGGCATCCCGCGATCCCATGCGGGGATCGTCTCCCGCATCCGCCCTCCGCGCCAGTCGAATCAGTCCGCATGCGCCAGCAACACGGCTCCCAGCATCGCGCGATCCCATGCGGGAATCACCCCCCTCCACGCTCCACACCAGTCGACTCGGCCCGAGTGCGGCAGCGATGCGGCTCCGGCAGCGAGACGCACGCTGATCGCCGCGGGCATCAGAGACCCGATCGGTGTTCCTGTTCAGCCCTTGGGCAACGCAGCGACGCAAGCCCTGGACACAAGCCTTTGGCGACTGTGCACAGCATTCGTCCGGACCTCTGGCCTTGCATCGACCACTCACCAGGTCGTCGGCTGCGTGCACTCGATACGCGGCGACCGCCGCTCGGTTTGCGCCCCCTCGGCCGATCGATGCCCTCCAAGAATCAAAAGCGCTGCACCGCAGCAGCTTTCGCCGGGCCGGGCGACCTACCCCGGGCGCTGGGTGCGGATGATGGCGGCCAGGTATTCGTAGTCGTCGGCTCGTGCGGTGGAAGTGCGGTAGGCGAGGCCGATGGTGCGGCCCGGGGCGGGGGTGGCGAAGTGGGCGGTATCCAGTGTGCCGCGGGCCGTTTCGGCGGCGACGGCCATCTCTGGGATGAGGGTGACGCCGAGACCGCCTGCGACGCATTGCACCACCGTCGCCAAGGACGCGGCGCGGGTGTCGCCGACCGCCGCCGGATGGATTTCGGCGGACCGGCACACATCCAGGGTCTGGTCGCGCAGGCAGTGCCCCTCGTCGAGCAGCAGCAGCGGTAGCGAGTCCAGGACCGAAGGCACGAGATCCTTCCGGCCGGCGAGTTCGTGACCGCGCGGGGTGACCAGCACGAATTCTTCGGTGTACAGGGGTATTTCGACCAGGCCGGGCAGATCGGCCGGTAACGCGAGCAGCGCGACGTCGAGCACGCCGGTGCGCAGCCCGTCCAGCAGCCGCGCGGTCTGATCCTCGATCACCTGCGGATGGAGCGCGGGTAACTTCTTGCGCAACTCTGGCAGAAGACCGGGTAGCACATACGGGGCAACCGTCGGGATGATGCCCATCCGCAGCGACCCGCCGAGCCCGTCGCCGGTCGCCGACGCGACGAATCGATCCGCCGCCTCGAGCGTTGCCATCGCCTTGGGCAGCAAGCGCATCCCCGCCGCGGTGACGAGCACGCGCCGCGTGCTGCGCTCGATCAGCTGCAGCCCCAACCCGTGTTCGAGGGCCGCGAGCGCCTGCGATAGCGTGGGCTGGCTCACACTGAGCCGCGCTGCGGCAGTGCCGAAGTGGCGGTATTCCGCGACCGCTACGAACGCACGCAGCTGTGACAGGGTCGGCTGATAAGTCTGATCGGTCACGGCTATCAGTGTAGTGCGACTGATCACCTTTACCTTTCACTAGCCCTTCGGCAAGATCGAAAGGGAGCTTTTCTGCTTTTCTGCACAGTGCTAGCAAACCCACCCAGAACTGAGGAGATTAGGCATGGCCTTGCTGACCATCGGCGACCAATTCCCGGCATACAACCTCACCGCCGTCATCGGCGGTGACCTGTCCAAGGTCGACGCTCAGCAGCCTGACGATTACTTCACCACCATCACCAGCGACGATCACGCGGGCAAGTGGCGCATCGTGTTCTTCTGGCCGAAGGACTTCACCTTCGTGTGCCCGACCGAGATCGCCGCGTTCGGCAAGCTCAACGAGGAATTCGCGGACCGCGACGCGCAGGTGCTCGGCGCCTCCGTGGACAACGAGTTCGTGCACTTCCAGTGGCGGGCCCAGCACGAGGATCTGAAGACCCTGCCGTTCCCGATCCTGTCGGACCTCAAGCGCGAATTGGCCACCGCCACCGGCGTTCTCAACGCCGACGGCGTCGCGGACCGGGCCACCTTCATCGTCGACCCGAACAACGAGGTCCAGTTCGTCTCGGTGACCGCGGGTTCGGTCGGCCGCAACGTCGACGAGGTGCTGCGCGTGCTCGACGCACTGCAGTCCGACGAGCTGTGCGCCTGCAACTGGAAGAAGGGCGATCCGACCATCAACGCGGGCGAACTGCTCGCCGCGAGCGTCTGACGCAACCCTCGCAGAACTACGAAACTCAGTGAACCAGAGAAGGATTACGACATATGAGCATTGAGAACCTGAAGAACTCCCTCCCCGAGTACGCCAAGGACCTCAAGCTCAATCTGTCATCGCTCGCGCGCACCACCGTGCTGAACGAACAGCAGCTGTGGGGCACCCTGCTGGCGTCGGCGGCCGCGACCCGGTCGGCGAGCACGCTGCGCGAGATCGCCGAGGAAGCCGCCGACGTGCTGTCCGAGCAGGCCTACAACGCCGCGCTCGGCGCCGCCTCGATCATGGGCATGAACAATGTCTTCTATCGCGGCAAGGCGTTCCTCGACGGGCGCTACGACGACCTGCGGGCCGGTCTGCGGATGCAGATCATCGGCACGCCCGGGGTCGACAAGGCCGATTTCGAGCTGTGGTCCTTCGCGGTCTCCTCGATCAACGGCTGCCAGCACTGCCTGGAAGCGCACGAGCACACGCTGCGTGAGGCCGGCGTGTCCCGTGAGGTGATCTTCGAGTCGCTGCGTGCGGCCGCGATCGTCGCCGGAGTCGGCCAGGCTGTGCAGTCGACCGAAGCGCTGGCCGGCGCCACGGTCTGATCGCTCGGGTACCGAAGGCCGCCGTTTCACGCACCGAAACGGCGGCCTTCTTCGTTCGCACGCCACTGACCAGCGTCGATTCGCCGTAGGACGCGTGGTGTCCGTCACGCGGGCGGTAGCTGTCGCCGGTGCCGAGTAGGCTCGGCGCTCATGGGGACACAGGTAGATGTTGTGCGAGTGTTCACCGACAGCGCGGGGCGTTTCGGGAACGAGCTGGGTATCGCACGGGCCGCCGACGTGGCCGCCACCGAGCACCAGGCGCTCGCGGCCAAGGCCGGATACAGCGAGACGGTCGTGGTCGAGGACGCGGTGAACGGCGTCGCCCGCATGCGGATCTACACGCCGACCGTCGAACTGCCCTTCGCCGGACACCCCAGTGTGGGCACCGCCTGGTGGTTCGCCGAGCACCACACCCCGATCGAGCGACTCGAGGTCCCGGCCGGGCCGGTCGCGGTGGAACTCGCCGAGGGTCTCACCTGGATCACCGCCCGCGCGGAGTGGACACCGAACTTCACCTTCCACGAACTGCCCGACGCCGACGAACTCGCCGCGCTGCGACCGGACGACTTCACCGGCGGCCCGCACTATCTGTGGACCTGGACCGACCAGAACCGCGGGACGTTGCGTTCGCGCATGTTCGCCCCCACCCTCGGGATCGCCGAGGACGAGGCGACCGGCGCCGCCGCCGTCGCCATCACCGCGCAACTACGCCGCAGCCTGATCATCACCCAGGGCCAGGGTTCCCAACTGTTCACCGGCTGGGACTCCGACGGCTGGGTCCGCCTCGGCGGCCGAGTAGTCGCCGACCGAACCGTGGAGATCTGAACCGCTTTCCGCCCGCCCCGAGTCTCGTTGCGCACCAACGGGTATCCGCGAGGATCCACGCATCAGGCGCGCCCGGCTCCCCTCCCCTCGGCGCGAACATTCGGTATCAACCATCAGGAGCAACACCACCCTGATCGGAGTCGTCGGCAAAGCCGACCCATCCGCCAGGGTTCCACGCGGAACACAAGCGACTCCTCGGCGCGAACATGCTGGGCCGTGCGCACCCCCTATGAGCACGGATATAGCATCCAACGTCGTTGCCGCAAAAGGCAATTCGGCAGAGCGCATCGTCCCGACAGACGGCCCTGCGCGACTCAGGGCAGTACCACCCCCGCGATGGGGCTTGTTGTCGGGGCGGGCGATCCTCCCGAGGGTTCCACGCTGATCGCCAGTTGCTCGCCCGGGGCGAATGGTGTGACGAATGGTTTTGCGGCGGAGGGTAATTCGGCCAGTACGCCAGCTGAGCGGGGTTGCGTGCCGGCCAGCAACCAGACCTGGTACACGTGATCGGCGGGTGGTTGCGCCACCCCGTCGAAGGCGACGCGGGCTATCCGCTGCTGGGGCGAGATCTCTACGACGAGCGAGCCGCCGCCGGTGACCGGCCCGGCCAGGGTGCGGCTCGCCTGCTCCGCGCTCGGTACTTGTGCGGGCGTGTCGTTGATCCGGTCGGCGACAACCACACCACCGATCACCAGGCACGCCGCGGCGGCGACCGGGACCGCCCAGCGCATGCGCCGCGACCATCTCGCGGGCGGACCCGTCCGTTCGTCCGGCAGCGCGGCGAGAATCCGGGCCTCCAGTTCCGGCGGCGGTTCCTGCGCGTCGAGGGCGGCGACCCGCGCCATCACCTCGCGCATCCGCCACACGGTGTCCAGAAAGGCTTGCCGCACAGCCGGATCGGCGGCTTCGAGCCGTTCCTCGATATGTCTGCGCTCGATCTCGGCGACGGCGTCGAGCGCGCACGGATAGGCGAGGTCGAGTAGTTCCGCGTCCGAGCGCGGCGGGACCTCAGCCATCGGCGCCTTCTCCGGACAAGCATTTCTCCAGTCTCTTCAGCCCGTCACGGATGCGGGTTTTCACGGTGGGCAGCGGTACCGAGAGATGATCGGCCACTTCACGGTACGTCCGCCCGGAGTAGTAGGCGAGGGCGATCGCTTCCCGCTGGGTCGGGGTGAGCGTATCCAGGCAGTCGGCGACGGTCTGCTCCTCCATCCGCTGTGTCACCGATTCGGCGACCACATCGTGATCGCGGCCCGCGTGCGCGTGCGCGAACGCCAGCTCGCGCCCGGCCGCGGCGGCTTCGGCGCGCACCCGGTCGACGGCGCGGCGATGCGCGAGCATCATCAGCCAGCCGATCGGGCTCGACAGTGCCGGGTCGTAGCGTGCGGCGTGCGACCAGACCTGTAGGTAGACCTCCTGCGCGACTTCCTCCGCGGTGGCGTGGCTGCGCAGGATCCGCACGGCGAGCCCGAACACCCGGGCGCTGGTGCGCCGGTAGAACTCGGTGAACGCGGCCCGGTCCTCGGTGCCGATCGCGGCCAGCAGGGCGGTCAGTTCGCGGTTGACGAGCGCGGATCGCTGTCGAGCAGCGGCGCTCGGCCGTGGACACGCGACGATCGCCGCATCCTCGCCGATACCGTCCGGCACCAGGTTCCCGAACCGGTACCAGGACGCAGAACCGGGCTTGCCGATGGCCGAATCACCTGCCTGCATAGACAGGGGTTCGGTTTGCGATGGCGCGCGGATTGGTCTGCGGCGCCGGTCAACTCGAAACCGCGGCGATCAACATGTACGCGGTGCCGAGGTCCATCACCACGTGCGGCACCATCGCCCAGCGTCGGCGCGGGCCGGCCAGCACCGCGACACACCCGCCCGACCTGAGTACAACGCCCAGGTAGCCGGGCGTGTCGACGCCCGGACGGCCGGACGCGCCCAGCACCGTGACGAGCAGTGCGTCGGCGGCGAAAAGCCCGGCGAGCATCAGCGCGGGCACCGGAGCGGGCCCGTCGGCGTGTCCGGAGGGGATGTGCCCGGACATGGCGTAAAGCATGGCCGCGGCGGTCACCGTGTGATACCCGAGCGGGACCAGCCGGTCGGTGGCCGGTGACCGCTGCTCTCCGGTGCGCGGTTCCGCGAGGCGCACCAGCAGCAACGCCGCGAAGACCACCGTCAATGCGGTCAGCACACTGCGCAGGGCGATCGGGTTCGCCTCGGCCGGGAACACCAGCATCGCGAGCATGACCAAACACATGATCAGGTGCGCGGCGTCGGATTCGGCGTACCCGCCGCGCGTTACCGGTCCCGATGCACCTTGGTGCCGAGCGTGTTCCGGCACCGCGACCGGTGCGACCATCCGCCCCACCACGATTCCCGCCGTGAGCAAGAAGGCCGCGACCACCGCCCACCGCAACGCGGCGTACTGCTGCACGAACTGCGCCACACCCCACCACCTTTCGCCGCGGCGACCGGGGATCGATCCCCCTCCATGCTCGCATTGATCGGAACTGGGGAACGGCGAACGACGTCAGTGGCTCACCGACGTCCGGTACCGATCGGCGGCGGTCCGCGCGAAACGCCCCGGCGACACACCCCGCCACTGTTTGAACGCGTTCGAAAAGCTCGGTGCGCCCGAATATCCCATCCGGTAGGCCACGTCCTCGACGGTCAGTCCCGTAGCGAGCAACTCCTCGGCGAGGGTGCCGAAGGTTTCCGCGCAGAGCCTGCGGTAGGAGGTGCCTTCATCGGCCAACCGGCGGCGCATGGTGCGCAGGCTCATGTGCAGTCCGGCGGCGACCTCCTCCTGACTGAGCCGGCCGTTCATCCGGTGCATCAGCACCGAACGCACCGAACCGGCCACGCCTTGGCGCAGGCCCCGACGCTGTAGCAGTTCGTCGCACTGTTCCTCGAAGAGCTGCGCGGTGAGCGGACTCGCCTGCGGCATCGGCGCGTCCACGTCGGCGGCATCGAACACGGCCAGTTGCAGTTCGGCGGACTCGGTACTCGGGATCTCGAACTGTTCCAGGATCGGCGCCAACCGCGGACCCAGTCCCCCCGCGATCTCGGCGCGCAACACCGGCGGCGGCACGCCGAACACCAGGAACCAATTCGTCAGCAGCGCTGAGACATCCCGTTCGGCGAGGAACGCGCGCAGCTCGGCAGGCAGGTCACGGTCGTCGCCGTAGAGCCAGATCTCGTCGTCACGGTACACGTGCCAGGCGCGCGCGAAGGAGGTCATCAGGCTGAAGTAGCGCATGGCGACGTCGATGGCCTGACCCATGGTCGGGCTGCTGAGCACCGCGAGCGCGAACACCCCCAGGGTGGTGATGTGCGTGCGGGAGCCGGCTTCGAGGCCGAGGCCCGGCGGGTCGCCGAGCTGCGTGACGAGATTGCGGACTATGCCCAGCTCTTGTGCCGCGGTGATTTCCGCACCGGGCGTCTTCAGCAGGCGGGGGTCGACTTCCGTGCCGTGCAGGCACTGCGACTGGGTCAGACCGTGATCTTCTCCGAGCTCGACGAGGATCACCGCGTGTGTCACCGACCGCCGCCACTCCCATGAGGCCACGTATCCATCGTTGCCTGCTATGGCCGATATGCGCAAGGTTTTTGGCCGGAGATCGTATGTTCCGCTGCCCCAAGGACATTGGTTATCAGCAACAAAACCGCCCGACCGGTTCTTAATACCAGGCCGCAGTGGCCGCACCTCGTAACAACGTTGGCCGGTGTCCGCATGGACAACAGCAGCCCGCCCTGCGCTGGCCGGATTGCGCAAACTCATGACCCGATATCGCATGGAACGCCACCCAGCGACACCCTAGCGTTGGACAGAGACAAAGGTGGGCAGAACGAAATGTCTCGAAAAACACTCGCTGGCAAACGGATCGCGATCACCGGGGGCGCGCACGGCATCGGGCGCGAGACCGCACTGGCTTTCCTGGCGGAAGGCGCCGACGTCGTGATCGGGGACGTGGATGTCGGCTCGGTGCGCGCGGTGGCCGACCAGCTCGCCAGGATGCACGGCGGCACCGTGGTGGGGCTGGCCCTCGATGTCACCGACAGCGCCCGGTTCGCGAGCTTTCTCGGCTACGCCGAACGCAAGCTCGGCGGGCTCGATGTCGTGGTGAACGCCGCCGACGTGCTGCCGTCGGGTCCGTTCCTCGCCGAGACCGAGGCCGAATCCGATCACCAGATCGATATCAACCTGCGCGCGGTGGTCACCGGAACCCGTTTGGCCGCTGAACGATTCGCCGCCCGCGGGCACGGCCAGATCGTGAACATCGGCACCGCGGCCGGCGTGACCGGGGCGCTGGGTGTCGCGGTGTACTGCGCGACCAAGCACGGCGTGGTGGGGCTCGGCGCGGCACTCGATCACGAGCTCGCCGAGCGCGGTGTCACCGTCAGCACGGTGGCGGCCGGGTCGATCACCGATCCGGTGGCGGTCGCCGACGCGGTGGTCGAGGCGGTGGTCCGGCAGCGGGGCGGGCTGATCAGCGTGGCCGCGCCCAGGGGCCTGCGGGCCTTGCGACCGCCGAGCGAGCTGCTGCGCAGTTTCTTCGCGCGCAACGGGCGGACGCGCTGACCTCCGTCACAGCTCGCGCAGCACGCGTTTGAGCACCTTCCCGGTCGGGTTGCGCGGGAGTTCGTCGACGAACAGCACGTCACGCGGCACCTTGAACCGGGCCAGATGCGCTTTGACGTGCTCGCGCACCTCGTCCTCGGCCAGGGTATGTCCTTCCCGGACCACCAGCACCGCGCGCAGCCGCTGCCCGTACCGCTCGTCCGGCACGCCGAACGCGCTCACCTCCGCGACCGCCGGATGCGCGGCGAGCAGCTCCTCCACCTCGCCGGGAAAGACGTTCTCACCGCCGGAGACGATCATGTCGTCGTCGCGGCCATCGATGAAAAGCCTGCCCGCGCTGTCGAAGTGGCCGACATCCCCGCTGGACATCAGCTTGCCGACGCGCGCCTTGTCCCCGCCGCCGGTGTAGCCCTCGAACTGGAAGTTGTTGCCGACGAAGATCCGACCGGTGCGTCCCGGCGGCAGTTCATTGCCGTCGTCGTCGAGGATTTTCACGGTGGCGCTCGAGACCGGACGACCCACGCATCCGGGTTCGACGGCCAGATCGGCGGGCGTGGCGATGGTCGCGTAGGCCACCTCGGTGGAGCCGTACAGGTTGTAGATCACCGGGCCGAACGCGTCGGTCACCCGGGTGCAGAGGTCGGCGCCCAGCTGCGAGCCGGCGACGAAGATGATCCGCAGCGCGGAGAAGTCGTGTCCCACACGAGCTCTAGGCCCCAGATCGACCAGGCGTTGCAGCATCACCGGCACGGCGATCAGCGAGGTGGCACGATGCCGGTGCATGCTGTCCAGCACCGCCTGCGGGTCGAATCGGCGGCGCAGCACCAGCGTGGAACCGAAACCGAGCGCGAGGGCCACGTGCGCGAAGCCGAGCGTATGGAACAGCGGCGCCGGGCATTCGGTGATCTCCTTGGCGCGGAACGGCACCTTGTCGAGCAGCGCGCCCAGCGGCGCGAGCGAGGTCGGATCACGCCGCGGCGCGCCTTTCGGGGTTCCGGTCGTGCCGCTGGTCAGCAGGATGACCTTCGCGGTGGTGGTGGCGCGGCGCAACGGGGTCCGCGGCGCGCCCGCGATCAGATTCTCCAGCGTGCCGACGCCGGGTTCCTCGGCCCAGGCCCGGTAGCGCCCGCGCGGCGCGGTGAGATCGCCGAGGATCTCGGTGTACTCCTCGTCGAAGACCAGCAGGTCGGCGCCCTCGCGCGCGACCACCTCGCGCAGCTGCGGGCCCGCGAAATCGGTGTTGAGTAACACGATTCGAGCGCCGCACTTGGCCGCGGCGAACACCGCGTAGTGGAAGCCGCGGTGGTTGCGGGCCAGGATCGCCACGGTCTCGCCGTCGCGCAGGCCGCGCACCCGCCAGGCGTTGGCCAGCGCGGTGGTGTGCTCGTCGAGCTCCCGGAAGGTGAGCGTGCCCAGTTCGTCGATCAGGGCGGCGCGATCCCGGTAGCGCACCGCCGCCACCCCGGTGAGCCCGCCGAGCAAGCCGGATCGATAGACCGCCGCACCCATCCTGGCGAGCCGGTCCGGCCATTCCGGCGTCACCAGACCGGCCCGCACCGCCAAAGTGGCGTAATAGGTTTCGTCGACGGCCCGGCGCGCGACCGCCGCGGCCTGGGTGGCGACCTCGGCGAGCTTCATCATCTGACCCCCTGGCCGGACAACCGCGTCCATCGAAAAGTGCGGGCGAGTGCCTTCACAGTAAAGCGCGTCCGGCGGGGTCCCGTCGAGCACTCGTTTTCCGGATGCGAGCGGCCACCCGGCGCGGCATGATCGACAGATGTCCAGCGATACCGACCAGTCCGATATCGGGCCCGCGCAGACCTCCGGCCTCGCCTTGCGCATCGCAGTCGACGACCTCACCGGACCGGAGATCGCCGCGCTGCTCACCGAACACCTCACGGACATGGCCGCGAACTCCCCCGCCGAGAGCATGCACGCCCTCGACCTGGACGCGCTGCGCCGCCCGGAGATCACCTTCTGGAGCGGTTGGGACGGCGCGGTGCTCGCGGGGTGCGCGGCGCTGAAGGAACTGGACGCCGAGCACGCCGAGATCAAGTCCATGCGCACCGCCGCGACGCACAAACGACGCGGCGTCGCCTCGATCCTGCTGCGGCACTTGCTCGCCGAGGCCACCGCGCGTGGCTATCGCCGGGTCAGTTTGGAGACCGGCACGCCGGAGTTCTTCGAGCCCGCGCAAAAGCTCTATGCCGCACACGGTTTCGTGTCGTGCCCACCATTCGGCGAGTACCGGGTGGACCCGTACAGCACGTTCATGACGCGCCAACTCTGAAACCACCGCGCCCCTTGCCCTTTCGCACCGCTGCGGTGCGTGCGAGCAGTGGCTCAGCCGAGTGCGGCGGTGAAACCGGCGACCAGCTCGTCGACCTGTTCGTCGGTCATCACGAACGACGGCGAGATCTGCATCGCGCCCTGGCCCGCCGCACGGCTGGAAACACCGTGGGCGCGCAGGGTTTTCACCATCGGCAGCCCTTCTGCCGGATCCACCAGCTGGACCGCGGCGACGGCGCCCAGTCCGCTGCGCACCTCCGCGACACGGGGATGCTCGGCCAGCGGCGCCAGCTTCGCGTGCAGGGTGGATTCCAGGCGCGCGGCCTCGGCCAGGAGGTTCTCCCGCTCGACGATGTCGAGGTTGGCCAGCGCGGCGGCGGCCGAACCCGCGTGCCCGCCGTAGGTGTAGCCGTGCCGCCACCAGACACCGCCGCTGAAGAACGGCTCGGCGACGCGCGGGGCGATGAACACCGCGCCCATCGGGAGGTAGCCGGACGTCAGGCCCTTCGCGGTGGTCATCAGGTCGGGCTCGAGGTCGAAACGCGACGAGGCGAACCACGAGCCGCCGATCCGGCCGAAACCGGTGACCACCTCGTCGGCGACGAAGAGGATGTCGTGGTCCCGGCATATCCGCCGCACCTCGGCGAGATAGCCCTGCGGCGGCAGGTAGATGCCGCCCGCGCCGATGATGGGCTCGCAGAAGAACGCGGCGATGCGTTCGGCGCCGATCTCCTCGATCAGCGCGAGCAGCGCCTTGGCGTCGTCCCAGTCGACGGTGCGGGCGTCGGCCATCAGCTCGCCGTAGCCTTCGCGGTTGACCGGGATACCCGCCAGCGCGGTGCCCGCGACGTGCATGCCGTGGTAGGCCTTGCTGCGCCCGACCACGATCGTCTTGTCCGGGCGGCCGAGCTCGTGCCAGTACCGGCGGGCCAGCTTGGCGGCGGTGTCGACCGAGTCCGAGCCGCCCGAGGTGAAGAAGATCTTGCTGCCCGGCACCGGCGCCAGCGCGGCGAGCCGCTCGGCCAGTTCCTGGGTGGCCGGCTCGGCGAAGTCGCCGAAGTTCGAGTAGTGCGCGATCTGGCGCAGCTGCGCGGCGACCGCGTCCGCGATCTCGCCGCGCCCGTGCCCGACGTTGGTGAACCACAGTCCGGCGGTGGCGTCCAGATAGCGCTTGCCCGCGGCATCGTAGATATAGGCGCCCTCGCCCCGCGCGACGACGAACGCGCCGTCCCGCTCGACCGCACCCATGTCGGCAAAACCGTGCCATAGCGAGTTCATGTGTCCACCTTTACCTCAGGAAGGTGTCGCCCAACGAATCCCGTCGCCCGGGTATGGCCAGTACCACGTTCGCCCGGCCCGCTCATGACGCACGGTAGCGGGCCCGGCCGCCGACCGCGGCGATGGCGACGGCCAGCAACGTGAAGACGCCGGTCAAGACGATCAGGCCGATGGTCAGGGAGATATAGCCCTGACCACGCGGGTCGATGAACGGATACGGGTACCAGTCCACGAACGGGCCACGGATCAGGGTGTACGCGCCATAGATCAGTGGATAGACGAGCCAGAGCACGATCAAGCGCGGCGACAGCCCCACCCGCGCCCTGGCCGGGACCAGCACCCAATCGGCCACCAGCACGATCGGCATTACCCGGTGCATGACGTCGTTGATCCAGCGATCGGTCAGCATCACGTCGATATTCGCCAGCAGGACCGCGTAGATCACACCCGTGATGAGCAGATACAGCGTCGTCGCGCCGCGCACCACCTGCCAGCGGTGACTTTGCGGGTCCACCAGACCACCGATCAGCAGTACCAGCACGCCGAGCACGTTCGATTGAATCGTGAAGAAGCTGAAGTAGTTTCCGATGGAAAACGTGTCCTCGTGCAGATCGCGCAGCGGGATCCAGGCCAGCGCGACAGCGCCGAGCACACCGAAGGCGACCCGCAGAATCCGATAGAACAAAGCCGTGCCCGTATCGGCGCTCATCGCCCGATCCTCGCATATCAACCCGTGGTCACCCGGTAGATCCGGACGAACCGCACATCTGTGGCAACCCTGGCGCACCGCCTACCGGAAATACCGGTTGCCTTCCTTCGCTACGCTTATCGATGCAATGACCAGGACAGCTGATACCGGACCCCGCGAGCTCCGCACCCGCCTGGCGAATCTCTCCCTCCGCGACGAATACCGGCTGCGCCGCCGGCTCGACCGGGCGCGCGGCGGCGACCTCGGCGCGGTCGAGGCGGAGATCGCCGCCGCGGAACTCCGCATCGACGCGCGCCGCGCGGCGGTGCCGCAGATCCGCTACCCGGAGCAGCTTCCCGTCACCCAGCGCCGCGACGATATCGCCGCCGCCATCGCCGCGCACCAGGTGGTGATCGTCGCGGGCGAGACCGGCTCCGGCAAGACCACCCAGATCCCGAAGATCTGCCTGGAACTCGGCCGCGGCATCCGCGGCACCATCGGCCACACCCAGCCGCGCCGGCTGGCCGCGCGCACCGTCGCCGAACGCATCGCCGAGGAACTCGGCACCGAACTCGGCGACGTCGTCGGCTACACCGTCCGCTTCACCGACCACGCCTCCGACCGCACCCTGATCAAGCTGATGACCGACGGCATCCTGCTCGCCGAGATCCAGCGTGACCGGCTGCTGCGCCGCTACGACACGATCATCATCGACGAGGCGCACGAGCGCAGCCTCAATATCGACTTCCTGCTCGGCTACCTGAAGCAGCTGCTGCCGCGCAGGCCCGATCTGAAGGTGATCATCACCTCCGCGACCATCGACCCCGAACTGTTCGCCCGGCATTTCGCCGACGAAAAGGGCACGCCCGCACCGATCGTCGAGGTGTCCGGCCGGTCCTATCCGGTCGAGTTGCGCTACCGGCCGCTCTCGCTCGAACTGCCCGGTGCCGACGAAGACGACGAGGACACCACGGTGGTCGACCGCGACCCGGTGGACGCCATCGGCGACGCGGTCACCGAACTGTTCGCCGAAGGCGACGGCGACGTGCTGGTCTTCCTGTCCGGCGAACGCGAGATCCGCGACGCCGCGGACGCATTGCGCGACCTGAAACTGCCGCGCACCGAGATCCTGCCGCTCTACGCCCGCCTGTCCACCGCCGAGCAGCACCGGGTGTTCGCGCCGCATCCGGGCCGTCGCGTGGTGCTGGCGACCAACGTCGCCGAGACCTCGCTGACGGTGCCGGGCATCCGCTACGTCATCGACCCCGGAACCGCACGCATCTCGCGGTATTCGATGCGCACCAAGGTGCAACGCCTGCCGATCGAGAAGGTCTCACAGGCCTCGGCCCGCCAGCGCGCCGGGCGCTGCGGCCGCGTCGCCGACGGCATCTGCATCCGGCTCTACTCCGAGGACGATTTCGAGGCCAGGCCCGCGTTCACCGAACCGGAGATCCTGCGCACCAACCTCGCCGCCGTCATCCTGCAGATGACCGCGCTCGGGCTCGGCGATATCGAGAACTTCCCGTTCGTGGAGGCACCCGACCGGCGGGCGATCCGCGACGGCATCGCGCTGCTGGAAGAACTCGGCGCGCTGGGCCGGCGCACCGACGGCAAGTCCGGACCCGAAGCCCGTACCGACGACTACGGATTGACGCTCACCCCGATCGGCCGGGACATGGCGCAACTGCCGGTCGACCCGCGCATGGCGCGGATGCTGGTCGAAGCGCACGGCACCGGCTGCCTGGCCGAGGTGCTGATCATCGTCGCGGCACTGTCCATCCAGGACGTCCGTGAACGTCCGGCCGACCATCAGCAAGCCGCCGACACCAAGCACGCCCGGTTCGTCGTCGAGGGCTCCGATTTCCTGGCCTACCTGCGACTCTGGGACTACCTGACCGAACAGCGGAAATCGTTGTCGTCCAACCAGTTCCGTCGGATGTGCCGCGAGGAGTTCCTACATTATCTGCGCATCAGGGAGTGGCAGGACCTGCACGGTCAGCTGCGCACGATCACCAGGGGGCTGGGCTGGTCTGAGGCGGGCGAGGATGCGGGGCGGACCAGTGGTGGTGCGGCCGAAGGCGGCGGGGGTGGGCGTGGCCGGGCCGGCGGTGGCCGAGGCGGGGCTGCGGGTAGCCGAGGCGAAGGTCGTGGCTGGAACGAAGGCGGCCGGGGCGAGGGCAGCTTGGACGACGCCGGGAGCGGGCGAGGCGGGGGCGGCTCGGCCGAGGACGCGAGTGACCGAGGCGGGGCCGACGGTGACCGAGGCGGTTCTACGGGTGACCGAGGCGACAGTCGTGACCGGGGCGAGCGCGGTCGAGGCGGAGTCGAGCACGGCGTCGGAAACGATGGGGGCCGGGGGCAGTCCGGGGGCGGGCCGGGCGAGGGACGTGGTCGTCGGTCGCGCCGCGGTGGTTCCGTTGCGGACCGGCGCGACGGCGACGCGGCGGCGGACGCTGCGGGCGGCTCGCGCGGGTCGAGGCGGGGGCGGCGCGGTGATCGCCCGCAGGCTGCGGGTAGCGCGGCGCTCGAATCCGAGGACATGCCTTGGGATTCCGTCAGCATCCATCAGGCGCTGCTGGCGGGCATGCTCTCGCATATCGGTGTGCGCGAGGCGGAGTCCCGGGAGTTCTTGGGCGCGCGCAACGCGAAGTTCATGATCTTCCCCGGTTCGTCGCTGGCGAAGAAGCCACCGCGCTGGGTGATGGCGGCCGAACTCGTCGAGACCTCGCGCCTGTGGGGCCGGATGGCGGCCAAGGTGGAGCCGGAGTGGGCCGAGCGGCTCGCCGGAGATCTGGTGAAACGCACCTACTCCGAACCGCATTGGTCGGCCAAGCGCGGCGCGGCCAGCGCCTACGAGCGGGTCACCCTCTACGGCATCCCCCTGGTCACCGGCAGGCAGGTGGACTACGGCCGCATCGATCCCGAACTGTCGCGCGAGCTGTTCATCCGGCATGCGCTGGTGCAGGGCGAGTGGCAGACCCGCCACGAGTTCTTCCACCGTAATCGCGAATTGATCGACGACGTCGCCGATCTGGAGCATCGCGCCCGCCGCCGCGACATCCTGGTCGACGATGACGTGCTGTTCGAGTTCTACGACAAGCGGCTGCCCGCCGATATCGTCTCGGTGCGCCATTTCGACAAATGGTGGAAGGGCGCGTCCCGCAAAGATCCGGCGCTGCTGGACTTCTCGACCGATACCGTCGTCAACGAGAACGCCGCGGCGCTGGACCCCGCCGCCTTCCCCGACGCCTGGCGGCAGGGCGAACTCAGCTTCCCCCTGACCTATCAGTTCGAGCCCGGCCAGGAGGAAGACGGCGTCACGGTGCGCATCCCGGTGGAGCAGCTCGCGCACGTGCGCGCGGTCGGCTTCGACTGGCTGGTACCCGGCATGCGGGACGAACTGGCTGCGGCGCTGATCAAGACCCTGCCGAAAGCGTTGCGGCGCAGCGTTGTTCCCGCACCCGATTTCGCCGCCGCCGCGCTCGCCGCGCTCACGCCCCGCGCGGAACCGTTGCGCACCGGGCTGGCCCGAGAACTGTCGCGCCTCGGCTCGATCACCATCGACCCGGGCGACCTCGATCCGAGCGCCCTGCCCGATCATCTGCGGATGACGTTCGCGGCGGTCGACGCCGACGGCCGAGTGCTGGCCAGCGGTAAGAGTCTGCAAGCACTGAAAACCCGTTTGGCCGAACAGGTGTCCGCTTCGGTGGCGCGGGCGACCGCGGGCGCCGAACGCGCGCCCGCCGCCGTGTGGACTTCGGAATCGCTCGGCACGGTCGAGGAGACGGTGCGGCGCGAGGTCGCGGGACAGACCGTCACCGGCTACCCCGCGCTGGTGCCCGAGGGCGACGGCGTGGCCGTGCGCGTGCTCAGTTCGCCCGCCGCGCAAGCCAGTGCGATGCGGGCGGGCACCCGCGCGCTCGTGCTCAACGCCATTCCGACCTCGGTGCGCACCGTCACCGCGAGCCTGCCGCCCACGGATCGCCTTGCGCTGAGCCAGAATCCATACGGATCGATCGACGCGCTCGTCGAGGATTGCCGCGCGGCGGCGGCCGACGAACTCATCGCCGCGGCGGGCGGGCCGGTGCGCAGCCCGGACGATTTCACCGCACTGGTCGCGAAGATCCGCCCGGACCTGACCACGGCGGTCGCTCGGCTGGTGCGCCTGCTCGTCCCGATTCTCGCAGAGGCGCACCGGGTTTCGGCCGCGCTGGCCGACACCACCGAGCGCGATATCGCCGACGACGTACGCGACCAGCTCGACAACCTGGTGTTCCCCGGTTTCGTCTCCGAATGGGGTAGCACCCGATTACGGGAACTCCCCCGCTATCTCCAGGGTGCCGTCGCCCGCCTGGAGGCCCTGCCCGGCTCCGCGGTCCGCGATCGGCAGAGCATGGCCGAGCTGGATCGCGCGATCGCCGCTTACGACCGCCTCGTGAACTCCCTACCGGAGAACCGGCGCGGCGCCCCGGCCGTCACCGAGATCTGGTGGATGCTGGAGGAATTCCGAGTCAGCCTGTTCGCCCAAAAACTCGGCACCCCATACCCGGTGTCCGCCAAGCGAATCGAGCGCGCCATCGCCGCCGTTCGCCGCTGAGCGCGTCGTGACGGTTGACCGCAAGGCGCGTTCTCGCGAGTTTCCACACGCCGACGCGAGACGCAGTTCGCCAGTTTGCCTTGCTGGTGGCGACGCACTTTCGCCTACGGATCAGTTCGCCGATTTCGCGCTCGAACGCCGCCTGCCGTCCCAGCATCACCCGGAAGTCGACCGCGGCCTCGGCGGTCGCACGATGACCGCCGCAGGGGTGACGTCGGCGCGGAGCGGGAAGCGGTTGGCGTGGACATACGCCTCGTACCCGGCTCGCAGCATTGTCGTATCCCGCTGTGTCACACCGATGATCCGCGCGTTATGACCGAGGTCGGCAGCCCATATCCGGTGTCCGCCAAGCGGATCGAACGCGGCATCGCCGCCGTCCGCCTGGCAGTCCACCACGGCCGTCGTGGGATGGCATCGGCCTCGTACCCGAGTCGCAGCATCGTCGTATCCCGCGGTGTCACACCGATGATCCGCGCGCTGTGGCGGAGTTCGATGCCGACGCGCGCGTTCGCGGTGTGCTGAGGAACCTACTATTCGGCGGGCACCATGGCGGCGTCGGCGCGCGCCTTGCGCATCTCCTGGATTTCGCGTTCGAAGTCTTCCGCAGAGGTGAAGGAGCGATACACCGAGGCGAAGCGGAGGTAGGCGACCTCGTCCAGGTCGCGCAGCGGACCGAGGATGGCGAGGCCGACCTCATGGCTGGGCACCTCCGGAGAACCCTTGGCGCGCACCGCGTCTTCCACTTTCTGGGCGAGCAGGTTCAGGGCGTCGTCGTCGACCTCACGGCCCTGGCAAGCGCGGCGCACGCCGCGAATGACTTTCTCCCGGCTGAACGGCTCGGTGACGCCGCTGCGCTTGACCACGGACAGGATCGCGGTTTCCACGGTGCTGAACCGCCGCCCACAGTGCGGGCACGCGCGGCGGCGGCGGATGGCCGCGCCTTCGTCGGCCTCACGCGAGTCCACCACCCGCGAGTCTGGGTGTCGGCAGTACGGGCAATGCATCCGAGAGATCCTTCGTCGATGCGAGTGCTCGCGGCCGGCCCGGCAACCGATCGGGGTGACCGTCCCGGCGAGCACGTGTACAGGGGCCTAGACCCCGGCACCAGGTAAACCTCAGACGATACGCGGAATACCTGCATAGCACTTCGAGGATACCTGTCCGGGTACCTGGGTTGTCTCACTCACCCGGTAGCGGGACCGTCACTGCCACATCTGCCGCCGCGCGGACGGTCCTATTCGGCCACCTGCCACTGTGAGGTCAGGTCGGCGATCAACTCGGGCAGGCGCGGCACGAGCCGCCCGCGGGCGAGTTTGTTCCAGAACGGTTCCCCGAGCACGGCGGGCCCGAGCACCGGATTCTGTGCCAGGTCGATGTGGCGCGGCACGAGGTCACCGGTGATGTAGGTCCAGCGCGTGTCGCGGTCGGCCCAGTTGAAGTCGGGCAGCGGAGTGCGCAGCGCGATCGTGCGGCCGCCGAGGTCGGCCCGGACCGTCGCCGGCGCGAACACCCCGGGCGCACGCACGCCCGGCACCGCCGGTTTGCCGGCGATCGTGCTCACATAGGTGAGGACACGCCCGATCGGAGCGCGACCCGCCGCCGTCTCGTCCCACTGGTCGGCGATCACCCGGTTCTGTTCCCGGTCGGTCATTCTGATCAGGGCGTCGACGTAACCGTCCTGGGTTCCGCGGGCGATGGACTGCCACGCGGTGTGGATATCGGCGTCGAGAATGCCCGCCGCGGTCATCTCGTCGATCCCGCGCATCCCCAGCGCCACGTACGCCTCGTGCATCGGAACCAGGTCGGTGAAAATGTGCTTCTGCATGATCATCAGCCGGGTCTGGTACCAGGCGACGTCCTGCGCTGTGAGCCGCGCACCTTCGGCGGCGAGCAGGCGGATGTCGGCGGGCAGGTCGCGCACCAGCTCCGGCGGGGAGCCGCGCAACAGGTCGGCGACCGTGTTGCCGAGCTGTTGGATGCCGGGCACGTCGAGCGCCACCCCCACATCACTCATATCGAAGAAGCCGGAGGCGAACGAGCCGCCCGCGATGCCGGCCAGCCCCGCCCAGTAGAACTCCGGATGCTGCGTCGTCAGCCGCAGATAGTTGACGTACACCTGATTGAACGTGCGCTCGTTGGCCCGCACGCCGCGTGCCGGATCCCAGCCCGCGAGGTCGATATCGGCGTTGCGCGTGGCAACGACCAACCAGTATTGATGCAGCAGGGTCGCGTACCGGCGCGGCGGCACCCCGTCGGCCCGCGCCGCTTCGACCGCTTCGACCAACGTCGATTCATCCAGGGGCAGCGCCGGATTCAGCCCACCCCCGCCCGTACCGTCCCCGTTCACCGCGGGCAGATCCAGGAACGTCGCGTAAACGGGCGCGGCCTGCGCGACCGGGATCGCGCCGATCCCGAACACGAGACTCACAGCGAGCCCGGCGATTCCGGCAAGAAGCCGGACCGAGCGTCCGGTAGTGGCGAAGTACGTCATTGCTGGCTGTCCCGACTCGCTCGTCCGACGAAAGGAACGTCTGGCAAGAGCCCCTGCCAGATCGCGTTTCAGCACACTAGCAACATGCCCCAGACAGCAATCGACAATTCCGGCCACTTTGCAGGCCGATAACCCGAATCCCCCACGCATCACCCCTTCCCGCACCCCTTCCGATCCCAATCGCGGCGTGTCGCACGGCAAGTCGGGGTGCGCGAACACAGAACAGGTGCGAGAAGCCGCCCACGCGCAGTCCGGGCCGCCCTAACGCGCTGCGCGGCTGACATCGCAGGCACAGCCCGATAGGGCTACATCCCCCCTTCCCGCACCCTTTCTGATCCCAAACACGGCGTGTCGCACGGCAAGTCGAGGTGCGCGAACACAGAACAGGTGCGAGAAGCCGCCCACGCGCAGTCCGGGCCGCCCTAACGCGACTGCCGCACACTGCGGGGCCGACATCCCAGGCACAGCCCACCCTTCCCGCACCTTTCCCATCCCAAACACGGCGTGTCGCACGGCAAGTCGAGGTGCGGGAACCCGGAAAGGGTGCGGGAACACGCACGCCATTGCACGCACGCGCAGCGTTCAGGATTGCGCCCCCGGAACCCTCCACCCCTACACCGCATCGAGCGGATGCACCGGCAAGACCGGCCACTCGCCACCCCACGACACCTCCCGTCACAAAGCCGGCCACTCGCCACCGCAGCAGCTGCACTGCAAGGTGAATCGCCCGACCTCAACCCCGGCAAACCCCCGCGAGCCAAGACTCACTCCCCCAGCCCCCGCACCAACTCCAATCCTCAGCAGAACCCTCGATCGCCGGACCGCTCCACCCCCGGCACGAACCCGCCACCCCTTCAAGCAGCCCGCAGAGCTGCACCACGCCAACGCCGGACGACGCGCCGCAACCGCTCCCGTTCGCTCACACCAACCCAACCCAACCCAACCCGAGGCGACGGCGACGGCGACGGCGACGGCGACGGCGACGGCAACGGCAACGGCAACGGCAACGGCAACGGCAACGGCAACGGCAACGGCAACGGCAACGGCAACGGCAACGGCAACGGCAACGGCA
>NZ_BAFT02000055.1 GCF_000308475.2 Nocardia brasiliensis NBRC 14402 | reverse complement strand
CCGCGCTCGCCGTGCGGTCGCTGTGCTGGTCGGGTAGTGCCCACCCTGCTCGCCGTCGCCCTCGGGTTGTTCCGACCGCGCTGACCGTGCCGGGGGTCGTGTCTGCCACGCTTGTCGTGCCGTGGCCGTTGGGTTGTGACAACCTGGTTGCCGCGCCAGTCGGGTAGTGCCCACCGCGGTGGCCGTGTCGGGCGGGTTGTGCTCACCGCGTTCGTCGTGCGGTCGCCGCCGCAGCCCACGTGCCGTCGTCGCCGTGCCACCAAGGCTGTGGCATGACGGTACGGCGACAACGGGTTCGGCGTGACACAAGGTGCGGGGTGTGCGGACCGGAGTCGGCGCTGCTCGCCCTCTTCCGGCAGGCTCGCGCAGGGGGCGTCAATTACGGTGCGACGGAACTCCAGTCGGCGAAGCCGGTGGGGTCGTGGCGGCCCATGCTGGCGTGTTCGAACAGGCCCCAGCCTTCGGCGCCGTTGCAGCGGGCGTGGGCGACGTGGTCGATGACGCCGTAGGGGGCGCGGGCGACGATGGCGGGGTCGGTGAGGTCGTAGCGGCTCGACAGGGACCAGTCGCGGCCTTTCCACTGACCGTGCAGCCAGTCCGGGTCGCCGCCGTAACCGCAGCCGACATGCAGGGGCACGTTGGTGCCGGTGGTCACCTCGATCTCCAGCGGCTTGCCGTCGGGCGTCGTCAGTTCGAGCCGCGCGCCGAGGGGATGCCTTGTGCCGGAACGGTAGTCGATGGAGATGCGGGGCCAGCCGAGCTGTTCGACGCGCCCGTCCGGCCAGACCCGGACCGCGTCGTTGAGCGTGCGGGTGCCGTCCGGTTCTTCCTGCACGATCACCACGACGGCGAAGTCGTCGAAGCGCAGCGGGACATACATCCACCAGAAACCGCCGGACGGTTCGCTCGCCGCCCGTCCCGGCGGCTCGGATTCGCCGACCGGCCGGATGCCCCACGACCGGTCCCTGGTACCGGTCCACACGGCCGGGTCGACGGCGATGTCGTCCCCGTCGACGTGCAGTGTCCCCGCCCAGGAACCGACCTGCGCGAACCGGCTGGCCTGGATGATCGGCCGGTTGCCGTGCAGGATCAGGTGCGGCTGCTCCTGCACGGTGGGGAAGGCGCCTTCCCAGGTGAGGTCGAACGACAGCTCGTCGTGCTCGCACACCACCCGGATCCGTTGCAGCGGTTCCACCACCTCGATCCGGTAGCCGCCGACGCGTTGTTCCAGGCTGCGTTCTTCGAGCGCGTCGGAGAAGCGCACGGTGCGCTGGATATCGCCGCTGCGGACGCAGGCGTAGGCGTCGGTCACCCCGAGGTTCGGGTATACGCCGAACCCGGTGATGAAGAAGGTGCCGCCGTCGCGGTTGTGCCCGTTGAGGTAGCTGCGGTCGTAGAAGTTTCGGTCGGAACTCGCCACCCGGGCCAGCGACAGCGCGGTCTGGTGAATCGGGTATTCGTCCAAGGGAACTGGCATGGTTTATCTCAATCCCATTCGTAGGTTCCATCGAGCAGCCGTTCCAGGCTCGCCCGATGCATCACATAGTCGTCCCGGTCGGGAGTGTCGGTGTCCTCGCCGAAGTGGATCATCCGGCGCTTGACTCGGGCCATCACGATGCCGTGGCGCAGCGCCGCGTAGACGATGTGCCAGTCCAGGTCGCGCACCGTATGTCCGGTCAGCTCTTCGTATTTCGCGACCACATCGGCCCGGCGCAGGAAGTCGGGCAGGCCCGGCTGTTCGAAGCGGGTGGCGATGTCCTGGAAGAACCGGTGGATGAAGATCACCCACGCGACGTCGAGTTCGCGCGGCCCCAATGCGGCCATCTCCCAGTCCAATACCGCCGCGGGCCGGAATTCGTCGAAGATGATGTTGCCGGGCCGCGCGTCGCCCCAGCTGAGCACGTCGGGTCCGGGATCGCTCGGCCAGTTCGCTTCGAGCCAGTCGAAAGTGCGCTCGAGCAAAGGGATCTCGAAGCCATCGTCGGCCAAGGCCCAGCGATACCACGCCTTCTGCGCCTCGACGTGCCGGCGCAGGGACTGTCCCGGGCCGCGCAGGGCGGGGAAGCGCAGGGACGGGTCCGGGATCTCGTGGACCTTAGCGATCACCTCGACGGTGTTCGCGGTGAGCTGGGCCCGCTGCTCGGGGGTGGCGTCGAACAACCAGCCGATGAACACGTAGGGCGGATTGTCCGTCGGCACCCGCCCGTCCACTCGCTTCATCACGAAAAACGGTGCGCCGAGCGGTTCTTCGTCCTCTTCGAGCCAGCACAGGCCGGGTACGGGCACAGTGGTGTGCTCGGCGACTCCGGACATCACCTGGTACTGGGTGGCCAGATCGTAGGTCTCGAACACCGGAAAGGACCCGGCCTCCGGCGCCATGCGCGCGACGAACGAGCCGCGCTCATGTCTGCCGTCGACACTCCATTCGGCGTCGAACAGAATGGTCGTGCTGGACATGCCGCCGGCCTGCGGGCGAGAGAGGCCGGAGACCCGCGGCGGATGATCGGCGGAGACCTTCGAATCCAGCCAGCGCGCGAGATCCTCGGCGAGCACTTCCAGATCGCGTTCGCTGACGGTCAGTTGCTGCCGCTGGGCGGGATCTGGATCGTCGGCCATCGTTGTCCTCCTGACACCATGAAGCGGGGCCGCGTGTCTGGACGCAGCCCACATCGGCGGCGGTGCGCCGCGATACGCGACAGTAACGCGTTCCAGTCGGCTCGCGGGTGGAAAACGATCGAGGTCGGCGAACCCGCTCACTGGCCGGAACCGGCCCTTGACATGCGAGTACTCGGGCCGTCAGGTGGTGCCGCCCGCACCCGCTCGTGGCGGGGCCGGGGCATAGACCGGCGGGGTGCCGCACCGGCCGAAAGACGGTAATGGTGTAGCCAGCACGTACGACTTCGACGGCTACCACGTACGACTTCCTACCGAGGAAAAGACGGGGGATTTCCTGGAGGCCCGCGTACCGGGTGGCTCGATACCGTTCGCTCACTGTGCATGTTTCGGAGGAGGGGCAGCTGTGAGCGCGGCGAGTACGCAGTCGATCGAACGAGAGATCACCGATGGTCCTGAGGTCGAGGACCCCGCGTCGGCGAGGTGGAATCCGCTGACGCGCATCGCATTCCGGTTCTGCTTCACCTACTTCGGCCTGTTCTGTGTGATCTTCCCGCAGTTCCTGTTCGTCTACACCGGGATCTTCTGGGACAAGTTCCCGCAGAACGCGATCAACGGACTGCTGTATCCGCTGAGCCCGGTGTGGAATTGGGCCGGCCGGACCGTCTTCGGGGTGGATGCCGAACTGGACCTGTACTCGGGCAGTGGCGATCAGGCGATCATCTGGATCTTCGTCTTCTGCATCCTGATCGTGGCCCTGGTGACCACGGCGGTGTGGTCCGTGCTGGACCGGCATCGACCGGACTATCGGCGTCTGAACGCCTGGTTCCTGCTGTTCCTGCGGCTGTGCCTGGGCGGCCAGATGCTCTTCTACGGCATGGCGAAGGTCATTCCCACGCAGATGCCGGAGCCGCCGTTGGTGGCGCTGCTGTCGCAGTACGGTGATTTCACGCCCGCCGCGGTGCTGTGGATGCAGGTCGGTTCCGCGCCCGTCTACCAAATCCTGCTGGGCAGTGCGGAAGTGCTCGGCGGCCTGCTGCTGTTCTGGCCGCGGACCGCGACGATCGGCGCGATGATCAGCCTGATCAGCATGGCGCAGGTGTTCATCCTGAACATGACCTTCGATGTGCCGGTGAAGATCCTGTCCGGGCACCTGCTGCTGATCTCGCTGGTGCTGCTCGCGCCGCAGGCGCGCCGGCTCGCGGATGTGCTTGTCCTGCAACGGCCGTCGGAGCCCGCCGTGCAGCCGGAGCCGTTCCGCGGCAGGCGGACCCGGGTGATCGCGGTGGTGGTGCAGATCGCGTTGGGGCTGTGGGTATTGGCCGGAACCGTGCACGAAACCTGGTTCGTCTGGAACGAGGGCGGCGGTGGTGCGGCCAAGCCTGCGCTGTACGGCATCTGGTCGGTGTCGGAGTTCACCCAGGACGGCCAGCCGCTCCCGCCCTTGACTACGGATCAGAATCGTTGGCATCGGGTGGTTTTCGATCTTTCCGGGATGGCATACCAGAAGATGGACGGCACTCTGGTGCCCGTGGCCGGCACGGTCGATCCGGCTGCCCACACGATCACCGTGTCGGACACGGCTTCCCAGACGCTGCCGGGACATATCGCGCAGGCGCAACCGACTCAGATCGGCACGTTCACCTTCACGCAGCCCACGCCGGACCGGTTACGGCTGGAAGGTGAGTTCAACGGTCACCGGGTGACGGTCGCCCTCGAACAGATGGACCTGAATTCCTTCAAACTGCGGAGTACACCGTTCAAGTGGGTCCAGGACCAACCCCGCTTCAGCTGATCGCACCGATTAAACAGCCGGTCACTTGATGGTGATGGCATCCAGGCGGGTGCGCAGGAACTCGGCCGACACCACCGGCGGCAAGCCGGTGGTGTGCCCGATCGGCGGGTGCAGCGGCGTGACGACCGCATCATGATCGAGTTCGTAGAAATAGATGAGCGACACCAGATCTTCCTCCGGCGCGTGCGCCTGCGGCGGCAGCACTCGATGCCGACCCGACGGCCAGCGGTTCGCGCTCCAATAGGCAAGCAGGTCACCGATGTTCACGGTGAGGGCGGCGGGGTCGTACGGTGCGTCGGCCCAGCCTTGCGCCGCGGTGTAGACCTGAAGTCCACCCGCGCCGGGCTCGCGGTCCAGCACCGTGACGGTGCCGAAGTCGGTGTGCGGGCCGATGCGGAACTGGCCGGGTTCGGGTGGGCCGACCGCCGTCAGCGGCGGATAGTGATTGATATTGCAAGTCCAGGTGGGTCGCCCGGCCAGTTCTCGAAACGGGTTGGCGGGCAAGCGCAATGCCGCCGCGAACAAGGCGAGCAACTCGTCGGACAGGGTGTGCACCGCCGCGGTGTAGGCCGTCAGCAGTTCCCGCAGTTCGACCACCTCGTCCGGCCAGACGTTGGGCAGGAACCAGACGTCGTCGACGCGCGGATCGCCGGTCGCGGTATCCGCGCCGACCGCGAAGGTCTCTTTGAGATCGGGTGGCGTCGCGGTCCCTTCCGCATAGCCGTTGGCCTCCTTGCCCGGTCCGATCCAGCCGCGACCGCCGACCGTCACGGCGTAGCGCTGCTTCACCGCGTCCGGCAGCGCGAAGAAGCGCCGCGCGGCGCCGCGCACCGCCCCGGCCAGATCCGCCGGTACACCGTGCCCGTAGACCAGCAGGAATCCGGCGCGACGCAACCCCTCGTCCACTTCGCGCTCCACCTCGGCGGCCGCCGCGCCGCCGGACCGCCAGCGCGCCAGGTCGATCGCCGCGATCGCGCTCATGTCGCCGCTGCCTCGTCGGCGACGCCGATGTCCTCGTGCCAGAGCTCCGGATACTCGGCGATGAAACTGGTCATCATCTCGACGCACCGCGCGTCCTCGAGCACGGTCACCGCGACGCCGTGCTCGGCCAGCCAGTCGTGGCCGCCGTGGAAGGTCTGCGATTCGCCGATGATCACCGTGCCGATGCCGAACTGACGGACCAGGCCGCTGCAATACCAGCACGGCGACAGCGTGGTCACCATGGTCGTCGGCCCATAGTCGCGTCGGCGGCCCGCGGCTCGGAAGGCGTCGGTTTCGGCGTGGATGCTGGGGTCGCCGGACTGCACGCGCCGATTGTGGCCGCGTCCGAGCAGGGTGCCGTCGGCGTCGAACAACGCGGCCCCGATCGGGATACCGCCCTCGGCGCGGCCGAGCAGTGCCTCCTGGTAGGCCACCTCGAGCAGTTGTCGTGCCGGTGTCGCGTGCGTCATGGTTCCAGCCTCCAAGGCGACCGCACCGACCGCAACGTACAGATCGTCCATCCGGCGCGGGTGTCCAGATGACAGGATGACCGTATGTTGCCCACCGTGCGCGAAGTGCTCGACAACCAATTCGCCGCGGCCGCTCCGCTCGTCTTGGCAGGTCACGGCGCTTTACGACGGACGGTGCGCTGGGTGCATTCGAGCGAAATCTATGAGATCGGTCCCCTGCTCTCCGGTGGGGAGCTTTTGCTCACCACCGGATTGGGCCTGTCCGGGGTGGACGCGGGGACGCGACGGCACTACCTGCGCGAGATCGCCGCCCGTGAGGTGGCCGGGGTGGCCGTCGAACTCGGCCGCACCTTCGACGCGGTCCCGCCCGACATGGTCGAGGAGGCCTCGCGCCACACGTTGCCGCTGATCGCCCTGCGGGCGGTGGTGCCGTTCATCGACCTGTGCCGGGCCGCGAACACCGAGATCGTGTCGCGCGAGGTACGCGCGTTGCGCCTGCTCAACGCGCTCGCGAGGGAACTGACCGTCGAACTCGCGGCAGGAAATGGGCTCGCGCAGTTGCTGACTCGCATCGGTGCGGCCACCGGGTGCGCGCTGATCGTGACGAGCGGCAACGGCGCGTTGATCGCGGCGCACGGCGTGGACGACGACCGATCCGCCTGGGCCGCAGTGGAATCCGGTACCGCGACCGCGACGATCCGAGCCAGGGAGAACACCTGGGGGACGCTCACCGCAGGTCCCGGTTCGGTGCTGGACGACGCCACGCTCGCTGCGGTGCTGACACAGTCCGCGCCGGCCCTCGGTCTCGCGCTTGCCAATTCCGGTTCGCCGACCGGGCGGCCGCAACTCGCGGCGCGCACCCTGCTCGCGGATCTGCTGGACGGCAAGACGATTCGGCAGGCCGATCTGAAAGTGCGGGCCACGGCGGCCGGTATGTCCGCGCTGTCCGGTCGCACACTGGTGCCGGTGGCCGCCGATGCGCCCGATACCCGCATCGCGACCCGCCTGATCGATACCGCGGCAAAGGAACTCGGCAGGCCCGCCCTGGTGGCCGAGGTGCACGCGACCGGCTACGGCGTACTTGTCATGGACCAGGCGGTGCCCGATCCGGTCGGTGCGGTTGCCCGCCTGCTGCGCAACGCCTTCGCCACGAACGCCGTCGACGGTGTCACGGTGGTGGTGGGCGATCCGTGTGAGTTCACCGCCGCCGCGCTGACCGGCTCGCTCGAGGCGACGCGCTCGGCGTTGCGGCTGGCCACCCGGCACCGCCGGGATCGGCCCGCGGGCAGTCCGCTGGCGACGGTGCGCGAGCTGGCCACCGAACTCGTCGTCGAATCGTTGCCGGTCGCCGAGCGCAACCGTTTGATTGACACCACCATTGCGCCGCTGATCGACTGGGACACAGCGCATCACAGCAAACTCGCTCGCACGCTGGAGGTCTACCTGCGCCACGGCGGCAGCGCGACCCGCTGCGCTGCGGCACTGCATATCGGCAGGCAGTCGCTGTACCAGCGGCTGGAACGCATCCGCGAGCTGCTCGGCTACGACCCCGCCGCGCCCGCCCTCGCGGGCACGCTGCTGCTCGCGCTGTGCGCGCACCGGCTGTCCGACTAGTCGCACCACTTCTGTGCTCCCGCACCCGCTTCGGCCTGTTGCAGCGGGTGCGGGAAGACAGAAATGGTGCGGGAAGTGTCAGGGGCGTCGCGCGAGCGCCGCGTAGGTGGCGGCGGCGACCAGGAAGCCGACGAAGAAGGTGATGTCACCGAGCGCGGGGAACTCGCGCACCAGGTAGCCGGTGAACTTCGCCTGGTTGGAGAACAGCAGCACCGACACCGCCAAGCCGGTCAGAAACGCCGCTATCCCAGGGTGATTCGTGTACGCGCGGTTGTAGAGCAAAGCGTCGACCTGCTTGCCGCGGCGCAGGTACTGGTCGACGAACATCACGCCCAGCCACGGCCCGATCCAATACGCGACGATCAGCAGGAACGCTTCGTAGCTCGCGGCGGCATCCGCCAGCGCCCACCAGGCGACGAGGAAACCGAGCGCGCCGAAACCGATCGAGACGACCGCCCGTTGTGTGCGCACCGGCAGGGTGATGCCGATCGTCACGAAGGCCATCGCCCCGGAGTACACGTTCAGCGCGTTCGCCGCGACGGCGCCGAGCGTGATGGCGAGCAACGCCAGATTAGCCAGCACGCCGGGCAGATTCGCGGTGAAGACATCGGTGGGGCTACCGGTCGCCGTGCCCGCGATGGTGACCGAGGCCGCGCCGAGCAGCGACAGCCACAGACAGGACACGAACAGTCCGGCGGCCGCGAAACCACCGGTGGCGGCGCGCGAAACAGTGCGCGGCAGGTAGCGAGAGTAGTCCGCCGCGTAGGGATTCCAGCCGCCCGCGTACCCGAAGGCGGTACCGACGGTCAGCAGGAAGCCGCCGATTCCGCCCACCCCGCCCGCGGGCGCGGCCGCGCCGAGGTCGGCTTTGCCGAGGATCACGATCGTCACCACGACGAAAACCACGGCGAGCACCGGAAAGACGACGCGCTCGAAGGCGTGCACCAGGTTGTGGCCGAACGCGCCGAAAACGGTCTGCACCACCACGATCAGCGCCAGCGCGGTGAGTTTCGGCATGCCGGTGAGGCTGCTCAACGCGAACGCGCCGCTGACGCTGTTGGTGGCGAACCAGCCGACCCCGCACATGATGGACATGAACGCGGCGGGCAGTGCATTGCCGCGATAGCCGAAGGCCAAGCGCCCCAACACCATTTGCGGCACACCGTGCACCGGGCCGCGGGCCGACAGTACGTGGTGCGCGGCGGCGGCGAGCCCGATGCCGACGGTCAGGGCCAGTCCGGCCTGCCAGAAATTCATTCCGAAGGCGGTGACCGAGAGCACGCCGATGAAGATCGTGGCGAATTCCAGATTCGGCGACATCCAGGTCCAGAACAGCCCGCGCGGGCGGCCGTGCCTGGCGTCGTCGGGGATGTATTCGTTGCCGCCCGGCTCCACCGCGATGACGCGATCGGCATAGTCGGCGGCCGGGGGCGGGTCCTCGGTCAAAGCCATCTCTGCACACTCGTCCGCGGCGGCGCGGCAGGCAACGGACGGTTCGTACGTACGTCACCGCCGATCGACGGACAATTTGCCCGCCTCGCCGGATTCATCCGGTGATCGAGCTGGCCTGGTTGCGCCAGTTGGGCGAGGGCGTGAACAGTTCGCCGCCGTCCGCGCGGAAGGCCGCGAGCGCGTCGGTGTCGCCGCGCAACTGCGCCAGCAGCCATGCCGTCGGGTAGCCGAGGTAGCCGAACACGCCGGTCGTGCACGGGGTGGAGGCGGCGGCGCAATCCGGCTGCCCCTGCACGTCGTTGTGGTTCGGCCCGTCGAGGGTGCCCCAGGCTTTGCGCACGCCGGCCGGCGTCGCCTCGTAGTACGCCCTGTTCGACTGCAACCCTTCCACCTGCCAGGGCAGTGCCTGATGCGACGGCGAGACGATGCCGTCGGCCGTCCCGTTCACGAAGAACACCGAACCCGTGGTGAGCGCGCGGGGGTCGGCACACGACGCCGCGGTCGAGCACCAGTGCTGTGCCGGAAGTTCCAGTGGCACAGCGGTCTTGATCGCACCCGCCGCGTCGCGCATGGCGTTGAGCACCCCCGCCGCGCCCTGCGAATGCCCCACGGCGCCGACCGCGTCCCGATCCAGCTTCTCGAAGAACACGCTCGCCGGATCGTCACCCTGCGCGAGCAGGAACTCCAGCGACTTCCGGATATCGGCCCCGGATCCGGTGTTCCGGTTCTCGGTGGCCACCACGACGAAGCCCCAGGACGCGAAATGCCGCAGCAGGTAACGATATTGGCTGGGCACCGCGTCGGTTCCGTCGCCCCACAGCACGATCGGATGCCGCTGCGCGCCCAGCTCCGTCGGATACCAGACATCGAAGGTCGCGCCGCCGCTGTCGCAGCACCCGAATCCGAGCTGTTCGGTCACGGCTGCGGGACCGGACTGAAAGTACTTCGACTCGATCCCGGGATTCGGCACGAAGGGTGCGGGCTCGGCCGCGGCCACCCCGGCCACCGCCGGCCCGCAGGCGAGCAGCGCTACCGCGATCATCCGCACCGTCCGACGCCAGCGAGTCATGCGCCCGAGTATAGGAATGCCCGAGTGCCCGGCTCGATGCCCGGCCGCGGGACTCGCGAACGACCGAACGCGGCAGGCGCTGCTGCGCGGGGGTGCTGCTGCGCGGGGGTGCTGCTGCGCGGCGGTGCTGTTGGCGCGGGTGCTGTTGTGCGGGGTGCTGTTGGCGAGGGGGCTGCTGGTGCGGGGAACTGTTGGCGCGGCGAGTCGGTTGGTGCGGCGAGTCGGCTGGGGCGGCGGGCGGCTGGTGCGGCGGGCGATTGGTGCGGCGGGCGGCTGGTGCGGCGGGCGGCTGGTGCGGCGGGCGATTGCCGGTGTGGCAGGCGCTGCCGGCGCGGGTAGTCACCGCGACGAGCGGGCGAGGCGATTGCCGTTGATTCGCGGGTAGGCCGTAGGCTCGAAAACTGTGCCGAACACGCAAGACCACACCGATGACCAGCCGGTATCCGCAGCCGCGCCGCACGAGGGCGATCCGAACTATCTGGTCGGGCTCGATCTCGTCGGCCGCCGCGTCGTCGTGGTCGGCGGCGGTACGGTGGCCCAGCGCAGGCTCGGGCTGCTGATCGCCTCGGGCGCGGACGTGCACGTGGTGAGCCGCGAGGTCACGCCGGCGGTCGAGGGGATGGCGACCTCCGGGCAACTCACCGTGACGCTGCGCGCCTACGCCGACGGCGATCTGGACGGCGCCTGGTACGCGATCGCCTGCACCGATGAACCGGAGACCAACGCGGCGGTCGTCGCCGAGGCGACCCGGCGCCGGATCTTCTGCGTGCGCGCCGATCACGCCCGGCTCGGCACCGCGGTCACGCCCGCGACCGCACGCTACGACGGCATGACCCTCGGCGTGCTGGCCGGCGGCCAGCATCGGCGCTCGGCCGCGGTGCGCAACGCGCTGCTGGAGGCGTTGCAATCCGGTGTGGTGACCGATGATTCGACGCCGATCACCCCCGGTGTCGCGCTGGTCGGTGGCGGACCCGGCGACCCCGACCTGATCACCGTGCGCGGACGGCGGCTGCTCGGCCGTGCGGACCTGGTGGTCGCCGACCGGCTCGCGCCGCCGGAGCTGCTGGCCGAACTCGGACCCGATGTCGAGGTGATCGACGCGGCGAAGATCCCGTACGGGCGGGCGATGGCGCAGGACGCGATCAACGCCGCGCTGATCGAGGGCGCCAAGGCGGGCAAGTTCGTGGTGCGGCTCAAGGGCGGCGACCCGTACGTGTTCGGGCGCGGGTTCGAGGAACTCGAGGCCTGTGTCGAGGCGGGGATCCCGGTGACCGTGGTACCCGGTATCACCAGCCCCATCTCGGTGCCCGCGGCGGCGGGCATTCCGGTGACCCATCGGGGCGTGACGCACGAATTCGTCGTGGTGAGCGGCCATGTCGCGCCGGACCACCCGGATTCACTGGTGGATTGGCCCGCGCTGGCCCGGCTGCGCGGCACGCTGGTGCTGATGATGGCGGTGGAGCGGATCGAGCAGTTCGCGAACGCGCTGATCGAAGGTGGCCGCCCCGCGGACAGTCCCGCCACGGTCATTCAGGAGGGCACCCTGCGCACGCAGCGGGTGCTGCGCGCCGACCTCGGCACGGTCGCCGAGCGGGTGCGCGCCGAAGGCATCCGCCCGCCCGCGATCGTGGTGATCGGTCCTACGGCGGGCTTCTCGGTGCCGGTAGCCGACTGATCGGCCGGGCGCCGCGGTGGCACAGGTCGTCTACAGTGGCTCTCTGTGCTCGAGAATCCCGCTGCGCCGACGCAGTATCCAGTGAAAGAGCGGGCGTTCGGGCTCGCGATTCTCGTCCTCAGCGGCATGCAGCTGATGAGCGTGCTGGACGGCACGGTCATGATCCTGGTGGTGCCGCGGCTGCAGGCGGATTTCGGGATGTCCGCGTCCAGCGCGAACTGGGTGATCACGTCCTACGCACTCACCTACGCCGGGCTCATGCTGCTCGGCGGGCGGGTCGGTGATGCGTTCGGCCGCAAGAAAATGTTCTTGCTCGGCGTCGGCCTGTTCACCCTGTCGTCGCTGCTGTGCGGTCTCGCGATCAACGGCGGGATGCTGATCGGCATGCGCGCCCTGCAGGGCATCGGCGCGGCCTTCGCCTCGCCCACCGCCCTGGCACTCGTCGCGACCACCTTCGCGCCGGGCAAGGCGCGCAATCAGGCGATCGCGATCTTCGGCGCGATGGTCGGCGTCGGTTCGGTCGGCGGCCTGGTGGTCGGCGGTGCGCTGGCCGATGTCTGGTGGCGCGGCATCTTCCTGATCAATGTGCCGATCGGCCTGCTGGTCTTCGTGGGCGCGATGCGCTGTCTGCGCGACACCGAGCACCACCGCCTCTCCCTCGACGTGCGCGGCGCCGTGCTGGCCACGATCGGCGTCGCCACCCTGGTGTTCGGTGGCATGGAAGGTCCCGCGCTGGGCTGGGGCCACCCCGTGATCATCGGTTCGCTGGTGGCCGGCGGCGTCCTGCTGATCACCTTCATCATCGCCGAGCGCAACGTGGACAACCCGCTGCTGCCCTGGTCGCTGTTCAGCAGCCAGGACCGGGTCGCGACCTTTCTCGCGGTACTGCTGGCCAGCGGGGTGATGGGCGGGATCTCGGTCTTCGGTGCGCAGTACGTGCAGAATGTGCTGGGCTACAGCGCTTTACAGGCCGGCCTGATCTTCATTCCGTTCACCATCGGCATGGGTGTCGGCGGCGCGTTGACCTCGAAGCTGGTCATGCGGATCGCGCCGCGGATCCTGATCGGCGCGGGCGGCGGCCTGGCGGCGGTCGCCCTGCTGTTCGGCTCGACCCTGGACCGCACCGCGAACCTGCCCACGCTGCTCGTGCTGTTCCTGGTGATCGGCACCGGCGTCGGCATCGTGCTGGTCATCGTGCCGCTGTGCCTGATCGTCGGCGTCGAGGTGACCGAGATCGGTCCGCTGAGCGCGGTCGGTCAGATGCTGCTGGCGTTCGGCCCGGCCTTGGCGCTGGGCTTCCTCGGCCCGGTGGTGGTCTCGCGCACCCTGGCGCTGGGCGGCAGCAACACTGTCAAACCCAGCGCCATGAACACCGCCCAGCTCGACGCGCTCAGCAGCGGCTACACCCTCGCGCTGTTCCTGTGCGGTGTCGGCGTGGTGCTGACCCTGCTGATCGCGCTCGCCATCCGCTACACGGCGGCGCAGGTCGCGCAGGCGCAGCACGCGCAGGAAGAAGCCCAGCAGTCCTAGGCTTCGCGATCAGAGGCGGCCGGCGACCTTGCGTGGGGTCACCCGCACGATGACGCGCGGGCCGTCGTTGACCGAGGCCGGGTTGAAATCCAGGTACTTCTGCCCGGTGTACTTGGCGGACAGCTTGTCCGGCAGGGTCTTGTCCGGGTCCGGGGTGAGCGTGGCGGTGCCGCGAATCTCGGCGTAGGTGTAGGGGTTCTCCGGCGGGTTGATCATGATCGTGACGCGCGGATCGCGGGCGATGTTCTTGCCCTGCTGGCGATCGGTGGTGGTGGAGAAGAGCAGGTCGTCGCCGTCGCGCTCGAGCCAGATGACGGTGAGGTGCGGCTGGCCGCTCGGCCCGATCGTCGCCACGGTGGCGAACACCTTCGACTCGTCCAGATACTTCTTCAGTTCCGCGGAAAGCACACCGGTATCGGTCATGCTTTTCTGAAACACGCCGCGCCCCCGTGGCATTCCGCCGAGCACGGATGCGCCGCACAGCGACTACCTGCTGTGCGGCGAGCACCCGTCCGGTCAGCCGGCGGCGTGGCGGTCGGCGACGGTCAAAGTGTGATCGAGGATGGCCAGACCCTCTTTCGCCTCGGCTTCGCTGACGATGCACGGCGGGACCACGTGCAGGCGATTGAAGTTCACGAACATCAGCAGCCCGGCCGCGCGGCAGGCGGCGACCACCTCCGTCATCGCCGCGCTCGTTCCGCCGTACGGGGCGAGAGGCTCCCGCGTCGTCCGGTCGCGGACGAGCTCGAGCGCCCAGAACACCCCGGCGCCGCGGACGTCGCCGATGCTGGGATGCCGCTCGGCGAGTTCGCGCAGACCGGGGCCGAGTACGCGCGCACCGATATCGGCGGCGTGTTCGACGATGCCCTCGTCGGCCATCGCGGTGATGGTCGCGACGGCGGCCGCGGTCGCGAGCGGATGACCCGAATAGGTCAGGCCGCCCGGATAGGGGCGGTCGTCGAAGGTCGCGGCGATCGCCGGGCTGATCGCGACACCGCCCAGCGGCACGTAGCCGGAATTGACGCCCTTCGCGAAGGTCAGCAGATCGGGCACCACGCCGTCGAAATGCTCTATCGCGAACCACTTTCCGGTCCGGCCGAAACCGGACATCACCTCGTCGGCGATGAAGACGATGCCGTACTTGTCGCACAGTGCGCGCACGCCCGCCATGTACCCGGGCGGCGGGATCATGATTCCGGCTGTGCCGGGGACGGATTCGAGCACGATGGCCGCGATGGTGTTCGGCCCCTCGAAGGCGATGGTCTGTTCCAGATGCGCTAAAGCCCGCTCGGTCTCCTGCGTTTCATCGCTCGAATGGAATTGCGTGCGATACAGGAACGGCCCGAAGAAGTGCACGACACCGCTGTTGCCGTGATCGTTGGGCCAGCGCCGCGGATCACCGGTCAGGTTGATCGCGGTCTCCGTTCCACCGTGATACGAGCGGTACCGGGCGAGCACCTTGTAGCGGCCGGTGTGCAGCCGGGCCATCCGGACCGCGTGCTCGACGGCCTCGGCTCCGCCGTTGGTGAAGAAGATCTTGTTCAGCTCGCCCGGCGTGCGCTCGGCGATCAGGCGGGCCGCCTCCGAGCGCGCGTCGTTGACGTGCTGCGGTGCGACGGTGCACAGCTTGGCTGCCTGCTGTTGCACCGCCGCAACGACTTTCGGATGTTGATGCCCGATGTTGGTGTTCACCAGTTGAGAGGAGAAATCGAGCAGCCGAGTGCCCTCGCCGTCCCACACATAACAGCCCTGAGTGGCGCTGATGGTCATCGGATCCAGTTGCGCCTGGGCGGACCAGGAGTGGAAGACGTGGCGACGATCGAGCTCGTACGCGCGCGCTGCCGCCTCGCGGGCGGCCTCCGGGGTCAATCCGTTCGGGAGGGTCATCGTCGAGTTCTCCTGCGTCACTTGTGCTGTCGGCTACCTGTGCTCAGTGGTGGACGGGCTACTTGTTCTCGGGGAAGCCGAGGTTGATCCCGCCGTGGCTCGGATCGAGCCAGCGGGTGGTGACCGCCTTGGCCCGGGTGAAGAAGTGCACGCCGTCGGCGCCGTGCGCGTGCGAGTCACCGAACAGCGAGTTCTTCCAACCGCCGAAGCTGTAGTAGGACATGGGCACCGGGATCGGCACGTTGATGCCGACCATGCCCACCTCGACCTCGTTGTGGAAGCGCCGCGCCGCGCCGCCGTCGTTGGTGAAGATGGCTGTGCCGTTGCCGTACGGGTTGGCGTTGATCAGGGCGAGCGCGTCGTCGTAGCTGTCCACCCGCACCACCGAGAGGACCGGGCCGAAGATCTCGTCGGTGTAGACGCTCATCGCCGTGCCGACGTGGTCGAGAATCGTGGGGCCGAGCCAGAATCCGTCCGCTTCGCCATCGGCCGCGATGCCGCGTCCGTCGAGCACCACACGGGCACCGGCGGATTCGCCCGCCGCGATGTACTCTGCGACGCGATCGCGATGCGCCTTGGTGACCAGCGGGCCCATATCGGTCTCGCGGGTGCCGTCGCCGGTCTTGATGGTGGTGGCGCGCTCGGTGATCTTCGCGACCAGTTCGTCGGCGGTGCCGCCCACCGCGACCACCACGCTGATCGCCATGCAACGCTCACCGGCGGAACCGAATCCGGCGTTCACCGCGGCATCGGCGGCCAGGTCGAGGTCGGCGTCCGGCAGCACCACCATGTGGTTCTTCGCCCCGCCCAGCGCCTGCACCCGCTTGCCCGCCGCGGTGCCGCGCTGATAGACGTACTGCGCGATCGGGGTCGAGCCGACGAACGAGACGGCCTTGATCTTCGGGTGGTCGAGCAGCTCGTCCACCGCGACCTTGTCACCCTGCACGACGTTGAAAACGCCTGCGGGTAAACCGGCTTCGGCCCACAGCTCGGCCAGCCACAGCGAGGCCGAGGGGTCTTTCTCGCTCGGCTTGAGCACCACGGTGTTGCCCGCGGCGATGGCCAGCGGGAAGAACCACATCGGCACCATCGCCGGGAAGTTGAACGGCGAGATCACCGCGACCGGACCGAGCGGCTGACGGATGGAGAAGATGTCCACCTTCGTCGACGCGTTCTCGGTGTAGCCGCCCTTGAGCAGATGCGGTACGCCGCAGGCGAATTCGACGACCTCCAGACCGCGGCTCACCTCGCCCATGGCATCGGCGATCACCTTGCCATGCTCGGCCGTGATCAGTTGCGCCAGTTCGGCTTTGCGATCGTTGAGCAGCTCGCGGAACCGGAACAGGATCTGGGTGCGCCGCGCCAGCGAGGTGTCGCGCCAGGCCGGGAACGCGTCCGCGGCCGCATCGATCGCCGCGCGGGTGTCGGCCACGTTCGCCAGCGCGACCTGACCGGTCACCACGCCGGTCGCCGGATTGGTCACCGCCGCCGTCGCCTCGCTGGTCCCAGCGAAAGCCTTGCCGTCGAGCCAGTGCGCGATTGTCTGCATATCTCCTCGTTTCGATCCGTGAGCGTCGCGGTGCGGCGGCGGGTGGACGCCTCCTTGCTACTACTCTCCGGCATCAACCCTGCGATATCGCCCGACGATCTGTACGTGATTCAGCGATTCATATTACGATTCGTCGGTGCTGCCCTCTGTGTCCGATGTGCTGGCGATGCCGGTGGTGCGGGCCGGTGCGCCCGAGGTCGTCGCCGGTGGATCACTGGACCGGCCGGTGCGCTGGGTGCACGTCAGCGAGGTCGCGGAGGTGGCGCAGTTGCTGGCGGGCGGGGAACTGATCCTGACCACCGGTCAGCCGATGAGTCACGGCGACAGCGCGACGGCCGGCTACCTGACCGCGCTCGCCGCGGCGGGGGTGTCCGGGCTGGTGGTCGAGTTGGGCGCGTATGTGCCGCGGCTGCCGCCGATCGTCGCGCAGACCGCCGACGCGCTCGGGCTGCCGGTGATCGCGCTGCATCGGGTGACCCGATTCGTGGAGATCACCGAGGCGGTGCACCGGGTGATCGTGGCCGACCAATACGCCGAAGTGGAGTTCGCGCGCAACGTGCACGAGACCTTCACCGACCTCAGCGTGCGCCGCGCCTCGCTCGCCGAGATCGTGAAAACCGCTGCGGGCATGCTCGATTCGTCGGTCGTGCTGGAAGACCTGGCGCACCGGGTGCTGGCGTTCACGGCCAAGCACGCGAGCACGTCGGCGCTGCTCGAGGACTGGGAGAACATCTCGCGGCTGCTGCCCGACGGCTGGGATGCGGTGGCCGTGGGCCCGCACACCCAGCGCTGGGGGCGGTTGATCCTGCGCTCGAGCGAGGTGCCGACCGCCCGCGCCACGATGGTGCTGGAACGCGCGGCGCAGACGCTCACGCTGCACCGGATGATCGAGAAGGACCGCTTCGGCCTGCATCGCCAGGCACAGACCGGGCTCATCGACGACATGGTCAACGGGCGGGTGGTGGACGAACGCGACGCGGTGGCACGGGCCGCGGCGCTCGGCCTGGCCCGGCGCGCCGCCTACGTGCCGTTGGCCGTCGATGTCGCGGCCGTCGCCGAGGCCGATCCGGTCGCCCGGCAGCGCCGTGCCGCGGGCATCCTGGACGCGATCACGCACGGGCTCGGCCTGGCCAAACTCACCGCGCTCGCCGCCGCAGATCAGGGCGATCGAGTCGGCATGATCCTGGCGCTGCCGCGCACCGGTGCGCTCGACGAGAACCTGACCGCGGCCTGCGTCGCGATCGCCGGCGAGGTACGCCGGGTCGACGGCGTCGAACGGGTCGTGATCGGTGTCGGCGCCGAAGCGGATTCGCTGCTGGACACCGCGCACGAGCTGCCGCATGCGGCGCACATCGCGGAAGTGGCGCTGTCACTGCGGAGTTCGGTGCCGCGGCCGTTCTACCGCAGCGGCGATGTCCGGCTGCGCGGGCTGCTCTCGCTGATCCGCAACGAGCCCGGCGTACAACGATTCGCGGAAACGGAACTGAGTGCGTTGCTGCGCTACGACATTCGGCAAGGCGCCGACCTGACCGGCACGCTGCGCCAGTTCCTCGACCTGGCGGGCAACAAGACCGAACTCGCGCGGCGGCTCACCATCAGCAGGCCGACCCTGTACGAGCGGCTGGCGCGGATCGAACGCATCCTCGCCGTCGATCTCGAGGACGGGGAGTCGCGCACCTCGTTGCATGCGGCGCTGCTGATCCGCGATCTGACGGCGAACGCGCGCTGAATCCGGTCGTCCGATATGTCGCGATCGGCGTGGCGCATGGTGTAGCTCACATCTGCCCCGGTCAGCGCCACATCGCGGGAACATCGCAGGTCCGGTGGCGGTTGTGCGGCGTATGACAACCCTGGGATTGATCGGCAGCGGGAACATCGGCGCTACGGTGGCGCGACTCGCCATCGCCGCGGGACTCGACGTGGTGCTCAGCAACTCTCGTGGTCCCGAAACGCTGACCGATCTGGTCGCGGAGCTCGGCCCACGGGCGCGGGCGGCGACCGCCGACGAGGCGGCCGCGGCGGGGGACATCGTGGTGGTGACCGTGCCACTGCGCAATTACCAACAGGTGCCGGTCGCGCCCCTGGCGGGCAAGGTCGTCATCGACACCAACAACTACTACCCGGATCGAGACGGTATCTTCGCCGAACTCGCGGACGGCACCGTGACGAGCAGTGAACTGCTGCAAAAACATCTGCCGACCTCGAAGGTGGTCAAGGCGTTCAACAACATCTACTTCGTGCACCTCGGCGAACTGGCCCGTCCCGCGGGCGCCGTCGACCGGTCGGCGCTGCCGATCGCGGGCAACGACACCGGTGCGAAAGTCGCTGCGGCACAACTGATCGACGCCCTCGGCTACGACACCGTCGATGCCGGACCGCTGAGCGAGAGCTGGCGCTTCCAAGTGAACACGCCGGTCTACACCGACGCCTACGCGGCGGCACTTCCGTTCTGGGAGAACGCCGCAACCCCCGCGGACGGCACCAGAATTCGCGAGCTGCTCGCCGCCGCCGAGCGCTGACATGGGAGAACCCGGGAGCTTAGCCTGCTCCCGGGTTCAGGTTCTGCCGCCCAATTCGCCCACCCCGGTGGGGAAGAGATGAGGCTGAGATTCACGGCGTGTCGTGCCTTTGGACCACTTCCCCATGGCGGGGAAGGCCGGAGTCGAACCGGCATCTCGTCGCGTGCGTGTCCCTTCCTCGTACCGTCGGTGTTCGGCGGCGAATACTCATGCTGGAGCGAGAGTCTGAGATTGGCACGGTTGCCTCTGCCTGTTGGGCTACCCGGACATGGATGCCCGGAGGGGGACTCGAACCCCCACTGACGCCGTGGATTTCAGTTTCAACTTCAGTTTGAGTGTGCGCTCCTTGCGCTTCCCCCGCACGCGGCGGGGGAGTCTGTGGGCCCGGGGCCGATGGGCCCCGGGCGGTTTTCAGCGGAACAGGTAGCCGAAGATCACGTCACCGGTCTTGCGGTCGGTGACCTCGGTTCCGTTGGCCTCCTCGCGCGCGAATTTCACTGCGCGAGCGAGCTTGTCGACGCGCTCGGCCAGCTCGTTCACCCGGCGGGCGGGCAGAGCGCCGGAGAAGCGCACCGTGTTCCAGTAGCCGATGGCGATGTCCTCGTAATACACCTCCACCTGGGCCGGGTGCTTCTCGGTGGCCTCGGCCTTCACGTGGTTGCGCGGCACCTTCTTGGTCCGGATGGTGCGCACGGCGTCGGTGCGCCAGGTGTCGGTGGAGTCGTCGAACGACCACGCCTCGGCCGCGTCGAGCACCGGCAACCGCTGCACGAAGGCGTGCAGCTCGGCCAGCTGCTTCTCCAGGAACAGCAGGTAGGAGACCGGCACGTCCCGCAGCAGCACCTCGCCGTCGACGGAGACGTCGGCCTTCGCCTCGGTGTTCGTCCAGTCCTTCGTCGCGGTGACGTCGAACAGGCGGGTCAGGGTCGCCGCGGTCTGGCGCAGCACCTCCTCGGACTTCACCTGCACGCGGGTGGACTCCGGCGGAAGCTGCTCGCCCTCTTCGTCTTTCGGCTGGTAGGTGCGCGCGATACCGGCGAGCAGGGCCGCCTTCTGCAACGCGCCCTGGCGCTGCGCCAGCTCCCGCACCGCAGCGCTCTTCACGCCCTTCTCGACCGCAATGATCTGATTCAGCTTCGTCATCTCTACCTCCCCGGCACGTATTCGCACGTGGCGCACCAACATTCGGCTCGAGAATCCGAATCCTCCCGTTCCGGATCCCCGAGCACCCGGATGACGGTACGGGGCGGAGGCTGAAGTCCGCATCCCATTTTCTGCCGGCGTCCGGGAGGGGGTCTTCGGTCCTTGCGTTCGAAGGGGTGGACTGGCGGCTGGTCCGCCGAGGCCCTGATCGCGGGGCTCAGCGCGGTCGGCGTCGGACGCGCCGCCGGTCGCGGACAGCGTCTGCACGTGCGGCCGCCGACGGCAGGGTTCGCCGTTGGGGTTGTGCTGGAGCGTGGCTGGCTGCCGAAGTGATGGTGTGCCTCGTCGTTGGGTTTGTGCTGTTGCGTTTGGGCTTGTTGGCTGGCTGCCGAAGCGGGACAACCCTGATGTCGTCGACCTGCCGCGGGAGTTACATGGATAGTGCTGAGCGCGTTGAGTGCCGTTCCCGGCTGTAGGCGCACGTAGGTCCCGTGGCGTCTGGTTCCGGCGTGGTCGTCTGGCTGTGGTGCCGTTTTCGTGAGTGACTTGGGCAGGAATCCGCGGTTGGGGTGCGGATAGCGTTGTGCCTCGGCGGGTTTCACAGACCATCCATACGGTTCACAGACCCTCCAGCCCCTGTGAACCGTGTGGGTGCTTTGTGAGCCCCCACCTATCTGTCGCTTGGTCCACACCGCCCACCCCCGCGCTCGCTTCCCGCACCCCTTCCGACTCCACGCACCCCTTTCGTGTTCCCGCACGGGCTATGGCCGTCCACAGCGGGTGCGGGAACACGGAAGGGGTGCGTGAACTGGCCCAGGCCACCTATCTGTCGCTTGGTACGTCCGTGCTCGGCGTGTCTATTCCGGCGTTCGCGGGGAAGGTCGGACGGGGTCGGGGTAAGAGTGCCGAATGACACAAGGGATTGTGGTGGGGTGGTGGGGTCGCCAGACTGGGGCGATGGGGATATCTGTTGATGCGGAGCTGCTCGAGCGGTGGGTCGGGCTGGCGGGAGCGGGGTCGGTCGCTATGGGGGAGTTCGTGATTCGGTGTTATCGGGAACCGCATCGGCGGTATCACACGGTGGAGCATCTGCAGGCGATGCTGGAGGTGATCGATGATCTTGCGGGGGATGCGGAGGATATCGATGCGGTGCGATATGCGGCGTTCTTTCACGATGCTGTTTATGCGGTGGAGCGCGACGACAACGAGGAGCTGAGTGCTCGGTTGGCTGAGGAGTCGCTCGGAAAACTGGGGGTGGCAACGGGGTTGATTGCCGAGGTGGGGCGGCTGGTGCGGCTCACGGCGACCCATCGTGTGGCGGATGGGGATCGGAACGGGGCGGTGCTCTGTGACGCGGACCTGGCGGTGCTCGCGGCCGACGAGGCGGGGTATGCCGCGTATACGGCCGCGGTGCGGGCGGAGTACGGCCATGTGCCGGACGAGCTGTTCCGCGCGGGTCGTGCCGCGGTGTTGCAAGGGCTGGCCCAGCAGCCGTACCTGTTCCGAACCCCTACTGCGCGAACGCGTTACGAGGCGGCCGCGCGGACGAACCTGTCTCGGGAGCTGGCGACGTTGACCGCTGCTGGTGACTCGAGTGGCGACGCGCTGAGTTAGCCGGCGAACAGGCGTTGCTGATTGCGGCCGATGACTCGGTGGCGGCGCGTCGACTTGTCCGGGGAGCTGGCGTTGTTGATTGCTGCTGGTGACTCAGGTGGCGGCGTGTGCGAGCTGGCCGTGCTCGCCGCCTCAGGTGAGAATCAATAACTCGGTCGGCGAGGCGATTTCGGTTTTCAGGCCGGCTTTGCCCGCCACCTTCGCCAGGCTCCGGACGTCGGTGGGTTCGGCGCGGGTGAGCACGAGTGCGCGGGCCAGCAGGCCTTTGTGGTGTTTGTTGAAGTGGCTGACCACGGTGCGGGAGCCGTCGGGGTGTTCGGTGAGCACGTTGGCGGTGACCGCGCCGGGCACCCGGCCGAGCTGCTGATAGGTGCCCGACCGTAGATCGACCACCAGGTCGCCGGCGGCTTCGGCGAGCAGCGCGTCGGACAGCGAATCGCGCCAGACGGCCGAAAGCGTGGGCAGGCCGGGCAGTTTCGAACCGCCGGAGAGCCGGTAGGCGGGAATCGGGTCGCTCGCGCGGACCGCCCCGAACAGCGCGGACCCGATGCCGAGGCGCGCGTAGGCCTTCGCGCGCTGCGCCTTGCTGAACGAGCGCGCGTCGAGCGCGTCGTAGAGCACGCCGGTGTAGCGCTCCAGCGCGGGCCGGGTGGGGGAGCTGCGCAGGGACGCGTTGCGGGCGATCTCGGCGTCGGCGCCCTTGCCGAGACCGAGCACCGCGCGGCTCGCGTCCGGGTCGGTGGCGAGCTTGGTGAGCTCGTCGATCAACTGGTCGCGTACCGCGGTGAGCTGCGGCATCGACAACGCATCCAGCGCCAGCGGCACGTCGGCACCGCCGTCGGACTTGGTTTCGGAGGGAGGCAGCAGCACCAGCACGAACGAATACGGTAATGCGTTGCGAGCATCGCGCGAGCAGCGACTACCCTGTGCATCCGTGATCACCCGCCTCTCCCGCCTTTTCCTGCGTACCCTGCGCGACGATCCCGCCGACGCGGAGGTGCCCAGCCACAAACTTCTCGTGCGCGCCGGATACGTGCGACGCATCGCGCCGGGCGTCTACTCGTGGCTGCCGCTGGGCCTGCGAGTGCTGCGCAAGGTCGAGGATGTGGTGCGCGAGGAGATGGACGCGATCGGCGCGCAGGAGATCTCGCTGCCGGCGCTGCTGCCGCGCGACCCGTACGAGACCACCAACCGGTGGACCGAATACGGCGACGGCCTGTTCCGGCTGAAGGACCGCAAGGGCGCGGACTACCTGCTCGGCCCGACGCACGAGGAGCTGTTCGCGCTCACCGTGAAGGGCGAATACAACTCGTACAAGGACCTGCCGGTCACGCTGTACCAGATCCAGACCAAGTACCGCGACGAGGAGCGTCCGCGCGCGGGCATCCTGCGCGGCCGCGAGTTCGTCATGAAGGACTCGTACTCGTTCGACCTCGACGAGGACGGCCTGAAGGCCAGCTACGCCGCACACCGCGAGGCCTACCAGCGGATCTTCGACCGGCTGCAGGTGAAGTACGTCATCGTCGCGGCCACCTCCGGCGCGATGGGCGGCAGCGCGTCCGAGGAGTTCCTGGCCGACAGCCCGGTCGGCGAGGACACCTACGTGCGCTGTGTCGAGTCGGGTTACGCGGCCAATGTGGAGGCCGTGGTCACCCCCGCGCCCGCGCCGCTGCCGCTCGAGGGCCTGGCCGAGGCGGTCGTGCACGACACTCCGGACGCGCCGACCATCGCGACGCTCGTCGATTGGGCGAACAGCGCGGGCATCGCCGAACAGTTCGGCCGTCCGGTCACCGCGGCGGACACGCTCAAGAACGTGATGGTGAAGCTGCGCCATCCCGACGGCAAGTCCGAGATCGTCGGCATCGGCGTGCCGGGCGACCGCGAGGTGGACGACAAGCGGCTCGGCGCATCGGTCGAGCCGGCCGAGGTGGAGCTGCTCACCGAGGCGGATTTCGCGGCCAACCCGTTCCTGGTGAAGGGCTACATCGGCCCGAAGGCGTTGCAGGCCAACGGTGTTCGCTACCTCGTCGACCCCAGGGTCGGCACCGGCACAGCGTGGATCACCGGCGCGGACGCGCCCGGTAAGCATGTGGTCGGCCTGGTGGCGGGCCGGGACTTCACTCCGGACGGCACCATCGAGGCCGCCGAGGTCCGCGACGGCGATCCCTCGCCGGACGGCCGGGGCGCGCTGGTGGCCTCGCGCGGTATCGAGATCGGGCACATCTTCCAGCTCGGCCAGAAGTACACCAATGCCTTCGAGGTGGATGTGCTCGGCGAGAACGGCAAACCGGTCCGGCTCACGATGGGCTCCTACGGCGTCGGCGTCTCCCGCATGGTCGCGGTGATCGCCGAACAGCAGCACGACGACAAGGGCCTGCGCTGGCCGGCCGAGGTCGCGCCGTACGACGTGCACGTCGTCATCGCGAACAAGGACGAGGCGGCTCGCGCGGGCGCCGAGCAGGTCGTCGCCGGGCTGCACGCCAAGGGCCTGGACGTGCTCTTCGACGACCGCACCGCCTCACCCGGCGTCAAGTTCAAGGACGCCGAATTGCTCGGCATGCCTTTGGTTCTCGTCATCGGCCGGGGCTGGGCCGAGGGCAAGGTGGAACTGCGCGACCGCTTCACCGGCGAAGCCACCGAACTCCCCGCGGATTCGGCCGTCGACGCGGTCGTCACCCGGATCCGCGGCTAGCCCGGCACGCGAGCGACGGCCCCGATGGATCTCCATCGGGGCCGTTTTCGCGTGGGCGGGTGGGCTTCAAGATCAGGGGGAACTGGTGGCGGCATCGTCCGAGTGCGCGCCGCCACCAGTTCCCCCTGATCATGAACGCGCGACCCTACGGAACCGTAGGCGGGATTTGCGGTGTGAAGTGGGGTGGAGGGGCTATGGGCTGCTGTTACCCGCTGGTAAGTTAACGGCATGACGAGCACCGATCCGTTGTTGTTCAACCCTGCCACCTACGACCCGCAGCATTTCGACGCCGAGACCCGGCGGCTGCTGCGTGCCACCATCGAGTGGTTCGAGTCGCGGGGCAAGCAGCAGCTGCTGGCCGACGACGCGGACGCGGTCTGGACGGCCGACTTCCTCGAGTTCGTCGCGAAGGAGAAGCTGTTCGCCACCTTCCTGACCCCCGCGGAGTTCGCCGACGGCGACGAGAACCGGCGCTGGGACGCGGCGCGCAACGCGGCGCTGTCGGAGATCTTCGGCTTCTACGGGCTGGCCTACTGGTACGCCGAGCAGGTGACGATCCTCGGGCTCGGGCCGATCTGGCAGAGCGAGAACACCGATGCCAAGCTGCGTGCGGCCGCCGACCTGGCTGCCGGTCAGGTGATGGCGTTCGGTCTGTCCGAGCGTGAGCACGGCGCCGACATCTACAACACCGACCTGGTGCTGACCCCCAGCGAGCCGGGCAGTGCCGACGCGGAGGCGGGAATCCTGTTCCGCGCCAACGGCGAGAAGTACTACATCGGCAACGGCAATGTGGCGAGCATGGTTTCGGTGTTCTCCCGCCGGTCCGATGTCGAGGGCGCCGAGGGCTACGTCTGGTTCGCCGCGGACAGCAGGCACGAGAACTATCACCTGCTGGGCAATGTCGTGCACCAGCAGATGTACGTCAGCACGTTCCGCCTGGAGAACTACCCGGTGCGGGCCGAGGACATCCTGCACACCGGGCCCGAGGCCTTCTCCGCCGCGCTGAACACCGTCAACGTCGGCAAGTTCAACCTGTGCCACGGCGGCATCGGCATGGTCGAGCACTCGTTCTACGAGGCGATCACGCACGCCAACAACCGCATCCTGTACGGCAACCCGGTCACCGACTTCCCGCACGTGCGGACCAATTTCGTCGACGCCTACGCGCGCATCGTCGCGATGAAGCTGTTCAGCGATCGCGCCGTGGACTACTTCCGCAGCGCGAGCCTCGACGACCGGCGCTACCTGCTGTTCAACCCGATGACGAAGTCGAAGGTGACCTCGGAGGGGGAGACGGTGATGACCCTGCTGCTGGATGTGCTGGCGGCCAAGGGATTCGAGAAGAACACCTACTTCGCCGAGGTGCAGCGGCTGATCAACACGCTGCCCCGGCTCGAGGGCACGGTGCACGTCAACGTCGGGCAGATCCTGAAGTTCATGCCCAACTATCTGTTCAACCCCAAGGAGTACCCGGAGATCGGCACCCGTCTCGACGCGGCCGACGACGAGTTCTTCTGGCGGCAGGGGCCGGCCCGTGGCGCGGGCAAGGTGCAGTTCGCCGACTGGACCCCGGTGTACGAGAAGCATGCCGACATCCCGAATGTCGGCCGCTTCTACGAGCAGGCCCAGGCGCTGCGCACACTGCTGAGCACCGCGGCGCCCGATGCCGGCCAGCAGCAGGATCTCGATTTCATGTTGACCATCGGCCACCTGTTCTCCCTGGTGGTCTACGGTCAGCTGATCCTGGAGCAGGCGGCGATCACCGGACTGGACCGCGATCTGCTCGACCAGATCTTCGATTTCCAGGTGCGTGACTTCAACACCTACGCGACCACGCTCTACGGCAAGCCGTCGGCCAGCCCCGACCAGCAGGCCTGGGCCGCGTCGGCGCTGCGCCCACCGGTGGCGGATCGTCCGCGCTTCGACCGGATCTGGGCCGAGGTGGCCGCTTACGACGGCGCCTACGAGATGCGCCCGTAAGCCGCGAACATCGAAAAGGCCGACCCCGCAAGCCCTGTGAGGTCGGCCTTTTCGTGCGAGCTCACCCCGGCCCTGCTGCCGGACGAACCGCACACCCAATATGGGTGTCGGGTACCCGGCTCACGGCAGGTGAAACTCGCTGTCCGGAGTTTCCTGAGGTGTCCTGGCGCACAGGGGGTTTCGGCTCAGACCTTGCCGGGGAACGGTGTCGTCGGCGGGTCGGTGCCCAGGATGGACTGCCACGTGGCCAGGCGGACCGCGCATTCGGTGAGCGCGTCGATGCCCATCCGGCGCAGCGCCTCGGACGTGCCGTGCTCGACGACGGCCCGCCACGCGACCGCGGTGTCGGACTCGACGGTCGCGGCCAGATGCGCCGCGGGAATCGGATCGTTCACCGGAAACGGCATCGTGTAGGCGGCATCCGGCGGCGGGGCGGTGACGCCCGCCGCGGTGAGCGCGTCGATCGTGGCGTCCCGGCGGGCGCGATGGCTCGCGGTGTTCTCGGCGACGAGACGGTAGCGCTCGCGCGACGCATACGCGGCGACCACGCCGTAGGCGTACACCGCGCTGTATTCGGCGCGCAGCGCGTCCAGCAGCGCCTGACGTTCGGCATCGGTCATGCCAGCAGCACCCCCGCCTGGGCGGCGCAGGCCGCGCTGATCGAGGCGAGCAGCCCGGCCCGGTAACCCGACTGGGTACCGGCGAGAGCGGCGGCCGCCTGCCGGGACTCGGTGAGCTGTGCGCGCAAGGTGTCGAGGCTGGGCGGCGCGACGGGCGGCACCGTCGAACCGGAGACCACCGCGGACGGGCCCGATGCCTGCCCCGGTGTGTTGGTCCTGGTGCGGTGCACCGGTTTGGTGCCGTCGCCGTAGACGCCGATCACCCGCTCGATCTCGGTGCGCAAAGCGTCTGCGTGCGCGGTCCTTTCGGTCGCGATCGCGGTGAGCGCACTGTGCTTCGCCGGCGCCAGCGCGATCGCGGCGGTGGCCGCCGCTGCGTCGGCGCGTGCCAGAACCTCTTGGGCGGCAAGCGGATCCGGCTCGTGCACAGTGTCCTCGGCGGTGCAGCCGACGGCCGCGCCGAGCGCGAGCACGCCGACGGTGCCGCCACCGGCGAGCCGTAACACGGTGCGGCGGTCCAGCGGAAACCGGGAAGCGTGCCGGTCGGACGGGGAGCCGGAAGAGCGTGCGGCACGCGGCTGCACGGGAGGGCGGATGGGCACGGCACCATCGTGCCAGATTCGCCGGGGTGCCTCGGACCAGGCACCGCCGTCCGCGGAGTTCGACGCGGCGGCCCTCGCCTGGGTACGCTTCGCTGCCGCCGCGGAGCCGTCGATCGGCCACGAGTGGCGCGCGTACTGCTTGCCCGATGGTCCTTTACACTCTCTGAGCGCGTTACGCTAGACCTTCGGTTGAAGTAATTTCCCTACCGCCGTCACAACTGAACCAGGAGCCGCCCCAGATGCCGATGCCGACCGAGGAAAGGCTGAGCCAGCTCATAGCTGGACTAGTCGAACGCCGAGGGTTCGACCTCGAAGGGGTCGAGATCTCGACCGCCGGCAAGCATGCGGATGCGCAGGCTCGTGTGAAGGTGACCGTCGACAGCGACGGACCGTCCGATCTCGACTCGATCGCCGTACTCAGCGCCGAAGTCTCGGAGTTGCTGGACGAGGCAGGCGATTTCGGTGAGACCCCGTACCTGCTCGAGGTCACCACCCCGGGTATCGATCGCCCGCTCACCGAGGATCGGCACTGGCGCCGCGCCCGCGGCCGCAAAGTGCTGGTGCAGCTACGCGAGGGCGCACCCGTCCCCGACTCGGGTGGCGCCCGGAAATTCGAGGCCAGGGTGGGTGTGCTCGACGGCGATACAGTGGCGTTGGTGCTGGGCGGCAAACACAAGCCGCATCGGGTGCGCGTGCCGCTCACCGACATCGCGGAAGCGGTGGTGCAGGTCGAGTTCGGCAAGCCGGGGCCGCGGGAAATGGAACTCGCCGGCGGCGTGGCGCCCGGGCGCCCGGTGCCCGGCCAGGAAGATGATGTGCCGGCGGTCGACGCCGCGGATGTTTCAGGAACAACGAATGCACTACCCGGATCAGTAACAGCGTCCGATTCGCCGACCGAAGGGATCGTGGAATGAACATCGAAATCGAAGCCCTGCGCGCGATCGTCGCCGACAAGGGGATCTCGATCGAGACCGTGATCTCCGCGATCGAGTCGGCGCTGCTCACCGCGTACCGGCACACCGAGGGCCACCAGCCCAACGCGCGCATCGACATCAACCAGAAGACCGGAACGGTCCGGGTGATGGCGCGTGAGCTGGACGCCGACGGCAACGTGATCTCCGAATGGGACGACACCCCTGAGGGTTTCGGCCGGATCGCGGCGACCACGGCGCGCCAGGTGGTGTTGCAGCGGCTGCGCGACGCCGAGAACGAGAAGTCCTTCGGCGAGTTCTCCACGCACGAGGGCGATATCGTCGGCGGTGTGGTGCAGCGCGACGCGCGCGCCAACGCCCGCGGCACCATCGTCGTGCGCATCGGCAGCGAACTGCACGGCGCCGAGGGGTTGATCCCGCCCGCCGAGCAGGTGCCCGGCGAGACCTACGAGCACGGCGACCGGATCAAGTGCTACGTCGTCGGCGTCTCGCGGGGGCCGCGCGGCCCGCAGATCACGCTCTCGCGCACGCACCCGAACCTGGTGCGGCGGCTGTTCGCGCTCGAGGTGCCCGAGATCGCGGACGGCTCGGTCGAGATCGTCGCGGTGGCCCGCGAGGCCGGGCACCGCTCCAAGATCGCGGTGCGCAGCACGGTGTCCGGAGTGAATGCCAAGGGCGCGTGCATCGGCCCGATGGGGCAGCGGGTGCGCAACGTGATGAGCGAGCTGGCCGGCGAGAAGATCGACATCATCGATTTCGCCGAGGATCCGGCGACGTTCGTCGGCAATGCGCTCTCGCCGTCGAAAGTGGTGTCGGTCACCATCGTCGATCCCGAAGCGCGGGCCGCGCGCGTCGTGGTGCCGGACTTCCAGCTCTCGCTGGCCATCGGCAAGGAGGGTCAGAACGCTCGGCTGGCCGCCCGGCTGACCGGCTGGCGGATCGATATCCGCAGCGACGCGGCCCCTGACATGGGCGGCGGCACGGTGCGGACGGAGGCGCACCGCAGTTGACCGGAACCGGCGCGACGCACCGTGCGTTGGACAGCACTGGGCGCGATTCGGGCCATCGGGATGACATGTTGGTAACTTCCGCAGGGGAGCGGTTCGGTGATCCGACCGGTGCAGCGGTAGAGTGGACAGAGGTTCAGCACGCGCAACCGATTCGGACCTGTATCGGATGCCGGAAGCGCGAGTTGGCCGCCGATCTGTTACGGATCGTGGCACGGAAATCGGATACCGGAGACGGTGCCCCCGCTGTCATGATCGTTCCCGATCCGCGGCGCAGACTTCCCGGACGGGGTGCCTGGTTGCACCCCGTCTCGGCTTGTCTGAACGCGGCAGAACGGCGCCGAGCATTCGGCAGAGCACTAAGAGTGTCCGGAAATCTGGATATCTCAGCCCTGGAGCAGTACCTCGAGAACAGGCACGAGCACTCATGAGCACACCGTGAAGCACCAACGATGAACGTCCATCGGAGATAACCCGAGGTCGTGCGGGCCCCGTCCCTGAACAACGGGTGCACTGCTCGACCTCTCAGTGAGGAGAGCAGTGGCAGGCAAGGCCCGCGTGCACGAGTTGGCCAAAGAACTCGGTGTCACCAGCAAGGAACTACTCGCAACGCTCAAGGAGCAGGGCGAGTTCGTGAAGTCTGCGTCGTCGACGGTGGAAGCTCCCGTCGCGCGCCGGCTGCGTGAGTCGTTCGCATCGAAATCAGCCCCGTCGAACGGCACCAAGTCGGGTTCACGCCCCGGCCCGTCCTCGTCGGCCCGTCCGGCCGCGAAGCCCGCAGGAAACGGTCCCCGCCCGGGGCCGCGCCCGTCGG
>NZ_BAFT02000056.1 GCF_000308475.2 Nocardia brasiliensis NBRC 14402 | reverse complement strand
CGTCGTCCAGGCCGATCTCCTGCGCGCCGAGCAGACCGCCGAACACCTCGGCGACCGCCTGCTCCACCGGCGAACTCGGCGCGCGGAATGCGGCCGTGCTCGCGAATTCCGGTGCGGGCAAAGCCGTCCGGTCCAGCTTGCCGTTGGGGGTCAGCGGCAGCGCGTCGAGCACGACCAGCGCGTCCGGCACCATGTAGCCGGTCAGGAATTCGCCTACCTGGCCACGCAATTCGAGCGGATCGAGCTGCGCGCCGGTATCGGGTACGACGTAGCCGATGAGCCGATCGCCCGCGTGCTCGTCCGCGCGCACCAGCACCACCGCCTGGCTCACGCCGGGGCAGCGCAGCAGCGCCGACTCGATCTCGCCGAGCTCGATGCGGAAGCCGCGCAACTGCACCTGCTGGTCGCCGCGGCCCGCGTACTCGAGCGTCGCCTGGCCGCCGAAGCCGACCCAGCGGCCGATATCGCCGGTGCGGTACATCCGGGATCCCGGCGCACCGAACGGGTTCGCGACGAACCTGCTCGCGGCCAACCCGGGACGGCCGAGGTAACCGCGGGACAGCTGCGCGCCCGCGACATAGATCTCGCCCGCGACACCCACCGGTGCCGGGTGCGTCCGATCGTCGAGCACATACGCGTCCAGTCCGGGCAGGGCGCGGCCGATGACGCTGGCCGCGTTGTCGGCCATCTGCTCGTCCAGCGACAGGAACGACACGTGCACCGTCGTCTCGGTGATGCCGTACATGTTGACCAGCCACGGCGCGTCCACCGCATGGCGCTCGTACCAGCGCTGCAACTGGCGCAGGTCCAGCGCCTCACCGCCGAACACCACGTAGCGCAGCGCGAACTTCGCCTGCTCGCCCGGCTGCGCGGCGCGGTCGGCCTCGGCGAGCTGGTAGAACGCCGACGGAGTCTGGTTGAGCACGGTGACCTGCTCGCGAATCAGCAACTCGCGGAACAGTTCCGGCGACCGGGAGGTCAGGTAGTCGACCACGACCACGGTGCCGCCGTTGGCCAGCGCACACCACAGCTCCCAGACCGAGAAGTCGAAGGCGAACGAATGGAACAGCGTCCACACGTCGGTCTCGTCGAACTCGAACATCATCTGCGTGTTCGCGAACAGCTGCACCACATTGCGGTGCGCGACACCGACGCCCTTGGGCACACCCGTCGAACCCGAGGTGTAGATGACGTAGGCCAGGTTGTCCGGCCGCAGCGGCGCGAGCCGCTCGCCGTCGCGCACCGGCGCGTCGGCGAACTCGCCGGTCTCCTCCAGCAGGATGACCGGAATATCGCCCGCGGGAATGGATTCCAGCTCGCTCGCGGTGGTCAGGATGCACGCCGGAGCGGCATCGCCCAGCATGAATTCCAGGCGCTGCGTCGGATAGGTCGTATCGATCGGCAGGTAACCCGCGCCGGCGACGAGCACGCCGAGCAGCGCGACCGGCAACTCCTCGGTACGCGGAACGGCAACGGCCACCAGCGATTCCGGGCCCGCGCCGCGCGCGATCAGGGCCCGCGCGACCCGGTTGGCCCGGCGCTGCAGTTCACCGAAGGTAAGCGTGGTGTCGCCGAAACGGATCGCGCCAGCGTCCGCGCGCCTGCGAGCCTGCGCACCGATGAGGTCGACCAGCGTCACCTCGGGCACCGCGACGCCGGGGCTGTTCCATTCGTGCAGCACCAGTTCGCGCTCGCCCGGGGCGAGCACATCGATATCGCCGACCGTCACCGTGGCGTCGCGCGCGACCGCGGCCAGGATCCGGCCGAAGCGGTCGGCGAAGTCCTGCACGGTCGCCTCGTCGAACAGGTCGGTGGCGTAGGTGAACGCCGCCGACATGCCCTCCGGCGCACCGTGCCGGTCGATCCGCTCGACCAGTGCGAGTTGCAGGTCGAACTTGGCGAGCGGCATCGCGAGCTCGACCGCCGAGACCGAGAGGCCGGGCAGCTCCAGCTCGGTGCGCGCCAGGTTCTGGAAGGTCAGCATCACCTGGAACAGCGGATGCCGGGCCGCCGAACGCGCCGGATCCAGCAGTTCCACCAGCCGCTCGAACGGCACGTCGGCGTGCCCGAACGCCTCGACGTCGATCCGGCGCACCTCGCGCAACAGCTCGTCGAAGGTCGCGCCGGAATCGATATCGGTCCGCAGCACAAGAGTATTGACGAACATGCCGATCAGGTCGTCGAGCGCGGCCTCGCCGCGGCCGGCCACCGGCGTACCGACGGCGATGTCCTTGGTGCCGGACAGGCGCGACAGCAGCACCGCCAGCGCCGCGTGCACCACCATGAACAGCGTCGAATTATGGCTGTGCGCAAGGCGGCTCAGCGCGGCGTGCACCGCGCCGTCGATCTCGAAGGCGAGCGTGGCGCCGTGGTTCGACGCCACCGCGGGACGCGGCCGGTCGGCGGGCAGCTCCAACTGCTCGGGCAGCGCGGCCAATTCGGTCCGCCAGTAGGCGATCTGCTTGGCCAGCACCGATTCCGGATCGTCCTCGGCGCCGAGGATCTCGCGCTGCCAGAGCGCGTAGTCGGCGTACTGCACCTCGAGCGCGGGCCACTGCGGCGCGCCGCCGCGAATCCGGTCCAGGTAGGCGGCCATCAGGTCGCGCGTCAGCGGCGCCATCGAGAAGCCGTCGCCCGCGATGTGGTGCACCACGCAGATCAGCACGTGCTCGGTCTCGCCGAGGACGAGCACCCGCACCCGCACCGGCGGCGCGGCGGTCACGTCGAAGCCCGCGGTCACCGCGGCGGCGACCAGTTCCGGCAGCCGGTCCTCGGTGGCCTGCTCGACCACGAATTCCGGAACCGCCTGCGGATCGCCGGCCGGCAGCACCTGCTGGTAGCCCTCGCCGTCGACATCGGGGTACCGCGTGCGCAGCACCTCGTGCCGTTCCGCGAGGTCGCGCACGGCCGCGCGCAACGCGTCGAGATCGAGCCGGCCCGAGAGTCGGACGGCGGCGGGAATGTTGTTGACCGCGCTGGCCGGATCGAACCGGTTCAGGAACCACATCCGCTGCTGCGCATAGGACAGCGGCACCCGCGCCGGGCGCGGGCGGGCGTGCAGCGCCTGTCCGGCGGCCGAACCCGCGTGCCGCTCCACCCGTTCGGCGAGCGCGGCCACGGTGGTCGCCTCGAACAGCAGCTGCACCGGCACCCGCACATTCAGCGCCGACCCGATCCGGGCGGCGGCCTGCGCGGCGAGCAGCGAATTGCCACCGAGTTCGAAGAAGTCGTCGTCGGCGCCCACCCGGCCGTCGTCGCCGGCCAAGAGCAGGGCGGCGAACACGTCGGCGACGATCTCCTCGACCGGCGTGGACGGCGCGCGAAAAGCCTTGGCGGCGAACACGGGTGCCGGCAGCGCCGCGCGGTCCAGCTTGCCGACCGGGGTCAGCGGGATCTCGTCGAGCACCATGATGGCGGCCGGAATCATGTACGCGGCCAGGGATTCCCCGAGGAACTCGGCGAGTTGCCCGGTGTCCACGGCGGTTCCGGCCCGCGGCAGCACGTAGGACACCAGCGCGGTCGCGCCGGAGGGCAGCGTCTTGCCGAGCGTCGCCGCGTAGTCGATGTCCGGGTGCGCGGTGAGCGCGTTGTCGATCTCGCCCAATTCGATTCGGAAGCCACGGATCTTGACCTGGAAGTCCGAGCGGCCCAGGTACTCGATGGCCCCGCCGTCCTCGGCGCGGCGCACCAGGTCGCCGGTGCGGTAGAGCCGCGCACCGGGGTTACCCGTATCGGCGCCGAACGGGCTGGCCACGAAGCGTTCCGCGGTGAGACCCGGGCGGCCGAGGTAGCCCTGGGCCAGCGCGGGCCCGGACAGGTACAGCTCGCCGACCACCCCGGCGGGCACCGGCCGCAGCCGCGAATCCAGCACGAATGCACCGACTCCCGGGATCGCGGTGCCGATGGTGATGAGCTCGTCCGGAGCCAGCTGCGGGGTGCTCGTGGCCAGAATCGTGGCCTCGGTGGGACCGTAGCCGTTGTAGAACTCGCGATCGCCCGCCCAGCGGTTGAGCAGTTCCGGACCGAACTTGTCGCCGGCCACCACGACGACGCGCAGGTCGTCCAGATCGGTCGGATCGACCGACTCCAGTGCGCCCGGCGTGATCAGCATGTGCGTGACCCGTTCGCGCCGAAGCAGATCCGCGAGTTCGTAGCCGCCGAACACCGAGGGCGGCGCGATCACCAGCGTCGCGCCCGCGGAGAACGCGAGCAGCAGTTCCAGCACCGAGACGTCGAAGTTCGGCGAGCACACGTGCAGCACCCGCGAGTCGGCGGTGACGTCGTAGTGCTCGCGCTCGGCGGCCACCAGACCGGCCAGGCCGCTGTGCGTGACCACGACGCCCTTGGGCCGTCCGGTCGAGCCGGAGGTGTAGATGACGTAGGCCGGGTGCCGCTCGTCCAGCGGGCGCACCCGGTCGGTGTAGGAGATCGGGTGCTCGGGTCGGGCCGCGATGCGCGCGGACTGCACCGGGTCGTCCAGCTCGATCCAATAGACGCCGGTGCCGAGCACCGGGCGATGCGCCGAGGTGGTGAGCCCCACCTTGGCCCCGGAGTCGGACAGGATGTGGTTGATCCGGTCGGTCGGGTAGGCAGGATCCACCGGGACGAACGCCGCGCCCGTTTTCGCGATCGCCCACACGGCGACGACCGATTGCAGGCTGCGGGCGATGCCGATGGCGACCACATCGCCCGGTCCGACGCCGCGCTCGATCAGTTCCCTGGCCAATCGCGACGACTGGGCGTCGAGCTGGCCGTAGGTGAGCTGACGGTCGTCGTCGGGCAGGCCCGACGGATTGAACCGGATGGCGACCTCGGTGGCCGCGGATTCGACGGCGGCGGTCAGCAACTGCCCGAACAGCGGGCTGCCCGACCTGCGGCGACGGCTACCACGAGCGGAACGACGGGCAGTTTCCATTCGAGTGCATTCACCTCTCGCGTCGAGCTAGGACCCGGCCCTGCCCATAACAAGGGCGTATCGTCCGGGGCCAGCGCGGTTCCGAGCAATCATATAAGGGACTGATCGGTGTCCACGCGTGCTGTCTTGGATTGATACGGCCCGCCCGGCAGCGGTCCGCGCGCCCCTGGAAGCGCTGTCTTGCCAGATGCCAGGAGTTATATCGGTATCCGACCGGTCTTGTTGCAGGAGTACCCGGATCGGTGAACTAGTTCACAGCCAACCCCGCCGGGTCGCCTGCACCCCGGCCTGGAATCGGGTACTCGCGCCGAGCCGCTCCAGCAGTCGCGCGGTCCGGCGGACCACAGTACGCCGCGACATGCCGAGCCTGCGGGCGATGGTGTCGTCGGTCGCACCGAGACCCATCAGGGTCAGGATCGCGCGGTCGCGTTCGTCGAGGGCCTCCGCCGTCGGGTTCACCGAAATCGGGGCGGCCAGGGACCACAGCACGTCGAACGTTTTGATCAGCAGGTCCAGCGCGGGTGAGCCGGTGATCCGCAAGCCCATGGGGTCCGGGCGACGTTCGTCGACATGCAGCACCAGGCTAGCGCGTTCGTCGTCGCTGATGATGAGTTTGAACGGCGGCTCGGGCAACGTCCGCGCCTGTGCCCCACTGGCATTGGTGGACAGCGCGTGCCGCAGCCGCTCCGGGTCCTGATAGATGGTGTCCTGGTAGAGCGTTTGGTAGCGGATGCCTTCGCCGAGCCGACTGCGCTTGAGCTGGAACAACTGTCGCTCACGATCGAGATCGCTGAGATAGGGCCCACGCTCGACGACCTTGACGCAGGTGCGCGCGCTGGTCTGCATCTCCTCGAAATCGGCCAGCATTTCCAGCCGTTCGAACACCGGCACCACCGCGCCGTTGCTGCGCGGCGAGCGGCGCACCGAGCGGAACGTCTCGCTGAGCCGCGCTGCGGCCGTGTGCATCTGGTTGATCTGCTGCTGCCGGCGCCGAGCTTCGGCCTCCGACAACGATTCCGGGGCGTGGGCGTCCCAGACCACCGGCTCGCCGTCGGCCGCGGGCACCCGCACGGCCGCGCGCAGCTCGCACAGCACGTCCAGCGAGGCCGCGGCGGAGTCCTCCGAAACGCCTAGATACTGCGCGATATCGGCAAGGTTCGACCGCGGATGATGCACCAGCACGGCGTAGGTGCGGCCGTGCGGCGATCCCGGCTCGAAGATATCGCCCAAGTCACTCACGGCCGCACCTCGCGCACACTCGGCGCCGCCGTGACCGGACGTGCTGCACTCCACGCTCCCTCGCTCACGAATCGAGCCTAATGACCGATTGGGTCTCGTGGGGAACCCTGCCCGGCAATGGCCGGCGGGAGCGCTGGAATATCAAGCCGGACAGCGGAATCAGTGGGCCGAAGGTCCCCACTGCAGCGGCACGCCCTTGGCCGCGAGATACGGCATCGGGTCGATCTTGCTGCCGCCCCGGTCCCAGATCTCCAGGTGCAGATGCGGTCCGGTGGACTGGCCCCGGTTGCCGACGGTGGCGATCACGTCGCCGGCGTTGACCCGCTGGCCCTCGTGCACGAGCATCTCGTTCACGTGGCCGTACACCGCGGTGGTGCCGTCGTCCTGCAGCACGCGCACCCACAGACCGAAACCGGACGCGGGGCCCGCCTCGATCACGGTGCCGTTGCTGACCGAGTGGATCGGCGCGCCGAGATTGTCGGCGAAGTCGAGACCGTAGTGGAATTCACCCCAGCGGCTACCGAATCCGGAGCTGATCGCGCCGGCGACCGGACGGACCGCGGTCTGCGGGGCGGGCGCGACCTGCTGCTGCACGCCCTTGAGGATCTGCTCGGCCTGGGCCAGCGGACCGGCGACCTCCGGCGGCAGGTTCTGCAGGCCGAACGGAGCGGCGGCTATGGGTGCGGCGACCTGACTGGCGACGGGCGCCTCAGGAGCGGGCGCTTCCGGCGCCGGAGCGGCGGCCTTGACCTGCGCGACCGGCAGGATGCCGGTGCCCTTCACCACGATGGGGGCGTCTGCCTCGTCGCCGTCGTGCGCGCCCGGGAGCAGCGGGCTGGCGACCGCGGGGGCGACCTGGCTCACGGTGCCGATCAGGGCGCCCGCGGCGACCGCGACACCGGCGGCGACCTTCACTCGATCGGCCGCGGTCGACTCGGCGCGATGCCGCGTCGGCCGACCCGAAATATCATCGCCGATGAGGCTCATGACGGTAATGGAACTGGGGCCTACCCGGTGGTGCGACACAGCTGCGTCCTTGCGTCCGAAGAACAGTGGTTCAGCGGAGCCGGGCCGGTCGCGGGGCTGCCGGTTCGGTAACGATCCGGTGAAGCTTGCGATGTAACGGTTTGGCATCCGTTGTGACGGGAACTCTACCCCGGCGTGACCATTCCGCAACCTTCTGCGCGAAAGACGCAGGTAAACAACGGGTCGGACGTCCAGTAAGCAACACTGGAGCCGTGATCATCGATGACTTGAACATCCCGATCGTGCTCGCGCCGATGGCCGGCGGCCCTTCGACACCCGAGCTGACCGCCGCCGTCACCCGGGCCGGCGGCTTCGGCTTCCTGGCCGCCGGTTACCTCAGCGCGGCCGACACCGCCGCCCGGATCGCCGCGACCCGATCCGCCACCGACGCCCCCTTCGGCGTGAATCTCTTCGTGCCCGGCCCCGCGACCCCCGCCGCCGAGTTCGCCGACTATCTCACCGAGCTCGCCCGCGACAACGAGGTCGGCACCGCCGAGTACGACACCGATGACTGGGACGCCAAACTCGACCTGCTCGTCGCCGACCCGGTCGCCGCCGTCTCCTGCACCTTCGGCTGCCCCACCGCCGCGGAGATCGCCCGGTTGCACGAGGCGGGCTCGGAGGTCTGGGTGAGCGTGACCTCGCCCGCGGAAGCCGCGATCGCCGTCGACCGCGGTGCGGACGTGCTCGTCGCGCAGGGCGCGGAGGCGGGCGGGCATCGAGCCACCTTCGTCGACCGGGTCGCCGACGACGCCACCGATCCGCTCGGCCTCATCGCGCTGCTGCAACTATTGCGCGCCGCGACCGACCGCCCGATCGTGGCCACCGGCGGCCTGAGCACCGGCGCGGGCATCGCCGCAGCACTCGCCGCGGGCGCGGCCGCCGTGCAACTGGGCACGGCGTTCCTGCGCTGTCCGGAGGCGGGCACCAATCCGGTGCACCGCGCCGCGCTGACGGCGTCGACGCCGACCATGCTCACCCGCGCCTTCACCGGCCGCCGGGCGCGTGGCCTGCGCAACGAGTTCATGGCCGAACACAGTGCGACCGCGCCGGTGGCCTATCCGGAGATCCATTACGCCACGGCGCCTTTGCGCGCGGCGGCGCGGTCGGCGGGCAACCCGGAAAAGGTGAACCTGTGGGCGGGGCAGACCCACACCCTGGCCGCCGAGCTACCGGCCGGCGAACTGGTCCGCGCCCTGGCCGCCGAAACGAAAACCGCACTGAATGCAGCACTTTCACGGCGAATCCAGGATTGTTGACAACGACTTTCGATTAGAATCGAGACGCATCGCATCAGCCATCCATCCTCGCCAGGAGAGCGCTATGTCCCTCGATGTCCCCACCGCACTGCTCGAACGCGCCGAACGCGGCGAAGTCGACGACGCCGATTTCGTCGAATGTGTCCGCAACTCGCTGCCCTACGCCTGGGAAGTCGTCAGCCGGGTCGCCGGCGAACTGCACTCCGGCACAGCCGAATACGCCGACAACGTGGTGCCGCCGCCGGACGAGGTGGCCCGCGGTCAGCTGTTGCGCGCCATGGCCTCCGACGCGATCCGCGGCGGGCTGGAACGGCACTTCGGGGTGAAGCTGGCCTTCCAGAACTGCCACCGGGTGGCGGCTTTCCCGATCGCCGCGGTCGGCGGCGAGACCTACAGCACGTTCATCGGCACCAGGGCCCAGCTGCTCAACCAGAGCCCGGAACTGCGTAACTGCTGATCCGTCCGCACAACAGCCCGGCGCGGCAAGCGATTTCGCCGCACCGGGCTGCTGCGGCGTTCAGGACAGGGTGGTGACCGTCAGGTCGCCGTCGGCGTACTGTGCGCGCAGGCGCTTCTTGTCGAACTTGCCGACGCTGGTCTTGGGCACCTCGGCGATGAACGTCCACCGTTCCGGCAGTTGCCATTTCGCGAACTTGCCGGCCAGGAAGTCACGCAGTTCGTCGGCCTTGACCGCCGCACCCTCGGCCAGCACGATCGCGACCAAGGGCCGCTCGTCCCACTTCTCGTCCGGCACGCCGATCACGGCCGCCTCGGCGACAGCGGGGTGACCCATCACGGCGTTCTCCAGATCGACCGACGAAATCCATTCGCCGCCCGACTTGATCACGTCCTTGGACCGGTCGACCAATGTGAGATAGCCGTCCGGGCCGATCCGGCCGACGTCGCCGGTGCGCAGCCAGCCGTCGTCGAACTTGTCCGGGTCGACCACCGCGCCGTCCGGTGCGTAGTACGAGCCGGTGATCCACGGGCCGCGAACCTCCAACTCGCCCAGCGCCACTCCGTCGTTGGGCAGCACCGTGCCGTCGTCGCCGACCAGCCTGGCCTGCACGCTGGCCGGGAATCGGCCCTGGGTGTAGCGGTACTCCCAGGCCTCGTCGCCGGTCGCGCCGGTCGGCGGGTGCGCGACGCTGCCGAGCGGTGAGGTCTCGGTCATGCCCCAGGCGTGCAGGATCTTCACGCCGTGCTTCTCCTCGAACGCGCGCATCATCGACGGCGGCACGGCCGAGCCGCCGACCACGGCGGTGCGCAGGTGCGTGATGTCCTGCGGGTGCGCGGCGAGGCCGGCCAGCACACCGCCCCAGATGGTCGGCACCGCGGCGGCGAACGTCGGGCGCTGGTCGGCCATCATCTCCAGCAGCGGACCCGGTTGCAGGAAACGGTCGGGCATCAGCACATTCGCGCCCGACATCAGCGCCGCGTAGGGAATGCCCCAGGCGTTGGCGTGGAACAGCGGCACGATGGCCAGCACCGTGTCGTTGCCGGAGAAGCCCATGCCGCTCGGCGAGCACACCTGCATGGCGTGCAGCCAGTTGGAACGATGCGAGTAGACCACGCCCTTCGGGTCGCCGGTGGTGCCCGAGGTGTAACACATCGCGGCGGCGGAGCGTTCGTCGATCACCGGGAAGTCGTAGGTATCCGGTTGTCCGGCAAGGAGTTCGGTGTAGGAGTGCACCTGCACGCCGTCGGGCGCGGCCAGCGTCGACGCGTCGCCGTTCACCACGATGACGTGGCGCACCGTCTTCAGGTTCGGCAGATACTGGGCGAACATCGGCACCAGGGTGCCGTCGACGAGCACCACCTGGTCTTCGGCGTGATTGGCCACGAAGACGAGCTGATCGGGGAACAACCGGATGTTGAGCGCGTGCAGCACGGCCCCCATCGCGGGCGCCGCGATGTAGGCGACCATGTGCTCGTTGTTGTTCCACATGAAGGTGCCGACTCGATCGCCGATGCCGATGCCCAGCCCACGCAGGGCGTTCGCCAGCCGCGCCGCTTCCGCGCCGAGTTCGCGATAGGTCATGGTGCGCACGCCCGTACCGGTCCAGGTGGACACGGTCGAATCGCCGACAAACGTCGATGCGTAGCGCAGCAACGTCGCCAGCGACAAAGGCTCGTCCTGCATAGTGCTCAACATCGGAACTCCTTTTTCTTCAGTGACTTCCACTCAGAAAGCCAAGTCTGTTGCGGCCACCTTCGGAGTCTCCGATGTGATGCCGTAGAGCAGCCCGACCCAGCGCACCAGCTCCGGGTACAGAATCGGTTTGCCGCTGGTGAGCACGGCACACGAGAGCGCGCGCTCCGGGTCGGCCCAGGCGGCGTTGTTGGTGAAACCGAGATGCCCGAAGGCGCGCCGGGTGTCGGGGCCGTACAGGCTCACCACCCGGCCGCCGAGCATCGGGCCGTACCCGAAGCCGAAGTTCATCCCGAGCGAGAGATCGGGTTCGATCCGCGACTGTGGGACCAGTGCCGCCGCAATCGTTTCCGGCCGCAGCACGCGGACGCCGTCGAGTTCGCCGCCGCGCCGGAAGATCTCGTAGAAGCGCGAGAGCTCGTTGGCGGTGCTGACGATATTCGCCGAGGGCGCGACGATACCGAGATAGGCGGGGTCGTTACCGATCTCGACCGCCTCGGCGAAGGGCACGCCCAGCAACCGCTCCAGCGCCATCGACAACGGCGGCAACGGCGTCAAACCGGTTCGATAGTTCTTCGCGAGCAGCGGGAAATCCGCTTCTGACACACCGTAATTGGTCCAACGGAAGGACAACGGGCGCAAGATCTCCGTCGCCAGCACGGTGCGGATATCGGTGCCGGTGACGCGGTGCACCACCTCGCCGAGGATGAAACCGCCCGACAGCGCGTGATAGGACTGGAACCGGCCGGGCGGCACGGACGGCCGGACCGCGCACAAATTCCGTACCAGCAGTTCACGATCCGCGACCGCCGCGGCCGTCAGCGCCTCCCGGGGCAGATTCGCCACCCCGGAACGGTGCGCGAGCACCTGCCCGATGGTGATGGATTCCTTACCGTGGCAGCCGTATTCGGGAATGTAGGTACTGACCGGCGCGTGCAGATCGATCAGGCCGCGTTCCACGAGCAGATGCACGACGAACGCGGTGACGCCCTTGGACGCCGAATAGGTGACGAACGGGGTGCTCGGGGTCGCGAGCACCTTGGGCGCTTCCGGTGCGTCCTCGGGCCCGTTGCCGTGCGCGTGACCGAGCGCCCGATCGAACACGACCTCGCCGTGCCGGCGCACACAGACCTGAATGGCGGGATGCACGCCGCTGCGGTAGACCAGCTGCATCCGCCCCCAGATGCGCTCCGCGTAATCGGCAGGCAGTCCGAGATCGGCCGGATCCGCCTCCGCGCCGATGGTGGCGACCGACTCCGGCTCGTCCGGAATCCGGCTCCGATGGAGCAGGTCAGGCAGCTTCGGGAGGTTCCGGACGCGCGTCAGCATGGTTCACCGAATTCCGACCATGAGCCGCATCACATCGCGAATGCTACCCAACGGTAAACACCCGAGGGCAGCGCTCATCGGGAATGTACTCAGGAGACCAATCGGACAGCACCTGCCCTCAGTTTCGGCAGGTCAACTGGGACGCGCCGCCGACGGCTCAGCTCGCGTGCGCCGGATAGGCGTGCACGAGCGCTGTATCGAGCTTGGGCACGACGTGGGTGAGGGTGTGCTCGGCCTCGTGCGCGACGCGGTGCGCCTCGGCGAGGGTGCTGCTCGGGGCGACGTCCAATTCGACGTCGGCGTGCAGGCGGTGGCCGATCCAGCGCATCCGCAGGCTGCGCACACCCTGCACCCCGGGTTCGGCGGCGAGCGCCCGCTCGGCGTCGGTCACCAGTCCCGGCTCGACCGCGTCCATCAGGCGGCGCAGCACGTCCCTGGCTGCGGTTCGCAGCACCGCGAGGATGGCGACCGTGATGAGCAGACCGATGATCGGGTCGGCGAGCGGGAACCCCAGCGCGACGCCACCGGCGCCGAGCAGCACGGCCAGCGAGGTGAAGCCGTCGGTGCGCGCGTGCAAGCCGTCGGCGACCAGCGCGGCGGAGCCGATCCGCCGACCGACCCGGATGCGATACAGCGCGACGATCTCGTTGCCGAGAAAGCCGATCAGTCCCGCGGCGGCGACCCAGCCGAGATGCCCGATCGGCACCGGCTCGATCACCCTGCGCACCGCTTGGTAGCCCGCGATCAGCGCGGACAGGGCGATCATCGCCACGACGAACAACCCCGCGAGATCCTCGGCCCGTCCGAAGCCGTAGGTGTAGCGGCGGGTCGCGGCACGGCGCCCGAGCGCGAAGGCGATCCAGAGCGGGACCGCGGTCAACGCGTCGGAGAAGTTGTGAATCGTGTCGGCCGCCAAGGCAACCGAGCCGGACACGGCCACCACGAGCACCTGCGCCACGGCCGTCACGCCGAGCACCACGAGGCTGATCTTTACCGCGCGGATACCCACCGCACTGGCGGTCAGGGCGTCGTCGACACTGTCGGCGGGATCGTGACTGTGCGGCACGAAGATCTCACGCAGCACGCCGCGAAACCCCTTCGCGTGCTCATGGGTATGCGGGCCGTGATCGTGCCGGTGATCGAAAGCGGCGGCGTGCGTGTGCGATTCGCTGTGGTGATGGTGAGGGCGCTCGTCACCGAGGCCGTGCCGGTTCGCGGTATGCACTGCGTCACGCTCCGAGATCTGTTGTTCGGTAACTCATTTCGCTTCGGTTCCGGTCTCCGGCAGCTCACGTACGACGTCGCCGCGGTGATGCGGCGGGATCCCGGGGCCCGCGTGCTCGGCGTTGTGCACCGCGTCCACCACCAGTTGCCGGACGTGCTCGTTCTCCAGGCTGTAGTAGATGGTCGTGCCGGCGCGGCGGGTGCTGACCAGGCGCGCCATCCGCAGCTTGGCCAGATGCTGCGAGACCGACGGTGCGGGCTTGCCGATGTAGTCGGCCAGGTCGTTGACCGACAGCTCACGGTCGACGAGGGCCCACAGCACGCGAACTCTGGTGGCGTCGGCCAGCATCCGGAAGACCTCGACAACCAAGCTCACCTGATCGTCCGCGAGACGCGGGCGCGGTTCCTGGCTATCTGCATTCATACGCAGATAATAGACCAAGCGAATGCGGCAGGGCCACAGGGGATCACCGGGCCCCACCGGACCGGAATGGCGGCGACACCCCCTGCGTGGCCGCCGACATGCCGGTCCGTCCCCTATCGAACCGATAACTGTCTAGTCGCTATGGCGCTTGTGCGCCAGGCGACCGGCCGATCAACACCCTAATGAGACAATCATGGTCGGCGCGCCGCCTTTCGCAGCGCCGCATAAAGCCTGTGACCTGTACGAATATGCTTGTGGCGCACGGCAGTACCCACCCCCGGAATGTGCGCTCATCTGCACGTGCATCGCGGGCCGACCGGTCGTCTACGCCCGTTTTCCTGCGATTTCGCTCAACCGCACGCCTGCCGCGGACCGCCGAGGCGGTGTGCCAGCAGGAAACTCATCAACTGTCGTTGCAGGTCGAGACCGCGCGCCGACTGCATCAGCAAACCTCCGCCGATGTGATCCGGCCCGATCGGCGTGCGGAATTCGGCGAGCAGACAATCGCCCGCGGCGTAGCGCTCGATGGTGGTCGGCACCGGATCGGCGGACGCGGTGACCGTGCTCGGCACCGCGGGCACAGTCACGTCACCCGCTCGCGCATAGGCGCCGAGCCATTGCGTCAGGTTGGCCCGGCCGATCGGATACAGGCTGGTCTGATCGGCCAAGTCCTGGAGGAAGAAGCCCGGGACCGGGCGGGCTCGCGCGCCCATCGCATCGACGATCGAGGTACCGCTCAGATCGGCGGCGAACGTCTTCAGGTCGATGCCATAAGGGCCGCCCGCCATCGGCGCGATCGCCGCGAACAGGTCCGGATAGCCGGCCGCCAGCACCGTGGACATCGCGCCGCCCGCAGAATACCCGCCGACGTACACCCGTGCGCGATCCAGCCCGAACTCCGCGACCAAGGCGTTGGTGAGGTCGGCGATGATCGACGATTCCCCTTGTCCGCGTGACAGATTCGCCGGGTCGAACCAATTCCAGCAGTACCGCTCGTTGGCCGCCGCGGTCTGGATCGGATAGGCCAGCACGAAACCGAACTCGTCCGCCATCCTGGTCAGCGAGAAGCCGGTGTCGGCCAGCTGACTCTGCGGATCGGTACAGCCGTGCAGGTAGATCATCAACGGCTTGCCCACCGTATCGCCCGGCGGCACATGCAGGTAGTAATCGCGCGTACCCGCCGCGTTGGTGAAGGTCCGCTCGATCGGCGCGGCCTGCGCGGCGGGCGCCTCGGCGATCAGGACTGGCAGACCCAGCGCGAGCAGGACGAGCAGCACGACCGACAGCCTGTCGCGACGAGTACCGCGCACCATCGAGTTCCTTCCGGCCGATCTGGCGTTAGCGTAGGGGGCATGCCAGTGGATCGAATGCTGCCGACGTCCGAGGCTCGGGACCTGCTCGAGCTGACCCGCGATATCGCCGACAAGGTGCTCGAGCCGCGGGTGGTCGAGTGCGAGAAGACGGGAACGTTTCCGGACGGCGTCTTTCCCGCGCTCGGCGCGGCCGGTCTGCTCAGTCTGCCGTATCCGGAAGAGTTCGGTGGCGGCGCCCAGCCCTACGAGGTGTATCTGCAGGTGCTGGAGGAGCTCGCGGCGCGCTGGGCCGCGGTCGCGGTGGCGGTGAGCGTGCACAGCCTGTCCTGCCATCCCCTGTTCACCTTCGGCACCGCGGAACAGCAGCAGCGCTGGCTGGCGACCATGCTGTCCGGCGAAACCATCGGCGCCTACAGCCTTTCCGAGCCGCACGCGGGCTCCGACGCGGCGGCGCTGCGCTGCCGGGCCACGAAAGTCGATGGCGGGTACCGGATCAACGGCGCGAAAGCCTGGATCACCAACGGCGGCAAGGCCGATTTCTACACACTTTTCGCGCGGACCGGCGAGGGTTCGCGCGGCATCTCGTGTTTTCTCGTGCCGCGCGACACCGAGGGCTTGAGCTTCGGCAAACCCGAAGAGAAGATGGGCCTGCGCGCCGTGCCCACCACCACCGCCGCCTACGACGACGCGTTCCTCCCTGCCGAACGGCTGGTCGGCGAAGAGGGACAAGGACTTTCGATCGCGTTCAGCGCGCTGGATTCGGGTCGGCTCGGCATCGCCGCCGTCGCAACGGGTTTGGCGCAGCGCGCGCTCGACGAAGCGGTCGCCTACGCCAAGGAGCGGGAAGCCTTCGGCCGCCACATCATCGACCACCAGGGCCTGGGCTTCGTGCTCGCCGACATGGCCGCGGCCGTCGATTCGGCTCGCGCCACCTACCTCGACGCCGCCCGTCGCCGCGACGCCGGACTGCCCTACTCCCGGCAAGCCAGCGTCGCGAAACTGGTCGCGACCGATGCCGCCATGAAGGTCACCACCGACGCCGTCCAGGTCTTCGGCGGCTACGGCTACACCCAGGACTTCCCCGTCGAGCGCTACATGCGCGAAGCCAAGGTCATGCAGATCTTCGAAGGCACCAACCAGATCCAGCGCCTGGTCATCGCCCGCCAACTCGCGGGCAACTGAACCGCGGCCGACTGGCCGAAAATGTCGATTCGTTGACCGCGGATGTCTTCGGAACTGGGCATTCGAGTCATACGCTCGGAGTATGACTACGCCGTCCATCATCATCATCGGGGCCGGGTTCGCGGGGCTCGGCCTGGCTTTGGAGCTGCGGCGGGCCGGGGTGGACAGCTTCACGATCCTGGAGAAGGCCGCGGATCTGGGCGGCGTCTGGCGGGAGAACACCTATCCGGGCGCCGCGTGTGACGTGCCGTCGCCGCTGTACTCGTGGTCGTTCGCACCGAAATCGGATTGGCCGCGCCGCTTTTCGGAGCAGCGTGATATCCACGCGTACATGCGCGCGGTCGCGGACAAGCACGAACTGACCCGGTTCATCCGGTTCGGCACCGAGGTGACCGATGCCGAATTCGACGAGTCGACCGGGCAGTGGCAGATCAGCACCGCCGACGGCGCCGAGTTCACCGCCGACGTCTTCGTGCCCGCCGTCGGCCAGCTCTCCCGGCCCGCCATGCCGAACATCCCGGGCATCGACACCTTCGCGGGACCGGCGTTCCATTCGGCGGAATGGGACCACAGCGTCGAGCTGACCGGCAAGCGGATCGCCTGCATCGGCACGGGAGCCAGTGCGATCCAATACATTCCGCGCATCCAGCCCACGGCCGCGCACCTCACGCTGTTCCAGCGTTCCGCGGCGTGGGTGCTGCCCAAGTTCGACACCGAGTACAGCGACACGCACAAGGCGGTTTTCAAGTATCTGCCGCCGACCCGGCTCGCCGAACGGTTCGCGATCTGGTCGCTGTTCGAGGTGCTCGCCCTCGCCCTGACCGACATCCCGGGCATGAAGACCCCGGTGATCGCGCTGGCCGATCGGCATCGGGAGCGGCAGGTTCCCGATCCCGAGCTGCGCGCGAAGCTGACACCCGACTACGCGGCGGGATGCAAGCGCGGCCTGTTCTCCAACGAATACTTTCCAGCACTGGCCGAGCCGAACGTCACGGTGGAGACCACCGCGATCGAGGCGATCACGCCGACCGGCATCCGGACCGCCGACGGCGTCGAGCACGAGGTCGATGTCATCGTCTACGGCACGGGCTTCAAAGGCACCGAGTTCCTGGCGCCGATGAATATCTACGGCGTAGGCGGCCGCAAGCTGGCCGACGTCTGGGGCGACGCCGGCGCACGCGCCTTCCTCGGCCTGTCCGTGCCGCATTTCCCGAACCTGTTCATGATGTACGGCCCGAACACCAATGTCGGCTCCGGCTCGATCATCTACATGCTGGAATCGCAGGCCCGCTACATCCGTCAGGTGGTGCAGTACCTCACCGACCGGCCGGGCCGGTATCTCGCGGCCCGCGCGAGCACCGAACAGGCCTGGGACGACTGGTTGCAGCGCCGGCTGAAAGATACGCCCTGGAATTTCTGCTCCAGCTGGTATCGCAACGCGGCGGGCCGCATCACCAACAACTGGCCCGGCGCCACCGTGCTGTACCGCTGGAAGACAAGGACTTTCGACACCGCCGACTACGACGAGGCACAGGCCGCGGCGGTGCGCTAGCGGCCACCGCTTTCAGCTGAGTCTCAGCAAGCGCCCAGTAAACTGGACGGTATTCGCCGACCGGCTACAGAAGAGGTGCGCACCGTGTTATGGCTCCTGATCGTCGTGGTGATCGTGGCGGTGGGCGCGCTCATCCTCGTGCAGGCCCGGCAGCGCACCCAGCGCGCGGCGACCGAACTCGCCGATGCGCTGGCCGACGCCCGCCAGGTCAACGAGCGGCTCGGCGGGCAGATCTACAACCTGAGCGGCACCAACGACGCCGCCAAGCAGGCCCTCGTCGACGCCTCCGAGCGACACCTCGCCGCCGGGTCGCAACTCGATCAGGCCCGCACGCCGGCCCAGGCCCGGCTGGCCAAGCAGACCGCACTGGAAGGGCTCTACTACACCCAGGCCGCGCGCAGCGCGATGGGCATGGATCCCGGCCCCGCCATCCCCACCCTCGACGGACAGGACACAGCGGGCAAGGTCAGCGAGAACCGGGTCATCGAGCACGAAGGCCGGGAGATCGCCGCTTCGCCGAATCCGTCCGCGGCCACGCCCAACTACTTCCCCGGCGGTCGCGTCGCCGGTCGGCCTGTTCCCGCGGGCTGGTACTCCGAGCCGTGGTGGAAGCCCGCGTTGATCGGCGGAGCCTGGGGCCTCGGGTCGGCCCTGCTGTTCTCGTCGCTGTTCTCCGGGATGTCCGGGATCGGTTATGGCGCACAGGGGTTCGAGAGTGGATACGGAGACGGGTATCAGGACGGGTTGGCGGCGGGCGGTGGGCTCGATGCCGATCCGGGCGGCTTCGGAGATGCGGGGTATGACTCCGGGGCCGAATATGGTGGTGACACAGGGGGATTCGACGGGGGCGGGTTCGATGGCGGTGGATTCGACGGGGGCGGGTTCGACGGCGGGTTCTGAGTCACGGTAGAGCTGACCACACCCGGGGACGCCTGTCTGCACGGTTGTGATCGACCGGCCCGATGCCGGACGGTGGTCGAATGATCATGCAGCGCAATCGAACCGCGGTTGTCACGGCCGCACTGGTGGCAACGGGCGCGATCAGCGCGGCATGCGGGCCGGATGAGGCGGCCGAGTTTCCCGCCGGTTTCTGGCAGGTCGCCGACTACGGCACCGCACTCTCGATCCACGAGAACGTGCTCGAGACCTTTCAGACGACCTCGCTCAGCTGTCTGAAAGACGAGACCGCCACCCGCACGGATGATCCCGCGACCTTCGTCACCGAGGGCAAAGACATGTTCACTGTGCGCGCGGCGGGCTCGCCCGATCGAGCCGCCCTGCACATCGACGGTTCACCCGGCGACCGCACGCTGCGCCGCCTGCCCGTGCTGCCGACGCTGTGCAACGACCCGCAGCAGCCGCCCGCCTTCGACGTGCTCTGGCAGACCTTCCAGGAGAACTACCCGTTCTTTGCCACGAAAGGTGTTGACTGGCAACAGGTCCGGGATCGGTTCCGGGATCGCGCGGTGCACGCCGAACAACAGGGCGACGACGACGCGCTGTTCACCGCGTTCCGCGACATGATCGCGCCGTTGCACGATGCACACGTGGCGGTCTCGGCCGGCGACCTCGGACTCTTCGGTACGACCCGGCCCGGCACGACGATGCCCGGTCCGGCATTCGACCAGCAGGTCAAGGAATTCGTCCAGCGGCGCGATCTCGCCGGCCACCCGCTGACCGAATACGCCAACGGACGCATCGGTTACGCGGACATACCCGGACAAGACCACGGCTACCTGCGGATTTCCGCCTCCAGCGGCTACACGACCGAACGCACCTTCGCCGCCGACAGTGCCGAACTCGCCCGCGCCCTCGATGCGATCTTCACACCGGAAAGATTGAGCCGACTACGCGGACTGGTCCTCGACCTGCGCATCAACGGCGGCGGCTCAGACAGCCTGGGCCTGCAACTGGCCTCCAGCCTCACCGATCGCCCGTATTTCGCCTATGCGAAGAAGACGCGCAACACCGACCCGCAGCCGCTGCGCGTCGAGCCCGCGCGCGCCTCCTTCACCGGCCCCATCGCCATACTCACCGGCGGCTCCACCATCAGCGCAGGCGAGACCTTCACCCAGGCGATGCTGGAACGCCCCTCGCGCACAACGCGAATCGGCGAGCCGACGCAGGGCGTCTTCTCCGATGTCATGCAGCGCAAGCTGCCCGGCGCCAAATACGCGGACTGGTGGTTCGGCCTGCCCAACGAAGAATTCCTGACCTCGGACGGGCGGACCTTCGACGGGGCGGGCATCCCGCCCGAGCTGAGCGAGCCCGTCTTCACCGAAGAGGAGTTCGCGCGGAATCTCGACTCCGCCTTCGACCGCGCGCTGCACTGGTTGGGCTGATCTTCTCCAACCGCACAGCCCCCTCTTGACGCCGTTGCAACAACTGTCTCAGACTGTTGACATCGAGATCGGCCGGCGCCCGCCCGGCCGCACGTCGGGAGGTTCCATGACGTTGACCACCGCCGATATCCCGGTCGAGGACTTCGGCACCCGATCGTTGCGCTGGGCCCGCGAATGCTACGAATGGGCGAAGGTGCCGCTGCTGCCGTCGGGCCAGCGCGTGGGCCGGGTGTACGACGTGGTCGGCCCCCAGAACCTGTTCGGCGAGGACTCCCTGTTCATCAATCTCGGCTACTGGCGCGACAATCCGGCCACCCTCGACGAGGCGAGCCGCGACCTGGCGCGCCTGGTCGGCCGCGAAGCCGAACTCGGCCCCGACGACATCCAGCTCGATATCGGCTTCGGCTACGGCGACCAGGACTTCCTGTGGGCGCAGGAATTCGCGCCGAAACAGATCATCGGCATGAACATCGCCGTCGAACAGATCGAGATCGCGACCAGACGCGCCGCCGAACTCGGCCTGGCCCAACGCATTCGATACGAATACGGTTCCGCCATCGATCTCCCCCGCGACGACGAGTCCTGCACCAAAGTGACCGCCCTGGAATCGGCCTTCCACTTCCCGTCCTACCCCAAGTTCTTCCGCGAAGCCCACCGCGTCCTACGCCCCGGCGGCAAACTCGTCACCGCGGACATCGTCCCCCGCACCGCCTTCCCGAACCGCCCACCGTTGGGCAACGTCTTCGACATCCACCGCTACCACCAAGCCTTGCGCGCCGCAGGCTTCACCGACGTAGTCACCTACTCCATCCGCCGCCACGTCTACACCCCCCTCGCCGACTACCTCTCCAAACGCCTCCGCGACCCCGACATGCGCCGCGTGAACCCCGCCCTCCGCCTAGCCTTCAGCCGCCCCGCCCTAACCCTCTGGGGCCCCTGGACCGACTACATCATCGCCGTCGCCGTCAAACCTTCATGATCAGGAGGAACTGGTGGCGCACCCACCCGGCCAACCCCGCCCCCAGTTCCCCCTCACCAGCGGATGCAGCGTCTCCCACCCCCACCCGGTAGACTCCCGAACGTCCGGGAGCCATCCCGGCCAGCCCTCGTAGCTCAGGGGATAGAGCACCGCTCTCCTAAAGCGGGTGTCGCAGGTTCGAATCCTGCCGAGGGCACAGAACGGTCATACGGTCATTCGCGGGCGAGTCGTACCCGTCAGATCGAGCGGATCCACAGTTGCCAGCCGCTGCCCTGCTGACCGTAGACGCAGTCGGGTCGAGTGTCGGAGCTGCCGTACCACGCTTGCCACTTCTCCCCCTCGCGCACGCACTCCCCTTGAGTCTGATACTCGCCGATGAACATGCCTTCGGCATTCGCGTTGCCCGCCACCACCCCGACCACAACCAACGCCGCGGCAGAGGCTGCAAATGATCTCCATACATTTCGCATGCCGACCACCATGCCAGAGGTGGGCACCGAATCCATGACCCCAAGATTGGGAGATAATGTCCCGTCGGGACGTGGCTAGGCACTTGCATCGGCCGGCAGGCCTAGCAGTGTCAGTGCACCGAGCTACAGTCCGCAGTATGGAAGCAGTCGACGCCTCCAGCAGCGTCATCGAAGACCCCGTGGCCATCGATCCGGCGGTACGCCGTCGTGCCGAGGGAGCTGATGGCAAGCAGCTCAATGCGGAGTTCTCTGTGGTGGCCGACGGGGATGCGTTCTCGTTGATCATCGAGAGTGCCGGTGGCCGGGTCGTCGGTAGCGACTTACCGCGCAACAGCGACTATGTGCCGCTGTTCGAACTGTTGCTCGGGCGGTTGCGTGAGCTGGAAGCAGTGATATCGGGGGCGGAAGTCGTGTCGGCGAACGCGACCAGACTTGAAGCTACCGAACGTCAGCTGATCAGCAGTCCGATCGTGATGGCGAACGTCTCAGACATTGCCCGATTGCGGCTCGAACTCACCCGGGCGCAAGGGCGGGTCGGGCTCACATCGGCCTCGAAAAAGGAGGGCAACAACCGCAAACGGGTGCTCTTGCGCATCACTGTCCCGGATTACGCTGCGGCCGACGCCGAGCAACTCGCGACCGACCTCTCCCGGTCGGGGGCTGCGCTCGTGGCCGAAGAACCGGTGGGCGAGACCGACGGCCATGCTCGCGTCAAGATACGGCGCGAGCAGGCACGACTGCGTCGAATCCTGTGCGGTTCAGGCGAGATCGGTGTCTGTGCACTTTGCGGACACGAGTTCCCGACAGGGCTGCTGGTTGCTGCGCACATCAAGAAGCGGCGGCATTGCACGCCCGACGAACGCCGTGACCTGTCCAATGTGGCGATGCTCGCGTGCACCTTTGGTTGTGACGCTCTGTATGAGGACGGATGGGTCTCTGTCGATGACAGCGGTCGACTGATCATCAGCGACGCGGCGACCACACCCGCGGTTCGTGACCGCCTGGCAGCGCTGACCGGGTTGGCTTGCAGTGCACACAAAGCCGGTTCGGAACCGTATTTTGCGTGGCACCGCAGTACCGTCTTCCGTCGTGGGTGAGCGCGCTGCGCGCGTGACCCCTACTCGGCGCGCTGGCCTTCGGGTGCGCTGAACCGCGCACCGTAGCGGCGGCCGGTTCCGCTGCGCAGCTCCTCGATCAGGCCGACCGCCAGGGGGATCGGCTGACCTCGTGCAGCGAGCCGGTGCGCTTACCCTTGCCGCGCGGGGTGCGGATGGCCTCGAAAACGTATGCCTCGGTGGTCATGCCGAGATCCCTTCGATGTCTGATGCGGAGCCGGGGCGCGTCACAGCGACCGCGAGATGATTTCCTTCATGATTTCGCTGGTGCCGCCGTAGATGCGGTTCACCCGAGAACCCGTGTACATGGCGGCGATCGGGTACTCCATCATGTAGCCGTAGCCGCCGAACAGCTGCAGGCAGCGGTCCACCACCTTGTCGCAGGTCTCGGCGGCGAACAGCTTGGCCATGGACGCGGTGGCCGGATCGTTCTTCCCGTCGATGTACTGCTGAATCGCATGGTCGACAAGGGTTTTGATGGCCAGGGCCTCGGTCTTGCACTCGGCGAGGGTGAACGCGTTGTGCTGGAACTTGCCGATGGGCCGCCCGAACGCCTCGCGCTCCTTCGAGTAGCGCAACGCCTCGAGCACCGCCGCCTCGGCCAGCGCGGAGCACAGGCTGGCGATGATCAGCCGCTCCCGGGCAAGCTGTTCCATCAGCTGGTAGAAGCCCAGGCCCTCTTGCGCGCCAAGGAGATTGGCGACCGGCACCCGCATATCGGAGAAGAACAGCTCGCGCGTGTCCTGGGCGTGCTGGCCCATTTTCGCCAATACTCGGCCCCGTTCGAAGCCGGGCAGGTCCTTGGTTTCGGCGACGATGAGCGAGACTCCGGCCGCCCCCTGCGACGGATCGGTCTTGGCGATGATCACCAGCAGGTCGCAGTGGGTGCCGTTGGAGATGAAGGTCTTCGAGCCGTTGACGATGTAGTGATCGCCCTCGCGAATCGCGGTGGTGCGCACCGATTGCAGGTCCGATCCGGTGCCGGGCTCGGTCATGGCGATGGCCAGCACCAACTCGCCGCTGATGATGCCGGGCAGCCACCGCCGGCGCTGTTCCTCGTTGCCGTAGGTGTAGATGTAGTGCGACACGATCGGCGAGTGCACCGAGAACCCGAAGCCGTTGTCGTGCGCGTAGACCAACTCTTCCTGCACCACGGCCTGCAAGCCGAAATCGCCGCCCGCGCCGCCGAATTCCTCCGGCAGGTCCAGGCCGAGCAGGCCGACCGCACCGGCCTGGTTCCAGAACTCGCGGTCGACCATGTGCTGCTCGGTCCAGCGCTCGCGGTTCGGCACGATCTCTTTGCGGAAGAACTCGGCCGCGTGCTTGCGCAGTTCACGATGCTGCTCGGTTTCCCAGGTGGGGCGGTAGTCGGGGAAGAGTACGGACATCGTCGTTCTCTCTACTTTCCGATCGAGGGAGTTGCGTCATCGCGACAGCCGTTTCCCGGCACGATACACATGTATCGTAACCATGTCGGTTGTACGCATATCTATGTCAGTGACCGACTTCACACGACACTCACCGCCGCGTGGCGCAGCGGGCGGCCGGGACCATTACCCGACGTAAGATCTGCGGACAATCGACGAACCGAGAGCTGATGCTGAACCCACGGGCAACCAACGATGACCTGACCGCCAAGGCGCGCATCCGCAACGCGGCCATGGATCTGTTCGCCCAGTACGGCGAATCCCGGGTCTCGCTGCGTGCCATCGCTGCCGAGGCCGGCGTCACCCTCGGCTTGGTCCAGCACCATTTCAAGACCAAGGCGGGGCTGCGCGACGCGGTGGACCAGCTGGTCGGCGAGTACTTCTATCAGGCCGTGCATTCGATTCCGGGCAGCGGCACGCCCGCCGAGGTGGCGTCCGCGCGCGACGAGGCGGTGCGGGAGATGCTGCGGGAGAACCCGGCCGTGGTGAACTACCTGCGCCGCGCCCTCCTCGAACCGGAGCCCGCGCAGTCGCAGTTCCTGGAGCGGCTGGTGGAACTCGTTCGCTCCGAAGTGGTTTCGCTGCGCGAGGCCGGACTCGCCTCCACCCGGCGGCGCGAATCCACGCAGGTGATCGCGATCCTCGTGCGCCAGCTCGGCGAGCTCTTGCTGGCCCCGCTGATCGACGCGGTCTGGGATCGGGTCGCCGCCCCGGGCGACACCGCCAAGCCGCACCTGTCGATCACCCTCGAGGACTGATCCGCGTCTTCCGGCGCTGGAACCGCGGCGGGTCCGGCATATTGAGGGCATGAAATATGTGTTGCTGATCTGCGACGACGAGAGCTCCGCGCCGAGCATGGCGGAGATCGCGGCGGATCCGGCGCATCAGGCCTTCTCCGCGGAGGTCGCGCGGCGCGGTCGCAGCCTGGGCGGCGCGCGACTGCGACCGGTGGCGACCGCGACGACCGTGCGGGTGCGCGAAGGCGAAACGCTGGTATCCGACGGCCCGTTCGCCGAAACGAAGGATTTCATCGGCGGCATCGACATCATCGAATGCGCGGATCTGGACGAGGCGATCGAACTCGCGGCGCTGCACCCGTACGCGAGCCGCGGCTGCATCGAGGTCCGCCCCGTGTGGGAATGACTGCGCCCCAAGAGGTTCGGGCCGCGGTCGCCGCGGCGTACCGCGACGAGTGGGGCCAGGTGGTGGCCACGCTCATCGGATGGACCGGGGACTGGGATCTCGCCGAGGACTGCGCGCAGGACGCGTTCGCCGCGGCGCTGACCACCTGGGCACGGGACGGGATCCCGAACCGCCCGGGGGCGTGGCTCACCACAACAGCGCGCAATCGCGCGACGGACCGGCTCCGGCGCAACACCGCGACGGCCACCAAGGTGCGCGAGCTCGCGGTGCTGGCCAGGGATCCGCTCGAACCGCATCCGGAAGCGGTGCCAGACGAGCGGTTGCGCTTGATCTTCACCTGTTGCCATCCGGCGCTGCCGTTTCCGGCCAGGGTCGCCCTCACCCTGCGCACGCTGACCGGCCTGACCACCGCGGAGATCGCGAAGGCCTTTCTCACCGCTGAGTCCACGATGGCGCAGCGCCTGGTACGGGCGAAACGCAAGATCGTGGAAGCCGGTATCCCGTACCGGGTTCCGCCCGCGGAGGTGCTCCCGCAGCGGCTCGCCGCCGTCCTCGCGGTGCTCTATCTGATCTTCAACGAGGGCTACGACGACGCGGACGGGCACCGCGGACTGACCGCGGAGGGCATCTATCTCACCCGGGTCCTGGTCCGGTTGCTGCCCACCGAACCGGAGGCGCGCGGCCTGCTCGCCCTGATGCTGTTGCTCGAGGCGCGGCGCGCGCAGCGCACCGACGACGGCATGCTGGTCACGCTCGAACACCAGGACCGGTCCGGGTGGGATCACGCGCTGATCGCCGAGGGCGTGCGAACACTGGACGAAGCCTTGGCCGCGCGGCGACCGGGGCCATATCAGGTGCAGGCCGCGATCGCGGCCTGCCACGCGACCGCACCCGACGCGGCGGCCACCGATTGGCCGCAGATCGTGGCGCTCTACGGCGAGCTGGCCCGGCTGGCTCCGTCACCGGTGGTCGAACTCAATCGCGCGGTGGCGGTGGCGATGGCAGACGGCATCCCGGCCGGGCTCGCCCTCATCGACGAGATCGACGCCTCCGGCCGGCTGGACGGCTACTACCTGCTGCCCGCGGCCAGAGCCGATCTGCTGCGCCGGGACGGTCGCGCCGACGAGGCCGCCACCGCCTACGAGGCGGCCCTGAAACTGGCTCCGACCAGCGCGGAACGCCGCTATCTGGCCGACCGACTGCGCACGCTCTGAGGCTGCCGCAAAAATAGTCGGAACTTTTTTCGCGCCGATGTCGATCCGGCGCAACCTCCTTCGTCGGTGGGACGAAACCACCCGATGAGAGAGGTAAGACAATGTCGAACACCGAGCACATGACCGCCACCATGTCCGTCGACCGGACCCCGGACGAGGTCTTCGCCGCCATCACCGACGTGCGCGGCTGGTGGAACGCGAACATCATCGGCGATACCGCCGCATTGCACGACGAGTTCATCTTCAACGACGACTTCGCGTACGCGGGGGAAACCGTCAAGGAGAAGAAGGGCATCCGCTTCAGCCGATTCCGGATCACCGAGGTCGTGCCCGGCCGGCGGATGGTCTGGCACGTCGTGGATTCGTGCCTCACCTTCGTCGACGACCAGCACGAGTGGACCGACACCCACGTCGTCTTCGACCTCGTCCCCACCCCCGGCGGCACCACACTGAACTTCACCCACGAGGGCCTGACCGCCGAATCCGAATGCTTCGAGTCCTGCTCCCGCGGCTGGGCCTTCTACATCGCCACCAGCCTGCCGCAACTGATCACCACCGGCACCGGCCAACCCATCCTGCGCTACCACTCCTGACCCCCTTCGACGCCGCGCCGGGACAATTCCTGGCGCGGCCTCATACCTAGAGCTACTATCCCTAGCAGATCTAGGGTTAGGAGGTGGGTGACGTGCACATACCCAAGGATTTGGTGGCGGCTTCGGCGACACCGCTGGTACTGGGCATCTTGGCGCGGCAGGAGAGCTACGGGTACGCGATCCTGAAGCAGATCAGCGAGCTGTCCGGCGGGGAACTGGAGTGGAGCGACGGGTTGCTCTACCCGCTGCTGCACCGGCTGGAACGGATCGAGCACATCGAATCGTTCTGGGACACCCCTGAGGGCGGCCGACGGCGGAAGTACTACCGCATCACCGAGCAGGGACGCCGGGAACTGGTCCAGCATCGGCGGCAGTGGGCCGCGGTGGTCGAGGCCCTCGACGGGATCTGGCAGCTGGCCCAGGGACCGATGACCGCACGTCCGGCGGAGGCGTAACCATGAGTGCAGACAGCGAACTCGAAGCACAGATCGCGCAGTGGCGCGGCTACATGCGGCGCAGGCGGGCGGTGGCCACGACCGACACCGACGAGCTGGAAGACCATCTGCGCAGCACCATCACCGAGCTGACCGGTCTCGGCCTGAAGCCGGACGAAGGCTTCCTCGTCGCGGTGAAACGGATGGGCAGCCAGGACGAGCTGTCCCGGGAATTCGCCCGCGAGCACTCGGGGCGATTGTGGAAACAGCTTGTGCTGACGCCTGATTCGGACTCCCCGACCACGACGGGTGACCGGACGACGCTGTTCACCATGGTGGGGTGCGCGGCGGCCGCCGCGATCGCCATCAAGGTGCCGTCGCTGTTCGGCGCGGGTTTCGACGAGAACCCGGAACTCTACGCCAGGAATATCGCATTGTTCGGACTCGCGCCGCTCGCGGCGTATTTCGCGATCCGGCGCCGGCTCGATCCGCGCCTCGTCGCGGTACTGGCGCTGGTGTTCGTCATCGGCGCGGTCGGCGCGAACGCCTACCCGCTGGACAGTTCGTCACAGTCGTTGGTACTCACCGCCATTCACCTGCCGCTGGCGCTGTGGCTGGTGACCGGTGTCGCGTATATGGGCGGCGACTGGCGATCCGACCGCAGGCGAATGGATTTCATCCGTTTCACCGGCGAATGGTTCGTCTACTTCGTGCTCATCGCGTTGGGCGGCGGCGTGCTGACCGCGTTCACCGTCGGCACCTTCAACGCCATCGGCGTCGACGCCGAGGACTTCGTCTCGATGTGGCTGATGCCGTGCGGCGCCGTCGCCGCGGTCGTCGTCGCGGCCTGGCTGGTGGAGGCGAAGCAGAGCGTGGTCGAGAACATGGCACCGGTGCTCACCAGGGTGTTCACGCCGCTGTTCACGGTCGCGCTGCTGGCGCTGCTGATCGGAATCGGGTTGAGCAGCACCGGGATCGACGTGGATCGCGATGTGCTGATCCTGTTCGACCTGCTGTTGGTCGTCGTGCTCGGGTTGCTGCTCTACGCCATCTCGGCCCGGGATCCCGAAGTCGCGCCGGGACTGTTCGACAAGCTGCAACTGGCGTTGGTGGTCAGTGCCTTGATCATCGATGTGCTGGTGCTCGCCGCCATCACCGGCCGCATCACCGAATACGGTTCCACCCCCAACAAGATCGCGGCGCTCGGCGAGAACGTCATCCTGCTGACCAACCTCGCCTGGTCGGCCTGGCTGCTGTTCGGGTTCCTGCGGCACAAGCAGACGTTCGCGCGGCTGGAGCGCTGGCAGACGAGATACCTTGCGGTGTACCTCATCTGGGCTTGGGTCGTGGTGCTGGTCTTCCCGCCGCTGTTCGATTTCCGCTAGGCCCGGCGAGGTCCGCGGCCGGCGCCCGGACCTCGCCGCAGGCTCAGCGGGTCAGCAACGCGCGCAGGGCCGCGGTGACGGTGGCCGGCGAATCTTCGGCCATGAAGTGACCACAGCTCACAGTGGTGTGCTGTAGGTCGGGAGCCCAAGCGCGCCACAGCGCTTCGGCGTCGAAGCCGAGTGCGGCCCCCCAATCCTGTTGCAGGACAGCCACCGGCATGCGGAGCAGGTTACCCGCGGCACGATCGGCGCGATCGTGTTCGAGGTCGATTCCGGCCGAAGCCCGATAATCGGCGACGATGCTGGGCACCGCGGCCGCGCACGAACGCAGATAGACCTCGCGGATCTCCGGCGGGATGGCGGCCGGATCCCGCGTCCACGCATCGAGGAAGTACCCGAAGAAGTCATCCGTCGTGGCGGCGATCATCGCCTCGGGCAAGCCCGGCGGCTGCGCCATCAGAAAGAGGTGGAACCCGACCGCGGCCGTCACGCCGTGCATGACGTCCCAGGTGTCGAGCAGCGGCAGCACGTCGAACGAGGCCAGGTGGGTGACGGCCGCGGGGTGGTCCAGACCGGCCCGGATGGCGACGAACGCGCCCCGGTCGTGCCCCGCCACCGCGAAGCGTTCGTGGCCGAGTGCCCGGGCCACGGCGACGACGTCCGCGGCCATGGTGCGCTTCGCGTACACGCTGCCGCCGGTCTCGGCCGGCTTGTCGCTGTCGCCGTAACCGCGCAGGTCAGGGCAGATGACGGTGTGATCGGCCGCCAGGTCGGCCGCGACGTGCCGCCACATCAGATGGGTCTGCGGGAAACCGTGCAGCAGCACGATCGGGCGACCCGCACCGCCCACCGCGACATTGAGTTCGACCCCGTCGCCGACGGCGATGCGGCGGTAGTCGAATCCGGTAATCTCCGATGTCATGAGGTGTCCTTCCGATGGTTGCTGGTGACGCCGGACAGTCTTTTCGCCCGCGCTCAGCACCGAATCAGCAGCGACTGAGCGCAGTCGTCGCCGAGCAAGCCGGACCGGTCGCGTGGCGCGGCTGAGCTTCCACGTGCTCGGCCCCGTCGGTGCCGAGCGGGCGGGCGAACCCTTGCCGCTGAAGGGCCCGCGGCATCGGGCCGTGCTCGCCCGGTTGCTCGTCGCGCACGGGCGTATGGTCACCACGGATCAGCTGATCGATGACCTGTGGGAGCACCCGCCGCAAGGCGCGGTGGGTGCGCTCCAGACGTTCGTGGCCGAACTGCGGCGGCTCCTCGAACCGGACCGCGCACCGCGCAGCCCGGCGACGGTGCTGGTCACCGTCGCACCCGGTTACGCGCTACGCGCCGACACGGTGGATGCGGACGATTTCGGCACCGCGGTCGGCCGAGCCGCCGAACTGCTGGCAGCAGGCGACAACGCCGACGCGCTGACGACCCTGGATGGCGCGCTCGCCCGGTGGCGCGGCCCTGCCTACGCCGAGTTCGCCGAACAGGGTTGGGCGCGTGCGGAAATCGATCGCTTGGACGGCCTCCGGCAGCTCGCCGCCGAACACCGTGCGGCCGCGCTGATCGACCTCGCTCGCCCTGCCGAGGCGGTCCCCGGCCTGCATGCGCTGCTCGCCGCACATCCGCTGCGGGAACACGCCTGGCAGCTGCTCGCCCTCGCGCTGTACCGGTCGGGCAGGCAGAGCGATGCGCTGGCCGCGCTGCGCCGCGTCCGCCGGCTCCTGCGTACCGAACTCGGTACGGATCCGAGCCCCGGCCTGCAACAGCTGGAAGCGGACATTCTCGCGCACGCCCCACAGCTGCGGCCCGTTCCGGCATCGGTTCGAATCCCCTCGCCCGGAACCGATTTCCTCGGGCGAGCGACAGAGCTGGACGCGTTGCGCCAGGCCGCTGAAACGGTGCAACGCCAGCGACTCTTCCGCCTCGTGCTGCTCTCCGGCGAAGCCGGTGCCGGTAAAAGCGCTCTTGCCGAAGCGATTTCGTCCATGCTTGCCGAGGACGGTTGGCGTGTCGCGCTCGGCGAGAACCCGGCGGACACGGGTGTCCCACCCGGCTGGGCGTGGACGAGGATTCGTGCGGCGCTGGCGGACAGCCGGTCCGATCCGGATCTGGCCGCGAGCGCCGACGAAACCGACCCCGCGCCAATGGAATCGGAGACCGATCGATCGCGCCCGGCCTTCGCGGGTGCCGATCCGGCCGAGGCCCGGTTCCTGTTCCACCGGGCCGCCGTCGCAGAGCTAGCAGTCGTGGCGCGCGGCGCGCCCGTGCTCTTGGTCTTCGACGACCTGCACAATGCCGGTGCCGAGACACTTGACCTGCTCGCCGCGCTGACCACCAACCGCACAGCGGGCCCGGTACTCGTCCTGGCGACCTACCGCAGCACGGAGATCGGCACCGAACTCACCGCCCTGCTCGGGAAGGTGGCCCCCACTGAGCCCGTACGAATCTACCTAGGCGGGCTGCCCGAGACCGACACCGTCGCGCTGGTGCGCGAGATCGCCGGACCAGAGATCGCGGACAGCTACGGCTCCCGAATTCACCGGCGCAGCAATGGCAATCCGTTCTTCGTCCGTGAACTGGCGCGACTGCTGCGCGACGAAGGAGCCACCGCGTACGACACCGTACCGGCGGGTGTCCGTGCGGTCATCCGCCATCGGATGGCCGCACTGCCGCCGGCCACGCAGACCGTGGTGCAGCAGGCCGCCGTGCTCGGCGCGGACATCGATCGCGAGGTCCTCCTCGAGGTGTTCGGGGACGCGGAGTCCGCGCTCGACGCGCTGGACCAGGCCATAACCGTCGGCCTACTCACCGAACTGCCGGACGGCTCGCTGCGCTTCACCCACGAGCTGGTCCGCGACACCGTCTACCACGAGATCAGCGGCCCACGCCGCGCCCGGTGGCACGGTGAGATCGGCGCGCTGCTCGAAATGGCCGGCACCACAGACGTTTCCCTACTGGCACACCATTTCGTCCGGGCACAGAGCCGGGCGACCGCCGCGAGCGCCGCCGCGTACGCGAGCGCCGCGGCCCGTGCTGCTGAACAAGGCTTCGCGCTGGCGGAAGCAGTACGCCTGTGGCGGGCTGCTCTGGGAGCCTTCGACCGATCGCCCGCCCCCGATCTGCCCGCCCAACTCGCCGCGACGACGGGACTCGCGCGCGTGCTGGCGGTTACCGGCGCGCTGGATGAGGCACGGGCGTTTCGCCGCGTGGCCATCACCCGTGCCGAAGAGTGGGGCGACCCCGCGCTGACCGCAGAAATCCTGAGCGCGTTCGACATCCCCGCTGTGTGGACGACCAACGATGATCCCGAACTGGCCGAGCATATCGTCGCGGCCGCCGAGCGCGCGCTCTCCGGACTGCCTGCCGAGCGTCGCGAGCTGCGGGCCCGGTTGTGCACCACGCTGGCGCTGGAGCTCCGTGGCACCACCGATGACCGGGGAGTACGCGCCGCCGCGGAAGCGGAACGGATCGCCCGGGAGCTGCACGATCCCGCTCTGCTGGCCTTCGCCCGCAACGGCCGCTTCATGCACACCTTCCAGCGCGCCGGCCTCAGCCCGGAACGTGGCCGGATCGGCGACGAACTCGTCGCGCTCGGCGGCGAACACCGGCTGATCTCCTTCGCGGTACTCGGCCATCTCATCGCCCTCCAATCGAGCTGTGCCACAGCTGATCTCCGGGCCGCCGCGGACCACGCGGCCGCCGCGGATCGGTTGGCGGCCGAATACGACCTACCGATGGTCGGCGTGTTCACGGAGTGGTTCGCGGCCCTGCGTACCGCCCTCACCGGCAGCCCCGCGCAGGCCGAGACCGCCTACCGCGCGGCGGCGGAGAGCCTCGGCGGTAGCGGCATGCCCGGCGTCGAACAGGGCCTGCTCCCCCTCGCGCTCTGCTGCCTGCGACTGCGCCACGGACTACCGACCGACCCGACCGCCACCGAGCACTACGGGCCATACGAACCGTGGATTCGGCCAATAGCCCTGTTGGACAGCGGCCTTCGCGAAGAAGCGGCGGTCGCGCTGCTGGCGACGCCGGACTCGCCGCACGACCTGCTGTATGAACTCCGCACCTGCCTCACCGCGCGCGCCGCGCTCGCCCTGGGCGAGGAGGCGATCATGCTCCGGTGCTACGACCAATTGCTCCCCGCCGCAACCGAACTCGCGGGCGCGGGCAGCGGAATGGTCGCCCTGGAACCCGTCGCGCATTACCTCGCGGACCTCGCGACCGCACTCGGCCGTCCATCGACGGAGCATCGGCGGCAAGCCAGAGCGCTGACCAGGCGCATCCAGCAGCAGACCTGACGCGACCTCGCAGGCAACGACGCGCCTGCACGTTCCCGCCGCAGAACACCTTGGACATGGTCGACCAAGCACATCGTGGCCCGCAATGGCGTACACCCCAGCGCCGACCGTCATCCGGACATCCCACGTCACCACCGCGATGAAGCGTTACCGCGAACCGGCGCGTTCCGGGCCGCCCGTCGCCGGCCCGGGTAACGTGGGTTTGCTTACAGTTCGCCATCCCACGATGTGGTAGATACACAACCGGCCTGATCTGATCTTCAACTGGACGATCGTCCAATAAGGTGGAGAGGGTTCTCGATGCGCGTTTTTCGTGGTTGGAAAAGTTCCGTCGCCGTCGCCACAGCGACGGCCTGCACCGCACTCGCCCTGCAAGCCACTCCCGCGGCCGCGGAAACTCCGGGGATGCTGATTCAGGTGACACCGCAAGCTGACGGCTGGCACGGGATGGCCGATGGGTCCGCGATCAGCTATTGGATGACCGGCTCCGACGGCACCCCGAAGCCGGCCAGCGGTGCACTGTTCGTCCCGCCCGGCACCCCACCCGCAGACGGCTGGCCGATCGTCGCGTTCGACCACGGCACCACCGGACTCGGGCAGGGGTGCGGCGGCGAATCCGATCCAAGCACCGCGCCCGCCTCGCACTGGCACGCCGAAGAAGACGGGATCATGCAGCATCTCGTCGCCCAGGGCTTCGCCGTCGTCGCGCCCGACTATCTCGGTCTCGGCCTCTTCGACACCGGTCCGCACCCGTATCTCGAGGTGCGCACCGAGGCCACCGCCACCCTCGACCTGCTGCGCGCCGCCCGCTCCGCCCGGCCGGAACTGTCCGAGACCTGGTCCGTACTCGGCCTCTCGCAGGGCGGGCAGGCCGCCCTCGGCACCGGCCACCTGCAATCGACCTACGTGCCCGAACTCGACTTCCGCGGGACCGTCGCGGTGGACCCGGAATCCGATGTCGAGAAGGTGCTTCCCATTGCGGGGCCGGGCATTCCGACGCTACCCGGCACCAGCGAAACCCTCGGCTTCTTCGCCAGCATCCTGGCCGGCCTGCGCGCCGCTCGGCCCGATGTCGACGTGAATCAGTTCCTCAGCCCGTTGGGACGCACCGTGATCGACGAGATCGGCACCATGTGCAAGCCGGAGATCGAAGCCAGGGTGGACGGCCTGGGCATCGGCCAGCTGCTCTCGAAGTCGTTGTCCGACAGCACCCTTCGCGCGGCCTATGACTCCTACCTGACGGTGCCGACCTCCGGTTACGATGCCCCGATCCTGCTGCTGGTCAACCTCACCGACACGACGGTCCCGTCCCCCTTACACGGGACGCTCGCCGCTCAGCTCGCCGCCAACGGAGCCGACTTCCGCACGGTCACGGGCACCGGCACGCACACCCAACTGAACCCCCAGATGTGGTCCGCCCTCGACACTTTCCTCGCCCATATCAAGGCCACCCCGGCCCAGCGATAACGGGAGTCGCTAGTACGCCACGGCCCGGCCGCTGTGAGGTCACCCAATTGCGACGGTGTTCACACCGGCCGCGGCCGGGCCCGTCGTAAGGTACGGACATGGTGCCCACCGAGAAGTCCGAGCTGGTGCAGGCGGTTGTCGAGGCGTATCTGCTCGACGGCCCGCGGCAGTACACCCGCACCCAGGTCGCCGAGCAGTCGGACAGCACCACGACGCTGACCAAGCGGCTGTGGACCGCGCTCGGCTTCCCGGCCGGGCTGGACGACGACGCCGTCGACTACACCGACGCCGATATCGCGGCGGTGGAGAACTTCCGCACCCTCGACGTCCTGTCCTCCGCCGACGCACGGCAGCAGGCGGCGACCGCGCGCACGCTCGGCCAGGGCATGGCTCGATTGGCGGAATGGCAGGTCGATCTGGTGCTCGCGGAGATCGGCGCGCGCATCGCCGCCGCCGATCCGAACGCGGACCCCACCGAAACCGTCCGCGTCGCGACCGAGGGCACCATCGCCACGCTCGAGCAGCTCAACAGCTACGCGTGGCGTCGCCACCTCGCCGCGGCGCTGTCGCGTTCGCTCGACCCCGGCACCTCGGCCGGGGAGACCGTGCGCGATCTGGCCGTGGGCTTCGCGGACATGGTCGGGTACACCCGGCTGACCAGGCATCTGCACCCCGACGAGCTGTCGCTGCTGCTGGAGTCGTTCGAGTCCACCACCACCGCCGCGATCACCGAGAACGGCGGCTGGGTGGTGAAGAACGTCGGCGACGAGGTGATGTTCGCCGCCACCAACGCCGCCGACGCGGCCCGCATCGCGCTGGCCATCCAGGAGTCGACCATGATGGTGGGCGGCACCCCCGAGCTGCGGGTCGCGGTGGCGTACGGGCCGGTGCTGCAACGGTTCGGCGACCTGTACGGGTCGGTCGTGAACATCGCGTCCCGGCTCACCGGTGTCGCGCGGCCGGGCACGGTGATGATCGACGACGAGGCTGCCAACGCGCTCGACGGCGAGCCGGAGTTCATCGTCAAGAACCTGCGCAGCGTGCGGGTGCGCGGGTTCAACCGGCTACGCCCACATGTGCTGCGGCGCAACGAGAAGAAGAGCTGAACCGGGCGCGCAACGGCCCGGCGACCGGCCGTCCGTATCCTCATCCCGGTGGAAATGGACTGGTCCGAGCTGCGCACCCGCTGCCTCGTCGCGGAGGACGACGCGATACTGGCGTTGCACAAGCCCGCCGGCATCTCGGTCACCGGCGAGCGGCACGATACCGATCTCGTCGAACTGGCGGCCGCGGCGGGCGAAACGCTCTATCCGGTGCACCGGATCGACAAGGTGACCTCCGGCTTGATTTTGTTCGCCAAGGAACTCGGCGCGCACGGCCAGTTGACCAGGCAGTTCAACAAGCAGACCGCAGAAAAGGGGTATCTGGCGATCGTCGAGTCGGCCGGGTTGCCCGAGTCCGGGACGCTGGAGCTACCGCTCAGTGTCGGACGCAAGAACCGGGTGCGGATCGCGGCCCCGCGCGAGTGCATCCAGCGCGTCGGCGACCGCTGGTTCGTCGACGACGCCGACCTGCTCGACACCAAGTCGTACCCGTCCACCACGCAGTTCACCACGGTGCTGCGGCGGGCCGAGCGCACGGTGCTCGCGCTGCGCCCGATCACCGGACGCCGGCACCAGATCAGGGTGCAACTGGCCTGGATCGGCCACCCCATCGTCGGTGATCCGCTCTTCGACAAATCGGGTACCCACGAGCGCACCTACCTGCATTCCTGGCGGCTCGGCCTGACCGCATCCTGGCGTACGCCACCGGAACTCGCGCTCGAGGCGACACCGGACGCCGGGTTCTGGCTCCCGGTCGAGGCGACGCCCGACGAGGCCGCCCGCCTGCTCGCCGCCCTTTAGCCACCGGCGTCCCGGATCAGTCGCGCGGCCACTGCGGGGAGCGCCCGAGCATGGCGACGATCCGGTCGAGGCGGTCCGTGGTGGACCACGCGACCTCGGGGCCGAAGGCGGCGCCGGGAGCCAAGCGGATCTCACCGCCTGGGACGGCCGCGGCGACGGAGTAGGCGGCGTCGAGCAGGTCCGCCTCGAACTGCACGGGCAGTCCCAAAGTCTTTGCCACGTCCCAGGAATGGACGACGTAGTCGATGAAATGGAAGCTCACCGCCTGCGCGCCGGAGAACTGGAACTCGGCGCTGAATTCGGTGAGCAGAATCTTGCGGTCCAGCACGTCCGGTTCGGCGAACGCGGCGAGGACGTCCGTCGCGGCGGCCTGATAGCTCGCCACCGGGTCGGCACCGAGCGCGCGGGTCTTCCACCCGGCCGGGTCGCTGTCACCGCGCATCGCCGCGGCGAAGCCGTGGTGCTGGGCGATCATGTGCGTCAGCAGCCCGTGCAAGGTCCAATCGGCGCACGGTGTCGGCTTCCGGAGATCGGCGTCGGTCACCTGCTCGACCAGGGCGACACTGGCTCGTACCGCCTGCGCGTCGAACGCGACGAGGTCGACCTCCTGCACCAGCGCGTCGAGGGTGCGCAATTCCGTACGGGTATCCGGATCAATGGACATCTCGGTTCTCCTGACGGTGCCAATTAATAAGCTCGTGCATATCGTATGCGTGAGCTTATTATCTCGCAAGCAGTACTTTCTATCCATGTCCGAAGCACGCCGACCCGACCTCGCCGCGATGATCGCGCCGCTCGGCCGCGCGCTGATGGCGGCGGAACTGCCTGTCCTGCAACGCCATGAGCTGTCGATGTGGGCGTACGCCGTCCTGCTCGGCCTCGGCCGGGAACCCGTCTACACGCAGGCCGCGCTGGCCAAGGCGATCGGTGCGGACAAGACCCGGATCATCGGCGTGCTGGACGAGTTGCAGCAGCGCGAACTCATTCGGCGCGAACCGGATCCGGCGGACCGGCGGGTGAATCTGGTGTCGCTCACCGCCGCCGGACGCGAGCTGCGCGACCGCGCCCAGCGCGATATCCAGCAGCAGGAAGAACACTGGTTGAGCCGGCTGCCCGCGGCCGACCGCCGGGTCTTCCTCCGCTCGTTGCAGCGGTTGGCGGCCCTGGTCACCGACGAGCCGAACTGAACCCCGCTATGACCGCCGACACAGACCACCGCGCACGTTTCCGCTGGTGGTGAGCCTCATGGCGACGGTTAAGCCGCAGGTCAACTAGCCTTGTACCGTGTCGCGCACGGGAGGCGGGCACACTCTGACGCAACGGAGCGATCCCCCAGAGAAAGCGAACACCGATGATCTTGGTGGCCCAGGTCAGCGACACCCATTTCGATCTCGGCGCCCGCAACGCCGCACGGGTCGAGCGGGTGATGGCCTTTCTCACCGGCCTGCGCCACCGGCCGGACGCGATCCTGGTGACCGGCGATGTCACCGATTCCGGCAAACCCGAACAGTACGAGCAGGCCAGGCGCGCCTTCGAAGTCGACATTCCGGTGTACGCCATCCCGGGCAACCACGACGATCGCGCGACGTTCCGCAGCGTCCTGCTCGGCACCGCCGCGTCGACCGCGCCGATCAACCAGACCCATCGGATCGGGGATCTCACCGTCGCCCTGCTGGATTCGAGCATTCCGGGTGAACCGAGTGGCCTGCTCACCGAGGACACCTACGCCTGGCTGCGCGACCTGCTCGCGGCGGCGCCGGCGGACAAGCCGGTGCTGGTCGCCCTGCATCATCCGCCCGCACACCTGTTCAGCCCGATCGTCGACGAGATCGCCCTGGCGGAGCCGGAGAAGCTCGCCGAGCTGGTCGCGGGCGACGAGCGCATCATCGCCGTGCTCACCGGTCACGCGCATTCCGCGGCCACGACGACCTTCGCGGGCCGCCCGCTGCTCGTCGCGCCGAGCACCGCGTCCGTGCTCGGCGGCGAGTGGGAACTGGACCCGCCGGACCACGTGATGGACTACGCGCCGGACCCGGCGATTGCGCTGCACATCATCGACGAAAAGCACGGGCTGACAACCCATTTCCGCAGCGTGCCGATGGGCGGCCGGGTCGGCGTGCCGCCCAGCTGAGCGGACGCCGTTTAGCCGCGGCGGGTCCGGGCAGTCGAGGGATAGCAGTGTCCCTCGAAGAGAAGGAACTCCGATGCCGGATCTTGCCGCGTCAGCAGTACGTACCGCCTTCGCCGCCGGAGCCCGGTTGCGGCGGGCCAGGGTCTTTCATCCGAACGGCCTGCCGCTGTCCGGTCGGCTGCGTGCGGAAGGCGAATTCACCACCCTGTTCGGCGAGGGGGACCGCGCCGTCATCGCCCGCCTGTCCAAAGGCGTCGGCACGCCGGGCGGGCTGCCCGACGTGCTCGGCTTCGCCTTCCGGGTGCTCGACAGTCACGACCGGCCCTGGGATTTCGCGTTGGCGACCACGGGGCGCGGCGCGCTCGGCCGGTTCGTCATCACGCCCGCTCGCGGCTGGGTGCACGCGCGGTACGGCAGCCTGATGCCGTACCGGGTCGGGAGTTCTTCACCCACTTGGTTCTTCGCCGAACCCGACCCCGATCAGCCCACCACTGCCTCGCTGGCCGAACTACGGGAATACCTGCGCGACAACGCCCTCTCGTTCGACTTGACGGCGAGCGGCCTGGGCACACCAACCTTACGCATGGCGGAGCTGACCCTGCGCCTCGCCGAACCGCAGGAACACCGGACGGACTTCTACGATCCGATGCTCAACACCCCGGACGGTGTGGACCTGGTACCCAAGGCCGTGGGCAAGGTACGTGAATTCGCTTACGCGGGCAGCAGAGACGGCCGCGGCGAAGAGTCCTGAACCGGCTCAACGACGCAGCGCGCGTTCCCTGCGGTACGCGGCCGGGGTCGCACCGGTCCAGCGTTTGAACGCGTAGATGAAGGTGGACGATTCGGCGTAACCGAGCCGAATCGCCACATCGCTCACCGAAAGCGGTGTGGTGGTGAGCATTTCCTCGGCCAGCGCGCGACGTACCTCATCGAGCAGCGCGCGATAGCTGGTGCCCGCCGCGTCCAGGTGACGACGCAGGGTGCGCGTGCTGATATTGAGATCGCGAGCGACGGAATCGATTCCGGGTGGCGCAGTGAAGCCCTCCAGCCCGCCGGGCACGAGCAGCGCGCGCACCTCGGCGGCGATACCGGTGCGGGCACGCCTGCGGTGCACCAGATCACGGCACTGCGCCAGGCACATCGCCCAGGTCTGCTCGTTCGCTTGCGGCAGCGGCTGATCCAGTACCGCCGGGTCGATGGCGAACAGATTGCGCGGCCGCCCGAAACGCGGGCGCACCACCGTGACCTCTTCGATCCGGTCCGCATACGCCGGTTCCTGGAACCGGAATTCGGCCCTGGCCAGGGGCAACTGCCTGCCGAGCAGATCGCTCATCACCTGGTGCATGGCGGTGACGTCGCGCTCCACCAGGAACTGGCGCACGTCGGCGGGGATCAGCTCGTCGTGCACCCACGCCACGAACTCGCCCTCGCGCCACTCGGCGACCGGCAGGCAGAAGGTGAAGCTCAATTCGAGGTACCGCAGCGCGAACGAGATCGCCTCACCGAGGGTCGGGCTGCTGACGCACGCGAAGCCGAAGATGCCGAAGGTGGTGATCCGATAGCGGCGGCCCACCTCCACCCCCACCGCGGGCCGCGCGGCGAGTTCGCGCACCAGATTGCGGATCACCGCGAGCTCCACATGCGCGGCGATCTGCGCGTCCGGGTCGCGCAGCAACGATTCGGTGAGCCCGGTCCCGGCGAGCATGCGCCCCGTCGGCACGCCGTGCTCCCCCGCGTAGGCGACCATCAGCGCCACGCTGGCTATCCCGCGCGGAAAGTTCCAGTCACGGATCCCCGGATCCTGCACCCGTTCCACAGCGCCACAGTATTGGACAGGGTGGCCGAATTTGTCGATCGGGTGGGTGGTGGGGACTTAGAGTGGAGGTAACTGCATCCCGTGAGGAGTGTCACATGGCAGCAGGGCGGCAGCCGTCGGTAGTGATCATCGGCGCGGGGTTCGGCGGAATCGGGATGGCGATCGAGTTGCGCCGCAACGGTTTGCCCGACATCACTATTCTGGAGCGGGCCGCCGACCTGGGCGGCGTGTGGCGCGAGAACACCTATCCCGGCGCCGCCTGTGATGTGCTGTCCCCGCTGTACTCGTTCTCCTTCGAGCCGAAGCCGGACTGGCCGCAGCGCTATTCCGGACGCCTCGCGATCCACGACTACCTGCGAGGTGTCGCGGCCCGCAACGGCGTGCTCGACAGCATCCGGTTCGGCGCCGACGTGACGCATGCCGAGTTCGACGACGCGACCGGCCGCTGGACGGTGCACACCGCCGACGGCACCGCGCACACCGCGGACGTGCTGATCCCCGCGGTCGGCCAGCTGTCCCGGCCTGCCCTGCCGGATATCGCGGGCCTCGACACGTTTGCGGGCAAGGCGTTCCATTCCGCGGAGTGGGACCACGCGGTCGACCTGACCGGCACGCGGGTGGCCTGTATCGGCACCGGCGCCAGCGCCATCCAGTTCATCCCCGAGATCCAGCCGCGAGTGGCCGAACTGACGCTGTTCCAGCGCACACCGGCCTGGGTCATCCCGAAGTTCGACACCGACTACTCGCCGGTGCAGCACCGGCTGTTCGCCCGCCTGCCCGGCGCGTTGCTGGTCGAGCGGTTCGGCTGGTGGGCGATCGCGGAATTCGTCTCGCTCGGCCTGGTGGAATTCCCGGCCATCGCCCGGCTGGTGGCGCGCATCGCCGAACGGCATCTGCACAAGCAGGTGACCGATCCGCAGCTGCGGGCCAAGCTCACCCCGGACTATCCGATCGGCTGTAAACGCGGACTGTTCTCCAACGACTACTACCCGGCCCTGACCCAGCCGAACGTGCAGGTGGAGACCACCGCCATCACCGAGGTGGTGCCCGAGGGCGTACGCACCGCCGACGGCACCGTGCACCCGGCGGACGTGATCATCTACGGCACCGGCTTCAAAGGCACCGAATTCCTCTGGCCCATGGACATCTACGGCCGCGCGGGCCGCAAGTTGTCCGATGTCTGGGCCGCGGGGGCGCATGCCTTCTACGGCATCGCCGTGCCGGAGTTCCCCAACCTGTTCCTGGTCTACGGCCCGAACACCAACCTCGGGGTCGGTTCGATCATCTACATGATCGAATCGCAGGCCCGGTATATCCGTCAGGCGGTCGCGTTGCTCGGCGACGGACGGCGGCTCGAGGTGCGCGCCGACCAGGAGCAGCGATTCAACGACGCGCTCCAGCAGCGGCTGGCGCGGACCCCGTGGAACTTCTGCTCGAGCTGGTATCGCAACGCCGCCGGCCGGATCACCAACAACTGGCCCGGTTCGCAGACCAGCTACCGCCGTCACCTCCGCAAGCTCGACCCGGCGGACTACACCCTCACCTCCGCAGGCTGAGGCGGGTCGGCGCGGGGTGGCAGACTTGTGCCGTGAGTGGACTGCCGACAGCTGACAAACCGGCCGAACACGGGCCGTTGCGTCCGATCGAGCTGGCCACCGGCGCGGTGCTCGGCGGTGCCACCGTCGGGCTGGTCACCGTCGGGTCGGTGATCCCGATGGCCGCCGCGCTGAACCTGGTCGCGGCGGTGCCGATGGGGATGATCGCGCACCGGTTCCGGTTACGCGCGCTGCTCACCGCCGCCATCGCGGCCACCCTGGTCACCTTCGTCGCGACCGGGCTGCTCGCCACCATCGGCCTGCTGATCACCTCGACGATCGCGGGCATCATCGGCGTACAGAAGCGCCGCGGCGGCGGATTCGTGACCGTGTTCGGCCTCTCGGTGCTGGCCGGGCTGCTCTGGGGCGCGTTCTCGGTCGGCTTCCTGCAGCTGGTCACCGCGACGCGCAACCTGGTGTTCGACAACATCCGCAACGCCTCGCGCGGCATCCAGGATCTCGCGGCGCGCCAACCGCAACTGGAACCGCTCGGCCGCGCCGCCGCGGATATCACCGATTCGGTGCTGCGCTGGTGGTGGCTGTGGGTCGGCGGCGGCGCCGCGCTCGGCATCGTGACCACGACGCTGTTCTCCTGGTTCGTGCTCGGCTCGGTGCTGGACCGGCTGGCCTGGCTGCCCGGCCACGACCGGCTCGACGCACCACCGGACGACCGGCCGATCGGACCGCTGCCGGTGACCTTGCAGGGCGCCGGATTCCACTATCCGGAGGCGCAACGCGCGGCGCTGCGCGATATCGACCTGACCGTGGACGTCGGCGAGTTCGTCGCGGTGGTCGGGCACAACGGCTCCGGCAAATCGACGCTGACCCGGCTGCTCGCGGGCCTGCCACCGACGGCGGGCACCGTGCGGCGGCCGGGCTCGGCGGGCCTCGGGCATCCCGGCGGCACCGCGCTGGTCATGCAGCGACCGGAAAGCCAGACCCTCGGCGTGCTCGTCGCCGACGACGTGGTGTGGGGCCTGCCACCGGAACTCGCGGCCGAGGTCGACGTCGAGGCGCTGCTCGGCGAGGTCGGCTTGGCGGGCATGGGCGCGAAGGAGACGGCGACGTTGTCCGGCGGGCAGCAGCAGCGACTCGCCGTCGCCGCGGCACTGGCCCGCCGACCCGCGCTGCTCATCGCCGACGAGGCCACCTCGATGATCGATCCCGACGGGCGCCGCGAGCTCGTCGAACTACTTGCCGCACTGCCCAAACGACACGGCATGGCCGTGGTGCTGGTGACCCACCACGAGGCCGACGCCGACGCGGCCGACCGGGTGGTGCATCTCGCGGACGGGCGCGCGGTGGACAGCCTGCCCGCCTGGCCCCGGCCGGCCCGCGCCGACCGGCGCCGGCCGATGGGCGAGACCCTGCTCGAATTACGCGGCGTACGACACACTTACAACCGCGGCACGCCGTGGGAAGCGGCGGCGCTCGACTCCGTCGACCTCACCGTGCGCCGCGGCGAGGCCCTGCTGGTGGTCGGCGGCAACGGGTCGGGCAAGTCCACCCTCGCGTGGATCATGGCCGGATTGATCGAACCCAGTTCCGGCCGTTGCGAACTCGGCGGCAAGTCGATCACCAAGCAGATCGGCCGGGTGGAACTGGCCTTCCAGCATTCCCGGCTGCAATTGCAGAAGCAGACGGTCGGCGCGGAGATCGCGGACTGGGGCGGGCGGGCCACCGGCTCGGGCGCGGTCGGGCGGGCGCTGGACGCCGTCGGCCTCGATCGCTCGCTGGCCGCCCGCTCGATCGAGGAGCTCAGCGGCGGCCAGGCCAAGCGGGTGGTGCTCGCGGCCATCGTGGCCAGCCACCCGCAGGTGGTGGTGCTGGACGAGCCGCTCGCCGGGCTCGACCCCGAAGGTCGCGCCGATATCGTGGAACTTCTTGCGCGGCTGCGCGATTCGGGTTTGACCCTGATCGTCATCTCGCACGATGTCGAGGACATGTCCGCGGTGTGCGACCGCACGGTGCACCTGCGGTCCGGGCGCCTGCTCGCCACCGAATCGGCGACGGACGTCGCACCGGTACCGAAAAACCTCGCGCCCCACCCTGATCCGCACCCGGCCGGGCCGGCGTCGCGACCGGGCGACGCGGCGTGGGGCCTCGAGCACGGAGGTCGATGATGGACTACGCCACGACGCGTGCCGGGGTGTGCGGATGAGCCTCGTATTGTTTCGTCAGGTACCCGTGGAGAGCCCGGTGCACCGGCTCTGGGCAGGCACCAAGATGATCGCGACCTTCCTGATCAGCCTGCTGCTGATGGTCCTGCCGACCTGGCCGGTGCTCGGCATCCTGATCGCCTTCCTGATCTTCATCGGCGTGGTCGCCCGGCTGCCGCTCGGCACCCTGCCGCGGCTGCCCTGGTGGTTCTGGGCGCTGCTCGTCGCCGGGGCGCTGGTCAACCTGCCGGTCGGCGGTCAGGCCCTGCTGCGCTACGCCCAGGTGACGATCTTCGGCCTGATCATGGTGGCCGCGTCCTTCCTCGTCGCCTGGACGACGCCGATGAGCGATATCGCGCCCGCGCTGGCCAAACTCGGCGCGCCGCTGCGCAAACTGCGGGTGCCCGTCGACGAATGGGCGGTGGTCGTCGCGCTCACCCTGCGTGGTCTGCCGTTGCTGATGGACGAGATCCGGGTGCTGCGCGCCGCGCGCAAACTCCGGCCCAAAGACGGCGCGCTCTATCTGGCCACCGAGAACGTGCTGATCGATATCCTCACCGCCGCCATGGCCGTCGCCACCCGCCGTGCGGGTGAACTCGGCGAAGCGATCTCCGCGCGCGGCGGCACCGGCGAGCTCGCCGCCCATCCCAGCTCGCCGGGACGACGCGACGCCATCGCACTGGCCATCGTGTTCGCCGTGTGCGGCGGCGCGTTCGCCCTCGGTCTCGCGCTGCTCTAGCCGGGCCCGCCTCGCCTCCCGGAAGGCAGTCTGCCGACGGGTGATACTGACCCGAATGAGCAATGACGCGATACCGGCTTGGCAGCGACGGACCACCCGGGAGTCCCGGGCCGGGATGTCGGTGGCCGTGCTCGCCATGATCGGGTTGCAGCTCGCGTTGCCGGACCGGTTTCTGCCGGCGCCTGGATGGTTGCTGCCGACGCTGGAGGGTTTGCTCGTGGTCGTGCTGGCGGTGGCCGATCCGCTGCGCCGCGACCGGGAAGAGAACTGGTTGCGGTGGGGCGGGCTGATATTGGTCGGACTGCTCGCGCTGGCCACCGCATATTCGGCCTATCACCTGGTCATGGGATTGATCGATGGGACGCTCAGCGACGACCCGGCCCGGTTGCTGGGCTCCGGCGCGGCGATCTGGCTGACCAATGTGGTGGTGTTCGGACTCGGCTACTGGGAGTTCGACCGGGGCGGGCCGGGTGCCCGGGCAAACGCTCGAAAACCGTTGCCGGACTTCTTGTTTGTCCAGATGCAGAACCCCGAACTGGCAGACCCGGAATGGGAGCCCCAGTTCATGGACTACCTGTATCTGTCCTTCACGAACGCCACGGCCTTCAGCCCGACGGACGTGATGCCGATGACGCGGTGGGCGAAGGCGATGATGATGGCGCAATCGGGGATCTCGCTAGTGCTCGCGGCCCTGGTCATCGCCCGTGCGGTCAATGTGTTGCACTGAGCCGGAATCGAATAGCCAACGGCTATAACATAATCCACGTATTTTAAACCGGAAGAATACCCCCTATTTTTGGGGCCGAACGCCTTCGGGGCGGTACAGTTATCTGCGGAGTAGCTGTTGTTTGAATCACATGGTGTCTGCGCACCGCAGTGGGGGAAGGAAATTCGGCGTGCGCAGCGTTCTCCAATGCTTGAAACCTGATGAAGATGGGAACACCCGAATGATTCTCCGCAAGATCACCGCGGCTGCCATTCCTCTCGTCGCGGCGGTCGCCGTCGGCGCGGGCACCTCGTACGCAGCGCCGGCCGCCCCGGCGGCCAACGACATCGGCTATGCGTCGAACCTGGTGGGCGACAAGATCATCACCACGCTCACCGGCGGCTCGTTCGAGGTCGCGGGCGATGCGGTCGCGGTGAAGGACGAGGCCGGAAACACCGTCGTGACCATGCCGCTGGCCTTCCGGCAGGACGGCCTGGAATACCCGCTACCGCACGCGGTGAGCGATGCGGGCCGGACCCTGGAGCTAACCGTGGTCAAGGACGCGGCGAAAGCGCGTCCGGTGCCCGCGACGGAAATCGCGTCGCCGTATGAGAATCAGCGGGCCCAGGATGCATTTCTCTCGCAATTCGGCATCGCGACCGCGGTCGGTGGTTTCATCGGCACCGCCATCGGCGCGCTGGTCGGCCTGACCGGCATCCTCGGGGGTCCGACGGTGATCGCCAGCGTTCTGGCGGGCGCCGCGGTCGGTGGCATCATCGGCACCATCGTTGCCGGTGGTCCTACCCTGATCGTCGCGGGTATCGACCTGATCGGCACCCTCACTGCCCCGCCGGGCACCACCAAGTGGATGAACGACGGTAGCCCCAAGAACTGACGCGCACCCGACACGGCGCACACCGGCCCGCTCGGCCGGTGTGCGCCGTGTCGTTTTGTGCGGCAGCCGCTTTCAGCGCGGTGGCAGGATGACGCGCACCTTTCATTCCAGCAGCGGCGCGTTGCCCGGCGAGCCCGTGCGCGGCACGCGAAAAGGCGCGCGGCAGCCGGCTAGCGCGGGTGGCAACCCTGCGGCACGGGGCTACCGGCCACCCGGTCGGCGAGATAGGCCATCGCGCCGAGCGCTTCGCCCGCGGCGGCGGGATTGTGGCCTGGGAGCGGCGAATTCAGATACGTGATGTCGGCACCCTGTGCGCAGTAGCGGCCCACCAGATCGGTGAAGCCGGCTGGGGGGATCACGTCGTCGGTGGTGCTGTGGTACAGGTACAGCGGCACCGCCGGGGCCGGTTCGCCCAGCTCCTGGCCCGCGGTGGCGGCCCGAAAACCGGGGTGGGACAGCAGGTCCGGGACCGCGGCGTAATCGTCGACGCGCGCACCCATGTACTTCAGCACCAGATCGGGACCACACGCGTTCCCGTCGGCGGCCAGCATCGCGCGACCGCGATCGTTGAGCAGCTCGGCGACACCGGCGTTCGGCTGGTCCTTGATCGCCGCGAGCAGGATGAGCATGGCCAAGCCCGCCTGGCCGGTACCGTCCACATGTTTCGCGATGGCGGGCCAGTTCGAGGGCAGGCCACCCGCGGCGATGCCCGCGAACCGGATGTCCGGCGCGTACTGCGGCTGCATCTGCGCGGCCCACAGCGTCGCGAACGCCCCACCCGAATAGCCCCATGCGGTGATCGGCGTCTGCGGCCCGAGACCGGCCGCGGGCAACGCGCGCGCGGCACGGATTCCGTCCAGCACACCGTGCCCCGCATTGACCCCGTCCAGGAACCGTGCCTGCGGGCCCTCGTGATCACTGGTCACCACCGCCCAGCCGCGGCGCAGCGCGTCGGCCATGAACGGAGTGTCGATCAGCGCCTGCGCGCCGCCGAGATCACCGCCGCCGCGCAACGCGTAGGACGGCGCACACCGGGTGCCGAGGCTGTCCTCGGCGATCTGATACGACAGCAGCGGCCGCGGTCCCGGCCCGAACCAGGGCAGCATCGGCACCATGACGGTGGCGACGTCCGCGATCGCGGCGCCGCCCGCGTCGGTGCTGCGGTACTTCACCTGCCAGGTCGAAACCGGTAGTGGCAGACCGAACAACGCGATCTGGCGCGAATCCACGATCGCGCCCTCGGCATAGGCGGCGAGGTCGGCGGGCGCCGCGTAGAAGGGGTCGGCATCCGGGGGCGGAATCTGGGCGTGCGCCGTCCCTGAGGGGCTGAGCGGCGTCGCGGTCAGCAGCGCGGCGGCGGCCACCGATAATCCGAATCTGAGCAGGGCCGATCTCCGGGACCCGGTGGATGTTGCCGCGCCGACGAACGTTGCCCCACTACCGATTCCGCTCGGAGTCGCCATGGCAGGCAACCTACCTTGCCCGTGCTCGCCCCGGCCGGTACTCGCCGGATGTTTCGCCGAAACCCCTAATTCGTTGCCGGGCCGACACATTCGGCCGGCTAGCCGCGATAGGCCGGACACGCCGCGCTCGGCGGCAGCATGGTGGTCGCGCACAGGGCCTCCCCGAGTTCGCCCGGGCGCATCCGTGCACCGGCCGTGACCTGCGCCGATTTACTCGAGCCCCGGGTTGTCCACGGTACTGGCCGGACGCGGCACCGGGCAACGGGCATCCTTGGTCAGAGCCGCCGCCGCGCGTGTCCGCCGTCGAAAGATGCTTCACCTCAACGGGATCGGCACCGAATCAAACGGAACGAACTGGACGCCCCGAAGCCGGTTTCAGCCCTCCTTGCGCAGGGCCTTCTTCGCCGCCTCCTGCGCGGAGTCCACCTGGCCCGCGAACTTGCCGCCGGTCTTCTGGTCGACGATATCGCCCGCCTTCTCGATGACGGTCTCCACCTTGTCGGCGTTCTGCTGGGCCAGGTCGAGCGCCTTGCCCGCCAGGTTCTTGAAGTCCACTGTGCACTCCTCGTTCTCGCGCTGAGTTCAACCGCGGACTCACCCTACCGAGGCGAACACCCACCGCAACGGCACGACGAGCGCGAAAACGGTCACACCGTCAGTCCTGCGCACCGAGCCAGGCCGGGTGCCACAACCGGCCCGTCTCGGTCCAGTTCATGAACCGCACCGAGCCGCGCAGTTTCGGGGTCACCCACACCGCTTCCTTGCGCTCCTCGGCGGTCAGGTCGTTGTCGAACGGATTCGTCTTGCGTTCCAGCTTCGCCAACCGCCCCGCCAGCTCCTGCATGTCGGCATCGTTGAAGCCGGTGCCGACCCGGCCGACGTAGATCAGCCTGCCCTCGTACGGAATGCCGACGAGCAGCGACTTGAACTCGCGTGCCTCGCTGCGCCGCCAGCCGCCGACCACCACGTCCTGGGTTCGCCAGTTGCGTTGCTTCACCCAGGAGTGCCCGCGCTTACCGGGCAGATAGACCGAATCCCGGCGTTTGGCGATCACGCCTTCCATGCCGTGGTCCTGGCTGTAGCGCACCGCGTCCGCGCCCTCGCCGTCCAGTCGCGGCGGCACCCGCAGTGACGGCGCGGTGCCGGCCAGCGCCTCCAGCACCCGGCGCCGGTCCGAATACCGTTTCCGGACAAGCGAAGTGCCGTCCAGGTACAACACGTCGAAGGCCACGAACACGGCCCGCGCCGCATCCGCCTGCAACAGGCCGAGATTGGCGACGCCGTGGTCGTCGAACACCACCGCCTCACCGTCGAGCACCACCTCGTGCCCGGCCAGTTCGTCGGCCAGCGGCCCGATCCCCGGGTACCGCGCGGTCACCACGTTGCCTTTGCGGCTCCGCAAAGTCATTGTGCCGGAGCTGATCTCCGCGATCAGCCGGAAGCCGTCCCACTTCGTCTCGAAGCACCACTCGTCGGTGTGCAGGTCCGCGACGTCGCCGGGGGTCGCGAGCATCGGCGCGAGTCCCCGCGGGAACGGCGACGGACCGCTGGACACCCTGATGATCCGCCCCGTCGAGGCCGTGTCCGCACCGTTGGTCTCGGGCTCGGCCGCGTCGCCGTGCTGCTCCCGCATCAGGTGCATCAGCCACTGGTTGCCGTTGGTCTGGATCAGCGCATAGCGCCCGTTGAGACGTTCGCCGTGGAATCGGACGATCACCTCGTCGTCCCGCCATTTCTCGGTGACGTAGGTGCCCGAGTCCCAGATCGTCATATCGCCGCCGCCGTACTGCCCCTTCGGGATCGTGCCGTGGAAGTCCAGGTACTCCAGCGGGTGATCCTCGGTGTGCACGGCGAGGCGGTTCTGCTTCGAGGAGGTGGGCGGTCCCTTCGGCACGGCCCAGCACACCAGCACGCCGCCCCGCTCCAGCCGCACGTCCCAATGCAGCCGGCGGGCATGGTGTTCCTGCACGACGAAGCGGCTGTCCTCGCCCGGCACCGGCCGGTCGGCGGGCACGGGTTCGGGCGTGCGCGCCGGATCGCGCATCGACCGGTACTTCGCCAAAGCGTCGGGGCCCGACTCCGCCGAGGCGGTATTACGTTGCGGCAGCGCCGGATCCAGCTCGGCGAGCAGATCGCCGTCGGACTGCCAGCGCGCGAGGACTTCGTCGAAACGCAGGTGCCGCAGCTTCTTCCGGCTCTCCAATTCCCGCCAGCTGCGCGGCGCCGCCGCGTTCGGCTGCTCGCGCCCGCGCAGCGAATAGGGCGCGATGGTGGTCTTGGACGGATTGTTCTGGCTCCAGTCGAGGAATACCTTGCCGCCGCGGACGGATTTCGACATGGTGGCCGTCACCAGATCGGGATGCAGCTTCTCCAGATTGGTCGCGACCTGCTTGGCCACCGTCGACGCGCCGCTGCCGCGCACCGCCCGATCCAGCGGGACATAGAGATGAATTCCCTTGCTGCCGCTGGTCACCGGGAACGCGCGCAGGCCGATGCCCTCGACCATCTCGCGCACCGCAAGCGCGACCTTCGCGCATTCGGCCAGCCCGGCGCCGGGCCCGGGATCCAGGTCGAACACCAGCCGGGTGGCCGGCCCCCGCTCGTCTCCGTCGAAACGCCATTGCGGCACATGGACTTCCAGGGCCGCCTGCTGGCCGAGCCAGGCCATCCCGGCCTCGGATTCGATCAGCGGATAGGTGACCGTGCGATCGGAGTGCCGGACGGTGCGTCGCTCGATCCAGGACGGCGCGTGCGACGGGAGGTTCTTCTCGAAGAAGGAGGGTTCGTCGACGCCGTTGGGCCAGCGCTTCCTGGTGACCGCTCGACCGGCGATATGCGGCAGCATGGCGGGCGCGATCGCCGAATAGTAGGCGATGACTTCGCCTTTGGTGGTGCCGGTGGCTGGATACAGCACTTTGTCGAGGTTGCTCAGCTCAACCTCGATACCCCCGAAATTCCGGCGGGCGGCCATGACAACGATTTTAGCGGCGGGGACCGACAGAAACCGGATCCCCGCCGCTCATCAGCCCTGCGGACCCGGCTGCTCGGGGGCACCCGGCTGTTCCGGCGGGACCGCCTTCTTGGCGGCCTCCTTGCCCTTCGCGATCTTGTCCGAGTACTTGCCCTGCGTCTTCTGGTCGATGAAGTCACCGCCCTTGTCGATCGCATCGTTGATCTTGTCGGCGTTCTTGGCTGCCGCGTCCTTGCCCTTGCCGACCAGGCCCTTCAGAGTATCGGCGAAGCTCATAGCGTTCGATCCTTTCCGTAGCCCACTAGCACGAGTGTTCACCCCACATCTTCCCACCACGAGTCCCGTGCGGGCGCCCCATCGGGATCGACCCGCTGACCCGGCATCGGAACGGCGATCGTGGTGCCGGCCCGCTCCGCCGCGGCGACCATCCGGCGCACCGGCTCGGACCAGCCGTGGAAGGCGAGATTGAAGGTAGCCCAGTGGATCGGCACCAGCAGGCCGTAACCCGCGTTGCCGACGCACAGATCGGCGTGCGCGCGCACCGCCTCCTCCGGATTCATGTGCACGTCACGCCACCGTTCGTCGTAGGCGCCGATCGGCAGCAGCGTCAGATCGAACGGGCCGAGCGCGGCGCCGGCATCGGCGAACGCCTTGGTGTAGCCGGTGTCGCCGCCGAAGTACGCCCGCCGGGTCGGGCCGACGATCGACCACGACGCCCACAGCGTGGTGTTGCGCACCAGGCCGCGCCCGGAGAAGTGCCGCGCTTCGGTGCAGGTGATGGTCAGCTCCGCGTCCGCGTGCGCCCGGCCCAGCGCGGACATCGAAACCGAACCGCCCCAATCCAATTCGATGATCCGATGCTCGGGCACGCCCCAGTGCCGCAGATGCGCGCCGATGCCGATCGGCACCAGGAACGGTGCGGTCTGGCGCAGTACGAGTTCGCGGACGGTGTCCTTGTCCAAATGGTCGTAGTGATCGTGCGAGATGATCACCGCGTCCACCGCGGGCAGCGCGGACAGCTGCGTCGGCACCGGGTGCATCCGGGTCGGCCCGACCAGCGCGGACGGCGAAACCCGTTCGCTCCACACCGGATCGGTGAGCACCCGGTATCCGTCCACCTCGATCAGCGCGGTGGCGTGCCCGTACCAGGTGACGGCCAGCTCGGCGGCCGCCGCGGGCAACTGCGGTGTCTGCAACGGGATCACGCCGGTCGGGCGGCCCACGTTGCGCTTGGTGAGCGCCGAAACCAGCAGGGACGGCGCCGATCCCGCCGCGATCTGACTACTCGGCTCGGTGTTGTGGAACTGGCGGTCGCGGTAGGTGGTCGCGCCCGTCGCGTACGGCTGGATAGCCGAGATCGAGGCGCCCATCGCAGAGGGTATGCCCCACGCCGCGCGCACCACCCAGGTGAGACCGAGCGCCCCGGCCGCCCAACCGACAATGCTGCGAATGCTCATCATCGCCCCACAAATTTCGCGGCACGTTTCTCTTGCCTGGCCAGGCGCCCCTCCTGGGCGTCGGCGCTGCTCCACGCCGCCTCCAGGGCGGCGCGCTGCTGCGCGGTGTCCGGCGCCCTGGTGCCGTCGTCGTTGAGCACCAGCTTCATGTGCCGCAGCGACAGCGGCGCCAGCGCGGCGATCTGCTTGGCCCAGGACTGGGCGTCGGCGAGCGAGCCGAGCCGGTTCGCGAAGCCGAAGGTGTAGGCGTCGGCCGCGGTCACCGAGTCCGCGCCGAGCAGGATGGTCCGGGCGGGACCGCCGCCGATCAGCGAGACCAGCCTCGTCATGGTCCAGCGGTCCACCGAGATGCCGAGCTTGGCCGCGGGGATCGCGATGTAGGCGTCCGGCTCGATCACCCGCAGATCCGAGGCCAGCGCCAGCTGCACGCCCGCGCCGAGCGCGCCGCCGTTGATCGCCGAGATCACCGGGATCGGCACCGACTCGATGGTGTGCAGCATGTCCATCAGGCCGCCGAGGAACTCCTGCGAGTAGACCCCGGACAGATCCGCGCCCGCGCTGAAGATGGGACCGCGCCCGGTCAGCACGAGCACCCGGGCGTCGTCGGCGACGGCGGCGAGGACGGCTTCGCGCAGCAGCGTGATGAGTTCGAGGTTCAGCGCGTTGCGCCGCTCCTCGCGCTGAAGTTCGATGGTCACTACGTCACCGTCTCGGCTAACTCCGAGCATGCGACCTCCCCAACTGAGCGATCCGTCTGGTTACATTCACTTTGCCACAGCGGACGGCACACTTCGTTGAAGCCGATACGATCATCGGCTGTGCCGACAGACTTCGACATCCTGGTGATCGGCGCTGGTCAGGCGGGACTGTCGGCCGGTTATCACCTCCAGCGCCTCGGGCTACGCCCCGAGCAGGACTTTCTCATCGTCGACCATGCGCCGGGACCCGGTGGGGCTTGGCAATTCCGCTGGCCCTCGCTGACCCTGACCACCGTCAACCGGGTGCATGACCTCCCGGGCATGTCGTTCGCCGAGACGTTGCCGCCCGGCTCCGAATCGGCGCCCGCGGCGACCGCGGTGCCGCACTATTACGAACTCTACGAGAAGCGCTTCGATCTGCGTGTGCGCCGGCAGGTCTCGGTAACTGTCGTGTGCGACCGCGCGGCGGACGGCAGCCCCGCCGAGCACGGGCCGGTGCTCAACGCCGAAACCGGCACGGCCGGCACCATCCGGGTGCGCGGACTGATCAACGGCACCGGCACCTGGGAGCATCCGTTCATTCCGCGCTATCGCGGGGCGGAGACCTTCACCGGCCGCCAGCTGCACACCCACGACTACCGCACCGCCGCGGAGTTCGCGGGCAAGCACGTGGTCGTGGTCGGCGGCGGCATCTCGGCAGTGCAGTTGCTCGACGAGATCTCCCAGGTCACCTCGACCACCTGGGTGACGCGCACGGAACCGATCTTCCGCGAGGACTCGTTCGGCCCCGAGGACGGTCGCGCGGCGGTGGCGAAGGTGGAGGACCGGGTGCGCCGCGGGCTGCCGCCCGGCTCGGTGGTCTCGGTCACCGGGCTGCGCCTCGACGACCGGTTGCGCGCGGCCCAGGCCCGGGGTGCGCTGCATCGCCTGCCGATGTTCGATCACATCGAGCCGGACGGGGTGCGCTGGGCCGACGGGACCTTCCAGCGAGCGGAGGTGATCCTCTGGGCGACCGGATTCCGCAGCGCCCTGGATCATCTGGCGCCGCTGCGCCTGCGCGGTCCCGGCGGCGGCATCACCATGACCGGGCGACTCGCCACCCAGGTCGCGAAGGACCCGCGCATCCATCTGATCGGCTACGGCCCGTCCGCCAGCACCATCGGCGCCAACCGTGCCGGACGCGCCGCCGCCGCCGAACTCACTCGCTACCTGGGCATCGGGCGCGAATCGGACTGATCAGTCGTTCGATTCGCATCGGAGCACGCACTGGGTGACCTCCGGTACGGGCCGGCCGCGGCCTCGAATCCCGTTGCCGCCCATCGACTGTGCGCGCAGTGCTCAGCTGTCGAGACCGGCGGCGAAGGTGTCTGGATTCTCGCCCACCCGGCTGTCGGTGTTGAGCGCGTTGATGGCGTCCACCTGGTCGCGAGACAGTTCGAAGTTGAAGACGTCGAAGTTCTCCGCGATACGGGCGGGCGTGACCGACTTCGGGATGACGATGTTGCCGAGCTGCAGATGCCAGCGGATGATCACCTGGGCCGGCGTGCGGCCGACCGCGCCGGCGATCGAGGCGATGGTCTGATCGTCGAGCAGGGTGCCCTGGCCGAGCGGACCCCACGCCTCGGTGGCGATGGCGTTGGCGGCGTGGAACGCACGCAGCTCGCGCTGCGCCATCCGGGGATGTAATTCGATCTGGTTCACGGCGGGGATCTCACCGGTTTCGGCGATGAGTCGCTCCAGGTGTGCCTGGGTGAAATTCGAGACGCCGATCGAGCGCACCCGGCCCTGCGTCTTCAGTGCCTGCAGGGCGCGGAAGGTGTCCACGTAACGATCGGCGGCAGGGACCGGCCAGTGGATGAGATACAGGTCGAGGTACTCCAGGCCGAGCCGCTCCAGGCTGGCGTCGAACGCGCGCAGCGTGGCGTCGAAACCCTGATCGGCGTTCCACACCTTGCTCGTGACGTAGATCTCGTCACGCGGCAGGCCGAACTCGCGGATCGCGCGGCCGGTGCCCGCTTCGTTGCCGTAGACCGCCGCGGTGTCGATGCTGCGGTAGCCGGCCTCGAGCGCGGCGGTGACGGCCTGCGAAACCTCGTCGTCAGGCACCAAAAAGACGCCGAAGCCGAGCTGCGGAATCACATTCCCGTCGTTGAGGACGATCGAGGGAACGGCGGAAGTCTCGCTTCTGAAGGTCACCCTGCGACGGTAGAAGTGCGGCGGCGAGCCGTCAACGCTGCCCCCTGGCGTGTTGTCTCCATGTTTGCTGCCCCACCTGCGGGTTCATCGCGGCGAACAGTGACCCCCGCGACAGAGCTCCGCCGACTGATCCGAGCCCAGGGATGACGACCGCATCGCGGTCCGCGGCACCGTGTCGACGAAAATGTTGAGGGCAGATCGAGGGCGTCACGCCATCATTGGGTGCATGGCGACGACCCAAGACCCCTAAGGCCAAGGCGAAGGCTGCCAGAACAGTTCGTAAGTCGACCACGACAATCTCAATGTGCGCAATCTGGACCCAGCGATCAAAGCCGCCATTCAGCAGCGGGCCAGCAGCAACGGACGGTCCATGGAGGCGGAGGTGCGGGCGATTCTCACCCACGCCGCCGATGAAGACACCAACCAGGCTCCCGTGGTCAACCCACTCTCGGGTGCGGCCCTGCTGGGACGCCTAGCACAGCTGCGGGAAGCACTGGACGGGGAAGTGCCAGAAATCGGTGCGCGACACGAAGATTCTAAAGATCCGGCGGAGTAGTGCTGATCCTCGATACGAATGTGATCGCAGCGGCGATGGTTCCCGAAAAGAACCCGGTCGTCGCGGCGTGGCTGGCCACGCTCCCAGGCTTTTACACGACATCCATTACCGTTATGGAAGTGGCCAAGGGCGTCTATCCGATGGCGGCAGGACGCAAACGCGACGCGCTGATGGCGGCTTCCGACGCCGTATTCGCGCCGCTCATGCAGGCCGATCGCATCCTCAACTACGACTACTCCGCGGCGTTCTGTTACGCCTATTTGATGGCGAAGCGGCCGAAACCCAGTGCGGGTGAGGTGACCGACGCCCAGATCGCGGCTATCGCCTTGTCGCATGATGCCGTATTGGTGACGCAGAACGTAAAGGACTTCGTCGGACGCGGTGTCCGGGTTTTCGATCCACCCACCGGCACCGAACACTGATGGATGTCGCACCGCCCTACCTGGACGTTGCCCCACGATAAGCAAACGGAGCTAGGGCCGCCCCGAGTTCACTGCGGGAGGCCGAGGCGGCGGTAGCGGTGGTGGCGGGTGGCACGGAGTTCGGCGGGTGGGCGGGTGCGCAGGTGGGCCAGTTCGGTGGCGATGGCGGCGACCATGCGGCGGGCGAAGTCCACCGGTTCGTCGGCGGCGTCGGGGAATTCCGGGACGATGCGGTCGACCACGCCGTCGGCATGCAGGTCGGCGGCGCGAATGCGTTGGGCGCGAGCGAGTTCCGCGGCGTGCCCGGTATCGCGGTAGACGATGGCGCTGGCGCCCTCGGGCGGCAGCGGGGCCAGCCACCCGTGGGTGGCGGCCAGGACGCGGTCGGCCGGGAGCAGCGCGAGCGCGCCGCCGCCGGTGCCCTGGCCGAGCAGGACCGAGACCGTCGGTGTGTCCAACGTCACGAGATCGGCCAGGCAGCGCGCGATCTCGGGCGCCAAACCGCGCTCCTCCGCCTCCTTCGACATCGCGGCGCCGACCGTGTCGATGACCAGCACGAGCGGCAACCGCAACTCTTCGGCAAGCGCCATGGCCCGGCGCGCTTCGCGCAGGGCGGCCGGCCCCATGGCATATTCGCCGAGCTGCCCGGTCCGGTCGTGCCCGAACACCACGCACGGCTGACCGCGAAACCGGGCCAGCGCGTGCACGACCGTCCGGTCCGACTCGCCCTGCCCGGTGCCGCTCAACGGAACCCGCTGCGTCACCTGCCGCAGCAGATCACGAATGCCCGGCCGGTCCGGGCGGCGCGAGATCAGCACCGACTCCCAGGCCGAGAGCGCCGCTGCCCCAACCGGACTCGATGCCGCAGCAGGATCGGTCCCCGCGCCGGAGCCTTGCCCGGGCGCTGCCGGGCCAGCGACAGAGTCAGGCGCTGTGACTTGTTGCCGTTCTGCCTCAGCGGAATTCAGCGCGTCACTCCGAGTTCGTGACGGGATGACGTTCGCCACAACGCTTTCCGGCGCTACCACCCCGCTGAACACACTCAGCGCGCGGTGCGCGATACGCCGGAAGACGGTGACGGTCACCGCCCCGTCGATAACGCCTCGGCGATAGAGGTTTTCGGCGGTCTGCACGCCTTCCGGAAACGGCTGCCCGTACAGGGCCTGATACACCCGCGGCCCGAGGAACCCGATCATCGCGCCGGGCTCGGCAAAAGTCATGTGCCCCAACGAACCCCACGAGGCGAAGACGCCACCCATGGTGGGGTCACGCAGATAGACCAGATAGGGGTGGCCCGCCGATTTGTGCGCGGCGACCGCGCCCGCGATCTTCACCATCTGCACGAAGGCGACGGTGCCCTCCTGCATGCGGGTGCCACCGGAGGTCGGTGAGGCGATGAGCGGCAGCCCGAGTTCGGTAGCGCGCTCGACGGCGGAGACGATCCGTTCCGCCGCGGCGACGCCGATCGAACCGGCGAGAAAACCGAATTCGCAGGCGATTACGGCCACCCGACGGCCGCGCAACATGCCCGCGCCGGTGAGCACCGATTCATCGGTGCCCGCGGCGACCGCTGCCTGTTGCATGTCCTCGCGGTACCGCGGGGTGGCGGCCACCGTGACGGGTGGCCGATCCCAGCTGACGAACGAGGCGGGGTCGAGCAATTGTCCGAGCAGCTCGCGCGCCGAAATCCTCACCGGATGAGACTAACCAGTCGGCACCGGTGCCGAGGCGACGCCGCGCGAGTGCTCAGTAGCCCTGCATCACCTTGCGCAGGGCGTATTCGGTGAGCGCGACCAAGGCCTGCTTGGCCGGCTCGCGCCGCCGGGCGTCGATGGACAGGATCGGCACATCGGCAGGCACCGCGAGGGCCTGCCGGATGTCCTCGATCGGGTAACGCGGCGCGTCGTCGAATTCGTTGAGCGCCACCAGGAAAGGTAGGCCGCGCGCTTCGAAGTAGTCGACGGCCGCGAAGCTGTCCTCGAGCCTGCGGGTATCGACCAGCACCACGGCGCCGATGGCGCCGCGGATCAGGTCGTCCCACATGAACCAGAATCGGTACTGGCCCGGCGTACCGAAGAGGTACAGCACCAGATCGTCGGCGAGGCTGATCCGGCCGAAGTCCATCGCCACGGTGGTGGTCGACTTCATCGGAATGCCGGTCAGGTTGTCGATTCCAGTACTGGCATTGGTCACCAATGCCTCGGTGCGCAGCGGAACGATCTCCGAGACAGCACCGACCATCGTGGTCTTCCCGACACCGAAGCCACCCGCGACCACGATCTTCGCCGACGTCGGCTTGCTGGTACGGGTGTCGACCTGCGCCGTCGAATCAAATACGCCGGAGTCCACTGAGAACCCTTTCGATCAGCTCGCGACGTTCATCGTCGCTGGAATCGTCTTTCAAAGTTGCCGAAACGCGCACATGCCCGGCCTCGATCAGGTCGGCGACCAGCACACGCGCCACCCCGATGGGGATACCCAAGCGGGCTGCTACCTCGGCAACGGACGGCGATTCTCTGCACAACTCCACGATTGACGTCTCGATGTTGGTCAGTTCGAACTGCCGCTCCAGGGCGACCGGATGCGATGCGACGAGCGCCTCCAACGCCAACTCGACCGCGGGCCTCGTTCGGCCGGCGGTCAACGAGTATGGGCGGACGAGACTCGGCTCGGCGCTCCCCACGCGGTGATCTTCTATGTCCATCCCACCATCAGGAACCCATCGTGACGCGTGGCGTGGCCTGAACCGTCTGGCCCACACGCTCGACCAACAGCGCCATTTCGTACCCGACCTGACCGATATCGCAAGACGTATTGGTCAGCACCGCAAGGTACGAGCCGTCGCCGACTGCCATGAGTAGCAGGTAGCCGTGCTCCATCTCGACGACGGACTGCAACACGGTGCCGCCCTCGAACAGGTTCGAAACGCCGACCGAGAGGCTGGCCAGTCCGGCGGTGACGGCCGAGAGCTGCTCGGCGCGGTCGACGGGCAGCTGAGCGCTCGCGGCCATCAGTAGGCCGTCAGCCGAGACCAGGACGGCATGGGCTACGCCAGGAACCTCGTTGGCGAAGTTCGAAACCAGCCAATCCAGCTGACGATTCGTACCACCTAGATCGGGGTTCATCGGTCTCCTTTATCTCCGGTTAGGTTCATTGCTCTCATTGCGCGGCCATCCCGGACGCCTTGCTGGTGACGACTCAAGCTGGACCTGATTGTTTCTGGATCGCGGCTCGGTGCCCGTTCCACCGCACCGTTGACGGCGCCCGGGACCAGCCTTCCGCCCGGATTGCGTTGCGGCAACCCGGCCGCCGTCTTCGTTTCTGCCTGTGCCTCGCTCGCCCGCCTGGCCGCCTGCCACCCTTCATCACCCGGTGATTCGAAGGAAGCGGCCACTTGGGATCGATCCATATTGGGGTCTGACAGCCACGCGGACATCATTTCCGCGAAAATTGGTGTCCCGCCCATCACCGAATCGCCGGTGTCGACCGCGGGCTGCAGCCTGGTCTGGAAGAACGACGCCGTGCGGCCCGGGTTGGCCCGGTAGCTGTGCCGACCCGGATCGCCGCCGGTCGCGTCCGCGTCGCCGGCGGGCTCCTCGACCCCGCGGCTGCGCGGCGAAAGGCCGATGCCGGGCGAGGATTCGCGTTGCGGCAGGCCGTCCCCGCCCGGCTCGCGCTGGGGCAGATTCGGCGGCACCTGCGAACCCGGCTGCCGTTGCGGCAGTCCGGTCGGCGTCTCGCGCTGCGGCAGGCTCGTCGCCGCCGCGTGCCGCGACGGCAGTCCACCGGTATTCGAATCACGTTGCGGCAAAACGTCCCCGCTCGGATCACGCTGCGGCAGGCCGCTGGAGCTCGAATCACGCTGCGGCAGACCACCTGCGCTGGGATCGCGCTGCGGCAGACCGGAGCTCGGCTCACGTTGCGGCAGGCCACCGGCGGCGCTCTCGCGCTGCGGCAGCCCACCCGCACTCGGATCACGTTGCGGCAGGCCCGAGCTCGGCTCGCGCTGGGGCAAGCCGCTTGCCCCGGCCGCACGCTGTGGCAGGCCACCCGCGCTCGGATCGCGCTGTGGCAAGCCACCGGAAGCACTGTCCCGCTGCGGCAGGCCGCCCGCGCCCGGCTCCCGCTGCGGCAAGCCGGAACTCGGCTCGCGCTGGGGCAGGCCGTTGGCGCCGCCTCGCGCTGCGGCAGACCCGACGAGGGAGCCGCCGAACGCTGTGGCAGCCCACCGCATTCGGATCGCGCGGGGCAACCTTCCCGCTGCGGCAGTCCGTTCGGCCCCTGACGGGCGGCAGGCCACCGGCATTCGGCTCGCGCTGCGGCAGCCCACCCGACGCGCTCTCGCGCTGCGGCAGGCCGTTCTCGCCGCGCTGGCGCTGCGGCAGACCGCCGGGCGGCTGGGCGAGTCCGCTGATGCTCGGCTGCGGTACACCGTTGGTGCCCGGCTGCCGCTTCGGCAGTTCGCCCGAATTCGGGTCGCGCGGCGGCAGACCCGTCACGGTCGGT